>NZ_CP060489.1:0-2014304 GCF_014334035.1 Streptococcus sp. NSJ-72
ATGTCACAAGAAGCTAATTTTTGGGCGCGTGTTTTAGAATTAGCTCAAAAACAAATCAAAAAAAATACGTATGATTATTTCGTTGCAGGAGCTCGATTAATTAAAGTTGAAAATTTTCAAGCTACTATACTTCTCGATAGTACAGTCAAACAATTATTTTGGGAACAAAATTTAGCAGATGTTATCATTACTGCAGGTTTTGAAGTGTACAATAATCAAATTACAATGCATTATATCTTTCAAGAAGAGAAGGATGAGGTTAATCAGTCAACAAATACAAATCATTCAGTAATTACACCAAGCCTTCCTCCTATTGAAACTGGTTTAAAAACAAAATATACATTTGATAATTTTGTTCAAGGTGATGGAAATGTTTGGGCACTATCAGCTGCACTTGCTGTTTCTGAAAATTTGGCAACAACTTATAATCCGTTATTTATTTATGGTGGTCCAGGCTTAGGAAAAACCCATTTACTAAACGCAATTGGAAATCAAATTTTAGAAAATATACCAGATGCCAGAGTAAAATACATTCCTGCTGAGACTTTTATCAACGACTTTTTAGAACACCTTCGATTAGGTGAAATGGAAAGCTTTAAGAGAACTTATCGAAGCCTTGATCTCTTATTGATTGATGATATTCAATCTTTAGGAGGAAAGAAAGTTTCCACTCAAGAAGAATTTTTTAATACTTTTAATGCTTTGCATGGAGATAATAAACAAATTGTACTAACAAGTGACCGTAGTCCTGATCATCTGGACAATCTTGAAGAACGTTTAGTCACGCGCTTTAAATGGGGATTAACTCAAAATATTACCCCACCAGATTTCGAAACAAGAGTTGCCATTTTACGCAATAAAATAGAAGATTTAGACTATATTTTTCCAAATGATACTTTGGAATACTTAGCAGGTCAATTTGATTCAAATGTTCGAGATTTAGAGGGTGCCTTAAATGATATTTCTCTCATGGCCAGAGTGAAAAATCTTAAAGAAATTACAATTGATGTTGCTGCTGAAGCTATTCGAGCTCGAAAACAAGATGCAAGTCAAATGTTAGTTATTCCAATTGATAAAATCCAAACAGAAGTTGGAAATTTCTATGGCGTTAGCGTTAAAGAAATGAAAGGAAGTCGTCGTATTCAAAATATTGTTCTTGCTAGACAAGTAGCTATGTATCTTGCTCGTGAGTTAACTGATAATAGCCTTCCAAAAATTGGAAGAGAATTTGGCGGCAAAGATCATACGACAGTTATACATGCTCATGGAAAAATTAAAACAATGCTCGAAACAGATGATAATCTTCGCTTAGAAATAGAAAATATAAAGAATAAAATCAAATAATTGTGTATAACTGTAGAAAAAGAGTTAAAGTTATTCACAATTTATAAACAAGTTTATTTCTGCATTCGAACACTAATTTGAAAACTTTTCCACAAGTTTCACACAAACTACTATTACTACTAACTTAATAATCATAAAATAATAAAAGGAGTTTCTATGATTAACTTTTCAATCAATAAAAATTTATTTTTACAAGCTTTAAATATCACCAAGCGGGCTATTAGTCACAAAAATGCTATACCAATTCTTTCTACAGTAAAAATTGATGTCACAAATGAAGGGATTACATTGATTGGCTCTAATGGTCAAATCTCTATTGAAAATTTTATTTCAATTAAAAACGAAAATGCAGGGCTTTTAGTAACTTCTTCGGGCTCTATTTTACTTGAAGCAACTTTTTTCATCAATGTAGTATCAAGTCTTCCTGATATAACACTTGATTTTAAAGAAATTGATCAAAAGCAGATTGTCCTAACAAGTGGAAAATCAGAAATCACTTTAAAAGGAAAAGATGCAGATCAATATCCTCGTATTCAAGAAATTTCAGCAAGTAATCCCTTGGTTCTTGAAACAAGTGTTCTTAAAAATATCATTAATGAGACAGCTTTTGCGGCTAGTACACAAGAAAGTCGTCCGATTTTAACAGGAGTTCATTTTGTCTTAACAGAAAATAAAAATTTAAAGACAGTTGCAACAGATTCTCATAGGATGAGTCAAAAGCAAATTATTTTAGAAAAAAATGGAGATAACTTTGATGTTGTTATTCCTAGTCGTTCTTTACGTGAATTTTCAGCCGTTTTTACGGATGATATTGAAACAGTAGAAATTTACTTCACAAATAATCAATTGCTCTTTAGAAGTGAAAATATTAGCTTTTATACACGGCTTCTTGAAGGAAACTATCCTGATACCGATCGTTTAATTCCAACTGATTTTAATAACATAATTACTTTTGATACTAACAATCTTCGTTATGCAATGGAACGTGCACGTCTTCTTTCAAATGCGACTCAAAATGGAACAGTAAAATTAGAAATTATAAATGGTGTAGTTAGTGCACATGTTAACTCCCCTGAAGTTGGACGTGTGAATGAAGAAATTGATACTGAAAGTATTTCAGGTCAAGATTTAACCATTAGTTTCAATCCAACTTATTTAATTGATTCTTTAAAAGCTATTGACAGTGAAAAAGTTACAATCAGCTTTATTTCAGCTGTTCGCCCATTCACTTTGGTACCAAATGATGACACAGAAAACTTTATTCAATTGATTACACCAGTGAGAACAAATTAATGTATAATGTAGGAAATTTTGTTGAAATGAAAAAACCACATGCTTGTATCATTAAATCCACAGGCAAAAAAGCAAATCGTTGGGAAATTATTCGAGTAGGTGCAGATATTAAAATTCGCTGTACAAATTGTCAACATATTGTGATGATGAGCCGATATGATTTTGGACGAAAATTGAAAAAAGTTCTAGGAAATTAATTTCCTAGAACTTTTTTCATAATTATGTGACTTTCAGTCCGTCTCGCTCCGTAAGGTGCAAGACAAATAAACCACCCGTTTTAATTTTATTTTAATTTTTCAAATTTACCATCTGTAACTTCTTTAAAACCTTTACTTGTTAAGAACTTTTTACTAGCTTTCATGCTAACTTTTTTAGATTTTCTTGTATTTTTATCTGTGTACATTCCAGGTAAGTTTACTAATTTATCAAAGTCTACTTTATTGAAGTTAATTTCTAAACTTTCTCTAACTCCTTTATCTTCATAAACAACTTTTTCTTTAATCCCCTTAATATTTTGATACATTTGTGAAGCTTTATCAATTCTATCTTTAACATCTTCTTTTTTAGTAGCTCCTAATGTTTTATAAGACCAAAATGAATCAGTAGTTTGTTTTGTGACAATATCTCCTTTATAATAATAAGTTAATCGTAAGTCATATTGTAAATTTTGATCAATTCTTTGGAATGACATTGTTTTTTCTTGGGCTCCACATGCTCCAAGGATAATTAGTGAAACAATTGTAACAAAGCCAAGTAACAATTGTTTAAAATAACTTTTTTTCATGGTATTTACCTCCTATAGCTTAATAAAATTATAATATTTTTATGAGGTAAATGCAATATTTTATTAAAATGATTAAGTTGTAAGTCAAATGGCTGTAAATATGGTATAATGATTTATTGAATTGAAAAGATGAAAGGAAGCGCGAAATGGCTTTAACAGCAGGAATTGTGGGATTGCCTAATGTTGGAAAATCCACTTTATTTAATGCAATTACAAAAGCGGGAGCAGAAGCAGCTAACTATCCCTTTGCGACGATAGACCCTAATGTTGGTATGGTTGAAGTACCAGATGTCCGTTTACAGAAGTTGACAGAACTTATTGTTCCTAAAAAGACTGTACCAACAACGTTTGAGTTTACAGATATTGCAGGTATTGTCAAGGGAGCGTCGAAGGGTGAAGGCCTTGGTAATAAATTTTTAGCTAATATTCGTGAAGTAGATGCTATCGTTCATGTAGTGCGGGCTTTTGATGATGAAAATGTTATGCGTGAGCAAGGACGTGAGTCGAGTTTTGTTGACCCAATGGCTGATATTGAAACAATTAATCTTGAGTTGATTTTAGCAGATTTGGAAAGTATCAACAAACGCTATGCACGTGTGGAAAAAGTTGCTCGAACCCAAAAAGATAAAGATTCAGTAGCTGAGTTTCATGTTTTGCAAAAAATTAAGCCAGTTTTGGAAAATGGTTTATCAGCTCGTACCATTGAATTTGATGAGGAAGAACAAAAGATTGTCAAAAAATTATTTTTATTGACCACAAAACCAGTGCTTTATGTTGCTAATGTTGGTGAAGATGAGGTAGCAGATCCTGATAATATTGATTATGTTCAACAAATTCGCGAATTTGCAGCAACTGAAAATGCAGAGGTAGTTGTCATATCTGCGCGTGCTGAAGAAGAAATTTCTGAACTTGATGATGAAGATAGGGTGGAATTTTTAGAAGCAATGGGCTTAGATGAATCTGGAGTTGATAAATTAACCAGAGCAGCTTATCATTTATTAGGACTTGGAACTTATTTTACAGCAGGAGAAAAGGAAGTTCGAGCTTGGACATTTAAACGTGGCATAAAAGCACCACAAGCAGCTGGAATTATTCACTCAGACTTTGAGAAAGGCTTCATTCGTGCTGTAACCATGTCTTATGATGATTTAGTAAAATATGGGAGTGAAAAAGCAGTCAAGGAAGCAGGACGGCTACGCGAAGAAGGAAAAGAATATATCGTTCAAGATGGCGATATTATGGAATTTAGATTTAATGTGTAAAGTAATGTAAATTAAATATAAATAAGGTTGGAAAAACTTTTCCAGCCCTTTTGGTCTTTTTGGAGGTAAAAAATGGTAAAGATGTTTGTAGGGTTAGGAAATCCTGGAGAAAAATATTTTGAAACAAGACATAATATCGGATTTATGATGGTTGACAAACTATGTAAAGAAAAACAATTAACATTTACAGTTGATAAAATTTTTCAAGCAGAACTAGCTTCTACCTTTTTTAATGGTGAGAAAGTGTATTTTATAAAACCGACAACTTTTATGAATGAGAGTGGGAAGGCTGTTCATGCTCTGTTATCCTATTATGGATTAGATATTGAGGATTTAGTAGTTATCTACGATGATTTAGATATGGAAGTAGGAAAAATACGACTTAGGACGAAAGGATCTGCTGGTGGGCATAATGGTATCAAATCAATTATTAAACATATTGGAACTCAAGAATTTAAACGAATTAAAATTGGTATTGGTCGTCCCAAAAATAATATGACAATTATTCACCATGTGCTAGGAAAATTTGCAAAAGAAGATTATGCTATAATTTCAAATACACTTGACAAGGTTGACGATGCTGTAAAGTGTTATTTACAGTCTAATGATTTTGAACAAACAATGCAACAATACAATGGATAAAAAATGGATATTATTGAGTTTTTTAATCAAAATAAACAAATAGCTGATTGGCAAAAAAATCTAAATAAATCAACTCGACAACTATTGATGGGATTGTCATCTTCAAGTAAGGCTATCACCATGGCCTCTTGTGTAGAGGAGAATCATAAAATTCTGATTTTAACGTCTAGTTATAGTGAAGCGGAGAAACTTTCTAGTGATTTGATTGGATTGTTGGGAGAGGAAAAAGTATATACATTTCTTGCAGATGATACTCCATTAGCTGAGTTTGTCTTCTCTTCTCAAGAAAAGATTTTTGCTCGTCTAGAAGCTCTAGATTTCTTATTAGATTCTCAACAATCAGGATTTTTAATAGTTAATGTGGCTGCTAGTCAACTATTTTTACCTAATCCCATTAACTTTAATTCGGCTTATATTAATTTGAAAATAGGAAGTGAATATGAATTAAAAGATTTAATTCATCAATTGTCAAATTCAGGTTATAAACAAGTATCACAAGTATTGAATCAAGGGGAGTTCAGTCTTCGAGGTGATATTTTAGATATTTTTGAGCGCTCTAGTCAAATGCCTTTTCGAATTGAATTTTTTGGTGATGAAGTTGATGGTATTCGTCTATTTAATCCTGAAAATCAAATTTCTATTCAAAATGTAGAACATGTGCGTATTCATCCTGCTACAGATATCATATTTACTAAAGTAGATTATAGAAATGCACAGAAAAAAATAGAAAATCTTATAGAAAAAACTGTAGATTTGACGTTGAAATCCTATTTAGAGGAAATTTTAACTAGTATAAAAGAACAGACTCAACATGCTGATATTAGAAAATTATTGTCTTATTTTTATCAAAATGAATGGACAATTCTTGATTATCTTCCAAAACATAGCCCAATTTTCTTTGATGACTTTCAAAAGATTATGAATAAGAATGCTCAATTTCAATTAGAAGCAACAAATTTATTGACAGAAAGTTTACAAAAAAGCAAAGCTGTTGCAAATCAATCTTATTTTGCAGATACATATTCAATATTTAGAAAGTATAAACCAGCTACCTTCTTTTCAAATTTTCATAAAGGATTAGGAAATTTAAAATTTGATTCTCTTTATCAGTTTAATGAGTATCCTATGCAGGAATTTTTTAGTCAATTTCAGCTTTTGAAAGAGGAAATTAGTCGATATAAAAGATCTAACTATACAGTTATTATACAATCAAATTCTTTATTGTCTTTACAAAGTTTACATAAAACTTTACAAGAATATGAAATTCCACTTGATTATGTAAATGATGCCAAGATTCATAAACATACTGTTCAGTTAGTAAAAGGACATTTAATTCAAGGATTTGATTTTATAGACGAAAAAATCGTTTTGATCACTGAATATGATATTCTGCAAAAAAAAGTAAAACGAAAAATTCGCAGGCAAAATATTTCTAATGCTGAACGTTTGAAAAATTATAATGAGCTGGAAAAAGGAGATTATGTTGTTCATAATGTTCATGGAATTGGTCGATATTTAGGAATTGAAACGATTGAAATTTCAGGAATTCATCGTGATTATCTTACTATTCAATATCAAAATGCAGATCGTATTTCTATTCCTGTTGATCAGATTCACTTACTATCTAAATATGTTGCAAGTGATGGTAAAGCGCCTAAGCTTAATAAATTAAATGATGGGCGTTTTCAAAAAAATAAACAGAGAGTGCAACATCAGGTCGAAAATATTGCTGAGGATTTAATCAAACTTTACGCAGAAAGAAGTCAACTAAAGGGATTTGCGTTTTCTAGTGATGATATTTATCAGCAAGAATTTGATAATGATTTTCCTTATGTAGAAACAGAAGATCAACTGCGTTCTATAAAAGAAGTTAAAAAAGATATGGAAAGTGATCATCCTATGGATCGTCTTTTAGTGGGAGATGTTGGTTTTGGAAAGACGGAAGTAGCTATGAGAGCTGCTTTTAAAGCAGTAAACGATCATAAACAAGTGGCAATTTTAGTTCCCACTACGGTTTTAGCACAACAACATTATACGAATTTTAAGGAACGTTTCAATGATTTTCCTATTAATATTGAAGTATTAAGTCGTTTTAAAAGTAAATCAGAACAAACAATAATTTTAGAAAAAATAAAAAAAGGGCAGGTGGATATTATTATTGGAACGCATCGCCTCCTGTCAAAAGATATTGTATTTGCTGATTTGGGACTCATTGTTATTGATGAGGAACAACGCTTTGGAGTTAAACATAAAGAAAAATTAAAAGAGTTGAAAACGAAAGTTGATGTTTTAACCTTGACGGCGACCCCTATTCCTCGTACGCTTCACATGTCTATGTTAGGTATACGTGATTTATCAGTTATTGAAACTCCTCCAACAAATCGTTATCCAGTTCAAACCTATGTTTTAGAAAATAATGTAACAGTCATTAGAGATGCAGTTTTAAGAGAAATGGATCGAGGGGGGCAGATTTACTATCTTTACAATAAAGTTGACACAATGGAGCAAAAAGTTTCAGAATTGAAAGAACTGATTCCAGAGGCTTCTATTGGATATGTGCATGGTCAAATGAGTGAAATTCTTCTTGAAAGTACTTTACTTGATTTTATCAATGGGGAATATGATCTTCTAGTAACAACGACGATTATTGAAACTGGTGTTGATATTCCTAATGTTAATACTCTTTTTATTGAAAATGCAGATCACATGGGATTATCAACTTTATATCAATTGCGAGGGCGTATTGGTCGTAGCAATCGTATTGCATATGCTTATCTCATGTATCATCCTGACAAGTCTTTAACAGAAGTTTCTGAAAAACGTTTAGAAACTATAAAAGGTTTTACAGAATTGGGTTCTGGTTTTAAAATTGCTATGCGTGATTTATCCATTCGTGGTGCAGGAAATATTTTAGGGAGTTCACAGTCTGGCTTTATTGATTCTGTTGGATTTGAAATGTATTCTCAATTGCTGGAGGAAGCTATTGCTAAGAGACAAGGAAAAGAGACAAAAAGGAAAAAAGGAAATGCTGAAATTAATTTACAAATTGATGCCTATCTTCCTAGTGATTATATTGCTGATGAAAGGCAAAAAATTGAAATTTACAAACGGATTCATGAGATTGACAGTCGTGTAAATTATGAAGAATTACAGAATGAGTTGATTGATCGTTTCGGAGAATATCCAGATGTTGTTGCCTTTCTATTGGAAATTGGTCTTATAAAATTTTATTTAGATCAAGTTTTTGTGCAACTCATTGAGAGAAAACAACAATCTGTAGTGGTTCGGTTTGAAAAAGTTTCTCAACGTTTTTTCTTAACCCAAGATTATTTTGAAGCCCTTTCCGTAACAGATTTACAAGCAAGAATTTCAGAAAATAAAGGATTGATTGAAGTTATATTTAATGTAAAAAATAAAAAAGATTATAAAATTTTAGAAGAACTTCTGCAATTTTCTGAAAAATTAGTAGAAATTAAAAATCAAAAGAAAGATTGCTAACTTTACAATTCTGTAAAGTTTTACTTTCATCTATAATATTTTTTTAAAAAATGGTAAAATAATAAATTGAGGTAACTTTATGAGATTAGATAAATATTTGAAAGTATCCCGTATTATAAAACGTCGTCCTATCGCTAAAGAAGTAGCCAATAAGGGAAGAATCAAAGTAAATGGAATTTTAGCTAAAAGTTCAGCAAATTTAAAAATCAATGATGAAATAGAGATTCGTTTTGGAAATAAAATTTTATTAGTCCGTGTTCTGGAAATGAAAGATAGCACGAAAAAAGAAGACGCCGCTAAAATGTATGACATTATAAAAGAAACAAAGGTAGAAGTAGATGGCTAGAAATATTATTCAATTAAATAATCGCTATATACGAGATGAAAATCAACATCGCCGTTATTTAGAGCAGGAAAGAAGAAAACAGAATCGCTTTATGGGTTGGGTATTGATTTTGGTCATCTTATTGTTTATTTTACCGACATTTAATTTGATTCAAAGTTATCAAAATTTACTAGAACGTCGATCACAATTGACACATTTGCAAAAGAAATATGAAGAAATAAGTAACGAAAAAGAATCTCAAAAAGCTTTTGCTAATAAATTAAAAGATGAAGAATATGCTGCTAAGTATGCACGCGCCAAATACTATTATTCTAAGCAAGGAGAACGTGTTTATACAATCCCAGGATTGTTGCCACAGTAAAAATGGAAAATTTATTACAAACAGTTGAACAATTTTTGGAGTTTTCAGATGAAAAATTAGAAGAGTTGTCCAAAAAGAATCAAGCTTTGAAATTAGAAGAGTTCAAAAAGGAAAGGGGAGATTATGCGTAAGTTATTATTTTTATTATTGTTGCCGGCATTTTTCACTGCAAACATAGTAGTAAGTACAGAACAAGATGTAGAACTGACTGCAAAGCAACAGTATGAAATCACTAGTACGATATACAGTAACTATTATACTAATCTTCCAACAAATCCAAATGTTTATGAGCAAATCCCAACTTATACATCATTAAAATTGGAAAAAGTAGCTGGGAATTTAACTCCGAATACATCAATTAAACTTTCTGAATTACAGGTCAATGAACAAGGTATTCCAGTATTTAAACTCGCTGATGGAAAATTCGTTCCTGCTGATAAACGAATGATTTATGATGATGTTGTTCAATCAAGCATAGTTGTTTCTCAAACAATGTGGCTCAAGCCGTCATTTGTAGTTTATAATCAAGCTTTTGTAAACGGAACAAAAGAAGTTAAGACAAATCTGCTACCTTATCATTCAGTGAAAATTACTCAACTGGCTGAGACAGCATCGGGAAAGTATGCTTATGTTGAAGGCAAAGGTTGGATTGATATGAAATATCTGTCTGATACAGACAATCGTATGGATAAAGTTCAAGAAATTTTAAGAAGTAAGTACAATAAAACACACTATTCTATCTATGTAAAACAACTAAATTCTGGAAAAACTGCTGGTATTAACCCAGACGTGGAAATGTATTCTGCTAGTGTAGCAAAACTTCTTATTCTTTATTATGCTCAGAAGCAATTAAATGAAGGAAAATATAGGCTATCCTCTGGTTTAAAATATATCCCTGCTGTAAATGACTATTCAGGTGCTTATGATACCGAAGGTAGTGGAAGCATTTCTAAAAAATCAGATAATAAGGACTACAGCATTCAAGATTTGATGAACCATATTGCAAAAGAATCAGATAATGCAGCTACAAATATTTTAGGATATTATATTACTAATCAATCAGACAGTACTTATCAAACAACAATTAAGCAAATTGCTGGGAAAAAGTGGGATGTGGAAAAACGCAATGCTTCAGCAAAGATGGCAGGAAATGTGATGGAAGCTATCTATGAACAAAATGGTGATATTATCAATGCATTATCGCAAACAAATTTTGATGAGCAGCGTATTTCTAAAAATATAAATGTAAAAGTTGCCCATAAAATTGGGGATGCTTATGATTTTAAGCATGATGTTGCTCTTGTTTATGCCAGCTCTCCTTTTGTTCTGTCTATTTTTACAAATCATTCTGATTATGATACCATTTCTCAAATAGCAGATGATATTTATGAGGTTTTGAAATGATGGAACAACGATTTTTTCAATTGGTGCAAAAAAAAGGCTATTTTAAATATCATAGAAGAATTTTACTTGCTATTTCTGGTGGACTAGACTCTATGACCTTGTTTGACTGGCTTTATAAGTATCGTGAAAAATTAGAAGTAGAAATTTTACTTGCTCATATTAATCATGGAGTGAGAAAAGAATCTGATTTTGAGGAAGAAGAACTAAAAAAAATAGCAAAGAAACTTGGTGTAAAGATTTTTACATCGAGTTTTTCTGGTCCATTTTCAGAACAAAAAGCACGTGACTTTCGGTATACTTTTTTCAAAAAAATCATGAAAGAGGAACAATGTACAGCATTAGTAACAGCACATCATGCTGATGACCAAGCAGAAACAATTTTTATGAGAATTTTGCGTGGCAGTCGTTTATTTCATATTTCAGGAATGAAAGAAAAACAAAAATTTGCAAATGGAGAATTGATACGACCGTTGCTTTCTTTTCAAAAATCAGATTTCCCTACTATTTTTCACTTTGAAGATTGGACAAATCAAGAAAATCATTACTTGCGCAATCGGATTCGAAACGATTATTTCCCAATTTTGGAAAAAGAAAATCCACAACTAAAAAAACATTTAATAGAATTGGGAACAGAGATTTCTCAAATGCAAGATGCATTAGCATATTTAACGAAAAATATTGAATTAACAAATGTAAAGGAATTCCAATACCAACCTTATTGTGTACAAAGTTTTTTGCTACAGACTTATTTAAAGAAATTTCCTGATTTACAAGTAAGCAAAGCACAGTTCGCTGATCTTTTAACTATTTTGAATAAAAAATCTAACTATTCTCAATTGATTAAATCAGATTATGAATTATATAAAAATTATGATTATTTTGAGATTCGTAAAATCAGTCCACAGTCTGATTTAAAAGAAGATTCAATTTTGTTAAAATATAACGACATTGTGGAATATGGTCATTATCGCTTTTCTTTTGGAAAAGAACTTCGTGGCAAAGAAATCCAAGAAGTGTTTGTTTCACGTGAAACAGAAGTTTTACTTCGACATAGAAAAGAACAAGATGAAATTATTTTGAACCAACACCATAAAAAGCTTCGTCGTTATTTTATTAATCAAAAAATCCCTATAGATCAAAGAAAAAATGCTATTATTATTGAGCAAAATGGAAAAATTTTAGCAATTGCTGGAATCGTAACAAGTGATTTGAGTAAGAGTCAAAAAAATGATATAATGTATAACAAACTTTATATACAAAATTTAGATAGGTAAAAGAGATGCTAGAACAAAACATTAAGAAAGTTTTGGTTTCACATGATGAGATCGTAACAGCAGCCCAAAAACTAGGGGCTCAATTAACTAGTGATTATGAGGGGCAAAATCCTATTTTTGTAGGAATTCTCAAGGGCTCTATTCCTTTTATGGCAGAACTGATAAAGCATGTTGATACCCACATTGAAATGGATTTTATGTTAGTGTCAAGCTATCATGGCGGAACTGCTAGTAGTGGTGTGATTAATATCATAAAAGACATTGATCAAGATGTTACTGGACGTCATATTCTTTTTGTTGAGGATATTATCGATACAGGAAAAACATTGAAAAGTCTTTGTGAATTATTTAAAGAAAAAAAGGCTGCATCTGTTAAAATTGCCACACTTTTGGATAAGCCTGAAGGGCGAAAAGTTAATATTGAAGCAGATTACACATGCTTTACGATTCCAAATGAATTTGTAGTCGGTTATGGTCTTGATTTTGATGAAAATTATCGGAATCTTCCCTATGTAGGTGTTTTAAAAGAAGAAGTTTATACAAAATAAAAAGGTATATTGATAGATAGATGAAAAATAAACAAAATAATGGTTTTATAAAAAATCCTTTCTTATATATTTTAATTATTGTTGTTGTTATTACAGGTTTTCAGTATTTTTCAGCTGGAAGTTCTGTAGGTCGTAGTCAACAAATTAACTATACTGAGCTAGTTAAAGAAATTAAAAATGGAAATGTAAAGGATATTAGCTATCAACCAAATGGTAGTGTTATTGAAGTTGCAGGTACTTATAAGAAAGAAAAGAAAGTAAAAGATAACACGGGTATTCAGTTTTTTACTCCCTCTTCTACATCTGTAAGTCGCTTTACTAGTGTTATTTTGCCTTCAGATTTAACAGTATCTGAATTACAAAAATTAGCTTCAGCTAAGGGAACTGAAATCACTATTAAACGTGAAAGTTCAAGCGGTGTGTGGATTCAGGTGTTGACTACTCTGGTGCCATTTGCTATCTTTGCTTTCTTCCTGTTTTCTATGATGAACCAAGGCGGAGGCGGCGGAGCGCGTGGAGCTATGAGTTTTGGACGTAATAAAGCTCGTGCGACAAATAAAGAAGATATAAAGGTGCGCTTTTCTGATGTAGCAGGTGCGGAAGAAGAAAAACAAGAATTAGTTGAAGTTGTTGAATTTTTAAAAGATCCTAAACGTTATACAAAACTAGGGGCTCGTATACCAGCTGGTGTTCTTCTTGAAGGTCCTCCAGGAACTGGTAAAACCCTTCTTGCTAAAGCTGTTGCTGGAGAAGCAGGTGTTCCATTCTTTAGTATTTCAGGTTCAGATTTCGTTGAAATGTTTGTTGGCGTCGGTGCTAGTCGTGTTCGTTCTCTTTTTGAAGATGCAAAAAAGGCAGCTCCAGCGATTATCTTTATTGATGAAATTGATGCTGTTGGTCGTCAACGTGGTGTCGGTCTCGGTGGAGGAAATGATGAGCGCGAACAAACCCTTAATCAACTCTTGATTGAGATGGATGGTTTTGAAGGTAATGAAGGAATTATCGTCATTGCTGCTACTAACCGAAGTGATGTTTTAGACCCAGCTCTTCTTCGTCCCGGTCGTTTTGATCGAAAAGTTTTGGTTGGTCAGCCTGATGTGAAGGGTCGTGAAGCTATTCTGCGTGTTCATGCTAGAAATAAACCTCTTGCAGAAGATGTTGACTTAGAACTAGTTGCTCAACAAACGCCTGGTTTTGTTGGTGCTGACTTGGAAAATGTCTTAAATGAAGCGGCTCTTGTTGCAGCACGTCGGAATAAAAAAGTTATTGATGCTTCTGATATTGATGAAGCAGAGGACCGAGTTATCGCAGGACCGTCTAAAAAAGATAAGACAGTTTCACAACGTGATCGTCAAATTGTTGCGTATCATGAAGCAGGACATACAATTGTTGGGCTTGTTTTATCAAATGCACGTGTTGTTCACAAGGTAACTATTGTACCTCGTGGTCGTGCGGGTGGATATATGATTGCTCTCCCGAAAGAAGATCAAACTCTTTTATCTAAAGAAGATATGAAGGAACAACTTGCAGGATTGATGGGAGGACGTGTTGCTGAGGAAATTATTTTCAATGTCCAAACTACAGGTGCTTCAAATGACTTTGAGCAAGCTACACAAATGGCACGTGCGATGGTAACAGAGTATGGTATGAGTGAAAAACTCGGTCCAGTTCAATATGAAGGAAACCATGCAATGTTTGGTGCTGCAAGTCCACAAAAATCAATTTCCGAGCAGACTGCATATGAAATTGATGAGGAAGTACGTAATTTGCTTAATGAAGCGCGCAACAAAGCAGCAGAAATTATCCAATCCAATCGTGAAAAGCATAAATTGATTGCAGAAGCTCTTCTTAAATACGAAACACTTGATAGTCATCAAATTAAATCATTGTATGAAACTGGCGAAATGCCTGATGAACCAAGTGTAAGTTCTTCGCATGCTTTGAGTTATGATGAAGTGAAATCCCAAATGGAAGAGCAAAAGCCAGAATAAGTTTAAAATACAAAAATGGCTCATTGTCAACTGTAGTAAGTTTGATATCAGTTAACATTAAGAGAGGACGAAGTTCGTCCTCTCTTGCATTATTGTCTCTTGCAAACCACTAGCTGTACTAGTAGTTCCGGTTAGCTTTTATCGTGGTAAGAAAAGAACCTCCTAAAATGCCAATATAGAAGTGGTTTCCCTGCCACTACTAACTATCACAAAAGAGGTAGTCCATGAGAGAGGCTAATGAAAGCTTATCACATACCAAGTGGAATTGTAAATATCATATTGTTTTCGTCCCCCAAGTATCGTCGTCAGCTCATTTACGGTAGATACAAAGCAAGTATCGGAAGAATCATACGGGACTTATGTGAGCGAAAAAGCGTGACCATCTATGAAGCCACGATGAAGAAACAGCAAAATATACTTCAACTACTGCCCTTCAAAAACTATTCTCTGATTTAGCACCTCGTTATTCAAAACGTAAAGGAGGATATACTCGTATCCTTAAAACTGAACCACGTCGTGGTGATGCAGCGCCAATGGCTATCATTGAATTAGTATAATTTTTATCAATTTTGTTGAGTGTTATGATGATGGAGTCAAGTTACTCTTAGTCTAGCTCTGGTCTACCGCTAGGATTTTCCTAGCGGGAACACTCATCTTATGATAATCACCGTAGACGCTTGTTTACGAAATTGCTTTTCCTATAAAAGCAATTTCGTAAGCAGGCGTTATTTAAATTTCGTAATCTCTGTGAGGATTCTTCGGCAGAAACAAATTCGTATAGAGGACTGTATAAATTTAAATGGAGAGAATGAATACAATTTTTCGATATAGAGATAACCTCTTCTCTCTCAACGTTCACAATTTATCCCAGAAGTGTAATTGCTTGGGCTAAGGTTGTCAGAAAGGCACAAATAGAAGTCGGAAGAGAAAAGAAGGAAGTCAAATGTTCCTCTCCTTGTTATACTAAAGAAAAAAGGAGGGTTATGAAATGGACTTCAAGGAGTTGTATGACAAAGTGAGAGGGATCGTACTGAAGTGTCGCCGGGAATATTATGTCCACCTGTGGGAGTTAAGTGATTGGGACCAAGAAGGGATGCTGGTCTTATATGAGTTGGTGAGTCGCTTTCCGCAACTGGTAGAGTCAGAAAGTCGTCTCTATGTTTACTATAAGACCAAGTTCCGTAATCACATCAAGGACATCCTGCGTAAACAAGAAAGCCAAAAGCGCAAACTAGACCGTCAAGTCTATGAGGAAGTGAGCGAGATAGGTCACAAGCTCAGCCTGAAAGAACTCTATTTGGATGAATTGGTGATTCTCCGAGACCAACTAAAGAGCTATCAAAAACAGCTAAGTCCAGAGAAACAAGAACAGTATGAGCGCTTACTAGCAGATGAACGGTTTCAAGGACGCCAAGCGATGCTTCGGGAGTTACGGACCTACTTACAAGATTACGATGAAAGAAAAAGCTAGAGGAAAATAAAAAAAGATGAAAAAAAGTATTGACAAGAAGAGGAGGAGGTGATATACTAAGATAGTTGTCGCTTGAGGGCGATAAAGACCTTTGAAAACTGAACAAGACGAACCAATGTGCAGGCGACTGTTGAGAGACAGTCCGTCAAACAAAAGAAAAATAAATCTGTCAGTGACAGAAATGAGTGAGAGCTCAAACTTTATATGAGAGTTTGATCCTGGCTCAGGACGAACGCTGGCGGCGTGCCTAATACATGCAAGTGGAACGCACCGATGAAGCCGTAGCTTGCTACAATTTCATCAGTGAGTCGCGAACGGGTGAGTAACGCGTAGGTAACCTGCCTGGTAGCGGGGGATAACTATTGGAAACGATAGCTAATACCGCATAAGACATTTTACTGCATGGTAAGATGTTAAAAGATGCAAGAGCATCACTACCAGATGGACCTGCGTTGTATTAGCTAGTTGGTGAGGTAACGGCTCACCAAGGCCACGATACATAGCCGACCTGAGAGGGTGATCGGCCACACTGGGACTGAGACACGGCCCAGACTCCTACGGGAGGCAGCAGTAGGGAATCTTCGGCAATGGGGGGAACCCTGACCGAGCAACGCCGCGTGAGTGAAGAAGGTTTTCGGATCGTAAAGCTCTGTTGTTAAGGAAGAACGTGTGTGAGAGTGGAAAGTTCACACAGTGACGGTACTTAACCAGAAAGGGACGGCTAACTACGTGCCAGCAGCCGCGGTAATACGTAGGTCCCGAGCGTTGTCCGGATTTATTGGGCGTAAAGCGAGCGCAGGCGGTTAGATAAGTCTGAAGTGAAAGGCAGTGGCTCAACCATTGTAGGCTTTGGAAACTGTTTAACTTGAGTGCAGAAGGGGAGAGTGGAATTCCATGTGTAGCGGTGAAATGCGTAGATATATGGAGGAACACCGGTGGCGAAAGCGGCTCTCTGGTCTGTAACTGACGCTGAGGCTCGAAAGCGTGGGGAGCGAACAGGATTAGATACCCTGGTAGTCCACGCCGTAAACGATGAGTGCTAGGTGTTAGGTCCTTTCCGGGACTTAGTGCCGCAGCTAACGCATTAAGCACTCCGCCTGGGGAGTACGACCGCAAGGTTGAAACTCAAAGGAATTGACGGGGGCCCGCACAAGCGGTGGAGCATGTGGTTTAATTCGAAGCAACGCGAAGAACCTTACCAGGTCTTGACATCCCGATGCCCGCTCTAGAGATAGAGCTTTACTTCGGTACATCGGTGACAGGTGGTGCATGGTTGTCGTCAGCTCGTGTCGTGAGATGTTGGGTTAAGTCCCGCAACGAGCGCAACCCTTATTGTTAGTTGCCATCATTCAGTTGGGCACTCTAGCGAGACTGCCGGTAATAAACCGGAGGAAGGTGGGGATGACGTCAAATCATCATGCCCCTTATGACCTGGGCTACACACGTGCTACAATGGCTGGTACAACGAGTCGCAAGCCGGTGACGGCAAGCTAATCTCTGAAAGCCAGTCTCAGTTCGGATTGTAGGCTGCAACTCGCCTACATGAAGTCGGAATCGCTAGTAATCGCGGATCAGCACGCCGCGGTGAATACGTTCCCGGGCCTTGTACACACCGCCCGTCACACCACGAGAGTTTGTAACACCCGAAGTCGGTGAGGTAACCGTAAGGAGCCAGCCGCCTAAGGTGGGATAGATGATTGGGGTGAAGTCGTAACAAGGTAGCCGTATCGGAAGGTGCGGCTGGATCACCTCCTTTCTAAGGAAAAATCGGAAGCCATTGAGTTCGTTTTGTTTAGTTTTGAGAGGTCTTGTGGGGCCTTAGCTCAGCTGGGAGAGCGCCTGCTTTGCACGCAGGAGGTCAGCGGTTCGATCCCGCTAGGCTCCATTATCTAGGATGCAAAGAAATGAGATTCTTGTTCAACTAGATAAGATAGGATAGGTGTTCAACGGGTAAAGAAGTTGAACACGAACCTAATTAGCCCATTGAAAATTGAATAACGATATCAAATAGTAACAAGAAAATAAACCGAAACGCTGTGAATATTAATGAGTTTATGACTGAAAGGTCAAAATAAGGTTAAGTTAGTAAGGGCGCACGGTGGATGCCTTGGCACTAGGAGCCGAAGAAGGACGTGACAAACGACGAAATGCCTTGGGGAGCTGTAAGTAAGCGTAGATCCAGGGATGTCCGAATGGGGGAACCCAACAGGTACTACCTGTTACCCATATCTGTTAAGGATATGAGGAGGAAGACGCAGTGAACTGAAACATCTAAGTAGCTGCAGGAAGAGAAAGCAAAAGCGATTGCCTAAGTAGCGGCGAGCGAAAGGGCAGGAGGGCAAACCGAAGAGTTTACTCTTCGGGGTTGTAGGACTGCGAAGTGGACGTAAAGATTATAGAAGAAGACCTTGGGAAAGGTTGCCAGAGAGAGTAAGAGCCTCGTATTTAAAATAGTCTTTATACCTAGCAGGATCCTGAGTACGGCGAGACACGTGGAATCTCGTCGGAATCTGGGAGGACCATCTCCCAACCCTAAATACTCCCTAGTGACCGATAGTGAACCAGTACCGTGAGGGAAAGGTGAAAAGCACCCCGGGAGGGGAGTGAAAGAGAACCTGAAACCGTGTGCCTACAACAAGTTCGAGCCCGTTAATGGGTGAGAGCGTGCCTTTTGTAGAATGAACCGGCGAGTTACGTTATGATGCGAGGTTAAGTTGAAGAGACGGAGCCGTAGGGAAACCGAGTCTGAAAAGGGCGACTTAGTATTATGATGTAGACCCGAAACCATGTGACCTACCCATGAGCAGGTTGAAGGTGCGGTAAAACGCACTGGAGGACCGAACCAGGGCACGTTGAAAAGTGCTTGGATGACTTGTGGGTAGCGGAGAAATTCCAAACGAACTTGGAGATAGCTGGTTCTCTCCGAAATAGCTTTAGGGCTAGCGTCGACATGAAGATTCTTGGAGGTAGAGCACTGTTTGGGTGAGGGGTCCATCCCGGATTACCAATCTCAGATAAACTCCGAATGCCAAAGAATTATGGTCGGCAGTCAGACTGCGAGTGCTAAGATCCGTAGTCGAAAGGGAAACAGCCCAGACCACCAGCTAAGGTCCCCAAATAATTGTTAAGTGGAAAAGGATGTGGGGTTGCACAGACAACTAGGATGTTAGCTTAGAAGCAGCTATTCATTCAAAGAGTGCGTAATAGCTCACTAGTCGAGTGACCCTGCGCCGAAAATGTACCGGGGCTAAAACAATTTACCGAAGCTGTGGATACCTTTATAGGTATGGTAGGAGAGCGTTCTATGTGTGGCGAAGGTGTACCGTGAGGAGCACTGGAACGCATAGAAGTGAGAATGCCGGTATGAGTAGCGCAAGATGGGTGAGAATCCCATCCACCGTAAGACTAAGGTTTCCAGGGGAAGGCTCGTCCGCCCTGGGTTAGTCGGGACCTAAGGAGAGACCGAAAGGTGTATCCGATGGCCAACAGGTAGAGATTCCTGTACTAGAGTATAGAGTGAAGGAGGGACGCAGAAGGCTAACTCAAGCGTGCGAATGGAAGAGCACGTCTAAGCAGTGAGGCGTGGTA
The DNA here is from genome assembly GCF_014334035.1 of Streptococcus sp. NSJ-72. Classification (NCBI taxonomy): domain Bacteria; kingdom Bacillati; phylum Bacillota; class Bacilli; order Lactobacillales; family Streptococcaceae; genus Streptococcus; species Streptococcus sp. NSJ-72. The sequence goes on from NZ_CP060489.1 coordinate 19,807, forward strand.
TGAGTCAAATGCTTATATCTGTAACGTTGAGCTGTGATGGGGAGCGAAGTTTAGTAGCGAAGTGAGTGATGTCACCCTGCCAAGAAAAGCTTCTAGCATTAATCTATATTCTACCCGTACCGCAAACCGACACAGGTAGTCGAGGCGAGTAGCCTCAGGTGAGCGAGAGAACTCTCGTTAAGGAACTCGGCAAAATGACCCCGTAACTTCGGGAGAAGGGGTGCTCAGTTTAACTGAGCCGCAGTGAATAGGCCCAAGCAACTGTTTATCAAAAACACAGCTCTCTGCTAAATCGTAAGATGATGTATAGGGGGTGACGCCTGCCCGGTGCTGGAAGGTTAAGAGGAGTGCTTAGCGGTAACGCGAAGGTATGAATTGAAGCCCCAGTAAACGGCGGCCGTAACTATAACGGTCCTAAGGTAGCGAAATTCCTTGTCGGGTAAGTTCCGACCCGCACGAAAGGCGTAATGATTTGGGCACTGTCTCAACGAGAGACTCGGTGAAATTTTAGTACCTGTGAAGATGCAGGTTACCCGCGACAGGACGGAAAGACCCCATGGAGCTTTACTGCAGTTTGATATTGAGTGTCTGTACCACATGTACAGGATAGGTAGGAGCCAATGAGATCGGGACGCCAGTTTCGATGGAGGCGATGTTGGGATACTACCCTTGTGTTATGGCCACTCTAACCCGGTAGGTTGATCATCTACGGAGACAGTGTCTGACGGGCAGTTTGACTGGGGCGGTCGCCTCCTAAAGAGTAACGGAGGCGCCCAAAGGTTCCCTCAGATTGGTTGGAAATCAATCGTAGAGTGTAAAGGTAGAAGGGAGCTTGACTGCGAGAGCTACAACTCGAGCAGGGACGAAAGTCGGGCTTAGTGATCCGGTGGTACCGTATGGAAGGGCCATCGCTCAACGGATAAAAGCTACCCTGGGGATAACAGGCTTATCTCCCCCAAGAGTTCACATCGACGGGGAGGTTTGGCACCTCGATGTCGGCTCGTCGCATCCTGGGGCTGTAGTCGGTCCCAAGGGTTGGGCTGTTCGCCCATTAAAGCGGCACGCGAGCTGGGTTCAGAACGTCGTGAGACAGTTCGGTCCCTATCCGTCGCGGGCGAAGGAAATTTGAGAGGATCTGCTCCTAGTACGAGAGGACCAGAGTGGACTTACCGCTGGTGTACCAGTTGTTCTGCCAAGAGCATCGCTGGGTAGCTATGTAGGGAAGGGATAAACGCTGAAAGCATCTAAGTGTGAAACCCACCTCAAGATGAGATTTCCCATGATTTTATATCAGTAAGAGCCCTGAGAGAAGATCAGGTAGATAGGTTAGGAGTGGAAGTTGTGTGAGCAATGGAGCGGACTAATACTAATAGCTCGAGGACTTATCCTAGATTAGTTACTAAGGGTGAAAAATCCCCTTGAGAAATAGGAAATGGGAGTAGTGTTCAATGATCACCAGACCATTTATCTTTTTTCCAAGGATTTAGCCCGAGTACAATTTTATTGAGAGCACAGAATGTTTAGTTTATGCTTGAAACGATTTGAGAGCGTTATTCAATTTTGAGTGGACGAAATATCCAGTGGATGTTTTGGCTTGGGAGATAGAGGAAGCGAAACTTTTGACCGAGTCCATTCATATAGTTAAGTGACGATAGCCTAGGAGATACACCTGTACCCATGCCGAACACAGCAGTTAAGCCCTAGAACGCCGGAAGTAGTTGGGGGTTGCCCCCTGTGAGATAAGGTAGTCGCTTAGCAAAGGGGAGTTTAGCTTAGTTGAAATGGAGAGGGAATCGACATTTCAATCGGTGGATAAGAGAAACGAAGTTTCTCACCGTTGGCTGAGCTAAACTCCATTCCAAGGGAGTTTAGCTCAGCTGGGAGAGCATCTGCCTTACAAGCAGAGGGTCAGCGGTTCGATCCCGTTAACTCCCATCATTCTAGAAAGAATAGGTCCCGTAGTGTAGCGGTTATCACGTCGCCCTGTCACGGCGAAGATCGCGGGTTCGATTCCCGTCGGGACCGTTTTAGTGTATAGAGATACATTAGAGAGACTCGTTAGCTCAGTTGGTAGAGCATTTGACTTTTAATCAAAGGGTCACTGGTTCGAGCCCAGTACGGGTCATAGTCACAGGCGGGTGTGGCGGAATTGGCAGACGCACCAGATTTAGGATCTGGCGCTTAACGGCGTGGGGGTTCAAGTCCCTTCACCCGCATAGAAGATAAGCCGGCTTAGCTCAGTTGGTAGAGCATCTGATTTGTAATCAGAGGGTCGCGTGTTCAAGTCATGTAGCCGGCATAAGAAGAAAAGGATGCGAACGTAGTTCAGTGGTAGAACATCACCTTGCCAAGGTGGGGGTCGCGGGTTCGAACCCCGTCGTTCGCTTGAGGGAGCCGGGGTGGCGGAACTGGCAGACGCACAGGACTTAAAATCCTGCGATTGGAAGCAATCGTACCGGTTCGATTCCGGTCCTCGGCATAGGAAAGAGCACCCTTAGCTCAACTGGATAGAGTACCTGACTACGAATCAGGCGGTTAGAGGTTCGACTCCTCTAGGGTGCATGGGGAAGAGGTCTGAGGGCTTCGGTTTTTCTACCTATACGGGAAGTAGCTCAGCTTGGTAGAGTACTTGGTTTGGGACCAAGGTGTCGCAGGTTCGAATCCTGTCTTCCCGATGCTATGGCGGTGTAGCTCAGCTGGCTAGAGCGTCCGGTTCATACCCGGGAGGTCGGGGGTTCGATCCCCTTCGCCGCTATAATTGATCTTGTTGGACCTTTAGCTCAGCTGGTTAGAGCTCTCGGCTCATAACCGAGTGGTCGTAGGTTCAAGTCCTACAAGGTCCATTTTGTTATATTGTGGAGGATTACCCAAGTCTGGCTGAAGGGAACGGTCTTGAAAACCGTCAGGCGTGTAAAAGCGTGCGTGGGTTCGAATCCCACATCCTCCTTAGTAGGAATAGCGCGGGATGGAGCAGCTAGGTAGCTCGTCGGGCTCATAACCCGAAGGTCGTAGGTTCAAATCCTGCTCCCGCAATAGGTAGGCTCGGTAGCTCAGTTGGTAGAGCAATGGATTGAAGCTCCATGTGTCGGCGGTTCGATTCCGTCTCGCGCCATTTGTTTAATTGATTAAGCGGGTGTAGTTTAGTGGTAAAACTACAGCCTTCCAAGCTGTTGTCGCGAGTTCGATTCTCGTCACCCGCTTTGAACGGAGATGTTCACACCAAGTTTTTGAACTTGGGCGCGTAGCTCAGGTGGTTAGAGCGCACGCCTGATAAGCGTGAGGTCGGTGGTTCGAGTCCACTCGTGCCCATAATATTTTTGGAGAATTACTCAAGAGGCTGAAGAGGACGGTTTGCTAAATCGTTAGGTCGGGTAACTGGCGCGGGGGTTCGAATCCCCCATTCTCCGTATTTAAGGAGTGTAGCGATAGCTATCTCCTTTTCTGTTATCTGTGAATCTTGTGTGATAGATATTGTATCTATTTTGGAGTAGAGTGAATCATATGAAAAAATCCAAATTTCTTATTATGACTGCTGTTTTGATAATAATAACTTCTGTACTTTTGGTTACTACTCGTTCTTTAGGTGTGGTGAATGAAGCTTCTAATGTTGTTTCTATTTTGGATAATATTGTTTCAAAACCATTTAGTTTTTTAGCGGATGTTAAATCAGATTTGACTGATTTATCGCGAACATATAGGGAAAATAAGCAATTAAAAAAGACTTTATTTAAAGTAGAAGAACAATCGGCTGATTTAGATTCATTAAAAGATGAAAATGCTCAATTAAGACAACTATTAGAAATGAAAAATATCTATGAGTCAAAAAAGACGGTTTCATCTGATGTTATCACGCGTATGCCTGTTTCTTGGTTATCTGAATTAACTGTCAATGCTGGTCGTCAAAATGGGATTCAAAATACAATGTTAGCAGTGGCAAATGGTGGCTTGATTGGTAGTGTGAAAGATGTTGCTGCTCATTCTAGTCGAGTAAATCTTTTAACAAACAATAAAAATGTTGACAATATTTCAGTAAGAATTCAAACGGAGACAAGCACTATTTATGGAGTGATTGTTGGCTACAGTAAAGAAAAATCTGCTTTCATTATCAGTCAGTTAAACAGTTCGGATACAATTAAAAAAGGTGAGAAAGTTGTGACAAGCGGTTTAGGAACGTATAACATTCCCAATATTCCAGTCGGAACAGTTCTTTCTGTTACTGAAAAATCTGATCATTTAACAAAAGAGGTATTTGTAAAACCGAGTGCAGATTTGTCAGATATTCGTGTGGTAACATTGGTAGGAAATTGATATGAAATTTTTTAAAAACTACGTTTTACCTTTTTTGGTTTTATTTGTTGTGATGTTAATAGATGGTCATCTTTCAAATCTTTTGACTAATCTTTTTTCGAATGATATTCACTTACTCAGTCATCTTTTACTTATTTTAATTTTGTACGTTTCTATAGATTTCTCGGAAAATATTAATTTTGTTATTTTATTGTTAATCGGTCTATTGTATGACGCTTATTATTTTCATATTATTGGTCTTTCGACATTATTATTGCCTTTAAGTGGGATTGTTGTTAGTAAATACAATTCTGTTTTGATGACTAATCGAGTTAGTCGCTTTTTGTCAGTTGCTATTTTGGTATTTTTCTTTGAAATAGCTACGTTTGCTTTGGCAAATGTTACTCAGTTGACTCGAATGTCTTTTGCAGATTTTGTCGTTTATACAATGGCTCCGACGATGGTGTTCAATTTATTATTCTTTTTATTGATTCGACCAATTTTGGAAAAGATATATTTATGATAAAAATTTATGATAAATTGGAAATAGAAATGTAATAAAGGCGTAACATACTCAATGCCTTTTTTTGTTATACTTATAAATGTCTTATCGAATAGGAGTATAATTGTTTATGAAGAAAAAATTACTTACGTCAATCTTATTAAGTACAATGGTTCTTGCACAAGGAGCATCTCTTGTAAATGTACATGCAGATTCCACTGATGATAAAATCGCCGCACAAGATAGCAAAATTAATAGTTTGACTGATCAACAAAAATCAGCTCAAGCTCAGGTAGATCAAATTCAAAGTCAAGTCTCATCCATCCAAGCTCAACAAGAAAAATTGAAAGCTGAAAATGATAAACTCCAAGCTGAGTCAAAGAAATTATCAGCTGAAATTGAAGCTTTGTCTAAAAATATTGTAGCGCGCAACGAATCATTGGCTAATCAAGCACGTAGTGCCCAAACGAGTGGTACGGCTACAAGTTATATCAATACAATTGTAAATTCAAAATCTATCACAGAAGCCATTTCACGTGTTTCTGCGATGAATGAAATTGTTTCAGCAAACAATAAAATGTTAGAGCAACAAAAGCAAGATAAAAAAGCAATTTCTGAAAAACAAATAGCTAATAATGAAGCGATAAATACCGTTATTGCAAATCAACAAACACTTGAAAATGATGCAAAAACATTATCTACTAAACAAGCTGAATTAAAAGCAGCTCAGTTAAATCTTGCTGCAGAAAAAGCAACTGCTGAAGGTGAAAAGAATTCATTGTTAGCTCAAAAAGCAGCAGCACAAAAGGCTGCGGAAGAAGCAGCAGCACAAGAAGCAGCTTATAAAGCACAACAAGCAGCACAAGCACAAGCAGTCGTTTCTTCAGCAAATACAAATTTTGAGGCACAGGTGCAAGCGGTGAATAATAGCGCTTCAGCAGCTACTCCAACTCAAACAAATGTGACGACTCGTTCTACATCAACTACATCAACTGTTAGTCGTCCTACTTATAGTTCTTCAGCTTCAACTTATCCAGTTGGTCAATGTACTTGGGGAGCGAAAACATTAGCTCCGTGGGCTGGGGATTATTGGGGTAATGGTGCTCAATGGGCAGCAAGTGCAGCTGCGGCTGGTTTCCGTACAGGTTCAACACCTCAAGTTGGTGCAATCATTTCGTGGAATGATGGTGGTTATGGTCATGTTGCCGTGGTGACAGCTGTAGAATCACCTACACGTATTCAAGTATCTGAAGCAAACTATGCAGGTAATCAAGCTATTGGAAATTACCGTGGTTGGTTCAATCCAGCTGCTGCAGGACAAGGCTCATTTACTTACATCTATCCAAATTAATGAATAAAGAATAAAGAGATAAAAAGCGCATGATGCGTTTTTTATTTTTGATTGAAAAATTAACTAAAAAGGGTTACAATGTTAATTGGAGAATATTTGTAACTGGTTTACAAAGAAACGAATACATACTGGAGGAAATTATGTCGTTTTCTGATTTAAAGCTCTTTGCTCTTTCGTCCAACCAAGAATTGGCTAAACGTGTTGCTCAAGAGATTGGCATAGAGCTTGGAAAGTCAACTGTGCGTCAATTTTCCGATGGGGAAATTCAGGTTAATATTGAAGAATCTATCCGCGGGAAACATGTTTTTATTTTGCAATCAACGAGTTCTCCTGTCAATGATAATTTGATGGAAATTTTGATTATGGTGGATGCATTGAAACGTGCAAGCGCCGAGTCTATCAATGTTGTTATGCCTTATTATGGTTATGCTCGTCAAGATCGAAAGGCACGCGCTCGTGAACCGATCACTTCAAAATTAGTTGCAAATATGTTGCAAGTGGCAGGTGTGGATCGTTTGTTGACAATTGATTTGCATGCAGCTCAAATTCAAGGATTTTTTGATATTCCAGTAGATCATCTCATGGGTGCTCCTCTCATTGCGGATTATTTTGAACGTCGTGGAATGACAGGTACTGACTATGTGGTTGTCAGCCCTGATCACGGTGGTGTGACGCGCGCTCGTAAATTAGCTGAGTTTTTGAAAACACCGATTGCGATTATTGATAAGCGACGTAGCGTGGATAAGATGAATACGAGTGAAGTGATGAATATCATTGGTAAGGTAGAAGGCAAGACTTGTATCTTGATTGATGATATGATTGATACGGCTGGGACAATTTGCCATGCTGCTGATGCGCTTGCTGAGGCAGGTGCGGTAGAGGTTTATGCAAGCTGTACTCACCCAGTACTTTCAGGTCCTGCTATGGATAATATTCAAAAATCAGCAATTAAAAAATTGATCGTATTAGATACAATTTATTTACCAGAAGAACGTTTAATTGATAAAATTGAACAAATTTCGATTGCACATCTTTTGGCAGAGGCTATCGTACGTATTCATGAAAAACGTCCTCTTTCGCCACTATTTGAAACTTTAACGGCTCTTTCATAAGAAATCTAGATAGGAATCACTCTGATAGCTGGAGTGATTTTTTTGTTTCAATTAGACGATAAGTGATGAATTTTCCTCAATATTATGCTATTTTTTTATTTTTTTTGAATAATAAAAAAGACTTTGTCCAGATAGGTTGCAGAAATAGCGGAGATACTCTCGCTAAAGTATTGATTTAACAAGTTTTTGATTTTATAGTATAATAGTTCTATCAGATTTTGGAGGTAAGATATGGATTTGACGAAACGTTTTAACAAAAATTTAGATAAAATTGAAGTTTCTTTGATTCGGCAATTTGATCAATCTATTTCGAGCATTCCTGGAGTTCTTCGTTTGACATTAGGAGAGCCTGATTTTACAACTCCAGATCATGTAAAAGAAGCTGCAAAAGCGGCAATTGATGCAAACAAGAGTCATTATACAGGCATGAGTGGGCTGTTAGAATTGCGTCAGGCAGCCAGTCAATTTGTAAAAGAAAAATACAATCTTTCTTATGATCCTGAAACAGAAATTTTAGTGACAATTGGGGCAACTGAAGCTTTGTCTGCTACGTTGACGGCTATTTTAGAAGAAGGAGATAAGGTGCTTTTACCCGCACCTGCTTATCCAGGATATGAGCCGATTGTTAATCTTATTGGGGCAGAAGTTGTTGAGATTGATACGACAGAAAATGATTTTGTTTTAACACCTGATATGTTGGAAAAAGCGATTTTGGAGCAAGGAGATAAATTAAAAGCTGTTATTTTAAATTACCCAGCTAATCCTACGGGCATTACCTATTCTCGTGAACAAATAGCTGATTTAGCCGATGTCTTGAAAAAGTATGATGTCTTTGTTGTTTGCGACGAAGTGTATTCTGAGCTGACTTATACCGAGCAGCCACATGTATCTATTGCAGAATTTTTACCAGAGCAAACGATTGTTATCAATGGTTTGTCTAAATCGCATGCGATGACAGGATGGCGTTTGGGTTTTACCTTTGCTCCAGCAGCATTTACTGCTCAGTTGATTAAGAGTCATCAGTACTTGGTAACAGCTGCAAATACGATGGCTCAATTTGCAGGAGTGGAAGCATTGACAGTAGGTAAAGATGATGCAGAGCCAATGAAAAGGGAATATATTGAGCGTCGCGATTACATTATAGAAAAAATGACAGAATTGGGCTTTACGATTATCAAGCCAGACGGTGCATTTTACATTTTTGCTAAAATTCCAGCTGACTATAATCAAGATTCTTTTGCTTTTTTGAAGGATTTTGCACATAAAAAAGCAGTTGCTTTCATTCCTGGTGCTGCTTTTGGGCGGTATGGAGAAGGATATGTACGTATTTCTTATGCGACCAGCATGGATACGATAAAGGAAGCAATGAAGCGACTTAAGGAATATATGGAGGGATATGCTGAAATCTATCACAAGTAAAGGTTTGGTTCTCTATAATCGTAATTTCCGAGAAAATGATAAGTTGGTCAAAATTTTCACAGAGCAAGCGGGTAAGCGAATGTTTTTCGTGAAACATGCTAGAAATTCTAAGTTGAATCCGGTTATTCAACCACTAGTAATGGCAGATTTTTTGATGAAAATAAATGATGACGGTTTAAGTTATATTGATGATTATCAAGAAATTAGAACTTTTCAGCATATCAATCATGATCTTTTTACAATGGCTTATGCGACTTATGTGGTAGCTCTGGCGGATGCCAGTATTCAGGATAATGAAATAGATTCTGCTCTCTTTGTTTTTTTGCAAAAAACATTAGAATTGATGGAGCAAGGTTTGGACTATGAAGTCTTGACAAATATTTTTGAAATTCAAATTTTATCGCGTTTTGGTGTTTCTTTGAATTTTCATGAGTGTTGTTTTTGCCACCAAATAGGGCTACCGTTTGATTTTTCTTTTACTTATAGTGGCGTTTTATGTCCGGAGCATTACGACAAGGACGAGCGACGGAGTCATTTGGAGCCCAATATTCCTTACTTATTAGACCAATTTCAGGCTGTTCAATTTAGTGAACTGGAGACAATTTCTTTGAAATCTGAATTGAAAAAACAATTGCGAAAAGTGATTGATCAAATTTATGAAGAATATGTTGGGATTCATCTAAAGTCCAAAAAATTTATTGATTCTCTGGGAGACTGGGGAGAAATCTTAAAGAACAAGGAGTCGAAATGAAAAAAATAGCAATTGATGCCATGGGTGGTGATTATGCCCCACAATCTATTGTAGAGGGGGTTAATCAAGCCCTGAACGATTTTTCGGATGTTGAAGTCATCCTTTATGGAGATGAAGCAAAAATCAAGCAGTATTTAAAGGCAACTGAGCGGGTTCGTATTGTTCATACAGATGAAAAAATCAATTCAGATGATGAGCCGACTAAAGCTATTCGTAAGAAGAAAAATGCCAGTATGGTGTTAGCGGCCAAAGCGGTAAAGACTGGAGAAGCTGATGCCATTCTTTCTGCGGGGAATACTGGAGCGCTTTTGGCTGCTGGATTCTTCATCGTCGGTCGTATCAAGAATATTGACCGTCCGGGTTTGATGTCCACATTACCAACGACAGATGGAAAAGGATTTGATATGTTGGACTTGGGAGCTAATGCAGAAAATACGGCTCATCATTTGCATCAGTATGCTATTTTAGGGTCATTTTATGCTGAAAATGTACGAGGAGTCAAGCAACCGCGTGTTGGGCTGTTAAATAACGGAACTGAAAGCAGTAAGGGAGATTCGCTTCGTAAGGAAGTGTATGATTTGTTAGTGTCGGATGCCTCATTGAATTTTATTGGAAATGTGGAAGCGCGTGATTTAATGGATCATGTAGCGGATGTTGTTGTAGCAGATGGGTTTACAGGTAATGCAGTATTGAAAGCTATGGAGGGAACCGCCATGGGAATTATGAGCCAGCTTAAAAAATCTATTTTAGATAGTGGCTGGAAAGCAAAACTAGGTGCAGTGTTGCTGAAAGACAGTCTAAAGTCTTTGAAGAGTAGTTTAAATTATTCTGAGGTAGGCGGTGCTGTTTTGTTTGGAGTGCAGGCACCTGTTGTTAAAACACATGGGGCGAGTGATGCGAAAGCAGTTTACAGCACGATTCGCCAAATTCGTACAATGTTAGAAACAGATGTTGTTGGAAAAGCGGTACAAGAATTTTCAGGAGAAGTAAAATGACAGAACAAGAAATTTATCAAAAAATTATAGAAATTATTCAGGAAAGTCAGGGTGAACATTTTGTTGTCACTAAAGAATTGAGTTTAAAAGATGATTTAAAAGCGGATTCGGTGGATTTGATGGAATTTATTCTAACTGTAGAAGATGAATTTAACATTGAAATTTCAGACGAAGATATAGATAGTTTGAATAATGTGAGCGATGTCGTCGCTTGCGTACAGAAAAACTTGAACAAAGGATAAAAGCGAACATTTTATCTCTATAAGAAATCAATTGTAAGAAAACAACTGAAAAACCAGTTGTTTTTTTGTTATTTATCATTATTGTACGTTATTTTCTTGAAAAACTATTTCCAATATGATAGACTTAAGTCAGAAAAAGACGAAAGGCGAATATTAAAATGACGAGTGATTTATTATATTCGGGAAAAGCTAAAGATTTATTTTTGACAGATGATGAAAATATCATTGTTGCACGTTACAAAGACCAAGCGACAATGCTTAATGGCGCTCGTAAAGAGACGATTAAAGGGAAGGGTGTTCTTAATAATCAAATCTCATCTCTCATTTTTAGAAAATTAAATGCAGCTGGGGTTGCAACGCATTTCATTGAAAAAATATCAGAAACAGAACAACTGAATAAAAAGGTCAGCATTATTCCGCTTGAAGTTGTTCTGCGTAATGTGACAGCAGGTTCTTTTTCTAAACGTTTTGGGTTGGAAGAAGGAATCGAACTGGAAGAGCCAATTGTCGAATTTTATTATAAAAATGATAAGTTGGATGATCCCTTCATTAATGATGAACATGTGAAATTTTTAAAGCTTGCTAACGATGAAGATATTGCCTATATTAAAGCTGAAACACGTCGGATAAACAAACTCTTGTCAGATTGGTTCCATCAAATCGGACTTAAATTAATTGATTTTAAATTGGAATTCGGTTTTGATAAAGATGGTAAAATTATCCTAGCAGATGAGTTTTCACCAGATAACTGTCGTCTTTGGGATGCGCAAGGGCATCACATGGACAAAGATGTCTTCCGAAGAGGGTTAGGAGAATTAACGGATGTTTACGAAGTGGTATGGGAAAAATTGCAAGAACTTAAGTAAGGATTGAACATGGATAGACGTATTTTTGTTGAGAAAAAAGCTAACTTTAGCATTAAATCGGAGTCACTGGTCAAAGAACTAACACATAATTTGCAGTTAACCTCCTTAAAAATTTTACGTATTGTGCAGGTTTATGATATCTTTAATTTAGAAGAAAGCCTGTTTGCGCGTGCGCAAAAGCATATCTTTTCTGAGCAGGTGACAGATACAATTTTAGATGAAGCAACTGTGCAGGCGGATCTTAACAGCCATGCTTTTTTTGCTATTGAAGCTTTGCCGGGTCAGTTTGACCAGCGGGCAGCAAGTTCACAAGAGGCTTTGCTCTTACTTGGTAGTGACAGCAACGTAACGGTTAATACTGCCCAGCTTTATCTGGTTAATAAGGATATTGATGCATCTGAGTTGGAAGCGGTGAAGCATTATCTTTTGAATCCAGTTGATTCGCGTTTCAAAGATATTACCTTGTCTATTCGTCCGCAGGAATTTTCAACTTCTGACGAAACAATTCCAAATTTGGATTTCTTCAAGACTTATACAGCTGAAGATTTTGCGGCTTACAAGGCGGAACAAGGTTTGGCTATGGAAGTGGATGATCTTGTTTTTATTCAAGATTATTTTAAATCAATTGGGCGTGTGCCAACAGAAACAGAATTGAAAGTTTTGGATACCTACTGGTCTGACCATTGCCGTCACACGACTTTTGAGACAGAATTGAAAAATATTAACTTTTCAGCTTCTAAGTTCCAAAAACAATTGCAGGCAACTTACGATAAATATATTGCCATGCGTGACGAATTGGGACGTTCTGAAAAGCCACAGACGCTTATGGATATGGCGACGATCTTTGGTCGTTATGAGCGTGCTAATGGGCGTTTGGACGACATGGAAGTGTCGGACGAAATCAATGCCTGCTCGATTGAAATTGAGGTAGATGTAGATGGTATCAAAGAACCTTGGCTGCTTATGTTCAAAAATGAAACCCACAATCACCCAACGGAAATTGAGCCTTTTGGCGGAGCTGCAACTTGTATTGGTGGTGCTATTCGTGACCCGTTGTCAGGTCGTTCTTATGTTTACCAAGCTATGCGTATATCAGGTGCAGGTGATATTACCGCACCAATAGCAGAAACACGTTCTGGTAAATTGCCGCAACAAGTCATCTCTAAAACGGCGGCGCACGGCTATTCGTCATACGGGAACCAAATAGGACTTGCGACTACCTATGTCAAAGAGTACTTCCATCCAGGCTTTGTTGCTAAGCGTATGGAGCTAGGTGCTGTTGTCGGTGCGGCACCAAAAGAAAATGTCGTGCGTGAAAAACCAGAAGCTGGTGATGTGGTCATCCTTCTTGGTGGAAAAACAGGACGTGACGGTGTCGGTGGTGCTACAGGCTCATCCAAGGTTCAAACGGTTGAATCGGTTGAGACAGCAGGTGCCGAAGTGCAAAAAGGGAATGCTATTGAAGAACGTAAGATTCAACGTCTTTTCCGCAATGGCAATGTCACTCGTCTCATCAAGAAATCAAATGACTTTGGTGCTGGCGGCGTCTGTGTGGCTATTGGTGAATTGGCAGATGGTCTTGAAATTGACTTGGACAAAGTGCCACTAAAATACCAAGGTCTTAACGGTACCGAAATTGCCATTTCTGAGTCACAAGAACGCATGTCTGTTGTTGTTCGTCCAAGTGATGTGGACGCCTTTATTGCAGCATGTCATAAAGAGAACATTGATGCAGTTGTTGTCGCGACTGTTACTGAAAAACCAAACCTTGTCATGACTTGGAAGGGTGAAACCATCGTTGACTTGGAACGTGCTTTCCTTGATACCAACGGTGTGCGTGTGGTTGTTGATGCAAATGTTGTGGATAAGGATGTTGCCCTTCCTGCGGTGCGTACAACATCAGCAGCAACACTTGAAGCAGACACAGCGAAAGTCTTGTCTGACCTTAACCACGCTAGTCAAAAAGGGTTGCAAACTATCTTTGACAGCTCGGTTGGACGTTCAACAGTTAATCATCCAATCGGTGGTCGTTATCAAATCACACCTACTGAAAGCTCTGTGCAAAAATTGCCAGTACAAAATGGTATAACAACAACGGCTTCTGTCATGGCACAGGGATTCAATCCTTATATTGCGGAGTGGTCACCTTATCATGGTGCAGCTTACGCTGTTATTGAAGCAACAGCTCGCTTGGTAGCAACAGGTGCTGATTGGTCTCGTGCGCGTTTCTCTTACCAAGAATACTTTGAACGCATGGATAAACAAGCGGATCGCTTTGGTCAGCCAGTAGCTGCTCTGCTTGGTTCGATCGAGGCACAAATCCAGCTTGGGCTACCATCAATTGGTGGTAAGGACTCCATGTCAGGGACCTTTGAAGAATTGACGGTACCGCCAACCTTGGTTGCCTTTGGTGTGACAACAGTAGATAGTCGCCAGGTGCTTTCTCCTGAGTTTAAGACTGCTGGGGAGAATATTTACTACGTCCCAGGACAGGCTATTTCAGAAGATATTGATTTTGATTATATCAAGGCTAACTTTGCACAATTTGAAGCTATTCAGGCTAAGCATAAAGTAACAGCAGCTTCAGCTGTTAAATACGGTGGTGTTCTTGAAAGTTTAGCACTTATGAGCTTTGGTAACCGTATTGGTGCAACTGTAGAAATAGCTGAGCTTGACAGCAGCTTGACAGCTCAGCTTGGTGGTTTTGTTTTTACATCTGATGAAGTCATTGCTGACGCAATGAAAATTGGTCAAACTGTTGCAGAATTTACAATAACTGTTAATGGTGTCAACTTGTCCGCTGCGAAATTACTTGCAGCCTTTGAAGGTAAGTTGGAAGATGTTTATCCAACCGAGTTTGAACAGTCAACAGTTCTTCAAGAAGTACCTGTTGTGGTATCTGATGCTGTTATAAAAGCTAAAGAAAGAATTGCACAGCCTCTGGTTTATATCCCAGTTTTCCCTGGTTCCAATTCAGAGTACGATTCAGCTAAGGCCTTTGAACAAGCTGGTGCCAAAGTCAACTTGGTGCCATTCGTGACTCTTAATGAAGCAGCAATTGAGGCTTCTGTTGACACCATGGTTGACAACATTGCTAAAGCCAATATTATCTTCTTTGTTGGTGGCTTCTCAGCAGCAGATGAGCCAGATGGTTCGGCTAAGTTTATCGTCAATATCTTACTTAATGAAAAAGTTCGCTCTGCTATTGACAGCTTCATTGAAAAGGGTGGCCTCATCATCGGTATCTGTAATGGGTTCCAAGCTCTTGTCAAATCAGGTCTTCTGCCTTATGGTGACTTTGAAGAAGTTGGTGAGACAAGCCCAACCCTCTTCTACAATGATGCCAACCAGCACGTGGCTAAGATGGTGGAAACTCGTATCGCTAATACCAACTCTCCATGGTTGGCAGGTGTTAAGGTTGGTGATATTCATGCGATTCCAGTCTCTCACGGTGAAGGGAAATTTGTCGTGACAGCTGAAGAATTTGCGGAACTGCGTGACAATGGTCAAATCTGGAGCCAATACGTGGACTTTGATGGTAAGCCTTCTATGGATTCTAAATACAATCCAAACGGTTCGCTCAACGCTATTGAAGGGATTACGAGTAAGAACGGTCAAATCATTGGTAAGATGGGACACTCGGAACGCTATGAAAATGGCCTCTTCCAAAACATCCCAGGTAACAAAGACCAAGGCCTATTTGAAAGTGCAGTGAAATACTTTACTGGGAAATAGCCTATTTGCAGAAGGGATATTATGAAACAGTATGTTGCAAGGCTAGAAAAAGATTTTTCACTTATAGAACACGGATTTAAAGAGGAAGAACAAAGAGCCTTAACTGATTATAAATCCAACGATGGTGAGTATATCAAGAAATTAGCATTTTTAGCTTATCAATCTGATGTTTACCAAGTAAGAATGTACGCTGTATTCCTTTTCGGATACTTATCAAAAGATAAAGAAATTTTAATATTTATGAGAGATGAAGTTTCTAAAGATAGTAACTGGAGAGTTCAAGAAGTGTTGGCAAAGGCGTTTGATGAATTTTGTAAGAAAACAGGATATAAAAAAGCACTTCCAATTATTGATGAATGGTTAAAAAGTAGCAATCTCCATACGAGGAGAGCTGTTACAGAAGGGTTAAGAATATGGACAAATAGACCATACTTTAAAGAGAACCCAAATGAAGCTATCAGAAGAATAGCTGACTTAAAAGAGGATGTAAGCGAATATGTTAGAAAATCAGTAGGGAATGCTTTAAGAGACATTAGTAAAAAATTTCCAGATTTAGTTAAAATTGAGTTGAAAAATTGGAAATTAGAAAGTAAAGAAATTAACCAAGTTTATAAATTGGCAAGTAAATTTATTGATGCCTAGAATTTAAGTACAAAAGGTATATAAAATGACATACGAAGTAAAATCTCTCAACGAAGAATGTGGGGTCTTCGGTATCTGGGGACATCCTCAAGCAGCTCAAGTCACTTATTTTGGACTGCATAGTCTGCAACACCGTGGTCAAGAAGGTGCTGGCATTCTGACAAATGATGCTGGCAAATTGATACGACATCGTGATACAGGATTAATTTCAGAAGTTTTCAAAAATCCAGCTAATTTGGAAAAATTAACAGGTCAGGCTGCTATTGGGCATGTCCGTTATGCAACGGCTGGAGAAGCCTCTATTGATAATATCCAGCCTTTCCATTTTAAGTTTTACGATATGGAATTTGGTCTGGCACATAACGGTAACCTGACCAATACGAAAACCCTGAAGAAAGAATTAGAACATAACGGCGCTATTTTCTCTTCTTCATCTGATACGGAAATTCTGGCTCATCTTATTCGCTGCAGCCATAATCCAAGCTTTATGGGCAAGGTTAAGGAAGCGCTCAATACGGTCAAAGGTGGTTTTGCCTATCTTCTGATGATGGAAGATAAGCTGATTGCAGCTCTTGATCCAAACGGTTTTCGTCCGCTTTCTATTGGTAAAATGGCAAATGGTGCCATCGTTGTTTCCAGCGAAACCTGTGCCTTTGAAGTGGTGGGTGCCGAGTGGATTCGTGATGTCAAGCCGGGTGAAGTGGTTATCATTGATAACAGTGGTATCCAGTACGACACTTACACGACAGATACACAGCTGGCTATTTGTTCAATGGAATACATCTACTTTGCCCGTCCTGACTCAAATATTCACGGGGTCAATGTCCACACTGCTCGTAAACGTATGGGAGTACAGTTGGCGCGTGAGTTCAAACATGAGGCAGACATTGTGGTTGGTGTACCTAATTCCTCACTCAGCGCAGCTATGGGCTTCGCCGAAGAATCAGGACTGCCAAATGAAATGGGTCTCATCAAAAATCAATACACTCAGCGAACCTTTATCCAGCCGACGCAAGAACTGCGTGAGCAAGGGGTTCGCATGAAACTTTCTGCCGTATCTGGAGTGGTTAAGGGCAAACGTGTCGTCATGATTGATGACTCCATCGTGCGTGGGACAACTTCACGTCGTATCGTTCAGCTCTTGAAAGAAGCTGGAGCTACAGAAGTTCACGTGGCAATTGCTAGCCCACCTCTAAAATATCCATGTTTCTATGGAATTGATATTCAAACACGGCGTGAATTGATTGCGGCTAATCATTCTGTTGAAGAAACACGCCAGATTATCGGTGCAGATAGCCTAACTTACTTGTCTATTGACGGCTTGATTGACTCTATCGGACTTGAAACAAATGCCCCAAACGGCGGTCTCTGTGTTGCTTACTTTGATGGAGAGTACCCAACACCGATTTATGATTACGAGAAAGATTATCGTAGAAGCTTGGATGAGAAGGTTAGTTTTTATTGATAGACCGAACTCAATAGCAGCTCTGCTATTTCCGAAGAAAAAAGAAGGAAAATATTATGACAGAAAAAAATGCTTACGCTCCACGTCTTACCACTGACTAAAGGCTAAAGCATTTGTCAGTGGACGCTTTGTCCTATGGGGCCAAAGCTAAAGACCTGACTAGCTTTTTCAGTCAAAATTATGGTTTGACTGAAAAAACGTCGCAATCTTCAATATGGTTTTTTGACAAAAAAGAGAAGGAAAATTATTATGACAAAAAATGCTTACGCTCAATCTGGTGTTGATGTTGAGGCGGGATACGAGGTTGTTGCTCGGATTAAGAAACATGTGGCGCGTACGGAGCGTCTTGGTGTTCTGGGAACTCTTGGTGGCTTCGGTGGGATGTTTGATTTGTCCCGGCTGGACGTCAAAGAGCCTGTCTTGATTTCAGGAACGGACGGTGTCGGAACTAAGCTCATGCTTGCGATTAAATATGACAAGCACGACACTATTGGTCAGGACTGTGTGGCCATGTGTGTCAACGACATCATTGCTGCGGGTGCTGAACCCCTTTATTTCCTAGACTACATTGCAACGGGTAAGAATGAACCTGCTAAACTAGAGCAGGTGGTTGCTGGTGTGGCTGAAGGCTGTGTCCAAGCTGGTGCTGGTCTGATTGGTGGCGAAACAGCCGAAATGCCGGGTATGTATGGCGAAGACGATTACGACTTGGCCGGTTTTGCGGTCGGTGTGGCTGAAAAATCACAAATCATCGACGGCTCAAAAGTCAAAGAAGGAGATGTGCTACTGGGATTGGCTTCCAGCGGTATCCATTCAAACGGTTATTCGCTTGTCCGCCGTGTCTTTGCAGACTATACTGGTGAAGAAGAACTGCCAGAATTGGAAGGTAAAAAACTCAAAGATGTCTTACTTGAACCTACTCGTATCTATGTCAAAGCAGCTCTGCCATTGATTAAGGAAGAATTAGTCAACGGTATTGCCCACATCACAGGTGGCGGCTTTATCGAAAATGTCCCACGTATGTTTGGGGACGATTTGGCAGCCGAAATCGAAGAAGACAAGGTGCCAGTTCTGCCAATCTTCAAGGCGCTTGAAAAATATGGTGAGCTGAAGCACGACGAAATGTTTGAAATCTTCAACATGGGTATCGGGCTCATGCTGGCTGTCAGTCCTGAAAAGGTTGACCGTGTCAAGGAAGTCCTTGATGAGCCTGTTTATGAGCTTGGGCGTATCGTGAAAAAAGCTGACGCAAGTGTGGTAATCAAATAATGAGCAAAAAAATTGCTGTTTTCGCTTCTGGTAATGGGTCAAATTTTCAGGTCATCGGCGAGCAATTCCCAGTAGAATTTGTTTTCTCTGACCATCGTGATGCCTATGTCTTGGAGCGTGCTAAAAATCTCGGTATCAAAAGTTACACCTTTGAACTCAAGGAATTTGACAACAAAATTGCCTATGAGCAGGCTATCATTGACCTCTTGGAAAAATATGCTATTGATCTTGTTTGCCTAGCTGGTTACATGAAAATCGTTGGCCCAACCTTGCTGGCTGCCTATCAAGGCCGCATTATCAATATCCATCCAGCCTATTTGCCAGAATTTCCAGGTGCTCATGGTATCGAAGATGCCTGGAATGCCGGTGTCACTGAGAGCGGCGTGACCATTCACTGGGTGGACTCAGGTGTGGATACTGGCAAGGTCATTAAACAAGTCCGTGTCCCACGGCTAGTTCATGACACGATTGAAAGTTTTGAAGAACGCATCCATGCTGCCGAGTATCAGCTCTATCCTCAAGTGCTGGAGAGTTTAGGGGTCGAGAGAAGATAAGAAGGTAGTGAGAGATGATTTTATGGTAAAGGTAAGGACCTGTTCATAAACTATCTCTATCAGGGTTGGTAAATCATGAGTAGGGGCGTTAGCTAAGGAGAATTTTATGGGTCTATTTGATTTTTTTAAGAAGAAATTTTCCAGTGAAGAGACACCAATTGAAGATGGAGATAAGACTGTTGTTAAATCTGAAGATACAGATGATAGCGCTCCAGGATGGGAAGCGATTGATGCAGAATTTGATCGTTTATATCCTGATCAGCCCAATCCTCTTCATTATGGGACGGTTGTCAAGTATATGTTTGGGGGTCCAGATCCGCTTGACGGTATAAGTGTCTACGATGCGGGAGATTTTTGGCATTTTGTCAGCTATGGCTTGTCGGAGTTATATACAAAAGAAAGCACCGACTCAGAATACAGTGGTTATGGGATTGAATTGACTTTTAAGTTAAAGAAATCTACTAATGACGAAGAAGAAATCAAAAATGGCTGTGGTTTATTGCAGTATGTTGCAAGATATATTTTTAAAACAGGTAAAGTAGTTTTACCAGAAGAATATATTTATATGAAGCAAACGGTAGGAATCGATATCCAGCAGAAATCTAAACTGACAGGTTTTCTGACCGCTAGTGACAATCTAGCTAAGCCTCTAGATACTCCTCATGGAAAAGTAGAATTTGTCACTCTGATTGGTGCGACAGATGCAGAACTGCGAAGTGTTTATGAAAGTGAAACAAGTAAGCTTGAGGTAAGGAAATTGTTGCAAGAGCTTGGAAATCAGATTACAGACTATAATCGCCAGTCTTTAGTTTAGATAATTTGAAGGAATCTATTGATAAAATGAAAGGAAAAAACATGACTAAACGCGCACTTATCAGCGTCTCAGACAAAGCGGGCATTGTTGACTTTGCTAAAGAATTGAAAAACTTGGGTTGGGAAATCGTCTCAACCGGCGGAACTAAGGTTGCCCTTGACAAGGCAGGGATTGACACCATCGCTATTGACGATGTGACTGGCTTTCCTGAAATGATGGATGGTCGTGTCAAGACTCTTCACCCTAAAATTCATGGCGGTCTCTTGGCGCGCCGAGACCTTGATAGTCATGTTAATGCTATGAAAGAACATGGCATCATACCGATTGATTTGGTCGTTGTCAACCTTTACCCATTCAAGGAGACTATTCTTAAACCAGATGCAACCTATGCGGATGCGGTTGAAAATATTGATATCGGCGGACCATCTATGCTGCGTTCAGCAGCTAAAAACCATGCCAGTGTGACGGTTGTGGTTGACCCTGCTGACTACGCTGAGGTTCTTGACGAATTGTCAGCGAACGGAGAAACAACTTATGAAACTCGTAAGCGTCTGGCAGCTAAAGTTTTCCGTCACACCGCAGCTTACGATGCCCTCATCGCTGAATATTTCACTGCTCAAGTGGGTGAAGAAAAACCTGAAAAACTCAACTTGACTTATGACCTCAAGCAGCCAATGCGTTATGGTGAAAATCCACAGCAGGATGCGGATTTCTACCAAAAAGCCTTGCCAACTGCTTATTCTATTGCCTCTGCTCAGCAGCTCAACGGTAAGGAATTGTCCTTCAACAATATTCGCGATGCTGATGCGGCTATCCGTGTCATTCGTGACTTTAAAAACCGTCCAACCGTTGTGGCGCTCAAGCACATGAATCCATGTGGTATCGGTCAGGCTGATGACATTGAAACAGCTTGGGATTACGCTTATGAGGCTGATTCAGTTTCGATCTTCGGCGGCATTGTTGTCCTAAACCGTGAGGTTGATGCAGCGACAGCTGAGAAGATGCACGCTATCTTCCTAGAAATCATCATTGCGCCATCTTATACAGACGAAGCGCTAGCTATTCTCACAACCAAAAAGAAAAATCTGCGTATTCTGCAACTTCCCTTTGACGCTCAAGAAGCTAGCGAGGCTGAAAAAGAGTATACTGGCGTGGTTGGTGGCCTCCTTGTGCAAAATCAAGACGTGGTCAAAGAAAGTCCAGCCGATTGGCAGGTCGTTACCAAGCGCCAGCCAACTAAAACGGAAGAAACTGCTCTTGAATTTGCTTGGAAAGCCATCAAGTATGTCAAGTCTAATGGCATTATCGTGACCAATGACCACATGACACTTGGTGTCGGCCCAGGTCAGACCAATCGTGTCGCTTCTGTTCGCATCGCCATTGACCAAGCTAAAGATCGCCTTGACGGGGCTGTTCTTGCTTCTGACGCTTTCTTCCCGTTTGCTGATAACGTTGAAGAAATTGCAGCTGCTGGTATCAAAGCTATCATCCAACCCGGCGGTTCCGTCCGTGACCAAGAGTCTATCGATATGGCTGATAAATACGGCATTGCTATGGTCTTTACGGGTGTGAGACATTTTAGACATTGAGAACAGAAAAAACCTTGGAATTTTTTCCAAGGTTTTTAAAGTTGTTTAGAGAGAGTTATTTTGGATAAATATAGCTAACTGCACCTTGTCCTGCTGTATGGGGATTAAACCAGCCACGAAAGTTCCCAATGTACTGTTTCCCAGCGTAGTTTGCCTCTTGAATCTGAATACGGGTGTTTGAGGCCACGTGAGTGACGACTCCAACGTGCCCGTAACTACCATCTGTCCAACAAATAATAGCTCCGACTTGTGGAGTTGTTCCTGTTTTAAAACCAGCACGTCTGGCACTAGTAGCCCAATCGCCACCATTGCCCCAGTAGTTGCCAGCCCAAGGTGCTAGAGCTTTAGCGCCCCAAGTGCATTGCCCTTTTGGATAAGTAGTTGCAGCAGCATAATTGGGTTGGAAAGAAATAACAGGTTTCTCTACTTGATAGCTCGTACCTGTTAGTCCAATCATTTTACCGTTGAGATTGCGGTAGACATGTGTGTGGAAAAGCCCACTACCAGTGTGTTTTTGCGTATCAATAGTGAACTTGTAGATACCATTTCCGGTTTTAGTAGCTGTGTACCACTGGATATCATCTTGCCCGTTGACTTCAGACCAGGTAGGCAGGATGATATTTCCATCTCCATAAGCATCTGTCACTGTTACTTCATAATTGTAGATCGAGCGTTTCGTGACAGCTACTTTCGTTTTTATCTGTTCTGCGAACATGCTAACCGAATCTGTTGCATAACTATGCTCACTACCGTCTTTATATTTTACATAAATATGATTGATATAGGTTCCAGACAAAGCCTGATGATTGCGGATATTAAAGGTTGTTGAAAAAGTTCCGTCTCCATTGTCAGTAGCTGTGTACCATTTGATATTACTCTGATTTGTAGTACTCCAAATAGGAATGCGAACAGATTGAATGGATTTGGATTTTGAAGTTTCCTTAATTTTGACCGTATATGTTCCTTGTTCTTGATTGATATTTTCAACAGAGAATAATGGCTTTTGCTCTTCTTCCGAAGGTAATTGATCGGGACGAACTTGTACCGTAGTTCCAGCTAAGCCAGTAAACTCTGGTTTGACATAGCTTTCTCCGTAAAGATGAATGTGATAAGTTCCTGTGTCATAGTTATGTTTTTTTAGCTCAACTCTAACATTGTAGCTTCCATCAGGATTTTTAGTAGCTGCATACCATTGAAGATCATCTTGTCCGTTTTTATCAGACCAAGTTGGAACAGTTAGTTTATAGATTGTTTCAGGGACATTTTTGATCTGAATATCCATGATGCCAGGTTCTGGAAAACTAGTTTGGATAGTAGGATTTGGTTTTTCAAGGTTAAAAGTGGTACCTGACTGATAAATCATTTTACCATTTTTATTTTCATAAGTATCTACAAAATATCTCCCATAACCCTTGTGTTTGGAAAAGTCAAATTTAGTTATTTCCTGTTCAGCATCGTACCAGTTGAGATCATCACTACCATTTTCTTCAGACCAAATGGCATGAACAATTTTAGAATTTTTTTGATCTTTATTGCGTGTAAAATGAATTTGCCCAATCTGTCCAGCTGTCGTAATTTTTGTTTGACTAGTAGGTTTATTCAGAGTGAAAGTCGTTCCATTTAAACCGATCATTTTTCCATTGATGTTGATATATGTATGGACATGGAAAGTACCGTACCCAGAATGTTGGCTCAAATCAACAGTTGTTGATGTTTGAGATGCGGAATACCATTTAAGGTCATCTTGCCCATTTTCATCAGACCAAACAGCATGGGAAATGGTGTAGGGGTTTTGGGCTTGTGAACGTATGTAGTTGATAGAAATGCTATTGCCAGAAACATTGACAGTAACATCGCTAGCAAGGGTTGTTGGATTTGAGCTTTTTGAAGCATTATTTGCTTCCGAGGCTTGAACTGTTAGTTGAGCTGAAAAAACACTCAAAAGGGCGCTGGATAGTAAAAACAATTGACTATATTTTTTCATAAATCTCCTTTGAATAAATAATTTGGATAGTTCCATTTAGATTATTCGGGAAAAAATGAAAAAAAGCGAAAATTGAATTAAAAAATTAGAAATGACAATAAGATTTTATTATTATCAAAATATTTCACGATAAACAAAGGTATAAACGAACATTTGTGGTATAATTGATATAAATAATTCGCAAAGAGGGCAATTATGAAACTTTTGGTTGTTGGTTCTGGTGGTCGTGAGCATGCGATTGCCAAGAAGTTATTGGAGTCTCATGGTGTGGAGCAGGTTTTTGTCGCACCTGGAAATGACGGGATGACTCTGGATGGTTTGGATTTGGTGAATATCAGAATTTCCGAACATTCCAAGTTGATTGAGTTTGCCAAAGCAAATGCTATTGCTTGGACCTTTATTGGTCCTGATGATGCGCTAGCGGCTGGTATCGTTGATGACTTTAACCAAGCTGGGCTTGAGGCTTTTGGCCCAACTAAGTTAGCAGCAGAGCTGGAGTGGTCTAAGGATTTTGCTAAGGAAATCATGGTCAAATACGGCGTTCCGACAGCAGCCTATGGCACATTTTCCGACTTCGAGAAAGCTAAAGGCTACATCGAAAAGCAGGGCGCTCCAATCGTGGTCAAGGCGGATGGCTTGGCATTGGGTAAGGGAGTGGTCGTGGCTGAAACCGTGGAGCAGGCGGTCGAGGCGGCGCATGAAATGCTGCTGGACAATAAGTTCGGCGACTCGGGTGCGCGCGTGGTTATTGAGGAGTTCCTTGATGGCGAGGAATTCTCGCTCTTTGCCTTTGTCAATGGGGACAAGTTTTACATTATGCCTGCGGCGCAGGATCACAAGCGGGCCTATGATGGTGATAAGGGACCAAACACAGGCGGCATGGGGGCCTACGCTCCTGTTCCTCATCTGGCGAAAAGCGTGATTGACCAGTCGGTTGATGCTATTATCAAGCCAGTGCTTGAGGGTATGATTGCTGAGGGTCGCCCTTATCTTGGCGTGCTCTACGCGGGGCTTATCTTGACTAAGGACGGTCCTAAGGTTATCGAGTTCAACTCTCGCTTTGGCGATCCCGAGACCCAAGTTATCTTGCCGCGCCTGACTTCTGACTTTGCACAGAATATCACGGACATTTTGGCTGGCAGGAACCCTGATATCACTTGGCTGGATTCGGGCGTGACCCTAGGCGTGGTGGTTGCTTCAAATGGCTATCCGCTCGCCTACGAAAAAGGGGTGCTTCTGCCAGAAAAGACCGGTGGCGACATAATCACCTATTATGCAGGGGCTAAGTTTGATGGCAATAGCCAGCTGCTCTTGTCAAACGGCGGCCGCGTCTACATGCTGGTTACTACAGCCGACAGCGTCAAGGCTGCGCAGGACAAAATCTATAAGAAACTTGCAGAACAAGAAACAACTGGCCTCTTTTATCGGAAAGATATCGGGAGTAAATCTATTAAAGATTAAATCTACTCGTTTAAAAATTAGTGTTTTCTAAAGCAACCGAAGGTTGCTAGAATCCGACAGTTTCTTCCGTAGTGAAAAGATGATTAACCACGGTTAATCGTCTAGGGAAATTTCGAGACCCTGGGCTCGAATTTAAGCAATGGAACGCCATAGGCGGTCGCTTACGTCCCCACTACTTAAGGAAACTGTCAAAAAAGGAAGAATGTTATGAAAAAACCAATTATTTCTATCATCATGGGCTCCAAATCTGACTGGGCTACCATGCAAAAAACTGCTGAAGTTTTAGATCGCTTCGGTGTTGCCTACGAAAAGAAAGTCGTTTCTGCCCACCGCACGCCTGACCTCATGTTTCAGCATGCAGAAGAAGCCCGCAGTCGCGGTATCAAGGTCATCATCGCTGGTGCTGGTGGCGCAGCTCATTTGCCAGGTATGGTAGCGGCCAAAACCACTCTGCCTGTCATCGGCGTACCTGTCAAATCACGCGCACTCAGCGGTCTGGACTCGCTTTACTCTATTGTGCAGATGCCGGGCGGTGTGCCTGTGGCAACTATGGCCATTGGTGACGCGGGAGCAACCAACGCTGCCCTGACTGCCCTTCGGATCTTGGCGATTGAAGACCAAGATCTAGCAGTAGCACTAGCTGATTTTGCTGAAGAACAAGGAAAAATCGCTGAGGAGTCTACGAATGAGCTCATCTAAAACAATCGGAATCATCGGTGGCGGTCAGCTGGGTCAGATGATGGCTATTTCTGCTATCTACATGGGGCACAAGGTCATCGCGCTGGATCCAGCAGCGGACTGTCCAGCCTCTCGCGTGGCGGAAATCATCGTGGCGCCTTATAATGATGTGGACGCCCTCCGTCAGTTGGCTGAGCGTTGCGATGTCCTGACCTATGAGTTTGAAAATGTCGATGCTGACAGTTTGGATGCCGTCATCAAGGAGGGTCAACTCCCTCAAGGGACTGACCTGCTCCGCATTTCTCAAAATCGGATCTTTGAAAAGGATTTTCTCTCAAACAAGGCCCAAGTCACCGTTGCACCCTACAAAGTCGTGACTTCTAGCCAAGACTTGGCGGATATGGACCTGTCGAAAAACCATGTCCTCAAGACTGCGACAGGTGGTTATGATGGACACGGGCAAAAGGTCATTCGTTCGGCAGAAGACTTGGAAGAATCCTATGCGCTGGCTGATTCGGCAGACTGCGTTTTGGAAGAATTTGTCGATTTTGACCTTGAAATTTCCGTCATCGTGTCAGGAAATGGCAAGGATGTGACGGTTTTCCCTGTTCAGGAAAACATCCATCGCAACAATATCCTGTCTAAGACTATTGTCCCAGCTCGTATTTCTGATAGTCTAACTGAGAAAGCTAAAACCATGGCGGTGCGAATCGCAGAACAGCTTAATCTGTCTGGAACTCTTTGCGTGGAGATGTTTGCGACAGCTGATGACATCATCGTCAATGAGATTGCTCCACGTCCACACAACTCTGGGCACTACTCGATCGAAGCTTGCGACTTTTCGCAGTTTGATACCCATATTCTGGGCATTCTCGGAGCACCATTGCCAGCCATCAAACTCCACGCCCCAGCCGTCATGCTCAACGTCCTCGGTCAGCACATTCAACAAGCTCAAGAATATGTCTCCAAAAACTCTAGTGCCCATCTCCACATGTATGGTAAAATAGAAGCGAAGCACAACCGAAAGATGGGGCATGTGACCCTCTTTAGTGATAAGCCTGATGAAGTGAGAGAGTTTGGGGAAGGGATTGATTGGTAATGTATCAGAAATATATTTTTAAAATAACTGGAAATAATATTATCTCTAACAAAGAGGTTTTAATTCGGAATTTGACGCAAAATCCAGAAAAATTAGATATAAAAAATGGTAAGGCTGAAATAGATGATAAAACGTTGGATATTAATATAATTTATGAGAATAGTTCAAAAAAACCAACGGGTATTATAACGGTTAGTAGTGAGGATGTTGAATCTTTAGAACATTTTGACTCTATTATTACTGAAATAACTAAGAACGAACATAAATTTAATGAGTTTAGGTGTATTTTTGATGGAATAAGTAGCTACTACTCTAAAAAAATATATTCAAAATTACACGATATTGAAAGAAAAACTCAAGAATTTTTAAAAGAGTTATTCTATATTTCTGATGAAAGTGGTAAACTTGACAAATTTCAAACAACCCTGAAAAATATGGAAAAAAATGATTTTACATTTAGTAAGTTAATTAAAGAAATATTTGATAGAGGGGCTATAACTGAAGAATTTATAGATCACATAAAGTATTGTATTGAAGAACAAAGTGTCCCTAGTCCTACTCTTTTCCCTAAAAGTTTTTGGGACAGTTCGCTATTAACAGGTAGTCAGAAGGAAGGGACAGAGATAAATGAACTACTTGAAGAAATTCGTAAGACTCGTAATACAATTGCTCATTGTAAAAAGTTCTCACAAAAAGAATATGAGAATTGTAAATTGAAGGTTGATGAATTAAATGATAAGCTTGAAGAAGTAATCTCTTCGATCGAGAATGAAAGTATAACGGATAGAAGAAATACGGAACCACTTATAGGAGAGGCTGAAAGAATAAGTAATTCCCTTCAGTCGGAGGATAGTGAAATAAAACGAGCATACTTTAAAGAATACCAACAATTAAAAAAAGACCGACAAGTTACAAATTTAATAGATTTTAGCAACGATGACTTTGATTCTCATGTTGAGTTTTATGCTCATTTAAATGAAAAGACTGATGAGGAAATTATAAATGAAACGAAAATTTTAGAACAAAAAAATTCAATTGACATTGGAATTCCAAAAGAAGAAATGTCAGAGGATGACTTAACTATCATTGTTCCAGCACAGAAGGAGGGGTTTGAACAAGTTTTCTTAAAAGATAATGAATGGTATGATATTCGTATTGGAAAAAATAGAAGAAGTAAAATTAAATATATTGCTGGATATGAAATAAAACCTAGAAGTGGTATTCAATATATTGCAAAAGTTAAAAAAATAATTCCATCTGAAAATGCTTTTGGATATTGGAAAGTAATATTTGATGGTGAACCCCAAAAATATGATCACTTGATTCATTTGGGTAATACATATCCACCTCAGAATATAAGATATACAACGAAACGAGAATTAGACGAAGTAGCTGAAAATAATGAAACGTTGGAGAAAATCTTTAATAATGCATATTAAATCGATAGTGATGCATAAACTAGAAAGAATAAATATGCTTATGTGTCATAGTAAAGATTTCTTAATTTGTCTATAAATATAAAAGAAAGGAACGATGGTATCAAATTCTCTAAACTGAATATAGATTACTAACTAGGTTGATTACTATGATACAAATTATCGTTAATGCATTTGTTGAAAAGGATAAGACTGGAGCAGTTGTTGAAGTCTTGTTTGCTAGCGCTGACCATGACAAGGTGCAAGCCAAATATGATGAATTAATTGCTCAATACCCCGATAACTATTTGGCTATCTATGATTTGCCATTGGATACTGATTTGAATACACTAGATCACTACCCATCAGTATGGATTGGGAAAGAGGAGTTTAAGGAGAGAGAAGGATAATGATTTTAGATTTATTTAATAATGAAAATAATACTATTGAAACGGATACTCTTAGCATAAAGGAGCATGCAATAGCTACTCAAAACGATGTTATTCAGATAGATAATATTTCTATGATGACAAAAGCAACATTGGCGTTTAGAATTTCTTTGAAAGAAATAGTTTTTGTAGCTATTATGTTAATAATGTTTCCGATAGATTTTATTCCAAATATCATTCCGATTACTTTTTTGGCTTTGTACATTTATATTGTATATAACCGTTATGAGAAATATCTTAAAACAAAATATTACATAGAGTTCAATTTAGGGTCTAGCAAAAATTCTTATTTGTTTTTTAAGGAAGAAATATTTCGAGACAAAGTATATGAAGTAATTAAAAAATCTTTTGGTGATAAAAATCAGATCACTTTTATTGATATAAAACATCAACAAATTGGTGGGGAACAAAATATTTTTGAAACAGGCTCATATAAAACAACTGTATCAGGTAATGATAATGTAGTTGGAAATGATTTTGGTTCGGGTAATAATGTCACATTTAATGGGGACAACAATGTTAACTCAAATATTGTTACAGATTCTATTTTAGAAAAATCTAATATGAATGTTGAGTTTCCGTGGTCGGAACTTTCTAAACAACTTCAACAGATTGTTAACAATGCTTCTGTTCTATCTGAGCAATCTATCGAAATTTTAAAGGATTTACTTGCTGCAACTGACAAAAATAGCGAGTCTGAATTTACTGTAATTGTTAAAGAAAATGCATCATTTTTTAATCAACAATTTATTAAAGATATAATATCAGGAACTTTAGGTGGAGTTATTTCATCATTACTATCAGGCAGATAAAATTATAGGAGAAACTAACAATGATAAATCGTTACTCTCGCCCTGAGATGGCGAATATTTGGAGTGAAGAAAATAAATACCGTGCTTGGCTTGAGGTGGAAATCTTGGCTGACGAGGCATGGGCTGAGTTGGGGGAAATCCCTAAGGAAGATGTGGCTTTGATTCGCGAGAAGGCGGACTTTGACATCGACCGTATTTTGGAGATTGAGCAGGAGACTCGCCACGATGTGGTGGCTTTCACGCGTGCGGTTTCTGAGACGCTTGGCGAGGAGCGCAAGTGGGTCCACTATGGTTTGACTTCTACCGACGTGGTGGATACGGCCTACGGCTACCTCTACAAGCAGGCCAATGACATCATCCGTGAGGATCTGCGTCGCTTCACCAACATCATCGCTGACAAGGCTAGGGAGCACAAGTTCACCATCATGATGGGGCGTACCCATGGGGTGCATGCGGAGCCGACGACTTTTGGTCTCAAGCTAGCGACTTGGTACAGTGAAATGAAGCGCAACATCGAGCGTTTCGAGATTGCGGCTGCGGGTGTGGAAGCTGGGAAAATATCTGGTGCGGTTGGGAACTTCGCCAACATTCCGCCATTTGTGGAGAGCTATGTCTGTGAGAAATTAGGCATCCGTCCGCAGGAGATCTCGACTCAAGTCTTGCCACGTGACCTTCACGCTGAATACTTCTCTGCTTTGGCCTTGATTGCGACGTCTATTGAGCGTATGGCGACGGAAATCCGTGGTCTGCAAAAGTCTGAGCAGCGCGAAGTCGAAGAGTTCTTTGCTAAGGGGCAAAAGGGTTCATCAGCTATGCCTCACAAACGCAATCCTATCGGTTCTGAAAACATGACGGGTCTTGCGCGTGTCATTCGTGGTCACATGGTGACAGCCTTTGAGAATGTCTCTCTCTGGCATGAGCGCGACATTTCCCACTCATCAGCTGAGCGGATTATCGCTCCGGACACGACCATTCTCATTGACTATATGCTCAACCGCTTTGGTAATATCGTCAAGAACTTGACCGTCTTCCCAGAAAACATGAAGCGCAACATGAACTCAACCTTTGGTCTTATCTTCAGCCAACGTGCCATGTTAACCTTGATTGAAAAAGGCATGACGCGGGAGCAAGCCTATGACTTGGTGCAGCCAAAGACTGCTCAGTCTTGGGATAATCAAGTAGACTTCAAACCATTGCTGGAAGCAGATCCAGAGATCACGTCTCGCTTGAGCCAAGAAGAAATTGACGAAATCTTTGATCCGACTTACTATACTAAACGCGTAGATGAAATTTTTAAACGCGTGGGATTGGATTAACATAAAATTAAAAATCCAGAGAGTGGGAATTTGTCCCACTCTCTGGATTTTTGCTCTCTCACCAAGCAAAAGCATTAGTTGGGGTTTCTAAGGCTTTCAGCCAGAAAGTATTGGAAACACGGCACAATGTAACAGAAAGCCCTGCCATATCTAGGCTTGTGATGAGGTGACCTGTTTTGATAAAAGAAAGTTTCAAGCCCTCAATATCCAATAGTTGCAGGATATCGTCTGTGAAAACGAGTTCTTCTAATTTTGAAGTACCACCTAAGTTATTGATGAGGAGAATAAACTCTTGTCCTTCTTGCCATTTGAATTTCATTTTGATTTTGTTGATAAGCTCCACAGCGAGCAGTTCGGAAGATTCAAACGTCACCATCCGATAACCAGGTTCTCCATGGATTCCAATTCCGTAGGAAATTTGACCTTGAGGCAAATCAAAGATAGGCAGTTGCTGGCTTGGTAAAGTTGTAGATTTTGTAGCCACTCCTAGTGTTGCAATGGAAGTGGAAAGAGAAAGAGCGAGCTTTTCCAATTCATCTAGACTAGTCCCTTCTTTGGCAGCTTGCCCGAGGATTTTATGTAACAGAATCGTTCCTGCAACCCCACGGTGGCGAATTTGGAAATTACTTTTTTCGACAGAAATATCATCATGAGAAATGATGTACTTGACTGGAATCCCTTCCTTGCGTGCTTGATGAATGGCTTGTGAAAATTCTTTAATGTCTGCATCAAAGTTTTTAATAATGACAAAAACGCCCTTACCTCGATGCAGAAAACGAATGGTTTCCAAAATATGCTCAGCACAAGGTGGCACAAAAATGGGACCACTAATAGCAGCGGCTAACATACCATCGCCCACATAGCCAAAATGAGCTGGTTCATGACCACTCCCACCGCCTGAAATAATGGGTACGACAGAAGAATCGTGCTGATTGTGATAGATGACGGGTAGCTGTTTAAGCTGCGAAAGGTGAGGATACATGCGAGTAATTGCATTGATGCTTTGCTGAATGCTTGAATGAATTGAATTGATAATGTGAACCATATACTTGCCTTAATTTTCTATAGCTGTTTTGATTAGTTGTGTCAAGAGTTGCGCCTGCTGCTCGTAATCTTGCTCAGATAAATCCAGCAAATGTTTGATAGCATTCGCAAGTGCTTGACTATGATAATGAATAAAAAACTGATATTCCATTTCAGAGTGGAAAGGGCAGGAATGATATTCTCTGACGAGTTTAGTTACAAGCTGCTGACAATAGGTCTGAAAATAAGAAGAAAAGTCATTTTGGTCAACGATGTCAAATAATTGTGCATAAAAGCTCTTATTGACGCTAAAATAATGCAGTAATTCTTGCAGCAGCTGATAGCCAGAGATATATTCCAGATTATCCGTCACTTGCTCTCGCAGCTCTGTCTGAAAAATCCATTCTAATAATTCATACTTGTCCAGAAAATGATTGTAAAAAGTTTGCCTGCGAATACCGGCGTCTTCCATAATTTGCCGAACGGAGATTTTTTCAAAGGATTGTTTGCTTAATAATTTTTTAAAGGATTTGGCAATCCTTTTTTTCGTGATTAAGGATAATGTCATTTTTACTCCTTAGTCTTTTCTGTTCTATCCTTAGTTTATCATGAATGATGCAATAGGAAAACTAAAAAGAGGGACATATTCCTAATTTTGTCCGTTCCAAAAAAGAGCAAAGAATTTTACAATAAAAATAAGAAAAATAAAGCAAAGGAGAAACTCATGAAAAAAATTATCAATCAACCAACGGCTGTTGTGGACGAAATGTTGGACGGTTTGGCTTATATCCACAATGATTTGGTGCATCGTGTAGAAGGCTTTGACATCATTGCCCGAAATAGCGAAAAATCTGGTAAGGTAGCGATTATCTCAGGTGGCGGGAGCGGTCATGAGCCTGCTCATGCTGGCTTTGTGGGCGACGGTATGTTGTCAGCTGCGATTTGCGGAGCAGTCTTTACTTCCCCAACTCCTGACCAAGTCTTGCAGGCAATCAAAGAAGCAGACGAAGGCGCAGGTGTGTTCATGGTTATCAAGAATTATTCTGGTGACATCATGAACTTTGAAATGGCAC
This sequence comes from Streptococcus sp. NSJ-72, assembly GCF_014334035.1. Lineage (NCBI taxonomy): Bacteria > Bacillati > Bacillota > Bacilli > Lactobacillales > Streptococcaceae > Streptococcus > Streptococcus sp. NSJ-72. The sequence continues at coordinate 52,710 of NZ_CP060489.1, forward strand.
AAGATATGGCAGAAATGGAAGGAATCGAGGTGGCAAGTGTTGTTGTCGATGATGATATTGCTGTAGAAAATAGCCTTTACACGCAAGGTCGACGCGGTGTTGCGGGTACGATTTTTGTACATAAGATTTTAGGTCATGCGGCGCGTGCAGGCAAATCTCTGACTGAAATCAAGGCTCTGGCTGATGAGCTGGTCAAAAGTATTCACACAGTCGGCTTGGCTCTCAGCGGAGCAACAGTTCCTGAAGTTGGGAAACCCGGCTTTATCTTAGCTGATGACGAAATTGAATTTGGAATCGGCATTCATGGAGAACCTGGTTATCGCAAAGAAAAAATGCAGCCGTCTAAAGAATTGGCACAAGAATTAGTGGAAAAATTGAAAGACTCTTTTGAACTCAAAGCAGGCGATAAAATCGGAATCCTTATCAATGGCATGGGTGCAACACCGCTCATGGAACAGTATGTCTTTGCAAACGATGTGGCTGGAATCCTTGCAACAGCAGGTCTGGAAGTTATCTATAAGAAATTAGGAAACTACATGACATCTATTGACATGGCAGGCATTTCTTTGACCTTTATCAAGCTAGAGCACAAAGAATGGGTGGACGCATTAAATAGTCCTGTTACAACAATTGCTTGGTAGGAGGTATGATATGGATGCAGAATTAGCAAAGAAATGGATGCTTCTCTTTAACGAAAAAATTCAAGCAAATAAAGACTATCTGTCAGAGTTAGACACCCCTATTGGTGACGGGGATCACGGAGGAAATATGGCGCGCGGTATGGCCGCTGTCGTTGAAAATTTGGAAGGAAAGGATTTTGCCAATTCAGCAGAAGTCTTTCAAGTTGTCTCCATGCAATTGCTTAGCAAGGTTGGCGGGGCTTCTGGCCCCCTTTACGGCTCAGCCTTTATGGGAATAATGAAGGCTGAGAAGGAAGGCACTAGCTTGGTGGATGCTGTTCAAGCAGGACTTGATATGATTCAAAAGCGTGGGAAAGCAAGCGTCGGTGAAAAAACGATGGTAGATGTCTGGGCTGGTGTGGTAGAAGCGATTCGAAGAGAAGAATTGACCAAAGAAACCATTCGTGCTTTGGTTGAATCAACCAAAGATATGAAAGCAACGAAAGGTCGAGCTTCTTATGTGGGTGAACGTTCGATTGGGCATATTGATCCAGGTTCGTATTCATCAGGCTTGCTTTTTGAAGCCTTACTAGAAGCGGAGAGACTGGCATGACAGAAGTTGGGATTGTCGTGGTTTCTCATTCAAAATGGATCGCTCAAGGCGTTGTGGATTTAATTTCAGAAGTCGCCAAAGATGTCTTACTGACCTATGTAGGTGGTACAGAAGATGGAGGTATTGGTACAAGTTTTGAGCAAGTCCAAACGATTGTAGAAGCCAATGAAGCAGAGAAGATTTTAGCTTTCTTTGATCTTGGATCGGCTCGCATGAATCTGGAGCTAGTAGCAGATTTTTCAGATAAAGACATCATCATTAACAATGTTCCCATTGTTGAAGGAGCTTATACTGCGGCTGCTCTTTTGCAAGCTGGTGCAGATTTGGCGACCATACAAGAACAATTGAAAGAGTTAGAAATTAAGAAATAAAGGAGTTTGATTATGATTCAGTATCTCGGTGAATTTTTAGGAACTTTTATCCTAGTATTGCTTGGCGACGGGGTTGTTGCCGGGAATGTTTTGAGCAAGACGAAAGAAGAAGGAACCGGCTGGGTTGCTATCGTTTTAGGCTGGGGGATTGCCTGTACCGTAGCGGTTTATGTATCCGGATTTTTTAGTCCAGCTCACTTGAATCCAGCGGTCACATTCGCAATGGCCTCTATTGGAGCGATTAGTTGGGGGCAAGTCTTTCCTTTCATTATTGCACAAATGCTGGGTGCAATGGTTGCAGCTTTCGTTCTATGGCTTCATTACTATCCTCACTGGGCTGAAACGAAAGATTCCGGCTTGATTTTAGCTAGTTTTTCAACTGGTCCAGCCATTCGCCATACAGCCTCTAACTTTTTAGGTGAAGCATTGGGAACGGCTGTTCTCGTCATTACGATTATGGCAATTGGACCTAATAAAGTTGCTGCTGGTCTAGGACCTATCATCGTAGGAATGGTTATTTTTGCAGTCGGTTTTTCACTTGGTCCAACGACAGGTTATGCGATCAATCCGGCAAGGGATTTGGGACCGCGTATCATGCATGCTGTTTTACCAATTGCGAATAAAGGAGATTCTGACTGGTCCTATGCTTGGATTCCAGTTTTGGGTCCAATCGTTGGTGGTGTTGTAGGAGCTTTGTTTTATAATCTTGTTTTAAGCATGATGTAAGAATATCAAAGGCAAGATATTTAAAATAAAGGAATTATATACTTGTACACAACCACAAAATATGATTGTTAAATTTACAAAAATCTTGTTTCAAAATACTACATATTGTGATTGGTGTAAACTGCGATATAGTTCCCTAAAATAAAACAAACGCGAGATGAACAGTAGTTTATCTCGTGTTTAGTATATATTTTTTTCGAAATAGTACTTTTTTGTTTCAAAATTGGTCTAGATAGGTTATAATAATTTTAAGATATAAAAAAGAACAACTGACGCTCAGATGTTCTTTACGTAAAAATAATTAATGATTTCCACTGCGTGACACGAACTTGATTTTAAAGAAGTCGCCACGTTTGTAGGCTTCGCTATACTCTAGAATTTGCCCTGTGCTTTCTAACTGTGTTGTTTTTACTTGGAAGACCGTTGGGAAGTTTGTGTCAATGTCCAGTAATGTTGCAACAGTTTTTGGTGTCGGGAAGATTATTTCATTTGTTTCTTCAAAGTGCTCATCATTCATGTGGATATGATAGTCTTGTTTAAAGCGGTTGTAGATAGAGCTATAATATTCAAGATTTGGATAGTTGGCATTGATATATTGCTCTGGAATATAAGTTTGATGATAGATGTAGGGGATATCTTTCGCTTTACGGAGCCTCTCAATTTTATAGTAAAATTGATGTCCCTTTAGCTCTAACTTGTCAAGAATTGTTAAGTCGTTTCCACGTTCGATCGATAAAACGGTCACTTGATCAGTTTGGGTAGGAAATATCTCAACGTCAGAAAATTCAACGAGTTTGTGCTTGCGGGCGCGTGACACAAATGTTCCTTTTCCTTGTTGGCGGATAATGTACCCATCTTTTGCTAGCTCGTTTAGAGCTCTGACAACGGTAATAGAACTCACATCGTACATTGTGATTAGCTCAGCTTCTGTATAAAATTTATCTCCATTTTCAAATTGACCTGAGATAATCTTACTTTTGAGTTCGTCTTTTATGTATTGGTACTTAGGGATTGCCATATTGTTCACCTCTCTTTCACTTCCCTCTCATAAAAAATTTTACCATAAATTTCAATAAAATGGTTAAATTTATTAAATTTTAAAAAAACTATTGACATTTCATGCAAAATATATTATATTAACCTATGTAAACGATTACAAGAAAATTATTGTGTGAAAGAGGGAAATGGTTTGGCAAGATTTGAGATTAGAGAAGAATTTTATCTGAATCAACAGCCTTTTAAAATATTATCTGGTGCTATTCATTATTTTCGGATCCAGCCAGATGATTGGTACCATTCACTTTATAATTTAAAAGCTCTGGGCTTTAATACAGTAGAAACCTATATTCCTTGGAATATGCATGAGCCAATAAAAGGGCAATTTGATTTTGAAGCTATCCTTGATGTAGAAAAATTCTTGCAAACAGCACAAAATTTGGGACTGTATGTTCTTCTTCGGAGTTCTCCCTATGTCTGTGCAGAATGGGAATTTGGCGGTTTACCTGCTTGGCTCTTAGAAGAAAACATGAGAATTCGGTCTTCTGATCCTGCTTATCTTGCTGCAGTTGCCAACTATTATGATGAATTGCTTCCACGATTAGTGCCACATCTTTTGGAAAATGGTGGCAGTATTCTCATGATGCAAGTAGAAAATGAATATGGCTCTTATGGCGAAGACAAGGAATACTTGAGAGCTGTTCGAGACATGATGCAAGAGCGAGGTGTGACTTGTCCGCTCTTTACGTCAGATGGTCCGTGGCGAGCTACTTTGCGAGCAGGAACGCTCATTGAGGATGATATGTTTGTAACGGGGAATTTTGGCTCTAAGGCAAAAGAAAATTTTGCGCAGATGCAGGAATTCTTTGATGAGCATGGCAAAAAGTGGCCACTCATGTGTATGGAATTTTGGGACGGTTGGTTCAATCGTTGGAAAGAGCCAACTGTCACGCGAGATCCAGAAGAATTAGCTGAAGCGGTTCACGAAGTCTTACAACAAGGCAGTATCAACCTTTATATGTTTCATGGAGGAACAAATTTTGGGTTCATGAATGGTTGTTCAGCGCGAGGAAACATTGACCTGCCACAAGTAACGTCTTATGATTACGAAGCTCTCCTTGATGAACAAGGAAATCCAACACCAAAATACTTTGCCATTCAGCGAATGTTAAAAAAATATTATCCAGAGTATCCACAGAGAGAGCCTTTGGTAAAAGAAACGTTTGAGTTAAAGAATATTCCGCTCAGTGAGAAAGTTAGCTTATTTGAGACTTTAGAAGATATAGCGCAGCCAATCGAGAGTCTGTATCCTATGAAAATGGAAGAGTTGGGCCAAAATGTTGGTTATCTGCTCTATCGTACACAAGCAGAATGGGATGCGGATAAGGAACGGGTTCGTGTCATTGACGGGCGTGATCGGATGCAGCTTTTTGTAGACGGGAACTTTATTACGACCCAATACCAGACAGAAATCGGACAAGACATCTTTGTTGCTGCTGAAAAAGGTACCAATCACACAATTGACATTCTCATGGAAAATATGGGACGGGTCAACTACGGACATAAATTGCTGGCAGATACGCAGCATAAAGGTATTCGCACAGGAGTTTGCAAAGATCTCCATTTTATGCTTCATTGGAATCAGTATCCATTAGAGTTCAAAAATCCAGAAGCGATTGATTTTACGAAAGAATGGCATGAAGATCAGCCAGCATTCTATGCGTTTGATGCGGAATTGAAAATGCTTAAAGATACGTATTTAGATCTAACCCATTTTGGTAAGGGAATTGTCTTTGTCAACGGTGTCAATATTGGCCGTTTCTGGGATGTTGGACCAACCTTATCACTTTATATTCCACATGGTCTATTACGGATTGGAAACAATCGCATTATTATTTTTGAAACCGAAGGAAAATATAGTAAATTCATTGATTTAGTTCATAAACCTACATTTAAACCAATAAAGGGGGATAAACTATGACAATTATAGCTAATCGGATTGATGGACGTTTGATCCATGGGCAAGTAGCCAATCTTTGGACTACAAAATTAAATATTTCACGTATTATGGTTGTAGATGATGAAGTAGCAGAAAATACTATTGAAAAGAGTGGCTTGAAGTTGGCGACACCAGCTGGTGTAAAATTGAGTGTGTTACCAGTTGCAAAAGCGGCAGAAAATATCCTAGCAGGCAAATACGATAGCCAGCGTCTGCTCATTGTTGCGAAAAAGGCAGATCGTTTTTTGAGATTAGTAGAAGCAGGAGTACCAATCGAAACGCTCAATGTGGGCAATATGTCGCAGACATCTGAAACGCGTTCGGTCACACGATCGATCAATGTGGTGGATGAAGATGTAGCCGTATTTAACAAATTACATGACAAAGGTGTGGTTCTAACAGCCCAAATGGTTCCAAATGATCCAGTTGAAGACTTTATGAAATTATTGAAATAAATTTAGGAGGTCATTGTTATGATACAATGGTGGCAAATTCTCTTACTAACGCTGTATTCAGCGTATCAAATTTTGGATGAGTTGACGATTAACTCATCAGCAGGATCTCCTGTTTTTGCAGGATTTATTACGGGTCTGGTCATGGGTGATCTGAAGACAGGCCTATTTATCGGTGGTAGTTTACAACTGGTTGTACTCGGTGTGGGAACATTCGGCGGTGCTTCTCGGATTGATGCAACCTCTGGTGCAGTTCTTGCAACAGCTTTCTCAGTAGCTACAGGTATCAAAGCGGAATTGGCGATTTCAGCTATCGCAGTTCCGGTAGCAGCGTTGCTGGTTTATACTGATGTTCTTGGACGTTTCTCTACAACTTACTTTGCACATCGTATTGATGCAGCGGTTGAAAAATTTGACTACAAAGGTGTTGAACGCAATTACTTACTCGGTGCTATTCCATGGGGGCTTTCACGAGCACTTCCAGTATTTTTAGCTTTGTGGCTTGGTGGGGATGCTGTAAAAGCATTCTCCGATTGGCTTGCCAATAATGCACAATGGATTGCAGATGGTTTGATTCTTGCAGGTAAAATGCTTCCTGGTGTCGGTTTTGCAATTTTGCTTCGTTACCTTCCAGTAAAGAAAAACCTTCATTATCTTGGTTTAGGCTTTGCCATTACAGCAATGTTGAAAGTTGTTTTTGACTATATTTCAACATTAGCGACAGCATCAAGTGCTGTCAAACCCATTGCAAAGGCTCTCGGTGGAGCTAAGTTTGAGGGGCTTCCAATGATTGGAATTGCGATTATTGGCTTTGCTTTAGCAGCTCTTAGCTATCAAAATGCTATCAACAAACAAGTGGTGACTGTTGCTGCGGAACAATCAGAAAGTGGGGAAATTGACGATGACGAACTCTAATTACAAATTAACAAAAGAAGATTTTAAACAAATCAACCGTCGTAGTCTCTTTACTTTCCAATGGGGTTGGAACTACGAGCGTATGCAAGCATCAGGTTATCTCTATATGATTTTGCCGCAGTTGCGTAAGATATACGGTGATGGTACGCCAGAATTAAAAGAAATGATGCGAACACATACGCAATTTTTCAACACGTCTAACTTTTTCCATACTTTGGTGACAGGGATTGACCTTGCGCTTGAAGAAAATGAAGGGGTTGCGGCTAAAGATACTGTTACAGGGATTAAAACTGGGTTAATGGGTCCATTTGCAGCGATTGGTGATGCGATTTTTGGTTCAACTATTCCTGCAATCATGGGTGGCTTGGCAGCAGGTCTTGCCATTGATGGCAATCCTCTTGGTATTTTCCTTTGGATAGGAGTAACGATTGCGATTAACGTTTTCCGTTGGAAACAATTAGAATTTGCCCACAAAGAAGGCGTTAAATTAGTTACAACGATGCAGGATAAATTGTCCGCAATCACAGATGCTGCAACTGTTTTGGGAACATTCATGGTAGCTGCTTTAATTGCTACGATGATTAACTTCAAATTCACCTATACTCAAAGTTTTGGTGGTGTAACGTTTAATCTTCAAGAAACGTTGGATAAAATCTTCCCGCGTTTGGTTCCGGCATTGTTTACTGGATTTGTTTATTGGCTGCTTGGTAAGAAAGGTATGAATTCAACCAAAGCAATCTTTATTGTCATTATTATTGCAATTGGTGTTTCTGCACTTTCACACTTTACTCATACGCCAATCTTAGGTGTTTAAAAGGAGCTTTTCTATAAATGACAAAACAACTTATACTAGTTAGCCATGGTCACTTTTGTGAAGAATTGAAAAAAAGTACCGAAATGATTATGGGGCCTCTGGAATTCGTTCATACAGTTCCCTTACTTCCGGAAGAAGGAATAGACGACTTTACGGCTAAATTTTTAGCGACTGTAAAAGAGCTAGATGATTACATTGTCTTTGCTGATTTGCTTGGAGGAACACCTTGTAATGTCGTTAGTCGCCTTATTTTGGAAGGACTTCAAATTGAACTCTATGCAGGAATGAATATGCCCATGGTGATAGAATTTATCAATTCTGCCTTGACTGGTGTGGAAGCGAAATATATTGAAAAAGCAAACAGATACATTGTGAAGGTCAATGATATGTTGGCAGCAATGAATGATGAGGAAGATGAATAAAAATATATCCAGTTAATAGTGGCTGAGAAAGCGCATACTTGGTATAATAAGGAGGAGGGGATAAGAAAATGGATTTCTTAGAAATCCTTATTTCCCGCCCCCTTCTTTTGGTTAATAGAAAACATCACATCTGCAAAGCAGAAAGGAGAAATATGCTCAATTATACAAAGGAAAAATTAGTTGAATTAGGTGCAGAAATCACCACGAGAGAAATTTATCAACAGCCACAGGTTTGGCAGACGGCTTTTGAAAATTATAAAGCACAAGCTGATGAGATTGTAGCGTTTCTAAATGGTATTGATGAAAAGCATGACTATATCAAGGTTATTTTGACAGGGGCTGGAACATCAGCCTATGTTGGAGATACGCTTTTACCTTATTTTAGAAAGCTGTATGATGAACGCAAGTGGAATTTCAACGCCATTGCAACAACGGATATTGTAGCCAATCCTTTGGCGTATTTACACAAAGAGATACCGACTGTTTTGGTTTCTTTTGCCCGTAGCGGAAATTCGCCAGAGAGTGTGGCAACAGTTGATTTGGCAAAGGACTTGGTTGAGGAACTGTACCAAATTACAATTACATGTGCAGCAGAAGGGAAGTTAGCGCAGCAAGCACATGGTGATGAACGCAATTTGCTCTTGCTTCAGCCTGCACTATCAAATGATGCTGGCTTTGCTATGACCTCAAGCTTTACGTCTATGATGTTAACCGCTTTGCTCGTCTTTGACAAGGCAAATTTAGATGTAAAAGAAGGGAAGATTTCTGCTTTAATAGCTTTGAGTCAAAAGGTGCTAGATTCGGCAGAAATGATTCAAAAGATGGTGTCCTTGGATTACAATCGAGTCATTTATCTGGGAGCAGGGCCATTCTTTGGCTTGGCGCATGAAGCCCAACTGAAAATTTTGGAATTGACTGCCGGACAAGTGGCGACGATGTATGAAAGTCCTGTTGGTTTCCGCCATGGTCCAAAATCATTAGTAAATGAAGAAACGGTCATTGTGGTGTTTGGTTCGACAGACTCATACACCAAATTATATGATCTTGATTTAGTACGAGAAGTGGCTGGAGATGATATTGCCCGCAAGGTGATTTTATTGACAGATCAGAGGGAAGATTTGGAAAATGTTGAACAGATCATTCTTTCTAGCCAATCACTAGCAGATGATGTTTATCGCGTGTTCCCTTATATTGTCTATGGTCAATTATTTGCCTTATTAACATCCCTTAAGGTTCAAAATCGTCCAGACACACCGTCTCCGACAGGAACTGTCAACCGTGTTGTGCAAGGTGTCATCATTCACCCGTTTGATAAAGAATAGGAAGGAATCTATGGAAAAATTAAAAATTAGTCACGAAAAGTTATCACATTTAAAGAAGCTGTCAGATGAAAATGGTATGATTGGAGCTTTGGCGATTGATCAGAGAGGTTCGCTGAAAAAGATGCTGGCAAGTGGTGCACGTACTGTATCGGGCGATGAAGCACTGATTGAGTTTAAACAATTGATTTCCAGTCAGTTGACTCCGTATGCAACTTCTATTCTTTTGGATCCAGAATATGGTGTCCCCGCTACTAAATTACGGGCATCAGAGTGCGGTCTTATTGTTGCTTATGAAAAGACAGGGTATGATGCGACAACAGAAGGTCGCCTGCCAGACTTGCTACCAAATTGGTCTGCTAAACGCATTAAAGAACTAGGCGCTGATGCAGTCAAAGTTTTGATTTATTATGATGTAGATGACAAACCTGAAATCAATGATATCAAACAAGCTTGGGTCGAACGAGTAGGGAGTGAATGTCTCGCAGAAGATATACCTTATTTCCTTGAAATTCTGACTTATGATACGAAGTGTACTAGTGTAGTAGATGCAGATTATGCAAAAGTAAAACCTCACAAAGTCAATGAAGCCATGAAGCTCTTTTCAGAACCACGTTATAATGTAGATGTTTTAAAAGTCGAAGTTCCTGTAAATATGCATTTTGTAGAAGGTTTTGCAAAAGATGGAGTAGAACCAGTTTATAGTCTCGCAGAAGCTAAGGCTTTCTTTAAGGAACAATCTGATGCGACGCATCTGCCATTTATTTTCTTGAGTGCTGGAGTTAGCGCAGAGCTTTTCCAAGAAACACTGAAAGTGGCACATGAGGCAGGTTCTCAATTTAATGGTGTCCTTTGTGGTCGTGCTACCTGGAAAGAAGCTGTTACGGTCTTTGCAGATCAAGGAGTGGATGCAGCTAGAGCTTGGTTGGATGAAACAGGGCGTCAAAATATTAATGACTTAAATCGTGTCTTACGTGAAACAGCTGTTTCGTGGATGGAGAAGTTAGAGATTTAAAATAGGAAAATGTAAAATGGTAATAAAAACAAGGAAAGTTGTATGAAATCTTATCAAGAAGCTATTTTCGGAACATTTCAAGGGCAAGATATTGTTTCTTACACATTTGAAAATGATTTGGGCTATCGTTTGAAAGTTATGACTTATGGAGCGACTGTCTTAGAATATGTCACTCCGGACAGAAATCATGAATTTACAAATATCGTAGTTGGGTTTGATTCTTTTGATGCTTATGTAGGCAATAGCCCTAAATATGGCGCAAGCGTTGGACCAGTTGCAGGACGGATTGCAAAGGCTGAGTTCGAGTTGAATGGAGAAATCTATCCGTTAGAGGTCAATAATGCAGAAAATTGTAATCACAGCGGATCTACTGGCTGGGATAGTGCCATTTTTCAAGTGGAAGAGGTCACGAATGAAAGTGTCACTTTTTATATTGAACGCACAGACGGAACAGGTGGTTTCCCAGGAAATTTGAAGGTCTGGGTTTCTTATACTTTAACAGAATTGGGTGAGCTAGAGGTTTCGTATCAAGTTCAAACGGACAAGGACACTTTAGTTAATCCAACCAATCACAGTTACTTTAACTTAACAGGCGATTTCAATCAGCCAATTGATCATTGTATTTTGCAGCTGAATACTCTCGGTGTCTATCCTATCGCACCAGATGGAATACCTGCTAAAATACCAGATTCAGAACATAACTTTGTAAAACAACTTTGCCAAGGCGTCTCTATGAAGGATATTTTTGCAGATCAAGATGAGCAGATTCAGATTGTATCAGGCTTAGATCATCCATTTGCTTTGGATAAAAAGCAGAAATACGCTGGCTCTTTTTATGAGCCAGAATCTGGGCGTTACCTCACTTTCAAAACTAGTGCACCTTGTTTGGTGACTTACTCAGCAAACTTTGTGGATGACACGGTCATTTTAAATGGGCATCCCATGATTCAGCACAATGGCTTAGCTCTTGAAACTCAGGCGCTTCCTGATGCCATTCATAGCGACTTGAAAGCAGATGTTATCTTAAAAGCGAGTGAGATTTTTACCAGCACGACCATTTATCATGCAACAAGCAAATGAAAATGAATATTGAAAACGGCAGTTGATTGTTCTGTCGTTTTTATTTAATACCAGTTTAAAATACTTATTCCATATTAGTATCATCAAATAAAAATCTTTAGTGTCTATTTGTAAAATCTACGGTTAAACCAGTTTACTAACCTAATTTTTATAATAAAAGGAAGTGAGTTTTATCTCTTTGCTTCCTCTCACTCTTGGTATTGATGCGAAAGAGGGATTGGTTGCATCAACAACCCAAAAATTCCATATAAATAAAAAAACACACAAACAGATTTCACTCTGTCCATGTGTTTTGCTGATTTTGATAAGAATACGGAGGATTCTTTTGTATAGATAGTGATGTGTTACTCCCGTAAATAATCGCCGTGTAAAATTATTTTAAATTCATCAAAACTGTAATCACCCTTTAATGCTATTCCTTTTAAAATCTATATTATCTCTCTTAAACAAAAAACTTATCTGAAGATTTTATTCTATTTACAGTTTCTTTAATATCTAAATGATCCGTATAAAGCAAATAATTCTTATTCATATTTCTAGATAGAAATTCATTTCTTGATGTAATGGATAACTCACCAATTCTTTCTATTTCTTTTCTAGAAGAATCTCTATCTTTAAGAGTCTGTTCTTCTGCTAGCAACACACAATATTTTAATTTTATTTGTTTCGTTTTTAAGAAGTCTTCCATTTTTTTAATTTGGTCTTCAAATAGTACATAGTTTATGATTACTGTCATATCTCTAGCAAGTAAATTATTGGTAATACTAATGACATTATCCCAGAACAAATCCATATAGTAGCCATCATCTTCCCATGGTGCTACCAAGCCACTTTTAATCATTAAATAAATACTGTCTCCTTCTATAACAGCACTTTTGTCAAATGTGTAAGCTAACTCTTTGCTAACACTACTTTTCCCAACACCTGGCGGCCCAGAAATAATATAAACACAGTTTTCCATATTAACACCTCTACAAATTTTAATTCTATTTCTATCATTTAACTGATTTTGTTGCAATATATGTTTTAATATTCAGTTCATGCAGTCTACCAAAACCATTTGTATCTTCATATATATCAAGCAGAGTAAACCCCGCCTTTAACTGTCCGCCTATTTGCTCTGTCATATTGTGAGAGAATTGCATGCCAGCATTTTCTTTTATCATAAAATCTTTGGCTGTTTTATCTTTTAATGGATTAAAAGGCATTTTCCAAATAATTTCTTTTTCTTCATTATCTACAATGTAATTTATTTCATTGTTTAATCCTGCCAGAAAAATTCCACCCTTTTTCAGAACTCTATATACTTCATTAAAAATGGGCTGCACATCTTCAACATAACAGTTGGAAACCGGATGAAATACTATATCAAAGGCTTCATCCTCAAAAGGCAAAGCTTTTGTCATATCGCCTTCAATCGCTTTAATAGTATAGCCTTCTCTTTCAGCAATTAAAAATTCACTTTCTATTTGCTTTGACGAATTATCAAGCACAGTGCAATCTGCACCTAATGCGTTAAATATAGGTATTTGCTGCCCACCACCTGATGCTAAACCTAAGATTTTGTTTCCATTTAAATTTCCTAACCATTCATGTGGAACAGGAACCGTCGGAGTAAGAAAAATATTCCACTCTCCGTTTTTTGCATTAATATACTCATCATGTGAAGTTGGTTTACCCCATTCCCAACCTTCTTCAACCCATCTATCTATAGTTTCTTTATTTATATCCTGATATGATTTCATTAGTTATTTCCTTTTATAAATTCTAAGTTTATCTGTTAAACTTAGAATTATTGACTTATTTTTGCTAAAGTTTAGCCAGTTTATCGTTTCCTTCACAATGATTAAATTCAACCTATTTACGATGCTTTTCAATCCAGGAAACGGAAAAATCTACTAGATTACGCTGTTGCATCAATCTAGAATCGGCATTGCCGATTTTCCCTATCTTTGCAAGACCCTTTTCCTCAAATGCGCTTCCTATATCCTCAAAATCTTCTCCGTCAACAAATAAGGTGTTATACGCTTTCCATATTCGAACACCATCTTGAAGTATGGCACTATGCTCAACACAGTCATGTTTCCCAGGATACTCTGCACGGACATCCGCTAAGTGTATGGAGGTGTTTTTATCATATCCAACCCCTAATAACAGTACTTTTGCGTCAAGTTCATAGAGTTTTGCGATAGGTGATCCCTCCCCAAATATATTTGAAAGGCTGTGTTCCACTGTAATATATTCAGCATGTTTCCCCCATGCACAAATTGATCTTGCTGGATGTTCTGTTCTGATACTCCCTGGCCATTGACGGAACATTTCTGCAACAGCTCCCATCGTATTTGTTGGCGTTATCTGTTTATCATATGCTGGCCAATTCTCTCTAATTTTATCCCAGTCTGACTCGTCTGCATTCCAGTGCACACCTGTTTCCGGATCTAAATTTTTCCATGACTGTGTCGGCATCACAATGGTACCTTCAGAAGTCACCACTTCAATTAGAGCTTCTATCACAGCCTGTGCTCCGCCACATACATAGCCCATACTTTTTAAAGATGTATGGACAATGACAACATCCCCTTGTTTCAGGCCCAGTTGTGTCAGGTCCGCTACGATATCATTTTTATCTACTGTTCTCATAATTCTTTCCTCTTGTGAGCAAAATTTATCCTAAATTCATCCGACAGTCCGGCATTTATTTTACTCAATCCATTGTATAAATGCTCTTTTATCTTCGGCATTATAGCCGGCATTCTTATAAAAAGTTAATGTACTTTTGTTCTTTGTACCCGTCAAAAGCATTATTTTATAGCAATTGTTTTCTATCGCTATTTCCCTAGCATAATAGAGACATTCTGTCGCATATCCTTTTCCTCTATGTTCTTCATGCGTCACCACATTCTCAATAAGGGCATATGGGCGTATATTTCTGGTTAGATTCGGAATGATGACACAAACGCAGGATGAAAGGATCTGACCATTTATCTCTTTTACAATAATATGGTGATTTTTATCTTCCATGATTGCATTCCAGGTACCCTTCAAAGTTTCAATATCTTTCGGAATCTCTTTTTCATGCAAGGACAGATATAGGTTCAACAAGTCATATAAATCTTCTCTAACAGCTTCTCGTATCATCAGCATCTCTCCGCCATGTAGGTTTCCACTTCTTCAGCAGTCAATTTTCTCACCTGTGTATTGGGAAATTCCTGATATTCTTCAACTGAAAAAACAGACGCCATTTTTTCACAAGTTTTTCCTTTATTCTTTTTTAGATATAATTTCAAATCTTTATTGCTTACAAAAATTTTATACGAAAATCTGCCCTTTTCACTTTTCAATTCATAAATACCACATGGCTTTTTTTCTGTATAATCGGCAGTTCTCAAATACAGCTTTGCAATTTCTAATGATTTAAATGGAAAATTCCACCGTTGCAATCCGCGACTTGAATCATGTTCAATACAAATACACCGACCACAAGTGCCACAAATATATTGTGTATGATTCGTTAAACAATCCAAAGGATTTAAAAGTGGTGTTATTCTATTTTGATCAACATAACATTCCTTACACATATTCATTTCACGACCTTTCAGAATTTCAATTTTATCTATATGAGCCTACATGAGTCTGTCATTTTTTGCCCTGATTTCATCAGCAAAGAACGTTTAACTAATATACTCTAATTTACAAATTAATTTCTTCAAAATCTTTTAAAGCTTTTTTGTAAGAAAACCAAGTACATAACATAAACACGGTGATACCAATCGCCAATATGGCAACCTGCAGTATGCTTAAATTTGCAGGATCATTTAGGTTTTCCAAGCCGGGAATGTGATGTAACACTTCTCCCATGAATATTATGATAGATCCGACTACGCAGAATAAGATGAAAGGCTTCCCAATCTTGTAAGCCGTCTTAAAAAATCCTGCTAAAAAAATACCATTAAAGGACGCGAATACAGCTAATAAATAGCCAAGATAAGCCGCATTTGCATTCATCAATGGATTTGTTACATACGGAGCGGCATTACCTAGAAATTTCATCCTAATAATCGTTAGCAATGTGCATAAGACAAAAGCCATCAATTCGATGAACAAAACAAATAGATACTTAGCTGAGACCACATCTTTTTTCCTTACCGGCAGCATAACCGTGTAGGTAATATCATCGTATTCCCGAACTTGCTGGTAGGTATAGAAAATGCCAAGACAGATAAAAAAGGAACCGACAAGAATAGGGTATCCTGGAATCATCGTCATAGTTGAAAAAGCTATAAACCAATAGCTCAAAGGATTTGCTGACAGTTTCATTTCCTTATAAAGAAGTTTTTTCATCACAGATTCACCTCTTCTCTTTCGATATGCACCATAATATCTTCAAGTGTTGGTGCACCACCTATTTCCTCCGTGTAATGGCGGATAAAGTCTTCTTTTTTCGCAGATAAAAGCAATTCTCCATTTTTGATGTAGGTGATCGTATCTGCACATTTCTCCAAATCACTGGTAATATGGGTAGAAAATAAGATTGCTACCCCTTTTTCAGCCAGTTTACGGAAAATTTCATTCATTTCATCTCTGGATACGGGGTCAAGCCCGCTGGTCGGCTCATCCAAGATTAAAAGCTTGGCGTGATGAGAAAGAGCTAAAGTAAGGTAAAATTTTACCTTCATACCCTCAGAAAGTTCCATAATCTTCTTACTTTCATCAAGTTTAAATGCGGTAAGGTAATGACGGTAAGTTTCATTATCCCAATTTTCATAAAAAGTACGAGTAATGGCTACAATATCCTTTAGTTTTTCTCTTTTGTAATAATTGATTCCACCTACTGCATACCCAATCTGCTGTTTAATTTTATCCTCGTTATCCAGATAGTCCATACCAAGAATACGAACCCTGCCCGCATCAGGATGGACAAGATTTAGAATCGATTTCAGAGTTGTCGTTTTACCTGCACCGTTTCTACCTATAAATCCCATAACTTCACCGGCTTCAATATGAAAACTAACAGGTTTTAATTCAAAAGCCGGATATTTTTTTGTCAGATTATTTATTTCCAGAACATATCCCATATTATTCATCTTCTTTCTCTTTAAAAGCCACTTCCATCAAGTGTGCGAATGCTCCTTTAGGCGGTATAGCGATACCTCGTTTTTCATCGCCAAGAAGCAGAAGCGTATCACCAGGCTTGATATGAAATACCTCTCGTGCCTGCTTCGGTATTACTATCTGACCTTTTTCCCCAACTGTAGCTGTCCATGCATATTTTCCTTTTGGTGCTTTCGCCATGCTTGTCTCCTCTTAAGTATGTTTCGTATGATTTGTATGACTAATTATACCATATAATCTCAAAATAACAAACTTTTATGTCATATCATAAACCGTATCAATATACTTAAACTCATTCATACGTAGTAATTTGATTGATTAGTGCATATTATTTCCAGTGTTTATGCGGATAATTGGGATTTGATGATGTTTTTGTTATAATAATAGTTATGAGTAGAATTTTAGATAATGAATTGATGGGAGACGAAGAGTTAGTAGAACGCACGCTTCGTCCCCAGTATTTGCAAGAATATATTGGGCAAGATAAGGTCAAAAATCAATTAAAGATTTTTATTGAGGCAGCTAAGTTGCGAGATGAGGCGCTAGATCACACCTTGCTTTTCGGACCTCCGGGACTAGGGAAGACCACTATGGCCTTTGTTATTGCCAATGAACTAGGAGTCAATCTCAAGCAAACTTCTGGTCCAGTCATCGAAAAAGCAGGTGATTTGGTAGCGATTTTAAATGACCTAGATCCGGGAGATGTCCTCTTTATTGATGAAATTCATCGCTTACCCATGGCTGTGGAAGAAGTACTTTACAGCGCGATGGAGGATTTCTATATTGACATCATGATTGGTGCAGGGGAGACCAGCCGTAGCGTTCACTTGGATTTACCGCCTTTTACGCTGATTGGAGCAACGACGCGGGCAGGTATGCTGTCAAATCCTCTACGCGCACGTTTCGGGATTACTGGTCACATGGAATATTATGCGGAAGCAGATTTGACTGAGATTGTGGAGCGAACGGCAGAAATCTTTGAAATGGATATCACTCATGAAGCAGCTGAGGAATTGGCACTGCGCAGCCGGGGTACGCCTCGGATTGCCAATCGGCTTCTTAAACGCGTACGAGATTTTGCTCAAATCATGGGAGATGGTTTGATTGATGCTCGTATCACTGATCAGGCTTTATCAATGCTGGACGTGGATCAAGAAGGGCTGGATTATGTAGATCAGAAGATTCTTAAAACCATGATTGAGGTTTATGGTGGTGGCCCGGTTGGTCTGGGAACTCTTTCGGTTAATATCGCTGAAGAACGAGAAACAGTTGAAGATATGTATGAGCCTTATCTGATCCAAAAAGGCTTTGTCATGCGGACGAGAACAGGGCGCGTGGCGACCCGCAAGGCTTATGAACATCTAGGATATGAGTATTTTGAAAAGTAGGATTTATGAAAATAGCAGAGCAGGATATTTTAAATCAATTTACTGCAGATAAAGATTTGATGACGATTTTAACAATGATTCGCAGTTTGCAGTTAAAAGATAGTTGGTTGGCTGCTGGCAGTGTACGAAATTTTATCTGGAATTATTTGTCAAATCAACCGGGATTTGATAAAGAGACAGACGTTGATGTAATTTTCTTTGATCCAGCTATTTCTTATGAAGAAACCCTTAAAATTGAGACAAAACTGAAAGAAAACTATCCAAACTATAACTGGGAACTGAAAAATCAGGTTTATATGCATATTCACAATCCTAATACAGAACCTTATCGAGATTCTAGAGATGCTATGAGCAAGTACCCAGAACGCTGTACAGCAATTGGGCTTCGCTTATTGGACAACGACCAGTTGGAATTGTTTGCTCCTTATGGTTTAGACGATATTCTAGAGTTCCGAATTGCATCCACTCCGCATTTCCTAGAAGATGCAGACAGGAGGCAGCTCTATAACATGAGAATACAGAAAAAAGATTGGCAGAAGAAGTGGAACAATCTTCAAATTGAATTTCTTTAAAATTTTTTAGAAAAAAGAAAAATCTTTAAGAAAAATTTAAGTCAGCATCGTTATACTATAATTACAAGTTGAGAGAAGCTTAACTTGAACTCCTAAAAACTTTTCTTTTTCATAATAATCTCCCTATAAGAGTCGCCCAATCGGCGGCTTTTTTGAGATTTATAAAGAATTGAAAAAATCTCAAGGGTTAAAATTCCTATTTTTATAGATTTTGTTATAATAGTAAAGAGGTCTATGCTATGAAAAAAATTGTGTTTGTTTGCTTGGGAAATATCTGTCGCAGTCCAATGGCAGAATTTGTGATGAAAGATTTGACAGATGAAGTTTATGTTGAAAGTCGTGCGACTTCGGATTGGGAACATGGGAATCCAATTCACTCTGGAACGCAGGCAATTTTCAGGAAATATGCCATTCCTTATGATAAAGGTAAGACTTCGCAGCAAATATCAATACAGGACTTTGAACGTTTTGATTATATTATCGGAATGGACCAATCCAATCTTCAGGATTTAAAGAAAATGGCGCCAAAGCAATATGCTAGTAAAATTTTCCAATTTGAAGAGAAAAGTGTGCCAGATCCGTGGTACACAGGAGATTTTGATGAAACCTATCAGCTTGTATTGGAAGGTTGTCAAAAGTGGCTGGAGCAGATGAAGAACGAAGATTAAGTAAAAAATGGATACACTAAAAGCATTTTACGAAAAATATAAAATTTATCTTACAAGGCATAATTTAGAGTTGCTAACAGTAACAGTTATTGTCATATCAGCGATTGTTGCCTTTACATCAGGGATTCCAAGTCAAGGGGCTTTGACGTTGGATAAAGGAGCAATCAAGTACAATGGTAGCCTTGTTCGTGGGAAAATGAGTGGACAAGGAACCTTGACTTTTAAAAATGGCGATGTCTATAAAGGGCATTTTAAAAATGGAACGTTTAATGGGCAAGGAACTTTTACCGCTAAAGCTGGCTGGAAGTATGAAGGAAATTTTGTAAATGGTCAAGCAGATGGTCAAGGAAAATTGACGACAGAGGACAATGTTGTCTACAAGGGAAAGTTTAAACAGGGGATTTATCAAAATGCGCGTTAAATGGTTTTCATTAGTGAGGATTACAGGGTTACTTCTAGTCCTGCTCTACCATTTCTTCCAGAAAGCTTTTCCTGGCGGTTTTATTGGTGTGGATATTTTCTTCACTTTCTCAGGCTTTTTGATTACATCTCTCTTGATTGATGAATTTGCCAGAAACAAGGGAATTGACATCAAAGGATTTCTGAGACGGCGATTTTATCGGATTGTGCCGCCGCTTGTGCTAATGATTTTGGTTGTTATGCCTTTCACGCTTTTAATTCGGAGAGATTTTGTGGCGGGGATTGGAACGCAAATCGCTGCTGCATTCGGCTTTATGACCAATTTCTATGAAATCTTGTCCGGTGGAAATTACGAAAGCCAATTTATCCCGCACCTTTTTGTGCACACTTGGAGCTTGGCTTTGGAAATGCACTACTATATTTTATGGGGGTTGGCAACATGGTATTTAGCAAAGAAAAGTAAGAATGTTGGACAATTTCGTGGTGTCATCTTTCTTGTTTCGTCTGCTTTGTTCTTCATTAGTTTTCTTTCTATGTTTGTCAGAGGTTTTTTCTCTTCAAACTTTTCTGTGATTTACTTTTCGAGTTTTACTCATATCTTCCCATTTTTTGTAGGAAGTGTTCTAGCTACGGTTTCAGGTGTGAGCGACTTGGGAGCACCTTTCCGTAAAATAGAGCAAGCGCTTGATTTGAAAAAAAACTTTTATCTACTTGGTGGAAGTTTTGTAGCTTTGCTACTGTTGACTTTTCTTCTGAGGTTTGACAATTTATTGACTTATCTGTTTGGTTTTCTTCTTGCAACGGTATTTTCAGTAGTGATGATTTTAGCAACACGTGTGCTCCATGAGAAGACGCCACATGTTGATGAGCCACCGATTATCACTTTCATTGCAGATACGAGCTACGGTGTCTATTTGTTCCATTGGCCATTCTATATCATTTTCTCTCAATTGATGAGCAATGGTTTAGCTGTGCTTTTGACAACCATTCTCTCCTTTGCTTTCGCTGCCGGCTCTTTTTACCTTTTGGAGCCAACATTAGCAGGTAAAGAGCCCAAAGTATTTGGCTTGAAAATGAATATTAAGCAGATCACAATACCTGTATTTTATAGTTTAATTCCTTTTACCTTGATAACATTGATCATTATGATGACTGCTCCCAAAATCGGTGCCTTTGAAGAAAATTTATTGGTCAATGGACTCAATCAAGCTGATAATAAAATGCAAATCACTCGTACACAAGTTGATCATGCGACAGCCAGCCAATACAATGTTACGAAAGGAACAACTGTTATCGGAGATTCTGTTGCTTTACGGGCAAGCGAATGGCTCAAACAAGCTATGCCAGAGGCTCAAGTAGATGCAGCTGTTAGCCGTAATTTAGCATCAGGATTGGAGGTTTATCAAACAGATATTTCCAATAAAGTGCTTCTGGAAAATGTTGTGCTAGCGTTGGGCGCTAATACTGTTGACAACTATGAAAGTCTGCTCAATCAATTTATTGCAAAATTACCGAAAGGTCATCGCTTAATCTTGGTAACGCCTTATGACGGACGCACAGCGCATGATGGGACCAGTATCGCTGTAAAAACACGTCAGTATGAATTGGAATTGGCTAAAAAATACGATTATGTCTTTGTAGCAGATTGGTATCAGGTAGCTATCGAACATCCTGAAATTTGGTACGGTACAGACTACGTACACTTTGGTTCAGAGTCGACTACAATCACCAAGGGTGGAGAACTTTATGCTCAAACCGTCAAACAAACGATTGAGGAGGCAACGAAAAAAGGAACCGTTAAGAAATAATAGTAAATAAATTAGGAGTCATGGATTGCATTGCGATTCATGGCTTTTGTGTAGCGTAAGAAGTGAGTGTCATGTGAGCGGAGTAAATAAGGCAGCAAAAAAGGCTCTTTGATACAATCTTTTCGCCTATAAAACCTTGGCTCAAGTATGTGAAATATATTTTTTGTGTTTTGAAATTCACAAACAATGCTTTAGAACACAGTAGAAAATACATGTTTTGAAACAGATTCACAATATAAAAGAAAAAGTTTGTGAAGTTTACTTGAAAGTGTTTACAAGAGAAAGAAAATAAGGTATAATAATCTTGTGAAAAATTAACAAAGGATTTTTAAAAATCCTGAGAACCATTGGAGGAACACATGGCTGATAAAAAAACATTAACTCCCGAAGAAAAAAAGTTAGCTGCTGAAAAGCATGTTGACGAACTTGTTCAAAAAGGGCTAATTGCTCTAGAAGAAATGAGAAAATTAAATCAAGAACAAGTAGACTACATTGTTGCAAAAGCTTCAGTTGCTGCTCTTGATGCGCACGGTATCTTAGCTGAGCATGCTGTTAAAGAAACGGGTCGCGGTGTCTTTGAAGACAAAGCAACGAAGAACCTCTTTGCCTGTGAGCATGTTGTTAACAATATGCGTGGTGTTAAAACTGTTGGTGTTATTGAAGATGATCCAATTACAGGTTTGACTAAAATTGCTGAACCAGTTGGTGTTATCTGTGGTGTAACTCCTACAACCAACCCAACTTCAACTGCGATTTTTAAATCTTTGATTTCATTGAAAACACGCAATCCAATTGTGTTTGCTTTCCACCCATCTGCTCAAGAATCTTCTGCTCATGCAGCACAAATCGTTCGTGATGCAGCGATTGCAGCAGGAGCACCTGAAAACTGCGTGCAATGGATTACTCAACCATCTATGGAAGCTACAACAGCTTTGATGAATCATGAAGGTATTGCAACCATTCTTGCGACTGGTGGGAATGCTATGGTAAAAGCTGCTTATTCATGTGGAAAACCAGCCCTTGGAGTTGGTGCTGGAAATGTGCCAGCTTATGTTGAAAAATCAGCTAATATCCGCCAAGCAGCACATGACATCGTTATGTCTAAATCTTTTGATAACGGAATGGTTTGCGCGTCTGAACAAGCAGTTATCATTGATAAAGAAATCTATGATGAATTTGTAGAAGAATTCAAATCATATCATACTTATTTTGTAAACAAAAAAGAAAAAGCCCTTCTGGAAGAATTCTGCTTTGGTGCTAAAGCGAACAGCAAAAACTGTGCTGGTGCTAAGCTAAATCCAAATATCGTTGGTAAATCAGCTGTTTGGATTGCAGAACAAGCTGGGTTCACTGTTCCAGAAGATACCAACATTCTTGCAGCAGAATGTAAAGAGGTTGGTGAAAAAGAACCTTTGACTCGTGAAAAATTATCACCAGTTATTGCAGTCTTGAAATCTGAAGACACTGAAGACGGACTTAAGAAAGCACGTCAAATGGTTGAATTCAACGGTCTTGGTCACTCAGCTGCTATCCATACAAAAGACGAAACTCTTGCAAAACGTTTCGGTACGGAAATAAAAGCAATGCGTATCATCTGGAACTCTCCATCTACTTTCGGTGGTATTGGGGATGTATATAATGCTTTCATTCCGTC
This sequence comes from Streptococcus sp. NSJ-72, assembly GCF_014334035.1. Lineage (NCBI taxonomy): Bacteria > Bacillati > Bacillota > Bacilli > Lactobacillales > Streptococcaceae > Streptococcus > Streptococcus sp. NSJ-72. The sequence continues at coordinate 75,674 of NZ_CP060489.1, forward strand.
ATTAACGCTTGGATGTGGTTCATACGGACGTAACTCAGTTGGTGATAACGTATCCGCTATCAACCTTCTCAACATCAAGAAAGTAGGGAAACGTAGAAATAATATGCAATGGTTTAAAGTTCCTTCAAAAATCTACTTCGAACGTAACTCAATCCAATATCTTCAAACTTGCGAAGGCATTGAACGTGTTATGATTGTTACCGATAAATCTATCGAAAAACTTGGCTTTGTGCAACGTGTGATTGATCAATTGAATCTCCGTGCAAATAAAGTGACGATTCAAGTCTTCTCAGATGTTGAACCAGATCCAGACATCACAACAGTCCGCCGCGGTACTGAAGCAATGCGTGAATTTGAACCAGATACAATCATTGCACTCGGTGGTGGTTCTCCAATGGATGCGGCTAAAGGAATGTGGATGTTCTATGAACAACCAGAAGTTGACTTCAGCGATCTTGTTCAAAAATTTATGGATATTCGTAAACGCGCCTTCAAATTCCCATCACTTGGTAAGAAAGCGAAATACATTGGTATCCCAACAACATCTGGTACAGGTTCAGAAGTAACACCGTTTGCTGTTATCTCTGATAAAGCAAACAATCGTAAATACCCACTTGCTGACTATGCTTTGACGCCAACCATTGCGATTGTTGACCCAGCTTTGGTAGAATCTGTTCCAGCATTTATCGCAGCAGATACAGGTATGGATGTTCTAACTCACGTTACAGAAGCCTATACTTCAAACTTTGCTAATGACTATACAGATGGTATTGCCCTTCAAACTATTAAGTTGGTCTTTAAATACTTGGAAAAATCTGTAAAAACAGCTGACCCAGAAGCTCGCGAAAAGATGCATAATGCCTCTACAATGGCTGGTATGGCCTTTGCAAATGCCTTCCTTGGAATGAGTCACTCAATGGCGCATAAGATTGGTGCTGTTCACCACACCATTCACGGACGTACCAATGCAATCTTGCTTCCATATGTTATCCGTTACAATGGAACTCGTCCATCTAAAACTACAACATGGCCTAAGTACAATTACTGGAAAGCTGATGAAAAATTCCAAGATATCGCTCGTATGCTTGGTTTGCCATGCTCAACTCCGGAAGAAGCAGTTGAAGCTTATGCAAAAGCTGTGTATGATCTTGGTGTGGCAGTCGGCATCAAGATGAACTTCAAAGATCAAGGAATTGATGAAAAGGTTTGGAATGATAGTCTGCATGAAATTGCCCTTCTAGCTTATGAAGACCAATGTTCACCAGCCAATCCACGCTTGCCAATGGTAGCTGATATGGAAGAAATCATGGCTGACGCTTACTATGGCTATGCAGAACGTCCAGGACGTCGTAAATAGACGGTAAAGTTTGTTCTGATTTGAATCGTTTGTCAATTGTGTAGACAATATATTCAGGTTTTGAAAGATAAATCAGTTTATCAGTCACAATCTCTCTGTAAAAGCAGGGAGATTTTTCTATTGGGGAGTATTTTTGCTTTCGCTTGCTGTTATATGCGCTTTCCTTTAATCTAGTTGTGAAAAAAGAGGACAATCATGCTTCAATTATTGGTATTTGATATGGACGGTGTCATTGTGGATACGGAATATCTAGATTTTCAATTACAATAAGCATTTGTGTGCTTGTTTAGTTCAAGTCCAAATGAGTTGTCTCAGCAAGATTTTTCGATTTTAGTTGGAAAATCTTATATGGCTCTTTATCGTTGTATTAAACAGCTCAGCCAGACAAGTTTATCTTTGGAAACAATCGATCATCAACTAGACAAGTTTGCAGCAGAAAAATATCAAGAGGTAAACTACCAAGAATTGTTTCAGAAAGCTATCGTGCAGATTCTCTTATATGCTAGGAAAAATCATATAAAAGTAGCACTTGTATCGTCTTTTAGATATCAACATATTATAGAAGTTCTGACTTCTTGTGGAATTAAAGAATATTTTGACTTGATTGTCAGTGGTGAAGATTTTGCGGAAAGCAAGCCTAATCCAGCGATTTATCAAGTTATTTTAGAAAAATTGGATATAAATGTGGGAAATGCTGTAGCTATTGAGAATTCTTTTTGTGGTATTGCTGCTGCTAAGAGTGCAGGGTTAAAGATTATTGCTTATGAAGAAAAGAGGATGCCTGTTGACCAGAGTCAAGCTGACATGGTCGCAAAAGATATGATTGAGATTTTCTCAATACTACAAACCTTGAAGGAGAGTGAATGATTGTGATGCTTTGGGTATCGTTTTCTTGAAACTACTTTCAAGATTTAAGAGAAAAGTGAGCATTATCAGAAATTAGAACCTAAATATCGGATGTTATTGAAAGCGTTTTAAAAAACAGCTATAATAGCACTGTGAGATTGAAAGCGCTTTAAAAATCGATCTACAATAGTAAAGGAGAAGGCTGTCTATGGCAAAAATGACAAAAGACGAGCTGATTGCCAAAATAAAAGATGGCATCATTGTTTCCTGTCAAGCTCTGCCACATGAACCGCTTTATACTGAAGCAGGTGGGGTTATTCCTCTTTTAGTGAAAGCGGCTGAACAAGGAGGCGCTGTTGGTATTCGAGCGAATAGCGTTCGGGATATTAAGGAAATTAAAGAGGTCACTTCGCTACCCATTATTGGTATTATCAAGCGAGATTATCCACCTCAAGAGCCATTTATTACCGCAACGATGCGAGAAATTGATGAACTAGCAGCTCTGGATATTGAAGTGATTGCTTTTGATTGTACAAAGCGGGAGCGTTTTGATGGTTTAAAGATTGCGGATTTCATCAAGCAAGTGAAGGAGAAATATCCTCATCAATTGTTCATGGCAGATGTGAGTACCTTTGAAGAGGGAGCTGCTGCGGTAGAAGCGGGTGTGGACTTTGTAGGGACAACTTTGTCGGGCTACACTTCTTATAGTTTGCAAGGTGAGGGGCCGGATTTTGATCTGATAAAAAATTTATGTGATGCAGGTTTGGATGTTATCGCGGAAGGAAAAATTCATTACCCAAGTGAAGCTAAAACGATTCATGACTTAGGTGTTAGAGGAATTGTAGTAGGTGGTGCCATTACGCGTCCAAAAGAAATTACAGAGCGTTTTGTTGCAGCAGTAAGTGAAAAGTAGGAACAATTTTATCCTAAAAAGGATGACAATAAAAGGAGAAACAATATGAGGATGAAGAAAATACTTTGTTCGTTAGTTGCAGGAGCTGCAATTTTATCTTTGGCAGCATGTGGAAATTCAGGTGGTTCAAACAAGTCGGCTGATTCAGGTAATTCTTCTGGTAAGACAGAGATTACTTGGTGGGCTTTCCCAGTCTTCACGCAAGAAAAAGCAAACGATGGTGTTGGAACTTATGAAAAAGAAATTATCAAAGCATTTGAAAAAGCCAATCCAGATATTAAAGTGAAACTAGAAACAATTGATTTCAAATCTGGTCCAGAAAAAATCACAACGGCGATTGAAGCAGGAACAGCACCAGATGTCCTCTTTGACGCACCGGGTCGGATCATTCAATATGGTAAAAATGGTAAATTGGCAGAATTGAACGATCTCTTTACAAATGATTTTGTCAAAGATGTCAATAACAATCAAATCATTCAGGCTAGCAAAGCTGGTGACAAAGCCTATATGTATCCAATTAGCTCTGCGCCATTTTACATGGCATTGAACAAGAAAATGCTGAAAGAAGCTGGTGTGTTAGACCTTGTTAAAGAGGGCTGGACAACTGCTGACTTTGAAAAAGTATTAAAAGCATTGAAAGCTAAAGGGTATACTCCTGGATCACTCTTCAGTAATGGTCAAGGTGGTGACCAAGGTACACGTGCTTTCATTTCAAATCTTTATGGTGGTTCTGTAACAGATGATAAGGTGACAAAATATACAACGGACAGTCCAAACTTTGTCAAAGGTTTGAACAAAGCAGTGAGCTGGATTAAAGATGGTTTGATGACAAACGGCTCTCAATTCGATGGTGGAGCAGATATTCAAAACTTTGCGAATGGGCAAACTTCTTATACTGTTCTTTGGGCACCTGCGCAAAAAGGCATCCAAGCTAAACTCTTGAAAGCCAGTGGCGTCGAAGTTGTGGAAGTGCCATTCCCATCAGATAACGGAAAACCAGCTTTGGAATACCTTGTAAATGGTTTTGGTATCTTTAACAATAAAGATAAAAAGAAAGTAGAAGCTGCTAAAAAGTTTGTCAAATTTATTGCGGATGATAAAAAGTGGGGGCCAAAAAATGTTGTTCGTACAGGTGCCTTCCCAGTCCGTTCCTCATTTGGAAAATTGTATAATGACAAACGGATGGAAACAATCAGCACTTGGACAAAATATTATTCACCATATTACAATACGATTGATGGATTTGCAGAAATGAGAACACTCTGGTTCCCAATGTTGCAATCTGTTTCAAATGGCGATGAAAAAGTTGAATCTGCTTTGAAGACCTTTACAGAAAAAGCAAATGAAACCATTAAAAAAAGTAAAAAATAAATAATGTAACGATTTCCCTTTTTCTGTTGTTGGTTTCATAAAATAGGAAAAGGGAATTTTTTATCAAAAAGAGGAGGTCAGTATCTCCTCTAGCTAAATGAGGTGTTGAATGTGAAAGTGAATAAAATAAGAATGAGAGAAACGGTGATTTCCTATGCTTTTTTGGCACCAGTTCTATTATTCTTTATTGTCTTTGTATTGGCACCGATGGTGATGGGATTTGTAACGAGTTTCTTTAATTATTCTATGACTTCCTTTTCATTCGTTGGATTGGACAATTACTCACGAATGTTTAAAGATCCAGTCTTTATTAAATCTCTCATTAATACGGTGATTATCGTTATTGGTTCGGTACCAATTGTTGTGTTGTTCTCTTTGTTTGTGGCTTCTCAAACCTATAGTCAGAATGCGATTGCACGGTCATTTTATCGGTTCGTCTTCTTCCTGCCGGTGGTAACAGGGAGTGTAGCTGTAACGGTTGTATGGAAATGGATTTACGACCCACTGTCAGGGATTTTGAATTTCGTCCTGAAGTCGGGTCATGTCATCAATCAGAATATTTCTTGGCTGGGTGATAAGCATTGGGCGTTGATGGCGATTATTGTGATTTTGCTGACAACTTCTGTCGGGCAGCCTATTATTCTCTATATTGCTGCTATGGGAAATATTGACAATTCATTGGTGGAAGCTGCGCGTGTTGATGGAGCGACAGAGCTGCAAGTTTTCTGGAAGATTAAATGGCCAAGTCTTTTGCCAACAACTCTGTATATTGCGATCATTACAACAATCAATTCCTTCCAATGTTTTGCCTTGATTCAGCTGTTGACATCCGGAGGGCCAAACTATTCAACCAGTACATTGATGTATTACCTGTATGAAAAAGCCTTCAAGTTATCTGAATATGGTTATGCTAATACCATGGGAGTATTTTTAGCTGTCATGATTGCTTTGATTAGCTTCGCCCAATTCAAGATTCTTGGAAATGACGTCGAATATTAAAGAAAGGAGAGACAAGATGAAACAGAAAAAAATGAGTGCCTTTACGGTAATTTCAACGATTATTCTCTTGGTGTTGACCGTTCTCTTTGTTTTTCCTTTCTATTGGATTTTAACAGGGGCTTTCAAATCGCAGCCAGATACGATCGTCATTCCACCTCAATGGTGGCCTAAGATGCCAACATTAGAAAATTTCCAACAGCTGATGGTGCAAAACCCAGCCCTGCAATGGATGTGGAATAGTGTCTTTATCTCGCTAGCGACCATGTTTTTGGTCTGCATTACTTCTGCCTTAGCGGGTTATGTTCTGGCTAAAAAACGTTTCTATGGGCAGCGGATTCTTTTTGCAACTTTTATCGCTGCTATGGCTCTGCCTAAACAAGTAGTACTGGTTCCTTTGGTCCGTATTGTCAACTTTATGGGAATTCATGATACACTAGCTGCAGTTATTTTGCCTCTTGTCGGTTGGCCTTTTGGGGTTTTCCTCATGAAGCAATTTAGTGAAAATATCCCAACGGAATTGTTGGAATCTGCTAAGATTGATGGCTGTGGTGAAATTCGGACTTTTTGGAATGTAGCTTTTCCAATTGTAAAACCAGGTTTTGCTGCCCTTGCCATTTTTACCTTTATCAACACATGGAATGATTACTTTATGCAATTGGTCATGCTGACATCGCGGCAGAATCTAACGATTTCACTTGGAGTGGCAACGATGCAAGCTGAAATGGCAACGAATTATGGTTTGATTATGGCTGGTGCTGCTATGGCAGCTGTTCCGATTGTAACCGTCTTTCTTGTCTTCCAAAAATCCTTCACACAAGGTATTACCATGGGAGCTGTGAAAGGATAAGGAGGGAGAACGAATGATTTTCGATGAATTGGAAAATCTCGCCCATTACAAAAGTATCCATAATCATTTAGATTGTGCCATTGATTATCTCCTAACTCACGATTTAAGCAATTATGAGTTAGGACGCTATGAGATTAATGGAGACAAAGTTTTCTTCTTTGTGCAGGAAAATGAGCTTAATCAAGAAGAGAATGATGGCTTTGAATTTCATCATCGTTATTTGGATTTGCATTTTCTCTTGGAAGGGCGAGAAATAATCCAGTATGGCTATGAGCAAACGGAACTTCGCAAAGTTTATGATGCAGAGAAAGATATTGGTTTTAACACTTGCAACCAAGTCTATCCGCTAGTTTTGGATCATCGGAATTTTGTGGCGTTTTTACCAGAAGAAGCTCATCACCCAAATGGTTTTGCTGGCAAGGGGTTGACGGTCAAGAAATGCGTGGTAAAAGTGCTATTTGACTAACTAGAAAAATAAAGGAGATTGAGCATGGAGAACAAAAGCTCTCAGTTAGTGAAATCTATTTTTAATACGGATAATTTATTCATGAGAATTTGTGAAAAAATTCTTGATTTAGTGACAGTCAATCTTCTTTTTCTGCTGTCTTGTCTACCACTTGTTACGATTGGTATTGCCAAAATTAGCTTGTATGAAACTTTGTTTGAAATCAAGGGTGCGCGTCGCGTAAAAGTCACAGCGATGTACATGCAAGCATTTAGAAAAAATTGGAAAGTCGGTTTAAAACTTGGTTTGCTAGAACTGCTACTTGTAGGAATCAGTCTATTTGACCTCGTGCTTTTTTGGAAGCAGGAAACAATGCTGTTTCAAATGTTAAAAGCAACTTGTATCGGTGTCATCATTTTTACTAGTTTGCTGTTTTTATGCATCTATCCTTTGGCAGCTAAGTTTGAAATGACGGTAAAAGATCTATTACAAACGGGACTGATCATGGTGAGTTTGCATTTCCCGTGGTTCTTTTTGATGATAGCCTTATTAGCTGTAATTGTCTTTTTCCTCTCTAGTTCAGGATTTGTATTGCTACTGGGCTTTACTCTTTTTGTATTAGTTGGCTTTGCAGCCTTAGGATTTTTGCAATTGCCTATTATGGAAACTATTTTTAATAAATATAAACGATAAAACCAATTAACTTGGAGAATAAAATATGAGAGATTTAAAAAAATATGAAGGGGTCATTCCGGCCTTCTATGCTTGCTATGATGATCAAGGCGAGATTAGTCCAGAGCGCGTGCGAGCTTTGGTAGAATATTTTCTCGTCAAAGGAGTTCAAGGATTGTATGTCAATGGTTCATCTGGTGAATGTATCTACCAAAGTGTTGCTGATAGAAAATTGATTTTAGAAGAAGTAATGGCAGTGGCAAAAGGGAAATTAACTATTATTGCTCACGTCGCTTGCAACAACACCAAGGATAGTATGGAGTTAGCGCGCCATGCAGAAAGCTTGGGAGTGGACGCTATTGCGACCATACCACCGATTTATTTTCGTTTGCCAGAATACTCGATTGCTCAATATTGGAACGCTATTAGCGCGGCTGCCCCACATACAGACTTTGTGATCTACAATATTCCGCAGTTGGCAGGTGTAGCTCTGACGCCAAGTTTATATACAGAAATGCTCAAAAATGAACGTGTGATTGGCGTGAAGAATTCTTCCATGCCTGTCCAAGACATTCAAACCTTTGCAGCACTTGGCGGGGAAGACCACCTCGTCTTTAATGGGCCAGATGAGCAATTTTTAGGTGGTCGCCTGATGGGAGCAAGAGCAGGTATCGGCGGAACATATGGGGTTATGCCAGAACTTTTCTTAAAGCTCAACCAATTGATTGCCGACAAAGAATTGGAGAGAGCAAAAGAATTACAATTTACCATCAACACTATTATCGGAAAATTAACTGCTGCTCATGGAAATATGTATTCTGTCATCAAGGAAGTCTTGAAAATCAATGAAAATCTAAACGTTGGTTCTGTTCGTGCTCCGTTAACACCAGTGACAGGCACAGATCGTCCGATTGTAGAAGAAGCAGCTCGTTTGATTCGTGCAGCTAAGGAAACGTTCTTGTAATAAAAAAGAGGTGGATTATGGGGAAATATATTGCCATTGATATTGGTGGAACAAATATCAAATATGGTCTGATTGATGATACTGACACCTTGCTGGAAGCACATGAAATCCCAACAGAGGCTTATAAGGGCGGTCCAGAAATTTTGCGCAAGGTAAAGGGAATTGTAGCACGTTATTTAGAACAAATTCCAGTTGCTGGGGTTTGTATCTCCTCAGCCGGAATGGTCGATCCAGATAAAGGAGAAATCTTTTATGCTGGTCCTCAGATTCCGAACTATGCAGGTACTCAGTTCAAGAAAGTGGTAGAAGAAACATTTGCCGTTCCTTGTGAGATTGAAAACGATGTTAATTGTGCTGGCTTAGCAGAAGTCATGTCCGGGAGCGGAAAGGGAGCGAACATTGCGATTTGTTTGACGATTGGGACGGGTATCGGTGGCTGTTTGCTGGTGGATGGTCAGGTTTTTCACGGCTTTAGTAATTCAGCCTGTGAAGTCGGTTATGTGTATCTGTCAGATGGTGCATTCCAAGATGTGGCTTCAACGACGGCCTTGGTCAATTATGTAGCAGAACTTCACGGAGAAGATCCTGCTATGTGGAATGGACGGCGCATTTTCAAGGAAGCAACAGAAGGAAATGCACGCTGTATCCAAGGCATTGACCGCATGGTTAACTATCTAGGACAAGGGATTGCGAATATTTGCTATGTAGTCAATCCAGAAGTGGTGATTTTAGGTGGCGGCATTATGGAGCAAGAGGCCGTTCTTCGTCCTCGAATTGAGGCTGCTATGAAAGCCTGCTTGGTACCAAGTATCGCTAAAAAAACCAAGCTCGCTTTCGCTTACTATCAAAATACAGCAGGAATGTTTGGTGCCTATTATCATTTTAAAAATAAACAACAATAGATAAAAAGAGCAAGTGAGGTTCTCAGGAAAATCTGAACTCAACTTGCTCTTTTGTTATTTATGTCGTTGGTAGTAACCATTTAATTTTTTATTTTCCCAATAGCTGTTGAAGATTTTTTCTTTTTTCTCCCGATCAATTTCAAGGAAAAAGGCATAGAGTAAGTCAATCACCAGCAACATAGAAAATTGAGCTGAGATGCGCAAAATATACTCTGGTTTGCTTTGAATGGCAACAGGAATGATTTCCGTAAATTGTTGGTCAACTTTGTCTGATTGGCCTGTTACCAATACAGTTTTAGCTCCCATTGCTTTGGCATCCATCAGACTATTGATGATAGATTGGGTTTGTCCTGATAAAGAGAAACCAATCACCAAGCAATTTTTGTCTAAAATACTGGTCGTCCAAGCAAAGCCGTCTTGATCTGTCAAAGCTTCGCAGATGACCCCAAGCCGCATGAAGCGCAGTTTCATATCACGAGCTACCAACCCTGAACTACCAATACCAAAAAAATACACTCGATCCGCTTCTTCGATAAACTGCACCACACGCAACAGTTTTTCTTCATCAATCAATTCCTCTGTCTGTTGTCGAATTTGAGTATAATTTCGCAAAACTCTACGGGACACATCGTGTTGTAAGTGATTGGTTTCTTCTACATTACTTTGCAATTGATGAATATATTGAAAATTAAACTCTCTGTAACCTTTAAATCCACATTTTTTTGCAAAGCGAGTAAGTGCCGCCTGGGAGATGAAAAGAGTTTGCGCAACTTTTTGCGAAGAAAGGTCGTCGTAGATACTAGAAGGATTTAAAAAGTAGTTTGCAATCCGCTTTTCTAAGTCGGTCATGCTGTCAAAATGGCTTTCGATTCTCGCCATAATATGTCGCGTATTTTTCATAGATGTACTCTCTTTACTTGTAGTGATATAGAACAAATGTTTTGAAAAACCTATTTGTATTATAACATAGTTTTACAAAATAAGACGCTGGGTAGATTGATAAATAGCACACGGTAAAATGATTTCAATTAAGCGCAGAAAAGGAATAAAACTCTGTGACGAATGGTTTGAAAATGTGTTATAATTTACACAAGTAAACGTTACAGCCATTGTATGATACAAAGGAGGTGCAAGATATGACGAATGCTACTCTTGAGCAAATGCAAGAAATTGAGCGAGCAGCAGATGAAGTGCTAGCTGGTTATCAACATCAGATTCGGGAGTTGCAAGACCAAGCTGCTAGGGATTTGAAGCAGCTAGGGCGAGCCTATGATGAAGAAAAACAACAGTTGCTTATTGAGTTAAAGGAACAATCTGAAAAAGAGATTGCTAGCTTGACACAAGACTTGGAAAAAACGAAACAAGAGAACGAAGAAAAAGTCCAAGCAGCTTTGTCAAATAAAAAAGAGGCGTTACTGCAAATGATTGTAGACAGGGTGGTAGAAAAATATGGCAATTAGTCAAATGCAGGAGTTGTCGCTGCTGTTGCCAAAAGAATTGTTGGATGAAATCCTTTCCTATCTGCAAAATCTCCAATCGGTTGAAATTCAGGATTTACAAACAAAAGAGACCTGGAAAGGTGCTTTTGAGAAAGAGTTAGTGTGGAATCCTGATACATCTTTTTCGGAACACCTTCAAGCTTTGACTCGGCGGCAGGAAAAACTCGCACGTATGATTGAAAACCTGCAAGCATTTGTTCCTAAGAAAAAAATGCTGGAAGCATTGAAGGAAGCTCCGTTGGAAACAAGCTTTGTCAGTTTAGAACAGATGGGACAAGCGCGTGACGAAGAAGCGTTTCTTGCGGCGATTCAGCAACAATTTCAAGTGTTGGCAAGAGCACAAGAAGTCAAAGAAACGGCTCAGTCGGAAGTAGCGGAGTTGGAAAAATGGGTAAGTTTAGACGTTACTCCAGTAGCACTTAAGCAATTTAAACATCTTCGTGCGTTTGTTGGAACCATTCCAACCAGTGGAAACAATCAGTTCAATATTCGATTGCAGGATTATCCTAATCTGGAAGTTCAAGAGGTTTTTACTAGCAGTACAGAAAAAGGAATCCTTGTATTATGTAAAGCAGAAGTTGCTAAAGAAACCCAAGCAGTTTTGACAGAACTTGGTTTCAAGCTGTTTGAATATGCTTTTGAGGAATTGCCAAAGGAGCGTTTGGTAGCATTACAAGCGACGATAAAAGAGCAAGAAGTACTCATAACTTCAACAAAAATACAACTGACATCTTCAAATGAAGAATTAAAACAACTCAAGTGTCAGTTGGATTATGTATTGAATTTAACTTCTCGTCAAGAAATCAAGGAAGCTCTTGCTAGTACACAGAATTTGGTTGCCTTAGAGGGCTGGATTGAGCAGGAGCAGATAGAAGATTTAAGAATGGGACTCACGCAGCAATTTGGTGGTGCTGTCTTGCTTCAAATCCATGAAATGACGGCAGCTGATCGACAGCACGTGCCGACAAAACTCAAAAACAATGCGCTGATTGAGCCGTTTGAGTTGGTAACGGAAATGTATTCGCTGCCGAAGTACGAAGACAAAGATCCAACACCCGTTGTGTCGCTGTTTTATTTTATCTTTTTTGGTATGATGGCAGCTGATATTGGCTATGGTTTGTTGCTCTTTGGTGGAACAAGTTGGGCTTTGAAGGCTCTACATATCAAGCCAAATCTGGCTAAGAATTTACGCTTTTTTAGAATTTTAGGAGTCGGCGTTGCACTCTGGGGAGTCATCTACGGTTCATTCTTTGGTTTCAAATTGCCTTTTGCGATTGTTGATACCAGTACGGATGTGATCACCATTCTGATTATGTCGGTCGTGATTGGGTTTATTACAGTCATGACAGGGCTTTATCTCAGTGGTGCAAAGAATATTCGCATGAAAGACTATGCGGAAGCCTATAATTCAGGCTTTGCTTGGATGCTGATTCTCGTCGGGCTGGCTTTATTAGCAGCGGGTCGATTATTCCCATCGCTTGCTATTGCTGGTTTGATCGGACAAGGGCTTGCTATTATAAATGCTGTGGGTATTGTACTCGTTTCTATTATCAGCGCTAAGAGTTTGAAAGGATTGGGGTCTGCATTGTTTAATTTATACAATATCAGCAGTTATGTGGGCGATTTGGTGAGTTTCACGAGACTTATGGCTTTGGGTCTTGCAGGTGCGAGCATTGGTTCAGCCTTTAACTTAATTGTTAGTCTCTTTCCTCCTTTTGCTCGCTTCAGTATTGGTATTGTGCTATTTATCGCCCTTCACAGTATCAATATGTTCCTCTCCTTTTTATCAGGCTATGTGCATGGAGCACGTTTAATTTTTGTTGAATTTTTTGGAAAATTCTACGATGGTGGTGGAAAAGCCTTTAAACCTTTGAAACCAGCAGGGAAATATGTTCGCTACAAAAAGTAGTTCAGCGAAATTGTTTTAATTGCTCAGACAGAATTTTATATCATTGACAATTAGAACAATCAAACAAATAGTATTTACTATTAGAAATGGAGTTTATTTATGCAAGCTTTTTCATCTTATTTTTCAACTTATGGCGGTGCCTTTTTCGCAGCACTAGGTGTGGTTCTGGCGATTTTTCTTAGTGGTATTGGTTCTGCGCGGAATGTCGGCTCGACTGGTCAGGCTGCAGCAGCGTTGTTAAAAGAACAGCCCGAGAAATTTGTTAGCGCTTTGATTTTGCAGTTGTTGCCAGGTACGCAAGGTTTGTATGGTTTTGTTATTGGAATTTTAATTTTCTTTAAAGTTCAACCTGAAATGGCTCTCCAAACAGGCTTGGCACTCTTTTTTGCCGCACTTCCAATTGGAATTGTTGGTTATTATTCTGCTAAATATCAAGGAAATGTAGCGACAGCAGGCATGCAGATTTTGGCAAAACGTCCTGAAGACGTAATGAAAGGAGTAATCCTTGCTGCCATGGTCGAAACCTATGCTATCCTTGCCTTTGTTGTGTCTCTTTTAATGGTTTTGAATGTAAAATGAAAATGAGACAGTTTTTAGGGTCTTGAACCATCTGATTTCATAGAAGGAGGCAGATATGGGATTTGAATCTCAATTGAGGGATTCGGTTTTAGAGCAGGCGCATGAAAATGGGCGCCAGTTAGTAGCTAATGCCCAAGCAACCCTTGATCGCGAAACTAAAGAACAAAAAGCACGGCTGAAACAAGAAAAAATGCAACAACGTGAGCAAGAAGTAAAAGTGCTAAAACGTCAAGTACAGCGTAAAGTGCAGCAACTTGAAAATGAAAAACGTCAATCTACTTTGGCGACCAAGCAACGGATTTTGAAAGAATTATTTGCAGGAGCTTATGAGCAGATGGCGGCTTGGTCGCTCAAACAGGAACAGGCTTTTTTGGAGCAGATCTTAAAAAAGTATCCTCAAGAAGAGCTGGTTTTGACATTTGGTTCACGAACATTTGGTAAATATTCAGCCGTTCAATTAGAACAATTGTTAGAGCGTTATCCACAAGTGAAATTAGCTTCTTCAGCTGTGAGTGGAGAAGCGGGTTTTCTCCTTTCGCGAGGGAATGTTGACGATAACTATCTCTACCGTTATTTGGTGGATTCTTTATGGCAGGAGGAAAGCTATCGGCTCGCTCAGGCTATTTTCCAAGATAAAGAAGAGTAAGGAGACTGTTCATGAATGACAATACTTTCGCACAAGTTAATACGGAAATTAGTATTCATGAGAGTAGTTTCTTAAGTCCTGCGCAGTATGAGCAGTTGTTGCGAGCTTCAAGTTCTGAAAGTCGATCAGCAGCTTTGGAAGGGACAGCATATAATCCGAATCATGAACAACTAACTGACTTAAATACGATTGAGAGATTTCTCATGAAGCATTTGTTTGCAGAGTATACATGGGCTTTTGAAGTCAGTCCAACATCTGCTTTGGTGGAGTTTTTCACGCTTAAATATACCTATCATAATCTTAAAGTGTTGCTTAAGCACAAGGCAACAGGCTTAAATTTAAAGCATCTGTTGATTCCTGTCGGGTCATATTCGTTAGACATGCTGGAGCAGCTGATTACAACCTTTTCCACGGAATACTGTCCAAAATTGATGGTGGATGAAATAGAAGCAACTTGGGCAGAATATCAGGATTACCAAGATGTACGTGTTCTAGAAATCGGAATGGATCTAGCTTATTTCGCGCACTTAAAAAGGTTGGAATCTGAATTTGAAGATGAGCGGCTTAAGCAGTTGGTACGGTTGACGATTGATTTTTACAATGCAACAACGGTACAGCGTGCCATTCGTCACCAAAAACCGCATAGTTTTATGACACAACTCTTATCTGATGATGGGTCTTTGACAAGTGCAGAGTGGATTGAGTTAGCAGAAAAAGGGCAACTAACGGACTGGTTTTCTCAAGTAAACCCATTAGAATTTGATGCAGAATTGCGCTCTTATGAAGAAAAAATGCATTTGGGGAAGCTGACAAATCTTGAACTGGAATATTTAGCAGACTTGGTTCCGTTTAAACTCTTAGAGCAAGGACGATTTGAAACAAGTGGTCCACTTCCATTAGCTCGCTATTTATTGGGGAAAGAGCTAGAAGTGAAAAATCTTCGACTTATTTTGACCGGTTTGACAAATCAGCTTCCAGTAGAAAACATTAAAGAAAGGATGAGACCGATTTATGGCCAGTAAAACTTATAAAATTGGTGTGGTAGGAAATCGTGATGCCATTCTACCTTTTCGTCTAATTGGTTTTCAGACTTTTCCAGTCACAGGAGCAGCTGATGCTGTGAATGCTTTACGCCGACTGAGTCGAGAAGATTTTGCCATTATTTATTTGACAGAGGATGTGGCTGCAGAAATCCCTGAAACATTGGCTTACTATGATAAGCAAGTGCTGCCGGCGATTATTTTAATCCCGACTCATAAAGGAATAACGGGATTAGGACGGGGACGCATTCGTGAGAATGTAGAAAAAGCAGTCGGACAAAATATTTTAAATTAGAAGGAGCAAGACTTGAGTCAAGGAAAGATTATAAAAGTTTCAGGTCCTTTGGTGGTTGCTTCTGGAATGCAGGAAGCGAACATTCAGGATATTTGTCATGTAGGCAATTTGGGCTTGATTGGGGAGATCATCGAGATGCGTCAAGATGAGGCTTCTATTCAGGTATACGAAGAAACCTCTGGTCTTGGGCCAGGAGAACCAGTAGAAACAACAGGGAGTCCGTTATCGGTTGAGTTGGGGCCGGGGCTGATTTCGCAAATGTTTGATGGCATTCAACGTCCTTTGGCACGCTTTCAAACGGTGACACAGAGTGATTTTCTGGTACGTGGAGTTCAGCTGCCTAATCTGAATCGTGAGACTAAGTGGGACTTTGTACCTTGTCTAGCTGTCGGCGATGAAGTCCAAGCTGGAGATATTCTAGGCACCGTTCAAGAAACCGAGCTGGTAGTGCATCGTATTCTGGTACCAGTTGGTGTTAGTGGTCGGCTGACGGCTATTGAAGCTGGTAGCTTCACGGTCGAAGAAGCAGTCTATGAAATTGAGCGTGCGGATGGTTCTGTCTTTGTCGGCAGTCTCATGCAGAGGTGGCCAGTCCGGAGAGGCCGTCCATTTGCTCAAAAGCTGATCCCAGAGGAACCTTTGGTGACGGGTCAACGCGTGATTGATACCTTTTTCCCAGTCACCAAGGGCGGGGCTGCTGCTGTTCCTGGCCCATTTGGAGCTGGCAAGACCGTTGTTCAGCATCAGGTTGCCAAATTTGCTAATGTGGACATCGTGATTTATGTTGGCTGTGGCGAGCGGGGCAATGAAATGACGGATGTCTTAAATGAATTTCCAGAGCTAATCGATCCAATAACTGGTCAGTCAATTATGCAACGAACCGTTCTGATTGCGAACACATCCAACATGCCAGTTGCGGCGCGTGAGGCTTCTATTTATACAGGAATTACAATTGCTGAGTACTTCCGAGACATGGGCTACTCTGTGGCCATTATGGCAGATTCGACCTCACGTTGGGCAGAAGCTCTGCGGGAAATGTCCGGGCGTTTGGAAGAAATGCCGGGCGATGAAGGCTATCCTGCCTATCTCGGCAGTCGGATTGCTGAATATTACGAACGAGCCGGTCGGGTGAAAACCTTAGGTAGTGACGAGCGCGAGGGAAGTATTACTGCAATTGGTGCCGTTTCCCCTCCAGGTGGAGATATTTCGGAGCCCGTCACGCAAAATACTCTACGGATTGTCAAGGTCTTCTGGGGATTGGACGCTCAGTTGGCACAACGTCGTCACTTTCCGGCTATCAACTGGCTTAGTTCTTACTCACTTTATCTAGATGAGGTAGGGCACTATATCAATCAGCATGAACAGTTGACTTGGTCAGAAAAGGTAACCAAGGCAATGAACATTCTTCAAAAAGAGAGTGAACTACAAGAAATCGTACGGTTGGTTGGTCTGGATTCGCTGTCTGAAAAGGATCGTCTTACCATGAATACAGCAAAAATGATCCGCGAGGACTACCTGCAGCAGAATGCTTTTGACGAAGTGGATACCTACACTTCCTTTAAAAAACAAGTAGCTCTTCTTACTAATATCCTAACGTTTGATGAAGAAGCTAACCGTTCTTTGAATTTAGGTGCCTATTTTACTGAGATTATGAACGGTACTGTGGAGTTGAGAGATCAGATTGCCCGCTCTAAATTTATCCCAGAGGATCAGTTGGAAGCAATTCGCAGTTTGGATACCGCTATTCGGGAAAAACTGCATGATATTCTTGCCCAAGGAGGAGCAACCAATGAACGTGATTAAAGAATACCGTACCGTCAGTGAAGTTGTCGGCCCTTTGATGATTGTGGATCGAGTAGAAGGGGTGCATTTCAATGAATTAGTGGAAATCCAACTCCATGATGGAACGAAGCGTCAAGGGCAGGTCTTAGAAGTGCAAGAAGATAAGGCGATGGTGCAGCTGTTTGAAGGCTCTAGCGGAATCAATCTAGGGAAAACTAAGGTGCGTTTTACCGGTCATCCTCTTGAGTTGCCAGTATCAGAAGATATGGTCGGAAGGATTTTCAATGGGATGGGTAAGCCTATTGATGGTGGTCCAGATATTTTGCCTGAGAAATACCTGGACATTGACGGTCAAGCGATCAATCCAGTAGCAAGAGATTATCCTGATGAGTTCATTCAGACTGGGATTTCAGCTATTGATCACCTCAATACTTTGGTACGCGGTCAAAAACTGCCAGTCTTTTCTGGATCGGGCCTGCCTCATAAGGAATTGGCTGCTCAGATTGCTCGTCAAGCTACTGTGCTCAATTCAGAAGAAAATTTTGCAGTCGTTTTTGCAGCTATGGGGACGACCTTTGAAGAAGCCGAATTTTTTATGAATGACTTGCGGGAGACGGGGGCCATTGACCGCTCTATCCTCTTTATCAATCTAGCAAATGATCCTGCTATTGAGCGGATTGCGACACCACGAATTGCCTTGACGGCTGCCGAATACTTGGCTTATGAAAAGGACATGCACGTTCTCGTCATCATGACAGATATGACGAACTACTGTGAGGCCTTGCGAGAAGTATCCGCTGCTCGTCGAGAGGTGCCAGGACGCCGAGGCTATCCGGGGTATCTTTATACCAATCTATCCACTTTGTATGAGCGTGCGGGACGTTTGGTAGGGAAGAAAGGCTCGGTCACACAAATTCCAATTCTTACCATGCCTGAGGATGATATCACTCATCCCATTCCTGATTTGACTGGTTACATTACTGAGGGTCAGATTATCCTGTCGCGTGACCTTTACAATAGTGGTTATCGTCCGCCGATTAATGTATTACCGTCCCTTTCGCGTCTCAAGGACAAAGGATCTGGCGAAGGAAAGACTCGGGGAGACCACGCGGCAACGATGAATCAGCTTTTTGCGGCTTATGCACAAGGGAAACAGGCCAAAGAATTAGCAGTTGTACTAGGAGAGTCTGCATTATCTGATAGGGATAAGCTCTATGTACAATTTACTGAGCGATTCGAAAAAGAATATATCAATCAAGGATTTTATACCAATCGAACGATTGAAGAAAGCCTAGATTTAGGTTGGGAATTGTTGTCTATCTTGCCACGGACGGAGCTTAAGCGGATTAAGGATGATATGATTGACCAATATTTACCAGAAAGTAGGCGGCAAGCTTAAGGAGGTGAGCCGATGACTCGTTTGAATATCAAACCCACTCGAATGGAACTCAACAATCTAAAAGAGCGCCTGAAAACAGCTACTCGCGGTCATAAACTTCTCAAGGATAAGCGAGATGAACTGATGCGTCGTTTTATTGAAGCTGTTCGCGAAAATAATCGCCTTCGCCAAAAAGTTGAAGAAGCTCTAGTTGGTCATATGCAGGACTTTGTGTTGGCAAAAGCTTTGGAAAGCGACCTTATGGTGGAAGAAATTTTTGCTGTCCCTATGCGAGAAATCAATCTCCATATCGAACAGGAAAATATCATGAGCGTGCGAGTTCCTAAGATGCATGCCCATATTGCCAATCCTTACGGTGATGATGAGGGAGATGTAGTTTATAGCTACGTGGCATCCAACAGCCAGATGGATGAGACGATTGAAGATATGAGTAGCCTATTGCCAGATCTTTTGCGCTTAGCAGAGATTGAAAAGAGCTGTCAGTTGATGGCGGATGAAATTGAAAAAACTCGCCGCCGGGTCAATGGCTTAGAGTATGCAACTATTCCAGATCTCATAGAAACTATTCAATATATCGAAATGAAGCTAGAAGAAGCTGAACGAGCTAGTCTAGTGAGAGTTATGAAAGTGAAATAATGATGGGAGAGTATTCAAAAAACTGAGGTAGCCAAATAATGTTGTGTAATAAGTCGGTAGTGGGATACTCGATATTTAAAATCACTGTCACTGACATTCAGTTCTATGGCTGACAACGATAATCAAAAAACAAAACGGACGATGCTTTGATGAGTTGACGTCTGTTTTTCTTTTCGATGATTAGACGTGCAAGCAAGAATAAACCAAAAGTTTACGCACATTAGTATTTTCCATAGAAATGCGAGAATTTTCTGATAAGTCATGTTATAATAGAACAGACTACACGAAAGGGATAAAAATTTATGACTTTAGTTTATCAATCAACACGTGACGCAAACAATACAACGACAGCTAGCCGAGCTATTTTGCAGGGATTGGCAACAGATGGCGGTCTCTTTACTCCAATTTCTTATCCTCAGGTAGAGTTGGATTTTGCAAAACTAAAAGACGCTTCCTATCAAGAAGTAGCAAAATTAATTTTATCTGCTTTCTTAGATGATTTCACAGATCAAGAGCTAGACGATTGTATTGCCCATGCTTACGATAACAAGTTTGATACGCCGACCATTGCTCCCTTGGTTAAGCTAGACGGTCAGTATAATCTAGAGCTTTTCCACGGGGCGACCATTGCCTTCAAGGACATGGCTTTGTCCATCCTGCCTCACTTGATGACAACCGCAGCTAAAAAGCACGGCTTGGAAAATAAAATTGTCATTTTGACGGCGACTTCTGGCGACACAGGCAAGGCGGCTATGGCAGGCTTTGCGGATGTTCCTGGGACTGAGATTATCGTCTTTTATCCGAAAGACGGAGTCAGCAAGGTTCAGGAGCTGCAAATGACGACTCAGACAGGGGACAATACTCATGTAGTGGCTATTGAAGGGAATTTTGATGATGCTCAGACCAATGTCAAGCAGATGTTTAATAACGCTGTGCTTCGCAAAAAACTAGCAGAACACAAGTCGCAATTTTCTTCCGCCAACTCCATGAATATCGGGCGCTTGGTGCCGCAGATTGTTTATTATGTCTATGCCTATGCACAATTGGTTAAAACCGATCAGATTCGAGCTGGTGAAGCAGTCAATTTTTCTGTTCCAACTGGAAACTTCGGTAATATCTTGGCAGCCTACTATGCTAAACAAATAGGTCTTCCAGTTGGCAAGTTAATCTGTGCTTCCAACGAAAATAATGTCTTGACAGATTTCTTTAAAACACATATCTATGATAAGAAGCGCTGTTTTAAGGTGACATCTAGCCCGTCTATGGACATTTTAGTTTCTTCAAATCTAGAGCGCTTGATTTTCCACCTGTTAGGAAATAATGCCGAAAAGACAGCAGAGTTGATGACCAATCTCAAAAAACATGGTCAGTATGAGCTGACCAACTTTGACTCAGAAATGCTAGCACTCTTTGCGGCTGAATATGCCACAGAAGAGGAGACCGCGGCTGAAATCAAACGGGTTTATGAAACATCTAACTATATTGAAGATCCGCATACAGCAGTAGCATCAGCCGTTTATCAAAAATATCGGACCAAAACAGGTGATGACACGAAGACAGTCGTTGTTTCAACTGCCAGTCCTTACAAATTCCCAGTTGTTGCAGTCGAAGCTGTGACTGGACAAACCGGACTGAATGATTTTGAAGCTTTGGCTCAGTTACATGATCTTAGTGGTGTGTCAATTCCAGCAGCCGTGGATGGCATAGAAATGGCTGAAGTCCGCCATAAAATGATTGTTGCTGCTGGCCAGATGCAGGCGGCAGTAGAAAAGGATTTAGGACTTTAACCATTTTCAACACTCAGAGGGGACTCACCTGAGAGTTTTCGGCTTGTAAAAGTATATAAACAGTCTATTGCAAGTCTCGTACAGCAAAGGGTATAATCAAAGCAGGAGTTTCATAATGCATGACCACTTATAAAAAGATTTTAAACATAGCTTTGCCAGCCATGGTGGAAAATTTTTTGCAGATGCTAATGGGAATGGTAGATTCGTATTTAGTAGCTAGTCTAGGTCTGGTGGCTATTTCAGGAGTTTCGGTTGCTGGCAATATGATTAGCATTTATCAGGCCATTTTTATTGCACTAGGATCAGCGGTATCCAGTCTAATTTCTAAGAGTTTAGGAGAAGGAGACCGAGATAATCTAGCTTATCATACTAGTGAGGCCATTAAATTGACCCTGATGCTGAGTGGGTTTCTGGGACTTTTCTCGCTTGCTTTTGGACGCCAAATATTGGCTTGGTTGGGAACGGAGCCTGCAGTCGCTAATGCAGGTGGTCTCTATCTCGCTTTAATCGGAGGAACAATTGTTCTTTTGGGAATGATGACAAGTTTAGGGGCTTTGGTTCGAGCGACCAGTAATCCCCGCCTGCCTATGTATGTCAGCTTTTTTAGCAATCTACTTAATGTTCTTTTTTCCAGCATTGCAATTTTTATTTTCCACATGGGAATTGTTGGAGTGGCATTGGGAACTATTTTAGCTCGTCTGGTGGGCGTCTTCATTTTATGGAAAGAATTGTCGCTACCTTTGTCGCATTGGAGTTGGAAGCTGGATTGGGAACTGTTGCGCTTATCTCTGCCAGCTGCTGGGGAACGATTGATGATGCGAGCTGGGGATGTTGTGATGATTGCTATTATTGTTAAGTTCGGGACAGATGCCGTCGCAGGAAATGCTATTGGAGAGGTTCTGACCCAGTTTAACTACATGCCGAGCTTTGGTGTCGCTACTGCAACAGTCATGTTGGTAGCTCATGCAGTGGGACAAGCAGACCTTCAAGCAGTTAGGAGGCTGACAAAGCAGACGTACTGGTTATCTCTAAGCCTCATGTTACCGATAGCTCTGTTTCTTTTTGGGTTTGGGCAGCCGTTAACACAATTTTATACAACTGACGGTGGTGCTGTTCAGGCTAGTTTGTCTGTTGTTCTGTTTTCACTTTTGGGAGTGCCTATGACAGCAGGAACAGTCATCTATACAGCTGTTTGGCAAGGGTTGGGCAATGCTAAGTTGCCTTTTTATGCCACAACGGTTGGTATGTGGCTCATTCGCATTGTAGCAGGCTATTTTCTGGGAGTAACGCTGGGCTTGGGCTTGCCTGGAGTTTGGACGGCTACTCTTTTGGACAATAGCTTTCGCTGGCTATTTTTACAAATACTCTACCAACGGAAAATGAGGGAGCGAACATGACAATAGCTTTTATTTGGGATTTGGATGGAACATTACTAGATTCCTATGACGCTATTTTGGCGGGGATTGAAGAAACTTATACTCACTATGGATTGGACTTTGACCGAGAGGGTATCCATGCTTATATTTTGCGGCATTCTGTTCAAAAATTGCTGGAAACAGTTGCAGTAGAAAAAGGCTTGAATGCAGAAGAGATGAATCGATTTAGAGGGCAAAGCTTGCAAGAGAAGAATGCTCAAATTAAGCTTATGGATGGTGCTAAGACAATTCTTGCTTGGGCGCAGGAAGCAGGTATTCAGCAGTTTGTTTATACCCACAAGGGGGAAAATGCCTACCAAGTTTTAGCTGATTTAGATATTTTGGATTATTTCACAGAAATTGTGACGACGGCTAATGGATTTGCAAGAAAACCTGATCCAGAAGGGGTGGATTATCTGGTGGAAAAATATCAGTTGAATAAAGAAATGACTTATTATATCGGTGACCGAATGCTAGATGTAGATGTTGCCTTTAACAGCAGTATTCAATCCATCAATTTCTGTGATTACCGACCAACGATCAATCAAAAAATCAATCAGTTAGTAGATATACAAAAGATAATCCGTTAAAGGGAAGCAAAATAGTTGCTTTTCTTTTTTTATAGTCCACAATTGACTTGTTAATAGTTGACGAATCACCAAAACTAAAAAGGAGAACTAGGGTTCCATTCATCACCTACTATATCAACTACATTCAACGGAGCAGGCTATCGCGCAATTCTTTGCGTAATGAGCTTAACGTGGCATTTTTGATGAATCATATTCCGTGTAATCAGGCAGCGGTGTAAGAAGTCTTGAAAATCGATCCCGCGCAGTATTGGCCCAACATTTCAGGCTCTTAGAAGGGCATGGATATGTTCAACGAAGTCGCAATCCAAAAAATCAACGAGAGGTTTTAGTGAATGTAACGGATGTTGCAAGAAAGCAACTGTTGCATGAACCACCGACCGATCATTTAAATGTCAAAAAGCAAATGGAAAAAATCCTCTCGGCTGATGAACAAAAGACGTTGAGCGCCCTCTTAGAAAAACTTGTATCTTGCTTAGATCAGATTACCGTGGAAAAACATTAGAAAGAAGAATACATGTCACTTATTACCACTATATTAGCAACTATTGTCGCACTGGAACACCTCTATATCTTTTATCTGGAAAGCATTGCCGCCCAGTCAGACAGTACCAGCCGAGTCTTTAACATGACAAAGGAAGAATTGTCTCGCCCGTCCGTCACATCCTTGTTTAAAAACCAAGGGATTTACAACGCCTTTTTAGCACTTTTCTTACTGTATGGTTTGTATATTTCACACAATTTGGAAATCGTGACCATTTTTGTTTTGTTTGTTATCGGTGTCGCGGTTTACGGTGCAGTAACAGCTAATAAGAAAATCATCTTGACCCAAGGAGGTCCCGCTATTTTAGCTATTTTAAGTATTTTATTGTTTAAATAAGGATAGCATTAACCTTTATAAAAGTTTAAGTGAATCACTATTAACGTTTTGTGCTCTAAATGATTTATTACTTCATTTTTCTCTAGAATAAATAGCTCAAAAGCGCTATAATGAAAGTGGAAAAATTCTCATATATGGAGGTGTCAAGATGGACGAATTGAAAAAAGTTTTGCTGGCAGGAATTGGATTGACTTCCATGACCTATGATAAAGCTAGTGAATTTGTCAAAGAATTGATTGCCAAAGGTCGCTTAACGGTGGATGAAGGCAAGCAACTTCAGTCAGAATTAAAGCGCAAAGCAAAAGAACAAACCGCTGAAAGTCAAGTTGAACAAATAGATAATGTATATGCAACCAAGCAAGATATTGAACGATTAGAAGACAAACTAGACCAATTGCTTAAAGGGCTTTCAAAAACAGAAGAATAGTCTTCCATGATAACGCAGTCACAACTTTATAAAGACTGCGTTTTTTGCTAAACTAAAAGCAGGATTTGAAAGAAAAATTGACAATAATAAATAGAAGGAGGATAACTTTATGGCAAACAAACGCTTACGAGAGATTCTAACAGCCTTTAGTGCTGTTGGTTGGTCCAATCTGAGAGAACGAAGGAAGCCACTGGACGAGAAAAAAGCTCCTAAGCAATTGCGAGAAGCTTTTGAGCAACTAGGACCCAGTTTTGTAAAAATTGGTCAAATTTTGTCCACTCGCAGTGACTTATTGCCAGAAATCTATATCAAAGAGTTAAGCAAGTTGCAAGATGACGTCAAACCTTTGGACAAAGAGACCGTCATGGTTGCGATTGAAGACGAGTTAAAACGCCCAATTGAGCAACTTTTTTTAGACGTCTCGCAGGAACATTTAGCAAGTGCTTCCGTCGCACAAACTCACCGTGCTGTTTTGTTAAATGGCGATGAAGTTGTGCTGAAAATTCAGCGTCCGCATATTCAAGAGCAAATTACAGAAGACATTGCGCTCTTGATTCGCCTAGCTCGTCATTTTCCTAAGCATTTGCTGCCTATGGTGGATTTGCCAAAGATTCTACAACAGTTGCAGACCACTCTCTTGAACGAAATTGACTTTCGCAATGAAGCTAAGTACATGGACGAATTTGCTCGCTACAATCAAGAGATTCCTTGTGTTGGCGTGCCAAAAGTCTATCCAGACTTTACTACTCCACACTTAATTGTGGAAGAATACATTCCTGGCGTCCGCATCAATCAATAT
Organism: Streptococcus sp. NSJ-72; assembly: GCF_014334035.1. Taxonomy (NCBI): domain Bacteria; kingdom Bacillati; phylum Bacillota; class Bacilli; order Lactobacillales; family Streptococcaceae; genus Streptococcus; species Streptococcus sp. NSJ-72. The sequence continues at coordinate 100,670 of NZ_CP060489.1, forward strand.
GCTGTTTTACAAGAAGCGGGTTACGATTTGGCAGATATTGGTCAGAAACTCATGTTGAGCTTTATCAAGCAGGTATTTAAAGATGGCTTTTTTCATGGTGATCCACATCCAGGTAATCTTTTAATCTATGAAGGAAAGATTTATTTTATTGATTTTGGAATTACAGGGGAATTGGAAACGGGTTTTCGTGTGTCTCTAAACGACATGCTGTCTAGTTTTACGACACAAGACATTGATTCGATGACACAGGCTATTCTAACAATTACGACTACTAGTGAACCAATCAATAAATTGCAATTAGAGCAAGATATTGAGCGCATGTTAACCAAATACGGTAATTTAGAGTTGGGCTCCTTGTCGATTACAGATATGTTTGAGGATGTGGTGGCGATTTGTAGGCGTCATCATTTACAAGTACCTTCTCAGATGGCAATTTTAGAAAAAGCCGCTTTGCAAATTGAAGGCCTTTTTCGCGAGCTAGCTCCTAATATAAATCTGATGACCTTAGCCAAGCAATATTTCCTTGAAAATATGAAATCAGATATTTTACACCAGACCTTGAGTTATGATTCTTTCTTAATCGAACTCCTCTATTTGCTGCGGCATGGGAAAAGCATTCCAAGACGGCTCCACCAGCTAGTGGAGCAGGTGGTGAATGGTCGCTTGGTTGTTAATCATGACTTGATAGACTACAATCAACGATTTCGTCGTATCGAATCTTTGACCAATCGTCTTGTACTAAGCCTTGTCTTTCTGGCTTTATTATTGACAGGGGGCATGTTAACCTTCAATCCGGAGCTGTTGCTTTTAGCGAGAAGTCTTTTTGCTTTAGCAGGATTGGTGTTGATATGGATTTTTTATCTGATTATCCAGTCCACAAAAAAATAACATAAAAAGAAAACGAGATAACTTGAATTATTGAAAATTACAATCTATCTCGTTTTCATCATTATTAAAAGCCTATACAACGATTGTATGTTGTAAGCTTATTATCTAAGATTAGGAATCTTATGAACCGCACCCCAAAAGTTAGACATAAAAAATCTAACTTTTGGAGGCAGTACAATCTTATCCTAGTCTTTTTCTTTACCTTCTAAACTATTTGTAACGATCAGTTTGTCATTAGAAGAGGAAGTTTGCTTGAAACAAACATAGTCTGTGAGAGGGAAATGAATCAACTTTAAAAAGGTTTCTGCAAATTGTTCAGGAGGGGTAGGTTCAGGTTGGGTAATCCAAATTTCGATAAAGATCAAAATTCCTCTAACAAGAACTTGAGCAGCCTTTTCTTTTGGAATGTTTAATTTTTGATAGTCAATCGTAATATGTTGTTCAATCCATTGTCCATAGGTATTTCGTAAAAATTCCCTCCAATATGGATCTGCTGCTGTTGTAAAAAGACAGCTGATTTGTTTTCGGTGGGTGTATAAGATAGGAATCACTACCTCTGCAAAAAAGACAAAAGGATCAGGATAAACTTTCTTATCATAAGTTTGAAAAATCATTCGAAATTCAGCATCAAGTTCTTTATGAATATAGTCTAGAATTTCATGATTTCCATTGAAATGACGTTTATAAATGGCTTGTCTTGAAATTCCAGCCTTTTTGGCAATTTCTGCTAAAGAAAAATGCATTTTATTTGGATGTTCCATAGCAAGCTCAAAAAAAGCCTCTAGAATTTTTTCTCTCGTATTAAGTACCATCTTGCTCCCTCCTTATAAATATTCTAATTTAAAAAATATATGTAGTCTAGCAAAATCATCGGAAAAAGTTTACGTTTTGTAAACCACCTGCACTATCCTGTTGTATATCAATGGGGTGTTTAAAACTTTACAGTTTGTCAAGAAATAGAACTAAAATATAGAGCATTTTGATTGAAAGGACTATAAGGTAGTTGATATAATGGTATTAGTGGAGTTTTGTACTTTTGTACAAAGTCCTGAAAAACCATAGAAAGGAAATCGTCATGATTAAAAAAGCGATGAATCTTGTTGGGGTTGCATTATTGCTGGCTTCAACAATCTTATCACCAGCTAGTGCTGTTGCTCAGACATTGTCGAATCAATCTTCTACAGTGACAACTCAGTCATCTCCGAAAACAGGAACGACTGAACAGCCAACGTCTCCTACTGAGTCAACGCCAAAGGCAGCAGATACTAGTTCTAGTCAGGGGCAGCAGCCTGCTACTGAGAATAAAGCGGAAGCTAATTCAAATGAGCAGGAAAATAAGCCAAGCACCTCAAAAGAAGAAAGCTCTGATGCTAGCCAAGTAAAAGAAGATACATCTTCACAAAAAGCTAGTAAGGTAGAGGAAAAGAGTGAGACTCAGCCAGGAGCTCCACCTGCTGCTAAAGATACTAAAGATACCCAAGCAGCTCCTAAAACAAAAAGGGCAGCAAAAGAAATAGACGCGATTACGCAATTTAGTATTACAGATAAAGATGGGAAACCCTTAAACAAACCGTTGCAACAATGGGAGCGGTTTAAAATAAATGGAACATTTACCTTACCTAATAATGAAGTTCAAGAGGGTGACTATACAACAATAACTCTTCCAAAGGAACTTGTTCTTGAAAAATCTTCTGATTTTGATATTGTAGATAAAAACGGTAATGTTGTGGCTCGTGCAGCTGTTGATGCAGAGAATCGAACGTTAAAGTTGATCTATACAAAATATGTTGAAGACAAATCAGATATCAAGGGTAGCTTTTATTTTTATACTTATATTAATCATCATATCGTAAAGGAAAAGAAAAAAGTTCCAATCGAAATTGCAGTTAATCGAAAAGTGATTAAGGTGGGAGAACCAGAATTTGGAGGTCCAAATCCGCCATCACAAGATAATTTGATAAAATCGGGTAATTTTCAATCGGACAGTACCATCACCTATGATCTTGTCGTGAATTCGTCAGGGAAAGAAATCCGTGATGCAAAAGTAACAGATATTTTAACAACACCGAAAATTTCCTATATTAGAAATAGTTTTAAAATTTACAAAGGGAAATGGGTTATTGAAAACAATCGTTGGGTTTTGAAAAACAGAACTGAGGTTACAAGTCAATTTACAGTAGAGTTTCTATCTGATTCATCATTTTCTATCAGGTTAGGTGATATAAAAGCTGGTGAAGGCTATCATGTTATCTATAAGGCGAAGCCAAACTATAAATTACAAAATGGTGAAATTATTAAAAATACTGCGACTCTTTGGTCAAGTCAAACTAAAATTGTAGAAACGATTCGCCCAAACATGTATCTAGAGGCGGGCGGAAGTGCAGAAGGCTATGTTTATTCTATAACCTTGCATAAAAAAGATGAAACATCTGGAATATCTTTGGCAGGAGCAGTCTTTAGGGTAACACGTGATCGGAATGGTGCAGTTGTAGGAGACTTCACTACGGATAGTACAGGAAAAGTCACGATTCCTAATTTGCTGAAAGATAATTATACTATTAGAGAAATCAAAGCGCCAGATGGTTATCAGTTAACAGGCAAAGAAATTAAGGTTAAACCAGAAGACTTTGGAACAACTAAATCCATAACAAAAGATATCGTCAATAAAAAAATTGAAAAAGTATCTACACAATTACAAATTGAGAAAGAATTAATTGGTCGGAAACTTAAAGATAGAGAATTTGAATTTGAATTGAAGAAAGAGGGAGACCAAAATCCAATTCAAACAAAAACAAATGATGTCAACGGTAAAGTAACATTTGATCCAATTAACTATACTGAAGAAGGTACGCATAAGTACATTATTTCTGAAAAACGCAAAGTAAACCCTGAAAAAGGGATTAATTATGATCCGAACGATATCTATGTGACAGTGGTTATTTCAAGAGATGCGTCTGGTAAGTTAGTGTCAACTGTCAAGTATGAAGGTATTGATGGCCAAGGTGGTAGAGAAGAAAAGAATAAGTTCACAAACTATTACCTTCCAGAGAAGACAAGCACAAAACTTTCTGTAACTAAGAAATTAATTGGTCGCAAACTTCAAAAAAATGAATTTGAGTTTGACTTAAAAGAAAATGGACAAGTTCTCCAAACTGTAAAAAATGCGGCTGATGGTAAGGTTCAATTCAAAGAGCTTGAATATACAAAAGCAGGAACCTATCATTATACCATTAGTGAAAAGGCTGGTGATGTTCCAGGAGTTGAATATGAACCGAATCTTATCTCGGCAACTGTAACTGTCGAAGATAAGGGAGGAAAGCTTGAAGTTACAAAGGTCACTTATTCGAAAGCTGGTGAGGAGACTAAAAACCCAACTTTTGAGAATCGCTATGCTCCAGGAAAGACTTTCGCTCGATTAGAAGTGAACAAAGTTCTGACAGGCCGTCAGCTACAAAAAGACGAGTTTGAGTTTGAATTGACTGGTAAGGAAGATCATATTCACCAAACGAAGAAAAACACTGCAGCTGGGAAAGTCCAGTTTGATACGGTTGAATATACTAAAGCAGGTGAATACCATTACACTATTAAAGAAAAAAACAATGGTCTAGGTGGTATCACTTATGATTCGAAAGAAATAAAAGTTACTGTTAAAGTCACAGATGACGGCAAAGGAAAACTGAATTCTGAAATTTTCTATGAAAATGATGATCAAACTTTCAAGAACACATACTCAGCTACTAAAACAAATGTACAACTCTCCGTTAAGAAAGTATTGACCGGTCGCAAACTGAAAGCGCAAGAGTTTGAGTTTGATTTGGTTGATAATACTGAAGTTAGTCCAACTGTCGGTAAAATCTTGCAAACTGTTAAAAATAACGCCAATGGTGAGGTCAATTTCAAATCATTGGAATATACTAAAGCAGGAACTTATGAATATTTTATCCGAGAGAACAAAGGTTCTGCACCAGGAGTTACCTATGACCAAAAATTTATCACGGTAACAGTAGAAGTCAAGGAGAAATCCGGTAAACTTGAAGTTAGCAAAGTGACTTATATGACAGATGGAGAAGAAATTAAAAAACCAACTTTCAATAATCGCTATACTCCAGTTAAAACATCTGCTAAGTTAGAAGTGAAAAAGGTTTTAACAGGTCGTCCTCTTCAAGAAGGTGAATTTGAATTTGAACTCAAAGATCTACAACGAAATAAAAAGATTTTAGAAACTGTAAAAAATACGGCTGATGGTAAGGTTCAATTCAAAGAGCTTAAATATACTAAAGCAGGAATCTATCATTATACCATTAGTGAAAAGGCTGGTGATGTTCCAGGAGTTGAATATGAACCGAATCTTATCTCGGCAACTGTAACTGTCGAAGATAAGGGAGGAAAGCTTGAAGTTACAAAGATCACTTATTCGAAAGCTGGTGAGGAGACTAAAAACCCAACTTTTGAGAATCGCTATACTCCAGGAAAGACTTTCGCTCGATTAGAAGTGAACAAAGTTCTGACAGGTCGTCAGCTACAAAAAGACGAGTTTGAGTTTGAGTTGAAGGAAGATGGTAAGCCAGATGTTCTTCAAACGGCTAAAAATGATGCCCAAGGAAAAGTTCGGTTCCAAGTTATTAACTACGACAAAGCAGGTGAGTACCACTACACCATTACAGAGAAAAAAGGTCAGTTAGGTGGCATTACTTATGATACGAAAGAAGTAAAAGCTACTGTCAAAATTACAGATGACGGCAAAGGAAAACTACATTCTGAAATTGTCTATGAAAAAAACGACACTACCTTCAACAACACCTACACCACTCAAGCTACTTCTGCAACCTTCGATGTAACCAAGGAGTTAACGGGTCGCAAACTGAAAGCGCAAGAGTTTGAGTTTGAGTTGAAGGAAGATGGTAAGCCAGATGTTCTTCAAACGGCTAAAAATGATGCCCAAGGAAAAGTTCAGTTCCAAGCTATTAACTACGACAAGGCAGGTGAGTACCACTACACCATTACAGAAAAAAATAATGGTCTGACAGGAGTTACTTATGACTCGAGCAAAGTCAAAGTCACAGTTAAAGTAACGGATGATGGTAAAGGGAAGCTAAGTACTACTGTGACTTATGACGGTGGTAAAAAGAACTTTAAGAATACGTTCACACCAAAAGAAATCACAGTGCCACTGCAGGTGACAAAAGCCTTAACGGGTCGAAATTTACAAGATGACGAGTTTGAGTTTGAATTATACGATGGACAAAACAAGCTACTTCAAACAGTTAAAAATAAAGCGGATGGTACGATTCCTTTCAAAGCTCTTAAGTTCACCAAGACTGGTCTTTACAACTACCTTATCAAAGAGAAAGCTGGTAAGGTTCCAGGTGTTGGCTACGATAAACAACCAATTAAGGTTACCATTCGTGTTCAACAGGAAGAGGATGGACAGTTGATTTACAATATCGTCTACCTCGGTCTTGACGAGAGCGGTAAGAATAAAATTTCTAAACAAAGCTTTACAAATAAATATACTGCCAAAGGTACCGATGCTACTTTCTCTGTCACGAAGAAATTAGCCGGACGTGCTTTGAAGGATGGCGAGTTTAGCTTTGAACTGAAAGAAGACGGCAAGGCAGACGTTCTTCAAACCAAGAAGAATGACAAAGCTGGTAAGGTTCAATTTGATGCAATCAAGTATCAAACTGTTGGTACTCACAAGTACACCATTACTGAGAAAAATACAGGATTGGGTGGTGTGACTTACGACACCAAGACCATCAAGGTAACAGTTGAAGTCACCGATAATGGTAAAGGTCAGCTTGTTTCAAAAGTAACCTATGAAAACAATGACCAAACCTTCAACAATACATACTCTAGTCAAAAGGTTAGTGCACAACTAAGCGTAACCAAAGAACTGACAGGTCGTGCATTAAACGATCAAGAGTTTGAATTTGAATTAGTCGGATCTGATGACAACGTTCGTCAGACTACGAAAAATGCAGCAGACGGTCGTGTTACTTTTGATGCGATTGACTATACAAAAGTCGGAACTTATCATTACACCATCAAAGAGAAAGACAATGGCTTAGGTGGTGTGACCTATGATAAGAAAGAAATCAAAGCGACTGTCAAAGTTACTGATGATAGCAATGGTCAGTTAGTTGCCCAAGTATCTTACGATACAGCTAATCCAACCCTCCGCAATACTTACCTTGCTAAGGAAACAACTGCGACATTAGAAGCGAACAAAGTGCTAACTGGTCGCGACCTAGAAGCGAATGAATTTGCCTTTGACTTGATTGATCCAAACGGTAAAGTGGTGGATACCGTTAAGAACGCTAAAGATGGTAAGATTTCATTTAAAGAGTTGGCATTCAAAACAGCTGGAACTTATACTTATACCATTAAAGAACAAGCTGGTGCTTTAGGCGGTGTGAAATATGACACCAAAGTAATCAAAGCAACAGTCACTGTCACGGATGATGGTAAAGGTCAACTACATGCAACAGTTGCTTATGAAAACAACCAAAACACCTTCACGAATACTTATTCAGCAGATAAAGCCACTGCAACTCTTTCTGCTAAGAAGCTATTAGAAGGTCGTAACCTCAAAGAAGGGGAATTTGAATTTGAACTGACTGGTACAGACGATCAAGTTCGCCAAACGAAGACAAATGCACAAGATGGTAGCGTCACTTTCGATACCATTGAGTATACTAAGGTAGGTATTTATCACTACACCATCACCGAAAAAGATACGAAGCTCGGCGGTGTGAAATATGACACCAAAGTGATCAAAGCGACTGTCACCGTCACAGACGATGGTCAAGGCCGCTTAGTAACAAAAGTTGCTTATGAAAAAGATGATCAGACCTTCAAGAACACTTATTCTGCTACTAAAACAAACGCACAACTCTCTGTTAAGAAAACCTTGACAGGTCGTGCTTTGAAAGATGGCGAGTTTGAGTTTGAATTGAAAGGCCAAGATGATAAAGTTACTCAAAGCAAGAAGAATGCTCAAGATGGTAGTGTAACTTTTGACACCATTGAGTACACGAAAACTGGTACCTATCATTACACCATCACTGAAAAAGATACAAAACTTCAAGGAATCACTTATGATAAGAAAGTCATTAAAGTTACAGTTGAAGTGACAGACGATGGCAATGGTCAGTTGCACGCTAAAGTAAGCTACGATAAGGACGTGAAGACATTTGAAAATCGCTATACTCCACCGAAGAAGGGCTTACCTAAGACAGGTACTGTCATTCATATGTTAGCTATTTTCATTGGACTCATTGTTTTGGCTGGTGCAGTTTATCTTATTAAGAAAAAATCTTGATAGAATTAAGCTTGTAGGAAAAATATAAGTCTAAAATTGGAAATCTAGTGAGAATCCTCATGAAACATGGAGAGTCTCATTAGGTCTCCTTTTTTTGAGCTTAAATAGAGAAAAAAGAATATAGATAAATGCTTCAAAAAGATGTATAACTATAATTATCCCAAAATACAGCATTTTAGGAGGTGTCTATATGGATCAAGAAGATCTGTTTTGGATAACGATTAGTTCTTATTACTATTTGTATATCGTTTATTCTCTATTGGTGGATCAAAGCTTGTTTCGTGAGATTCAAGATACGGACTTGCATCTGGTATATAAGTATTCTGCTTGTCCTAAAACAAATGTTTTCATACGTTGTTGCATGAAAAGTTTGTTTTATGTTGCCTTGCCTGTTTATCTCTTTTTAAACCGGACGCGTTATTATCAAGCTAGAGGTGAGGACGGGAAGCATCTGCACAAGCACGATTTTCTGTATCGCTATAGTGTTTACTTCACTTTTCCACTGATTATTACTCGTATCATGGTTTATCTAGCGCAAGATGACACGAACGAAGTCGTCAATACGGTATCTAATCTATATTACACATTGATTTATCGGATTCCTTATTTTCAGTTATTATTTGCTTTATTTGTAGTGTATTTATATATTGTTGTGGCACATTATGTAGATAAAAGGTGTTTGCGATTTTACTTTATCAGCAATATAATGACAATTGTGGGATCTCTCATCTTTATTATTCAATTTCTCGTTGGCTTCTATTTTTATTTTTTAGAGAGTGTTCCAGACGGGTTGAAGATTTTTTCTTTTTATTATGGAACAGTCCTAGCTTTAGAAAAGTTTTTAGCATGGTTAGTTATTTATATAGGCAATCACAACTATGGAGATCATTTGAGACAGTATGGTTTATATCAGAAAAAGAGATTGCTAGATTCACAGGCGATGAAACTTGTTCACTCTTTTGGAATGTGGATGACAAGTTTGTGGTTGTCTTTAAGGACACGGTTTGCTTTGGTTCTGCTAGCGGTGACTTCCATAAACCTATCTCGTATTGTAGGATTTTTATCTAGAGGGAGTTTTCGATGTGCAATGTGGCAGCTACTATCTATTTTTATTTTGTATCCAGCTTTATTTTTCCTTTTACCCATTTTCTTTCTTTATATTTTTCCGACGGATTCAAGCGATTCTCCGATAGGAAGTTACCTGCTCATTCGAAAAACGGAAAGTCAAACGATTTATTATTCAACTCCATCTTTAAAAATATTTTCTAAAGGTCAAAAATTGCTCTATCGGCAACAATTGTTTTTGTTGGTAGACAGCTGGGTGAGTAAGAAGAATGTTCACTATTTGCGGTATCGTTCGGTAGAAACAGGAGTCACGTATTCTTTCATTTGGCAGCCACATACAAATTTGTTACGCTTGAATGGAGAAACATCGCAGGAGTTTATTCGAGATGGAACGAAAGATTATATTAAAAATTTGTCCAAGGATTCAATTACAAGTTTAGAAGGAACAGGATATGAAAAATGGGAACGACCAAAGGAAGAGTCGGAGCCATTTTCATGGCAAAAGCGAACGCGAAAGAAGCTATATAAAGGCTTGAGGTAATACTCGAGCCTTTCTGATGAAAAAGACACTGAAATTTTCACTTGACTCTTATTTTCTTTATGATATACTTAACTAGTAAAGAATTAACTGGTTAATCAGAAAGGGAGTAAAATGAGTCGGTTAGCACATGAAATTGATCGTTTTTTAAATGAAATCATTTTAAAATCTGAGAATCAACATGAGATTTTGATTGGATCTTGCACGAGTGGCATGCCATTGACTAATACTCAAGAGCATATTTTGATGTTGTTGTCTGAGGAATCTTTGACAAATTCAGAGTTGGCGAAACGTTTGAATGTCAGTCAGGCAGCGGTTACAAAAGCCATTAAGTCGTTGATTAAGCAAGAGTTGTTGGAGCCATTTAAAGATGTGAAAGATGCGCGCGTCATTTTTTATCGTTTGACAGAATTGGCGAAGCCTGTTGCAGTTGAACATCAACACCATCATCACCATACGATAGAAATCTACGAAAAAATTGCCAATCAGTATAGTTCTGATGAGAAAGTCATCATTCAAAAATTCTTAGAAACCTTAGTAGGAGAAATCGGAAGATGAGGTATATCACAGTTGAAGATTTGTCTTTTTATTATGACAAAGAGCCTGTGTTGGAGCATATTAACTACTTTTTAGATAGTGGCGAGTTTGTAACCTTGACGGGAGAAAATGGTGCTGCTAAAACAACGCTTATAAAAGCTAGTCTTGGAATTTTGCAGCCTCGATTTGGCAAGATCGCTATTTCTAAGACAAATACGACTGGTAAAAAGTTGCGGATTGCTTATTTGCCGCAGCAAATTGCTAGCTTTAATGCAGGCTTTCCAAGTACTGTCTACGAATTTGTAAAATCGGGTCGTTATCCACGAAAAGGTTGGTTTCGTCGTTTAAATGCCCATGATGAGGAGCATATTAAAGTCAGTTTAGATGCAGTTGGTATGTGGGAAAATCGCGATAAACGGATTGGCTCGCTGTCAGGTGGGCAAAAGCAGCGGGCAGTGATTGCACGAATGTTTGCTTCAGATCCGGATATTTTTGTCTTGGATGAGCCAACAACAGGGATGGATGCTGGTAGTAAGGATGAATTTTATGATTTGATGCACCATAGTGCTCATCGGCATGGCAAGGCTGTCCTGATGATTACACATGATCCAGAGGAAGTCCGAAAATATGCAGACCGCAATATCCATTTAGTGCGAAATCAAGATTCGCCGTGGCGCTGCTTCAACGTTCATGAGAGTGACAAGGAGGTGAGCCATGTTTAATTTACTAACTTATGATTTTATGCAACGGGCTTTTCTGGCTGTGATTGCTATGAGTTTGTTCTCACCTATTTTAGGAACGTTTTTAATTCTACGTCGTCAAAGTTTGATGAGTGATACACTTAGTCATGTGTCGCTTTCAGGAGTTGCATTTGGCTTGGTATTGGGTATTTCACCTACAATTTCAACAGTCATTATCGTGATGATTGCGGCAGTTTTTCTAGAGTATTTGCGCACTATCTACAAAGATTTTATGGAAATCGGAACAGCCATTTTAATGTCAACAGGACTTGCTATTGCTTTGATTGTGATGAGCAGGGGCAAAAGCTCCAGTTCCATGAGCCTAGACCAATATTTGTTTGGCTCTATTGTTACGATTAGTACGGAGCAGGTGATTTCGCTGTTTGTTATTGCGGCGATTGTACTTGTGTTGACTTTTCTCTTCATTCGGCCAATGTATATTTTGACCTTTGATGAAGATACAGCCTTTGTGGACGGTCTACCTGTGCGTACTATGTCTATTCTATTTAATATCGTGACAGGTGTTGCCATTGCTCTCATGATTCCAGCGGCAGGTGCGCTGTTGGTATCGACCATTATGGTGTTGCCGGCAAGTATTGCTTTACGGCTTGGGAAAAATTTCAAATCTGTTATTCTATTAGCTAATTTTATCGGATTTGTAGGTATGATTGCTGGATTGTATATTTCTTACTATGCTGAAACGCCAGCCAGTGCAAGTATTACGATTATTTTTGTTGGTGTATTTTTACTAGTGAATCTATTAAAAAAATTTATCAAATAGGAGTGAAAAATGAAGAAAATTGGTCTATTAGTAGCAAGCTTACTAAGTCTCTTTTTAGTGGCTTGTTCCAATCAAAAAAGCGCAAATGGGAAGCTAAATGTTGTGACAACATTTTATCCAGTTTATGAGTTTACTAAGCAAGTGACAGGTGATACTGCTAATGTTAAATTGCTAATCGGTGCAGGGACAGAACCACATGAATATGAACCTTCTGCTAAGGCGGTTGCAACGATTCAAGATGCAGATACTTTCGTTTATGAAAATGAAAACATGGAAACTTGGGTGCCAAAATTGCTTAAAACCTTGAAAAAAGGTAAAGTGAATGTGGTGAAGGCGACTGGGAAGATGTTGCTACTGCCTGGTACAGAAGAGGAAGGAGATCATGATCATGGTAAAGAAGGACATCATCATGAATACGATCCTCATGTATGGTTATCACCAAAACGTGCTATTAAAATGGTGGAAAATATTCGTGACAGCTTAAGTAAACGCTATCCCGATAAGAAAGCGACTTTCCAAAAGAACGCAGCAGCTTACATTAAGAAATTAGAAACTCTGGATAAAGAATATACAACTGGTTTAGCAAATGCAAAACAAAAAAGTTTTGTGACGCAACATGCTGCTTTTCGATATCTTGCATTGGATTATGGTTTGAAACAAGTTCCTATTTCAGGTCTTTCACCAGATAGTGAGCCTTCAGCAGCGCGTTTGGCTGAATTGACAAAATATATTAAGAAAAACAATATTAAGTATATCTATTTTGAAGAAAATGCTTCTCAAGCATTGGCTTCTACATTGGCAAAAGAAACAGGTGTGAAGTTAGATGTCCTTAATCCGCTTGAAAGTTTGACTGAAAAGCAAACAAAAGATGGAGCAGACTACATTTCCATCATGCAATCAAACTTGAAAGCTTTGAAAAAGACGACAGATCAAGCTGGTACTGAAATTTCTGCTGAAAAAGAAAAAAATACAAAGACTGTACAAAATGGCTACTTTGAAGATAGTGCTGTCAAAGACCGTACTTTGTCTGACTATGCAGGTCAATGGCAATCAGTTTATCCATACTTACAAGATGGTACTTTAGACCAAGTATTTGATTACAAGGCAAAATTAAGCGGTAAGATGACAGCTGCTGAGTACAAAGCGTATTATGAAAAAGGCTATAAGACAGATGTGTCTCATATCAATATCACAGATAAGACTATGGAATTTGTAGTCAACGGACAAAAGAAGAAATATACTTATAAATATGTTGGCAAGCATACATTGACGTACTCTAAAGGAAACCGAGGCGTGCGTTTCATGTTTGAAGCGACAGACCCAGATGCAGGTAAGTATAAATACGTTCAATTTAGCGACCATAATATTGCACCAACAAAAGCAGCGCATTTCCATATCTTCTACGGTGGTGAAAGTCAAGAAGCACTTTTCAACGAATTAGAAAATTGGCCAACTTACTACCCAACTAAATTAAGTGGACAAGAAATTGCTCAAGAAATGCTGGCGCATTGATGCACGATGAAAAGTGTATGCAAGAAGTTTAAAAAATAGGAAATTCATTTTAAGGGAGTCTCCTTATCGTTCATTCTCCTATTTATCTAAGGCTTTAGTCTGTGTCAGTTGAGAAGAAGCAAAGAAAAAATTACTGCTTTCTATACAAAATGAGAAAAATCGAGTTGAGAAATCTTCTCGATTTTTTGCTTGACAATTTCTGATTACAGATGTAAACTATAAATGAATTGAAAATTACAAGTGTAATCGGAAAAGAGATAAGAAAGAATGGAACAACAAAATATCAGTAGGGCAGAATGGCAAGTTATGCGCGTGCTCTGGGCGTATCCTCATAGCCAGAGTACCGAAGTGGTGGAACGTTTAGAAGCTGATTTTGATTGGAAACCAGCTACTGTTAAAACCTTGCTGAATCGCCTGAAAACCAAAGAGTTTATTTCAATGGAAAAGATTGAAGGGAAATTTTACTATGATGCATTGATTTTAGAAGATGAGCACTTGGAAAATAGTTGGCGTACCTTGCTTGATAATATGTGTAACACCAAGTATGGCGATTTAGTGGTTTCTATACTAGAAAGTAATCAATTTAGTCAAACGGATTTGTCTCGTATCCTAGATGTTGTAAAAGAAAAGCAGGTACAAGCACCTAAAAGAGTTCAATGCAATTGTCCGCTGGGTCAATGTACTTGCGGCGTGCATTGTCAAGATGAAATGAATAAATCCAAAATGGCGGAGTAAGAAATGGAAAATGATAAAAAAGAGTATAAATTGTCTGGAATGACTTGTGCAGCCTGCGCGATGACTATTGAAATGGTAGTCAAGGAACTTTCAACGGTAGAAGACGCTACTGTGAACTTGGCTACGGAAAAATTGACAGTTCTTCCCAAAGAAGGATTTGCAAGTGAGCAAGTCTTAGAGGCTGTGAAAGAAGCTGGCTACCAAGCGGCAGAAAAAGGAGAACAAAAGCAGTCTGATTATGCAAAACAGGTCGCAGAAAAGAAAGAAAAAGTACGCCAAATGGCGAGTCAGATTTGGTTTGCGGCAGGAGCAACTGTGCCACTTCTTTATATTTCAATGGGGAGCATGATTGGTTTGCCGTTTCCTTCCTTTTTGGATCACACGGTGCATCCCATTGCTTTTGTATCGGCGCAGCTTTTCCTTACTTTACCGGCTATTTGGGTAGGCTGGGGCTTTTATGTGCGTGGCTTTCGGAATTTGGCGAAACGGCATCCGAATATGGATAGTTTGATTGCTGTAGGAACGAGTGCAGCCTTTCTTTATAGTTTGTACTCGGTCGTTCAAGTGTTATTTGGGCATCATACTTTTGTACACCAATTGTATTTTGAATCAGTTGGTGTGATTATCACTCTTGTTTTACTGGGGAAATATCTGGAAGACAATGCCAAAGGACGAACCTCACAAGCGATTCAAAGTTTGATGAGCTTAGTACCCAATCAGGCAACTGTGATCCGTTATGGCGAAGTCGTAACAATTGATACGGAAGACATCAAGGTGGGAGACATTGTTCGAATTAAGCCGGGAGAACGTATGCCGGTTGACGGTGTGGTTATATCTGGACAAACCTATGTGGATGAGTCTATGATGACAGGTGAAAGTGTTCCTGTTGAAAAAAATGTCGGAGATGTGATTACGAGTGCCACTATAAATCAAACGGGTTCTATTGATTATAAAGCAACCAAAGTCAGTTCAGACACGACTTTAGCTCAGATTGTTCATTTGGTAGAGGAAGCGCAAGGGTCAAAAGCGCCTATTGCGGCTATGGCAGATAAAATCTCGCTTTACTTTGTGCCACTTGTCTTAGGCTTGGCAGTTTTAGCAGCTCTGTTGTGGTACTTTCTGGCGGGAGAGAGTTTGCAATTCTCACTTTCTATCTTTATTGCGGTGTTGGTTATTGCTTGTCCTTGTGCGCTTGGCTTAGCTACTCCGACGGCTATTATGGTAGGTACGGGAAAAGGAGCTGAAAATGGTGTCTTGATTAAGTCTGGGGAAGCTCTTGAAGCGGCTCATTTGGTAGATGTTATTGTTCTAGATAAAACAGGTACGATTACAGAAGGAAAGCCCAGTTTGACTGATGTACTGACTTTTAGCACTATTTCGCGAGAGGCTTTACTTAGTTTGGTAGCAAGTAGTGAGCAACATTCAGAGCATCCGCTAGCAATTGCCGTTTTGCAAGCAGCTCAAGCAGAAGACTTATCTTTGGCGCCGGTAACAGATTTTCAAGCGATTTCAGGTAAAGGAATTATAGCCCAAGTAGAAGCGCAAGAAGTGTTGATTGGGAATGAAAGTCTGATGAGACAATACCAAATTGAGCTTGGAGAACATATTTCTGATTTGATTTTCTTATCACATCAAGGAAAGACAGCTATGTTTGTCGCTTTGGATAGGCAATTGGTTGGGCTGGTAGCAGTCGCTGACCAAATCAAAAAAAATAGTCGTGAAGCTATTGCAAAATTGCAAAAAATGGGCTTAGAAGTGGTGATGTTGACAGGGGATCGTGAGGAAACAGCTCAAGCTATTGCAAGAGAAGCTGGTGTCGATCAAGTGATTGCAGAAGTATTTCCAGACGGCAAAGCAGATGTCGTAAGAACTTTGCAAACTCAAGGAAAGAAAGTTGCTATGGTAGGTGACGGGATTAATGATGCACCTGCTCTTGTACAGGCCGAAGTTGGGATTGCCATTGGTTCTGGAACCGATGTGGCTATTGATTCAGCCGACATTGTCTTGATGCATAGCGACCTTTTAGACGTGGTGACAGCCATTCGACTTAGTCAAGCCACGATTAAAAATATCAAAGAAAATCTTTTCTGGGCCTTTGCCTACAATACTCTAGGAATACCGGTCGCAATGGGACTCTTGCATGTATTTGGCGGTCCGCTGCTTAATCCTATGTTAGCTGGTCTTGCCATGAGCTTTAGCTCGGTTTCTGTCGTCACCAATGCGCTACGTTTGCGGCGTTTTAAAATAAAATCATAAAAGGAGAATTCATCGTGAAACAAATCATCACTTTAGAAAATATATCTTGTCAAAATTGCGTAAAACACGTCACTGAGCACTTTCTGAAAATGGAAGGTGTATCGGATGTTCAAATTGATTTAGACACAAAGGTTGCTACTGTAACCACGGATCACATTTACAGCGCAGAAGACTACCAAGCAGCACTTGCTAAAACAATTTATAAAGTTGTTGATGTTGCATAATTAAAAACGGACAGGCAAATATACTGACGCCTGTCCGTTTTTAGTTTTCTTTCTTTAATCCCTCTTCAAAACTTTCGGAAAAGGCTTCAATACTTAGTTTTTCAAGTGTAAAAGGATGTGTGAACGTTAAGCGATGAGCATGGAGCATGAGACGCTCTGTATTTTGCGAATTGTACAGTGGATCACCAATGATAGGATATCCGTGGTGAGCTAGATGTACCCGAATTTGATGAGTTCGTCCAGTTTTAAGCTGGCACTTGATGAGGGTATTGTTTCCAATCTCTTTGAGCTTGGTGACCTGTGTTTCAGCGTATTGACCGTTCTTGTGATCCACCAGACGTTTTCTGCGATCATGACGATTGCGCCCGATTTTATCCGTATAGATTTGATGTTTTTTTGGGAAAGTTCCTTGTACCAAAGCCCAATATTCGCGAGAAATTTCTTTGTTTTCTAGCAATCGATTTAAGATTGGCAGGATAAATGGATTTTTAGCAAAAAGGACAGCCCCACTAGTTTCCTTGTCCAAGCGATGAACGACATAGCACGTACTTCCAACATAAGCAGAGACATGATTTAAAAGCGCCAGCTCTGTCGGTTCATTGGCATGTGTTTTCATACCTTCAGGTTTATTGACAATGATGATGTGTTCATCTTGATATAATTCTTCCACAAGATTAGCTTTACCCATTAAAATAGACTTTTCCGGACAATCTTCTTCGTCAAAAATCAATGTAATTTTATCATGTAGGTGGACAATGCTCTGCCAGTTAATCGGTTTTTGATTGACGAAGACATGTTTTTTGATACGCAAAAAATGGCGAATCTTCCGTGGAATCAGAAACTGTTTTTCCAGCAGTTCTTTGACTGTCATCTCTGGCAGACCTTGTGGAATCGTAATTGTAAAATGCATGATTTTATTGTAACAAAATAGTAGATGATTGCAAATAGTCAGCTAACTCTTGAACAATTTCTTAAAGTTTTCTAAACGAAACGCTTGATAAGAGGTCCTTTCTTGTCTGGATATGGAGAAGGTGATAGAATAGGGATATGAAAAAATTGAGTGAATTATTTGAAATAGTAGTGAATCATTTTAAAAAGGACAGTCCTGAGTGCAACCATCAAGAGGTGACAGAGGTGGAAGAAAGCGAATCACATTTGAGTCGTTCTGGGAAAAGCCGAAAAAAGCCAATTTCTCAGCATCCATTTCGTCGATTTTGGCGTCGCTATCACCTGACGAAGATTGTTTTGATTCTGGGACTTGGTTTTGGTTTGGTGACAGGGGGCTATCTCTTTTATGTTGCCAAATCCACTAATGTGAATGATTTACAGAATGCGTTGAAAGCAACGACATCAATTTATGATAAGGATGGAAAAAAAGCTGGAAGTTTGTCGGGGCAAAAGGGTACTTACGTAGAATTGTCCAAAATTAGTCCAAACTTACAACATGCCGTCATTGCGACAGAAGATCGCTCTTTCTATAAAAATAGTGGTATTAACTACGGTCGTTTTATTCTAGCAATTTTAACGGCTGGGCGTTCTGGTGGTGGTTCTACCATTACACAACAATTAGCTAAAAATGCTTACTTATCTCAGGATCAGACCATTGAGCGGAAGGCAAAAGAGTTTTTCCTAGCTTTAGAATTAACTAAAAAATATAGTAAAAAGCAGATTCTCACTATGTACCTCAACAATTCTTACTTTGGGAATGGTGTGTGGGGTGTAGAAGATGCCTCTAAAAAGTACTTCGGCGTATCTGCCAGTCAGTTGACCCTCGACCAATCTGCTACTTTAGCAGGAATGCTCAAAGGACCGGAACTATATAATCCGCTTGCTTCTATCAAAAACGCAACGAATCGACGCAATACCGTTTTACAAAATATGGTAGCAGCAGGTTATATCAATCAAAATACTGCAAACCAAGCAGCAGCAAATGGTTTAGGTAGTCAATTGGTAGATGCTTATACAGGAAAATCGGCAGATTATCGTTATCCGTCTTACTTTGATGCGGTTATCAATGAAGCAGTACGTGATTATGGCTTGACAGAAGCTGATATTGTCAATAACGGCTATCGCATTTACACAGAGCTAGATCAAAATTACCAAGCTAGCATGCAAGTTATCTATGATCGTAAAGATTTATTTCCACAAGCAGCAGATGGTACACGAGCTCAATCAGGAAGTGTAGCACTTGATCCAAAGACAGGTGGTGTTCGTGCTCTTGTCGGCCAAATCAATAGTACCAGTGCTGGTTTTAGAAGTTTCAACTATGCCACACAATCTTCAAGAAGTCCGGGCTCTACCATTAAGCCCTTGGTTGTGTACAGCCCCGCAGTTGATGCAGGTTGGTCTATCAATAAAGAATTGGATAATAGTACAACAACGTATGGAAATTATACCGTGAATAACTATGCTGGGATTCAATCCAGTCCGACTGTACCAATGTATCAGGCTTTAGCACAATCCTTAAATATTCCCGCAGTTGCGGCTGCCAATGAATTGGGGCTGAAAAAGGTTTTTGAATATGGTAAAAAATTTGGCCTGAATATGGATAAAGTGAGTCAGACCCTTGGGGTAGCTCTTGGTAGTGGCGTAACAACTAATCCACTGCAAATGGCACAAGCTTATTCTACTTTTGCAAATAATGGGGTTATGAATGATGCGCATTTGATTACCAAAATTGAAAATGCTAGTGGGCAAGTCGTTAAAACTCATAAATCCACCTCGACTCGAGTACTCAACCGCTCAACAACAGAAAAAATGACGAGTATGATGCTGGGAACATTTACCAATGGTACTGGTGTGTATGCAGCACCTTATGGCTATACTATGGCTGGAAAGACGGGAACGACAGAAACTAACTTTAATCCAGATTTATCAGGAGACCAATGGGTTATTGGTTACACGCCAGATGTGGTTATCAGTCAGTGGTTAGGTTTTCCAAAGACAGATGAAAATCATTATCTAACAGGCACAAGTGCCAATGAAGCTTCAGCTATTTTCCGAAGTGTGGCAAATAGTATCTTACCGTATACAAAGGGTACGAAGTTCGGTGATGAAAATGCCTATGCAAAAAATGGTATTGCACCGGTTGATACGAGTGGTACAAATAACACTACGAATCAAAGTGACAATCGTTCAGATGTCTTGAAAGATGTGCAGGATAAAGCTAAGAACTTGGTTGACCAAGCTAAAAAAGCAATTGATGATGCTAAAATTCCTGAAAAAGCGAAAAATCTTTGGGATACAGTCAAGAGTTGGTTCCAATAGACTTGTCAAAAACGGGCTTTCCTGATATAATAAATAGAATGGAGGCGTTATGGCACTAAAAAGAGCAAGTCTGGCGTGCACGGTTTGTGGATCGAGAAACTATTCAATTAAATTGAGTAGTACGCCAAAACCAAAACGTCTGGAAGTAAATAAGTATTGTAAACATTGCAGTAAATATACAATTCATAAAGAAACTAGATAGGAGAAAGTTGTGAAATTCATCAGAGATACATTTCAAGTGTTAAAAGATACAACTTGGCCAACTAGAAAGCAAAGCTGGATAGATTTTATCTCAGTCATGGAATACACCGCTTTCTTTGTTGTTATTATTTATCTTTTCGATCTCTTTGTTACAAGAGGTTTAGTACGATTGTTAAATATCTTTTAATTTTTAACCTGCTTGCTATTTGTCAAGTAGGTTTTTATTGTAAAAAATAGCAGTAAAAAGGTTGCATTGGCTATTTTTATGGTATAATAGGGTTAGAAAGAAACCGAAGCCCACAGGCTTTTTTATTTAGGAAAGGAAGAACTCATGGACAGTTTTGATAAAGGCTGGTTTGTTTTGCAAACCTACTCGGGTTATGAAAATAAAGTAAAAGAAAATCTTTTGCAACGTGCGCAAACCTACAATATGTTGGAAAACATTTTGCGCGTGGAAATCCCAACACAAACGGTACAAGTAGAGAAAAATGGAAAAACGAAAGAAGTTGAAGAAAATCGTTTTCCAGGTTATGTCTTGGTAGAAATGGTGATGACAGATGAAGCGTGGTTTGTCGTACGGAACACACCAAACGTAACTGGTTTTGTCGGTTCACACGGAAATCGCTCTAAACCAACTCCGCTTTTGGAAGAGGAAATCCGCCAAATTTTGATTTCAATGGGACAAACCGTTCAAGAATTCGATATTCATGTGAAAGTTGGCGATACTGTGCGTATCATTGATGGAGCTTTTGCAGATTATACAGGTAAAATCACCGAAATTGACAACAACAAAGTTAAAATGATTATCTCTATGTTTGGCAATGACACGGTTGCAGAAGTAAATCTGAATCAAATTGCAGAGCTATAATTCCTTGAAAAACATAAAAAGGGTTGGGAAAAATTTCCAGCTCTTTTTATATGCTATTTTAGCTTACTTGCAAGTTTTGATATTCTCGCTAAGAGCTTATGCTCTTGATAATGATAGATTTCTAGTTGTTGAAAACGAATACAGAATTCTTTGAAAATGTTATAATAAGGATTGATAGAACAAAAAAATCATCTTTAAGGAGAAGTTATGAAGACTATTTTTGAAAATCAAGAAGTCAAATTGAACCGTAAAAATGGAAGTACGGTCATTGTTAGAAATGATGGTTTTTCTTATCTAGATGCAAAAAGTGAAAAGAAAAATCTGAATATTTCATTTGATAAAGTTTCTACTATCTTGTCACTTCGTTATTGTAACTCTAATTCAAGTTATAATCTCATTTTTCGAGATAAGAATGGAAAGAATATGGCTGAATTTGATACAGATACCACCATTTACAATAATGGCCATAACATTTTAGAAACGAAAGCAATCCTACTGGCTTTTGCAGCAAGTAAACTTACAAAAGATTTCCCAAATAACCTAAGGGATCTTGATATAACACTGGCTTTTAGCATGAAAGAAAAAGCAATCCGTATTGCCAGTGGTATCATTTATGGCTCAAAGCATAAAATTAGTATTGAAGATATTCGTAGAGTACAATGTGTAACAAATGGTACGATTTCAAATCTTGCACTGTACAAAAGTGATAAAAAGACATTTTGGGATATGCCTGATATGAAGGTTCCTTGTAATGAAATTACTTTACCTTTATTTGAAGCGATTGTTACTAAAAATACAGGGAAGGGAATAGATTTCAGTCGTGGAAACGGTTTTGATCAAAAGACTTCTGAATTTATGATTATTCGTTACATGGATGCTAACTTTTTTGTCAATAGTGATGGAACTCTTGATAAAGAATGGCAAAAACAAATCTATGATAGAATGAGTGCATACAAATATGACCTTGCAACTTTATTAGAATGGGTATTGTAGATTGAGAGTATAATTTTTACATATAAGTTGCTTTGTAGAGATAGAAAAAGGAAATAAAATGAACTTTAGTCAGCTATTACAGTAAGCAATCCGTACAGAATTACGTGAATAAAATAGAAGCGGTCAGCGATGTCCGCTTTTTATGTATAAACAAAATAAAGTGTTACCAAATAGATAGCCTCAAATTTATTCCCAGATTAGTTTCAAAGTAAAACAAAAAGCCTGATTTCACAGGCTTTTTGTTCGGTTGATTCCTGACAGGTCAGGTATTGAAAGGCGGTAGACGGATTTGAACCGACGATCAAGCTTTTGCAGAGCCGTGCCTTACCACTTGGCTATACCGCCACAACTTTTACTATTTTATCGTAAAAAATCGTTTTCGTCAAGAGTGTAGATTTGTTTCTATCGGTAAAATTGTAGCGCTTCATCATCTAAGATTAAACTATAGAATAAACGGATGGAGATTGAGAAGACTATAAAAAAGAAGAATACCTCTTGTAAAATAGAAGAACTTTTGATATGATAGTAGATGTCGTGTAATCGGCAAATACTCATTTCAGATGAATTGTGAAATTGTTGCCTACGGGTGATTTTGCAAGTTGAAATCTGAAAGAGGAAAAAACAAAAAGGAGATCTTACTCATGGCAGTAATTTCAATGAAACAACTTCTTGAGGCTGGTGTGCACTTTGGTCACCAAACTCGTCGCTGGAACCCTAAGATGGCGAAATACATCTTTACAGAACGTAACGGTATCCACGTAATTGACCTTCAGCAAACTGTAAAATTTGCAGATCAAGCATATGATTTTATGCGCGATGCTGCTGCTAACGATGCGGTTATCTTGTTTGTTGGTACGAAAAAGCAAGCTGCTGATGCTGTAAAAGATGAAGCAGAACGTGCAGGTCAATACTACATCAACCACCGTTGGTTGGGTGGAACTCTCACTAACTGGGAAACGATCCAAAAACGTGTTGCTCGTTTGAAAGAAATCAAACGCATGGAAGAAGACGGAATTTTTGACGTGCTTCCTAAGAAAGAAGTCGCTCTTTTGAATAAACAACGCGCTCGTCTTGAAAAATTCTTGGGTGGTATCGAAGAAATGCCTCGCATCCCAGACGTAATGTACGTTGTTGATCCACATAAAGAACAAATCGCTGTAAAAGAAGCTAAGAAGCTTGGTATTCCAGTGGTTGCGATGATCGACACGAATACAGATCCAGATGACATTGATGTGATTATTCCAGCAAATGATGATGCTATCCGCGCTGTTAAATTAATCACTGCGAAAATGGCTGATGCGATTATCGAAGGGCGTCAAGGTGAAGATAACGTTGAATCAGTAGAAGCAGAATTAGCTGCAACTGATACACAAGCTGATTCTATCGAAGAAATCGTTGAAGTTGTTGAAGGCTCAAACGAATAATCAAGTAACGAACCTATGGGGCGGGGCCTAGCCCTCCCCTTTTTATTCAATCAAATCGTAATATCTTAATTGGAGGATCAAAATGGCAGAAATTACAGCTAAGCTTGTAAAAGAATTGCGTGAAAAATCTGGTGCTGGTGTCATGGATGCAAAAAAAGCACTTGTAGAAGTAGATGGCGATATCGAAAAAGCAATCGAATTGCTTCGTGAAAAAGGTATGGCAAAAGCTGCTAAAAAAGCAGATCGTGTTGCTGCTGAAGGATTGACTGGTGTCTATGTGAGTGGCAATATCGCTGCTATCGTTGAAGTGAATTCAGAAACAGATTTTGTAGCAAAAAATGCTCAATTTGTTGAATTAGTAAACGAAACGGCTAAAGTGATTGCAGAAGGCAAACCAGCGAACAATGAAGAAGCACTTGCTTTGACAATGCCTTCAGGTGAAACACTTGAAGCTGCTTATGTTAGTGCAACTGCTACAATCGGAGAAAAAATCTCATTCCGTCGTTTTGCAGTTGTTGAAAAAGCAGATGATCAAGTATTTGGAGCTTACCAACACAATGGTGGACGTATCGGCGTTATCACAGTTCTTTCTGGCAGTGACGAAGATCTTGCAAAACACGTGGCAATGCATGTTGCCGCTATGAAACCTTCCGTTCTTTCATACAAAGAATTGAGCGAAGAATTTATCCATGATGAATTGGCTCAAATGAACCATAAAATTGACCAAGACAATGAAAGCCGTGCAATGGTTGGTAAACCAGCACTTCCACACTACAAATTTGGTTCTAAACTTCAATTGACAGATGAAGTGATTGCACAAGCTGAAGAAGATATTAAAGCAGGTCTTGCGGCTGAAGGTAAGCCAGAAAAAATCTGGGACAAAATCATCCCTGGTAAGATGGATCGCTTTATGTTAGATAACACAAAAGTTGACCAACAATATACACTCTTAGCCCAAATTTATATTATGGATGACAGCAAAACTGTTGAAGCATTCCTTGAAAGTCAAGGGGCTACAATCGCTAGCTTTACACGTTTTGAAGTAGGTGACGGTATTGAAAAAGCTGCCAATGATTTTGAATCAGAAGTAGCTGCTACAATGGCTGCTGCACTTGGACAAAACTAAGTTAATCAATTATGTAAATGGCAAACAAAAGGTTAGAGAACAGATGAAGTTCTCTAACCTTTTTTAGCTGCGGTTACTATTTTACAATTCGTTTCGTGAATCCTTTGTGTGAAATGACTAAGTCTACAAAGATTAAAACAACTAAGGAGATAAGTAGATAAGTAATTTCAGAGTAGGTGAAAGCAATTCGATAAGTTTGTGTAAAAAGAATAGCAAAAACACTGGTAACAACGATGGCTAAATCAATTGTCCATTTTGTTTTAGGTTTTATTGAAGACGGTTCAAATAAAAACGGGGCAAATAAACAGGCGACTAATGTGGCGACTTGAACATCTACATAGTCAGCAGAAATAATTGTAAAAAAGAATAAAGTTGAAAACAACCAAACCAGTATATGACGTGTATATTTGAACCAATCCATTTTCATTCATTTGGCCTCCTTTTATTGATATCGTCAAATTTTCATCTATATTATAACGCTTTAAAATTAAAAGGCAAGCGTTTACACTTGAATTTTTGCTGATAGATAAGCTTTTTCACTTGCTTGAATAATCAGACTTTTCAGTTTTTCATTTAGCTCTTTTTCTTTTAAAAAGAGAAGAATTTCGGTATAATATTAGTCAAAGATAGTCAATGTCAGTTGTGGGTAGTTGTTTATAG
The DNA here is from genome assembly GCF_014334035.1 of Streptococcus sp. NSJ-72. Lineage (NCBI taxonomy): Bacteria > Bacillati > Bacillota > Bacilli > Lactobacillales > Streptococcaceae > Streptococcus > Streptococcus sp. NSJ-72. Next base: position 125,809 of record NZ_CP060489.1, read on the forward strand.
ACTGAGACCAAAAAGAAAGGAGTTGTCATGAGTAATAAAAATACATCAGATAATATTGAAGAATATATTAAAACTCTTTTGGCACAGGCAGGGATTGCGGAGCTGAAGCGAAGCGAAATTGCGGACGTTTTTCAGGTTGTTCCTAGCCAGATAAATTATGTAATAAAGACGCGCTTTACGGAGAGTCGTGGCTATGTTGTTGAAAGTAAGCGTGGTGGAGGAGGCTATATTCGGATTGGTCGAATTGAATTTTCCAATCACCATGAGTTGCTTTGTGATTTGTTGCATAGCGTTGGTGAGCAGATTAGCCATCAGATCTTTACAGATATTATTCAGCTGTTATTTGATGAACAGATCATGACAGAACGAGAAGGGAATCTTCTTTTAGCAACGACAACAGACAGGGTATTGGGGACAAATGCTGCACAGATTCGTGCGCGGATGTTAAAGAAAATTTTACAGCAAGTTGATAGAAAAGGGAAAAACTAATATATGAAACATTCAAAAGCTTTGACAGAAAGTATTGAATCAGCACAGTTATTAGCAAGTCATTTTGAAACGGATTATTTAGAGTCTTGGCAGCTGTTGATTGCTATGGCAAATAATCCTTATAGTGTTGCTGGTTCAGTTTTAAATGATTATCCACTTGAAATTGATGATTTTGAAAAGGCGGCTTTTCATATCACGGGGAAAGTCTATCAACAAGAGGGAGCTTTTACTATTTGGCCGTTTTCTTATCGCATGAAAGTGTTATTTTTGACTGCTGAACAAATTGCAGAGGCGGTTCATGCCAAGAACCTTGGGACAGAGCATGTGTTGCTAGCTATGTTATTTGACCGAGGAAGTTTGGCAGCGCGTATTCTTGAATTTATTGGTTTTAGTTACGAAGATAAAGAAGGTGCTCTACGCATGACAGATCTTCGGAAAAATTTAGAGCATAAGGCAAGCTGGAATAAAGAGGATTTAAAGGCGATTCGTCACCTAAATAAAAATGCTGCAGCAACAAGACAAACGATGGCTAATATGATGGGAATGCCTCCTGCAACCAGTGGCGGACTAGAAGATTATACTCGTGATTTAACCGAAATGGCTCATACGGGTCTTTTAGAACCGGTCATTGGGCGGGATAAAGAGATTTCTCGCATGCTTCAGATTTTAAGTCGCAAGACGAAAAATAATCCAGTTTTGGTAGGAGATGCAGGAGTTGGGAAGACAGCATTAGCCCTTGGTTTGGCGCAACGTGTGGCAGCTGGTCAAGTTCCAAATGAGCTTGCAAAGATGAGAGTTTTAGAGCTAGATTTAATGAATGTGGTGGCTGGAACTCGTTTTCGTGGTGATTTTGAGGAACGGATGAACAATATTATCAATGATATTGAAGCAGATGGACATGTCATTCTTTTCATTGATGAGCTTCATACTATTATGGGGTCGGGTAGCGGGATTGACTCGACATTAGATGCAGCAAATATTCTCAAGCCGGCTTTGGCCAGAGGGACACTCAGAACGGTCGGCGCAACGACACAAGAAGAGTACCAGAAATATATTGAAAAGGACGCAGCTCTTTCACGGCGCTTTGCTAAGGTTGCTATTGAAGAGCCAACAGTAGCTGATAGTATTGCGATTTTACAAGGGCTAAAGAAAACTTATGAAGATCACCACAAGGTCGTGATTACGGATTCGGCCATTGAGACGGCTGTTAAGTATGCTCATCGTTATCTAACAAGCAAACATCTACCGGATTCGGCCATTGATTTGCTAGATGAAGCCGCTGCAACAGTACAAAATAAAGGTCCGCAAAATCACGTAAAAGTCGAATTGAGTGCAGCAGACGAGGCTTTAATGGCAGGCAATTGGAACAAAGTTAGTACGTTGTTGGAGAAAGAGAGTCAGCCGATTGTCTATAAATTAAGAGTGAAAGACGAGGATGTTTTGGCAACGCTCAGCAGTTTATCAGGTATTCCCGTGCAAAAGTTGACGCAAACAGATGCGAAGAAATACCTCAATTTAGAAAAGGAACTGCACAAGCGGGTCATTGGGCAAAATGAAGCAATTTCTGCTATTAGTCGAGCGATTAGGCGCAATCAATCTGGTATCCGCACTAGCAAGCGTCCAATTGGCTCCTTTATGTTCTTAGGGCCAACCGGAGTCGGAAAAACTGAGCTAGCTAAGGCTTTGGCAGAAGTTCTCTTTGATGACGAAACAGCACTGATTCGTTTTGATATGAGTGAATACATGGAAAAATTTGCTGCCAGTCGCCTCAATGGAGCGCCTCCAGGTTATGTTGGTTATGAAGAAGGGGGCGAATTGACTGAAAAAGTTCGCAATCGTCCGTACTCTGTGCTCCTCTTTGATGAGGTAGAAAAAGCTCATCCTGATATTTTCAATGTGCTTCTCCAAGTCTTAGATGACGGGGTGCTGACAGACAGCAAGGGGCGTAAGGTGGATTTTTCCAATACCATTATCATTATGACCAGCAATCTTGGTGCGACAAGTTTGCGGGACGACAAGACGGTTGGTTTTGGAGCAAGAGATGTTCGTTTTGATCATGAAAATATGGAAAAACGAATGATGGAAGAGCTAAAGAAAGCTTATCGTCCAGAATTTATTAACCGAATTGATGAAAAGGTTGTTTTTCACAGTTTGACTAGCGAAGACATGCAGGAAGTGGTGAAAATTATGGTGCAACCGCTCATTTCTAGTCTTGCAGAAAAAGGAATTAAACTCAAATTCCAGCCGAGTGCTTTGAAGCTTCTAGCTCAAGAGGGCTATGATCCTGAAATGGGAGCTCGTCCATTGCGTCGAATTCTACAAACTCGGGTGGAAGACCATTTATCAGAATTACTTTTAGCAGGTGAGCTAAAAACGGGACAAAGCTTGAAAGTCGGTGTCAAGGCTGGAAAATTGAAGTTTGAAGTGCTCTGAGTTTTTATTCGAAGCATTCATCAGGGAATAGATAAGGTATTTTAATATGGATATTCGTGAAATGGTAGAAGCAGATTACGACCAAGTTTACCAATTATGGCTGTCATGTGCAGGTATGGGCTTAAATCATTTGGATGATTCTAAGGAGGGGATTGCACAGTTTCTAAAAAGGAACCCTCAAACTTGTCTGGTAGCAGTAGAAAATCAAATAATTATTGGAGCGATTTTAGTTGGCTTTGATGGTCGAAGGGCGTATATCTATCATACAGCTGTTCATCCGAATTACCGTAGGAGATGGATTGCTCGACAGTTGGTTGAAACAGTTTTAACTGTCTTAGATGAGTTGAAAATTCATAAGGTTGCCTTGGTTGTCTTTAAAAGGAATGCAGAAGGAAACAAGTTTTGGGAGAAATTAGGATTCTCTGTTCGAGAAGATCTCATTTACCGCAATCAAGCAAGGACTGAAATGGTTCGGCTGGATACCTAGTAGAAATGACTAATAAAAAACATCAACCATTTAGGAATAATTTCCCAGATGATTGGTGTTTTTTTAATGTTTAAACTTGTAGCAATTCTTCAATTTCTGCAAGACTGTTGGCTTGGGAAATAGCGCTGCGGAGTTTGGCAGCACCAGCTGTTCCGCGGAGGTAATGAGGTGCTAAGCCACGAAATTCTCTAATGGCGATATGCTCGCCCTTGAGGTCAATTAGACGTTTCAAATGATCGTAAGCGACTTGCATTTTATCCTCAAAGCTGAGATCAGGCAGGATTTCTCCTGTTTCAAAATAGTGGTTAATCTGATGAAAAAGATACGGATTGCCCATAGCAGCGCGCCCAATCATGACAGCATCTGCCCCCACTTCTTCTATACGCTGTTGAGCATCTTGGACAGTACGAATATCGCCATTGGCAATAAAAGGAATCTTGGTTAAGGCTTGCGCAACATTGTGGAGGGTTTCAAGATCAGCGTGACCAGTATACATCTGCTCGCGTGTACGTCCATGCATAGCCAGCGCTGCCGCACCAGCAGCTTCAGCTGCAAGAGCATTTTCCACAGCTAGTGAGGCATCTGCCCAACCAGTACGCATTTTCACGGTTAACGGAATATCTAGAACAGAACGAACTTTATTGATAATAGAATAGATTTTTTCTGGATCTTTGAGCCATTTTGCCCCAGCTTCGTTTTTAACAATTTTATTGACGGGACAGCCCATATTGATGTCCACAATATCTGTTTGGGTATTTTCTTGGATAAATTCGGCTGCGCGCGCCAAACTATCTTCGTCACTGCCAAACAACTGAATGGAAACGGGATGTTCTTCTTCGTCAATATGCAGCATGTGGAGTGTTTTTTCGTTGTTGTATTGAATGCCCTTGTCTGAAACCATTTCCATGACGACAAGTCCTGCGCCAAGCTCTTTTGCAATTGTCCGAAAAGCTGAATTGGTCACTCCTGCCATAGGAGCGAGAACAGTTCGGTTGGGAATTTTTACATCGCCAATCAGAAAAGGGGTGTTAAGATTTGTCACGAATGAGTTCCTCCAAGTCTTTTTCGTCAAAATGATATGTGCTTTGGCAGAATTGGCAAGTGATTTCAGCACCGTGGTCTTCATCTCGCATTTCTTCAAGATCTGACTTAGGTAGACTTGAGAGGGCATTTAAAAACCGATCTTTGCTGCAATCGCATTGGAAGCGGAGCTCTTCTTCTGACAAACGTTTGTAGGGATCGTTGCCATAGATAGCTGAAAGCAAGGCTTCAATATGGTTTTCAGATTCCAAAAGTGTTGAAATAGCAGGCATTTCTTGGATTCGTTTTTCAAAGCGGGTGATTTCTTCTTCTTTGGCACCAGGGAGAACTTGCAAGAGAAATCCGCCAGCAACCTTGACCTTGTCGTTGGTATCTAGTAGAACGTTCAAGCCAACAGCTGAAGGAGTCTGTTGACTTTCTGTTAGATAGAATGCAAGGTCTTCTCCAATCTCACCAGAAACGAGTGGAGTCATAGAATGATAAGGATTTCCAGTTCCATAATCCGTAATAACGAGAAATTCGCCATTTCCAACGAATGGTCCAACCAACACTTCACCTGTTGCAGTTTTTTTAATGTCCACACCGGAATTTTGCACATAGCCTTTGACAGTACCTTTTGTATCTGCGACGGTGATAATCGCACCGAGAGAGCTTGTCCCTAGTACTTTGACGGTGATTTTTGTATCTCCTTTTTCGTTTGCGGCAAGGATTTGACTGGCAATGAGTGTGCGGCCTAACGCTACGGTTGAGCTAGCAAGGGTCTGGTGTTTTTCCTGAGCCGTTCGAACAGTTTCGGTACTATCTAGTACATAAGCTCGGAAAGCTCCGTTTTCTGAAATAGTTTTAATAATCTTATCCATACCTTTTATTGTAACATAAAAAAGAAAAGGGAGCGGGACAAAAATCAGTATTTCGTAAGAAAGTGATTTTGTTGTCCTGCCCCACATAATTGACGAGGTTGGTCATTATTTACATGGCAAAGAGTTAGTGCTATATACTGTTACTTTGTTTGGATGAAACAGCATACCACAAGAGTTTATTTTTGTCTTACTTCCATGTTTCAGCCCGTTATTTCTCACTTGTAGTCGGTTCATCCACTTCTTTTTGGATTTCTTTTCCCTGATCTAGCAAAGCTTGGATAATTTTTTGGTCGCGTAGTTTAACAGAGTCATTAATGGTTTCAGCGGATTTGATTACAGTTGCTTCAAGGAGAGCGCGTTTTTCCCGTCCTTTATCAATGGCAGAGATGATTCCTTGGTTTTGAGCGACTAAGCTTTCAGCTAATTTGGTGACGGATTCGACAGCGATTGTTGGATTTTGGGAAATCCTCTCCATTTGTGGAATGACTTCTTTGCTGGTTTCAGCTAGCATTTGCAGCGCTGCATTGTTGGCATTAGAAATAGCGTCTGCTACTTGACCAGATTTCATTGATTGCTGCAGGATTCCTAGTTGAGCGATAGAGAGCTTCATAGTCGGAATGGTATTGCGACGGAGCATGCCAAGTTTTTGGCGCATATCAGAAGATACTTTTACGAGATTACGCATTTGCGGGGTAGTGGCCCAAGCGACATATAGACGGCTGATGTATTCTGTATGTTGTTGTTCTAATGTATTAACAACCTCAGTTAAGCGAGCCAATTCTTGTGATTTGGTTTGGTAATCGAGAGTGGCAGTATCTAATTGTGCCACCTCATTTTGAAGAGTCGAGGCACGCGCACCAGCTTCTTTTTGAGTGGCTTCGATAAAGGAAATGACACCGACTAGATTTTCAATGGATTTGGTGTTGTCTTCAATTAACATTTCGGCAGAAACGATATTGCGTGCGAGCAGATCTTCTTGCTTGACGACAGTGGCAGCCATACTATCCATTTTTTGCTCAATATTTTGTGAATCAAAATAGAACTCTTGCAAGGTGTTCTTACTTTGTTTAAAGAGTTTTTCTAAAAAATTTGGCTTTTTATCTAGTTCTGCAATTTGAGTATCCTTATATTTAGCAACAAAACCATTTAACTCTTTGTTGGTGTTTTTTAACAATTCATCTACTTGTGGGATTTGAAGTTTCTTTTGTTCGGCTAAAATGCGATTAACAGTATTATTAACTTCTTCGACTGCAGCCTGCCCAAAATCTAAAAGAGTATTTTGATCGGAAATAAAGTTATCTACCAGCTGAGGGGCTTTTGCTATGATCGCATCTTGTTGTTCAGGAGTTAATTTCTCCAAAAAGTTCATCTGTCCGTTTGCTTGTGTTTCGGTTGATTCGATGATTTCAGTAGTTCTGTCTGTTTTGGAAATGGCATTATTAGCGATTTTGTCGATGTCAAAGTTAAATTCTTGGCTCATAAGGTCTCCTTTTGATGGTTATAGTTCGGTATTGGGTTCTTTTTTACTTAAAATCCTCAAGCTGATATCAAAATCTCGTAGATCTGCTTCATTGAGTTGACGGAGTGTTTCATCCAAGTCTAAATCAAACTGCTCAATAGCTGCTTTGGCGCTAGAAAGTCGTTCTTCTGCATTATAAAAATCTTTCGGTGAAGTCTTGATTTTTAGGTAGCCTTCCAAAATATCCTCATAATGCTCCATTTGAGACTGATGGATCGCAGTTAATTCTTCCTTGTTGTTGCTTTCTGACTGAGAAATTTTCTTGAGAATCGCTTCGTGGTCGATTTGAATATTGTGAATAGTTTCAAGTAATTCAGGTGCTAATTCCTCCAAGTTTGATTTTAAACTTTCGGAAGTTTGAGCGCGAAGATTGTGTAGTTGCTCATGGATATCGGTTGTTACATTTTGCACTTTCCGTTGAATTCGCTGGTAAATTTCAGGCGAGATATATTTTTTTAAGGTGTCAGCTCGGCCTTGAATATAACTCAATTGAGGCAAGAGCTGATCAGCTAATTGTTGGTAATTTGCATAAGATTTTTCTTTCAGATAATTGTCCAGCTGTTTGATTCGACTATCTGCAGCTCTGATTTCCTGTTTCAAATCTTCAATTTGCTGACTGGCGCTGGGCTCTGTGATTTTTTTCGGTTTATGAGTTGCATAGTAGTAAATTCCGTAGCCTATGCCGATGGAAAGAAGGATTGGAATGAGGTACTGTATAATAATACCAACTGCGATAAGAATAAGCAGTATACCGATCCATCTTCTAGAACGTACATTGTTATAATTTCTTCTGGGCATAAAGTATCTAATCCTGTTTCTTCTGAAATTTCTAAGTCTATTTTAGCATAAAAATGTATAAAAGACGGTACTGAACGATATGTTTAATAAAAAGTTTAGTTGAATATAAGCAAAGGCTAGCAAGATTTTTCAAAAAATTCTTGACTTAGAGTTAACTCTAAGGTATATAACGAAAATATAACTGTTTCATCTTCTTGATGGGTATGAAGTTTCATCTTTTTAATAGAGAAAGGGGAAATAAGATGAAAGCAGCAGTATTTGTGAAGCTGGGGAGAATGGAAGTATAGGAAGTTACGCGTCCAGGCGCTATTGTCGGACGAGTCGGCGTACCTCATACAGGAGACATCAATATTGGTGACTATTGGATGGCCAACTTGGCAATGGCTGGCGGAAGCTTCTTGCACCACTTATGACAAAGAAGTCTTGCTAAAAGCAGTTCTAGACGGTCAAATCAATCCTGGAAAAGTGTTCACTCAATCTTACAAATTGGACGAGATTGACCAAGCCTACAAAGACATGGCTGACAGAAAAACGATTAAAGCTATGATTGTGATGGAGTAAGAGCGGTTCCTATTTTTGCAATTCAATCTCAATTTAATGAGCGGTCGACGACATTGTCTCGATCACTTTTTTATCGTTTGCATTTTTGCCCCAAAGTTCTCAAATATCTTAATTTTTGGTAAAATAAAAGAAAAATGGGTTAGAAAGAGGAAAGCGATGTCCTTAACTAGTCAAATTATTACAGCCGAATTTCCGGATTTAGAAAAAGTAGAACAACTCAATACAGAAGCCTTTCCTGAGGAGGAGCGTGCACCGCTATCCGAGTTGCTACGCTATGGAGATGGGGAATATTCTCATTTTTTTGCCTTTTATGATGGCAATGAATTTGTCGGTTTTGCCTTTTCAGTTTACAATGAAAGAGCCTTTTATATCAGCTTTTTTGCGATTATGCCTCATTTGCGTAGTCATGGTTATGGCGGGAAGATTATTGATAAGTTGGTGGATTTTTATCAAAGAACCATGGTTTTAGAAGTAGAACGTCTGGATGAGCCTTGTGATAATCTAGAACAACGAAAAGCTCGAATGGATTTCTACAAGCGAAACGGTTTTTGCTCTTCGCACGCCTATTTAGAATACGATGGGTTGAGTTTTGAAATCCTTTATAAAGGAGCGTTTTTTGATGAGGAAGCCTATCGGGACATTTTCAAAAAGATTCAAGAAGATGGCTATTTTGAATTTGAAATCAAACATGGTCATGGAAGAGACTGGGAGTAAGCTGCGAAGCATTATCAAACCGTTCTATTTTTATCCGAAAGTTATATATAAAAACGAGCTGTTTTGCTCGTTTTTTGTGGTATAAAGATTAATAGATTTCTGGGAAAAGTTTCGCTAAAATGTTAGGCGTAATGCTTTGACCGGGTCCTTCTGTACAATAGGTGTGCATATACATGGATGGGTTAAAATTAAGCTCAATGCAAGTACAGTTGGGCTCTTTTTTGCTGGCTGGCAATGTGCTATCTGGGATAATGAGATCTACACCGCAGACCCAAGCTCCTATAGCAGTTGCCATTTCTGCTGCTAGTTTCTTGTAGGAAGGATGCATAGCTTCAGTCATATCTATTGAATCTCCGCCAGTAGAAATATTAGAATTGCGACGGAGAAAGACTTGACCTCCTTTTGGTAAGATATCGTCTGCTTTATAACCTTGCTGTTCTAGCATGAGTAGCTCGATCTCTCCTAGTTTGATTCTTTCCAAAGGAGAGCGGTGATCTCGACCGCGCAGGGGATTGGTATTTTTCGTAGCGACCAACTCTCGAATAGTGTGCTGACCGTCTCCTCTAACGTTTGCCGGCAAACGTAGGAGCACCGCCTCACATTTGCCATCTAGGACGAAAAAGCGGTACTCGGTTCCTGCGATAAATTCCTCAACAAGAACAGAGCTGTCTTCTGAAAAGGCAATTTCCAATGCTTTTTGGTAACTATCTAGATTGGTAGGTTCTTGAAAAATAGAAATTCCTAAACCGAAGTTAGTGGATTTAGGCTTGATGACAATCGATTTGTCCTTGATAAAAGAATAGTAAGCTATACCTTCTTCTAGAGTGGAAAATTCGGCTCCAGCAGGAACAGGAAAACCAGCAGCAGATAAAATTTTCTTGGTTACCGTCTTATTTGCCATGGCTAAGGGTACAATGTAGTTATCTTTAGAAGTCATATTGCCATTTTTGACATACTCGATATGATCTTTATGTTGAAGCTTTAAAAACTGGTCACTTTCGTCTAAGATTTCTACTTGTACTCCTTTTTGAATAGCATCAAAGAGGAGCATTTGAGTGGAGAGTTCCATATTTTCATAGCCTTTCAGCGCATAATGTGCATGCCAAGCGTAGTTGTGGTATTCCTTGGCTTTTTCTAAACCAAAGGCTTCTAAGGACTGGTTTCGAAGATAAGGCAAGAGCTGAGCGGCAAGGGTCAGGTTGGGATCAGCTACTGCATTTCTTGCATGTTGAAGCAAGTTTTGATAGTAGGGACTTAGTTCAAAATGATGAATAACAGCTTGCATGGATTCAAGAAGTAAGTCGGTATCAGCTTCAACTGGTAGCGGAGCCAGAGGGTGGCTAAGAGCGATTTGCTCATTTAGAGCATGGGCTTGATTTAGAAGTTCATCAGGTTCTGCTATATCATCGAGCCAGAGCAAGGCAAGCAAAAAGAGATGAACCGTGTCCATTGTCTCCTGACTGATTCCCAGCACCTCAAAAGGATCAAGGTCAAAGCAGCGGAATTCTAAATAAGTGATTCCTTTTTCTAAGTAAAGTCGATTTTCTTTTTGCCCACGGAAACGAACAGGCATGTAGCATTCTTTCTCAGCAATTAAATCGCCTTGTGCTACGTATTTCTCTATATCGCTCACATAAGATTCTAGTGAGGTATAAGAGATATGAATCTTTTGATCATTGACATAACCAAGATCACTATTGCGGATAGAGCGAACAGGCTGAGAAATCTCCCTTGTCAAGAATCCTTCCTCAGCAATTGGTGCTGCCCCGTATAAATAAGTCAGAAACCAGCGAAAACGTAAAAAGTTTCGAGCCAATTTGAGATAGAGGTCATTTTTAAACAGACGAATATTCTTGTAATCACTGACCTTGAAAAGAGCTTGGATCAAGTCTGGTCCCAACTCCATGTTGTAGTGAATGCCTGAGATGGCTTGTAGCGTTTTTCCATATTTTTCTGCTAAACTTTCTCGATAATGACGCTCAAAATCGTTTTCTAAATGAGCGATTTGAATTTCTGCTGGTGACAATTTTGGGGGCATAGAGAGTGGCCAGATTGCTTCATTTTTTTGGATGGTGCGTCCAGCTACATCAGTAATGGCAGCGAGAAAACGCCTTGCTTCTTTTGTAGAAGGAGCAATTGGGGTGATGAGTTCTAATTGCTGCTCACTAAAATCGGTCTGAATCGTCGGGTGAAAATTACGGCTTCCAAATGCTTGAGGATGAGGAGTTTGTGCTAATTTCCCGTTTTGATTGACACGCAAGCCCTCCCTTTCCAACCCGAAAGTAGCTTGTAAAATAGGTGCATCTGCTGCTAATTTTTCGAATAAGTGATTGATGTTCATGGTAAATCCCTGTTTGTTTTCTAATACTTTTAGTCTATTATAAAAATGCTTAGAAGACAAATTTCTACTACGTTTTCCGAACTTTTTTAAAAGAAAATGATCATAATTTTAGATAAGATACAGATTTTACAAAGGTGAGATGTTCAAACTTCGTCATTTGCAAATAACGATGGCGGTCTTATCTTGAAAAAAGAAGGAATTTTTCTTATAATAAAGTGTAAGATATAATTGCGGGTGAGACTCCTGCCATGTAGACAAGAAAGGACGAGCACTTAGCTCAGACAAGATTATGACATCAGTTGTTGTTGTAGGGACCCAGTGGGGAGATGAAGGAAAAGGAAAGATTACAGATTTCCTTTCAGCCAATGCCGAAGTCATTGCCCGTTATCAAGGCGGAGATAATGCGGGTCATACTATTGTAATTGGCGGTAAGAAGTACAAGCTGCACCTGATTCCATCAGGGATTTTCTTCCCAGAAAAAATCTCTGTGATTGGAAATGGAATGGTGGTCAATCCAAAATCTTTGGTACATGAATTGGCTTATTTGCACGAAGAAGGGGTTACGACGGATAATCTTCGGATTTCAGATCGTGCTCATGTTATCCTACCTTATCATATTGAATTAGATCGCTTACAAGAAGAAGCAAAAGGTGATAACAAAATCGGGACGACTATTAAGGGAATTGGACCAGCTTACATGGACAAAGCTGCTCGTGTGGGAATTCGAATTGCTGATCTTTTGGATAAGGATATTTTCAGAGAGCGTTTGCAAAGGAATTTGGCTGAGAAGAATCGTCTGTTTGAAAAACTCTACGATAGCACAGCTATCAGATTTGAGGATATGTTTGAGGAATACTATGCATATGGTCAGCAAATTAAACAATACGTGACAGATACTTCTGTTATCTTGAACGATGCTCTTGATCAAGGCAAGCGAGTACTCTTTGAAGGGGCGCAGGGAGTGATGCTAGATATCGATCAAGGTACTTATCCATTTGTAACGTCATCTAATCCTGTTGCAGGTGGTGTGACGATTGGTTCGGGAGTAGGACCAAGTAAAATCGACAAAGTTGTCGGAGTTTGTAAAGCTTACACCAGTCGTGTTGGTGATGGACCATTTCCAACAGAATTGTTTGACGAAGTAGGTAGCCACATTCGTGAAGTTGGCCATGAATATGGAACGACAACAGGACGTCCTCGCCGTGTTGGTTGGTTTGACTCAGTTGTGATGCGCCATAGCCGTCGTGTATCTGGAATTACCAATCTTTCTCTCAATTCGATTGATGTTTTGACGGGACTTGATACAGTTAAAATCTGTGTCGCTTATGATTTAGATGGTGAGCGCATTGATCATTATCCAGCTAGTCTGGAGCAGCTCAAACGGTGCAAGCCAATCTATGAAGAATTGCCAGGGTGGTCAGAAGATATTACAGGTGTTCGCAGTTTAGAAGAGTTGCCAGAGAATGCTCGCAACTATGTCCGCCGTGTCAGTGAATTGGTCGGTGTTCGTATTTCTACTTTCTCTGTCGGTCCTGGTCGTGAACAGACAAACATCCTGGAAAGTGTTTGGTCAAGTTTGTAATAGAAGTAGACAAAGCGGGTTTCGGCTCGCTTTTTATTGACGCAATAAAAAAGTTTAAAGAATAATTCTCTCTTAAGTTAATTTTAAGCTGGCTGGGTTATACTAAAATCATCAGATGAAGACCTCCTAACTTTATTTGATAGAAATCCTAAACTTTTTCATAATAATCTCCTGAAAGCCATCGAAAGGTGGCTTTTTTTATATTTTCAGGTTTATAACATGATATAATAAATGGAGAGCAAAGGAGATAAATAATGAACTTTACAGATTTATCTAATAAAGAGCAGGAAAAAATAATGATAAGTGAAATTATCAGGAATTTAAAAAAGCTAGGTGGCTATGCAACCAAACGAGAGTTGCTAGATGCTATTAAAAAGGGAGAAAATACGATAGAGGAGAAATTTTTTTGAGGAAGAAAAAGTGTCTTAAAAAAGTGGAAAAATTTATAAACCTAGTGATTACACTTTTAATTTTTCAGCCAAAAGTTTACTTACCACGGGCTATCTTTCTAAACCCAAGCAATCGACTTTTGAATTGACAGAATTAGGTAGAAAAGTGAAACTAGATGAGCATTTTGCTAGCGATATTCAACAGAAAGCCATTCAATTTTGGAAAAATGAGAAGAAGTCAAAACAATTCTTCAAGTTATCCTTTGAAAAGGAATTAAAACATTCACTAGATGACTCAAAAGAAAATTGGAGAGTTGAGTTGACAAGAGCTTTAAAATCTATGTCACCACAAAAATTTGAAACTTTTGCTCGTGGTCTAGTCAAGGAGATGGGTGTCAAACTAGATGAAAAAATTGGAGTTAGTTATACTAATGATGGTGGTTTAGATGGTTTTGGCTTATTACTAGTACAGATGACTTCAGAACCAATCGTGTAGCTATCCAAGCAAAGCGTTGGGAAAACAATGTTCCTTCTCCGGAGATTGATAAATTCCGTGGTGCAATGGATAAATACAATGCAGAATATGGTATTTTTATTACAACTTCTGATTTTTCAAGAAGTGCTATTGAAGCAGTTCGTCAAGGGACTAGAGTCATTACTTTAATCAATAGCGAGGATATTGCGGATCTAGTTGCCAAATATAAACTTCATGTCAGAGAAGTCACGACTTATGAATTAGGAGATTTTTATCATACAGAGGATTATACGGTTAAAAGATGAACTACACAGTTGAAGAAAAAGAGTTTTTCATGCGGGAGGCTTTGAAAGAAGCAGAGATTGCGCTTGCTAATGATGAAATTCCGATTGGTTGTGTTATTGTCAAGGACGGGAAGATTATCGGTCGTGGACATAATGCACGTGAGGAATTGCAGCGAGCGATTATGCATGCGGAAGTGATGGCGATTGAGGAGGCCAATCAGCATGAGCATAGCTGGCGTCTGCTGGATACGACCCTTTTTGTTACTATTGAACCTTGTGTGATGTGCAGTGGTGCTATTGGTCTGGCTCGCATTCCACAGGTTATCTATGGTGCAAAGAATCCAAAATTCGGCGCAGCAGGCAGTCTTTATGACATTCTAACGGATGAACGTCTTAATCACCGAGTTGAACTTGAAACTGGGATTTTGGAGGTCGAATGTGCGGCAATCATGCAGGAATTTTTCAGACAAAGAAGAAAAAAAAGATAAAACAAAAGCAATGGCTTATTTCAGCTTTCTTACTTGGACTGGCAGCCTTTTTTATCAGCTTGTTAGTGCTGAATTTGGATTTTCAAGCTTGGGCTTTTAAATGCCACCAAAACCAGTTAAGCTGGCACACCCATCCTATTTTACTCCTTCCAATTTTATTTTTTCTTATCGGCGACAAATACTTGGTTATTTGTCAGTATTCTAGCTCTATTTACCAGTATGATTTGGTTTCCTGTTCCTCGGACAACGCTTCTCTTGGTTAAAGAATTTTTAACTTATGAACGGGAGTTTTTACAGGCTGGTTTGACGGGGGAAAATTTATTCTTTGCTTTTCTTGTACTCAGTTTTTTTATTTTGCTGATTCGTGCCACCTGGTTGCATAGTTGGAAAATGGTGGGGCTTATTTTGGTTGTAACAGCTTTTTTAAAAATCATTTGGTCCGTAGACAGCGGACAGGCTGGTTTGACAATTATTCAGCTAGCTTTGATAGGATTAGTAGTTTGTCTGTTAGCCATCTCTTTTCTAAAAAAAGAAAAAATTCTAACTTTGCAGTTCAGATATTTTATGTTATAATGTTTATGGAGCAACAATTCTGCGTGAAGCGGGTCAGAGGAGGAATCCAGCAGCCCTAAGCGAGTGTGAATTGTGTGCTCTTTTTATTTTGAAGAATGGGATTAGAGAACGAAGTTTAGTATAGTCAAATGATGTAGTTTAAGCAGGAACAAACTTATTAATATTTTAGCTATTTACATAGCCCATTGCCTATAAGTCAAGTATGTGACTGTGATTACTGAGGATTGGAGTCAACAAATAATTAGAATCTTTCTAAAGTTTCTTTTTAAGGACACTATTGACAAAAAACTGATAGTGCTCTATAATATGAATGAATTATATTTTATATTCATTCACATCCTGCCATTGTACGCTACTTAGGAAGGAGTTCATTATGTCGCAAGACAAAAAACAAAGATTAAAATCTGCTGCCTATGTCATTTTTTCAAGAAAAGGTTATAAGGCAACAGGAATTTCTGAGATTGCCAAGCAAGCTGGCATGGCGGTTGGTTCTTTTTACAACTATTATGACTCCAAGGAAGCCATTTTTCTGGATGTTTATATTGATGAAAATAACCGTGTGCGTCAAGCAATGAGAGACGATATTGATTGGCAAGGAGATGCGGTCGAACTCGTCGGGCAGATTTTTAGTCAGTCGCGAAATCTCGTTTCGTCCAGTAAAATTCTGGCAGAATGGTATAACCCGGCTATTTCTGATGAGCTGCATAGCTATTATTCTTCGGAAAAAGGCAAGGACGCGAATCCATTTCATCAGTTTTTAGTGGAAACCTTTACCAATCGTATGCTGGCAGAAGGCTATTCTCAAGAAAAAATCCAAGAAGTGCTGCAGGTTTATCAGCTTTTCTACTATATGGATACCCATATCACTGAAGAGGATTTCCCTCATATCAGTCAAACCATTGAAACCTTGGCGACTTACTTTGTCAAAGGACTTTTTTAATAAAGGATTGCGATTCTTTATTTTTTAAACAAAAATGAATGAATATAATTATTTGTTCATTCAAGATTTTTTTATGAATTGATTATTACGTAGTCACTCAAATTTTAAAATAAAAGGAGGAAAAGCATGAATACGAACGGAGGAAAACAAATGAACGGATTAACCATTAGTGGTCTTAGCCTAGCAGTAATCGGTATTTTAGTGATTATTTGGGGAACTACCAAAGTGTCTGTTAATCTAGCAAAACCTGATTTTATGTCATTTGCGACTGGTGGTCTGATTTTGCTTGCAATAGGTCTCTGTATGGTGCCTCGATTATCATTTATCTATCAAATTGTAGGAATTTGGTTGGCGGCAGTAGCTGTTATGGCTTACATTTACAGTCTGCCTAATATGGATTTTATTGTGATGGCAATAAGCTTCATTGTGATTATTGCGCTAGCACTATGGATATCATTTAAATTTTGGAAATAAAAGTTTTAAGGAGAAATCATGAAAGGACGTTCTAAAATGTTAATGATTACTGTATCAATCCTTGCTGTGGGCCTTCTTGGATGTCTCATTATTTGGGGTGCGATTGTCTATTTTGGGGACAGTCAATCTTTATCGGTTAAATGTATTGAAAATCCTAGCGACGATATTCACCTCATTCATCTGACAAAATCTAAAAATATGACTTGGAAGGCCGGTTCTTATGCTAAGATTGCCTTACCTAATATTAAAGAGAGCGGACAAAAGAGTCGCTGGCTGACCATCGCCTCCAATCCTGATGACAATGAGATACTTATTCTGACGCACAATAACGGCAGTCTTTATAAGAAAACCTTAACCAGCTTGCCAGCAGGTAGTAAAGTTGAGATGAGTTGGTTAACCTCTAATTTATCAGTTGCAAACGACAAGGAACCCCTTGTTTGCTTTGCATCTGATGTCGGTATTGCAGCCATGAAGCCTATTGTCAAAGAGTGGGCTGGTAAACGTTCCATTGTTCTCAGCCACTTGGACAAAGGTGTCTTGGTTTTTGATAAAAAATTGTCTCAAATAGCTCAAAAATATAGTAACTTGGATTATAGCAAAAGTGCCAACCTTTCTCAAAGTAAAAAAAGACTGAAGCAAGCAGCAGAACAGTATGGCAACAAAGCAATTTATCTCTTGGCTGGTCGTTCTGGTGATACAGAAGCGATGAAAAAATTTCTTGAAGACAAGGGGATTGATAGCAAACAGATTAAGTTAGATTCTTTTAGGGGATTAAAATAATAAATTGGAAACGTTTTAGTCAAGAAAATCGCTTGATAAAAAAGCGGTAAAGCGGTATCATAGTAGGGAAGAAAAATTGGAGGACTATAATGACACATATTCAATTTAATTACTCAAACGTTCTTGGAAAATTTGTTGCACCACATGAAGTGGACTATATGCAAACGCAAGTTTCTGCAGCAGATGAACTATTGCGCAAAGGAACTGGTGCAGGAAGTGACTTCCGTGGTTGGCTTGACCTTCCAGAAAACTATGATAAAGAAGAATTTGCTCGTATTTTGAAAGCAGCAGAACAAATCAAATCAAACAGTGATGTTTTGGTGGTGATTGGGATTGGTGGTTCATACCTTGGAGCAAAAGCAGCGATTGATTTCTTGAACAATCATTTTGCGAACTTGCAAACCAAAGAAGAACGCAAAGCTCCTCAAATTCTATATGCAGGAAACTCTATCTCATCTACTTATCTTGCAGACTTGGTGGAATACGTTTCGGATAAAGATTTCTCAGTCAATGTGATTTCTAAATCAGGGACAACGACAGAACCTGCCATCGCATTCCGTGTCTTCAAAGAACTCTTGATTAATAAATACGGTCAAGAAGAAGCTAACAAACGTATCTATGCGACAACTGACCGTCAAAAAGGTGCTGTTAAGGTTGAAGCAGATGCTAACGGTTGGGAAACATTTGTGGTTCCAGATGACATTGGTGGACGCTTCTCAGTATTGACAGCAGTTGGATTGCTTCCAATTGCTGCATCAGGCGCTGACATTAAAGCCCTTATGGAAGGTGCCAATGCTGCTCGTAAGGATTACACTTCAGACAAGATTGCAGAAAACGAAGCTTATCAATACGCAGCTCTTCGTAACATCCTTTATCGCAAAGGTTATGCAACTGAAATTTTGGTTAACTACGAGCCATCACTTCAATACTTCTCAGAATGGTGGAAACAATTAGCTGGCGAGTCAGAAGGGAAAGACCAAAAAGGTATTTATCCAACATCTGCCAACTTCTCGACAGATCTTCACTCTCTTGGACAATTTATCCAAGAAGGTGCGCGTATTATGTTTGAAACAGTTGTACGTGTGGACAAACCACGCAAGAACGTGACGATTCCTGAATTGGCAGAAGACTTAGATGGACTTGGCTACCTCCAAGGAAAAGATGTTGACTTCGTTAACAAGAAAGCGACAGATGGTGTGCTTCTGGCTCATACTGACGGTGACGTGCCAAATATGTATGTAACGCTTCCTGAGCAAGATGCCTTTACTCTTGGTTACACCATTTATTTCTTTGAGCTGGCTATCGCTCTTTCCGGTTACTTGAATGCGATTAACCCATTTGACCAACCGGGCGTAGAAGCTTATAAGAAAAATATGTTTGCTCTTCTTGGAAAACCAGGATTTGAAGAATTGAGCAAAGAATTAAACGCTCGTTTGTAATTTGTAAATGAGTGACGGAGAGGCTGGGACAAAAGTGTCCAACTTCCGAAAGAGTTTCGTGATAAACAAATGACGCAGTAGCTGATTGGACTCTTTCTTCGCTGTTCAAGCTCGCAAGAGTTCCTAATCATCTTTGCGGGGGTGGGACTACGAACTTAAAATTTTTAATTTTGAGTTCTGTCCCACTCCCTTTTTACATGTCTGAACTCGGGTTCAAGTGAAATTTTCACAAAAATAGAAGAAAAAGATAGAAAGAAAACGCTTTATTATGTATAATAAAAATAGAACATACAATGGAGGCGTTTTATGTCACAAGAAACTTATATCATGGCGATTGACCAAGGGACAACCAGTTCACGGGCGATTATTTTTAATAAAAAGGGCGAACAAGTTGCCACGAGTCAAAAAGAGTTTACTCAGATTTTTCCACAAGCAGGCTGGGTAGAGCATAATGCAAATGAGATTTGGAATTCGGTGCAGTCGGTCATTGCAGGTGCCTTTATCGAAAGTGGCATTAAGCCAAATCAGATTGAAGCGATTGGGATTACCAATCAACGGGAGACAACGGTTGTGTGGGATAAAAAAAGCGGATTACCCATTTACAATGCGATCGTTTGGCAGTCTCGGCAAACAGCTTCTTTAGCAGAAAAGCTCAAACAAGATGGATATGTAGACTTCTTTCATGGAAAAACAGGTTTGATTATAGATGCTTATTTCTCTGCGACCAAGGTGCGCTGGATTTTAGATCATGTGGAAGGAGCACAGGAACGTGCAGAGCGAGGAGAATTGCTCTTTGGAACGATTGATACATGGTTGGTCTGGAAATTAACGGATGGTGCAGCTCATGTGACTGATTATTCCAATGCAGCGCGGACCATGTTATACAACATCAAGGATTTGAAGTGGGACGACGAGATTTTATCCTTGCTCAACATTCCTAAGGCTATACTACCAGAAGTTCGCTCAAACTCAGAAATTTATGGGAAAACAGCTCCCTACCATTTCTATGGCGGAGAAGTACCGATTTCAGGAATGGCAGGCGATCAGCAAGCTGCTCTCTTTGGGCAATTAGCATTTGAACCGGGAATGGTGAAGAATACTTATGGGACTGGATCTTTCATCATTATGAATACTGGTCAGGAATGCAATTTATCAAAAAATAATCTTTTGACAACCATTGGTTATGGGATAAATGGCAAAATGACTTATGCTTTGGAAGGGTCGATTTTCATTGCAGGTAGTGCCATTCAGTGGCTTCGTGACGGCCTTCGTATGATTGCTAGCTCACCTGAATCTGAGAAATATGCAAAAAATTCCACCAATGAAAATGAAGTGTATGTTGTTCCAGCTTTTACAGGCCTTGGAGCGCCTTATTGGGATCCAGAAGCAAGAGGTTCTATTTTTGGATTGACACGTGGAACGAGTAAAGAAGATTTTATCAAAGCAACTCTGCAATCCATTGCTTATCAAGTGCGCGATATCATTGATACGATGCAAATGGACACAGATACAGCTATCCAAGTCCTGAAGGTAGATGGAGGTGCTGCCATGAATGATTTCCTCATGCAGTTTCAAGCAGATATTCTGGGAATTGAGTTAGCGCGTGCGGCAAATTTGGAAACAACGGCTCTTGGAGCAGCTTTTCTAGCAGGACTTGCGGTTGGTTATTGGAAAGACATGGAGGAGTTGAAAACATTAAATGCGGTCGGGGAAACATTCCAGCCAACTATGTCAGGGCTAGAGCGGCAAAAATTGTACAAAGGCTGGAAAGCAGCAGTTGCAGCCACACAATTTTTTGCAAAAGAATCTAATAAATAATTGGAAAATATGATGTTGCCCAAATTTATAAATACGTGCAATCATTGAGTATCAGACGTAGAGAAGCGATTAGGAATAGATCTTAGTCGCTTTTTCGTGTTCACCATTTTAAATAGCTTTCGCATAAAATTTTAAGCAGAACAGCTCACAAAATTCATTCTCATTTAGCTTGGAAAATTAGTAAAATGGTGAATATACCTGCTCTTATTGGTTTTTTTGAAAATTATGGTATAATAGATATAATTTTGGTAGATGGAGTTGAGTTTTGAAGAAAAGCTATCGCGTCAAGAGCGAGAAAGATTTTAATGCGATTTTCAAAGTTGGGCAAAGTTTTGCCAATAGAAAATTCGTCATTTATAAATTAGAAAAGAAACAAAAACACTTTCGAGTAGGAATATCTGTCAGTAAAAAACTAGGAAACGCGGTCATGCGCAACAAGATTAAACGTCGTATTCGACACGTTTTGATAACTCATAAACTAAAGTTAGCAACGCTTGATTTTGTCGTCATTGCACGGAAAGGTGTAGAAATTCTGACTTATCCAGAATTGGAACAAAATTTACTTCATGTACTAAAAATAGCAAAAATTTATCAGGAAGGTTTGAGTTGTGAAAAAGAAAAGTAAGTTGGTGGTGCTTTTAGCTCTGGCTTTGCTCATTCTAACAGCATGTGGAACGAGTGAGGTTACAGCGAGTTCGCCAGATTTATGGGAAAGATTTGTGTATTTCTTCGCTGTAACGATTCGGTTTCTTTCCTTTAATGGAAGTACGGGGATTGGGATTATCCTCTTCACTTTAATTATCCGGACTGTTCTTCTGCCAGTTTTCCAATTGCAGATCAATGCTTCACGCAAAATGCAGGAAGCACAGCCATTGGTGAAAGAATTGCAGGCGAAGTATCCAGGGCGTGATATGGAAAGCCGTAATCGTCTGGCTCAAGAAACGCAAAAACTATATAAAGAATTAGGAGTGAAACCTTCGGCATCATTTTGGCCCTTGCTCATTCAAATGCCTGTGCTGATTGCGTTATACCATGCTTTGATCCGTGTTGAGTTTCTTAAAGTTGGGCATTTCCTATGGATGAATCTTGGGGCGACAGATCCTTATTATATTTTGCCAGTTTTAGCAGCTGCGTTCACCTTTTTGAGTACTTGGTTGAGCAATAAAGGAATGGCAGAACGTAATGGTTTGATGACAGGAATGATGTTTATCATGCCAATCTTTGTCTTTTTCTTTGCGGTCAACGTAGCGAGTGGGGTTGCATTATACTGGAGTACGTCGTATGCTTATCAAGTGTTCCAAACGCTTTTACTGAGCAATCCATATAAAATCATTGCAGAAAGAGAAGCAAAGGCGACTGCCGAGCGTGAACGTGAAGAAAAGAAAAAACGTGCCTATCGTAAAGCACAAAAAAAGAAAAAGTAAGGAGGCGCTTGTATGGTATTATTTACAGGAGCGAGTGTTGAAGAAGCTATTCAAAATGGCTTGCGTGAGTTAGAGATTCCAAGGATGAAAGCACATATCAAAGTGATTTCTCGTGAGAAAAAAGGATTTTTGGGATTATTTGGCAAGAAATTAGCCCAAGTTGACGTAGAACCCATCAACGAAACGACAGTAGTAAAGGCGAATCAAAAGGCTGTCAAAGGTGTTCCAGAAGAAATCAATGCTCAAAATGAACCTGTCAAGAGCGTCAGTGAAGCAACTGTTGACTTAGGCCACGTTGTTGCAGCTATTAAAAAAGTTGAAGAAGAAGGCAAAGAAATTTCAGATGATGTCAAAGCTGAAATCTTGAAGCATGAAAAAGAAGCCAGCACGATTCTTGAAGAGACAGGAACGATTGACTTGTTGAAAGATAGTGATATCGTAAATTTTCAAAAATCGGTCGCTCAAGAAGAAAAGACAACCGATAAGATTATTTCTTTTGATCAGGCTATAGAAAAGCGCTCGGAAAGTCAACCGATAGCTGAAGAGCCGGCTGATTTTGAAGATTTGGGCATTCAAGTTGAAGAAAATTATGATGTTGAAGAAGTTGTTGCGAGTGTGACGGGTTATGTGCAAAACATCGTGGATGAAATGGACGTAGAAGCTAGCCTTGCAAGTGCTCATAATCGTCGGACAATCAATATGCAAATTGATACCAATGAGCCTGGTCGCATTATCGGCTATCACGGAAAAGTGCTGAAAGCTCTTCAATTATTGGCACAGAATTATCTTTATAATCGTTACTCTAAGAGTTTTTACATTTCTATCAATGTCAATGATTATGTAGAACATCGAGCAGAAGTTCTACAAAGCTACGCTCAGAAGCTAGCTGATCGTGTGTTGGAATACCAACATAGTCAAAAGACTGATCCTATGTCTAACAATGAGCGGAAAATTATTCACCGAATTATTTCTAAAATGGACGGGCTTACCAGCTATTCAGAGGGTGACGAACCAAACCGTTATGTTGTAGTGGATATTGATAGTGAATAAAGAGAAAGCCGGCAGAGATGCTGGCTTTTGTAGTAATAAACTAGGAGAAGGATATATGAAGAAGAGAGTTTTTCTAATTATTTTAGGGTTAGTACTACTTGGTGCCTGTGGTCAAAAGAAAATAGAGAAGCAGGAGAATACTTCTGACTCGAGTAAGAGTACATTAGACAAAGAGCAAAAGAGTGCTTCGATTTCAGTAGCACAAGATGAAAAATTATATGCTTCGACTTTGGATAAATTAAAGAAAGATACTTCTGAAGGCCGTGCGAAGATATACACATTTTATGATATTGATAAAAATGGGACGGATGAATTAATCACAGGACATCATTCTAACGGGGCTTATTATTTAGCGGCTGTTTATTATTTGAATCAAGGGACATCAACTTATTTAGCTCAATCAAAAGTGGCTTCAGTAGGTGGAAGTCGAGAAAGCGCCACAATATATACAGATGGGACAGTCTTTTATGCTCAATGGCATTCTCTAAGTCCAGATGCTAAGGGTTATCTTTATCAACTGAAATCTGATAATAGTGGTATAGATGTGCTAAAAGAAGCAGATTTTCAAATAACTGGTGTAGATTCAAATTCTGAAAAAAGCGTAGGTTCAGTTTTTGGGTTAGCTTCTAAAAAAGAGCTTGATCTATCTTCGTTAAGGTGGAAAGATATAGAAAACTACCAAGCAACGACAAGTGTTAGAAATCAGAAAGAACAAAATAGTTCGTCCCAAATGGATTTGGGAGCCATCCAAAAGGGAGATTATTCTAGTGTTGAAGGTACATGGAGAAATGGGTGGGGGAATGAATTAGTATTTGATAAAAATGGCTTGGTTAATAATGACTTGAAATTAGGAAACAATTTTAAAATGATTAATTCTTATTTACAAGGTGGAGTATCCTTTGGAGGACCGGATGCAGCCGTCTTATTTATTCCTGCTGGTATAGATATGTCTATGACTTTGGATAATCAAAAAATAATGGATGCTTCTAATCGTAAGAGGGACAGGATTCTTATTACGCAAAGCGTTAACGTGAATAACTCAGAAGCATTCTATTATAAAGAGTAAAAAAGAAAGGAGTTCTCATGTCACTTTTTCCAGCTATTGAAAGCTTTCTACCCCATCAGGGAGTCAAGTACATTTCTCCAGATAAGGCAGGCCAGTTGCGCAAGTCCATGCTGGAGTTCAAGGCTAATGGACAGGAAGCGCGTAAGGAGTTTGCAGACTTGGTCAAGGATTTTCAGTGCCTTTATCCCAAGCTGACCTTGGAGCGAACTAGTCAGTGGATGAATCAGGCGCAGATGCTGCGGCCACATTTTTGGAATTATCTTAAAGGTTATGGGGGAATTACGGAGCCTATGTTTGCTCTGCGCTTGTATGGAACTGCAAAAGACTTTGGGGTGTCACTAGAGGTGAGTTTCATGGAGCGCAAGAAAGATGAGCATAGCCTTAGTAAGCAAAACCGAGTACTGAATCTGCCTATCCAGTCACCAGCTTACTATTTTGTCCAGATCAATGGCCTGAGTCAGCGCTTTGAAGGTACGGAGAAAAATCGTCAGTTTCTTATCCAGCAAGTGGCAGCCGGTCAGGCTCGCAAGGTTCTGGTCAAATACGATATTCCCCTCTATCGAGCCACTTCAAGGGATCAGGTGCTGTCCCAGTTGCAGGAGGCCATGACAAGCTTAATTCCCTTTTACGAAGCGACTCGAAGCCTATGATTACGTTTTTAAAGAGAAAGTTATTTCAGTAAGTATTGACAAAAGCCCCAGAATCATATAGAATAGTTAAGTATGTTTAGTAACTGATCACATAGCCGGCTAAACGAATACAAGAATCTAAGAGGAGGTATTCAAAGTGAAACGTACTTATCAACCAAGTAAAATCCGTCGTGCGCGCAAACACGGTTTCCGTCATCGTATGGCAACTAAAAACGGTCGTCGCGTGCTTGCTAGCCGTCGTCGTAAAGGACGCAAAGTTTTGGCTGCATAATCCAAACGAATACAAGATGAAGAACCAACGGAAACTCGAGACCGCTGGTTTTTTTGTTGGATAACAACGAGACAAACTGCATTTACCACGAGATTTTGATATAATAGAAAATGATATAAAGAGGATTGAACTGATGAATATTTTTGATACACATACACACCTTAACGTGGATAATTTTGCAGGAAAAGAAGCTGAAGAGATTGCTTTCGCACGCGAGCTAGGTGTTACCAAGATGAATATTGTGGGTTTTGATACAGAAACCATTGAAAAGTCGCTAGCGCTGTCTCGTCAATATGATGAACTATACAGCACGATTGGTTGGCATCCAACTGAGGCAGGCTCTTATACGCAAGAAGTTGAAAACATGATTGTCAGTCATTTGCACGATTCCAAAGTTATTGCCCTCGGTGAGATTGGTCTGGATTATCACTGGATGGAAGATCCGAAAGATGTGCAGATTGAGGTCTTCAAACGTCAGATTCAGCTGTCGAAAGACCACGATTTGCCATTTGTTGTTCATACGCGTGATGCGCTGGAAGATACTTATGAAGTTATTAAGGAAACTAGTGTTGGCGAACAGGGTGGTATTATGCACTCGTATTCAGGCTCTTTAGAAATGGCTGAACGTTTTGTTGAGCTTGGTATGATGATTTCTTTTTCTGGTGTGGTGACGTTTAAAAAGGCTGTAGATGTGCAAGAAGCTGCGCAGAAGTTGCCTTTAGATAAGATTTTAGTTGAGACAGATGCACCTTATCTAGCCCCTGTACCAAAACGTGGTCGTGAAAATCGAACGGCTTATACTCGTTATGTTGTAGATAAAATAGCAGAGCTTCGCGGCTTGACGACGGAAGAAGTGGCGGAAGCAACCTATCAGAATGCTCTGCGCATTTTTGATTTAAAGGAAAAATAAATGAAAGAGAAAATTTCTCAAATCATTGTGGTTGAAGGACGAGATGATACGGTTAATCTTCAACGATATTTTGATGTGAAAACCTATGAAACCAGAGGTTCAGCGATTAACCAAGAGGATTTAGAGCGAATTGCAAGACTTCATGATTTACATGGGGTTATCGTTTTTACTGACCCAGATGTCAATGGTGAGCGGATTCGTAGGATGATCATGATCGCTATTCCTAGTGTTCAACATGCTTTTTTAAGGCGTGATGAGGCCGCTCCTAAGTCTAAAAATAAAGGGAAATCATTAGGTATTGAGCATGCTTCATATGAAGATTTAAAAGCTGCTCTTTCTCAGGTAACTAAACATTTTGAAAAAAAGACTGATTTTGATATCACACGTTCAGATTTGATTCGCTTAGGATTTCTGGCAGGCAATGACAGCCGCAAACGTCGTGAATTTTTAGGAGAAGAACTCCGCATTGGCTATTCAAATGGGAAACAGTTGCTTAAACGACTAGAATTGTTTGGGATTGGATTGACAGATGTTGAAAATGTAATGAAAGAGTACGAAAGGAAGCGACATGGCAAATAGAAGTTATATTTATTTTAAAAACGGAGATGAGACACGTGTTTTAGCGGAGGGAATTTATAGTATTCCCTATTTCTGGCAACTGTTTTGGAATGAAGAAGATTTGCAAGCAGCTATTGATTTGTGGAAAAAAGTAGAAGAGCTTGAAAAAGAAGATAAAGAGAAAGCAGAAGAATTTTATCAAGAGCAGAATATGGGAGTTACTCTTTCCATTGAAAAATTCCAGCAAAATGCCCGCCACAATCGGTCTTTTTTAGAGCAACATGCTCCACAGGTGTTGCAACTGTATGATGATTTTGTTCGCTATATTATTGCAAATGTCAAAGAGGATGATACGCTGGGATTTGACGTTTTAGAAATTGTTTCTATGGACGAATTGCCTATCGCTTCTGATAAACTTTTAAAAAATATCCGTGCTATTCAGCAAAATCAACCAGAAGATTTAGATTTCTCTCTAACGGATAAGGACTTGCTTGGGTTAGCTATGGGGTTTCCAGATGATTATGCTTCAGACATGTTGCCAGAAGACAATATTCTAAAATCAGCTGCTTACCAAGATGAGTTGAAGAAGCGGCAAAATCAAGAAAGCAAGCAGGCAGATAATGTGATTGAATCCGATTCAAAAGGTAACAAACGCCGGATTCATCCAGCATTTTGGATTTTGCTTGTGCTAGGAATTATGCGGATTTTATATATTTTATTTAGCTAATGGATAGAAATGAGAATTATGAGAATTGCGGATTATAGCGTGACGCGAGCTGTACTTGAGCGTCATGGTTTTACTTTTAAAAAATCATTCGGTCAGAACTTCCTGACAGATACCAATATTTTACAAAAAATTGTGGATACAGCTGAAATTGATAAACATGTTAATGTGATTGAAATCGGACCGGGCATTGGGGCACTGACTGAGTTTTTAGCAGAGAATGCAGCAGAAGTCATGGCTTTTGAGATTGATGAGCGTCTAATGCCGATTTTGGCAGATACCCTGCAGGAATTTGAAAATGTTAAGATTATCAATGAAGATATTCTTAAGTCAGACTTACAGGCTCGAATTAAGGAATTTTCCAATCCAGAATTACCTATCAAAGTGGTGGCTAATCTGCCTTATTACATCACGACTCCGATTTTGATCCATCTGATAGAAAGTCGGATTCCTTTTTCAGAATTTGTTGTGATGATGCAGCGAGAAGTAGCTGATCGCATCTCGGCGCAGCCCAATAGTAAGTCTTATGGTAGTTTGTCAATAGCTGTGCAATATTACATGACAGCTAAAGTCGCTTTTATCGTACCGCGGACAGTCTTTGTTCCCGCCCCAAATGTGGATTCGGCAATTCTGAAAATGACTCGTAGAGACAAGCCGGCAGTT
This sequence comes from Streptococcus sp. NSJ-72, assembly GCF_014334035.1. Classification (NCBI taxonomy): domain Bacteria; kingdom Bacillati; phylum Bacillota; class Bacilli; order Lactobacillales; family Streptococcaceae; genus Streptococcus; species Streptococcus sp. NSJ-72. The sequence goes on from NZ_CP060489.1 coordinate 153,610, forward strand.
GAGGTCAAAGATGAACCCTTCTTCTTCAAGGTCTCAAAAGCTAGTTTTACTCACCGTCGGAAAACCCTCTGGAATAATCTAACTAGTTGTTTTGGCAAATCGGATGAAATTAAAACAAGACTGGAGATCGCTTTGAATAATGCTGATCTGTCTCCAAATGTTCGAGGAGAAGCACTTGATTTGCAAGAATTTTCCCGCTTATCAGATAGCTTATATGATGAGGGATTCAGATAAACTGAATAATAAGTATCATATAACAAAGAACCTCGCTAAGTTCATCTTAGTGAGGTTCTTCATAAGGAAAGGACGGGATTTGAACCCGCGCATGAATAAAATCCATTTGCCGGATTTCGAGTCCGGTGCCGTACCAAGCTGGGCCACCTTTCCAGAATTTAAAATAAGCGCTTTTTGAATGGAGTATATCCAACTATGTTATTTCGTTTTAGGCGAGAAGACAAAGCGTAGCATAACTTGAGTAAGGTGCGCTACAATTGACGAAGTCTCAAACGAAATAAAAATGCGGAAAAAGGGATTTGAACCCTCACGTCCGAATGGACACATGCGCCTGAAGCATGCGCGTCTGCCGTTCCGCCATTTCCGCTTGGTTTCTATTATACCATATTAGAAACGTTTTTCATCATTTTTTTGCACTAAAAAGCAAAATACTGCTTTTTTTGTTATAATGAACTTATTAAGCGTTAAAGGAGTCCATTTGAAAGGAATAATCGTGAAAGCCTTAGCAGGTTTCTATTATGTAGAGTCAGAAGGCAAGGTTTATCAGACTAGAGCTAGAGGAAATTTCCGCAAGAAAGGACAAACTCCCTATGTGGGGGATGAGGTCGAATTTTCTGCTGAGAAAGATTCTGAAGGTTATATCTTAAAAATAGCAGAGCGAAAAAACAGTCTGGTACGACCACCTATTGTCAATATAGATCAAGCTGTTGTAATAATGAGTGCTAAAGAGCCAGATTTCAATCCTAATCTTTTGGACCGTTATTTAGTCCTCTTGGAGCAGAAAGCTATCCACCCGATTATCTATATCAGTAAATTAGATTTGTTGGCGGACGACAAGGAGTTAGATGTTTTCCTTGATATTTATCGCTCTATCGGCTATGATACTGCCAAGACAATAACAGAACTGTTGCCGTTTTTAACAGCTAAGACGACTGTTTTCATGGGACAAACTGGGGTTGGCAAATCTACTCTGCTCAATAAAATGGTACCAGATTTACAGTTGGAAACCGGAAAAATTTCAGAAAGTTTGGGTCGTGGTCGCCACACAACTAGAGTGGTTAGTTTTTACAATCTCAATGGGGGAAAAATTGCAGACACCCCGGGATTTTCTTCGCTGGATTATGAAGTGGACAATGCAGAGGATTTAAATCGAGCATTTCCTGAAATTGCACAAGTCAGTCATGGCTGCAAATTCCGGACCTGTACGCATACGCATGAACCGAATTGTGCGGTAAAACCTGCCGTTGAAAAGGAACAAATTGCAGCTTTTCGTTTCGAGAATTACTTGCAATTTCTGAGTGAAATTGAAAACCGTCGTGGAACCTATAAAAAAGTAGCTAAAAAGCAACCTAAATGAGGAGGAAGTCAAATGAAACCTTATAAAATTGCACCATCTATTTTAAGTGCAGATTATGCTAATTTTGAATCGGAACTAAAAAAGCTAGAAGCAACTGGTGCAGAATATGTTCATATTGATATTATGGATAGTCATTTTGTGCCCAATATCAGCTTTGGTGCGGGTGTGGTCGCGAGCATGCGACCGCACAGTAGATTGGTATTTGATTGTCATCTTATGGTATCTAATCCAGAACATCATATTGAAGAATTTGCTCGTGCGGGTGCAGATATTATCAGTATCCACGCTGAAGCAACCCCTCATATTCACGGAGCTTTGCAAAAGATTCGGACAGCAGGTGTCAAGGCAAGTGTCGTTATCAATCCAGGGACGCCTGTTGAAGTGGTGAAAAATGTTTTGAATTTAGTCGATCAAGTCTTGGTTATGACGGTCAATCCAGGCTTCGGTGGACAAGCCTTTCTGCCAGAAACAATGGATAAAGTACGAGAATTAGTTGTTTTGAGAGAAGTGAACCAACTAGACTTTGATATTGAAGTAGATGGTGGTATTGATGATGAAACCATTCGCGTTGCCAAAGAAGCTGGTGCCAATGTCTTTGTAGCGGGCAGTTACGTTTTCAAAGGAGATGTAGCTCATCAGGTTCAAACATTGAAAGAAGCATTGCATGACTAAAATTGCTCTTTTTGCTGGCGGGATGATAGATAGTTTTCAAGTGAATTTTGACATTTTTATCGGAGTGGACAGAGGAAGCCTGTTTCTCATTGAACAAGGCATTTGTCCAGACTTAGCGGTCGGTGACTTTGATTCTGTTTCGGAGGAAGAGCTGGCTTTGGTTTGTTCTCAATCTAAGGAGGTACTTCAAGCACAACCTGAAAAAAACGACACAGATTTAGAACTAGCTGTCAAGACTGTTTTTGTACGTTATCCGCAGGCACAAGTGACTATTTTTGGTGCTTTTGGCGGGCGCTTGGATCATACTTTGGCAAATATTTTCTTGCCGAGCGATCCAGAAATCACGCCTTATATGCAACAAATTCGGCTTTGTAGTGCGCAAAATGAGCTCAGCTATTGTCCTCAAGGGCGTCACGAGATAAAGCCGGTAGCTGGTATGAACTATCTAGCCTTTATGCCTGCGGACGATAGCCGGTTGACCATTGAAGGAGCCAAATATCCTTTAAACGAATCCAATTATTTTTTCAAAAAAGTGTATGCTTCTAACGAATTTATAGATGAGCCCGTTTTTTTAGAGTGCCAATCAGGTTATGTTATTGTCATTTATAGCAAAGACAGGAGTTAGTATGGAGTTTATAATTATCCTCTTATTGCTGGGAAATCTTGTTGTGACCTTTCTTTTATGGCAAAAGAATCAGCAACAGGCAGATCAGGTACAGAAATTGCTGGAAGATCAAGCTGATCACTTATCTGATCAGTTGGATTACCGTTTTGAGCAAGAACGGCAACGAAGTCTTCTGACACAACAACAACTGGAATTGGCTCTGGGAGATCGTTTGGGTGAGGTGCGTACGGATTTACATCGGAATTTAACGGAAATGCGTTTAGAAATAAGTGAAAATCTAACCCAAAATCGTGATAAGACAGATGAACGAATGCGTCAGATTCAAGAATCAAACGATCGTCGCTTAGAACAAATGCGCCAAACGGTGGAAGAAAAATTAGAGAAAACACTGCAAACAAGATTGCAAGCCTCCTTTGAAACAGTCTCTAAACAATTAGAGTCGGTCAATCGCGGTCTAGGAGAAATGCAAAATGTGGCACGTGATGTGGGCACTCTAAACAAGGTGCTCTCCAATACTAAAACGCGCGGGATTTTAGGCGAATTGCAGCTTGGTCAAATCATTGAAGACATTCTGACACCGAGCCAGTATGAGCGTGAGTTTGCAACGGTTCTAGGCTCTAGTGAACGTGTAGAGTATGCAATTAAATTACCGGGACAAGTGGAAAAAGACTACATCTATTTACCAATTGATTCCAAGTTTCCTCTGGCAGACTACTATCGCTTAGAGGATGCTTACGAGTCAGGAAACAAAGACGAGATTGATTTATACCGCAAGTCTTTGCTAGCTAGCGTCAAACGTTTTGCTAAAGACATTAAGGAAAAATATCTGGCACCTCCTGCAACCACGAATTTTGGAGTGATGTTTTTGCCAACGGAAGGGCTTTATTCAGAGATTGTTCGCAATCCAGAATTCTTTGACAATTTGCGTCGGGATGAGCAGATTGTGGTGGCAGGGCCGTCTACGCTATCTGCTTTGCTTAATTCGCTTTCGGTCGGTTTTAAAACGCTCAATATTCAAAGAAGTGCAGATGACATCAGCAAGGTTCTGGGCAATGTCAAATCAGAATTTAATAAATTTGGTGGTATTTTGCTCAAGGCACAAAAACATTTGCAACATGCATCTGGCAATATTGATGAATTGCTGACGCGAAGAACTAATGCTATCGAGAGGACTTTGCGTCATGTTGAAATTTCGGATAAGTCGGCCTTAGATGGTCTATTAGATTTTCAAGATGAAGAGGAAGAATATGAAGATTAACCAAATGAAAAAAGATGAGCTATTTGAAGGATTTTATCTCATCAAATCTGCTGAACTTCGTCAAACAAGGGCAGGGAAAAACTATTTGGCATTCACCTTTCAAGATGACACTGGAACGATTGAAGGGAAATTGTGGGATGCACAACCGCACAATGTGGAAGAATTTACTGCTGGAAAAGTCATCCATATGCAAGGGCGCAGAGAAGTATATAACAATACTCCGCAAGTGAATCAAATTACACTACGTCTGCCAAAAGTTGGTGAGCCAAACAATCCAGCTGATTTTAAAGAAAAGCCGCCAGTTGATGTCCAAGAACTACGTGAATATCTGTCACAAATGATCTTCAAAATTGAAAACCCAATTTGGCAGCGTGTGGTGCGAGCCTTGTATGCTAAATACGATAAAGAATTTTATTCTTATCCTGCTGCTAAAACGAATCATCATGCTTTTGAAGCAGGACTTGCTTTTCATACAGCTACAATGGTGCGGTTGGCAGATAGCATCGGAGATATTTATCCGCAGTTAAATAAAAGTCTTTTGTTTGCAGGGATTATGTTGCATGATCTAGCAAAAGTGCTGGAATTGACGGGTCCTGAACAGACAGAATACACTGTTCGAGGCAATCTCATCGGACATATTGCCTTGATTGACGAAGAAATGACAAAGGTATTGGTAGAATTAAAAATCGAAGATACCAAAGAAGATGTCATCATTCTCCGTCACGTATTACTAAGCCATCACGGTTTGTTGGAATACGGCAGTCCTGTTCGTCCCAAAATCATGGAAGCAGAGATTATCCACATGATTGACAATTTAGATGCGGAAATGATGATGATGACTTCAGCTTTAGCCTTAGTTGGTGAAGGTGAAATGACCAATCGAATCTTTGCTATGGACAACCGCTCCTTCTATAAACCAAATTTTGATAAGTAAAAAACGAAAAACGAATGTTATTGCAAAAATAATGTTCGTTTTTTGGTCTTATTATGATATAATGAAGAAAATAAAATAAAATTGGTGAAAAAATGAAATTAAGAAGAAGTGAACGCATGGTAGTCATTTCTAACTACCTAATCAATCATCCTTATGAACTAACTAGTCTCAATACATTTGCTGAAAAGTATGAGTCCGCAAAATCCTCCATTTCCGAAGATATTGTCATTATTAAACGTGCTTTTGAAGAAATGGAAATCGGATATATCGAAACCATTACAGGAGCAGGCGGAGGTGTTATTTTTACTCCTTCTATCTCAGATAAAGAAGCTAGAGCAATGGTGGAAGAACTTTGTACGAAATTATCCGAAAGCAATCGGATTCTACCTGGTGGCTACATTTATTTGTCAGATTTGTTGAGTACACCTTCTATTTTAAATAACATTGGACGCATTATTGCCAAAACATTTAGAAAACAAAAAATTGATGCTGTTATGACCGTTGCTACAAAAGGAGTACCTTTGGCAAATGCAGTGGCAAATGTATTAAATGTCCCATTTGTCATCGTGCGCCGCGATTTGAAAATTACAGAGGGTTCAACGGTTAGCGTCAATTATGTGTCGGGTTCAAGTGGGGATCGTATTGAAAAGATGTTCTTGTCGAAACGCAGCCTAAAAGCTGGAAGCCGTGTTTTAATCGTAGATGATTTCTTAAAAGGTGGTGGGACAGTCAACGGCATGATTAGCCTTTTACGAGAATTTGATTCGGAATTGGCTGGTGTAGCAGTTTTTGCGGAAAATGCACAGACAGAGCGTGAGCACTTAGATTACAAATCTTTGTTGAAAGTAACAAATATTGATGTGAAGTCTAACAAAATCAGTGTAGAAGTTGGCAATATTTTTGACAAATAGATGAGGTGAGAATTTGAAAAATATATTGGATAAATTGGATCAAAGCTCTTTGTGGCTGAGAATTTCGATTGTTATAGCTTTGGCGCTCATTCTTGCTGCTGGATTATTTTTCGTTAAAAAGCAAGATGATGCGACGCGTGCAGCTGCTCCGACTGTAAGGCGAACCATTTCAACATCAAAATCTTCAGAATCGCAAGCAGAAAAAGAGAAAAAAGAGCAAGCCAAAATTGCACAAGAGGCAGAAGATGCTGTTAAAAAATTGGAGACAGAGCAGACGACGGCTAATGTAACGCCTGCTCAAGAAAAAGTGGACAAGTTGAAAGACGAAGCTCAAAAAGCTCAACTTCAACAACGGATTAAGGCAGTTAGTGATGCGATTGCTGCGCGTGAAGCCAATGAAGCAGCTGCTACAGCAAATCAAAACGCTGTGACGCCTCAAACAGATGCAGGGCAAACTTATCAACAAACCTATCAAGCTCCTGCAACTTCAGCTACCACAGGACAGGCTGAGACCAATTCAGCTCAAACTCCAACGACTAACAGAGCAGGTGTCCCAGCCACAAATACTACGGGGCAATAGATGGGAACTTAGCAAGAAAACTATAAAAATATATTGACAAAGAAAGTGTCGTCGTGTTATACTAATAGACGGTACTTTTTACTTTTGGTCTCTCAAAAGTGTACAGAGACGTGCTGACAAATGTTGCAAAAGTACACGCAGATGATAGCTGTCACCAAGTGTATCATCACCAAAATTAAAAAAATACAGGAGAAATGTAGATGCCTACAATTAACCAATTGGTTCGCAAACCGCGTAAATCAAAAGTAGAAAAATCTAAATCACCAGCTTTAAACGTTGGTTATAATAGTCTGAAACGTGTGCCTACTCGTGAAAACTCACCACAAAAACGTGGTGTAGCAACTCGTGTTGGTACTATGACACCTAAAAAACCGAATTCGGCTCTTCGTAAATTTGCTCGTGTACGATTGAGCAATCTTATTGAAGTAACCGCTTATATCCCAGGTATCGGACATAACTTGCAAGAACACAGTGTTGTGCTTCTTCGTGGTGGACGTGTAAAAGACCTTCCAGGGGTACGTTATCACATCGTTCGTGGTGCACTTGATACAGCAGGTGTAACTGATCGTAAGCAAGGCCGTTCTAAATACGGTACCAAAAAACCAAAAGCATAAGGAAAGGGGATAAAGATAAATGAGTCGTAAAAACCGTGCGCCTAAGCGCGAAGTATTGCCAGATCCGCTCTACAATTCAAAATTAGTGACACGTCTTATCAACCGCGTTATGCTTGATGGGAAACGTGGTACAGCCGCTTCAATTGTATATGGCGCTTTTGAGCAAATCAAAGAAGCTACTGGAAACGATGCACTTGAAGTATTTGAAACAGCTATGGAAAACATCATGCCTGTACTTGAAGTACGTGCTCGCCGTGTTGGTGGGTCTAACTATCAAGTTCCAGTTGAAGTTCGTCCAGAACGTCGTACAACCCTTGGACTTCGTTGGTTGGTAACTATTTCACGTTCACGTGGAGAACACACTATGCAAGATCGTCTTGCGAAAGAAATTATGGATGCGGCAAACAATACTGGTGCAGCTGTTAAAAAACGTGAAGATACTCACCGTATGGCTGAAGCTAACCGTGCTTTTGCTCACTTCCGTTGGTAAGATTGCTACTCTTTTTAGAGACTTGCAAAAAGTTCAGTACTCTTACTAATTAGCATGAGTAATCAACAAGCGGGTAGGATTTGCCTACTCGCTTTTCTTAAAATATGTTATAATAAACTGTAAATAAAATAATAGGAGAAATAAGCAAATGGCTCGCGAATTTTCACTTGAAAAAACTCGTAACATCGGTATCATGGCTCACGTCGATGCTGGTAAAACAACAACGACTGAACGTATTCTTTACTATACCGGTAAAATCCATAAAATCGGTGAAACACACGAAGGTGCTTCACAAATGGACTGGATGGAACAAGAACAAGAACGTGGTATTACAATTACATCTGCTGCAACAACAGCACAATGGAAAGATTATCGTGTCAATATTATCGACACGCCAGGACACGTGGACTTCACTATTGAAGTACAACGTTCGCTTCGTGTATTGGACGGTGCTGTAACTGTTCTTGATTCACAATCAGGTGTTGAACCTCAAACGGAAACAGTTTGGCGTCAAGCAACTGAGTATGGTGTTCCACGTATCGTATTTGCTAACAAAATGGATAAAATTGGTGCAGACTTCCTTTACTCAGTAAGTACCCTTCATGATCGTCTTCAAGCAAATGCTCACCCAATTCAATTACCAATTGGTGCAGAGGACGACTTCCGTGGAATCATTGACTTGGTTCGTATGAAAGCTGAAATCTATACAAACGACCTTGGGACAGATATTCTTGAAGAAGAAATTCCTGCTGATTACCTTGAACAAGCTCAAGAATGGCGTGAAAAATTAGTCGAAGCAGTTGCTGAAACTGACGAAGACTTGATGATGAAATACCTTGAAGGTGAAGAAATTACTGAGGCAGAATTGAAAGCTGCAATCCGTAAGGCAACGATCAATGTTGAATTCTTCCCAGTTCTTGCTGGTTCTGCCTTCAAGAACAAAGGTGTTCAAATGATGCTTGATGCAGTTATTGACTACCTTCCAAGCCCACTTGATATTCCAGCTATTAAAGGTGTAAACCCAGATACAGACGAAGAAGAAACTCGTCCAGCATCTGATGAAGAGCCGTTTGCAGCACTTGCTTTCAAGATTATGACGGACCCATTTGTAGGTCGTTTGACATTCTTCCGTGTTTACTCAGGTGTCTTGAACAGCGGTTCATACGTATTGAATACTTCTAAAGGTAAACGCGAACGTATCGGACGTATCCTGCAGATGCACGCAAACCACCGTAACGAAATCGAAACTGTTTACGCAGGTGATATTGCTGCAGCTGTTGGTTTGAAAGATACCACGACTGGTGACTCATTGACGGATGAAAAAGCAAAAATTATCCTTGAATCGATCGAAGTCCCAGAGCCAGTTATCCAATTGATGGTGGAACCAAAATCTAAAGCTGACCAAGACAAGATGGGTATTGCTCTTCAAAAATTGGCTGAAGAAGATCCAACATTCCGTGTTGAAACAAACGTTGAAACTGGTGAAACAGTTATCTCTGGTATGGGTGAGCTTCACTTGGATGTCCTCGTAGACCGTATGCGTCGTGAATTCAAAGTGGAAGCAAATGTGGGTGCTCCTCAAGTATCTTACCGTGAAACTTTCCGTGCACAAACATCAGCACGTGGATTCTTCAAACGTCAATCAGGTGGTAAAGGTCAATTCGGTGATGTTTGGATTGAATTTACTCCAAATGAAGAAGGAAAAGGCTTCGAGTTTGAAAATGCTATTGTTGGTGGTGTCGTTCCACGTGAATTTATCCCAGCCGTAGAAAAAGGTTTGGTTGAGTCAATGGCTAACGGTGTCCTTGCAGGTTATCCAATCGTTGACGTGAAGGCAAAACTGTATGATGGTTCATACCACGATGTTGACTCATCTGAAACAGCCTTCAAGGTTGCAGCTTCACTTGCTCTGAAAGAAGCTGCCAAGACTGCACAACCAACCATTCTTGAACCAATGATGCTTGTTACCATTACTGTTCCAGAAGAAAACCTTGGTGACGTTATGGGACATGTAACAGCTCGTCGTGGACGTGTTGATGGTATGGAAGCTCATGGTAACAGCCAAATCGTGCGTGCTTATGTACCACTTGCTGAAATGTTCGGTTATGCAACGGTTCTTCGTTCAGCATCTCAAGGACGCGGTACTTTCATGATGGTCTTTGACCACTACGAAGATGTACCAAAATCAGTACAAGAAGAAATCATTAAGAAAAATAAAGGTGAAGCTTAAGCTTTGAATTAAACCTGGGCACTCGCATTTGCGAGTGCCTTTTCTTTTTTTGGAAAATAATCTCTCTGTCAATCAAAAGAAAAAATAATTAATCTGATGAATCTGAATTTATAAATTCTTGTCTATTTTGTAAGTTGTGTTCTTCCGTTTTCAGAAGATATTACCTTGCTTTTTCAAATCAATGAAAGTCGAAATGAAAATTAGTGAAAGAACTCATAATACTTGTTAATAACAATGAAATCAGTTGCAATTTTAAGAGAGAAAGTATATAATAGATATGTTGAAAGGTGATTTGTAGCGACTCAAGTTACTCTTTTCACATAAAAATTTTTTTGATTTTCATAAGGAGGAAATCACGAATGGTAGTTAAAGTTGGTATTAACGGTTTCGGTCGTATTGGTCGTCTTGCATTCCGTCGTATCCAAAACGTAGAAGGTGTTGAAGTTACTCGTATCAACGACCTTACAGATCCAGTAATGCTTGCACACTTGTTGAAATATGACACAACTCAAGGTCGTTTCGACGGTACTGTGGAAGTTAAAGAAGGTGGATTCGAAGTTAACGGTAAATTCGTTAAGGTTTCTGCTGAACGTGACCCAGAACAAATCGATTGGGCTACTGATGGTGTAGAAATCGTTTTGGAAGCAACTGGTTTCTTTGCTAAGAAAGATGCTGCTGAAAAACACCTTAAAGGTGGTGCTAAGAAAGTTGTTATCACTGCTCCTGGTGGAAGTGACGTTAAAACAATTGTATTTAACACTAACCACGATGTTCTTGATGGTACTGAAACAGTTATCTCTGGTGCTTCATGTACTACAAACTGCTTGGCTCCAATGGCTAAAGCACTTCAAGACAACTTCGGTATCGTTGAAGGATTGATGACTACTATCCACGCTTACACTGGTGACCAAATGATCCTTGACGGTCCACATCGTAAAGGTGATCTTCGCCGTGCTCGTGCTGGTGCTGCAAATATCGTTCCTAACTCAACTGGTGCTGCTAAAGCTATCGGTTTGGTTATTCCAGAATTGAACGGTAAACTTGATGGTTCAGCTCAACGTGTTCCAACTCCAACTGGATCAGTTACTGAATTGGTTGCTGTTCTTGAAAAGAACGTTACTGTTGATGAAGTAAATGCAGCTATGAAAGCAGCAGCTAACGAATCATACGGTTATACTGAAGATCCAATCGTTTCTTCAGATATCGTAGGTATGTCATTCGGTTCGTTGTTTGATGCAACTCAAACTAAAGTTCTTGACGTTGATGGAAAACAATTGGTGAAAGTTGTATCTTGGTATGATAACGAAATGTCATACACTGCACAACTTGTACGTACTCTTGAATACTTTGCAAAAATCGCTAAATAATTCATTAGTATATAGAGAAGAGAGGTTTGCCCTCTCTTTTTTGTTGTTATTTGAAAACCGTATATAATTACTCCGATTATGATTTGCTCCACGAAAAAAAGAACTTGAATCTAAATAGATTTAAGTTCTTTTTATATCTATGTAAGAATTCTGTTATAAAGTATCTTCATCTGGTGTTAAAATCATTGGAATAATGATAGGCTCACGCTCTGTATTTTCATATAAAAATGGTCGAAGAGCATTTACAATAGCTCCATTGACAGACTGGATGCTGGCATCTTTATTTTTCAATGCAATACGTATCGCATTGAAAAGAATACGTTGGCTATGACGGATCAGTTCACCTGATTCCCGCATATAGATGAAACCGCGACTGAGAATGTCAGGACCGGCTAAGATCATCTTCGATTTAAAGTCAACGGTAGCGACTGCAAGGACAACGCCATCTTCGGAAAGGTCACGTCTGTCACGGAGGACTGCAGCACCAATTTCTCCGATACGATTGCCATCGACATAAATATCTTGTGCATTGAAACTTCCGGCAATGCGAGCAGAATTAGCAGTTAAGGCTAAAACGTCTCCATTACTCATGATAAAGATATTGTCTTTAGGCACACCAGTATCCATTGCAAGTCCCGCATGCACTTTTTGCATACGGTATTCACCATGGACTGGCATGAAATACTTCGGTTTTATCAAACGAAGCATAAGTTTTTGTTCTTGCTGTCCACCGTGTCCAGAAGTATGAATATTGTTGATTTTACCGTGGATAACATCAACACCAGCTTCTGAAATGGTGTTGATAAGCTTATTGACACTAGTAGTATTTCCTGGGATAGGACTAGAAGAGAAAATCACTGTATCACCTGGTTGAAGCTGTACTTGACGATGTGTTCCATTGGCGATGCGTGAAAGAGCCGCCATTGGCTCTCCTTGGCTTCCTGTACACATGATAAGTATTTCGCCGGCAGGATAGTCTTTAATCTCATTTGGCTCGATGAAAGTACCTTTAGGCGCCTTGATGTAGCCAAGTTCAATTCCATTGGCGATGGCTTTCTCCATTGAACGACCAAAGACTGCAATTTTCCGTCCTGTTTTGACAGCCGCATCAGTAGCCTGTTGTAGGCGGAAAATATTGGAAGCAAAGGAAGCAAAAATAATCCGTCCATGGATGTTTTCAATGATTTTCATAATGGACTGACCGACCACTTTTTCCGAATTTGTAAAAGTCGGAATTTCTGCATTGGTTGAGTCAGAAAGAAGAACTAGAACTCCATCCTCGCCAAGAGCTGCCATTCGATGCAAATCAGCGGGCTCTCCAACGGGGGTCAAGTCGAATTTAAAATCACCGGTACATACTATTTTCCCTTGAGGTGTGTGAATGACAATTCCTAACGGCTCTGGAATAGAGTGGGTTGTGCGGAAGAAAGTTGCTTTTAAATGTTTAAATTGAAGTTCAGTGTTTTGATTGATCTCATAGAGCTTAGCATCACGTAAAAGCCCGTGTTCTTCTAGTTTCCCGCGGATAAGTGCTAGAGCGAGTGGTCCTGCATAAATCGGAATATTGGCTTGTTTGAGTAGGAAAGGAATCCCACCGATATGGTCTTCATGTCCATGAGTAATCAGAACACCTTTGATACGGTCAACGTTTTCTACGATATAGGAATAATCAGGAATAACATAATCAATCCCTAAAAGGTCATCTTCAGGAAATTTGATACCAGCGTCAACGATGATAATTTCATCTTTGTATTCAATTCCGTAGGTATTTTTTCCAATTTCTCCTAAGCCACCAATGGCAAATACACCGACTTCTTCGGGTTTTAAAGTATAAGACATGGTTTAGAGCTCCGTAATTGTAAAGTTGCCTGATTCTTTTTCATATTCTAAATGTTTATCAGACAAGCGTGTGATAAATTCGACATTGTAAGGCGTTTTTTCTTCAACGAGTTTACGCGCTTTAATGCGTCCTTCTAATTCATCCTTAGCGTCAATATCCAAGTAAAGCGACTGTGTATTTTCGCGTCGTGGATTGCGCTCTTTTGTTTCTTGATAAAAAACTTTGTAAATCATTTAATTTCCTTTCTCATTCATAATCAATCTACCAGAAAATAGCCACCTTATTTTCAAGGGCGGGCTTCATCTATTTAATTTCTCGGGTAATAAATTGATTTTGATACGTTACAATTATAATCATTATATCATAAAAAGCTGATTTAGTAAAAGAAAGAAGTTGGAAAATCTAGGAAAATGATTTTCACCAAGGTCTTATTTTTTTGGAAATCATATTGAGGAAATCCGTATTTTTTGTAGTATAATAGAAACTAGATTATCACGAAGGAAATATAAAAATGAAAATTTTAGCTTTTGATAGCTCTAGTAAAGCATTGGCAATTGCTATTTTAGAGGATGAACAGTTGCTTGCTGAGATGACAATAAATATTAAAAAAAATCATAGCATTACATTGATGCCAGCAATTGATTTTCTCATGAAAAGTTTGGATTTAAAACCAACGGACCTAGAACGCATTGTGGTTGCAGAAGGTCCGGGTAGTTATACAGGTTTGCGGATTGCTGTAGCAACAGCTAAAACTCTGGCTCATACCCTTAAGATTGGCTTGGTTGGAGTTTCTAGCTTACGGATTCTGGTACCAGAAAGTATTGATGGCTTGGTTATTCCTCTCATGGATGCTAGACGCAACAATGTTTATGCTGGTTTTTATAAAAATGGTAGAATCGTTCAGCCAGAAGCTCATTTATCTTTTGAAGAGGTCTTGGAAAAAGCCAAGCCTGATTCTCAAGTAACCTTTGTAGGAGAAGTGGAAAATTTTGCGGAGCAGATTCAAGCAGTTTTGCCAGAAGCTTTTATCAAAACAACTCTGCCAAACGCTGCACTCCTTGCTAAAATCGGTCTGCAATTACCAGCTCGCTCTGTTCATGACTTTGTGCCAAACTACCTCAAGCGAGTGGAAGCGGAGGAAAATTGGTTGAAAAACCATGAAGAAACGAAAGATTCTTACATCAAACGCTTATGATTGAGATTAAAAAAGATGAAAAAAAGCAGACCGTTGATTTGACAGAGCGGATTTATCAGGTATTGAAAGACGTGTATGCAGTCAGTCCGTGGAGTGTGGAACAAATAGAGAAAGATTTACAACATCCTTTGTCGAGCTATATTTTAGCTCTAGAGGGTCAAAATTTAATTGGTTTTCTGGCTTTTCAGGAGTCAGATTTTGAAGCGGAAGTTTTGCAAATTGCGGTTAAGAAGGCTTATCAAGGTAAGAAAATTGCGACCGCTTTGTTTGAACATCTGCCAATTAACAAAGAGATTTTCCTTGAAGTGAGGGAGTCCAATAAGCCAGCTCTGCTATTCTACAAAAAAGAAAGATTTGAAGAAATCGCGCGGCGGAAGGCCTATTACCATGCGCCAGTGGAAGACGCAATCGTTATGAAAAGGGAGAACTATGGAAGATAGATATATTTTAGCTTTTGAAACGTCTTGCGATGAGACCAGCGTGGCGGTTCTGAAGAATGAGACTAAGCTTTTGAGCAATGTCATTGCCAGCCAGATTGAGAGTCATAAGCGTTTCGGCGGCGTGGTACCGGAAGTGGCCAGTCGCCACCATGTGGAAACTATCACGGCTTGCATTGAGGAAGCCTTGGCAGAAGCAGGCATTATCGAGCAAGATGTGACAGCCGTAGCTGTGACCTATGGACCTGGTTTGGTGGGGGCTCTTTTGGTTGGATTGGCGGCTGCCAAGTCCTTTGCGTGGGCACATCATTTACCACTTATTCCTGTCAATCACATGGCGGGACATCTAATGGCTGCTCAGAATGTCGAGAACTTAGAATATCCTCTTTTAGCACTACTAGTCAGCGGAGGGCATACAGAGTTGGTTTATGTTAGCGAAGCCGGTGATTATCAGATTGTAGGGGAAACACGTGATGACGCGGTCGGAGAAGCCTATGATAAAGTTGGTCGTGTGATGGGTTTGACTTATCCAGCAGGGCGTGAGATAGATGAATTGGCTCATAAAGGACGGGATATTTATGATTTTCCGAGAGCGATGATTAAAGAGGACAATCTAGAATTCTCATTTTCTGGTCTCAAATCAGCCTTTATTAATCTACATCATAATGCTAAGCAAAAAGGTGAGTTTCTTTCCAAGGAAGATCTGGCAGCTAGTTTTCAAGCTGCTGTTTTAGATATTCTCATGGCAAAGACAAAGAAGGCTTTAGGGAAATATCCTGTCAAGACCTTGGTGGTTGCGGGTGGTGTTGCAGCTAATCAAGGCTTACGTGAACGTTTAGCAGCTGAAATAACAGATATTAAAGTTATCATACCGCCTTTGCGTCTCTGTGGGGACAATGCAGGAATGATTGCTTATGCCAGTGTCAGTGAGTGGAACAACGCCAATCTTGCAACATTAAATCTGAATGCCAAGCCAAGTCTGGCGTTTGAGACAATGGAAGAATAAGAATGATAGGAAAAAATTTTAAGGATGGGGTTAAGGCAGCCGTGCCAACAGCTCTAGGTTATATTAGTATTGGGTTAGCCTGTGGCATTATTGGTGCTTCTTATGTCACTCCTCTTGAAATGGCACTGATGAGTATTCTTGTCTATGCAGGAAGTGCTCAGTTTGCTATGCTGGCACTCCTTGCCATCCATGCATCGGTGACAGCTATTGTTCTGACAGTCTTTTTAATCAATTTGCGTCTATTTTTGCTGGGACTTCATACATCTACTTTTTTTCGACATGCAAGTCTATGGCAAAATATCGGTATCGGAATCCTTTTGACAGATGAAACATACGGCGTTTTACTAAGTGAGCACGTTCATACAAAGGATATTTCGCTTCAATGGATGTATGGAAATAATATAACAAGCTACCTTGCTTGGATGATAGGAACGGTGTTCGGAACGACATTAGGAAGTCTTTTGCCAAATCCAGAAGTGTTTGGATTAGACTTTGCTCTAGTTGCCATGTTTATTGGCATTTTTTCTTCCCAATTTTTAGTGATGCTACATAAAACAAAACTTCAAAAACTAATCGTAATTTTGGCTGTAGTAGCTTTATCATTTTATGCGTTAAGTATGCTTGTTTCTTCGTCTTTAGCTGTTCTAATGTCGACCTTATTAGGCTGTGCTGTGGGGGTAATGCTAGATGATAAATAATTATATTTTTGTCGCTATTCTTTTCTCAGCCCTGGTGACATGGTTATCACGGATTAGTCCATTTATATTGGTGAAATATCGTGGCTTGCCTAAGATTGTAGAGCGGTTTTTACAGTATTTACCAATTTCTATTATTTTTGCTTTAATTTTATCCAGCATTACAAATGGGAAGATAGGGCAGTTTCCAACCTTCAAATGGCTAGATTTAATAGCTGTTTTTCCAACAATTTATGTTGCTTTTCGCTATCGTAACTTAGTGGTGACTGTGATTTTTGGTGTGATATTGGTAGCTGGTCTGCGATTTATGTTTTTATGATGTGATGGAGAACCTTTATGATTGATAAAATGGAACTAGGTGAATTTTATAGAGAATTACGGATAGCAAGAGGTGTGAAGCAAAATGAAGTTGCGTGTGAAGGACTGACGGCTTCACAGCTTTCTAAGTTTGAGTTAGGGCAATCTATGCTGTCGGCAGATAAATTATTTCTTGCCATTGAAGGAATCAATATGACATTTGCAGAGTTTGCATATAAACTCAATAGTTATCAAGAATCTCAACATGTTCAATTGGGACATCAAGTTGTCGATTTATTTGTTCATCAGGATAAAGACGGCTTGGAGGATCTGTTTCACAAAGTTCAAGAAAAAGTATCCTCTCAACAATATATCCGTCTGAATAAAATTGTGATTCAAAATGCCTTGCACTCCTTGGATTCTAGTTATATTTTAAAAGAAGAAGATAAGCAATTTATAACAGCTTATCTTTTTGCCATTGATTCATGGACCTGGTTTGAGCTCTATCTTTTCTGTAATGCTATGCCTTTTTTGGAGAATCAAGATTTAATTTTTCTTTCAACAAGTTTGATGGAGAAATCTAAGGAATTTAAAGAGTTAGTCTATAATCAAATTTACATGAAAAGTTGTTTCTTAAATGTCATTTCAGAAATGATGGAACGTGAACTCTATCAATACATCAGCATTTTTGAAAGTGAGCTAGAAAAGTTGCTGACACCCTACGATGTCTTTGAAAAATTACTTTTGCAATTTTTAAGAAAAATCAATATCTATCTTCAGACAGGAGGAGAAAATCAAAAAGAGATTGAAGATTTCATTCAATCTCTGAAAGTACTGGATAATCCGCAGTTAATAGCATTATTAACTTTGAAATTACAGCAATATGAAAAATTATTAAAAACAGAAGATAACAGGGCAGAAAATAATAATATCCATGATAATAGTGAATAGAATGGCGATAAATTTGCGTTTGCTCATTTGGGATCTCCTTTTTAAAAAGTAGTATACTCTAAAAATTCAGAAAATTGCAAGAATCGCAAATTAGAAAGTCTACAGGATAAAAATGTCAAATATGCGATTTTAAAGAACTGGAGAAATTTAATGGTATACTAACAGATAAACCATTAAATGATAATAAAGAGTTGCAAGAAAAAATCAAAAGAATATTCATAACACGTTCTTATCGAGATGAACATCATTTATTAGTTTTTCAAAGTGAGGATAATCGTCGAGATGTTTTTGACTTTGGAATTGGGACATTAGGAATTTATTGGACATTATTGGGGAATAAATTTCCGTTTGAAATACACTTGGAGGGATGAAATTGAATATTTTTCTTTCAAATCGAAGCTTTAGGCAACTTTCAATAAATGAATGGATTTCTACATTTGGTGATACAGTTTTTTACTTAGCGTTTATCAATTATGTATCTTCTTATGCTTTTGCACCTCTTGCGATTCTTATGATTACAACATCTGAAACATTGCCGCAAATTATGCAGATATTCACAGGAGTTGTAGCGGATTTTCAAAAGAATCGGATTGGAAAGTACTCTGTTTTGATGTTTGTTAAGTTTGTCCTGTACACAACTGTAGCATTGATACTGGTCGGGACAAAATTTTCACTTGTTTCTGTTTTTCTTATTTGCCTCATCAATTTTGTATCGGATACGATTGGTTATTTTTCAAGTGCTATGATAACGCCTATTTATGTAAAAATTATTAACAATGATATGACATCTGCGTTAGGTTTTAAGCAAGCGACAGCAAATTTAGTTCGTGTCTTTGGTAATCTAAGCGGAGGCGCCTTGATTGGTTTTATCAATATTGGGATGTTTGCTGGTATGAACACCTTAACTTTTTTATTTGCGTTTTTTGGTATCTTATTGATTAGAACAAATCTTGTTCGTTTTGAAAAACAGATTGAAGTTACACAGGCTTTAGATAGCAAAAATTTTTGGAAACACTTGTTAGATTCTTTAAAGATTTTAGGAAGCCTTGGAAATATTATTAAACTGATTGGGATTTTATCCATCAATCAAGCTGTCATAAATGTAACGATTCCTGTGACGACGCTTTTGTTAATAAAGTATCCTTTCGCTGGTTTAGAAACTGGTCAATCCATAGCTATCTTAACAACAGTTGAATTGATTGGTATAGTGTGCGGTAATTTCCTAAGTGGTAATGTGATGAAAAAAATGTCAACAAAAACAAGTGTTTATCTTAGCCAAGTGATGGAATTCGTGATTTTAGTCGGATTTTTGAACAATAATTTTCTAGTTGTCTTACTTGCTGCTTTTGGCAATACATTTTCAATTGGAATACTAAGCCCTCGTCTTCAACAATCTGTTTTTAGATTAGTACCGGAGCAATCAATGGGGGCTGTACAGTCTGGGATTAGTATGCTCAGTATTGTTTTACCAGGAATTTTATCTATAGTACTTGTTGGGATAGCAAGTAGTCTGGGGGGAGTATATGTTGCTGTATCATTAGGAGTTCTATTATTTTTAGGAATGTTTCTAGTTTATTCAATAAAGAATATTGCTGAATAGAAATTAAAGTGAGGCATCATTTAGACAATCTGTGACTTTCATCTATCAAATAAACATTCTGCTTTGGAAATGATTTGCAATCAATTACTAAAGTAGAATTTTTTTGGTAAAAATACCATTCAGGACAAAATAACTACCATTCAGGATTTTGATGAATTTTTTTGATGGAGATTTGATAGAATAAAGGAGATACAAAATTAAATACAACCTTTCAATTGTTAGAAGAACAAAATTTAGCACAAATAACGGGCGGAAATCTAGCAACAATCACTCCTGGAGGTGGTCCGGGTACCCCTTATGGAACTCCCGGCATCTATATGGGATGGGGAAATTCTGGTGGTAATGGTGCTTGGGGTTGGGTTGGTCAGCTAGCACCTGCTTTTTCAAAGAAAAGGCCATAATGTGATGTTATAAAAGATAGAGGGAGGATGCTCTATGTGGAAGAAGACAATAGGATATTATGTATGCATAGGCTGTATTTGGCTATCTCATTATTCTGGTTTAGGGCTGCTGTTTCATTTAGACTTTGTTAGAAGTTTATCAGATGCTTGGTATTATTTTTGGCTAACAATTGCTACAGCTTGCCATGTGGCTTTATTGACTTTTGTCATTTATAAACATAAAGAAAAATTGATTATCGTTAAACCGCAATTCAAATGGTCTTATCTAGGTTATAGTGTCGCAGGTTTCGTTATGAATTTGCTGTGGAATTCATTGGCGACACTGATCTTTCCGTATGGACAAAATCAAAATGCCATCAATGAAGTTTTGCAATCAATAAGAGGTGCTGCTTTATTTTGGGGGATGTGGATTATTCTGGGTATTCTGACTCCCATTTGGGAAGAATTGATTTATCGAGGCGTTGTCATGACAGCCTTAAAGAGATTTCAAAGGTTCCGTTTGGATTTAGTCGTTTCTGCTAGTCTATTTAGTATGGGTCATATTGTGCAGTTTGGCTGGTCAACGACAGATTTTATCTTATATTTTGTTCCCGGACTCATTTTAGGTTGGGTCTTTAGGAAAACAAATAGGATCTACTATAGCATGGCAACTCATGTTGCATGGAATAGTTTTCTTGCTCTCTTATATACTCTTTCACAAAGATAGTTTCTCCCAGCTATCTTTTTTTGATAAATATTTTAAAAATATGTTGACTATGACCTTAGGTCAGGGTGTATAATCATCATTGTAAGGAGGAAATCATGTATCAAATCAAAGAAGCTGCGCAACTTTCTGGTATTTCTGTTAAAACGTTGTATCACTACGATAAAATTGGACTGCTGATTCCGCAGAAGTCAGCCAATGGTTATCGAATTTATAGTGAGTCAGATTTGGAACGCCTGCAAATTATTTTATTTTACAAATATCTTGGATTTTCTTTAAAGGAAATAGCAGAGCTGCTAAGTCAGCAAGAGCAGGAATTATTGCCTCACTTGAACAAACAGTTGCAGTATTTGCAGCAGGAAAGGAAACATTTAGATACCTTGATTTCTACCTTACAAAAGACAATTCAAGCACAAAAAGGAGAAAGAAAAATGACAACACAAGAAAAATTTGTTGGATTTACCTATCAAGATCATCAAAACTATCGCGACCAAGCTGTCGAAAAATATGGGCAAGCTGTTATAGATGAAGCGGCAAGTAGACAAGCAGGTCAAGAGGAGCAAGCAACGGAAGCCTTTAATCAAGTATTCCGAAATTTGGCAGAAAATCTACAAGTAGGTTTGAAAGTAGATGCAGCAGAAAATCAAGTGCAAGCAGGTAATCTTTTACAGGCTATCCGAACTTATGGTTTTGATTGCTCGTTGGAAGTTTTTGCTTCTATCGGAAAAGGCTATGTGGCAAATCTTGAGTTTAAAGAAAATATTGATAAATTTGGTTCAGGTACAGCTCAGTACGCTGCAGAAGTGATTGCGGCTTACGTTCGAACCAATGCGAAATAAATAGGCTAGGAATTTCCTAGCCTATTTTGTTCTACTTCAAGTCTATCCAATCTGGAAACTCACCAAGAACAGCGTTGACAAATTCTACATTTTCGAGTCGATTCATTTTATGATTCCTTTTGTTTGAGCTGAATAGTAAAATATGAGCAATCACTCATAATGCACACTCCCTGCCACCCAGCCGGTACAAAGAGCTACGGTGATGTTAAAACCGCCAGTATGAGCATTGATATCTAACACTTCACCAGCAAAATGTAGACCAGGTACGAGCTTGCTTTCTAAGGTTTTTGGATTGATTTCTTTGAGACTGACTCCGCCTTTTGTGACAAAGGACTTAGCAAGGGACATTTTACCAGTCACGGAGATTTTGAGAGCCTTGATGGACCGGATGAGTTGATTACGTTCTCTATCCGTTAGCTGTTTGACTTTTTCAGGAAAGCCTTGAACAAAAAATTCAGCCAAGCGTTCAGGGAGTGAGGCTTTCAAGGCATTCTTCAAGGATTTTTCCCGATTTTCTTCTAAAAAGTCTGCCAAATCCTGTTTACTCATCTGTGGCAGAAGATCTAGATAGATGGTTTCGCCGCCTTTGACAAAGCTAGACAAGCGCAGAGCTGCCGGACCGGATAGGCCAAAGTGGGTAAAGAGCAAGTCGTGAGTGATGACATGTTTATCGTAGCTGAGAGTGACGTCTTGAAGGGAAATTCCTTGTAAATCCTTGTGTGGGAAGTCAGTCAAAAGCGGGCTTTCAGCAGCTTCTAGCTCGGTAATCGTATGTTTGAAATGGCGAGCAATCTCATAGCCAAAGCCGGTAGAGCCAGTTGAAGGATAGGACTTGCCACCTGTTGTGACAATTAAGCGATCGCAGCTCCAAATGTACTCACTTGACCTGATAATAAAGCAATTTTCATTTTTCTTTACGGAAACCACTTCTGTCTGTGTTTTAATTGTAGCACCTAGCTCTTTCATTTTTTGTTCCAAGGTTTCAATAATCGTCCGAGACTTGTCTGTAGCTGGAAAAACACGACCGTGGTCTTCGACCTTGAGTTTGACACCATTCTCTGTAAAAAAGTTGATGATATCATAATTGTCAAATTGAGAGAAAACGCTGTAGAGGAAGCGACCATTGCCAGGAATGCCAGCCATGAGGTCATCCAAGTTACCGTTATTAGTCACATTGCAGCGACCGCCACCTGTTCCAGCTAGTTTTTTACCTAATTTTTTATTTTTTTCAAGGAGCAGGGTTTTCTGTCCATAAAAAGAACTGGAAATGGCAGCCATCATGCCGGCAGGACCACCTCCGATAACGATTGTATCAAAGTGTTTCATAGTATCTCTTTCTTTAGATAAATCTGTAAGGAATCTTTAAATTTCATTGTATCATAAATGCAGTGAAATTCCCTAAAATCCAGAGCAAATTTGACAGTTAAGCCTTGATATGATAAGATTTAGGTATCTATATCTAGAAAAAGTTTCAGAGGAAATTATGGCAATTGAAAAAACAGTCAGCGAGTTAGCCGAAATTTTAGGAATTAGCCGTCAGGCAATGAACAATCGAGTTAAAACTCTTGCACCCGAAGATACTGACAAAAATGAAAAAGGGGTCACTGTTGTAACGCGTAGCGGTTTGATAAAACTGGAGGAAATCTACAAAAAGACGATTTTTGAAGATGAACCAGTCAGCGAGGACGTGAAACAGCGTGAACTCATGGAAATTTTAGTAGATGAGAAAAATGCTGAAATCGTGCGCTTGTATGATCAGCTAAAAGCAAAAGATGTTCAATTGGCTAAAAAAGATGAGCAGTTGCGTGTGAAAGATGTTCAAATCGCTGAAAAAGATAAGCAATTAGATCAACAGCAACAACTGACTGCAAAGGCCATGAATGAACGTGAAACGTTGCTATTAGAATTAGACGAAGCTAAGGAAAAAGTACAAGCACAAGAACAAAAGGGCTTCTTTGCAAGATTATTTGGAAGATAATGAGAATCTCGGTTGAAGAAACTGGGATTTTTTTATAGAATGAAAAGTATGGTAAAGGAAGAACTAGCAAACAATATCAATATCCTTGGCTCTTTTTGTGGAAAACGCGATTTGCCAGAATTAACACAGTTAGCGTTGAAAAAGAAATATCACTTGAAACAAGTTGATGTCATGGTTCTGTTTGGCGGAAGTATTTTGGCTGGTGGAGACGTTTTGGCGCAGGCTATGTTAGAGGGAGTAGCAAAGACTTATATTATTGTCGGTGGGGTAGGACATACGACGGAGATTCTTCGGCAAGTGGTCGCAAAGGAATATCCGAAAATAGGAACCCAAACTTTTTCGGAGGCAGAAATTTTTAATGCTTATTTGAAAGAAAGGTATAATTTAACGGCTGATTACTTGGAATTTCACTCGACTAATTGTGGGAACAACATCACTTATTTGTTGGATTTGCTGAAAAGAAAAAAGATTGATTTTCATTCTATCATTCTTAGTCAAGATGCGACAATGCAGGCGCGTATGGAAGCGGGAATCAGGAACTATCTTTCTCCAGATACATGTATCATCAATTTTGCTACTTATCAGGCTGATGTAACCGTAAAGAATCAGAAGCTTGAATTTAAACAGTCTATTTACGGTATGTGGGAAATAGAGCATTATATCAGTCTGTTGATGGGAGAAATTCATCGTTTGTCAGATGATGAATCGGGCTATGGACCAAGGGGAAGAGGCTATATTTCGCACGTAGAAATTCCTATAGAGGTTAGAACTGCTTTTGAAACATTAAAGAAAAGTTATGGAGATTTGATTCGCATAGCAAATCCTCTCTATGCTTCTACTGATGAGATAGTTAAAGGAGAACGATGAAACAACGTTTAGACTTTCATAAGCTGTATTACAACCTTGATAAAATTTTATTTTTATTTTTTATCATTTTTATGGTAATGGAGTATCTCTGGTTACCTTTTAATTCCTGGGCTGCAGATTCTTTGCTGAGGCTGACAGGTTATCAATTTTTATCGTACAATAATGTCTTAGCGGTACTATCCAGCAATCTGTTGCTAACTCTAGCATTTATTGTATTATTTCTAGTGAACCTGCTAGTCGCTTATTTTCAGGTTGGTTTGCTCTTTTTAGGTGCTCATAATTTGCTGACTCAGCAGGGAAGTACACTTTTTGCATTCACTAAAAAAACAGTCTCTGATGGTTTTTCACTTTTAAAACAAGTTCGTCCCAGCAAAGTTGCATTTGTTTTATTGTACATTGGTTTGCTTTTTCCGTTCATTCGGAAAATCTTGAAAATTTATTATTTAAATAAAATTTTAATTCCGAATTTTATCGTGTCTTATTTACGAGATACTTACTTTTTAGCTGGAATTGGACTTGCTTTACTAGTATTGCTGATGCTGTTGATTGCTGTCCGTTTGATGTTTGCGTTGCCAAAAATTCTGATTGAAAATGTCTCTGTCAGAGAAGCGGTTCGATTTAGTTTGGAAAAAACACATAAGCGTTTGCTGTTCTATTCTTGGCACTTATTTTGGATTGTTACCAAGAGTTTTCTACTCTTTTTCGCCATAACGATTCCATTATTGTGCCTTCAAACTTATACGGACGGTCAGTCCAATCAAACTGCGCTTATAACCGGAGTTGTCAATTATGTGCTGATGAAAACGACTCACTATTTGATGTTGACCTATTTTTTAGTTAAATTTGTAGCTTTTTTGACAGAGAAAAGACTTTGTCACAGTGCACGCAGGAAGTTAGATCGACTCTATCGTTGGGTTGTTATGTCGATTGCTTTTTTAGCATTTGCAGCTGAGGGTTATAGCTATCTTCAGATTCCGTTGAGCAACAATCCTGCTGTGATTTCGCATCGTGGTGTTTCACAGGCAAACGGTGTCCAAAATACGATCCAATCGTTAGAGAAGACAGCCTTATTAAAGCCAGACTATATTGAAATGGACGTTCAAGAAACAAAGGATGGACAATTTGTCATGATGCATGATGCGAATTTATCTGCCTTGACTGGAGTTAACGCGAAGCCACAAGATTTGACGTTGACAGAATTAACAGCTTTGGATGTTACTGAAAATGGCTATCGTACAAAGATTTCGAGTTTTGATGCTTATTTAAAACGTGCTAATGAATTGGGTCAACGCTTGCTGATTGAAATAAAAACCAGTAAGAAAGATTCACCTGATATGATGGATCGCTTTCTGAATAAATATGGGAACACCATTAAACAATATGGCCACCAAATGCATTCACTGGATTATAAAGTCATCAATAAAGTAGTTAAATATGATGCCAGCATTCCAACTTTTTTCATTCTTCCTTACAATACCATTTTCCCACGCACTAAGGCAAGTGGCTATACAATGGAGTACTCCACACTTGATGATAATTTTATTTTCAAGCTGTGGCAAACGGACAAGAAACTGTATGATTGGACGGTCAATGATGAAAATGCTATTTCAAAATCGTTGCGTTTAGGTGTAGATGGCATTATCACTGATGATGTGCAGTTAGTACAAACAGCTATTAAAGAATTGCAAAATAATCCTAAATACACCGACTTGCTAATCAATCAAGCTTTTGACTTTTTTAATTTTACATAAGACAAGCCCCTCTTAGTAATGAACTAGGAGGGGTTGGTTTTTTAGTGTATTTTAAAATGGTAACTTCCCTGCGAATGCACCTAATTTTTTCTTTGTTGCATTATCAATCTCATCAAGAGCTGCATTGATGGCTTGGGTTGTCATGTCAGATAAAGTTTCTAAATCTTCTGGATCTACAACGGCTTCTTGAAAGTCAATTTTGACGATTTTTTTATCACCTGTAAGGGTTGCGACTACGAGACCTTGGGCAGATTTGCCAATAAATTCTGTCGCAGCCAGTTCTGCCTGTCCTTTTTCCATTTGTTTTTGTAGCTTTTGTGCTTGTTTCATCATTGATTGCATGTTCATCATTATTTGGGTTCTCCTTAATATTCAATAGTTATGATTTTATTTTAACACATCTGGTATATCTAGGCTAGATTTTTCTAAATCAATTGTTAAGTGATAGTCGGTATTATCACGGACAGTGTGTTCAAAGTCAGTAGTATAAAGGACAAGACGGAGTGTATCACCTGCTGCCATTTTATAGATAGTGGGTTGAAGTTCAAAAGAAAATTCCATCCATTGATCTGGTGTGGCTTCTTCGACTGTTAGCAAATCAGTGCGATTTTGAAGATTTAGGAAACCTTTGGTGATGACGCGATGTGGTGTTTCTTTGAAGGGTAATTCCATCAAATGTTCTAACATATAAAAGCGACCGTTATCCATAGCTTTTGGTGCAAGTACACTAGGTAGTGGAAGGAGCCGTTTAGCTTGACCAACATCCAGTAATTGTGCAGAAATCAAGCCTTTATCAGTACTGGATTTAAGGCGAAGGTTAAGTTTAACAGGGCCATTTAAGAATAAATCTTTTTCCAGTGTCACATTCACTGTCACTTGATTGAGTTTTCCGTCAAAAAGTTCATTTTTGAAAGTCTGATAAGTTTTGCTAAAACGGTCGTAGTCTTCTTGAGCATATTGGTTTGGGATAATTTGTGTGCCTTTACCTAGGTTGAAATGAGTGCCGTACTTCTGATCGCCAAATGTTTCTAAAGACAGCCAACTTTGAGCCTGACGATTGTCTTGCCAAATCACAGTTGGTAATTCAAAGCGTGAATCGTAATTCAGTAGTTTCTTACTAAGAAGTGCATTCATAGCTTCACGAAAATCAATGGATTGCCAATTGTTCATGTAAACGTGAGCGCCGTTATGGAAAAATAGATGTTTTTTGAGATGTTTTGGTAGTGCGTGGAACATATTGTAAACATTCAGCGGTTTGACATTCCAGTCTTGCGATCCGTGCGTAAAGACAACCTCAGCTTTGACTTTGTGGGCATGGATAAGGTAATTGCGATCATGCCAAAATTGATTATAGTCGCCCGTTTTACGATCTAGATTTTCTTTTAATTCCGCCAGATGAGCTTGATATGCAGTATTGTGACGAAGATTTTCACCAGCTAAGAGGTTGCGTGAGTAAGTTAATTCAGTCAAAGAGTCAAAATCTTCACCAGGATAGCCCCCAGGACTTGTCACCAAACCATTTTCACGATAATAATTGTACCAAGAAGAAATGCCAGCTTCAGCAATAATGACCTCAAGACCATCTACGCCAGTTGTAGCCAGCCCATTTGACAGAGTTCCGAGGTAAGAGATTCCTGTTGTAGCAACCTTCCCATTGGACCAAGTGGCTTTGATTTCTCGTTGTCTGGTATGGTCAGTAAAAGCACGACAGCGACCATTTAACCAATCAATAACATTTTTATAAGCCTCGATTTGATAATAATCTCCGCTCGTCATAAGACCGTCAGAGTCCTTTGTTCCCACACCTGATACATATAAATTAGCAAAACCACGAGGAAGAAGGTAGTCATTGAGTGTATAAGTTCCGATATGACCGAGTATTTCTTCTGCTTGCTCAACTAATGTAGCTTGTCCTTGAGGCTCAATCAAGTGCACTTCTGGTTCATGAACAGTAATTTTTCCAGCCTCTTTTTTTGCCAAATCCATATTCATATTATAAAGAGCTTTGTCGCTAGCTTTATCATTCGTTCCTTGGTGGTAAGGGCTAGCAGTCATGACAGCAGGAATTTGTCCGTCAAAACGAGGACGAATGATACTGACCTTAATCAAATCAGGTAGACTATCCTTATCAGTATCCACGCGCGATTCTACATAGGCAACTTCACGGATAGCATTGTGACTAGTAAAAGTAGCTAAACTCTTTCCGTTGAAATAGTGATAGGTGTTGTCTTCGGGGATCAAGCCGTCGCTGATGAGTTTGTCAATCAAAAGATTACCATTTTTGGTGCGCGTATTGAGCAACTGATAGAGATTTTCAAGTAGGTTTCCATAGATAATGGGGAAATTTACGTTTTTTCGGAACTTTTCTACATCGTCAAAGTCAACAAATGGCACAAATTCTAGCAATTGAAAAGCAATCGTATAAAAAATTTTTGCTGTCAATTCCTGATTGGACGTAAAAAAGCTGAGTAAATCTGTTTTTGAATTGGCAACCAAAGATTTTAAGGCATAGTCTGTATTTTTATAATTAAAAAAAGTTTTACGTACAAAAGTCTCTAAATTTTCTTTATCAGAATACTCTTGGCGGAAAGAAAATCCAATGCTTTCCATTTCAGCTAGGATTTTTTCGCTTGTTTCTGGTGTATAACTATACTGGTTGTAACGCATATTTTTACTCCTTTTTTTACATTTTGTCAAAAAATAACCTTTACATTATCCATTGTAACTGATAAAATAGGATTTGTCTAAAATTTTTTAATGAAAGAGGAGAACAAAAATGGACGTCACATGGATTGTGAAATATATTACAGAATTTCTTGGAACGGCAATTCTCATTATCTTGGGGAACGGAGCTGTTGCCAATGTTGAGTTAAAGGGTACGAAAGGTCATCAAAGTGGCTGGTTAGTCATTGCAGTTGGTTACGGTATGGGGGTTATGATTCCTGCTCTTATGTTTGGAAATGTATCAGGAAACCATATCAATCCTGCTTTCACACTAGGACTTGCGATTAGCGGTTACTTCCCTTGGGTGCAAGTCGCACCTTACATTATTGCACAGTTATTAGGAGCAATGTTTGGTCAAGCACTAGTAGTAGCAAGTCACCGTCCTTATTACTTACAAACAACCAATCCAAATGCTATTTTGGGTTCGTTCTCAACCATTGTGAATACAGATGATGGAAGCAAGCAATCACATGCTGCTTCTATGATAAACGGTTTTATCAATGAATTTATTGGATCATTTGTGCTGTTCTTTGCGGCAATGGCGATGACCAAAAATTATTTTGGTGCAGAAGTTATCAAATACGCTGCAACTCGAGGAGTTGATGCAACACAACTTCAAGGAAAAGTTGCCATTGGATCCCACATCAATGCTGGTCTCGCTGTGGCTCATTTAGCGCTTGGTTTTCTTGTGATGGCATTGGTAACATCACTCGGTGGTCCTACAGGTCCAGGTCTGAACCCTGCACGTGACTTAGGTCCACGTATTCTTCACTTCCTTCTTCCGAAATCAGTTCTTGGTGAACATAAAGGAGATTCAAAGTGGTGGTATGCTTGGGTACCAGTCGTATCTCCGATTCTTGCCGGTATTGTTGCTGTGGCACTTTACAAGTTGATTTATGGATAATCTGTAAAAATGAAGAACGGTTCTGGCGAGCCGTTTTTTGATGGGCAAGCGATAGATTGAGCTAAAAATGGGAAAATGACTAGACGCTTACTGAGTGAAAATGTTATACTGACAGGTTAGAGATAACAAATGCAATGAGTTTGAGACCAAAATGTTTCAGCCTCTTACAATATATATTATTTTTACAACGAAACGCAGTGGTTGACTGGTAGTTCTAAATTCTTGCTGTGTGAAAAATGACAACAAAGTTAGTCATTATGCGGGAGTGAGAAGGCAAAATCGTTTTTTGCGAAATACCGATTTTGTCCTGCTCCCATCTTTTATTTGGGAGAGATGAGATGGAATTAGATAGATTAAGTGGCAGACGGACACTGTTATTCGGCATTTTGGCGATTCTTTTTGGAGTCATTATTATCGCAAATGGTGTTGATGTTACAAAATTCGCTCTAGATTTATTAGTTATCTACTTTATATTTGTCGGAGTTAGCAACCTCTTCTTTCGTTTTTTAGTCAAGAAGAATCGTATTAGTCTTAGCTCTGCTTTTTTTCATGTTCTTGTAGGACTGGTTGTTGGTTTTCTTAATCGTGCCAGTAATTTGCCGGTCAATATTGTCATTATCATATTAGGATGCTATCAACTGTGTACGGCAGCTGTCTATGGCATTACTTATCTTCTTTATCGTCAAAATAAATTAAAAGGTGGTTTTCGCTATTTTTTTGATACCGTACTTTATGGAGGAATTGGTTTAACAACCATTTTTTCACCCAGTACAGATGGGCGTTTACAATTTTTGATCGTTGGTATTTACCTGATACTGTTAGGCTTTTCCAATGTTCGTGATGGTGCTTTTTTCAATACAGATTTGGAACAAAAACAGCTTTGGCATCGTATTCGGATTAATCTGCCTGTCATTATTGCCGCCTTTTTCCCAGCAGAGCAATTGAATCGTTTCAATCATTTGTTGCAGGGTGAAAAACGAGGTCACCAAAAAGTTTACAGCCGTATTCAAAATGATCAAAAGTCGGTTGACTTAGAAGTGCTCGTTCATACATCGGATCAAAATCTTTTTGGGATGATTGGGCATGTTGATATTTGCTATCAAGGAAAAGTTATTTCTTATGGCAGTTATGATGTCTTTTCAGAGCGTTTATTTGGCACGATTGGAGATGGTGTTTTGTTTAAAGTGGATAAAGATGCTTATATTGAACTGTGTAAGCAAGAAAGCAAGAAAACCTTGTTTGGCTATGGTTTATATTTGACGGATGAGCAGAAGATCGCTGTGGAGAAACGCTTGGCTGAAATTGATGAACTACTAGCAGTGTGGAATCCATCGGCTGAGTTAAAAAATAATGACCATACATATGCTTATAAATTGAAGCATGGATTAGGAGCTCAATTATATAAGTTTAAAACGAGTCAGTTTAAAACCTATTTTATCCTGTCTACTAATTGCTGCTTGCTTGCAGATAGTATCATTGGACAGGCTGGAACAGCTATTTTAGATATGCGTGGGATTATTACTCCGGGAACTTATCAATCTTATCTGCAATATGAATTTGAGTCAGCAAATGATTTGGTAGTGGCGCAAAATATTTATCAGTAATAGTACAATTTTTTCTATTTGAACATAAATATTTGTAAAATATACAAAAATTATTTAAAATAGAAAGGCTTGGAGGAAGTTATGCGTTCAACAAATAAAATTGTAAATATGATACCGGTATTGAAAATCAACAATCGGAAAAACAATCTAGCTTTTTATTGTCAAACTTTAGGGATGAAAGATCTGTTAGAAGAAGGAGCTTTTGTCAGTCTTGGAGATCAAACAAAGGTTGAAAAATTACAGCTAGAAGAGTCACCCAGTATGCGGACTCGCAAAGTTGTAGGAACAAAGAAATTAGCTAAAATTATTATCAAAGTAGCCAATCCACGAGAAATTGAAGCACTTTTAGCGCGTGGCAATAAGATTGATACGCTGTATCAAGGGAAAAATGGTTATGCCTTTGAAGCAAGCTCTCCAGAAGGAGATAAGTTTTTATTGCATAGTGAGGAAGACTGGACGACTTTGGATAGAATGCTGATAGCCCCAGCATTTGAGCCACTAGAGGATTTTATTGGACTTAGTCAATTTACCATAGAGAAAATTCAGATTAACGTTCTAGATGAGGAAAAGGCAGTCACTTTTTATCGGGAATGGCTAGAAAATCAGTCTATTCTAGCATTCTCACAAGCAGATGGGCCGGATTTGGTGATAGAGAGCAGTCAAACTTGGGACTTGGCAATGTTTAAATTTACCGTTGAACAGTTCGACGTAGCAGCTTTGCAAACCTTATTTCAAGGAAGAGAAAATTTTATACCTAAATCGGGTAAATTTTTCTTAACAAAAGATGACAGCCAGATTGAAGTTTGGATTGAAGCAGTATGAGTTTGAATAAGATTCTCTCAAAAGTCGAACGGCAGATATTGCAGCAAATCTATCCTGGAGCTAGCTTAGCTTTATATGCTCATGGAAAGTGGCAAGAATACTATTTTGGTGAGAGCAATCCTGAACAGGGTGAGAAAAGTCGGGCGGGATTATTGTATGACTTGGCAAGCGTCAGTAAGGTTGTGGGTGTCGGAACGATACTTGCTTTCTTGGTGGATCAGCAAGCTGTTGATCTTAATCAGCCTTTGACGAATTACTACCCAGCTTTTCAGGATGATTCTGTCACGGTGAGGCAGCTAGCCACTCACACATCAGGGGTCGATCCTTTTATTCCCAATCGTAATAAACTCAATGCCACAGAATTAACGGATGCCTTGAATCATTTGACAGTACTAGACGACAAGAGTTTTCGTTATACAGATGTGAATTTCTTGTTGTTAGGGTTTATGTTGGAAGAAATCTTTGGTCAATCTTTGACTGACATATTTAAGCAGAAGATTTTTCAACCATGGAATATGAAAAAAACAGTCTTTGGACCTGTCGCACAGGCAGTTCCGACTGTTCGTGGTGTAAAAGCAGGAATTGTACATGACCCAAAAGCGCGTGTATTGGGCAGACATGCAGGGAGTGCGGGTCTGTTTTCTACTGTTCAAGATTTAGAAATATTTTTGGAACATTATTTGCAGGATGATTTCGCAGCAATCTTGACGCAAAATTTTTCAAGAGAAGTTGGGAAAAAGCGCAGTCTTGCTTGGGATTTAGATGGAGAATGGTTGCAACACACAGGTTATACAGGAACGTTTATTATGCTTAATCGTGCGCAGCAGAAAGCAGTTATTTTTCTTTCCAATCGGACGTATGAGAAGGATGAACGTGAGCAGTGGATTTTAGAACGCAATAAGCTCATGGATTTTATAAAACAAGAACTGTAAAAATGAAGACAGTAAGAGTAAGAGCTGGGTTTCCTGCTCTTTTTCGCTGTTTTAAGGGTTGAAATAAATTAGTTTATAATATAAAAGGAATTGAAAAATAACGATCGCTTTTTTCTCTGAATTATATTAAAATAATAGATGAAGTATGTGATATAGAGAGAGACTATGACGAAAAAAGTAGGTGTCGGTCGGGCACATAGTAAAATTATTTTGATAGGGGAACATGCTGTTGTATATGGTTACCCTGCGTTAGCCTTGCCTTTAAATAATATCGAAGTGACTTGTCGTATTCTACCGTCAAATCATACATGGGTTTTATACGAGGAAGATACCCTCTCTATGGCGGTTTTTGCTTCTTTAGAATTTTTAGGGATACAAGAGGCTGATATTCGGTGCGAGATTGAATCAATGGTACCTGAAAAGCGGGGAATGGGTTCTTCTGCGGCAGTGAGCATTGCTGCGATTCGAGCTGTCTTTGACTATTATGAACAAGATTTAGATAAAGAAACTCTTGAGATTTTAGCGAATCGAGCGGAGATGATTGCCCACATGAATCCGAGTGGATTGGATGCGAAGACTTGCTTGAGCGATCGTGCTATTAAATTTATCAAAAATGTTGGTTTTTCAGAGTTCGAGACGAATCTTGGAGCTTATCTTGTGATAGCAGACACAGGGATTTATGGGCATACACGCGAAGCGATTCAAAAGGTGGAGAGTATTGGAAGAAGGGCTTTGCCACATTTGCATCAGCTTGGTAAATTGACGAATGAAGTTGAAGCAGCGTTGAAAATTAAAGATTTAGAAGCAATTGGTATGGCTATGTCAGAAGCTCATCTCAGCCTAAAAAGTTTAGGTGTTAGTTGCCCAGAAGCAGATAAACTGGTTTCTATGGCGCAAGCAAATGGAGCACTTGGTGCGAAAATGAGCGGTGGTGGTCTTGGCGGTTGCATCATTGCTCTAGTGGTTAACAAAGAAAAAGCTAGTTGGCTATCCCAGTTATTGAGAGAGAAAGGAGCGGTGCATACATGGATCGAAAGTCTGTAAACGTGCGGTCTTATGCTAATATTGCCATTATCAAATATTGGGGTAAGAAAGATACTGCTAAGATGATTCCTGCGACGAGCAGCATTTCTTTGACCTTGGAAAATATGTACACAGAAACGAGCTTATCAAGTTTGCCGGTCAGTGCCCAGTCAGATGAATTTTACATCAATGGTATTTTGCAAGATCAAACTGAACACAAAAAAATGAGTGAAATTATAGATCGTTTCCGTCCTGCAGGATCTGGGTTTGTGCGAATTGATACAAAAAATAATATGCCGACAGCAGCAGGGTTATCTTCTAGTTCAAGCGGTTTATCTGCCCTCGTTAAGGCATGCAATGAATTTTTTGGACTACACTTGTCCACAAAACAACTGGCACAAAAAGCAAAATTAGCTTCTGGCTCGTCTTCGCGGAGCTTTTATGGTCCAATTTCGGCTTGGGACAAAGATAGCGGTGAAATTTATCCAGTAAAGACGGATTTGAAATTAGCCATGATTATGTTGGTCTTATATGATCAGAAAAAGCCTATTTCGAGTCGTGAAGGTATGAAACGGTGTGCAGAAACTTCAACAATATTTGATGATTGGGTGAGACAGTCAGAAGAAGATTACAAAGCTATGCTGATTTATCTTTCTAACAATCATTTTTCTAAAATTGGAGAACTAACAGAAAAAAATGCACTTGCCATGCATGCTACCACTCAGACTGCAACCCCCCCTTTTTCTTATTTGACCGAGAAAACTTATGAAGCGATGGATTTTGTTAAGCAATTACGAAGTGAGGGAGAGCGCTGCTATTTCACCATGGATGCAGGGCCAAATGTAAAAGTTTTGTGCTTAGAAGAAGATTTGGAACATTTAGTACCAATATTTGCTGAAAAATATCATCTCATTGTTTCTAAAACGAAGGAATTACCAGATGACTAAGACAGTAAGAACATGTGGGAAATTATATTTAGCAGGAGAATATTCTGTCTTGACGGCGGGGCAAGGAGCGATTTTGAAACATATTCCTATCTACATGACTGGGAAAATTCATTTTGCTGAACAGTATCACTTATTTTCAGATATGTTTGACCATGCTGTGGATCTGACACCTGATGATGATTACAGTCTCATTCAAGACACGGTTGCTGTCATGAATGAGTTTTTACAAAGTCAATCTATTTCATTAAGCCCGTTTTCTTTAACCATTACTGGAAAAATGGAACGAGATGGGAAAAAAATCGGTTTGGGGTCTAGTGGTAGCGTAGTGGTTGTGACGATAAGGGCGATAGCATCTTTGTTTGATGTGCCATTATCTGCGGATGAAACCTTTAAGTTGGCAGCCTATGTCCTCCTTAAACGGGGAGATAATGGTTCAATGGGGGATGTAGCTTGTATCGCCTATGAGGACTTGATTTATTACCAATCTTTTAATCGAAAAAAAATAGCAGAGCAGATCAATGAGCTTCCTTTAGAAAAGATAGTGACACAAGATTGGGGATACATTATCCGGACAATCCATCCACAGCTTCCATGTGATTTCCTCGTGGGCTGGACGAGAGAACCAGCTATTTCTAGCGTTCTCATCAATCAAGTCAAAGCAAAAATCTCATCAAGCTTTTTAACACAAACGCAAGAAGAAGTCCTTCGACTGGAGAAAGCGTTGCTTGTTGGTGAGAAAGAAATTGTGAAGCAAAGTCTAGAAAAAGTTAGTTGCCTCCTGCTGCAACTTAGCCCTGCTATTTATAATGAAAAATTGAGAGCTTTAAAAAGGTCTAGTCAAGGATTGGACTGTATGGCAAAAAGCAGCGGTGCTGGCGGTGGTGATTGTGGCATAGCCTTGTCTTTTGATTCCGAAGCCAGTCAAATCTTAGTGGAGCGTTGGCAAGCGGCAGGAATCGAGGTTTTATATAAGGAGAGGTGGGATAGATGAGCCGAAATCGTAAAGATGAACACATAAAGTACGCACTCAAGTACGAGTCGCCTTATAATAGTTTTGATGACATGGAGCTCATTCATTGCTCGCTTCCTAAGTATGATTTGGACGAGATTGATGTAACAACGCATTTTGCAGGTAGAGACTGGGAGTTTCCGTTTTACATTAATGCTATGACAGGTGGAAGCGAGAAGGGGAAAGACATCAATCAACGCTTAGCTCAAGTAGCGGAAGCGTGCGGTATTCTGTTTGTCACAGGATCTTACAGTGCTGCTTTGAATAATCCAGCGGATGATTCTTATGCCGTTAAAAAAGATAAGCCAGATCTACTCCTTGCAACGAATATTGGGCTGGATAAGCCGTATGAGTTAGGTCAGCATGCAATCACAGCTCTTCATCCTCTTTTTTTGCAAGTGCATGTGAACCTCATGCAAGAATTGCTCATGCCAGAAGGAGAACGCTCCTTTAAAACTTGGCGAGCACATTTAAAAGACTATGCTGAAAAAAGCACAGTTCCAATCGTACTAAAAGAAGTTGGTTTTGGTATGGACTTAGCGACGATTCAAACGGCTTATGACTTGGGTATCCGAACAGTAGACCTTTCTGGACGTGGCGGAACGAGCTTCGCCTATATTGAAAACAGGCGTGGCGGCAATCGAGATTATCTCAATGATTGGGGGCAGTCTACTCTCCAAGCCTTATTGAATGCTCGGTCGATGATGGATAAAATGGACCTTCTTGTTAGCGGCGGAGTACGTCAGCCGCTTGATATGGTTAAGGCATTTGTTTTAGGCGCTAAAGCTGTTGGGCTTTCGCGCACGATGTTAGAATTAATCGAGAGGTATTCAGTAACCGAAGTCATTTCTATTATCAATAGTTGGAAGGAAGATATACGCTTGAT
Source organism: Streptococcus sp. NSJ-72 (assembly GCF_014334035.1). Taxonomy (NCBI): domain Bacteria; kingdom Bacillati; phylum Bacillota; class Bacilli; order Lactobacillales; family Streptococcaceae; genus Streptococcus; species Streptococcus sp. NSJ-72. Next base: position 190,293 of record NZ_CP060489.1, read on the forward strand.
TATGTGTGCACTTGCTTGTCAAAATTTGACGGAGTTAAGGCAAGTACCTTATCTTTTGTATGGACGTTTGCGAGAAGCACAAAATCAAATGAAAAAAGAAACCCGATGAGTTGTTCACTTATCGGATTCTTTTTTGCTTATGATTTTTGACGAAAGTCTTCTAAAATTTCTTGTGCTCTTTTGAGACTAAAATTTTTCTCGGAAATGAGTTGAGAAACCAAAGGAGAGATTTCTGTGTCTTGAGCTCCGGCTAAAAGAGCGAGAGATTTAGCTTGCAGTTTCATGTGACCCTGCTGAATGCCGGTACTGACCAGTGCTTTCAAAGCCGCAAAGTTTTGTGCTAAACCAATAGACGCAATGATACTGGCTAACTCTTTGGCGGTTGGTTGGTTTAGCAAGTCAAAGCTAACTTCTACTGTAGGATTGAGTCCGATGGAACCGCCTTTTGTAGCGATGGGAAGTGGAAGAGTAATCTCTCCGTAGAGTGTTTGAGAAGCTTCCTTGATGGACCAAGTCGTCAATCCTTGATAAGTTCCATTTCTGCTAGCATAGGCATGTGCGCCCGCTTCAATTGCCCGCCAGTCATTTCCTGTTGCCAGTACGACGGCGTCAATCCCATTGAAGATTCCTTTGTTGTGGGTGCTGGCGCGATAAGGATCTTGCTTGGCAAATTGGCTTGCTAACACTATTTTCTTAGCAATATCAAGGGCTTCTGACTTATTTCGGTCGAGAAAACGGATATCAATTTCACAGGTGGCAGTTACTAAGGCTTCCGTCGCATAATTTGATAAAATTGCCATCAAGCTTTTACCACCAGATAACTCTTCTAATGGTGTTTTTAATGCTTCTAGCATGGTATTGAGGATATTGGCTCCCATAGCTTCTTGGGTGTCAACTGTTAGGTAGACGATTAGAAATTCAGCTTCACCATTTAGGTATTCTGCATGCAAATGGCGTGCTCCACCTCCACGTTTGACAATTGATGGATGGGCTTGATTTGCCAATTCTAGTAACTTTTGCTTCTTTTCCTGAATGTTGTTTATGGCATTTTTAATATCTGGCACATGATAAAGGGCAACTTGTCCAATCATTTGGCGATTGTGAATGGTTGTTTTGAAGCCTCCAGAACGTTTAATCATTTTTGCTGCAAAGCTGGCAGCCGCAACGACAGAAGGTTCTTCTGTTACAAAAGGAACTTGATAAACTTGTCCGTCTACCATGACATCGGGAACGAAGGCGTAAGGAAGGGCAAAGGTTCCGATGACATTTTCGCTCATCTGATCAGCCGTTGAAAGAGGAAGTGTGTGATTATATTCAAGGTTTGCTTGATTGTTTTCGGTTAGCAAGTGATAATCTTGCAGGAGCTTTAATCGTTCTTGTAGCGATTTTTTAGAAAAACCTGTCCAACTTAACTTCATGTTATTTTTCCACCTTGATGTATCTACGTTGGTGCTCAACAATTTCTGCTAAAGCAAAGTCTTGGTTTTCATAGTTTGTAAAGCTAGCAGATCCGTTTTTATCCAGATTTGCTTCTTCAAAAAATAGTTTCTCATAATCTGGAATGCTTAACAGCGTGCGATTGTTGAGTATTTCCATATGATTGGTTTGCAGTTGCTGCTTAAAGCCTGCTACGAGCTGACCACTAAAGATTTCTGACACAGCCCCGCTCCCATAGCTAAAAAGTGCAATCCGGTCACTTGCTTTAAGAGACGTACTATTTTCAAGCAGAGAAAGTAGACCTAAAAAGAGAGAGCCTGTGTAGATATTCCCAACCTTTTGGCTGTAAAGAATAGATTGCTTGAAATTCGCTTGTAGTTGCTCTTGCTGCTCAATTGGCAAACTCTTATCCATAATCTTTTTCAGCCCTTTTAAGGCTAGTTTGGGATAAGGCAGATGGAAGCAAACTGCTGCAAAATCTTTTAAGGACACTTGGTTGCGTTTTTGATATTCTATCCAAGTCGTTTCTAAACTATCCAAATATTGCTGAGTAGAATATAGACCATTGACAAACGGCGTTGTAGAATAATTTGGTCGCCAAAAGTCCATAATATCTCGCGTCTGAGCAACATTATCTTCATTAAAAATGAGAATCCGTGGGTTATTTGTGATGAGCATAGCCACTGCTCCAGCCCCTTGTGTTGGCTCTCCCGGTGTTTCAATACCGTATTTGGCAATGTCACTTGCAATGACCAATACTTTTGAACTAGGACGCTTTTCAACATGCAGCTTCGCATAATCCAGTGCGGCAGTAGCGCTATAGCAAGCCTCTTTCATTTCAAAGCTGCGTGCGAATGGCTGAATTCTGAGTAGACCATGAACAAAAACAGCGGAAGCCTTGCTTTGGTCAATTCCAGATTCGCTGGCTACGATAACCATGTCAATCTCATTTTTATCTTCTTCTGTCAAAATGGCTGCTGCAGCGCTTGCTCCCATCGTTACAATATCTTCTGTAACAGGAGCGACACTGAATTCCTTTACCAGAAGTCCCTTACTTAATTTTTCTGGCGCAATATTACGTGCCTCTGCTAAATCGGCTAACTTTAATACATAATTGGCTGTTGCAAAGCCAATTTTATCAATTCCAATGTTCATCATTACCTCTATATATTTTTCGATTTGATACCAAACTTATTCTATTCCATTTTATCATAATTAAAGTGGAAACTGAGAAAAAAGCCTTCTTGCGAAAAGAAAGACTTGGGACATTTTCAGGAGTTATGTCGAATTATGAGGAGCGATGCTTTTGTAGATAATGGTATAGTCTAAGCACCACTGTGCCACTTGCCATTCCGATCGAAATCACTAAGGCCAGAATTACCACTAGTGTGGCATTTACCATAGCGTGGCTATAATTTCCGGTAACGAAAAAAGCGGTTGTACGATAGGAAAGGTAACCTGGAACCAAAGGAGCCAAAATGGCTAAGATAAAAACGACTGCGGGCGTTTTGTAGAGAATACTCAACACTTGACTAGTGCAAGACCCAATAATAGCTGCGATGAACGTAGCAATGATGACATTTGTCGGACCTTTTAGTACATAATATAATAGCCAGATAAACATTCCAAGAGCTCCCCCTGGAATGAGTATGCTTTTTTGAACATTTAAAACGATTAAGAACGTTACAATCGCAAGAAAACTTGCGGCAGCTTGTAGTAAGACAATCAATGGATTCACCTTTTATTTCATTAGGACGAGAGCTACGGAAGTGCCTGCTCCTAGCGCTAGGGTAATTAGCAATGTTTCAAAGATTTTGCTCATTCCAGAGTTGAGATGATTGGTCATTAAATCACGTACAGCATTGGTTAGAGCAATACCAGGAACAAAAGGCATGACAGCACCTGCGATGATTAAGTCAGCACTTGAAGGAAAGCCAGAATAGCGTGCCCAGATTTGTGCCAGCAGTCCAAAAACAAAAGCACCGGCAAAAGCTGTGACAAAGGGAATACGCACATATTTATTAACCAAAAGAGAAAAAGAAAAGCCAAAGAAGGTCGCAAGAGCAGCTCCGAGTGCATCATAGAGATTGCCACCAAACATGATGGAGAAAAAAGGGGCACTAATAGTAGCAGCTAGCGTTAGCTGTTTATTTGTATAAGGCGCTTTTTTCTTTTTTAGCTGAGCTAATTTCTCAAACGCTTCTTCAAGAGTGATATCTCCACTAACAAGCTCGCGTGATACTTGATTGACATCACATACTTTTTCAATATTATAATTTGAGTGAGTAATCCGTTTCATACGCGAAATATTGGTGTTTTCAATTGAAAAGAAAATAGCAACTGGCATTGCGAGTGCATTACAATCCATAATTCCTTGAGAATGAGCAATCCGAATCATGGTATCTTCCACCCGATAAATTTCAGAACCACTTTGAAGTAGAAGCGTACCTGCTAACATCAGGACATCAACAGTTAGATTAAATTTGTCTTCCCTTTCTACATCTCTTTTCTCTACCATCTGTACACCCTTTTCTTTTAACTAACAATATCTCTATTATAGCATAAAAAAGAAGAAAACCAGCTGGAATTTCCAACTGGTTTTTGAGAATAGAATTGAATTAGCTAAGGGCATCATCCATTGAAAGCACTTCGTGGAAGACACGTTGAGTCAATTCAGTTTTTTGTTCTTTAGTAAGGTATTTGGTATTGACACAGTAACCTGAGATACGAACGATAACATCTTCACCATTCATAATCTTATCATAGACATCTTTAAGATCCATAACGTTCAAGTTGACGTGTTGTCCTCCATTTTCAAAGTAACCGTCAAGAATTGTGACCAAGTTATCCACTTGTTCTTCACGAGTCTTACCAAGAGCACGAGGTGAAACTTGTGTAGTGAGAGAGATACCATCTGCTGCATAGCCAAAGTCAAGGCTGGCTAGTGAGTTGAGGTTTTGCAACCAACCACCACGAGCTTTGTTAGATGGGTTCGCACCTGGTGAGAAAAATTCCAATTTAGATAAGTTCACTGAACCATCTTCGTTGAGGTATACCCCTTTGTGGACCGGTGAGTTACCAGTTTGTTTAGAGTAGGCAACGTTCGAAGTGATTGTAAGAAGGGATACAGTAGCTTCTGCGTTCTTGTAGAGTTTGTGGCTGCGCAGACGAGTAGTGTAAGCTTCAATCAACCATTCAGCCAATTCGTTTGAGCGAGGATCGTCTTCGCCCCAACGTGGGTATTCGCCAGTAGTTTCGTAGTCGTAGATATAACCATTTTCGTCACGGATTGGTTTGACCGTCGCATACTTAATAGCTGACAATGTATCAACTGTATTGGCAAATCCACAGATACCAAATCCCATATTAGCACGTTGGTGGGTTGGCAAGAAGGCCATTTGAACAGCTTCGTAGTTGTACTTATCTGTCATGTAGTGAATGATATTCAATGCATCTACGTAAGTATCTGTCAACCAATCGAGCGATTTTTCAAAGTTTGCCTTAACAGTATCAAAGTTAAGGACTTCATCACGAATAGGTTCAATGTCAAATACTTTGTAATCTTTGTGAACATCATCGTAACCACCGTTAAGACCTGTAAGAAGAGCTTTTAACACGTTTACACGAGCCCCGAAGTATTGGATGTTATGGCGTTGTTCTTCATTTTCTGGGTCAAGCGGAGACACACAGCATGAAATACAACTCATTTCACCATAGCCATCTTTCGCCATTGTTGTTACACCTTCGTATTGGATAGAAGAGTGCTTGTGGCTCATGTGCATGCAGTAATGACGGAATGCATATGGTAATTTATCTGTCCAAAGAACTGTTAAGTTTGGCTCTGGTGAGTTACCGATATTGTCAAGTGTATTCAAGAAACGGTAGTCCATTTTTGTCACACGGTGACGACCATCATTTCCCATACCTGCCATAGACGTTGTGATGAAGGTTGGGTCACCTGAGTAGAGTTGATCGTATGCTTTTGTACGAGCAAATTTTACAGTACGAAGTTTCAAGACGAAGTCATCAACAAATTCTTGGATTTCTGATTCTGTGAAAGTACCACGAGCAAGGTCGCGTTCTGCATAAATATCAAGAACGATTGGCACACGTCCAAGAGAAGTAGCAGCACCATTTACGACACGGCAGACAGCCATGAAAGCGATATTCACCCATTGGATAGCTTCTTTTACATTCATTGCAGGTCTACGAACATCAAGTCCGTAAAGGTCACCCAGGCGAACAACTTCTTTCAATGATTGGTATTGAAGGTTAATTTCTTCGCGGAGACGGATTGTTTCTTCGTCAATTTCAGTTAAGGCATTCCAATCTTCAACTTTTTCTGCCATCAAGTAATCTGCACCGTAAAGAGCAAGACGTGCGTAAACACCAATGATACGTCCGCGTGAGTAAGCATCTGGCAAACCTGTAACAGTATGCGCATGGCGTGCACGGCGGATATTTGTTGTGTAAGCACGGAAAATACCGTCATTTACAGTTGTTACATATTTTGTAAAAATTTCATGCATTTTAGGATCTGGTTCATAGCCATGTTCCTTCAAAGCAGTTTCCGCCATACGGATACCACCTTTTGGCATGAAGTTCAATTTAAACAATTCATCATTTTGGATACCATAAATCAATTCATTATCTTTGTCAATATATCCAGCTGGGATGTCAGCGATTGAAGTGGCGCGTGTATCCATTGGGAAACGCGTTTCTTCATAGTGTGCTTTTGTATCTTCAATGATTTTTTTAATGTGAAGAGAACGTTCAGTTGGTCCAGCTAAGAAACTTTCATCTCCATCATAAGGAGTGTAGTTTGCTTGTACAAAACGAGATACACTGGCTTTTTCTCGCCAATCTTCACCCTTGAAGCCTTCCCAGGCTTTGTCAAAAATATCTTGTGCTTCGACAACAGTTTTAACAACCATGTTTTTTCCTCTTGTATCTTTCTAGCAACAGAGAACTGTTACATTTATAAAGTAAGTATATCATATAGTAATCGTTTCCACAAATAGAATCTAGTTATAAAAGCACTTTCTTTTATAATACAGATTTAAAAACAAGAAATAATTGTATTATATATTTGAAAAAGCACAAGCTATTTTCAAATATTATATAAAAATTGTATAATGAAAGAACAGAAGCAAAAAAGGAGTTGTGTTGATGTTAATCTTTCCTCTAATCAATGATATGTCTCGGAAAATTATTCACATTGATATGGATGCATTTTTTGCCGCTATAGAAGAAAGAGATAATCCAGCACTAAAAGGTAAACCAGTCATCACTGGAGCTGATCCCCGTTTGACAGGTGGACGAGGCGTTGTCTCGACTTGTAATTATGAAGCGCGAAAGTTCGGCGTGCATTCAGCAATGAGTTCCAAAGAAGCGTACGAACGTTGTCCGCAAGCGATTTTCATTTCGGGAAATTATGAGAAATATCAGGCGGTTAGCCAGCAAATTCGAGAAATTTTCAGGCGATATACAGATGTGATTGAGCCCATTAGTATTGATGAAGCCTATCTAGATGTGACCAAAAATAAGCTGAGAATGAAATCTGCTGTCAAGATAGCCAAGTTAATCCAGCACGAGATATGGACAGAGCTTCATTTAACAAGTTCTGCGGGTGTTTCCTATAACAAATTTTTGGCAAAAATGGCTAGTGACTATGAAAAGCCTCACGGGCTGACCGTGGTTTTGCCGGGAGAAGCAGAATCTTTTCTGTCTCAAATGGATGTTGCCAAATTTTACGGTGTTGGGAAAAAGACAGTAGCAAAGCTGCATGATATGGGTGTTTATACGGGGGAAGATTTGTTGAAAATTTCTGAGATGACCTTGATTGATTTGTTTGGGCGGTTTGGTTTTGACCTTTATCGCAAGGCAAGAGGCATCAGCAATTCACCAGTGAAAGTCAATCGTATTCGTAAGTCTATTGGTAAGGAAAGGACTTACGGAAAATTACTGTATGACGAAGACGACATAAAAAAGGAATTGACACTTTTATCGCAAAAGGTTGCTCGTAGTTTAAAAAAACATGAAAAGTCTGGAAAGACGATTGTCCTGAAGATTCGTTATGCAGATTTTTCGACGTTGACAAAGAGGCAAAGTTTAGTGACCAGGACGCAAGATGCAGAGCAGATTGAGCGCATTGCACATGAGATTTATGATAGCTTAGATGAGCAAGCAAGAGGTGTACGCCTTTTGGGTGTGACAGTAACTGGATTTGGAATGTAAAATGAGGCTGAAACGAAAGTCTTCAGCCTCAAAAGATATGATGCAATAAATCAAGAGTGTAGTAGCTAATGGCTCAAAGTGATGCTTTGGGGTTGAAGTTAGGATTTGCGAAGGAAGTCCTTCTTCATTCACTTTTTTAGATCGGAAGAGGATTTTTGATGAACGCTTCGTTTTTGTCATTCACCAACTCAACAGTTTTTGGGTTGGTGAGCAATTCTGTGGGGGTGAGGTTAGGAATTAAAAATTTTCAAGTTTTAGTTCTGCCTCGCTCCTATTTTATATTATTCTCCAAAAATGTTCTGAATATCTTCATCCGTTATTCCAATCATGGGATTGATTTTCAAGAAATTTTCCTCAGTCAAGACATAGTTTTCCACAGTTGTTTCCAAATTATCCACAGAAGTGTGTATAACTTTTTCTACATTGAGAAAGTCTTCAAAGCGTTCTTTCAGGTAGGTTTTACGTGTTGTCCCAGTATTTTGGACAGCAAAAGCAAAGGCAGACTTTTCCCCAAGAAGAATCAATTTGCTCTTGGCGCGGGTGATAGCAGTATAGATAAGATTGCGTTGCAGCATGCGGTGGCTGCTGGACGTAATCGGTAAAATGACGACTGGAAATTCACTGCCCTGAGATTTGTGGATACTCATAGCGTATGCCAGACGAATCTTGTACCATTCACTGCGTTGATAAACAATCTCATTGCCGTCGAAATTGATAGTCAGTTCGTCCTGCTTAGAGTCCGTATATTTTGCTGGTAGCAAATCGGTGATATAGCCTAAATCACCATTAAACACATTGCTTTCAGCATCGTTGACCAGATGAATAACCCGATCGCCTTGTCGATATTGACCATCAGTTGCTTCAAAGACGAGTTGTTCTTTTTCGGCAGGATTAATCAGATCTTGCATGAGTTTATTGATGTGGTCAATGCCGGCTTGTCCACGGTACATAGGAGCAAGCACCTGCACACCTTGAGCTGGAATGCCACTGCGGATAGCAGCTTCTACAATACGTTCAATCATCTGCGGAATATGTTCACTACGCGCTTCAAAATAAGAACGATCTGCTTTTTTTTCAGTAAAGTCGGGCGGTAAAACACCTTTTTGAATCTGACTAGCTAAGGTAACAATCGTGGAAGCTTCGCCCTGCCGGTAAATTTTTTCTAATTTGGTCTGTGGAAGGAGGGGGATTTTCAGCAAATCTGCTAACACTTGTCCAGGACTGACAGAGGGTAGCTGGTCGGCATCTCCGACAATGAGTAGCTTGCTATTGGAAGAGATATTGCTGAGTAGTTGATTGGCTAACCAAGTATCTACCATTGAAAATTCGTCCACAATAATAAAATCTGCGTCCAAATAATCGTCTAAATGACTGGTGTCATCGTCTCCTGTCATGCCTAAATGCCGATGAATCGTCGCGCTTGGCAGTCCTGTTAATTCATTCATGCGTCTAGCAGCGCGCCCAGTTGGAGCGGCTAAAAGGATAGGTAAATCTTGAGATTTGTGTAAATCCAGACCATGTAGCAGAGCGTAGACAGCAATAATTCCATTGATAACGGTCGTTTTTCCAGTTCCAGGACCACCTGTTAAGATGAAAATTTTGTGCTGGATAGCATTGCAAATGGCTTGTTTCTGGATAGCATCATAGGAAATAGCAAATTCTTCCTCAATGTGAGTAAGAGCAGCTTCGATTTTTTCCGATTCATATTTATTTTGATTTTCCTTCTCCAGAATGCGTAAGAGATTGTTGCAGATTCCTTCTTCAGCAAAAAAGAGACTGTTTTCAAAAATCTTCGTATCGACATTTTGGACTTTATCTTCTTCAATCAAATGAGCTAGCTCATCTGCAACGGAATTTGGATCTAGTTCGATCTGTCGGGAGCTTTCCAGAAGTTCAATCGTATGTTCCAGAAGCTCTTTTGCTTCAAGATAGGTGTCGCCTTTTTCCATGGACTGGGTTAGAAGTGTGTGGAGTAATCCTGCACGGAAGCGCTCTGGAGCAGTACTTTCAATTCCTAAGCTTTGCGCCAGTTGGTCGGCAATTTTAAATCCTATTCCTTGAATATCTTCCACTAACTGATAAGGATAGTGTTCGACAATTTCGAGAGTCTCTTCTTTGTAAAAATCTTGAATCTGAAAGGCAAGTTTATTTGAAATGCCGTACTCAGATAGCTTTGCAAGGACTCGCTCGGTACCGTAGTTCTGTCTTAGTTTCATAATAAAGGCTTCGCGATTTTTAGCAGAAAGGCCTACAATATCATGTAATTTTTCAGGTTCTGCCAAGACCTTATCAATCGTGTTATCGCCATAGAGATCCACAATTTTTTGTGCTGTTTTTACACCGATTCCTTTAAAATGGTCGCTTGAAAAATATTTGACCAAGCCTTTGCTGGTTGGTTTAGCACGCTCATAGCGTATTAGTTTGAGCTGTTCACCATATTTAGGGTGTTGCACGAGATTTCCCCAGAAAGTATAGTCTTCCCCCTCTATAATATCTGCCATAGTGCCGGTGACAATAATCTCAAAATCATCAAAATCCGCATCGGTGTCGTCAATATTTAGCAACAGAATCCGAAAAAAACTGCTGGGATTTTCAAAGATAATACGTTCGATGGTACCTGAAAAGTAAAATTCCATAATTTTCCTGTTTAATACTAAAAGAATGGGAATGGGACAAAAGTCAGTATTGCGTAAGAAGTTACTTTTGTCGTCCCGCCTTCACATAAGCAACTAGCTTATCCACCTTTCTTGCCTGACAAGGAGCTAGAATGATTAACCAACCGTTATGATTTGTCATCAAAAAGATATGGTAAAAGTCTGGAAACGGATGTTCCAGACTCAAATAATCAAAGTAAAATTCCTTGACTAGAAAGTGCCAATTCTATTCAAAGGCCAGAAGCGGAATTTTGCTTCACCTTGAAGTTGACTAGCTTTAAACGTTCCTACCTGACGGCTATCTTTTGAAACGAGACGATCATCTCCTAGAAGCAGGTATTCACCTTTTGGAACTTCAATGGTGAAGTTTGTGTTGCCATTGGCATCTTGCGTAAAGGACTTGGCTTTATCTGCTAAAGATTGGAAATAGCTATTATAAGAATAGATTGACTGCAATTTATCTTCTTTGAATCTTGCTATATAGTTTTTAAGGTAGGGTTCATTAGTCTTTTTACCATTTATATAAAGTTGGTCATTTTCATAACGGATAGTGTCTCCGGGAAGACCGATAACACGCTTGACAATTTGCTTGGTTTTTCCATCTTCGTCTTTTTCGCTTGCAACGACAATATCAAAGCGATTGACAGGGAGGTGTTTGACCACAAATAAATATTCTCCGTTAGCTAAAGTCGGATCCATTGAATGACCATCTACCTTGACAGGAACCCAAAAAAAGGCGCGTGATAAGAATAGGATCGCCATAAAGAGGATAAAAAATCCCCATTCTTTCATAAATTTTGAAAAAGTAGTTGATTTTGCTTGCATAACTTACCTTTCTAGAAGTTTTTTGGCTTTTTCAGTATTTTTAAAATGTAGTTTTGCGCTTGCTTCCAAACTCTTCATACCGTAGGTTTGAAGAAGCTGACTTGCGATTTTATCGGACTTTACTCCTGCTCCGCTAGGTAATTCGTAGCCGAGCTCTTGACTTAAATTTTCAAGATTTTCTAAAAATAAGTCGCGTGCGATCATAGAACTGACTGCTACCGCTAGGTATTTGCCTTCGGCTTTTTCTTCTAACGTAATAGGGTTTGGAAAATGATTGCTTTCTCGCTGGAGATATTTTTGATAATTTTTGTCGCTGGTGAAAGCATCAATAACGATTTTTTGGGGCTGTACTCCTGTTTGTAGTAACAGATAAATAGCTTGATTGTGGAGAGCAACCTTGACAGAGACTGCATTATAGCCAGCAGCAATGACTTGGTTGTATTTTTTTGGAGACAGTAACAGAGCTTGGTGCTGAATCTTTTCCTTTAACAAAGGAACGATTTGCCTGATTTTCTGGTCTGTCAGGCTTTTAGAGTCATCAACTCCCAGCTTTCGTAGAAAATTATGCTGTTCTGGTGTGACAAAAGATGCTACAACAGCAAGTCCGCCGAAATAAGAACCGTTGCCGACTTCATCTGTCCCGATAAGAGGACAATTTTGCTGAGGAACTGTCGTTTCTTCTCTGGAAGACTGATAGCCAAAAAATTGTGCTGCCTGCTCTGCTTTTTCTCCTTGGAAGAGGATTTTTCCTGAAGTGTAGATGGAGGCAGTTGCCTTATCAAGCTTAAAAAGGTAACGAATATAAGGATTTTTACTAGAAACAAGCTGTTCCTGGTATTGGGCAACAAAATCTTGAATTTGTTTCTCACTGGGTTGTAAGGTAATACTTTCCATATTGTTATTGTACCATAAAAGTGATAAATTTCTTTAAAAACTGACAAAATGGCTTCCTTTTGGTATAATATTTTGAGGTGATTTTATGGCAAACTTAAATCGATACAAATTTATTTTCGGAAAGAAAAGCGTAACCTTAACAACAGAACACGATAATTTATTCATGGAAGAGGTCGAAAAGGTTGCGACAGAAAAATATCACGCAATTAAAGAAAAGATGCCTATGGCTGATGATGAAACACTAGCTATTTTACTGGCAGTCAATAGCTTAGCGACACAATTGTCACGTGAAATTGAGTTTGATGACAAGGAGCAAGAGCTGGAAGAACTTCGCAAGAAAGTGCTAGAAGCCAACAAGCAAAAAGTTAGTGAACAAGAGGAAACTGTATGATTTCGTTAGTGATTTTGCTGATTTTAGCTTGGAGTTTTTACATTGGCTACTCGCGCGGAATTGTACTACAAACTTATTATACTATTTCGGCGATCGTTTCAGCTATTATCGCAGGGCTACTATACCAATCTTTAGGTGAACAAATCAATCTTTTAGTACCTTATGCGAGTGCCCAGGAAGGGACATTTACGTATTTTTTCCCAAGTAGCCAATTGTTCCAGTTGGACAAGGTATTTTATGCTGGTCTGGCTTATCTCGTCATTTATACGATTGTGTATAGTGTAGCTCGTTTTATTGGAATTTTTATCCACTTGGTTCCAAATAAAAAAGCTAATGAGCGTTGGTACAATGTTGCTAGTGGTGTTTTAGCTCTTTGTGTTACCTTGTTTGGGATTCAAATGTTCCTAACTGTTTTGGCGACGATTCCCTTGCCAGTTGTTCAAAATCATCTCAATACAAGTAGTATAGCTCGTTTTATTATTAGTCACACACCGATTACTTCAGGAGTGTTAAAACAACTCTGGGTGACCAAAATCATTGGATAATACAAAGACTCAGTTGGTGGTGCTAGCTGAGTTTCTTTTTCATCGGGAAAGATAAGCATATGAATAGAAAAATTTTAGAAACATTAGAATTTGGGAAAATCAAGGCACTCTTTGAACCCTATCTGCTGACAGAACAAGGCCGTTTAGAGCTAGGACAGCTTTTTCCATCTAATAAACAGGAACGGTTGGAGACAGCATTTTTAGAAATGACGGACATGCAGCAGATTTTTGTGCAGCGTCCGCATTTCAGCTTGGCTGCGACTCAAGATATTACTGGACTGGCCAAGCGTTTGGAGCTGGAAGGCGACTTAAACATTGAAGAATTTCTCGCTCTGAAGCGGGTTTTAACTGTCACGCAAGAATTGACTGATTTCTATGATGAGTTGGAAAATGTTGATTTGCAACGCTTGAACCGTCTTTTTGAAAAATTACTGGCTTTTCCTAACCTGCAAGGATTGCTGCAAGCCATCAATGAGGGTGGATTTGTCGAAAGCTTTGCGAGTGACAATTTAGCTCGCATTCGCCGGAAAATTCAAGAAAATGAAGTTCAAGTGAGAGATATTTTGCAAGATATTCTCAAAACGAAGGGCGATATGTTGGTAGATCAAGTAGTAGCCAGTCGAAATGGTCGCAATGTTTTGCCAGTTAAGAATACATTTCGTAATCGGATTTCAGGCGTGATACATGATATTTCTGCTAGTGGAAATACAGTATATATCGAGCCGAGGGCAGTAGTCAACCTCAATGAAGAAATCACCAATGCGCAGGCAGACGAGCGTCATGAGATTCTACGTATCTTGCAAGAGTTGTCCGATCGAATACGTCCTCATATTGTTGAAATTGCTAATAACGCTTGGATTATTGGGCATTTGGATCTAGTTCGGGCAAAAGTGTGTTTTATGCAGGAGAGAGGCGCGGTGGTGCCGATGCTGTCTGATAGTAAGGATATTCGCCTGCTCCATGTTACTCATCCCTTGATAGAAAATGCAGTGGCTAATGATTTGTACTTTGCGTCGGATTTAACGGAAATCGTCATTACTGGTCCTAATACAGGTGGGAAGACCATTATGCTCAAAACCCTAGGCTTGGCTCAGCTTATGGCACAGTCTGGCCTGCCTATTTTGGCAGATGAAGGGAGCCGAGTGGGGATTTTTGACCAAATCTTTGCGGACATTGGAGACGAGCAGTCTATTGAGCAGAGCTTATCGACTTTCTCTAGCCACATGACCAATATTGTTGCCATTTTAGAGCAGTCAGACGAAAATTCTTTGGTGCTTTTGGACGAGCTGGGAGCTGGAACTGATCCGCAGGAAGGAGCAGCTCTTGCAATGGCCATCCTTGAGGACTTGCGGCTGCGGCAGGTTAAGACAATGGCAACGACTCATTACCCGGAGCTTAAGGCCTATGGGATTGAAATGGCTGGCGTACAAAATGCTAGCATGGAGTTTGATACGGCAAGTCTAAGACCAACTTATCGCTTTATGCAGGGAGTGCCGGGCTGCTCCAATGCCTTTGAGATCGCAAGGCGTTTAGGTCTATCTGATAGAGTGATCAAGGATGCTCAAGAATTGACCGATACGGACAGCGATGTTAATCGCGTTATTGAGCGCTTGGAAGAGCAGACCTTGGAAAGCCGCAAGCGGTTGGATAATATCCGAGAGGTGGAGCAAGAAAATCTCAAATTTAACCGCGCTCTTAAAAAGCTCTACAATGAGTTCAATCTGGAAAAAGAAACTGAGCTAAATAAGGCAAGGCTGGAAGCGCAGGAAATCATTGATGTGGCGCTGACCGAGAGTGATACGATTCTCAAAAATCTACATGCTAAGTCCAGTCTCAAACCGCACGAAATTATCGAAGCCAAAAGCCAGCTGAAAAAATTGGCTCCTGAAACGGTGGATTTGTCACAGAATAAAGTGTTGAAACAAGCCAAAAAAGCACGGAAACCAAAAGTGGGAGACGATATTCTGGTGATTAGCTACGGTCAGAGAGGGACACTTGTCAATCAGCTCAAGGACGGCCGCTGGGAAGCACAAGTTGGGCTCATCAAAATGACCTTGGAGGAAGCAGAGTTTAATCTGCTCAAATCTGAAAAAGAACAACCTAAGCGCAAGCAGGTCAATGTGGTGAAACGAACAACCACAAGCGGACCAAGAGCCCGACTGGATTTGCGAGGAAAACGTTATGAAGAAGCCATGCAAGAGCTGGACACCTTTATCGACCAAGCCCTGCTCAACAATATGGCACAGGTGGACATTATCCACGGAATTGGGACAGGCGTCATTCGCGAAGGCGTCACCAAATATCTCCGCCGTAACAAGCATGTCAAGAGTTTTGGCTATGCACCGCAAAATGCCGGAGGCAGCGGAGCAACGATTGTGGTGTTTAAGTAATGCAGAGTTGATGAACAAAGCAAGGCTGTTCAGGATAAAAAAAGAAAGATAGAAGAGAGGAAACATTTATGAGACAAAAAGGTATGCAAGATTCTTGTACGACGATTTTAGTTGGGAAAAAAGCGAGTTATGATGGTTCAACTATCGTTGCACGTACAGAAGATTCACAAAATGGTGTGTTTACGCCCAAGAAATTTATTGTTGTTAGCCCAGAAGATCAGCCGCGGCATTACAAATCTGTGCTGTCAACCTTTGAGATAGATTTACCGGACAATCCAGTCCGCTATACAGCAGTACCTGACGCCATTCCTAAGGACGGGATTTGGGGCGAAGCAGGCATCAATGTTTACAATGTAGCCATGAGCGAGACAGAGACGATTACCACGAATAGTCGAGTATTGGGGGCCGATCCTTTGGTAGCGACTGGTATCGGAGAAGAAGATATGCTGACCTTGGTGTTGCCTTATATCAAAACGGCGCGTGAGGGCGTGCTGCGCTTAGGAAAGATTCTTGAAGAATACGGCACCTATGAGTCAAATGGGATTGCTTTTTCTGATGTGGACGAAATCTGGTGGCTGGAGACAATCGGCGGACATCACTGGATGGCACGACGCGTGCCTGACGATGCCTATGTGACCAATCCAAACCAGCTAGGCCTTGATTATTTTGAATTTGATAACCCAGAGCATTTCCTCTGCCATCCAAATCTTAAAAGTTTTATCGAGGAAAATCATCTCAATCTTAATTACTCGAATGAGGGCTTCAATCCGCGCTATGCTTTTGGTAGCCAGAAGGACAAGGATCGCCATTACAATACACCGCGGGCTTGGGATATTCAGCGTTTTCTCAATCCGGAAATTGAGCAAGACCCACGCTCCTTTTTCCTTCCTTGGTGCCAAAAATCATACCGTAAAATCACGATTGAAGATGTCAAGTATGTTCTCAGCGGTCATTACCAAGACTCTCCTTATGATCCTTATGACTTAGAAGGTACATCTCACAGTCAGCGGACCTTCCGCACGATTGGGATTAACCGTACAAGTCAAACGTCGATCTTGCAGTTGAGACCCAATAAACCGCAAGAAACAACGGGCATTCAATGGTTGTCCTATGGTTCTATGCCTTACAATACGGCGGTGCCTTTCTTTACCCAAGTCTCTACAACACCAGCCTACTTTGCCAACACGACGGACAAGGTTTCGACGGATTCCTTCTACTGGACCAATCGCTTAATTGCTACTTTGGCTGATGCTCATTTTTCTAGTCATCTGGGAGATTTAGATGATTACCAAGAAACAACCATGGCTCTGGGGCATGAAATGATTGGTCGAGTTGACCGATCTTTGGCAAATGGCGATCCAGTTGACTTTGAAGCAGAAAACCAGGCGATAAGTGATAAAGTACAAGAAGCAACTGACCAACTTCTAGATAAAATCCTCTTAGACGCTAGCAACTTGATGACGAATCATTTTTCTTTGAGTGACTAACTCTGCTCCGTAACACATTCTGTCACAATAGATGTTAATCTTAAGTACTTGCTGATTTATAAAAGACTATTTCTGGAATTATTGAATGCTAATCTGCTCCGTAGCAAATATTTTGCAAATTTCTCTTTTTAGTGTAGAATGTTGTCAAGAAATGAAATAGAGCGATGACATCGGTCATCGTCAGAGGAGAATAATATGGTAACAGCAATTACAGATGCAAATTTTGCAGAAAAAACAAAAGACGGACTTGTCCTCATTGACTTTTCGGCAGTATGGTGTGGTCCTTGCCGCATGCAAACACCGATTTTAGAGAAATTAGCCGAAGAAGTGCATGAAGATGAATTGAAGATTTTCAAAATGGATGTGGATGCAAATCCAGCCACACCAGCTGAATTTGGGATTATGTCTATTCCAACACTTCTCTTTAAAAAAGATGGGCAAGTAGTGAAAAAACTGGTTGGTGTTCATTCAAAAGATCAGTTGAAAGCTATTGTAGCGGAATTGAGCTAATGATCCTATCAAAAGACAGCCTTACAATTTGTAAGGCTGTCTTTTTGTGATAAAAATAGAGGGGCACTGCCCCTCTACCTCTCTGCTAAGGCAGAGATATTAATGATTGCGTACTTTTTTGATAGCTTCTTTCAGCTGGCCGAAAGTTGTCGCTTCCTTACTGTTTAGGTCAAGCTCAGAAACTTTTCCATTTGCGTCAACAGTTTTACCTACTTTAGAAGAGATGTTTCCTTTAGAATAAGAGAAAGCAACACCAGTCGTTCCTTCTTCATCGCCAGGGACTTCTTCGGCAATGATTTTGTCGTTGTCATTCACCCCTGCAAAGAATTGATCGATTTGTTCTTGCGGTGCATGTTTATATTGTTCAACGAATTTTTGAACCGTATAATTTTCTTTTGTTGGCACCGTTTTAACTTGGTCATTTGCAGCAGCAGGGAAAGCTACGCTATAGCAAAGAATACCGAGTGTCAAAGCACTCACTGTTGATAAAGTGATTTTTGTTTTGATTTTCATGATAGGTACCTCGTGAATCTTATGTTTATAATTGTGTATGATGAAATTCCTTAGCCCATTGGTATCACCCCATTTCCATAAAATAAAGTGATGACGTCTTCTCACTTATATTATACAGTAAAAGAATAAGGACTTCAAGATGGCTAAGATTTGAAAATGTAGAAAATCCAGTATATTATTTTACCAATTTTCTACTACATAACGTGTTCCGGAAACAGGGTTGAAAGTATAATAGAGCATACCATTTTGACTCCAAATATATTTACGTCCTTCGCGAGCATAGAGAGCAGTTCCTGCTAGGGAACCTTTATAAGTACTAATAGCTTGTCCTAAATCTCCTACACGTCCGTCATCTCCAGAACTAGTCCATGCAAGGTAGCCTCCTGTTCCGCTAGCTGGATAAAAACGGTAACCAGAGAATCGCCACCCAGATCCGCTAAATGGTTCAGAACGATAAGCTTCCCCATTTGCTAAATAGCGAACAGATACTCCGTATGGAGACGGTCCTCTAAAAAGAGTAATACCGTTATTAAATAACTTATCTCCACTTACAGTAGGATCTTTTTTGTTTTGCTGTTTTAATTCTTTAACAGTCATTAAAACACCATCGTTTTCTTCTACGTGCTCTTTAGAGAAATTAGAACTACCGTCTTTTTTTACGATAAATCCACCTTCTGGGCAAGCAATTACAACTTGATTATCTTTTAACCCTTCATATGGGTCATTGCTAAGTGGTTTACTTGGAAGTGGATTTGCTGGTTTTTCCGCAGCAAAAACATTAGATGAAAGAGCGCTGACTCCGATAAGCGAGAATGCTAATACAGTCTTTGTTATAAAACGAAAATATTTTTTATCCATAAAAATCCCTTCTTTCTATTTGAATATTTAAATTGCAAAAATTGACTATAACAATAAAAATCTAATAAATAAACGACCTAGCGCATGATAATCACCCCCTTGTTGTTTATAAAATCAAAATCCCCACCATCCTTCAGGTATAATTGAAAGAATTATTACAAGCAGAGATAAGCGAAATAAAGTTTTTATGATTTTATGTTTTATGGTTATTCCCTCCTTTCGCCTATTATGATACAATAAAAATAGGCAACGTTTTCAAAATGTCTTATTTTTTCACCTAAAATATTTCAAAGAGGTAAAGCTATGTATCAAGATATTGGTAAAGTATATAAACAAATTCGTACATCTAAGGGATTTACCCAAAAAGAAGTTTGTGGAGATTGGATGTCACGATCAAATCTTTCTAAATTTGAAAGTGGTCAAAGTATGACTAGTTATCAGACGATGGATCATTTACTGCGGAAGATTGATATGACGTTTGAAGAGTTTAATTATCTTTATGAGATAAATTACAGCAATTTGAGACAAAGAATTATTCATGATGTAACGAATTATTTATCATTTTATAATACTAAGAAATTAAAAAAATTAGGTGAAATGTGTGAAGAATATCTAAATACTGTTACTAACGATGATTTAGCTATAGAAAACATTCAAATGATTTTAAAAATCATTATTGAAATAAGACAGGGGAATAAAAATGAGCATGCACAACAATTAGCAGAGATTTTATGGAAAGAAATTGAAGGACGAGATACATGGTATGAAAGTGAGTTAAGGATTCTTTCAACAATACTATTTTATTTCCCGATAGAATCACTTAAAAATATAACAGATAAAATTTTATATAGTTTAGATAAATATAAACATTACAAAGATATGGAAAACCATAGCTTTTCGCTTTTAACAAACCTGGCAGGTATGTATTTGTGGAATAATTATTTTAATGATTGTTGTCGTATTACAAATCGTGCATTTGAGTTGGCTAGGAAGTTGAAACGTTATGATCAGTTGGGCTTCTCGCAGGTTCGGTTGGGTATCTGTAGGCATGACGAACAGTTAATTACTCAAGGGCTACAGTTATTAGAATTAACAGGGGAATTAGAATTTCATCGTATCCTTACAGAAGAAGTTCGTCATTTCCATCGTTCGGATTTTTAATCATTCTTTTTCAGAAAATTTCCTATAATTTCCCATTCATGTTATACTAAATGAGATGATTTTTCTGAATTTTGTTGACTGATGAGGTGAAACGAGACAATTTCACTTCGTCCGCGCGGCTGACAAGGCAAACGGCTTGTAGTTCAGACCGTCTGCCCGGCGGACGAGATAAATTTCTTTTGATTCATGCTGTCCGCCGGGCGGACGGAGTAAACCAAAAGGAAGAGAAACTTTCCGCCGAGCGGACGAAGCAAACGAAAAGTAGTTGAGGTCATCCGCCGCGCTGATGGAAAAAGGAGAAGTCATTGAGACGGTCACTTTAAGTGACAAATAAAAAAGGAAAGAAGGAATGTATGAAGCAAGAAAAGCTCATTGGACTTAAAATTAGTAATCTCCGCTCAGCCGAGTTTGTTCAGTTCATCACTCGATTTTTAGATGATGTGGAAAAAGAAGGGTTAGACTTCAAAAATGAAGAAGTGTTAGCTGCTTTGGTAAAGAAGCTAAAAGTGGCTCTGCCAGCTTATCAGGCTTCGCTGGGTCAGATTCGGGCGATCGAAAAGTCAGCGTCTATTAGCGCGGCTGACGAGTTGCGTGACGCGGATTTGCAAGCTCTTCGTGATGCGATTAAGCCTTATCGGGCAGCCAAGCGTGAAGAGGAAAAGTCAGCGTATGAAAGTTTGAAACGCCTCTTTGAGCAGTACAAGGGTGCACACACCAAGCACTACGAGGAAGAAACAGCCCTCATTGACAGCTTGCTGGAAAAACTCAAAACAGCCCCCTATAAGGAGCAGGTGGGGACTTTGGCGATTGGGAAATTTGTTGACAATCTGACGGAGAGCCACGCCGCTTTTGAGCAACTCTTTGCCTCCCGCTCACAAGAGAAGTTACAAAAAGTGAGCTATGATGTTAAACAATTGCGCAAAGAAGTGGCGACACCTTACCAACAGTTGGCGGACTATGTCGAAATTTTAAGTCAGGTCAAATCAGATGAGTTTTACCAAAATGTCCTTTCCGTACTCAACAACAGCCGCAAATACTATGCGGATATTCTTGCCCGCCGCAAGGGGAAAGTGCCTAAAGTAGAAGTGAACTAATTAAAAAATGAGGTTGGGATCTTCCCAACTTTTTTGTACTCGTAGATGAGGTGAAAGCCAGATAAATTATCCTTGACGACAGAGTACGTGCGCCGATAAGACTCGGATATGGTATAATAGAAATAAGTAGGAGGTAGCTATGCTATTTGCGAACAAGAATGTATTCTCTCGTTATTTTGAAAAACTCAACTGGTCTCATTTGGTAGATGATGTCTTTAGCAAGCTCGTTTCACTTTTGCTCTTGCTAGCTCTCTTTTACCTCGCTAAAAAGCTGGTACATGTACTCGTAAGAAAGATTATCTCCCCCTCTTTGAAACTCTCTAGTCAAGACGAAGGGAGGCAAAAGACCCTCACTCGTTTGATGGAAAATTTGCTGAATTACACCCTTTACTTTCTCTTGATTTATTGGATATTAGCGATTTTAGGCTTGCCGGTGTCTAGTTTACTAGCAGGAGCTGGGATTGCTGGGGTGGCAATCGGGATGGGAGCGCAAGGCTTCTTGTCTGATTTAGTCAATGGTTTCTTTATTTTGCTGGAGCGGCAGTTGGATGTCGGAGACAGCGTTCGTCTGACTAATGGCTCGATTAAAATCGCAGGAACAGTTGTGAGTGTCGGAATTCGGACGACACAAGTGCGCGATGCAGATGGCACTTTGCATTACGTTCCTAATCGCAACATTACCGTCGTCAGCAATCTCTCACGCGGTAATATGCGAGCGCTCATTGATATTCCATTATACGCTCAGACGGATTTGGAGAAGGTCACTCGGATTATCCAGCAGGTCAATCAAGAATATGCGGGCGATCAAGTAGAAATTTTGCAGGAACCGACGATTTTAGGTCCGCAAGTTAGCGAAAATGGTCAATTTTATTTTCGTATTAGTATCACCGTCCAAAGTGGTAGCCAAAGCATCGTTTACCATCAATTTTACAGGCTGTATCATGACGCTTTATTAAAGGAAGGAATTGATTTGCCAACGATTTATGCACCAGCGTAAGCAGAAAGGAGATTATCATGGAAGAACAAGTACCGCATGAAATAAAAACCCCTGCCGGTCACGTCTATCGCTTGAAACAGCCCCTGTATAAGCAGCCTTTGTTTTGGACGACCATCATTAGCTGTGTCATGCTTGTATTCATGACCCTCGTGGTGGCTGGTTTAAGTATTTTTAACTTTGCCTTTCTAGGGCATGATGCTCGAACTGCAGTTTATCAAGATAGTTATAAACATCACCGTCTGGGAGACAGCGTGCGTTTTGAAAATGGAATAAAAATCACTGTTCAATACATTCATGTGGACTCCAAAGAGCGGATAAAAGGGCAAGCAACAGGAGCAACGATTACCGCCAAGGTCATTATCGAAAATACCTCTAGCGAATCTCTCCCTCTCAATGTCTATGACTTTGATTTACAAGACGAAATGGGAGAATCCTATGTCTTGGATGACACTACTTTTGATACTACCAACATAAAAGAGGAGCTTGCGGCGGGCGAAAAGGTGGAATGGAAGCTGATGTATGACGGTGAGGACGGCTCGCAGCAGCCCTATACTCTCGCTTATGACAATGTTAGGTGGGGAGAAACCAAAAGCGTGAAGTTTTAGAAATAGCGATTGATTGCTTATTTCAGCAGAAGAACAGTAAAAGGCTGTGGACAAACCTGTCCACAGCCTTTTGTCATGTATTCGTTTAAACAATTCCTTGGGCAATCATCGCATTGGCAATATTTTCAAAAGCAGCAATGTTTGCTCCGGCTAGATAATCGTTACCAAGATCGTAGTTTTCAGCGGTTGTCTTAGCGGTGTTGAAAATATTTGTCATGATGTTTTGGAGACGACTATCAACTTCCTCACGCGTCCATGAAAGACGGAGGCTATTTTGGCTCATTTCGAGTGCAGATACAGCAACTCCACCAGCATTGGCGGCTTTAGCAGGACCATAAAGGAGATTATGTTCTTTGTAAACGGCAATAGCATCCAAATTGCTTGGCATATTGGCACCTTCTGATACACAGCGAACTCCTTGAGCAACCAAGCGTTTTGCTGCTTCACCGTTGATTTCATTTTGAGTAGCACATGGCAGAGCAATGTCAAAGGAACCTTCGTAAGTCCAGACAGAGCCTTCGTAGTAAGTGGCACTTGCTCTTTCGGCAGCGTATTCTGTCAGACGAGCACGGCGTTTTACTTTCACATCTACCAGAAGATCAAAGTCAATTCCGTCCTTGTCAATGATATAACCATTTGAATCAGACACAGAAATGACTTTGGCACCGAGTTCAGTTGCTTTTTGCACAGCATACTGAGCTACATTTCCAGCACCGGATACGACAACGGTCTTTCCGTCAAAACTTTCACCGTTTGCCTTGAGCATTTCTTGTGTATAGTAAACAAGTCCATAACCAGTTGCTTCCGGACGAATCAAACTACCACCAAAGCCAATAGGTTTACCAGTCAAGACCCCAGCATCGAATTGGCGTAGGCGCTTGTATTGACCATAGAGGTAGCCAATCTCACGTCCACCAACTCCAATGTCACCTGCAGGGACATCAAGAGAAGGGCCGATATATTTTTGTAATTCTGTCATAAAACTTTGACAGAAACGCATGACCTCGGCGTCTGTTTTGCCTTTTGGATCAAAGTCAGCTCCACCTTTACCACCACCGATCGGTAGACCGGTCAAGACATTTTTAAAGATTTGTTCAAAACCGAGGAATTTCAAAATTCCTTGGTTGACTGTTGGGTGGAACCGAAGTCCGCCTTTATAGGGGCCAACTGCGGAATTGAATTGAACGCGGTAACCACGATTGACTTGCACCTTGCCGTTGCGATCAACCCAAGGGACGCGAAAACTGATGATGCGTTCTGGCTCGGTGATACGTGCCAAGATATTTTCTTCAATGTATTCAGGATGTTTTTCAAAAACGGGTTCGAGCGTGTTTAAAAATTCTTCCACCGCTTGTAGAAATTCTGCTTCGTGAGCATTGCGAGCTTTCACCAGTTCAAAAGTACTTTGGATATATTCTTTAGCAGTTGTCATAGACTTCTCCTTAAATAAGATACTAAGACCGTGAAAAACAAAAGAAAAATAGGAAATATGACGAAGAAGCGATGCTTCAAGGAATATTTATCTTTTTTCTGAAGTTTTTAGGTCGAGTTCAATTACGCTGAACATGCTAGACTTTCGTCCAAATCAGTGTAGATTATCGTTTATTACGTGTGTCATTATAGCAGAAAAATTTTATACTGTAAAGAAAAAAGTTGAATTTTCTGAAAATTCCGACGGAGTTTGATGCCAGAATTTTGCGTATCAAAAATATATTTGTTTATCCCGAACATTTTTTTCTTCTATTCTGTTCAAAGAGTCATATTTCTGCTTTTAGTGGTACAATAGAAAAAACTAAAGGAGTATTTCATGGTATCAACTCAAACACAAATTGCTGGTTTTTCTTTTGACAATTGCCTGATGAATGCAGCTGGAGTAGCTTGTATGACAATAGAGGAGCTAGAAAAAGTCAAACAATCTGCTGCAGGAACCTTTGTCACTAAGACAGCCACTTTGCAAGCGAGAGTAGGAAATCCTGAACCTCGCTACCAAGATGTGCCGCTCGGCTCAATCAATTCAATGGGGTTACCAAATCATGGACTAGATTACTATCTGGATTACTTGTTAGATTTGCAAAAGATAGAACCCGATCAAACATTCTTTTTATCTCTTGTGGGGCTGTCACCAGAAGAAACTCACATTCTTTTGAAAAAGGTACAAGACAGTGATTTTAAAGGATTGACCGAGCTTAATCTGTCTTGTCCCAATGTTCCTGGCAAGCCACAAATTGCCTATGATTTTGAAATGACGGAAAAAATTTTGAGTGAAGTATTTGCCTATTTCACTAAACCGTTGGGGATTAAATTACCACCTTATTTTGATATTGCGCATTTTGATCAGGCAGCAGCGATTTTCAATAAATTTCCACTTTGTTTTGTCAACTGTGTTAATTCAATTGGCAACGGGCTGTATATTGACGATGAAACAGTCGTCATTCATCCGAAAAATGGGTTTGGTGGAATTGGTGGGGAGTACATCAAACCAACCGCGTTGGCCAATGTTCATGCTTTTTACCAACGTTTGAAACCGGAAATCCAAATCATCGGTACCGGTGGTGTGCTGACTGGCCGAGATGCTTTTGAGCACATTCTTTGCGGAGCCAGTATGGTGCAAGTCGGAACGACGCTCCATAAAGAAGGCGTAGGAGCTTTTAATCGCATTACAAATGAGATGAAAGCGATTATGGTAGAAAAAGGCTATGAAAGCATAGAAGATTTTCGTGGGAAATTGCACTATATAGAGTAAAAAAGCGTTTTCTACGTCTTTTTTCACATCATTCTCAAGAAAGTTCTAATCAAATCCTTATAATATTTTAGAGATTTATGAGAAAATAAGAACAAAGAAATGAGGTGTTTTTATGGCTGAAATTTATCTAGCAGGAGGCTGTTTTTGGGGGTTAGAAGAATATTTTTCTCGTATCAAAGGTGTGACTGCTACAACTGTCGGTTATGCCAATGGGCAGGTTGAGACGACAAACTATCAGCTGGTTAAGCAGACAGACCATGCGGAAACGGTTCATGTGACTTATGATGAAAATCTGGTTAGCTTGCGAGAAATTTTGCTCTACTATTTCCGTGTGATTGATCCGCTGTCTATCGATAAGCAAGGAAACGATGTTGGCCGTCAATACCGCACAGGGATTTATTATACAAATGACACGGATATGTCAGTCATCAATGAAGTCGTGAAAGAGCAAGAGCGGCAATGCGGTCAGGAGATTGCAGTAGAAGTAGAACCACTGCGTCATTATGTATTGGCAGAGGACTATCATCAAGATTACCTCAAGAAAAATCCCAGTGGCTATTGTCATATCAATGTTAATGACGCTTACCAACCTTTAGTAGATCCGAAACAATATGTGAAACCGAGTGAGCCAACTTTAAAGGAAACATTGTCTGAAGAAGCTTATCAGGTCACCCAACATGCTGCAACTGAACGACCATTCCAAAATGAGTATTTTGCAACTTTTGAAGAAGGCATTTATGTAGATGTGACAACAGGAGAACCACTGTTCTTTGCCGGTGATAAATTTGATTCGGGTTGTGGTTGGCCGAGTTTTACAAGACCAATTGCCAAAGATGTGATTAAGTATTATCAAGATAAAAGTCACGGTATGGAGCGAATCGAGGTACGTTCTCGCTCTGGAAATGCGCATTTGGGGCATGTCTTCACAGATGGTCCTCAAGACCAAGGCGGACTGCGCTACTGTATCAATTCGGCAGCACTACGCTTTATCAAAAAAGAAGAAATGGAAGCAGCAGGATATGGCTACTTACTTTCACATATGAAGTAACGTGGGACGAACTGCCATTAGAATAAAAAAGAAGGACTGGGCAAAAAGCTTAGTCTTTTCATCTTTTATAAGTACGATTGAAATAATTTGTTATAAATATAAAAATCAGGAAATGATAAAAACATATCATTTCCTGATTTTTTTACTTAAACACTCAGCAATTCCTTTTGCAGACAAAGCGCAACTCCTGCTACTGCACCAGTAAAGTCATTGTAAGGCTCGATAATGAGTTCAGGCAAGTCTTTGAAGAGTAGTTTTGGTTGTTGTGAGATTTCTTGATAGAAAGCTGCAATGACTTTGTCATCAGTCAAGATGGGACTGTGCAGATAAATTTTCTTTGCATCAATCATCATGCTAAGGTTTAGCAGGGATTGTGCCAAATACTTAAATGCCAAATGCAGGAGATTGAGAATAGCTTGGTCTCCTAAGTTATATGCTGTGAGGATAGTTTGAATCGTGATCTCTTCTTTATCTGTGACAAGTGATTTTAAATGTGTCAACTCGGCAGTTTCAAAGATGATTTTTGCTTTTTTTATCAGCCAGCTTTCACTAGCATAAGTCTGCAAACAGCCTCTGCGTCCACAACCACAGACTTCTCCGTCAGGACAAACGACGGTATGACCAATTTCGCCGATGACAATATTGCTTTTGCCGTAGATTTTGCCATTGTACATATAAGAGCAGTGCATACCCCGTGCAAAATGAAAATAGATAAAATTCTCATCCAGTTGGTAAGCAGAAAAAAGGCGCTTTGCTAGTGCCATGCAATTGACATTATTAGAAAAGTAAATTGGAAAAGGGAACTCGTTTTTAATCTTCGCTAAATCAAATTGTTTCCATGTTTGATTGTTTGTTGTAATCAAATCATTGTGCAGATAGCGACCTGGAATGGCTACTCCTACAGCTTGAATTGTATAGGAATTGTTCCGAAAAATGAATTGTTCAAGTAAATGACAAAATAAATCAGCGCCTTCTGCTAGAATTTTTTCCGAGGTGATGGTTGCTTTATCTTTATCAATCACATTTCCTGTATTATCACTCAACACAAAAGAAAAATACTTTTCTGATAGTTCGCAACCGATGAAATAAGAGTGCTGTTTTTTTATACCCAAGAGAATTTTCTTTCGCCCGACTTTTGTGTGTTCTTCATCTTCCCCCAGCTCATACAGCAGTTTTTCTTGGATCAAACTTCCTGTAATCGCACTAACTGTAGCAGGAGTAATGCCCGTCTCTTTTGAAATATCAATGCGAGAAATTGGCCCCTTGGCGTAAATTTTATCTAAAATAATTGTTCGTAACTCAGCTTGTTTTTTCGTTTGATTCATTATCTACCATCCTTCCCTGCATCTATTATATATTGATTATAAAAAATTATCAAATATAAGTGAAAGCGCTTGACTTTTTGGAATAATTGTTTTAAAATATAATTAAAAAGCGAGATAAAGTTGATTTTGTCTGCTATTTAATAATATATTATAATCAAAGGAGATTGTAAAGATGGACAAATTTTTACAAGCAAAACTAATGCCTATTGCTATTAAGTTGGGGAACAATAAAGGCTTAGTAGCAATTCGGGACGGCATTACGCTTGCGGTACCATTACTGTTGATTGGTTCTTTGTTTATGGTCATTGCTAGTTTTCCTGTTCCAGGATGGGAAGCTTATTTGACAAAAATTGGGGTTTCTGCCTATCTATGGAAAGGCGTGGATAGTAGTTTTGGTCTGATTGGTTTGGTAGCCAGTTTTGGGATTGCCTACTATATGAGCCGCCAATACAAAGTGGATGGGATTCCTTCTGGGATTATCTCGCTTGCTGCCTTTATCACAGTGACACCATTTCTTGCTACTAAAACGGGAAACGGTGTTCCCACAGCATTTTTAGCTTCACAAGGCCTTTTTGTAGCAATCATTCTTGGTTTAGTGAATGGTTATATCTATCAATGGTTCATCAATCATAATGTCCAAATTAAAATGCCTGATGGTGTTCCACCGGCAGTTTCAAAAAGTTTCAGCGCCATTATTCCAGGTGCAGTGATTATCACAGGCTGGTTGTTGGTTTATGCCCTTTTAGCCAGTTTAAAACTACCAAATTTGCATGCGGTAGCTCAAACTGTTTTAGGAAAACCGCTAGGTCTACTAGGTAATAATTTATTTGGTTTGATAATTCTAGTTGCTTTAAATAGTTCATTCTGGTTTGTTGGACTTCATGGAGGAAATGTTGTCAATGCGGTTATGAAACCATTGTGGCTTTCGAATCTCGATGCCAATAAAGTTGCTTATCAAGCAGGGGAAAAACTACCGCATATCTTTACCAGTGTCTTTATGGATAATTTCGTCTTCATTGGCGGTGGCGGCGCAACTATTGGCTTGGTATTAGCGATTGGTTATTTGGCGAAAAAGAGAAAATCAAGCAAGCAGATTAAAACACTGGCACCTATTACAGTGGTTCCAGGTTTGTTCAATATCAATGAGCCAACGATGTTTGGTGTTCCAATTGTTTTAAATATCTTGCTTCTGTTCCCATTCATTTTGGCACCGATTGCGAATCTCATCGTTGCATGGTCATCCATGGCAAGTGGTCTTGTACCGTTAACATATACTGACCCAGGTTGGACAACTCCTCCGATTATTAGTGGCTTGCTGGCAACGGGAAGTTTTAAAGCGTCTATTTTACAAGCTGTTCTTATTGTGATTGATATTTTAATCTATATTCCATTTGTAATTAATATTGAAAAACGCTTTAAAGCAGAAGAAAATCAGTAGGGAGATGAGAATATGAAACGATTAATTAGTGCAAATCCTTCGGAAATTTTGAATATGACAGCCCAAGAGCTCAAGCAAAGCATTCAAGCGAGTGAAGGGCGAGTTGTTTTATCCGAAAATGTTGTCATTCGTGAAACCTTTGTCGGAGATATCACCAATGCTGAAATTGCAAGAGCCTTCGGTGCAGATATGATTTTGCTGAATTGCTTAGATGTTTTCCAACCAGAAATATTTGGCTTAGATTGTAAAAAAGAGGAAATTGTTCACGAATTGCATCGCTTGGTAGGCGCTCCGATTGGAGTGAATTTGGAGCCTATTGATCTACAAGCGGATATGTTGGAAGAAGTACAAGTGATTGCTGCCGGTCGGCAAGCTAGTCAGGCTTCTTTTGAACAAATTGAAAAATTAGGTTTTGATTTTGTTTGTTTGACAGGTAATCCAGGAACAGGAGTTAGCAATAAAGAAATTATTGATGCAGTAAAATTAGCTAAGCAGCATTTTTCAGGTTTGATTATAGCTGGGAAAATGCACGGTGCAGGGGTATCCGAGCCGGTTGCAGACATTCAGATAGCTGAACAATTATTAGAAGCTGGTGCAGATGTGATTTTGGTGCCAGCGGTTGGTACAGTTCCTGCTTTCAGTGATGAAGAAATGAGAGCTGTCGTAGATCTAGTACATAGTAAAAGAGGTTTAGTCTTAAGCGCTATTGGCACTAGCCAAGAGACGTCAGATATTGAAACAATTAAACAAATCGCACTTCGTAATAAAATTTGTGGTGTTGATATTCAACATATTGGGGATGCAGGCTATGGTGGTTTGGCAGTAGTGGATAATATTTATGCACTGAGCAATACTATTCGTGGCGTTCGACATACTGTGTCACGTTTAGCAAGATCCGTTAATCGGTAGAAAAGATCGTTGACTTTAATGAATAGAAAGGAACAATTATGACTAAAGTTACCATTATGTTGGCATGTGCTGCGGGTATGAGTACCAGCTTGCTTGTTACAAAAATGCAAGCTGCAGCCGATGAAAAAGGATTAGATGCAGAAATTTTTGCAGTTCCAGCACCAGAAGTAGATGATATCCTTTCTGAGAAGAAAGTAGATGTTTTGTTATTAGGTCCACAGGTGCGCTATCTTTTAGATCAATTCACAGAAAAGTTAGCTCAAAAGAATATCCCAGTTGGAGTTATCCCAATGGTGGATTATGGCATGATGAACGGTCCACAGGTGCTAGCGTTAGCTGAGGAACTGATCGGAGGCTAGAAGATTGATATGGAAAATTCAAATTTAGAAAGTATCATGTCCCTCATTATGTATGGTGGCGAGGCGAAGAGCAATGCTTTTGAAGCGATTCAAAAAGCTAAGAACGGTCTCTTTGAAGAAGCACATGAAAAGTTAAAAGCAGCAGATAAGGCATTAGTTTTAGCACACAAGTCACAGACAGTGATGCTGACACAAGAAGCTCAAGGTGAAAAAATTGAGCTCAGTCTTTTGATGGTGCATGCTCAAGATCACTTGATGACGAGCTTAACGTTTATTGATTTAGCAAAAGAAGTTGTTGCAGTGTATGAACGACTAAATCAAATGGTTAAATAATCTAATAACATTCTCTTTAAGAACTTTGATAGGTTGAACGACTTGTCAAAGTTTTTTTAAATAATTAACAGACGATTATTTTATTTATCACCTGATAATTATTTAAAAAAAGTTTTAGAAACCGCTCGCAAATCTCAAAATTTGTGCTATGCTTAATTCATGGATTATTACTGGTCATGCAGGCAAAACCTAGATAAATACGAGATATAAGGTAGGAAAACTACTTTCTATTTGGTGTATGTTTAGGTTTTTTGTTACAGTTTTCTATATTTATATGTGTAACAAATGGCCGGCCTAAAAATTAAAGGAGGCCTGTTATGGAAAAAGATTATACGGACTTAGCTCAGGATATTCTCAATCACGCCGGAGGCTGTGATAACGTTAGCAGTGTTAAGCACTGTGTAACCCGTTTACGCTTTACTCTAAAAGGTAAAAGCAAGTCAGATACGGACTATCTTATGGCGCGTGATAGTGTAATGACCGTAGTGAAGGCTGGAGGTCAGTATCAGGTTGTGATTGGAAATCATGTCCCTGATGTTTATGCAGCGGTATTGGCAGTCGGTGGTGTGCAGGGTGCAGGTACTGTGGAAGCACATGAAGAAGCGGTGAAGAAAAATCCACTCGATGCCTTTATTGACTTTCAACCCTTCCTTGGTCCTTTAGCGGCAGCTGGGATTATTAACGGTGTGGTCGCTATCCTGACCGCAACCTTAGGCTGGACAGCAAAGAACAATGGTGTTGCACTTGTCTTGACAGCGGCAGGTGACGGATTCTTCCAATTCTTACCGATTATGATTGCTCTCAATGCTGCTCGTAAGTTCAAAATGAATGACTTCACTGTATTAGCAATTGCAGCGGCTCTAGTCTATCCGAACTTGGAAGCTAGTATGACAGCTTTGGGGAAAGTTGGAGCAGTAAACTTCTTTAGTATTCCATTGGGCTTGCCGACAGGAGACTATCTGTCAACGGTTATTCCTGCTATTTTGGCAGTTTGGGTGGCATCTCACATCGAGATATTCATGAAAAAAATCACGCCAGACTTTGTCAAAGTGTTCATGGTTCCATTCGTGACTCTTATGATTGCAGTATCTTTGACCTTCTTACTTGTGGGACCAATCGCTAATACAGCTTCTAGCTTGATTGGTTCTGGTTTGACAGCTATTCAAGGTTTCAGACTGATTCTTTATGGTGTGCTGCTGGGTGCTCAGTTACGACTCCTATCATTGTTACCAATACAGCTAATTATAAGGCAGTTGAAGCGCTAGCTCATGGTGATGTACGGATAGGCAACGCATTATTAAAAGTAAGTAAATAATTTAAGAAAAAGGACAAGTATTTACACAGTTTCAAACAGTTGGTCGAAAAATCCAATTGAAGAACAGTATAATCTGCTTCGTCCTTTTTATTATTTCTAATTTCCTGCGTCATGTTCGCTTCTTTATGCTACAATGTAGATAAAGGAGAATAGAACATGAAAAGAATGGAACGAAAAATACAGTCAGCGACCAATTGGCAGTTTATTTTAGGCTTGCTTTGCGCCGTGTTTGTAGCAGCAAGTGTGATTTTAGTAGCTGAAAAAATAAACGATAGCATTACGATTAAGGGAAAGTCGACAAAAACAGGTGTTGTACAAAAGAAAAAAATGTCTTCTACCCCAAATGGTGTACAGACGGCTCGTATCATGGCAAACGGAGATCTGCTATATCATGATCTTCTATATATGAGTGCTTTACAGTCAGATGGGACGTATGATTTCACAGAAAATTATCAATATGTCAAACCTTGGCTGAAAAAGGCGGACTTGGTATTAGGAGATTTCGAGGGGACTATCCGACCAAATTATCCTTTGGCGGGTTACCCACTGTTCAATGCGCCAGAGTCGGTGGTGTCAGCTATCAAAGATGCTGGTTATCAAGTTGTGGATTTGGCACACAATCACATTTTGGATTCTCAATTGGAAGGTGTTTTTTCAACAGCAAAAGCATTTGAGCAGCACGGAATTACACCGATTGGGGTTTATACACATAAAAACAGGGATAAAGCCTCACTTGTGATTAAAAAAGTGAATGGGATTAAAATTGCGCTCTTAGCTTATTCCTATGGGTTTAACGGCTTGGAGGAAAATATCTCTCATGCAGACTACAATCATCATTTGTCGGATTTAAATGAAGAAAAGATGAAAAAAGAAATTAAGCAAGCCGAAAAAGAAGCTGATATAACCGTTGTCATGCCTCAGATGGGGGTTGAATATCAATTGGAACCGACACAGGAGCAAAAAACTCTTTATCATAAGATGATTGAGTGGGGAGCAGATATTATTTTCGGCGGACATCCGCATGTCGTTGAACCATCAGAGGTCGTCAAACAAAATGGGCAAAAGAAATTCATTATCTATTCTATGGGAAATTTTATCTCCAATCAGCGAATCGAGACAATGGACGGTGTGGAAAATAAGAAATGGACAGAACGCGGCGTGCTCATGGACGTGACGGTTGAAAAATCAAAGAAAGGGACAATTATCAAGGATGTACAGGCACATCCGAGTTGGGTGAGTCGTGTGGCAAAAGGGACGTATTCACCGGAAGGCTATCCTCTCTACACCTACCAGACCTATATTTTGGAAGATTTCATTGAAGGTGGAAAATACCGTAATCAATTAGACCAAGCCACCAAAGAACGAATTGACACAGCTTATCAGGAAATGAATGAGCATGTAAATTTGAAATGGAGCAAATGAGTTTCGATTAAAATAAAAAGCGCTTAAAAGAGTCTTGCAGCAGACAATGTTTAAGCGTTTTTTAGATATTCAAAATGGCTTTAGTTTAACCGGGCAGAAAATTGTTTTCCTAACCAAAGTGCAAAAAATAGATTGCTGATAACGATGAGAACGCCAATGAGACTGAAAACAAGAAGTTCAATTGTGTTGATATGAAGTAAAGTGGTGGTTTTCCAAATGATAATACTGCTAACCGGTAAACACAGGATAGAGGTTGCAAGAGCTGGTATATAGCGCCTAATCCAGATAGCTTGCAGGATATGAAGCACCAGATGAAGAGCGAAAGCGATGAATCCACCCAACCAGATGAGGTAAAGGAAGCGAGTATGGTAAAAAATAGCAAAGAAAGAGACAAAGAAAACCACGACAAATTCTTCTGCTACAGCTAGTGCGAACCCTTCTGTGGATAAGTCTTTGTGGGCCTTTAGAATGACCGTGGCTTTTTTGACCAGTAGCTGCTCATTCCGCTGTAGCCATGGTATGAAACCAATGATTTCTTCTAAATCATGAAAAATGAAAAGCAGCGGAAATAACCAGATAATATCTTTCATGGAGTCCCTCCTTGTTATTTTTTACGATATTGACTAGGAGTTAGTTGGTAATACTTTTTAAATTGCCGATTGAAGTTAGAGAGATTGTTAAAGCCAGACTGTGTAGCAATTTCTAAGACGGGTAAGGTAGAATGCTGCAAGAGTTCAGCCGCTTTTCGCAAGCGAAATTGAATCACATATTCTATACAAGACACCCCCAAATGTTTCTTAAAGAAATTCATGAAATGTGTATCGCTGTAACCACAAATTTTGGCAAGTTGGTCAATAGTGAGCTCTTCTTGATAATGAGCGCTGATATAGTCAATAATGGTACGGATTTTTTCTTCCTTGCGATAGCCTTCTAAGGTTTGCTCTTTTGAAATGACATAACCATTTTCAAATAAAAGATAAAAGAGTTGATTGAGCTGGGCTTTGAGTTGAAATTCAAAATATTTTGTGCGGTAATAGCCTATTTTCATAGCATCAAGTAAACATTGCCGAATATCTGTATAGGCTGGTTGATTGGGCTTGATAACATGAACAAAATCCAGTTGACCATTATAAAGCGGTTGCAGATAGTCAATGCTAGCTTGGTCCATAGCAGAATAGCCCATTAAATCCAAATGAAAATTGATAGCGTCCATGTAATGGCGGCGATTTTCAATCGGGTGAATCGAGTGAAGGGCATTGGGACGAATGAGGATAATATCACCTGCTTCACTATTAAAGTAATCATAATCAATGTGAAACTGTGCTGTCCCCTCATGGACGTAAATCAGTTCAACATCCGTATGCCAATGAAAGAGAATGTCCGGCTGTCCATTTTTGGTAATGGTTCGTGTGAGAGAGTAAGGAGTACCTTGATTTTTGTAAACGATATTTTTGTGTAATGTTCCTAGATCCATAAGTGTAGCCTCTTTCGTAGAATAATACCAATTTATAAGAGAATTGTGCTAGAAAATACTCTTGCCTAAGATTATAATATAATTAAGTGAAAAATAAAAGAGGTAGAAACCATGGGTAAATTTCCAGCAGATTTTCTTTGGGGTGGTGCAACAGCTGCCAATCAATACGAGGGTGCTTACGATGTGGACGGTAAAGGTCTTTCGGTTCAAGATGTGACGCCAAAAGGTGGCATACCAGCTAATGCAGGTGATCTCAATCCTTTGATTACAGATAAGCCAACAGCTGATAACCTAAAATTGGAAGGAATTGACTTTTATCATCGTTACAAAGAAGATATTGCCCTTTTTGCAGAAATGGGCTTCAAGGTTTATCGTACTTCTATTGCTTGGTCACGGATTTTTCCAAATGGTGATGAAACGGAGCCAAATGAAGCAGGTCTAAAGTTTTATGACGACCTTTTTGATGAATTGGCCAAATATAACATTGAACCTTTGGTGACTTTGTCACATTATGAAACACCTTTGCATTTGGCGCGTCAGTATAATGGTTGGGCAAATCGTGATTTGATTGGCTTTTATGAGCGCTATGTTCGTACCGTCTTTACTCGTTACAAAGACAAGGTGAACTATTGGTTGACCTTTAATGAAATCAACTCTGTTCTTCATGCGCCGTTTATGAGTGGAGGGATTGCAACTCCAGTAGAAGAATTGTCCAAACAAGATCTTTATCAAGCTGTTCATCACGAACTAGTGGCATCAGCTCTTGCAACTAAAATTGGGCATGAAATCAATCCAGACTTTAAGATTGGGTGCATGGTACTATCCATGCCGACTTATCCGATGACGCCAAAACCAGAGGATGTACTGGCTGCCCGTGCGTTTGAAAATCAGAATTATCTTTTTTCAGATATTCATGCGCGTGGTAAATATCCAGCATATATGAACCGATTCTTCAAAGAAAATGACATTGAGATCCAATTTGCACCGGGTGATAAAGAATTGATGTCAGAGCATACCGTAGATTTCATCTCCTTCTCTTATTACATGAGTGTGGTTGCTGCCCATGATCCGGAAAGTTATTCTTCCGGTCGTGAAAATGTGCTGGGTGGGTTGCAAAATCCTTATCTAACTGCTTCAGAATGGGGCTGGCAAGTGGATCCAATTGGTCTGCGTCTGGTTCTCAATGCTTTCTATGACCGTTACCAATTACCGCTCTTTATCGTAGAAAATGGTCTTGGTGCGAAAGATGTCTTGGTAGATGGTCCTGATGGTCCGACCGTTGAAGATGATTATCGCATTGATTATCTTAAACGGCATTTACAGCAGGTCGGCGAAGCAATTGAAGATGGTGTTGAACTCTGGGGCTACACCACTTGGGGCTGTATTGACCTTGTGTCTGCTTCAACAGCTCAGATGAGCAAGCGGTACGGATTTATCTATGTTGATCGAAACGATGATGGAACAGGGACTTTGGCTCGCTATAAGAAGAAATCATTTGATTGGTATAAAGAAGTTATTGCAACGAATGGAGGAAAACTCTATGAAGATTGAGCACGCAGCCCTTTATGTTCGAGATTTAGAAGGAGCTAAACGCTTCTTTGAAACGTATTTTGAAGCGAAAAGTAATCAGCTTTACCATAATAAAAAAACAGGTTTTCAGTCTTACTTCCTCAGCTTTGACGAAGGGGCGAGATTGGAAATCATGACTCGAAAGGAAGGTTTAGCGGAGAACAACCAAGAACTTCTCTTTTTGGGGTATCACCATCTGGCATTTAGTCTAGGAAGTAGAGAAAAGGTAAATGAACTGACAGCGAGGCTTCAAGCAGACGGCTATCAGCTTTTAAGCGGACCGCGTCTGACAGGTGATGGTTACTATGAAAGCTGCATTCTGGCTTTAGAAGGCAATCAGATTGAATTGACAGTATAATTTGATAAATTTGCTCCTTATAAAAAAGACCGAATCTTTCGATTCAGTCTTTTTCAGATTACACAAATGAACTGTTGTAACAGAGGGGCAAGGGAAAATGGTTGAAGTGTAGATTATTGTAGTTTTGTCTTCAAAAATTTCTCAATAGAGAAATCATTTTAATAGTATTCTTTTTCAGTGGTATTTATTGCTGGAAATCAAAAAGCCAACCCTCAAAAAGAAGTTTGTTTTCGCGTTTTTGTCAGTATTCGCTAAATAGTCATGTGCTTGCAGTTTAACCCAAAAATTTCTTAGCAATTTCTTGGCCTTGTTTGATTTTAGCCCATTGCTGCGGGATAGCCAACTCATTGCCAGAATCACAAGAGGCAAAACCGCATTGATGTGACAGCAGCAAATGTTCCTTAGGCAAAATGGTGCTGGCTTGTTCTAATAACTTGAGAACACGTTCTTCATCATCAAGATCAGTTGTCTTACTGGAAAGGAGTCCAAGAACAACCTCAGCATCTTTATCTTTAAGAGAAGCAAGAGCCTTCAAATCACCTGAGACGTCACTGTCTCATTCTAAGAAGAAGCGGTCATAGTGTTGATCACGCAAGAATTTTTCCGCAATCGCTTCATAAGTTCCGCCTGAGGCAGAACGGCTTTCATAATTTCCGCGACAGTTATGTGTCCAAACTTTGAGTCCTAATTGATGACCGTAATCAGCTACTTCGTTATTGATCGCAATAAAATCATCCGCTAAGTCAGCTAGCGCAGCATTGCCATCAGCAAAAAACGAAGCAGGATTTGATTCATCAAAAAGTTCCCAAAGGCAATCATCAAACTGGATGATTGCCCCGCCAGCTTCCTTGTATTCTGTCAAGAATTCCTTGTAGGCCTTGATAAGATCAGCTTTTAATTCGTCATTGGTTTTGTAAACTTGCCCTTCACCAGCAAGTTTATCAAAGATAGCCAGTTCAGTATAAGCATGCGCAGGTCCCCAAATCGTTAATTTTGTTTGCGTATCACCAGCTTCTTCCTTGAGCAGTTTGTAACTATCTAAGAAATGATGATTTTTACCTGAAAGTGGCTGTCTAATGCGAATACCGATGTCTTTACGTGTTTCGTACTGTCCGCCATCATGGTCTTTAAAAGTGTAGCCGTGGTCTGCAATGTAACGTTCAATACCTTTAAGTCCCCAAATAAAATCTAAATGCCACATGGACTTAGAATATTCACCATCTGTCAAAATATCAATACCATTTGCCTTTTCATCAGCAATGACCTTTTTAATCTCTGCTGTTTCTGTTTCACGATAACCCGGAAAACTATCATAAAAAGGATACTGAATGTCATCACGATGTTCAATTTTATTTTTATAATTAAGCAGATCAGCTGGACGAAGAAGAGATCCAACTAGTTGGAATTTTGATTGTGTCATATACATGCCTCTTTCTAGATTTCTTGCTTTTTATTGTACAAAAGCTGAGCATGTTTGAAAAATAGTTAATTTAGAGAAAAGAATATAGTTTTAAACTATAACTAAAAAGACCAATCCTTGCTGGAATACAATTGTTTTCTCTTCAACTCTCTTTTTGGTAAAATAAAAGAAAAACTTTGTTTACTGGGATATATTTAGACGTAATATAATCCTTTTGAAATAAGATGTAAATGTAGCCAATAATGTTTTGCATTATCCAAGCGGAATTATAGAAATGGCGAAAGGATAGTCGAACATTATGAAATAAATGGACGACGAGATTTGAATTTGAAATGAATGATTGTTAGAGGTGATAACATGACAATTAAGATGATTGTGACCGATATGGACGGAACGCTCTTAGATGAAAAAGGGGAATTCGATCGAGGTCGGTTGAAAAATATATTGGATGAGCTGGACAAGCGGGAGATTCGGTTTGTGGTGGCAACGGGCAATGAAATTCACCGAATGCGCTTGTTATTTGGTGATTTGCTGGAGCGCTTGACCTTGATTGCCGCAAATGGTGCGCGGATTTTTGATAAAAACGAGGTACTGCTGGGTACATGTTGGTCTCCAGACTTGGTGGAACAAGTCTTGTCTTACTTTGAAGGGAGAGAACGTGATGTGCACCTCATTGTCACAGCTGAAAATGGAGCTTTTGTCAAAATGGGGACGGTTTTCCCTATGATTGAAAAAGTCATGACAGCAGAAATGGCGCAAGAATTTTATCAAAAGATAAACTTTGTCGAAGCATTGCGTCCGGACGATTTTCCACAAGTCTTGAAAATGAGTATGATGGTAAACGAGCAAGTAGCAGTTCAAGCTACTCGACAGCTCAATCAGGATTTTGAAGGTACCTTAAATGCGGTCACAAGCGGTTATGGAGCGATTGATATTTTACAAAAAGGGATACATAAAGCTTGGGGATTGAAACAACTGATGCAAAAATGGAAAATTCAAGAGCAAGACATCATGGCCTTTGGAGATAGTGAAAATGACATTGAAATGCTGCAATTAGCAGGGATTTCCTATGCTATGGAGAATGCTGATCCGAGAGTAAAAACAGTTGCCGATCACCTTGCACCAGCCAATACAGAGGCAGGGGTCTTAAAAATATTAGAGAACTATTTGAGCAAAGGAGCGTGTATATGACAGTTCAATTACTAGACCAATGGCTTTTAAATGAACAAGAACAAATTAGAAAAAAATACCAAGATTTGAATTGTATATCCATCAAAGATCCCGATGTACTTTTTCTGGGAGATTCTATCGTAGAGTATTTTCCATTACATGAGTTATTAAAAACGTCAAAAACACTAATAAACCGTGGAATTCGAGGTTATCGATCCGATTTGTTGCTAGAGCATTTAGAATCTCTTTTATTTGGGCAGGCAGTTGATAAGATTTTTCTTCTCATCGGCACTAATGATATTGGAAAGGAAATTCCGCAGCAAGAAACGGTAAAAAATGTGGAAAGCATCATCCAAACGATTGCTAGAAATTATCCTCTTGCAGAAGTTTGCCTTCTGTCTGTTTTACCAGTCAATGAAAGCCCTACTTACAAAAAGCGCGTTCATCGCAGAAACAATCAAAAAATTCAAGTTCTCAATCATGCTTATCAAAAGTTGACTTCTGCTTATATGAATGTGACTTTTGTCAATGTCTACGACAGTCTGTTAGACGAAGCAGGACAATTAGCAGAAGCATTTACCACTGATGGACTGCATTTGACCGTTGCGGGATACCAAGTGTTGGCAGGGCGAATAGCCATGCAGTTATAATTTTTGCGTCGACTATAGATTAGCAATTTTGACCTCGTTTCAATGAAACTAATATAAAAATCACTATTGTCATATAAAATTAATTTTATATAATTTAACTCATATGATATAATGAAAAATAAATTATAAAATGTTAAGGGAGTAGTATGAGTACATTATTAGCCACAAGATTAAAAAGTAAACGATTGGAATTAGGGCTATCCCAAAAAGAATTAGCAGAAGGGGTATGTGAACAAGGTCAAATTAGTAGAATGGAAAAGGGCAAGTATATGCCTGGTTCGGATCTTTTATATTCATTATCAAAAAAAATGAATGTTACAATGAACTATTTTTTTGATGATAGTGTACTTGGCGAGACATCTAAGTTGGTACAATTTAAAGAGTTGGTAGAATCTTTTCTAGTAAAGCGTGAGTATGATTCATTAAAATATTTATACAGTTTAGAAATTGATAAATGGCATAGATTGTCACTATCAGATCAAAATTATCTTGAATGGATAGGAGCAATTGTTTCATTTCATTGTGATAATAAAAGAGAGGAGGCTATTATAAAATTAGAACAAATGCTTGTGCGATTAAATAAAGATGAGTTAATGTACCTTCGTATCTCTAATACCTTGCTTGATTTCTTTTTAGAAGAAAAAAATAATGATGAATTTGAAAAATGTTATCAAGCAATAATATCTAAACTTCAAAATATTGATTTTACTCATACAATAGAACTGAAAATTTATATTAAAATTAGATATAATTTTTGCCGATATCTTTGGAAAAGTTTTCAGATTGAGAAGGGAATAGAAGAAACGCTTGATGTTATTGAAAAATGTAATGAATACAGTTGTAGTTATTTATTAGCAGATTTATACTGTATATTAGCGAATATTAGCGAGGATTTTTCTAGCCAAAGTATTGTAAAGCAATATTTTACATTTTCGCAAGTATTATATAAACTCAGCGGTAATGAAAAAATGGCTTTAATACTTGAAAAGTATCTTCGTGATAATTTTAAAAAAATATAAGTTAAAAATAAGATATAATATGAGAAACACGAATAAATTTATGTCCAGTTTATGATGGAGATAATTTTATTTGTGTTTTATTTTTGAAAAAATTACATTAAAACTATGGAAACATGCCCAAATACATAAAATAATTATAGTTATAATTTTAAAAAAAATAATTATTTTTATAAAAATCTATTGCAATAGTTTATTCAAAGGGATATAATGTGTACCTAGAAAGGGGATTTAACTCTCTGAAAAACATGAAGAATGTTATCAAAGTTTTGTTGTTTCTATCGTTTGTTTGGATTATTTTTGGTCAAGTACCCAAAAAATATCCTAGTTTATTAGGTGTTGATCCGGGAGGAGTTTCTATTGTTAAACAGTAATAATTAAGATATACCAATTACTAAGAGATAAAGGAGAAATAATAATTATGAAGAATCAAAATTTTAATAAAGAAGTTCAACGCTTTTCAATCCGGAAATATTCATTTGGTGTTGCATCTGTACTGCTAGGATGCTTTCTGTTTAATGTTGCTAATGTTTCGGCAGATGAGACAACCTCAACGTCTACTGTTTCATCTACAACAGAGTCTGTTGTTTCCCATTCTGATAAAATGATAAATTCTAATGTTGAAAACAACTCTAAGAATAATCAAGCTGTGGATAGTGGTGTATCAAATAAAGTATCTATAGTTGATAATGTTCAAGTTCACAATAAAGAAAAATCAGTTTCAGTTACGGTTCAAACTAAACCAGTCGAAGATACTAAGCCGATATCAGAAAATGGAGTAACGTCTACTGTTTCAACATCTAATGTTCAAGTGGAACATGAAAATAATTCATCAGTTTCGTCCACACCAGACATGAAAGTCAAGGAGACTAGTGAATCTAACAATAATATAATTTTAAGTACTGCTTCTTCTACTCAAAAAGGCGATAATAATGTCTCAAAAAATAAGAATAACTTAGTTGATAAACACTCAAATGAGTTAAAAGAGGGCGCAACAAAAACTATGCTTGTCTCGAAAATAGCGCGTCATGCATTAGCTGTGAACAATGGAGTGGTTATTGGAGATGATTATCCAGTGGCTTGGAGGAATAATCCGAATCAAGTAGATACTTGGGGATATGCAACAGGAAATTGTACCTCATTGCCTAATTTTCTAAAGGCAGAAAATAGAAAATACACATATGTTACAAATAAATTACAAATATTTCTAAAATGTGTTTATTTTTACAAAACAAAGTTGTATAATGATTTTGGAATTTGAGGATTCCTGAAAAAGAAAGGAAATACAA
Source organism: Streptococcus sp. NSJ-72 (assembly GCF_014334035.1). Classification (NCBI taxonomy): domain Bacteria; kingdom Bacillati; phylum Bacillota; class Bacilli; order Lactobacillales; family Streptococcaceae; genus Streptococcus; species Streptococcus sp. NSJ-72. The sequence continues at coordinate 232,729 of NZ_CP060489.1, forward strand.
TGAAAAATTCATATAAATTAGTAAGTATAACTATGTTGTGCTCTTTGCTTTTACTGAGCGCTTGCCATAAAAATGAAACAAAAAGTGATTCGAATGACCATTCGACAGTAAAGACTGCACAAAGTAGTTCTAAAAAAGCAAAATCATCTAAAGCTAAGAAAAAGATGACTGCTAACGCGAGTAGTAATAAAAAAGCAGGGGACAGTACTCAATCTGCTGCTAGTGAACAGATGTCACCTGCTCAATCGTCAACTACTCAACCCTCTTCAAGTACAACTAACGCCGATAGTAATACTTCTCCTGCAGCAGAAACAAAGTCTACAGTTGACGTAAACGCTCTTGCTAGTGGTGATTTTTCAACAATTTCAGGAACTTGGAGTAATGACTTGGGAAAAAGTATTACCATTAATCCTAGTGGTCAAGCTGCTTTTGCAGGTGAGAAAAGAGAGTATGGTCTTACTTCTGAAAAAATAGTCGCAAACACATTTTGGGGAACGATTTATCCTAAAGACGCTCAAGTAGGTGGTGCTGCTTTTATTGTGGTTCCTGCTGGTGTAGCTGATCCTGTTACGGGACAGGTTTCTAATACAGACCGGATTTTGAGTGGGCAAGATGAAAATGCCAATACACATCCTTTCTACAGAAATTAAGATGATAGAAATAAATTAGAAAGTAGGATAAGTGATGAAAAAAATGTTTGATCACAAAGAACAACGTTTTTCCATTCGTAAATATTCGTGTGGTGCAGCTTCTGTTTTGATTGGGTGTGTCCTCTTTATGGGTGGTCAAGCAGTATCGGCTGATGAACAAGTTACAACAGACACAAGTATTGAAACGTCTCAAGTAAATACTGCCGCAAAAAATAATATTCAAAACACAACTGGATCAACTGCTGTGGCTCCTCAAACAGCAACAACTCAAAAAGAAACTGCTGTAACAACAACTGCGCCAACTAGTTCTTCAGCGGATAAAGCTGTTTCTGTAGCTACAGAGACGACACCTTCTCAAACAACGACTGTTGATGCAGCGACACAGACAGAAGACGAAACAACAAATTCATCTGTTGATGCAACAACAGACACAGCTGATTCTTCAACAACTGCAAAAGTTGAAAAGAGTCCTGTCGAAAAAGAAGCAAGGAAAGAAGAAATTGATGTTGCGAAATTGATGGATAAAACGCAAACGGCACAACAAGCTCGTCTTGCAGAATCCAAAGTAGCGCAAAGTGTACCTTCCTTACCAAGTCAGGGCTATTACACTTATACGAAACGTACGGAAGTGAAAAATGAACCGAAAGCGAGTGCAGCATTGCAGTTTTATGTGAATGCAGGCGATCGCGTTTACTATGACCGAGTTTTGGTTGCGGATGGTTACCAATGGCTTAGCTATCGCTCTTATAGCGGTATCCGTCGTTATGCGGCTATTAATAAGTTGGTAACAGAACCAGTTCAACCTGCAAAGCCAACACCTTCTTCAACAGGAACACTCCCTTCTAGAGGAAGATATACTTTCTCTGAAACGGCAGAGGTTAAGAATGAAGCCAAATGGTCAGCTCCGACACAATTTACTTTTAATAGAGGCGATAGCGTTAACTATGATAAAGTGTTGGAAAATGATGGTTATCAATGGATTAGCTATATTTCTTATAGTGGAATGCGTCGTTATGCAGCTGTTACAAAGTTAGCTCAGCCAGCACCTCAAAGACCAGCTCAAAGTCAAGTGACAGGTACGATTCACATTGAAAACAAGACTTCCCAAGGTTTCGATGTGGTGGTGACGAATGTCAGCTCGACCAAGGGTGTGAAGACAGTGAAGTTGCCTATTTGGTCTAGTCAAGGCGGTCAAGATGATGTGATCTGGTACGATGCGATTAAGCAAACAGATGGCACCTATAAGTTGAGTGTAGATATCCGCCGTCATAAAAATAATCGCGGTGAATATAACATACACATGTATTACATTCAGTCGGATGGTAGCCTGCAAGGGGTAACCGGCACAACAACCAAAGTAGAAGAACCGAAATACAGCGTGACAGGTACCATTCACATTGAAAACAAGACTTCCCAAGGTTTCGATGTCTTGATTACTAACGTATCAGACAGTAATGGAATTTCTAGAGTAAAAGTTCCTATTTGGACAGAGAATAGTGGGCAAGACGATATTATCTGGTATGACGCTAGCAAGCAAAATGATGGAAACTATAAAGTCACTGTTAACATTAGTAAACATAAAAATGAAAGCGGTGAATACAATATTCATCTCTACTACATTGAACCAAATGGTAAAATAAGAGGTGTTAGTGGTACCAAGACAACCGTAGTGGCACCAAGTTCTGCAAGAGAATCCATTCCGTCTCAAGGAGTTTATACTTTTAAAAAGGAAGTTGAAGTCAAAAATAGTCCCACAATGACGGCTAAGACTGAATTTACCTTTGCAAGAGGAGAAAGAATTCGCTATGATAAGGTATTGGACGCAGATCATCATCAATGGATTAGTTATGTTAGCTACAGTGGAACACGTCGTTATATCCCAATTGCAACCTTATCAAATGAAGAAACTCCTAAGCCTGTTCAGGTGACTGGCACGATTCACATTGAAAACAAGACTTCGCAAGGTTTTGATGTGGTAGTGACAAATGTCAGCTCCACCAAGGGCGTAAAGACAGTGAAGTTGCCTGTTTGGTCCAGCCAAGGCGGTCAAGATGATGTGATTTGGTACGATGCAGTCAAGCAAACAGACGGCAGCTACAAGTTGAGTGTGGATATTCGACGCCATAAAAATAATCGAGGCGAATACAACATTCACATGTATTACGTTCAGTCGGACGGTAGTTTGCAGGGTGTAACGGGTACTACGACTAAGGTGGAAGAGCCAAAATATAGTGTGACTGGCACGATTCACATTGAGAATAAAACTTCGCAAGGCTTTGATGTGGTGGTGACGGATGTTAGCTCTACCAAGGGTGTTAAAACGGTGAAGTTGCCTGTTTGGTCCAGCCAAGGCGGTCAAGATGATGTGATTTGGTACGATGCAGCCAAGCAAACAGACGGTAGCTACAAGTTGAGTGTGGATATTCGACGCCATAAAAATAATCGAGGCGAATACAACATTCACATGTACTATGTTCAGTCGGATGGTAGCCTGCAAGGGGTAACCGGCACAACAACTAAGGTAGAAGGATCTCAAACGAGTGTAAAAGAAGTACAATATAATGGCTCTTACTACTTTGTCCAAGGAAAATATGACGAGATTGTAGTGGCAAATAAAAAACATCCGATGGCTGCTAACTACAATCCTGGTGAAAATCCAACTGCAAAAGCTGCCTTTCTTCGATTAAGAAATGATATGATTGCTCAAGGCTATAATGTTGGTTATGCTTACAGCAGATTTAGAAGTTATGATTATCAAAAAGTTCTGTATCAAAATTATGTGAACAAAGATGGTCAAGCTGCTGCGGATCGTTACTCTGCACGTCCGGGCTATAGTGAACACCAAACAGGTCTTGTCTTTGACTTAACGGATAAAGCTGGTAATCTTTTGGAAGATGCTGCTGCAAGTACTTGGTTGAAAAATAATGCACATCGCTACGGTTTTGTAGTTCGTTATCAACCAGGTAAAGAAGCTTCAACAGGCTATATGCCAGAAGCATGGCATATTCGTTATATTGGCAAGGAAGCTGATGAGATTTATCATTCTGGTTTGAGTTTAGAGGAATATTATGGCTTTGAAGGTGGAGATTATGTTACGTCAGCAACAACGCCAAAACCGTCTACTCCGTCTTCTCAAAAGCCAGTTATCCCTGCTCAAGGTGTCTATCGTTTCACGAAACGTTCCTCTATCAAAGCGGAACCTAGAATGTCGGCTCCTGAACTAGCTTATTATAATGCTGGACAATCGGTCACTTATGACAAGGTTTTAAACGCAGACGGTGTAACATGGATTTCTTACATCGCTTTTAGCGGAAAGAGACGGTATATTGCTATTGCTTGATTTAATAGCATAACATCTACGGTTAAAAAACTGTAGGTGTTTTTTTATTTTTTAATATTCAAAAACATTGTTTATTTCTTCACAAATTCGGTCAAAAGGTGAAGGGAATGCTATTTTGTATCAGTTTTTGTGATATTTTCTGAGATTGTGAAAAATTGTGAGCAAATTTTTTGTAAACGAATTCAAAAAGTATTATGATATTAACGTGACTAAAAAATAGATTTTGAAATTGCAATTCCATTCTCTGGTAATGGAGGATTATGATGTCTGATGTAAAAACAGTTCCTGCTGCTGTCGCCATGCTTCGTGTATTGGAAGCGTGGGGTGTTGAAAATGTTTATGGTTATCCTGGCGGTTCTGTCAATTCAACTATGAATGCACTAGATTTGGAGAAAGAAAACATTCGCTTTGTACAAGTTCGTCATGAGCAAGTTGGAGCTCTTGCGGCAGCAGCTCATGCCAAATTGACTGGAAAGATAGGAGTAACGCTTGGTTCTGCTGGTCCTGGTGCCATCAATCTTTTAAATGGTTTGTATGATGCGCGTGAAGATCATGCTCCAGTTTTGGCTTTAGTGGGTCAAGTACCAAGTACGAATATGAATTATGATTACTTTCAAGAGTTTTCTGAGTTACCCATGTTTAGTGATGTAGCAGTCTATAACCGAGTAGTGATGACGCCGGAAAGCTTACCTTATGTTGTAGATAAAGCGATTCGTGAAGCCTATAAAAACAGTAGCGTGTCTGTTATTATCATGCCAAATAATTTTGGTTATGTAGAAATTCCAGATGTAGATTATGCTTCACATACAGCAGAAAAAAGCTTGCCACTTCCACAGGCGACAGATACTGAAGTGGATCAATTTCTTGAATTGGTAAAAGAGGCTAAACGTCCTATTTTCCATGTGGGTTCTGGTATTGGCGACAAGGCTCATTTATTGGTAGAATTATCTCAAAAATTACAAATTCCGATTGCTGTCGCGGGTCTTGCAAAGGGGAAAATCCCCGAAGACTTTGAAGCGAATTTAGGCACACTTAATCGGGCTGCTTCTAAGGTTGGTGATGAAGCATTTGCAGCAGCTGATCTTGTCATTGCTATTGGGACAAATTTTCCATTTGCTAACTTAGTTTATCGTTCTCATTATTTCAAGTTTGTATCGGTGGATATTGATGTGGCTAATTTTGGTCGTCATCACTATCTAGATTTAGGAATTTTATCGGACTCTGGAAGTTTTCTCCAAAAAGCTTTGGAACGTAGTGCAACCATTGCTCCGCGTCCATTTTATCAAGCTAGTGTGGCAGCCATGAAGGATTGGAAATCCTATCTGGAACGTTTAATGCAAAAAATGGATGGACCATTAGAATTTGAACAAGTCTATCGTGAGATCAATCGTATTTCAGATGCCAATGCTGTTTATGGCATTGATGTCGGGGACAACATTATCAATAGCTTCCGTTTTTTGAACTTTACACCAGAGAAGAAATGGACAATTTCAGCTCTCTTTGCTACGATGGGGTATGGCTTACCAGCTTCTATCGCAGGTCAATTTGCTTTTCCAAATCGTCAAGTTTTCAATATTGCTGGAGATGGTGCGTTTTCAATGGTCATGCAAGATTTGACGACCCAAGTCAAATATCAGTTGCCAGTTATCAATATTGTCACTTCTAATAATTCACTCAACTTTATCAAGTCTGAACAGGAAGATTTGGTCATGAACTTTTCAGGTGTGGATCTTTATGAAGTAGATTTTGCTAAAGTCGCGGAAGGAATGGGTGTAGAGGGAATAACAGTTAAAACTTTAGAAGAATTGCCAGCTGCTTTTGATCGCGCCCTTGAAGTTTCAAGAGCTGGAAAACCTATTCTGATTGATGCCAAAATCACCGATAAGCGTAGCATCCCTGTGGAAGAGTTAGAGCTAGACATTGTTGATGGCGAATTTGTCGAAAGAATCTCTGCTGGTTACCAAGAAACTCATGGACAAATGAGTCCGGAAGAATTCTTTGCAACTTATGATGGGCAAGAACTTCGTCCGATTACAGCTTATTTCAAAGAATATGGTGTCAAGCCATAACACGCTAGACCATTTATTTTAATTTTTACAATCCTTATAGGTGCAAGGGTGGGAAGTGATTTCCCGCTTCTGCCCTATTACAAATTGTAAAAGTTGTTTCAATTTATCAAAATGGTATAAATTTTATACATATTGCTATTATTCTCATCTGTTAGAGAATAGGATTGAGTTTTGTCACATAAAAATGAAAGCGCTTGCTTTAAAGACTCGATTGAATTTTCTCTATGGATATGCGCATATAAGACAGGAGGAAATATGATGTCTTACCAAACTAGTAATGCTGAAGGTCCAATTGATTTCATCAACACATATGATTTAGAACCGATGGCTCAAAAAGTCATTCCAAAAGCTGCATTTGGTTACATTGCAAGTGGAGCTGAGGATACCTTTACTTTGCGAGAAAATATTCGTGCCTTTAATCATAAGCTAATTGTACCTCACACGCTTCGCAATGTAGAGAATCCAAGTACAGAGATTGAATTTGATGGGGATAAATTGTCTTCTCCAATTATTTTAGCACCAGTAGCCGCTCATAAGTTGGCAAATGAACAGGGAGAAGTAGCTTCAGCTAAGGGAGTGCACGAATTTGGCTCTCTTTATACCACCAGCTCTTATTCCACAGTTGACCTTCCAGAAATTTCCCAAGCCCTTCAAGGAACCCCCCATTGGTTTCAATTTTATTTCAGTAAAGATGATGGTATTAACCGTCACATTATGGATCGAGTCAAAGCTGAAGGATATAAAGCAATTGTCCTGACAGCCGATGCAACTGTTGGGGGGAATCGTGAAGTAGATAAACGAAATGGCTTTGTTTTTCCAGTTGGAATGCCAATTGTGGAAGAATACCTCCCTGACGGTGCTGGTAAGACGATGGATTTTGTTTACAAATCTGCTAAGCAAAAATTATCCCCTCGTGATGTAGAATTTATTGCTGCTTACTCTGGTCTTCCGGTCTATGTCAAAGGACCGCAATGCCGTGAAGATGTGGAACGCTCACTTGACGCAGGTGCTTCTGGGATCTGGGTGACAAACCACGGCGGTCGGCAAATTGATGGTGGGCCAGCAGCCTTTGATTCCTTGCAAGAAGTAGCAGAAGCAGTGGACAAACGAGTACCAATTGTCTTTGACTCTGGTGTTCGTCGTGGTCAGCATGTTTTTAAAGCGTTGGCTTCTGGAGCAGATTTAGTGGCTATCGGACGACCAGTTATTTATGGTTTAGCGCTTGGTGGTAGTATAGGAGTTCGCCAAGTCTTTGAACACATCAATGAAGAATTGAGAACCGTCATGCAACTGTCTGGTACACAAACGATTGAAGAAATTAAACATTTCAAACTTCGTCACAATCCCTATAATCCAACATTTCCAGTAGATCCACGAGATTTGAAATTGTATTAAATTGATAAAAAACACAGTTTCCTTTCAATCAAAGGAGGCTGTATTTTTTTGCTTCACAGTAAGATTAACATCATCTAGAGCCAGCTGTTGACCAAATCTCTTACTGATGTGTTTCACATTCAAAATAGTTTCCATAATGTGACCTCCATTTTTTCTATCGTAGAGTTTCTCCTCTCTTCAAGGATTAGTATACAAAATGTTTGTCAAATAAGTCTCGAGTAATTCTCAAATATTTCTAAAATTTACAGAGTTAAGCTTTTTACGTGTAAAAAGAAGACTAAAATATAACGCAAACGCTTGCAAAGAAGTGAAAAATTATATAGTATGGAAGGTGAAAAAGATGAAAGTGAGATGCATAATGCAAAGAAAATGGTGGCATGATGCCGTAATTTATCAGATTTATCCAAAAAGTTTTATGGATAGCAATGGAGATGGAATTGGCGATTTACAAGGAATTACAAGTAAATTGGATTACTTGAAAAAACTTGGAATTACCGCTATTTGGCTTTCTCCGGTTTATAAGAGTCCGATGGACGATAACGGTTATGATATTGCTGATTACGAAGCAATTGCAGATATTTTTGGCTCTATGGAGGATATGGAGGAACTGATTGCAGAAGGAGAGAAGCGCGATATTAAAATCATTATGGACTTGGTGGTCAATCATACTTCTGATGAGCACGCTTGGTTTGTAGAGGCGCGAGAACATCCAGATAGTCCAGAGCACAGTTATTATATCTGGCGAGACAAACCAAATGATTTAGACTCTATTTTTGGCGGCTCTGCTTGGCAATATGATAAAAAAGCTGGTCAATATTACCTACATTTCTTTAGCACAAAACAACCGGATCTTAATTGGGAAAATGAAGCTCTACGTCAAAAAATTTACAAGATGATGAATTTCTGGATTGACAAAGGAATTGGTGGCTTTCGCATGGATGTGATTGATATGATTGGCAAGCTACCTGACCAGAAAATTGTCAATAATGGTCCAATGCTGCATCCTTACTTGCAGGAAATGAACCGTGCGACTTTTGGGGATAAGGATTTATTGACAGTTGGTGAAACTTGGGGAGCAACTCCTGACATTGCAAAACAGTATTCAGGTCCAAAGAATCATGAATTATCTATGGTTTTCCAATTCGAGCACATTGGTCTTCAACATAAGCCGAATCAACCAAAATGGGACGTAGCAGATGAATTGGACGTACCAAAATTAAAAGAAATTTTTACCAAATGGCAAAATGAACTAGGTGTAGAGGAAGGTTGGAATTCGCTTTTTTGGAATAACCATGACCTTCCGCGCGTTGTCTCCATATGGGGAAATGATACGAAATACCGCGAAAAGTCAGCGAAAGCTTTAGCAATTCTCCTTCATCTGATGCGTGGAACTCCTTACATTTATCAAGGGGAAGAAATTGGTATGACCAATTATCCTTTCAAGAACTTAGAAGATGTTGAAGACATTGAATCTCTCAACTATGCCCACGAAGCCCTTGATAAGGGTGTGCCGCTTGATGATATTATGGCCAGTATTCGTACGATTGGGCGGGACAATGCTCGCACGCCTATGCAGTGGAATGCCCATCAACATGCTGGTTTTTCAACTGGTCAACCTTGGCTGGCTGTCAATCCTAACTATCCAACAGTCAATGTTGAAGCAGCTTTGGAAAATCCGAATTCTATTTTCTATACTTATCAACAATTAATTCAATTGAGAAAGAGCAATAATTGGTTGGTAACAGCAGATTTTAAACTACTTGAAACGGCTGATAAGGTGTTTGCTTATTTACGAGAAACGACAACAAAGAAATATCTGGTCGTGATGAACTTCTCAAATGAAGAGCAAAGTTTTGTCTTGGAAAATACTGTAAAGGAAGTTTTGATTGCTAACACAGATGTAACTAAGATACTTCAAACCCATAAATTACAAGGCTGGGATGCTTTTTGTGTGGAAATTGAGTAGAAAGATTGGCAAGAACTCGACATAAAAAATACTGTGAGAAGTTCCACAGTATTTTTTATGTCGAGTTCTATCTTGGGATCAAAAGGGTCAAATTGATAAGGAGGAAAATCAAGAAGCAAGTAAGACTTGCACTTTTGGGTGTTTCCAATTGTCGGTAACAACTTCGCTTGATTGTTTCATCAAATCCGTGGGCGTACATAGCTTCTATGTAAGAATCTCGCCAATTAAAAGCGATAAAAATAGCTTTGATATAAAAGAGTGGTGACCAGAAATGAAGTGTTTTTCCTCGCAGGAGACTCGCTTCTCGGACAGCTTGGATTTCTTTTTGAATGACTGGAATGGCGTTTAGTACAACGAGCAGTCCATAGGTGAAGTGACTTGGAAGCCCTTTTTTATGCCAATAGCGCAAGAGCTGATTGAGATGAACACTATATAAAAAGGTCATTCCCAAAGCTGCTAAAGCAAAAGATCGGGTAAACAGTATCATTGCTTGACTGTTATCTCCATGAAGTTGAATAGCCCAGTAATTTGCTAATGCTGGTAGCAAAGGTAAGAGCAGTGTCCAGAAAATGCCCCACCATTTCCTTAGATAAATGAGGTGGGCGAGTACTCCTACGACAATAGCACAGTTGAGCCACGTTGATCGGATAAAGGAGATTTCTAATGTCAAGGCAATGAGAAGGAACACAAGTGCGAAGACATTTGTTTCTTCTTTTTTCATAGCGACCTCCTTTCTGTCAGCCCGTCGGACGTCAGCTCTACCAAATGATCACTAATGCCGTCCAAGGGCTCCAAACGATGAGAAATAATTATAAAGCTTTGCTGAGCAGCCTTGTCTTTAATCCAATTGGCAAAAAAATCACAGGCCTTTTTATCTAACCCAGTAAATGGTTCGTCCATGAGTATGACAGGGGTTTCCAAGGTCAGGATAGATAATAATTGAATGATTTTTTTCTGCCCACCACTCAAGTGGAAAAGACTAGAATCCATTTTCCTGTCTAAACCAAATAAAGTTAAGGCTTCTTGTACCTTTGCTTGGTTTTCATTGGAAAGAGAGGGCAGGTTTAATTCCTCTGCAGGGGTCGTCCGAATGAATTGCTTTTCAGCATCTTGAACAACAGCAGTAATATGGCGATATAACTTCTTGTTCTTCTTAATTTTTCTGCCCTGATAACGCATGCTGCCTTTGTATTTTTGCAATTGCAAAATGGCACGAAAGAGAGTGGACTTGCCGACACCGTTAGCTCCGATGAGAGTCGTAATACCTTGCTGAAAAGTAAAGTCCTCAATTGTAAAAAGTATTTTTTTGTCAAATTGACAGGAAACATGTTGCAATTGTAAGAGAGGACTTCGCTGGGTATTTTTACGTACCAGTTGATAGCTTGGGTGAGCCTTTTTTAAAAGAGCTACATCTTGTTCAAAAAGTTTCCCATTTTTTAATTCAACAAGACAGTCGACATAGTCAGCATAGAGGCTACGATCATGGTCACATAAAATAACGGTCTTCCCCATTTTTGTCAAATCTGCTAGTAAATGAATCAAGCGTTTGCGTGCTACTTGATCGACAGAAGCAAAGGGCTCATCCAACAAAATAATTTGTGAATCCATAGCTAGCAGAATGGCTAGAGAAACTTGTTGTTTTTCTCCGCCAGATAAGGTCAGAAAATTACGATGGAGCAAGTGTTCCACTTTCCCAAGAGTGACAGCGTGCTTGATTTTTTCATCAATCTGTTCAGCAGGCGTTTGGAGATTTTCCAAGGTAAAAATCAATTCCTCATAAAGGGTTGTCATGGTGAATTGACGGCTTGGATTTTGAAACATCATACTAAGATAGGTAACTCGTTCATGAATCGGTAAATGAGACAGCAATGTATGACCTAACTTTACCTCTCCAGCGAAGTCTAATTCATTGAAATTTGTTAAAATCCGAAAAAGGGTTGATTTGCCAGCACCGGTATCACCAATCAAGAGTGTCATTTTTCCTGTTTCAAAGGTAAAGGTTAAGTTTTCAAAGACATCTCTAAGATAAATATGCTCTAATGTTAATCCCATATTATTTACCAGCGGCTTGGTTAATCTTGTCATAAAGATTCATAATAATTTTAACTAGAACAGCGCAGAAGAAGAATACAGAGAAGAAGCGAACAATAAGCAATGCTAAGACAAAACCGGGTTTGAAAGCGTAGTAACCAATTTTGAAATATTCATAGGTAAAGCTCAAAAGGGTTGTACCAATGGCGCTGTAAGTAAGTGACAACCAATCATAGCGTTTGTATCTGGTCGCAGCAAACCCAATCTCGCTACCAAATCCTTGTATGAAGCCAGAAATCAAAGTGCTCATGCCAAATTGGCTACCGTACAGTACTTCAGCAAGCGCAGCTAAAAGCTCACCAATCGTGGCGCTCCCCGGTTTGCGCAGTAACATAGCCGCCATCGGAGCTGCCATACACCACAGACCAAAGAGAATTTCATTGGCAAAAGGCTCGAGCCCGATAGGTGCCAGAACAGCTGATAAGATATTGTAGAGAAAGCTAGAACCGACAAAGATTCCACCGAAAAGAATAGCCAAAAGAGCTAAGAGGATAACATCTCGTAAACTCCATTTTTGAAACATAAAAAACTCCTTCTAACAGAGCAGATGAGGAGTTTTAGCGCGACAAAATGAAATCTAATCAAAAGAATGGTTAGATTTTCTAGTTTTTCATTATACATTTCCCTGCGCCAGTATTAACTGTATCAGGTTCAATGGGTATAATCTCAGCCTCAGCACCCCAAATGTTCTTTGTTGTTTTATTATGCTGCTATTTTAACATTGATTTCTTAAAATAGCAAGGGACTAGGTTTGTCAATTGCACTGTCTAGTTCTTGTCAGTCAATAAGAAACAATGAGAGATCTACTCATATGACAAAAACGAATAGCTATTTATACTAATTGTTCTTTAGCTAAGTTGCGAGCTAATTCATCTTTAATCGTAATGCCTTCGTGTTCTAATTTTTCAATCGCCTTTGCAAATTGCAGTAAATAGCTTTTGTGAGCTAAAAACAGCTCATCCATGATCCGCTTGGCAGTATGACCTGAAGGAAGGAGGGGATTGATCGTAAAAGCTTGCAGAGCGATACCATAGTTTCCAGAAACAGCTGCTTCAATGATTAACAACTCCATTGATTTCATTACTTGTAGCCGGCAGTTGGTAAAGAACCAAAAGAAACAGTTCGAGCTCCCTGAGACCCAATATAGGTCGTTACTTCTACGGTACATTCGGATGGTAAATCAAGAATGGCACCGTTATTTCGAGTGGACACCACCATTTCAGTATTTTTATTGGCATAAATAGCAGCAATTGTTTTGCAAGCGGTATCTGAATAATAAACACCGCCGCGTTCTTCCAGTTGTTTTGGTTTGTAATTGAGGGCGGGATTTTTGTAAAGTTCAAATAAATCGTGTTCAATTTGTTTGACTTGCTCAGCACGCGTACCGATTGTCCGATATTCCTCTAAGTTATGAGTTGATATTTCTTCAAAACGATAATAATAGCGATGATAATCACAAGGAATCATCTTCATTTGTTGAAGCTGTTCTTTAAAGTAAGGAATTTCGTAAATATTCTTAGGAATTCCTTTACTGTTATCAAATAATTTATCAATCAAGGTTAAGGCGATATCATTGCTGTCTTTATCTGCAACCTTATGCCAATGAAAATGATTGACTCCAGCGAATTGGTAAATTAAATTTTCTGAATCCATACCAAGAACTTCAGCTTCTCGCATCTTGGCTGCAACTGGTATATTACAAATCCTGATGACTTTTTCCCAATTTCCATAACGCAAAACAGCTTCTGTGACCATACCTGCTGGATTTGTAAAGTTGATGAGCCAGGCATTGGGGGCAGAGTCATTTCATGTCTTCGACAATTGCTAAAATCACTGGAATCGTTCGAAGGGCTTTGAAAATTTCTCCAGGCTCCTTTGTTTCTTGCCCAAGTAGTCGATAGGAAACAGGGATTGCTTGGGCAAGAATGCGAGCGGAGAGTTGTTCCACGCGAAACTGTGTTGTTACAAAATCAGCGTTCTTCAGAGCTTCTGTCCAATCCAAGGTTGAATGAATTTTCACATCATATCCCGAAGCGTCCCACATTTTTTGAGGCATGGCGGCTATGATATCTTGTTTTTCTTTACCAGCAGGAACATCAGGCAGCCAGATTTCTTTAATAGGAAGATCGGTATAACGTTTGGTAAATCCTTCCATTTGTCATTGCTGTCAATAAAGTGAAAACAGTAGAAGAATAATTGTAACTTTTAAAATAAATATGAACCTTTCCAGCTAGCTTTCTTTTATCTGTTGAAAAGGCTTTTTACTATTTTGAATTCTGATGAATCTGTGATGAGTAGATTGTTTTCTCTTTGCATTAGATGTGTATTTAGAAATATATTTCATAGAATAGTATCAGTATTTGTGAGTATCTATAGAAAAGAGTAGGAAAAGAAAAATATAATAGAATAGTAGAAAATAATTTATTGACGAAAGCAGGTGAACTATAATGAAGGAAATTATCTTTTTAGATGTAGATGGTACGATTGTTGATTATGCGAATCATATTCTTGCCTCTGCTGTAAAGGTATTTGTCAGGCGCGTGAAAAAGATCATCTGGTTTATGTCTGTACTGGACGTAGTAGGGCTGAAATGCCTGAGAAAATCTGGAAGATTGGTTTTGATGGTATGGTTGGTGGGAGTGGTTCTTATGTAGAGCAAAAAGGTCAGATTATCATGCATCAGTTGATTCCGTTGGATGTGGAAAAACGAGTAGTGGACTGGTTGCATAGACGCGGCTTGGAATTTTACTTGGAGAGCAATAATGGTCTGTTTGCCAGTGAAGATTTTCGTGAGGTAGCTCGTCCAGTATTACGCGCCTATGCTCAGGAAAAGGGAGTGAGTGCAGAAGAAGTAGGACAATTGGAAGCTGAAGAAGCTCTTCATGGGTTAGTTTATGGAGCTGAACTTTATCGTGCAGATCTCAATAAAATCAGTTTTATTCTCAAATCTTATCAAGATCATTTGGATTCTAAAGAAGCTTTTCCGGAGTTGAAAGCTGGTACATGGGGTGGCAAAGGAGAGCACGCTCTTTTTGGTGATTTGGGAGTCAAGAATATTACAAAGGCTCACGCAATTGATGTATTGCTCGAATATCTAGGAGCGAAAAAAGAAGATACGATTGCTATTGGGGACGCTAAGGTAGATATTCCTATGCTGGAATATTGCCAAGTTGGAGTTGCTATGGAAAATGGTGGACCAGAAATTCTAGCCATGGCTGATGTGATTACTGATGATGTGGTTGAGGACAGTTTCTACAATGCTTTTGAAAAATTAGGACTTCTTTAGAGGAATAGTTTATGACAAAAACACTTTATTTGATGCGACACGGGCAAATTTTATTCAATAAGCGGTATCGGATTCAAGGTTGGTGTGATGCTCCCTTAACGCCTTTGGAGATTTATCAAGCTCAGGAGGCAGGTCAATATTTTAAGGATGCGGGCATTGTTTTTGATGATGCTGCCTACAGTTAACCTCAGAGCGAGCTTGTGACACATTAGAGCTAGTGACGGACGGACAAATTCTTATTTACGAGTAAAGGGGCTAAAAGAATGGAATTTTGGTCTTTTTGAAGTGCAGCCTGAGCGACTGCAATCTAAGTTTCGCGCAGGAGCCACTTCTTTTGAAGATTTATTTGTTCCTTACGGAGGAGAGGCTGTTGAACAAGTTGGTGAGCGGGTGTTGATGACATTGACTGAAGTTATGGAAAAAGCTCAAGCAGAACCAATTCTAGCAGTCAGTCACGGTGGTGCTATGTGGGCCTTCTATCTCAAGGTTACAGCTCAAAGTCTGGATCCCAAGGAGCGCTTGGTAACTGTGCTATCTGTCATTTCCATTATAACCAGGGGCATTTTAAGCTAGCAGAAGTTATTGATCCACTGACAGGTGATGTTTATGACTGTAAATGAAAAAAGTCTGGGAAAATAAGATTTCTCAGACTCTTGTTTTGTAAAGAGGGGGAACCATGATGCTTTAAGTTCTGTATGTGTTAATACTTTTTGGTATCTTGTATGTCTATCTCTCATACGCTTCTGGTAAAAATCATTGAGAGTAGAGCTAGCCCGGCTAATCCAATTCCAATATACCAGTAAGGTAAATCCAGTGTGGTAGAGCGACCAGATAGATTGACAATACCGCGAAAAAGAACGCCAGCGGCAATGGTTGCGACCGCAGAATTCCAAAGATTGAGACTGAGTCGCGAAAGATTGGGAATAAGTTTTTGAAAAATAAGGAGCACGCCCCCGCCTATCAGCGGTACTCCGAAGAGCCAGTGCATATAGACTGAAGTTTCTCCAAAACTGAAGTATTCGTAAATGCGACTAAAGATAAAGAAAAATACTGTAATTAGGGTATAGACCACCGCTGTCTTTTTAAAACGCTTGTTGTTTGTTTTAGTAACCAATGTAGACAATGTCACTCACCGCCCTTTCTGAAATTGTTCCGTTAGTCGTTGGTTTATTGACGACTTTTCCATTAAAGTAAAGAGTAGACGAACCACCGCCATCCAGATTATAAGCAGTTTTAACACCATAGGATTTCATCACCTGAGCTAGTTGGTAAAGAGACAGGCCTTGACTTTCAGATGTTCGGCCGTCTGATACAACGATGACATAATGGGTTTTATCAATTATCCCAATAGCTGTACGTGGATTAGAAGCCATGGATTGCCCCACTTCCGAATTACTTGAAACAGTAATCTTACCGTTGTTAACTAAAGTAGGACCAAAGGCAAGAAGGTTTACAACACCATTTTTAACCAAGTCTTCAGCAGAAACATCATTTTCGTAAACAATTCCGAAACTCCCATCTTTATAAATTGCTAGATCACCATTACTAGCATCTTCACGAACGGTATTTCGATAGACAACACCATTGCGGATGACGTAACCAGTTGTATTTGCTCCGTAGAAATCACCGTTGATAGCCAGAATGGCATTGTTATTGGCTGCTGTAACCGAAGTCTTAGCGGTTACGTTATTTCCATATGTATTTTGTGCTAGAGCAGTTTTAAGATATTTAGGGGAGCTGACCGTAATATCTGCAATGTACACTTTTGTGTTGCTGACGGTTTTTGTAGTTAGGTTAATGGAAACATTATCGTCCTTATAGCTTTTATTTGTCTTTGTCGCATTTGTTGCTGTTTTAGCATTTGTTGTGCTGGTTGAGGTAGAAGAGGATTTGACTGTTGTAATGGCCTCTGACAGAACAAAAGTTTTTAACATGGAGTAGGTAAACGCCCCTGTCAACAGCATACCAAAGAGACTAGCATAAGCATAGGATTTTTTGAAAAACTTCATGATAAAGTATGCGTCCTTTCTTTGAAAATAATTTTTTTTGAACGAGCCAAGATAGGCAAAAGAGCAGTGATCCGACAATGATTTTAACAATCAGCAAATTGAGACCGAAAACGGCGTAAAATAGTCTGATTAAAAGGGTGTCGAGGATAAACAAGCCCAAGGCTAGCCCGAAATAACCAGTCCCTGTTTTGGCAATACTGTCTTTATTTTTAAAGACCAGTTTTTTATTTGTGGAATAATTGACAATTGAGCTCGTGACACGAGCTACTCCATTTGCCAGTAAAATTTTGAGACTAGTTGGCACTGTAGCAAGCACCAAAAGGGCTAGCGCATAGACGATATAGTCAATCAAAAAACTACTAATTGAAGAAAGAGCAAATTTAAACATATCTTTGTAAATCATGAGCCCGTCGCGTATTGGTCTAAAGTGAGAAGCTTGATTGTCATTGATATAAATGGTTTCAATTGGAACTTCGCTGATAGGATATTTTGTAGAAGCAGATAACAGCATATTCATTTCGTATTCATAACGCTGCCCTTCAATCTCCAACATAAATGGAATCATATTGGTTGTAAAGCCACGAAGTCCGGTCTGAGTATCTGTCACAGAAACACCAGTCTGTCGCTGAAATAGGAATCGTGTTACTTTATTTCCAAAAGCCGATCGCAAAGGGACCTTTCCAGAAAAAGAACGAACTCCCAGAATTAAGTGGTTGGGGTTTTCTTGAGCTTTTTTGCTCACGCGAAAAATATCCCATACGTTGTGTTGACCATCCGCATCAGCTGTAACTACTGTCCCATATTGTCCTAAGGTATCAATATAAGTAAAAGCGTTTTTCAATGCCTGTCCTTTTCCCTGATTGCTTGGATAGCATAAAATAATAGCGTATTTCTGAGCTTCTTGAAAAATCGAATCATAACTAGCTGGGCTACCGTCATTAACAACAACGACGTGCAAGGAACTCTTTGCCTTCACCCTTTGTAAAAGATGAATGAGAGTGAGGTCAGGTTTGTAAGCAGGAATGACTAAAAAATCCATGTGTGTACTCCTTTCTTAGACAAATGATAGAAAAGATACACATTAGTATAGAGATGCTAACTTAAAGCTAACTGATATCAGCTTTCTTTAAGGTTTTGGAGTAGGAAATGTAAAGAAAATGTACTAAAAAAGAAGATATTAAAAAACGTTTCAAAAAACACATACGGGTTTTTCTT
This sequence comes from Streptococcus sp. NSJ-72, assembly GCF_014334035.1. Classification (NCBI taxonomy): domain Bacteria; kingdom Bacillati; phylum Bacillota; class Bacilli; order Lactobacillales; family Streptococcaceae; genus Streptococcus; species Streptococcus sp. NSJ-72. Next base: position 250,750 of record NZ_CP060489.1, read on the forward strand.
GCTATTTCCCAGAAAGTTTAGTATAATAGTTGTTCGTGAGTATCCCTCACTTACCCCTTGCAATAGTTGGGGGTCATTAGACCAAAAGGAGGAAAAATCAATGGCTAAATACGAAATTCTTTATATTATTCGTCCAAACATTGAAGAAGAAGCAAAAAACGCTTTGGTAGCACGCTTTGACTCTATCTTGACTGACAACGGTGCAACTGTTGTTGAATCAAAAGATTGGGAAAAACGTCGTCTTGCCTACGAAATCCAAGATTTCCGTGAAGGACTTTACCATATCGTAAACGTTGAGGCTGAAGATGCAGTCGCTTTGAATGAATTTGACCGTCTTTCAAAAATCAACGCTGACATTCTTCGTCACATGATCGTCAAACTTGACGCGTAAGAAGGGTTACTATGATAAATAACGTTGTACTTGTGGGTCGGATGACCCGAGATGCCGAACTTCGCTATACGCCGCAAAATCAAGCGGTCGCAACTTTTACTCTTGCTGTTAATCGCAACTTTAAAAATCAAAGTGGCGAGAGAGAAGCAGACTTTATTAATGTTGTAATTTGGCGCCAACAGGCAGAAAATCTTGCAAATTGGGCTAAAAAAGGAGCTCTTATCGGAATTACTGGTCGTATTCAGACGCGTAACTACGAAAATCAGCAAGGTCAACGTGTCTATGTGACAGAAGTCGTAGCGGATAATTTCCAACTATTGGAAAGCCGTGCTAGTCGTGAAGGTCAATCTTCTGGTGGCTATGCTTCCAACAACTTCGGAAATTCATCTTCCAATTTTGGTAACGCAACTTCTGCCAACCAAGTACCTAACTTTTCTCGTGATGAAAATCCATTTGGGAATACCAATCCAATGGACATCTCAGATGACGATCTACCATTTTAATGGACAAACAGAATAATGATATAAAGGAGAAAGAACATGGCTCAACAACGTCGTGGCGGATTTAAACGCCGTAAAAAAGTTGATTACATCGCAGCAAACAAGATTGAATATGTTGATTACAAAGATACTGAGCTTCTTAGCCGTTTTGTTTCAGAACGTGGGAAAATTCTTCCTCGTCGTGTAACAGGAACTTCAGCTAAGAACCAACGTAAAGTAACAACAGCTATCAAACGTGCTCGCGTAATGGCTTTGATGCCGTTCGTAAACGAAGATTAAAATATAAAAAGAGCTTGAATTTATAAAAATCAGGCTCTTTTTATATAAAGTCAAGTGAGCAACTTAACGGGTTGCTTTTCTTATGCTCGAAATTGATTTGAAGCGGTAATTTCTTATTCAAAACATCCGCTTGTTTTAGTTTCAACAGGCGGATGTTTAAATAAGAATAGGATTAGAGTTGTCTTGGTGAGGTAAGAGCGCTGCGGATGTTGAATTTCTTTTTGAGATAAAAACGAAGTGCCAACGTTCCACCACCGAACACAAGGATAAATAGGTTTGGTAGTTTTGGATTTAAAATAGCTGGCAATAGGAAGGTTGTTCCATAAAGAACAATAGCCCATAATATCGTAGCAGCTGAAATGATTAGGAGCGATTTGAAAAATGGTGGCTTTTGACTTTGGTCTTGGTCGGAATAATAAAAGCGGTAAATAAAGTAATACATTCCGTAAAATACGAGTGCCCCCACCGCGCTACCAAGTACAATTGTCACAATACCATAATTGCTAGGATTTTTGGAGAATAAGTTAACACTACTATTTAAGATAGCAAATAAACTAAAGACAAATAAGAAAGCATCCATAATCATGAGATACGGATTGGTATTTTCTTTGATAGTTTGAGCTTCTTTTTGTTTTGCTTCTGAAAAATTCGCTGCCCAAACAGTAGGTGCTCCATAAAGTCCGCGAGCGGTAATTCCTTTTGCTTGATTTTCAAGAATCGTTGGGATGATTTCCTCTAGCAGGGTTTTGATTTCTTCGTCTGTCTTTCCATCTTTGATGAGTTGGTGGGTTGCGATACGGACAAATTCTTGATTTTTTTTGCTGAGTTTATCCAAAGAAACTTGTGTCATAAGATCTCCTTTTAATTAAAATAATTTTTTGTGAATGAGGTAAACTGTCAGTGAAACACTGATCGCAAAGGCGATGAAAATAATAATCCAAAAAGCATGTGGCTCCCCATTAAGTGGTAAGTCATTATTTTTGAAGTTCATTCCATAGGCTGAGAAAATCATAGTTGGAATGGACATGACAATCGTCACTAAAGCTAGAGCTTTCATGATGTTATTTTGATTATTTGAAATGATAGAAGCAAACGTATCTGTCATACTGTGCAAGATATTTCCATAAATATCCGCCATCTCAATTGCCTGTTGAGTTTCGATGAGTGTATCTTCTAGCAAATCCTCATCTTCCAAATATTTTTTGATATTACTTGTAGCGCTGGTTAATTTTTTTATTACACGCTCATTGGTTTTTAAGGACGCTTTGAAATAGACAATCGTTTTTTCAAGTTCCATGAGTTCAATTAGTTCTTCATTCCGAGTTGACTTGTGTAGCTGACTTTCAATTTGCTCGCTTTTACGATCAATGGAACGAAGCGCTGTCAAATACAGCTCGGCGTTTCGATAAAGAATTTGGAAAATAAAGCGAGAACGCATAAACGTATAGAAATTACGTAATCGTCGATTAATAAAAATATCAAGTAATGGAAGTTTTTCCAAACAGGTAGTAATAATCGCATCTTCAGTGATGATAATTCCCAGAGGAATGGTGACATAGTAAGTCTGATTATTTCGCTCCTCTGTAATTGGAACATCCACGATAATCAAAGTATATTCATCTTCGATGGTAACACGAGACATTTCCTCTGCGTCAAGGGGTGCTCGTAAGTCCGTAATATCAATGTCAAAGGCATTGGAAATTTCAGTAGACTCACTTTGAGAAGGGTTGACTAAATTGATCCAAGTCCCCGACTCAAGCGTATAAATTTCTTTAAATTCAGTTGTTGTTGATAGAAAGACTTGTTTCATGTTTTCCTCCTTCAGTTATTTGCACACCGTACTATTATACTATAAAATTCCGAGTTTTTGGGTAAAAGATTGAAGAAAATTTTGTTATAATAGAAAGAAGTTTAAAATAAAGTGTGGTAAGAATGCAGGATAAAATTATCATTCATGGAGCACGAGCTCATAATTTAAAAAATATTGATGTTACGATTCCGCGGGACAAACTGGTTGTAGTGACTGGTTTGTCTGGTTCGGGCAAGTCTAGTTTAGCTTTTGATACTCTTTACGCAGAGGGACAACGGCGTTATGTGGAAAGTCTGTCGGCTTATGCTCGTCAATTTTTGGGCAACATGGAAAAACCGGATGTGGATTCAATTGACGGTCTTAGCCCTGCTATTTCTATTGACCAAAAAACGACTAGCAAGAATCCTCGTTCAACAGTCGGAACAGCTACAGAAATCAATGATTACCTCCGTTTGCTCTATGCGCGTGTGGGAACTCCATATTGTATCAATGGGCATGGAGCCATTAAAGCTTCTTCTGTAGAACAAATCGTCAATCAAGTTTTGGAATTACCCGAACGTCAGCGATTACAAATTCTAGCGCCAGTTATCCGTAAGAAAAAAGGACAGCACAAGACAATCTTTGATAAAATCCAAAAAGATGGGTACGTACGAGTGCGCGTGGACGGGGACGTTTATGATGTAACCGAAGTCCCAGAGCTTTCTAAAACGAAAAAGCATGATATCGAAGTAGTGGTAGACCGGATTGTCATTAAGGGCGGCGTACGCAGTCGTCTCTTTGACTCGGTAGAAGCGGCTCTTCGTCTGGCTGAAGGCTATGTGGTGATTGATACGATGGATGGAAAAGAGTTGCTTTTTTCCGAGCACTATGCCTGTCCAGTCTGTGGCTTTACGGTTTCTGAGCTAGAACCGCGCCTTTTCTCTTTTAATGCCCCATTTGGGTCCTGCTCTGACTGTGACGGCTTAGGTATCAAGTTAGAGGTTGATTTGGATCTTGTAGTGCCTGATAGTAGTAAAACATTACGTGAAGGAGCTCTAGCACCGTGGAATCCAATTTCTTCTAGTTATTATCCGCAAATGTTAGCTCAGGCGATGGAAGCCTTTGGCATCGATATGGATAAGCCTTTTGAGGAATTGAATGAGGAAGAAAAACAGCTGATTTTCTTTGGCTCAGATGGTCGGGAATTCCATTTTCACTATGAAAATGAATTTGGTGGCGTGCGGGATATCGACATCCCTTTTGAAGGAGTAGTAACCAATATCAACCGCCGCTATCATGAAACTAATAGTGATTTTACCCGTAGCCAAATGCGACTTTATATGAATGAGCTGACTTGCGCAAGCTGTCATGGTTATCGACTGAATCCACAAGCCTTGTCTGTTAAAGTAGGCGGTGAAAATGGTCTCAATATTGGTCAAGTGTCTGATTTGTCTATTGCAGATCATTTAGAATTACTTTCTCATCTGACTTTGACTGAAAATGAAGTGGCCATTGCAACACCGATTATCAAAGAAATCCGAGATCGCTTGACTTTTCTGAATAATGTCGGGCTTAATTACTTGACACTATCTCGTTCTGCTGGAACTCTATCAGGTGGTGAGAGTCAGCGGATTCGCTTGGCAACTCAAATTGGCTCCAACCTTAGTGGAGTCCTTTATATCTTAGATGAACCGTCTATTGGCTTGCACCAGCGGGATAACAATCGCTTGATTGCCAGTCTCAAAAAAATGCGTGATTTGGGCAATACTCTCATCGTAGTTGAACATGATGAAGATACTATGCGCGAAGCTGATTGGTTGATTGATGTTGGACCTGGAGCAGGTGTTTTTGGTGGTGAAATTGTTGCGGCAGGCACTCCAGAGCAAGTTGCAAAAAGCAAGAAATCAATTACAGGTCAGTATTTATCGGGCAAACGTGAAATTCCAGTGCCATTGGAGCGCCGCGTAGGAAACGGCCGCTTTATTGAAGTCACAGGTGCGAGAGAGCACAATTTGCAAAACATCACGGTCCGCTTCCCGTTGGGAAAATTTATAGCCGTGACAGGGGTTTCCGGTTCTGGGAAATCGACCTTGGTTAATTCCATTTTGAAAAAAGCAATCGCTCAAAAACTCAATCGTAATTCAGACAAACCGGGTAAATTCAAAAATATTTCAGGCATTGAGCATATTGATCGTTTGATTGATATTGACCAGAGCCCGATTGGCCGAACGCCAAGATCCAATCCAGCGACGTATACTGGCGTCTTTGATGATATTCGCGATCTCTTTGCTCAGACTAACGAAGCCAAGATTCGTGGGTATAAAAAAGGGCGCTTCTCTTTCAATGTGAAAGGGGGGCGGTGTGAAGCCTGCTCTGGGGATGGGATTATCAAGATTGAGATGCACTTTTTACCAGATGTTTATGTCCCTTGTGAGGTTTGCCATGGAACACGGTACAATAGTGAAACCTTGGAAGTGCATTACAAGGAGAAGAATATTTCGCAAGTCCTTGACATGACGGTCAATGATGCAGTGGAATTTTTTAAGCATATTCCTAAAATTGAGCGGAAACTTCAGACCATCAAAGATGTAGGGCTGGGTTATGTAACCTTGGGGCAACCTGCCACAACTCTGTCTGGTGGGGAGGCTCAGCGGATGAAACTAGCCAGCGAACTTCACAAGCGCTCAACAGGTAAGTCTTTCTATATTCTGGATGAACCAACTACAGGTCTGCACACGGAGGATATTGCGAAACTTCTCCAAGTGCTATCACGTTTTGTAGACGATGGCAACACGGTTCTCGTCATCGAACATAATTTGGACGTTATTAAGACGGCCGATTACATTATTGACCTTGGACCAGAAGGTGGTATTGGTGGAGGTACTATTATTGCTACTGGTACACCAGAAGAAGTAGCTGCAAACTCTGCTAGCTATACTGGCCAGTATCTAAAAGGAAAGTTAAAATAAGATTTAAAAGACTCTGCTTTTTTAGGCAGAGTCTTTTTTATAATAAATTACGAATTTTTTCTTTTATAAATGGGTTAAGAGAATAGTGTTTATCCAGATATTCTAGGAGTGCTTGAGCAGACTCAGAAATGCGTTCGTAACCTTGCAAAAAGTGAGGCAATTGCTTGGCTTCCTTTGGATAACCTTCTTCAAATCGTCTGTTGGTATTAAAGATATCTATAAAATTAGATTTAGAAGTTGTTTCCAAACTGATTAGTTCAGTCCAAAGCTTGACGGATCTGTTTTGGATAAAATCATAAGCAGCTAATTTTTCGCCTCGCTGATAGCGACCTAGCCCTAAATATAGATTACATGAAATTTCTCCCAACAGCCATTCACGGTCTCTGTTTTCTTTTGATGGCAGTCTTTGTGGCTGACAGATTGTTTCATCAAAACCGATCTCCTTCCAGATAATCTTGCCTTCAGCGAAGGGAATGTTTACTAGTTCATGAGCTTCAAAGACAGCAAATTCACAAAAAACATCATCTTCAAATAGAACTTTATGTCCGTCCGCTGTATTTTGGTAGTGAAATGCAATTGGTTTTAGCTTACTTAACCAGGTTAGGTCTTGGATATAGGTCTGCTTGTAGCCATCTTTTACAATAACAAAGAAGTCTAAATCTGAGTACTGATCCAATCGTTCTCTTTCTGTTCCGCAAGAACCAAGTGCCAGCAAAGCTAGTGCTTGTTTCGAATCTTTTAGAGACTGACCAATATCATCTAGTCTTTGTAACAGTAATTCTGTTTTATTCATATCGTTACCTCATTCTTTCTTGTTTAACAAAAATTATACATTTAGCGCTTTCAAATGTCAATTTCATCTAATCCTAACTATATAGATTGTATTATTTTCAGTATTTTTTTGCTATAATAAATTGAATCATTTTACGGAGGTTTTCTCATGTTATCAAGAGTTGAAAAATTTGAAGTAGCCTTAAAACAGACAGAGTGTGATGCTGTCTTAGTAACCAATCTGAAGAATATTTACTATCTGACGGGTTTTAGCGGAACAGAAGCGACAGTTTTCATTAGCAAAACGCGACGGATTTTTTTGACAGATTCCCGCTACACCTTGATTGCCAAAGGTGTGGTCAAAGGATTTGATATTATTGAAACGCGTGATGCTTTGGGGGAAATCGCTAAAATCATTGGGGACGATAAATTAGAAAAAATTGGCTTTGATGATCAAGTGTCCTATGCCTATTTCAAGATGCTGAAAAGCGTATTTGCAGCCTATGAACTGATACCTATGAGCAGTTTCATCGAGAATCTGCGCATGATAAAATATGCGGAAGAAATTGATACGATTCGAAAAGCTTGTCAAATTTCCGATCAAGCCTTTCTAGATGTATTAGACTTTATCAAACCAGGTGAGACAACCGAGTTGGCAGTTATGAACTTTTTAGATGCTCGCATGCGCAAACTTGGTGCTTCAGGTGCGTCTTTTGATTTCATCATCGCCTCAGGATACCGTTCTGCCATGCCTCACGGAGTAGCTAGTGAGAAAGTGATTCAAACTGGTGAAACCTTGACGATGGACTTTGGTTGTTATTACAATCACTATGTTAGTGATATGACACGAACTATTCATGTAGGTCATGTGACGGATGAGGAACGTGAGATTTATGATATTGTCTTGCGTGCCAACAAGGCTTTGATTGATCAAGCCAAGGCTGGAGTCAGTCGTATTGACTTTGATCGGATTCCACGTCAGATCATCAATGATGCGGGTTACGGAGCTTATTTTACTCATGGGATTGGTCATGGAATTGGGCTTGATATTCATGAAATTCCTTACTTTGGTAAGTCCTCTGAGCCGATTGAAATAGGGATGGTTTTAACAGATGAGCCAGGTATCTATCTGGATGGTAAATATGGCGTCCGTATTGAAGATGATCTTGTCATCACGGAAACAGGTTGCGAAGTATTGACTCTTGCCCCAAAAGAGCTAATTATAATTTGAGAATTGTCAATCTTTATGATAAAATAAAGAGAAATCTATTTTAAAAGAGGTAATAATAATGATTGAAGCAAGTAAGCTGAAAGCTGGTATGACGTTTGAAACAACGGATGGGAAATTGATTCGTGTCCTTGAAGCAAGCCACCATAAACCAGGTAAAGGGAATACTGTTATGCGTATGAAACTACGTGATGTACGTACAGGTTCAACTTTTGATACAACTTACCGTCCAGAAGAAAAATTTGAACAAGCGATTATTGAAACACGTCCAGCACAGTACTTATACCAGATGGATGACACGGCTTATTTCATGGATACAGAGTCATTTGAGCAATATGAAATCCCAGTAGCAAATGTAGAGCAAGAATTGAAATTTATCCTTGAAAATTCAGAAGTGAAAATTCAATTCTACGGAAGTGAAGTTATTGGTGTTACGGTTCCAACGACCGTAGAGTTAGTTGTAACAGATACACAACCTTCTATTAAAGGAGCAACAGTAACAGGTTCTGGTAAACCAGCTACTCTTGAAACGGGTCTCGTAGTAAACGTACCGGACTTTATCGAAGTCGGACAAAAATTGATTATCAATACGCAAGAAGGAACCTACGTTTCTCGTGCATAATTTATTCTAAGAACTAGAAGTTCTTAAATTACTATTAAACTCAGACTAAGAGTCTGACAAATATTGAACAGACTCCTTGAATGTCTTTGTGTCTTAAGAAAGGACAAGTTATGGCAACTGAACAATTAGGCGAAATCGTTATCGCACCACGTGTTTTAGAAAAAATTATTGCCATTGCAACGGCTAAAATGGATGGCGTTTACTCTTTCGCAAATAAAAGCATGTCTGATAGCCTTGCAAAACGTTCTTTAGGACGTGGCGTCTATCTTCATACCGCCAGTGATGGTGAAGTAACTGTTGATATTTATTTATATTTAGAATACGGTGTAGGTGTTCCAGCGGTAGCAATGGCTATTCAGAAAGCAGTGAAAAGTGCTGTTTCTGATATGGCAGAGGTTGAATTATCTGCAGTGAACATTCATGTAGCTGGCATTGTTCCAGAAAAAACACCAAAACCGGATTTAAAAGATTTGTTCGATGAGGATTTTCTCAATGACTGATGTACAGCTGGAAATGAGAAGACAACTACGTGAGCGTGCTTTTCAAGCGTTAATGAGTTTGGAATATGAAAGAAATGTGATAGAAGCTTGTCGCTTTGCATATACATATGATAAAGATTCTACAAGCGATTCAGATGTGGAAATTCCTACATTTTTATTGAACCTTGTCATGGGTGTCGAACAGTCCAAAAGTGAATTGGATGAGAAAATAGGTCAATATCTAAAAGAAGGCTGGACCTTAGGACGTCTTACATTAGTAGAAAAAAATATTCTTCGTTTGGGACTGTTTGAAATGGCAGAATTTGATACTCCTCAACTAGTTGCAATCAATGAAGCAATTGAGTTATCTAAGAAGTTCTCAGATGAGAAATCAAGCAAGTTTATCAATGGTATCCTGAGTAAATTTATCACAGAATAAAATTTTAAGAAGAAATGAATATAGGATTGAGAGAGCAGTAGTTCTCTCTTTTTCACTTTCATTGCTGAACAGGATCAGAAAGTTTCTAAAGTGATAGGGAAGTTGCCGAGAAGGTTGGAAGGGAGATGATAAGGGAAAGAATAGATAGTAGAAGCTCAAAGGGCCCTCCTTCATGATACCCTAAAGAGGTAAGAAAAAAGGAGGGTTATGAAATGGACTTCAAGGAGTTGTATGACAAAGTGAGAGGGATCGTACTGAAGTGTCGCCGGGAATATTATGTCCACCTGTGGGAGTTAAGTGATTGGGACCAAGAAGGGATGCTGGTCTTATATGAGTTGGTGAGTCGCTTTCCGCAACTGGTAGAGTCAGAAAGTCGTCTCTATGTTTACTATAAGACCAAGTTCCGTAATCACATCAAGGACATCCTGCGTAAACAAGAAAGCCAAAAGCGCAAACTAGACCGTCAAGTCTATGAGGAAGTGAGCGAGATAGGTCACAAGCTCAGCCTGAAAGAACTCTATTTGGATGAATTGGTGATTCTCCGAGACCAACTAAAGAGCTATCAAAAACAGCTAAGTCCAGAGAAACAAGAACAGTATGAGCGCTTACTAGCAGATGAACGGTTTCAAGGACGCCAAGCGATGCTTCGGGAGTTACGGACCTACTTACAAGATTACGATGAAAGAAAAAGCTAGAGGAAAATAAAAAAAGATGAAAAAAAGTATTGACAAGAAGAGGAGGAGGTGATATACTAAGATAGTTGTCGCTTGAGGGCGATAAAGACCTTTGAAAACTGAACAAGACGAACCAATGTGCAGGCGACTGTTGAGAGACAGTCCGTCAAACAAAAGAAAAATAAATCTGTCAGTGACAGAAATGAGTGAGAGCTCAAACTTTATATGAGAGTTTGATCCTGGCTCAGGACGAACGCTGGCGGCGTGCCTAATACATGCAAGTGGAACGCACCGATGAAGCCGTAGCTTGCTACAATTTCATCAGTGAGTCGCGAACGGGTGAGTAACGCGTAGGTAACCTGCCTGGTAGCGGGGGATAACTATTGGAAACGATAGCTAATACCGCATAAGACATTTTACTGCATGGTAAGATGTTAAAAGATGCAAGAGCATCACTACCAGATGGACCTGCGTTGTATTAGCTAGTTGGTGAGGTAACGGCTCACCAAGGCCACGATACATAGCCGACCTGAGAGGGTGATCGGCCACACTGGGACTGAGACACGGCCCAGACTCCTACGGGAGGCAGCAGTAGGGAATCTTCGGCAATGGGGGGAACCCTGACCGAGCAACGCCGCGTGAGTGAAGAAGGTTTTCGGATCGTAAAGCTCTGTTGTTAAGGAAGAACGTGTGTGAGAGTGGAAAGTTCACACAGTGACGGTACTTAACCAGAAAGGGACGGCTAACTACGTGCCAGCAGCCGCGGTAATACGTAGGTCCCGAGCGTTGTCCGGATTTATTGGGCGTAAAGCGAGCGCAGGCGGTTAGATAAGTCTGAAGTGAAAGGCAGTGGCTCAACCATTGTAGGCTTTGGAAACTGTTTAACTTGAGTGCAGAAGGGGAGAGTGGAATTCCATGTGTAGCGGTGAAATGCGTAGATATATGGAGGAACACCGGTGGCGAAAGCGGCTCTCTGGTCTGTAACTGACGCTGAGGCTCGAAAGCGTGGGGAGCGAACAGGATTAGATACCCTGGTAGTCCACGCCGTAAACGATGAGTGCTAGGTGTTAGGTCCTTTCCGGGACTTAGTGCCGCAGCTAACGCATTAAGCACTCCGCCTGGGGAGTACGACCGCAAGGTTGAAACTCAAAGGAATTGACGGGGGCCCGCACAAGCGGTGGAGCATGTGGTTTAATTCGAAGCAACGCGAAGAACCTTACCAGGTCTTGACATCCCGATGCCCGCTCTAGAGATAGAGCTTTACTTCGGTACATCGGTGACAGGTGGTGCATGGTTGTCGTCAGCTCGTGTCGTGAGATGTTGGGTTAAGTCCCGCAACGAGCGCAACCCTTATTGTTAGTTGCCATCATTCAGTTGGGCACTCTAGCGAGACTGCCGGTAATAAACCGGAGGAAGGTGGGGATGACGTCAAATCATCATGCCCCTTATGACCTGGGCTACACACGTGCTACAATGGCTGGTACAACGAGTCGCAAGCCGGTGACGGCAAGCTAATCTCTGAAAGCCAGTCTCAGTTCGGATTGTAGGCTGCAACTCGCCTACATGAAGTCGGAATCGCTAGTAATCGCGGATCAGCACGCCGCGGTGAATACGTTCCCGGGCCTTGTACACACCGCCCGTCACACCACGAGAGTTTGTAACACCCGAAGTCGGTGAGGTAACCGTAAGGAGCCAGCCGCCTAAGGTGGGATAGATGATTGGGGTGAAGTCGTAACAAGGTAGCCGTATCGGAAGGTGCGGCTGGATCACCTCCTTTCTAAGGAAAAATCGGAAGCCATTGAGTTCGTTTTGTTTAGTTTTGAGAGGTCTTGTGGGGCCTTAGCTCAGCTGGGAGAGCGCCTGCTTTGCACGCAGGAGGTCAGCGGTTCGATCCCGCTAGGCTCCATTATCTAGGATGCAAAGAAATGAGATTCTTGTTCAACTAGATAAGATAGGATAGGTGTTCAACGGGTAAAGAAGTTGAACACGAACCTAATTAGCCCATTGAAAATTGAATAACGATATCAAATAGTAACAAGAAAATAAACCGAAACGCTGTGAATATTAATGAGTTTATGACTGAAAGGTCAAAATAAGGTTAAGTTAGTAAGGGCGCACGGTGGATGCCTTGGCACTAGGAGCCGAAGAAGGACGTGACAAACGACGAAATGCCTTGGGGAGCTGTAAGTAAGCGTAGATCCAGGGATGTCCGAATGGGGGAACCCAACAGGTACTACCTGTTACCCATATCTGTTAAGGATATGAGGAGGAAGACGCAGTGAACTGAAACATCTAAGTAGCTGCAGGAAGAGAAAGCAAAAGCGATTGCCTAAGTAGCGGCGAGCGAAAGGGCAGGAGGGCAAACCGAAGAGTTTACTCTTCGGGGTTGTAGGACTGCGAAGTGGACGTAAAGATTATAGAAGAAGACCTTGGGAAAGGTTGCCAGAGAGAGTAAGAGCCTCGTATTTAAAATAGTCTTTATACCTAGCAGGATCCTGAGTACGGCGAGACACGTGGAATCTCGTCGGAATCTGGGAGGACCATCTCCCAACCCTAAATACTCCCTAGTGACCGATAGTGAACCAGTACCGTGAGGGAAAGGTGAAAAGCACCCCGGGAGGGGAGTGAAAGAGAACCTGAAACCGTGTGCCTACAACAAGTTCGAGCCCGTTAATGGGTGAGAGCGTGCCTTTTGTAGAATGAACCGGCGAGTTACGTTATGATGCGAGGTTAAGTTGAAGAGACGGAGCCGTAGGGAAACCGAGTCTGAAAAGGGCGACTTAGTATTATGATGTAGACCCGAAACCATGTGACCTACCCATGAGCAGGTTGAAGGTGCGGTAAAACGCACTGGAGGACCGAACCAGGGCACGTTGAAAAGTGCTTGGATGACTTGTGGGTAGCGGAGAAATTCCAAACGAACTTGGAGATAGCTGGTTCTCTCCGAAATAGCTTTAGGGCTAGCGTCGACATGAAGATTCTTGGAGGTAGAGCACTGTTTGGGTGAGGGGTCCATCCCGGATTACCAATCTCAGATAAACTCCGAATGCCAAAGAATTATGGTCGGCAGTCAGACTGCGAGTGCTAAGATCCGTAGTCGAAAGGGAAACAGCCCAGACCACCAGCTAAGGTCCCCAAATAATTGTTAAGTGGAAAAGGATGTGGGGTTGCACAGACAACTAGGATGTTAGCTTAGAAGCAGCTATTCATTCAAAGAGTGCGTAATAGCTCACTAGTCGAGTGACCCTGCGCCGAAAATGTACCGGGGCTAAAACAATTTACCGAAGCTGTGGATACCTTTATAGGTATGGTAGGAGAGCGTTCTATGTGTGGCGAAGGTGTACCGTGAGGAGCACTGGAACGCATAGAAGTGAGAATGCCGGTATGAGTAGCGCAAGATGGGTGAGAATCCCATCCACCGTAAGACTAAGGTTTCCAGGGGAAGGCTCGTCCGCCCTGGGTTAGTCGGGACCTAAGGAGAGACCGAAAGGTGTATCCGATGGCCAACAGGTAGAGATTCCTGTACTAGAGTATAGAGTGAAGGAGGGACGCAGAAGGCTAACTCAAGCGTGCGAATGGAAGAGCACGTCTAAGCAGTGAGGCGTGGTATGAGTCAAATGCTTATATCTGTAACGTTGAGCTGTGATGGGGAGCGAAGTTTAGTAGCGAAGTGAGTGATGTCACCCTGCCAAGAAAAGCTTCTAGCATTAATCTATATTCTACCCGTACCGCAAACCGACACAGGTAGTCGAGGCGAGTAGCCTCAGGTGAGCGAGAGAACTCTCGTTAAGGAACTCGGCAAAATGACCCCGTAACTTCGGGAGAAGGGGTGCTCAGTTTAACTGAGCCGCAGTGAATAGGCCCAAGCAACTGTTTATCAAAAACACAGCTCTCTGCTAAATCGTAAGATGATGTATAGGGGGTGACGCCTGCCCGGTGCTGGAAGGTTAAGAGGAGTGCTTAGCGGTAACGCGAAGGTATGAATTGAAGCCCCAGTAAACGGCGGCCGTAACTATAACGGTCCTAAGGTAGCGAAATTCCTTGTCGGGTAAGTTCCGACCCGCACGAAAGGCGTAATGATTTGGGCACTGTCTCAACGAGAGACTCGGTGAAATTTTAGTACCTGTGAAGATGCAGGTTACCCGCGACAGGACGGAAAGACCCCATGGAGCTTTACTGCAGTTTGATATTGAGTGTCTGTACCACATGTACAGGATAGGTAGGAGCCAATGAGATCGGGACGCCAGTTTCGATGGAGGCGATGTTGGGATACTACCCTTGTGTTATGGCCACTCTAACCCGGTAGGTTGATCATCTACGGAGACAGTGTCTGACGGGCAGTTTGACTGGGGCGGTCGCCTCCTAAAGAGTAACGGAGGCGCCCAAAGGTTCCCTCAGATTGGTTGGAAATCAATCGTAGAGTGTAAAGGTAGAAGGGAGCTTGACTGCGAGAGCTACAACTCGAGCAGGGACGAAAGTCGGGCTTAGTGATCCGGTGGTACCGTATGGAAGGGCCATCGCTCAACGGATAAAAGCTACCCTGGGGATAACAGGCTTATCTCCCCCAAGAGTTCACATCGACGGGGAGGTTTGGCACCTCGATGTCGGCTCGTCGCATCCTGGGGCTGTAGTCGGTCCCAAGGGTTGGGCTGTTCGCCCATTAAAGCGGCACGCGAGCTGGGTTCAGAACGTCGTGAGACAGTTCGGTCCCTATCCGTCGCGGGCGAAGGAAATTTGAGAGGATCTGCTCCTAGTACGAGAGGACCAGAGTGGACTTACCGCTGGTGTACCAGTTGTTCTGCCAAGAGCATCGCTGGGTAGCTATGTAGGGAAGGGATAAACGCTGAAAGCATCTAAGTGTGAAACCCACCTCAAGATGAGATTTCCCATGATTTTATATCAGTAAGAGCCCTGAGAGAAGATCAGGTAGATAGGTTAGGAGTGGAAGTTGTGTGAGCAATGGAGCGGACTAATACTAATAGCTCGAGGACTTATCCTAGATTAGTTACTAAGGGTGAAAAATCCCCTTGAGAAATAGGAAATGGGAGTAGTGTTCAATGATCACCAGACCATTTATCTTTTTTCCAAGGATTTAGCCCGAGTACAATTTTATTGAGAGCACAGAATGTTTAGTTTATGCTTGAAACGATTTGAGAGCGTTATTCAATTTTGAGTGGACGAAATATCCAGTGGATGTTTTGGCTTGGGAGATAGAGGAAGCGAAACTTTTGACCGAGTCCATTCATATAGTTAAGTGACGATAGCCTAGGAGATACACCTGTACCCATGCCGAACACAGCAGTTAAGCCCTAGAACGCCGGAAGTAGTTGGGGGTTGCCCCCTGTGAGATAAGGTAGTCGCTTAGCAAAGGGGAGTTTAGCTTAGTTGAAATGGAGAGGGAATCGACATTTCAATCGGTGGATAAGAGAAACGAAGTTTCTCACCGTTGGCTGAGCTAAACTCCATTCCAAGGGAGTTTAGCTCAGCTGGGAGAGCATCTGCCTTACAAGCAGAGGGTCAGCGGTTCGATCCCGTTAACTCCCATTTCTTAAGCGGGTGTAGTTTAGTGGTAAAACTACAGCCTTCCAAGCTGTTGTCGCGAGTTCGATTCTCGTCACCCGCTTTGAACGGAGATGTTCACACCAAGTTTTTGAACTTGGGCGCGTAGCTCAGGTGGTTAGAGCGCACGCCTGATAAGCGTGAGGTCGGTGGTTCGAGTCCACTCGTGCCCATTTTGAGAATAACATGGTCCGTTGGTCAAGGGGTTAAGACACCGCCTTTTCACGGCGGTAACACGGGTTCGAATCCCGTACGGACTATATTTATCGGAGGATTACCCAAGTCTGGCTGAAGGGAACGGTCTTGAAAACCGTCAGGCGTGTAAAAGCGTGCGTGGGTTCGAATCCCACATCCTCCTTAGTAGGAATAGCGCGGGATGGAGCAGCTAGGTAGCTCGTCGGGCTCATAACCCGAAGGTCGTAGGTTCAAATCCTGCTCCCGCAATAGGTAGGCTCGGTAGCTCAGTTGGTAGAGCAATGGATTGAAGCTCCATGTGTCGGCGGTTCGATTCCGTCTCGCGCCATTTGTTTGATATTAGGAAGGGTAGCGAAGAGGCTAAACGCGGCGGACTGTAAATCCGCTCCTTCGGGTTCGGGGGTTCGAATCCCTCCCCTTCCATCTTGTACGGGCATAGTTTAAAGGTAGAACTAAGGTCTCCAAAACCTTCAGTGTGGGTTCAATTCCTACTGCCCGTGTATAGAATTATGGC
Organism: Streptococcus sp. NSJ-72; assembly: GCF_014334035.1. Lineage (NCBI taxonomy): Bacteria > Bacillati > Bacillota > Bacilli > Lactobacillales > Streptococcaceae > Streptococcus > Streptococcus sp. NSJ-72. The sequence continues at coordinate 267,159 of NZ_CP060489.1, forward strand.
GGGTGTGGTGAAGTGGTTAACACACCAGATTGTGGCTCTGGCATGCGTGGGTTCGATCCCCATCACTCGCCTATTTTATAGTATTGGGGTATAGCCAAGCGGTAAGGCAAGGGACTTTGACTCCCTCATGCGTTGGTTCGAATCCAGCTACCCCAGTTTAACTTGCCGGCGTGGCGGAATTGGCAGACGCGCTGGACTCAAAATCCAGTGTCCGCAAGGACGTGCCGGTTCGACCCCGGCCGCCGGTATTGCTTAACTAATAGGGAAGACAGAGGTTTTTAACTTCTGTTTTTTCTACTGGCTCTACTGGTAAGAATTCCTTAAAATTCCTTATTTTTTAGTCACGATTCCTTATCGTTCCTTATATCAATAGAGATAGTCTAGTTTATCAGCTAATTCTTTCTGCTTACTTGGATATAGGTGAGAATAGGTATCAATCGTAGTAGTAATAGAAGAGTGTCCAAGCCGTTCTTTTACGATGAGGTAGTCTTCTCCCTGATTGATGAGTAGAGAAGCGTGTGAGTGCCTAAAATCATGAATTCGGATTGGTTTTAGACTACTGTCACGTTTGAGAACTTGTTTATATACTTTCTCAATCGTATTTTTTCCTATTTCGATTGGCTGGCTTTGAATAACTTGAAGACTATTGAAATCCTTAGTAAAATCAGCAAGTAGTTCTTTCTGTTTGTTCTGTCACTCAATGAGTTCTTCTAGTAATTTTCTATTGATTGATATGATACGATTTGAACTACTTGTTTTTGGCGTGTCGATAATATTTTGACCATTTCTTCTGTGAGCAGTCTTGTTAATGCGGATAGTGGCTTTCTGGAAATCTAAATCAGCCCATGTCAAGGCTAATCCTTCTCCTAATCGTATACCTGTGAGGTACAGAATTGTGAAAAATAGTTGGATAGGGTACTCTTCAGGAGTGAATAGTGATTTGAACTGTTGAAATTCTCCTATAGTCCAATAACTAATCTCTTTTTTGCTTGTTGGCAATTTGCGAAGTAGTTTGACAGGGTTATCTTTGTAATATCCTTTTCTAATACCTACATCAATAATTTTTTTCAGTAGAATGATAATTTTGTTTATTGTATTGTTGCTTAAGCCTTTGTTTTTTCCCCTTTTGTGAGACTTTTGCTTGAGGTGTTCTCTGAAATCATAAATATCAACGTATGTCAGCTTTTTAGCATCAACTTCGTTGAAATAAGTCTTTATATGTCGATTGTAGTTATTTTCTTGTGTATTGATATAACTTGCTTTTCGATTGTTCAGTATATCCTCCTTTTTAAGTAATTGATAGAGTGAGTGGAGTGTAATGGTTGTTCCGTACCGATTTTCATGGAACTCTACGAGCCGAATTTCTTGTTCGGCTTGTAGAGCTTCTTTTTTCGTTTTGAAACCTTTACGTTTGATACGCTTTTGTTTGCCAGTAACTGGACTGTACCCAGCACTGATATCTACTTGATACGTGCCATTTGTTGTTTTTGTAACGCTCATAGTTTTTCTCCTTTGAGAAATTCCAAAACTATGGTATACTCGAATTGTAGAAGTGAGAGCATAGAATTGGAATTTTCCAATACTAGCTCTCTTTTTCTATATCAAATCCAACAATAGATGAAGCTATTGTGGCTGGTATAGCACCCACTCGTTTATTATCATACAGGGAAAATCCTTGTTTGACAAGTATTTCTTTCCCTTTTTTTATAATTGTTTTTGCAGTATTAGCTGTGTAACCCAGCTTTATCAAATCTTCTTTCGTGATAGTTTTACTCATATTTTTGGCGACCTTATCCATGGTTTTTTAGTTTTTGAGAGTTTATATTTATGTTTACTAAGCCAACTATTATGAGTTGGATTGGGAAAGAACGATGTCTTATATTCAGTTAGTAGCCATATCATCAATTCTTCCGAGCTACCTTCTCCCCAAATCTGGTCGGCTTTCCAAAGAGTTGGAAACAACCCAGACCCCTTTTTGATGTGAGTTAATGACTTTTCAAATGAATTATCTTGGGGTTTGAGAGGTGTGAATTTGAAATTTTTATTTGCCAACTCCTCTAACATGCGTTTAGTGATAGGGTGTAGCCGTCCTGAGTTTTTATAGAATAGCATGTACTTATCTAATATGGCCGATAATATTATATTTTTTGTTTCTAAATCTGACTGACTGGATAGAAATACTGAGGTTAACTCATGAGCTAGGTGTGACTTGGCTTCAAATTCAATCCGTACCCAATCTTGTGATTTTTCAGCTAATTCTTTATATATTTGGCTCATCGTGTTTGTTCTACCTTTTTGTCATATATTCTAAGAAGTGCTGCGGTATTACGTGAGCGTGAGCCTATATAGATAGTTTCAGCCTTGAAATCTTTAGCAAGATGTCGTAATTTGGCAGGATTAAGCGGATAAGGCTTAATTTGATTTTCGTTGATGATTCTATTTATTATATCCTTGTTTATATTTACCATATCGTACCTCAAGGTTCTTTTTTTCAAAACTACGGGCTATTTTTGCGACACTGAATCCCTCATTGATAAAATCAACACAAAGGTCAATTCGCGATAGTCTCATACGATACATATTAGATTGAATGCTTTGTAGAAAGGTGTGTATATTGATTGTTTGCCCTATATTTTGTTTATATTCGTCTTGATAATCGACCCAAGCGTGGGCAGAAAATTTGATGATAATCCCCATTGAAGGCTGAAAGCTATGATATGCAACGACCAGATAGAACGGTACATTATCAAATGAATAGCTCGTATTATATCCTTGTGGATTTTGTGATGTATTTTTGGAAAACTCTCCATATAGTTTGATAAGCTGGGAAAGGTCGAGAAACTCGTTAATCATTTCATGAGCAATATCTACCCACTTATCAAGTTCAAAATCAACAGTCGACTGTAAAACTAGTGTAAATTGGTCAATACCTATAGTTATCATTTTATCTAGTGAAAATCCTTTCGTTTAAAGGGTTTATCCATGTTTTTTATTAAACTCCAACTGGGGTTATTACCATATCCCAGTTTTTATGGAGTGAATAATTTTTATGAGACCGTTGGTCTCAGGGATAAAAAATTGTGTCAGTCAGACTACGCTAGACAGTCACGATTTTTTATCGCGTAATTGTTTACCGTATTCGTAGGCGTAATGGAATGTACTGATTTTTTCTAACCCATACTCATGTAAATTAATGTTATAGAAATGTCTTGGCTGACTCATTTGGTTGTCTGTTGTTTGAATATAGCCCGAGAAACGTTCGGCACGGTTATCTATTAAATCAACATTACCGCCGAATACCATGCGTGCTAGTTCGTCAGAGATTGAGCCGTTAGATAGACATATCCGAACGCCTAGACAGTCACGTAGAGCTGTACCGCCGAGTATTTGAGCATTAGGTTGTTGTAAGCAAATACACAACCATATATCGCTTGAGCGGGAACGAGAAACGATAGACTGTACCAACGCTTGCACGTGATTTCGTGTCTTAGAATCAGGTAAACTAAGTAGTAGAGCAGAGTATTCCTCGATTATACAGAGTTTCATATCCATTTCCTCGAAATTTGTGAATGTCGCACCTGTTAGGTCATTTTTAGCAGATAGGTCGGCTATTGTTTTTTCGCGTTCAATAACCAATTCCAAGAGCTGTTCAAAATATGTTACGATATCCTTTGAATTTGAGACAATACTATTTGGGAGCAAAAACTGCCACGAACTAAATTCTGATTTTGTGTCGCAAATAGCTATATCTACTTCATTTCGAAACATAAATACTTGAGCTAATATAGATTTCAAGAGAGTTGTTTTAGAACTACCTGTTGGACCAACTAAGAGGCAATGATGATTCTTTAACATAGAGAATGTTAGCTCTTGTTCAATCAGGATTTCATAATCTCTAGTAGTCCGCAATTCCTCAATCCGACTAGGCACTAGCCGTCTTGCTTTACCTTCCTTTATGCCATCTAACAAATACGTAAAGGTTGTTCTATCCTCTGCTATCTTGTAATCATGGACGAATAGAGAGCGGTTGATACCAACAAGGCATGACGAAAGGATATCAGCGAATTTTTCTAGTTCTTCGGTCTGTTGTCCAGCTAGTTTATTGATTGTAATCGTCATGCCTCCGCTCTGCTTATTGAAGCAGGCTACGGCTTGTGAAACTTCCACAAACTTCGTTCCAGGGCGAGTATTAGCAACCGCACTATCTTTCAACGCTCTGTGTGTCTGTTTCTCTATTGTACGTAGTTTCAAATACTTCAGTATACTACCTACCTCATGTATATGGTAGGTCATATCATACAAGACATATCCAAAAGTTCCGAGCAAGACGGCTAGACCGAGATACCAGATGATAGTCAGAAATATATGTTGATTTTCCAGAACTCGGAATCTAATGAATACATTACTTATGATTCTGCCTACATAACTCACAAATAGTAGAGATGCTCCAGCAATGAGAAGCAATTCTACTATTGTAAGATTCGTCCGCATTAGACGTCCGTTACTTTTGTTTAGTCTATATCTTATTGTTGATATTTGTTGCATAATCTATCCACGATGCATTGAGATTTCTGTGATGTCGTCAGCATAAATCTCGTAAATATCAAACGACTTATAATCGCGCTTTCCACGTGGGTTGACCAAACGATAGAGTTTGCCAAATTTTGCTTTTTGGGCAATTTCTTGAGTTGGCAAAATGAGCTTGATATACTTATCTTTTGTTACCGTCTCGTCGGACGGCATTACTGCGCGTAGCTGATAGCCAGTTACATCTTGAGTAAACACAGGACGCTTCTTAGCTTTACCACTACTATCAACGTAGTCCTCAAAGCCCACGAGGCTATGGTAGGCTTCTGGCGGGGCGACGTTGACGGCGATGATGGCACTCGTAGATAGCAAGGAAGCGTATCGAATGTCTAAGTTGACTCGAGTGTTACTTAAAGTATTTGAAAAAATTGATTGAGTAGTAGATGTAGTCATAGTCGTTTGTACTTTCTAGATTATTAGCGAATGTTGATGATTTTGTTGATTTCGGCTATATAGAGCTTTTGAAGTTCGGCTAAATATGGAAGAGCACGCTCGGATTGTTCAGTCTCAATATAGGCTTTGATGACTGCGAGATTATCTGCGAACTGCTTGATACGTTGAGTTTTAGATTTTGTGACGAAAATGGACATAAGCTTGATGTCTCCTTTGATAGTAGAATATTTCTGTAGAAATCGAGGCCTCTGATTTCTATAACTCTATCTTACCATCTTATTTAAAAACAAGCAACAAAAAAATGTTTCCAGAAATGCTATTTTTATTGCATTTTATAACAAAACATGATACAATGTGATTATCGATAAGAAACAAAACAAGAGGTGGAAATATGAATAATAAGATACCATTAAGCCGTTATATAGATGAACAAATTACATTTTTCAATATAGAGGATACAAAAAAAAATAGAAATAAATTAAAAATGAAGTTCCAAAGGACATTGGAAAAAGAGGGATTATGGGCAGATGCAGAGGTTCGTTTAATTGGAAAAAAACGAACAAGAGTATTTTCACCAGCACAATTAGACATACTTTCTAGAGCTGTCAAAGATTACTTAATCAAAATTGCAAATTGGAATGAAGTTGCCATCAAAGAAGCAGAGGAGAATAGTCTTAAAGAATTGCACAATCTTAAATTATCTTTAGAAGATGATGAAGCTAAAATGCATTTTGAAGCTATTGAAAAATTAAAAGAAAACTTTGGACCAATTCAGGTAACACAGTCTGAGGAAATGTATGTTATGACAAAAGCATTGTTTGAACTTTTTTTCACACCTATCAATGTTAAAGCATGGAACAAAGATAGAAAAACTGTATATTATACTAATCCTATGGATGAGGAGGGAGTTACTACCTTGCAATATCTGCAAGCAAAAGAAAGATTAAAAAATCCCAAATATTATTTCTCGAAAAAGCCTGATAAATAATAGAAAAGCACTCTGTAAAGAGTGCTTTAATGATGAGGTCTTCTACAATTTGAGTTCCTTATAAGTTCCTGAATTTCGTAATTTTTACTTGTTTTTGTTCGTTTTAAGTTGTTATAAATGCCGTAAAATCAACGTTTTTGTATTTATCAAACTACCCTAATACGCCTCAAAATCCAGTGTCCGCAAGGACGTGCCGGTTCGACCCCGGCCGCCGGTATAGTTGAAAAGACAAGGTTTAGAAACCTTGTCTTTTCTTTTTTTCAATATCTGAGTCTAAAGTTACTAAAAATTTCTAGTTTATTTTTGGGGATAGTAATTTTAGGTAACGAAAAAGAGAAGAGGTTCTATCCTTCTTCTCTCTAAAACTAACTACCCAATACTAATTTTTAGTTCTTGCTTAAGAGCTACAGCTAATTTGCTCATAGTTTCAATGCTAGTGTTATGTCCTCTTTCAATACGAGCGATAGTTGATTGAGGAACATGGGATAATTCTGAAAGTTGACGTTGTGTTAGACCTGCTTTTGAACGGGCATTAGCAACAGCTAGCGCACTTTCTAAAATGGCTTTTTCAGCTTGGTAGCCCTCATTAAAAGAATTATCATTAAGTTGTTCATTTAAGAAATCATTGAATTTAATTGTTTTCATTTTTCTGTTCCCCTTCAAATTCTTTTTTGATGACTTGTGCCTTTTTAATTTCATTAATGGGTGTTTTTTGAGATTTTTTTGGTAAATCCATGTGTAATAATATATCTATTATCGACAGCATGAAAGTAGAGAGCACGTTGAATATTAGATGATACTTTGGAACGAATTTCAAAAATATCACTATTTAATTTCTTTACCCATTCCATACGCTGGGCAGTTAATAGCTCATGTTCTTGTATCATGCTAATAGTTGCCAGTAGTTTTTCTCTATCTTTTTGTGGTAAGGATTTATAAAACTCTACAAATTCATTATGACCATTTGGCCTTGTATAGAACTCAAATATTAGCTTTTTCATCACACCTCCATGATAGCATATATTGTTCAAAAAGACAAATGATATTTCTTCAACCATTAAAATAAACTATCAAGTTTATCTGCCAATGCAATTTGTTTACTTGGATATAAATGTTAGTAAGTGTCAATTGTGCTTGTTATAGACGCATGTCCGAGACGTTCTTTCACAACAAGGTAATCTTCGCCTTGATTGATTAAAAGGGAAGCCTGGGAATGTCTTAAATCATGTATTCTTATTTTTTTAAGGTTAGAATTACGTTTTAATAAACCATGATAATACTTTTCAATACTATCTTTAGTAATTGGAACAGGGCTACTTTGAAATAATTGTAAATCTGTACAATCATCATTTGAAAATTGCTTCAGCAACTCATATTGTTTGTGTTGCCATACTTCTAGTTCATTCATCAATTTAGAGTTAATGACAATCTGCCTAATGCTAGCTTTAGTTTTAGGGGGACTGATATAACTAACTCCTTTTTTGAAGTAGACTGACTTTGAAACAGTTATTATATTTCTAGAAAAATCAATATCATTCCAATTGAGAGCCAAAACCTCTCCTAGTCGCATGCCAGTGAAGTACAGAACCTTAAATAATAATTGATAGTGATATTCTTCTGGGGTAAATAATTCCAAAAAGTCTTTAAATTCTGAAACGGTTCAATAGTTTAGCTTTGGACTATAGAAAAATAGTCTTTGATGTGTTTGTTGTCGTTATTTTCTTGTGTGTTGATATAGCTGATTTCTCGATGATTTATATCATCATCTTCCTTTAGCAGTTCATATAGCATAGGAACAGTTATTTTAGCCCCATAGAAGCGTTTTTTTAGCTCTACACTTCGTAGATAGTGTTCTGCCTCGGTAGCTTTTTTTTCCGTCTTATAACCTTTTTTACTAAGCCAACGTTGCTTTAGTGTGATTGGGTCAAAATCATTGCTGATATCTACAACCCAACTACCGTCTTTGCTTTTTCTAATCGCCATATCTTATCCCCTAGAAAGTGAGCTGTTCTGGACATCAAAGCCAAGTAGTTCAGTAGCGATAGTAGCAGGAATTGTGCCAATACATTTGTTTTGGTAAATTCTGAAACCTCTCTTTCTATAAGCAGTTCCTTTCCTTGTCTGATAATACGTTTAGAAGTTCCCTCAGAGAAACCAAGGGCAACCAAATCATTTTTATTTACAGTTGCTATCATGTGACTTACTCCTTATCTTTATCTATTCTGATCTTCTTGTATTTTACATGGTTATCGAAATACTGGCTGTCTTTATAAACCTTGTAGTGTATTCTGTTTTATATAGGACTGTTGAGCTATTGTAGTCAAAAGTTTCATAGGTATAAAACTTATCTTCATCAGGTTTTTTCAGGTTACGAGATGATAAATAGGCTTGCTTACTGAAATTTTCCAACAATTCTTGTCCGATACCTTTTTCAAAGTATTTTGTAACATATCGACCAGGATTTTCTTTGCTATCGACATCGATTTTATTTATCCGAGCTGCTCCGTGTCCCCATAGTTCTAAGAGTTGACTATGTGGAATATAAGGGACCCTGAAAGGTAGAATATAAGCGTGCCATGCTTCACGTTTTTGCTTTTCTAATACTGCAATATATTTAAGTTGACTTTTCATTGTTTTGAATATGTTATAGTTAAAGCGTTTAATAAATGTTTTGAGTAGGTCTTTGAAGTGGTTCTATAGTGGTTAATGTAAGAAAAGAAGTCAACCTCATCAATATTACAATCAACTAGACGGTGTAAGTTCCATTGTGCTTCTAAGCGAGTTTTCTTTATACGTTCGAGACGTTGTTCTTGTTCTTCAAGTGTTAGCACATCGAATGTTCTACGTTTTGATATTTCTTTACTTTCAGTATCAGCTTAAAATAGTTTTCCTTTTTGAAAATATTGGCTTTTCGTATTCCCAAATTTCAATATAGAAAGAAGCGGACTATCTTTTTATTGTATGAAGTCATAAAAAATAGTTCAAATTTTCTGCTACTTTCAAAAGACTTTTATGAATACCTGTAATGTTGCTCTAAATCTCGTATAGGTGTTTGTATTTATAAGTTGACTTTCATCTTCTTATTTTAAAAATACACAAGCCAGTCACAAAGTGCGTAACTATGCACTATAAGGGGAGAAAATATTCATTTTTTGCAATAATCTTATTGGAATAGTGTCTTAAATTTTCTTGACTAAAGAGGCGCAAATGTAGTCAATGCAACAGACTGTTTAAATATGTCTAGACCAATTTTGCCAAAAAAATGTTGGCGTTTTAGTTTACTTTTCTATCGGTCATCTGTAATCTATCTGTAATACATCTACATTTATTTACAGTATGTTAAAAAATGTAAAATACCTCTGTAATATGGTTAAATAAATTTGTGAAAATGCTATAATTGGCTTGACATTTTAGGAAAATATTACTATCATAAAGAGTGAATAGTTTTTCAAACTAGGGCTTAACATATTGGATATGTTAAAATATTGAGAGGATATTTAAATGAAAAAAAGCAAGTTCTTTTTAGCGTCAACGGCTGTACTATTATCAGCTTTAGGTGCAAATCCTGTGTTGGCTCGGGACGTTGAACGTTCGATCACCACAACGATTGTGACACCAACTGTTGGCAATGATAAAAAGGCTTCTACTGAAACAATGGAGTCTAATAAGGAACCTACAAATGCAACAACAGCTGCGAAAGCTCCGACTGTTCCTGCAACTCCTGATAGGGCTAAGTCAGTTGTTAATCCGAGTACTCCAAGTGCGTCAGACAAGGTAGACCCTTCAAAGGCGACACCACCAACGCCAAGCGTGCCAGATAAAGAAAAGACTGACCCACCAGATACTTCAAATAAGGTAGAACAGCCGAAAATAGAATCAGCACCCCCATTGAAGTCAGAAAAGCAACGATCCGGAATATCAGAAACTGAGTCTTCAAAGCCAAATCAATCGGAGCCAGAAAAGAAATATGGTGATGTCACTGTTGAGTACAAGAGTAAAGATGGCGCTTTGATTGCACCAAAAGAGTTAGACACGCCGACTTCTGAGGTGGGAACGGATTATGATACGACAGATTACCGAAGAGAGACGATTATTAGTTCAGAGGGCAAGAAATACCGTCTTGATCCGCAAGCTACACAAGGTTATGAAAAAGGGAAAGTTCTTGAAGGGAATACCACTATTACTTACTACTATGATCTGGTCACAGAAACACCAGATTCTTCTAGTAAGGTAGTGCCACCAAGGGCAGAATCAACTCCCCCAGATAAGACCAAACCGGGTGAATCGGATTTATCTAATAAAGGAACAACCCCACAAGATAAACCCAAAACTCCAGCTGCACCCTCAACGGATTCGTCGGTCGGTCCAGATAGCTCTATAGCAGATACTGTAGCACCACCAGATAAGATTCCGCATAATGGGATGCTAGATACTCAGCTTGAATCGACAGATACTTCTAGCGATGTTGTCAATCCGTCTGTCTTGACTGAAAAGAACACAGACAAATCTACAACTTCTGATGTGGACTTGAAAAAGGATGAAACGTTTAACCTTAACAATGCCTCATCTGTGAGCGGGAAAAAGGGTGATACGATTGACAATCCGATCAGATCCATTATTTCACCAGCTGATCCGCTTTTGACGGATAAGGGCTTTGAGATTATTGGTAATGACCAAGGGGAAGTCACCATCAAAAACGCAGATGGCTCTAAAACATCTGTACCAGCTGCGCAAGTAGGTGCTAGGGCAAATCCTGATGGAACGGTTACTGTCAAGTCAAGTAATGGTAAGTTTACGTTGTTGCCGGATACGGGGGAAGCAGCCACGATTCTCGCAACGATTGGTTTGTTTATCTTAGCTCTATTAGGCTTTAAAAAAGTTAAGCCTTTTGAGAAAGATAATTGGTTAATTGGATAATTATTAAAAAGAAAAGAGGAATTTTATGTTTCATAATAGCAAAACGAAGGGTCATGGTTCGATCCGAAAAAACAAAATTTATGGTACCATTGGTGTTTTAACCCTTGGAACAATTGCAATCCTTAGCGCTCACCAAGGTGTAGCTGCTGATGAAGTAAAGGCAACGAAGCCAACAACGCCAGCTCCAGTGGCGGAAGCTTCTGATACAAGTCTTGCTGCACAATCAAAAGCAGCAGCAACTGAAGCAGCGAGTAGTTCTACAGCAAAAACTGTAAAAGAAACAACTCCAGCAGCAAGTACCACAACTGCTCCAGCAGGATCCACTTCAACGACTGATAACACAACAGCGTCAGCTGCTACAAAGACTGAAAGTGCAACGAAACCAGCTACTGCAAAGACTGAAACACCAGCAACTGTTAAGCCTTCAGCACAAACAAGTACAACAACAGATGTAAATGTAGATTCTTCTGAGCTTGATAAAGCTGTCAATGATGCTAAAAAAGCAGGAGTTGATGTTCAAAAAGGAACAGATATTAATCATGGAACAGTTACAACTGAAGCTGAAAAGAATCAGAAAGTAGCTGAGATTAAAAAAGACTATAAAAAGCAGGCCGATGACATCAAAAAAGTAACGGAAGCTGCTAAAGAAGACTCTGCTAAATATAAAACAGCTAAAGAAAAGTATGATGCTGAACTAGCTAAATACAATACAGCTAAAGCGATTTACGATACAGCTAAAGCAAAATATGATCAAGATAAAGCAAAATATGACAAAGATAAGGCTGATTATGAAGTCAAGAAAGCTAAATTTGAGCTTGATAAAGCACAGTACGAGCAAGATTTAACCAAATACTATGCTGCTAAAGCAAAATACGAAAAAGACTTGGCAGATTACATCGTTGCTCAAGCAAAATACGAAAAAGATTTGCAAGACTATAAAGCAGCATTAGCAGAATGGGAAAGAAATAAGCATAAAGATGGCTATATAACACAACAACTTGCTCAAGAATTAGTGTTTAAAAATGAGCCCAATGCTCAACTGACTTTCCCTGGAAGAGATAAAGTATATACCAAAGAAGAACTAAAACGTTATTTTTATAATCATATAAAAAATAAACTAGGCAGTAAAGATCCCCGCGATGGTGAGACCGACTTTAACGCGACAAATGATGTTAGTGGCAATTCAAGAGTTATGCTACGCAAAGGGGAACCGCTTGTAGCACGATATACCAATCTCCAAAATTCTTACTTTAAAGGGAAAAAGATTTCTAAAGTAGAGTATGTCTACACTTTAAAAGAGACAGGAATAGACGGTTTAAATGAAATCCCTGCCTTTCTCGAAAAAGATCCTACTAAAACTATTTGGTATATGAGTCTTTATGGTAGAACTAGAATTAATATGAAAGCTTACTTCTACGATGAAGATGGCAATAAGATGGATATGACGGGAGCCTTAGTAAGCTTTTCTTCATTGAACCGTGGTACTGGAGCATCTAATGCTTCACCTAAAGCAGCAAATAGACCAACAATCGAAAAAGTTTTCAGTTTTAGTGGTAGACTTATTCAAATTAATGGGTCATCAATAGAACGCCAATATGACGGGTATTATTCAAGTAACAATAATGAAAGCAGATCTGAAGGGTCGAGGTTTGACTCAAAGGACTGGGATGGTCCCAATGCTCCTTATAAATGGTATGGTGCTATTGTTGGTCAAGTAACCAGTCCAGATATTGAAGTGGAATTTGGTTCCGTTCGTCGTGCAACGCCTTGGTTCGCTTTCAACTCAGATATTAAAGCTAATGGTGTTCCAACAAAACCAGTTGCACCAACAAAACCGGAAGAGCCAAAAGAACCAACAAAACCAGTTGCACCAATTGAACCAACTGCACCAACTGAACCAGTAAAACCAACTCCACCAACTGCACCAGATAAACCTGCTACTCGTAAGGCAACTTATCACTACCACACTCTGAAATATCAAACGACTCCAACACCACAGAAGAAATATGGGGATGTCACCGTTGAGTACAAGAACAAAGACGGCGTTACGATTGCACCGAAAGTGACTGATACACCACGTTCAGAAGTGGGTACGGATTACGATACCACAGACCAACGCCGTGATATCATCACGACCGTTGATGGCAAGAAGTACAAACTGGATCTGAAAGCCACTCAAGGGGCAGAAAAAGGGAAAGTCGTTGAAGGCAATACCAATATTACTTACTTCTATGATCTGATTCCAGATGCACCACAGAAGAAATATGGGGATGTCACCGTTGAGTACAAGAACAAAGACGGCGTTACGATTGCACCGAAAGTGACTGATACACCACGTTCAGAAGTGGGTACGGATTACGATACCACAGACCAACGCCGTGATACCATCACGACCGTTGATGGCAAGAAGTACAAACTGGATCTGAAAGCTACTCAAGGGGCAGAAAAAGGGAAAGTCGTTGAAGGCAATACCAATATTACTTACTTCTATGATCTGATTCCAGATGCACCACAGAAGAAATATGGGGATGTCACCGTTGAGTACAAGAACAAAGACGGCGTTACGATTGCACCGAAAGTGACTGATACACCACGTTCAGAAGTGGGTACGGATTACGATACCACAGACCAACGCCGTGATACCATCACGACCGTTGATGGCAAGAAGTACAAACTGGATCTGAAAGCTACTCAAGGGGCAGAAAAAGGGAAAGTCGTTGAAGGCAATACCAATATTACTTACTTCTATGATCTGATTCCAGATGCACCACAGAAGAAATATGGGGATGTCACCGTTGAGTACAAGAACAAAGACGGCGTTACGATTGCACCGAAAGTGACTGATACACCACGTTCAGAAGTGGGTACGGATTACGATACCACAGACCAACGCCGTGATATCATCACGACCGTTGATGGCAAGAAGTACAAACTGGATCTGAAAGCCACTCAAGGGGCAGAAAAAGGGAAAGTCGTTGAAGGCAATACCAATATTACTTACTTCTATGATCTGATTCCAGATGCACCACAGAAGAAATATGGGGATGTCACCGTTGAGTACAAGAACAAAGACGGCGTTACGATTGCACCGAAAGTGACTGATACACCACGTTCAGAAGTGGGTACGGATTACGATACCACAGACCAACGCCGTGATATCATCACGACCGTTGATGGCAAGAAGTACAAACTGGATCTGAAAGCCACTCAAGGGGCAGAAAAAGGGAAAGTCGTTGAAGGCAATACCAATATTACTTACTTCTATGATCTGATTCCAGATGCACCACAGAAGAAATATGGGGATGTCACCGTTGAGTACAAGAACAAAGACGGCGTTACGATTGCACCGAAAGTGACTGATACACCACGTTCAGAAGTGGGTACGGATTACGATACCACAGACCAACGCCGTGATACCATCACGACCGTTGATGGCAAGAAGTACAAACTGGATCTGAAAGCTACTCAAGGGGCAGAAAAAGGGAAAGTCGTTGAAGGCAATACCAATATTACTTACTTCTATGATCTGATTCCAGATGCACCTGAAGAATATGGTAATGTTGTTGTTGATTACCAAGACAAGAAGGGCAATACCATTGCACCACGTGTTGTGGATACACCAGATAGTAAAGTTGGTACAAACTACGATACAACCGATCACAAACCAACTAGAATTACTACAGCCGATGGTAAGGTTTATCGCATTGATCCAAAAGCAACTCAAGGTCAAGAAAGTGGTAAGATTGTCAAAGGAACCACTCGCGTTGTTTATGTTTATGATGAAGTAGTCGGTGATGTAACAGTTCATTATAAAGATGAAAATGGTAAAGTCATTAAAGACCCTGAAAAGGATACAGTCGGTGCTCCAATCAACACTGTTTATGATACTCGTGATCACGCTCATAAGACGATTACTACAAAAGATGGTCGTACATATGAAATTGTTCCTGAAAAGACTCAAGGTCTTGAACAAGGTCGCGTTGTTGAAGGAAATACAGATGTTACGTATATCTATAAACAAGTATTCGGTGATGTAGTTGTTCACTATGTGGATGAATCTGGTAAGAAGATCAAAGAAGATGTAACGGATACTTCTCATGCTCGTGTTGGCGAAGATTACGATACGACAGACCACAAGACGACAGCGATCAAGTCTGGTGATAAAATCTATAACCTTGTTCCTGAAAAGACAAAGGGTAATGAAAAAGGTAAAGTTACAAAAGGTGTAACCGAAGTTACTTATGTCTACAAGGAAGTGAAAGCAGAACCTAAGAAGAAAGGAACCAACGCTAAGGGTGAAGATGTCAACGGTAAGACCATGTTGGCAGGGTCAACCGAAGTTTATACGATTGATATTGACAATGACCAATACAAGGGTATGACAGGCTTAACAGATAAAGATAAGCAAGCAGGCTTGATGGTTGTTGAAAAATACTCAAGTAAGCATGTGACTCCTAACTTGGCTGGTGTTCGTGTAACAACAGCAGACGGTAAGGTTCAAAGTGGCTTTACAACGAAAATTTACAAGTCTGTTGCAGAAGCTCCAAAAAAGGTTCAAGATTATATCAAGGCTAAAGGCTTGAAGATTGATGGTGAGTTTGCTGTAACTACTGCAGATGATCCAGTAGCTTACACAAACAAGTATGTCTTGAAGGGTATCAATCTGAAACTTGTCTTCCCAACAACTGTTAAGAAGGAAATCAAGGAAGCTAGCAAGTATGATAACCGAGCTTATCAAATTGACTTTACTGGTATCCATGAAACAAATCTAGTAACGAATAACATTCCGAAGATCAATCCGAAGAAAGATGTTGTAGCGACTGTTGAAGATGGTCAAAAAGACCAAAATTCATTGAATAATAAGACTGTTAAGGTTGGACAAGTCTACAACTTTGAATTGGAAACTTCTTATTTACCAGCAAATCGTGGACAAGCTATTGAAAAGATGGAAGTAAGAGATAAATACTCTTCATTAGTAGAATACAATGGTGTCCACAAATGGTATGCGAAGACAGATATTCTTCTTAAGAATGGTCAAAAGCTTGCCAAGGGTACAGATTTGACACAATACGTCAACCAAACAATTGACCATAAAGCAAGAACAGTTCTGTATTCATTCTCTAAAGATTTCTTGAGCAAGATTTCAGATAATAGTGAGTTCCAAGCTACAGGTTACATGCAAGTGAAACAATTAGGCAATGGTACAGTAAAGAACACCTTTACTGAAATCATCAATAATGTCGAACGTGATTCTAATACGGTAACGGTAGAATCTCCTCAAGATTATGGTGATGTAGTTGTTCACTATGTGGATGAATCTGGTAAGAAGATCAAAGAAGATGTAACGGATACTTCTCATGCTCGTGTTGGTGAAGATTATGATACGACAGACCACAAGACGACAGCGATCAAGTCTGGTGATAAAATCTATAACCTTGTTCCTGAAAAGACAAAGGGTAATGAAAAAGGTAAAGTTACAAAAGGTGTAACCGAAGTTACTTATGTCTACAAGGAAGTGAAAGCGGAACCTAAGAAGAAAGGAACCAACGCTAAGGGTGAAGATGTCAACGGTAAGACCATGTTGGCAGGGTCAACCGAAGTTTATACGATTGATATTGACAATGACCAATACAAAGGTATGACAGGCTTAACAGATAAAGATAAGCAAGCAGGCTTGATGGTTGTTGAAAAATACTCAAGTAAGCATGTGACTCCTAACTTGGCTGGTGTTCGTGTAACAACAGCAGACGGTAAGGTTCAAAGTGGCTTTACAACGAAAATTTACAAGTCTGTTGCAGAAGCTCCAAAAAAGGTTCAAGATTATATCAAGGCTAAAGGCTTGAAGATTGATGGTGAGTTTGCTGTAACTACTGCAGATGATCCAGTAGCTTACACAAACAAGTATGTCTTGAAGGGTATCAATCTGAAACTTGTCTTCCCAACAACTGTTAAGAAGGAAATCAAGGAAGCTAGCAAGTATGATAACCGAGCTTATCAAATTGACTTTACTGGTATCCATGAAACAAATCTAGTAACGAATAACATTCCGAAGATCAATCCGAAGAAAGATGTTGTAGCGACTGTTGAAGATGGTCAAAAAGACCAAAATTCATTGAATAATAAGACTGTTAAGGTTGGACAAGTCTACAACTTTGAATTGGAAACTTCTTATTTACCAGCAAATCGTGGACAAGCTATTGAAAAGATGGAAGTAAGAGATAAATACTCTTCATTAGTAGAATACAATGGTGTCCACAAATGGTATGCGAAGACAGATATTCTTCTTAAGAATGGTCAAAAGCTTGCCAAGGGTACAGATTTGACGAAGTTTGTCAACCAAACTGTTGATCACAAGACGAGAACAGTTCTGTATTCATTCTCTAGTGCTTTCTTGAACAGTATTTCAGATAATAGTGAGTTCCAAGCTACAGGTTACATGCAAGTGAAACAATTAGGCTATGGTACAGTAAAGAACACCTTTACTGAAATCATCAATGGTGTTGAAAGAAATTCTAATACGGTAACAGTGGTAACACCAGATAAACCTAAGACTCCGGATAAACCACAAACACCGCCAGAAACTCCTAATACACCTGAAAAACCGCAAACACCTCCTACACCAACCCCTACTCCAGTAGTACCAACTACTCCAAAAAAACCAGTAACTCCGAAAGTAAGTTTACCTTCAACAGGTGAAGCTACAAATACTGGTGCAGCGTTGACAGGTTTGGCGTTTGCAGCTACAGCATTGTCAATGCTTGGCTTCAAGAAACGTAAAGAGGAAGAATAATTCTAACGCTAACTCTTTCTGTGCTATACTTATAGCAACAAATAGAGGTTGAGACTAAGTCTCAACCTCTTTGTTATGGATGTTGTAGTTGGATTATGTACTTGGACATGATGTGGGGGTAATTGAGTTCATAAAAGTAGTCTATTTTGCAAAATTAAGTAAATCGTTTTTAGGTTTCTGTTTAAATTGAGAACAAGTCAAAAACCTTTCAAATATTGTTGAAAGGTTTTTAATATTATTAGAAACTTTTATTATCCAAGACTATCAATGGTTGCATTGATGATTTTAATAGATTCTTTTGTGTAATCTTTTTTTTGTAGTTGCTTTTCAGCTTTCGTCATTGGACGTGGCTTTACAACGGGGTCTGGTTTTACAACTGGTTTTTGTTGGTTTATTGTGTTTGTTTCAACATCAGGAACTGGTTGAACAACTGGTTCAGGCTCAGGTTCTACTTCGATGATGGGTTCTTCAACAGGTTGTACAGATGCAGTGCTGCCGTCAACAGATTGTTTCTCTCCCCATTCTTTACGTGCATCTAATTCACGTAGAACAAATGATTTCCCACGATATTCTTTCGGAACGATGGTTGCGATTTGTTCATCTGTGAAAAGTTCAGCTTCGTCAATATCTACAATATCCCAAACAATTTCCCCATCAGCATTGCGTACATAATAGCCATTTTCATCTTTTTGGCCACTCAAGAAACTGGATACACCAATGATTTCTGTGACATTGACATAACGCATACCTGTATCTACATCCCAGACACCTGAGAATACAGCTTCAAACAGTGCTTTGTATTGTTCTTCTGAATCTAATGAGAAACCATTGATGGTTTTCATCGCATTGGCACTGTATGCTCTTGATAAGACTTCAAGTTTCTTTTTGTAAGTATCAAATGATTTGTTTTTTAAGAAGCGATCTTGTTCTAGTGTTAAAACAGGCTTTTCGATTTCTGACATGGTTATAGACTCCTATTCATTATTATTGATATTAAAGTTTAAGGTAATCAGCATTAGTTTTGGCTGAGTGATTTTAAATAATTTACGAGCTAGTGAAATATTAAAAATACCGATGATATTTCCCTTTACATCTTGCCTAAAGTTCTTTCCAACGACTTCTACATTCTCTTTGTGTTCGTCTTTCACTGCTTCACGGACGGCTTCAAGCATGGAAGCTTTTATTTCTTCAATACTTGAATATTCACTATAAAAAGAGACGGAATGATTTTTTTTAAAAACGGCATGATAAATCATTTTTCTATAAAATTTTTTATAGATAATGGCAATTAAAAATGGTATTGCCAAGCAGATATCAACGATTGGATTTTTTAAATAATCAAATAGTTGATTGTCAAAGTAGCTAATCACCGCTAAGTAACCAAGAGCAGATAGAATTTTAAAGTAATTGCTGGCAATAACGATGTCTTCGGAACTATTTGCCACTAAAAATCCAGCCAATATATAGATAAAAGAAGCGAGTAAAGCTGCAATGTGGATATAGTCTAGCGGTATATTGAGAATATTATATGTTAAGAGTAGGAGAGCCGTGCCAGCAACGAACACAATTCCTACGAAATAAATCAGTTCAGCTAACCACTTCAACAAGACTAGAAAGACTAACGGTGTGTCTTTTTTCTTTTTTGACATTTTAATCCTTTCTATTCTTTATTTATTTTAAGGATTGCCAGACACTAACTTTCCTCATACAAGAATTTTTGTATTATAATATATATATTACCAAAATTTCATAAATAATACAATAAGATTCATATATTCTGCAAGTGAAAATCCTCATTATTTCTATGTTTTCTTTTGTTTTGAATCACAATTATAAAAAGTGAGAAAAGAAATAAAAAAGAGGTTGAAATATCATTTTTCTAAATTTATATCATGATATGTCTTTTAGTCCGTCTCGTTCTGAAAGATGCGAGATAAAAAAACCACCCGCTTGTGAACTACACTCCAATCATTAGATGTTTGAGGCGCAGAGCATTGATGGATGGTTATGATTTCTATTTTTACAGTAAAATGTAATGATGGGAGAGACTTTTGATGTTACTGTCAATCCTAATCGCTATCTGTTAGTTCTCTTTTTTATCTAATTTCTTACCCAACTCAATGATGTATTGTTTCATGTCATCTTTTATTTGGGGATGTTTGAGGGCGTAATCAATAGATGTTTTCATAAAGCCAAATTTGTCACCAACGTCATAACGATCACCTGTGAATTCACGGGCAAATACTCTTTGTGTTTTATTGAGAGTATCAATGGCGTCTGTCAGTTGAATTTCATTTCCAGCACCTGGAGCTTGTGTTTCCAAAATGGAGAAGATTTCTGGTGTCAAAAGGTAGCGACCAATAATCGCAAGGTTACTTGGTGCGTCTTCTGGTTTTGGTTTTTCAACAAAGGTCTCCACGCTGTAGAGTCCATTTACTCCTTCACCTTGTGGGTCAATAACACCATAAGATGAAACGTCATCGTGTGGTACTTTCATGACAGCAATGGTTGACGCATGCGTTTCTTCGTAATCATTCATTAACTGTTTGGTTAGCGGAACTGCTTTGTCGTTTGTAATGTCCATCAGATCATCACCTAGCATAACGACAAAGGGTTCGTTACCAACGAATGCCTTGGCTTGTAAAACGGCATCGCCAAGTCCGCGTGGATGACTTTGGCGAATGAAATGAAGACCAATGCCGGTAGTCTCGTCTACAAGTTTTAAAAGGTCAGACTTCCCTTTTTCTTTGAGGTTATACTCCAATTCAAAGTTTGAATCAAAGTGGTCTTCAATAGATCGTTTAGATTTTCCGGTTACGACCAAGATGTCTTTGATACCGGCCTTTAATGCTTCTTCGACAATAAATTGAATAGTCGGTTTGTCAACGATAGGCAGCATTTCTTTGGCGAGCGCTTTGGTTGCTGGCAAGAAACGAGTTCCAAGTCCAGCAGCAGGGATAACAGCTTTTCTTACTTGAGTCATATGACCCTCCTTTTTTTGTAGTAGCTAATTACGACCATTCGTTTTCAGCTTTAAATTCATTATTCATTATATCATAAATGGCGTCTTTTATGTTAAGGCTTTCATAAATCACGTGATAGATCGCTTGAGTAATTGGCATATAGACACCCAGTTCTTGTGCGAGTTCGTAAGCAGCTTTGGTGGTGGAAATGCCTTCGATAACCATGCCCATGTTGGCTTCAATATCTTCTAACTTTTCGCCACGACCAAGAGCATCACCAGCGCGCCAATTACGTGAGTGAACGGAGGTTCCTGTGACAATTAAATCTCCTACTCCGGATAAGCCACTATATGTTAAGGGACTAGCACCGAGTTTGACGCCAAGACGAGTAATTTCTGCTAAGCCGCGTGTGATAATAGCAGCTTTGGCATTGTCACCGTAACCGAGACCATGAAGGGCACCTGCTCCGACAGCAATGATATTTTTTAGTGCGCCGGCTGTTTCTACGCCGATGACATCTGTATTAGTGTAGAGACGGAAGTAGTGATTGCTGAAAAGTTCTTGAACATATTTTGCTGCTTCTAAGTCTTTTGAAGCTGCTGTGATAAGAGTAATATCACGAACGATAGTTTCTTCAGCATGGCTTGGTCCAGATACGACAACCACTTCGCTTCGTAAATTTGGAGATAATTCTTCTTCTAAAATTATGGAAAGTCGTTTGTGAGTATCGGGTTCGAGTCCTTTTGAAGCGTGCATGATTTTGACTGGATGGTCTAATACTTCAGCCACTTGTTTAGCTACGAGACGTGTGACTTTTGTTGGAACAACGAAAAGAATGGCATCAACACCGTCAAGAGTTTCTTTTAAGTCATAATAGGCAGTAATCTTTTCATTGAGAACGATATCCTTGAAATAGCGTTTATTGGTATGGTGTTCGTTGATTTCAGTGATTTGCTCGGCAAGATTACCCCAAATACGGACTTCATGTCCATTGTCATTTAATACTTGTGCCAAAGCAGTACCCCATGAACCGGGGCCTAAAACAGCAACTGTTTGTTTTTCCATGTTCTTCTCCTTGTAGAGTTTTCTAGTCTTATTTTACCATAGAAAGCGATAAATTTCTTGTTTAACATTAGTTTAGATTGTTAAGTTAAGGATTTGGCACCGAATTTTCGCGCAACAGTATTTTATCATGGAGTTAAAAATATTGAAGCGACTGAGTCGCTAGATGGTAGTCGTATCATCGAGCTTCAATGGTACCCAGAGTTTTTAATCAATGAGGAAAAAGGAAATCTAGAATTTTTTCAGTACCTTTTGAGGGAGTTATAAATTTAAAATGAGTCTTAAGCTTCATTTAAGAAAATCATTCTATAATAAAACTATCAAATGAAGACCTCCTAACTTTATTTGATGAAATCCTAAACTTTTTCATAATAATCTCCCTATAAAGATCACCAAAAGGTGGTCTTTTTGTTTTATATTTTTGTCGTTGTTTTTGGCTGATTTATGTTATAATGTTTCAAATCATTGATTAAGGAGGAAAGAAGATGATAAAGACCGTTGGAATCGTTAGTTTATCAAGTGGAATCATTGGAGAAAGTGCTGTTAAACATGAAGTGAACTTGGGAGTAAAGCGCTTGAGAGACTTGGGGCTTGAAGTGAAGTTTTTAGAGCATGCACAAAAAGGAATGGGCTATCTGGCAGATCATCCTGAGTCCAGAGCGCAAGATTTGATTCAGGCTTTCAAGGATTCTTCAATTGATATGATTTTATGTGCTATCGGTGGAGATGATACTTATCGGTTGCTGCCTTATTTGTTTGAGAATGATGAGCTAAAAAAAGTTGTACACCAGAAAGTATTCCTAGGTTTTTCTGATACTACGATCAATCATCTTATGCTGCACAAGTTAGGGATCAAGACTTTTTATGGGCAGTCTTTTCTTGCTGATGTTTGTGAACTAGAGACAGATATGCTCCCTTACACATTTGCTTATTTTAAAGAATTGATTACGACAGGCAGTATCTCAGAAATCCGCCCGAGCGAAGTTTGGTACGAGGAGAGAACGGATTTCAGTGAAAAAGCCCTGGGAACGAAACGAACTCGTCATGAAAATCAAGGATTTGAATTGCTAAAAGGCAAAGCAATCTTTACTGGAGAAATTTTAGGTGGTTGCTTGGAGTCACTCTATCAGATATTTGATAATACAAGATACGAGGATACGATTGAATTGTGTGCGCAATATCAGCTCTTTCCTAGTCTTTCAGAGTGGGCAGGAAAAATTCTTTTGTTGGAAACCAGTGAGGAAAAACCAGAACCAGCTTTATATCGAAAAATGTTAGAAACTTTAAAAGCAACGGGAATTTTTACGGTTTTAAATGGGATTCTTGTCGGAAAACCAATGGATGAAACTTATTATGGAGAATATAAACAAATCCTGCTTGATGTCATTGATACAGATATTCCTATTTTATATAATTTAAATGTTGGACATGCTACCCCAAGAGCAATTGTTCCTTTTGGAGCGAAAGCTGAGGTGGATGCCAACGAGCAAGTGATTCGATTTTTGAATGAGCCAGAATAAATTAAAAAGTGCAGGCTGAAAGATGACCTGCATTTTGCGTGTTTTTTACGAATTTAGTATAATAGGGAAAGTAAAAGTAGAAAAGAGAAAAAGATGCGAATTCGTGGTTTTGAGCTTGTTTCAAGCTTTACAAATGAAAATTTACTGCCAAAGCGTGAGACGGCTCATGCGGCAGGTTATGACTTAAAAGTGGCAGAGCGTACAGTTATTGCGCCAAAAGAGATTAAATTAGTGCCAACAGGTGTCAAGGCCTATATGCAGGTTGGTGAAGTGCTTTATCTTTATGATCGTTCATCTAATCCACGTAAAAAAGGATTAGTTTTGATTAACTCTGTAGGCGTTATTGACGGGGATTACTATGGCAATCCTGGAAATGAAGGGCATATCTTTGCTCAGATGAAAAACATCACAGATCAGGAAGTCGTCCTCGAAGTGGGGGAACGTGTGGTTCAGGCTGTCTTTGCACCATTTTTGATTGCAGATGGAGATGAAGCGGAAGGTGTGCGGACAGGTGGTTTTGGAAGCACTGGGCATTAAGAAAGAGGAATCTATCATAGCCAAGAAAAAATCGACATTTGTTTGTCAAAATTGTGAATACCATTCGCCCAAGTATCTGGGGCGTTGTCCGAATTGTGGTGCTTGGTCGTCTTTTGTCGAAGAAGTAGAAGTGGCAGAAGTCAAAAATGCGCGTGTTTCTCTGACCGGAGAAAAAATACGACCGATGAAATTGGCAGAAGTAACTTCTATTGATGTGAAGCGCACCAAGACGGATATGGACGAATTTAACCGCGTTTTAGGCGGTGGTGTGGTGCCGGGAAGTTTAGTTCTAATCGGAGGAGATCCCGGCATTGGGAAATCGACACTTTTATTGCAGGTTTCAACCCAACTCTCTCATAAGGGAACGGTTCTTTATGTCAGCGGCGAGGAGTCTGCTGAGCAGATTAAACTGCGAGCTGAGCGATTAGGAGATATTGATAGTGAATTTTATCTCTATGCCGAGACCAATATGCAGCATATTCGTGCTGAGATTGAAAAAATCAAACCGGATTTTTTGATTATCGATTCCATTCAGACGATTGTGTCGCCGGAAATTTCCAGCATGCAGGGCTCGGTTTCGCAAGTGCGGGAGGTGACAGCAGAACTCATGCAGTTGGCGAAAACTAACAATATTGCCACCTTTATCGTTGGTCATATGACCAAGGAAGGAACGCTGGCTGGTCCACGAACGCTAGAGCATATGGTAGATACAGTGCTGTATTTTGAAGGAGAACGTCAGCATACTTTCCGCATTTTGCGGGCAGTTAAAAATCGTTTCGGTTCGACCAACGAAATCGGCATTTTTGAGATGCAGTCAGGTGGTCTGGTTGAAGTGCTCAATCCTAGTCAGGTTTTCTTAGAGGAGCGTTTAGATGGTGCGACAGGCTCTTCTATCGTGGTGACGATGGAGGGGACACGACCGATTTTGGCGGAAGTGCAGGCTTTGGTGACACCGACCATGTTTGGCAATGCCAAGCGGACAACGGCAGGTCTGGACTTCAATCGTGCCAGCCTGATTATGGCTGTTTTGGAGAAACGAGCTGGTTTGCTTCTGCAAAATCAAGATGCTTATCTCAAATCAGCTGGTGGTGTGCGCTTAGATGAGCCTGCTATTGATTTAGCGGTTGCGGTAGCCATTGCTTCCAGTTATAAGGAAAAGCCAACCAACCCTCAAGAATGTTATATTGGCGAAATTGGTCTGACAGGCGAAATCCGCCGTGTCAATCGCATTGAGCAGCGCATCAACGAAGCTGTTAAGTTAGGCTTCACAAAAATTTATGTTCCTAAAAACTCTTTGAACGGATTGAATATTCCCGAAAAGACTGAAGTTATTGGTGTGACAACGATTGGTGAAGTATTGAAGAAGGTGTTTGGGTAAGTAAGTGTAACTGAACATTGAATTGATAGGTGAGATAGGCGACGGTTTCTATATTGCTAAGGAAATTCTGTAGAGAAAGTTTGTTCTTCGCTCATCTTCTGTAAATGATTCGAAGAATAATAAAGTTTCATCGCTTCTGTTATTTCTTTTCGACAACTTGTGGTATAATAGTAACGTTTAAAATAGAAACAGGGTTTTCCTGTTAGAAATTTAAGATAAACATTAGGAGAAATGAAATTGGCGAATAAAATTCGTGTGCGCTACGCACCAAGTCCAACGGGACTGTTACACATCGGAAATGCGCGGACTGCGCTCTTTAATTATCTTTATGCTCGTCACTACGGTGGTACGTTTATTATTCGGATCGAAGATACAGACCGCAAGCGTCATGTCAAAGACGGGGAGCGTTCGCAGCTGGAAAATCTTCGCTGGTTAGGGATTGAATGGGATGAAAGTCCAGAAACGCATGAAAAATACCGCCAATCTGAACGTTTGGATATTTATCAAGGTTATATCAATGAGTTGCTCGAAAAAGGCTTGGCTTACAAATCATACGTAACGGAAGAAGAATTAGCTACAGAGCGTGAACAGCAGGAAGCTGCTGGAGAAACGCCTCGTTACATCAATGAATATCTAGGAATGTCTGAAGATGAAAAAGTAGCTTATATCGCAGAGCGTGAAGCTAAAGGAATCGTTCCAACAGTCCGTCTTGCAGTCAATGAATCTGGTATTTACAAGTGGAATGATCTTGTTAAAGGTGAGATTGAATTTGAAGGTGGCAACATCGGTGGTGATTGGGTTATCCAGAAAAAAGATGGTTATCCAACATACAACTTTGCCGTTGTTATTGATGATCACTTAATGGAAATTTCACACGTTATCCGTGGAGATGACCATATTGCTAACACACCTAAGCAGCTCATGGTTTATGAAGCACTTGGTTGGGAAGCACCGCAATTTGGTCACATGACCTTGATTATCAATTCGGAGACAGGCAAAAAATTGTCAAAACGTGATACGAATACACTTCAATTTATCGAAGATTACCGTAAAAAAGGCTACCTACCAGAAGCAGTGTTTAACTTTATTGCTCTCCTTGGTTGGAATCCTGGCGGTGAAAATGAAATTTTCTCTCGCGAAGAATTGATCCAACTCTTTGATGAACATCGTCTCAGTAAGTCTCCGGCTGCCTTTGACCAAAAGAAATTAGATTGGATGAGCAATGAATACATTAAAAATGCGGATTTTGAAACCATTTTTGAGATGGCAAAACCTTATTTGGATGTAGCTGGTCGTTTAACAGATAAGGCTGAGAAATTGGTCGCACTCTACAAACCACAGATGAAATCTGTTGATGAAATCGTACCGCTCACAGACCTCTTCTTTGAAGATTTCCCAGAGCTAACAGAAAATGAAAAAGAGTTTATGTCAGGCGAAACGGTACCGATTGTTTTGAAAGCATTCAAAGAAAAAATGGAAGCTATGAGTGATGAAGACTTCAAATCAGAAAATATCTTCCCGCAAATCAAGGCAGTGCAAAAAGAAACGGGTATCAAAGGTAAAAATCTCTTCATGCCAATCCGAATCGCTGTTTCGGGCGAAATGCACGGACCAGAATTACCAGATACCATTTATCTGCTTGGACGTGAAAAGTCCATTGAGCATATTGAGAAGATGCTGAAACATATTCAATAAGTTAACTAAAAAAACATCACAATATTTGAACTTTGTGGTGTTTTTGCTTTCTATATGATGAAATACTTGATTTTATGATATAATAATTTTTAATACTAAATTAAAGTAAAAAAAGGCCTATATTAGCTACTTAAATGACTACTCAGGAATTAATCCAACTTGTTACAACTGGATAAAAACGCAAATTTAAAAGTGCTATTTGAAGGAAAGTTAGCAGACGAAGTACCCAGATTCTGTCATTAAATTTTGGCATCTGGGATGGATTTGATTCATTAAATAAAGAAAAAAGAGCCATGCTTAGATTAGAGTATTCATTTCATGTTTTTTATTATCTGAAACTGATATCAACTGAAGCATCTTTGCTATTTTGCTAATCAAAAAGTTGGAAAGTTTTTGTTGTTACTTTAATAAATGACGGATTGGAAATTCTGACAACCTTATCAAGGAGAAGATAAGTGAAGACGACTTTACGTAAAAAGATAGTAAGAGAAATGAAAGGACAGGAATTGATAGCAAAACAGCAGAGAGATGCTTTGCTCACACAGTACTTGCTGAAATCCTCTGTTTACCAACACGCTAAAACAATTGCGACTTATTTATCTTTGCCACATGAGTTTGACACGGGGCTTTTCATCAGACAAGCACAAGCAGATGGCAAGCGAATTGTTATTCCGAAGACTTATCCTCATGGGTGCATGGTTTTTGTGGATTATAATCTAAATGACTTGGAATTGACTGCTTTTGGTATCTGGGAGCCAAGGAGTGGACAAGTGGTAGAGAAAACTCATATTGATTTGATTCACGTACCGGGTGTTGCTTTTAATAAAGGTGGCTACCGGATTGGCTATGGTGGAGGTTATTATGACCGCTACTTGGCTGATTTTAAGGGAATGACAGTAAGTACAATTTATCCTTGTCAATTAGCGGATTTTCAACCGGATAATTACGATATTCCTATTCAGGAGGTATTGATTTGTGAATAAAATTTATAATAAACAGTATCCTGTGACAAGTATTTTATTACTTATAACGACAGGACTTTTTCTAACCATGTTTTTATTGCGTGGATTTGCTTACAGCAGTACTCAAACAATTTATGAGTTTGGCGCCATGCATGGGCGAAGCATCCAATATTTTCCAAGTCAGATTTGGCGCTTGGTATCAGCGATTTTCGTTCATATCGGCTTGGAGCATTTTGTGATGAATATGATTACGCTGTATTTTATCGGACGCCAAGCTGAGGACATTTTTGGTTCATGGAATTTTCTGTTTCTTTATTTGATGTCTGGGATTTTAGGAAATGCTTTTGTCTTCTTTTTCACTCCAAGTGCTGTGGCGGCGGGTGCCTCTACATCTTTGTTTGGAATTTTTGGCGCTATTATTACGTTGCGCTATGCGGTTCACAATCCCTATATTCAGCAACTTGGTCAATCTTACTTAATTCTACTGGTTATGAACTTGGTATTAAGCTTGACACCGGGAATCAGTCTGGCAGGACATTTAGGCGGTGCAGTCGGAGGCGCTCTGTGTGCTGTTATTTTCCCAGTCCATGGCGAGCAAAGAGCTTATCAAGTGGGGCAACGTGTTTTAGCGCTGGTTATCTATTTAGTTTTAGTTTTGGGAATGGTCTTTCTTGCTTTTAATCGAGGCATATAAAAAGGGGTTGAATAGACTGCTGTATCTCGCGGCAGTCTGTTTCTACCTCTTTTGTGTTTATTTTTCTTGACCGACCAAAATCTTTGCAGCAATGGTGATTTCATGTAAAGATGACCAGTCGATTTTTTCAATATCCATATTGAAAAGAAGCGGAGTCATTTTCAGCAGAGCCATTTTTTCATTTTCCTTTAGTGAAAAAGTACCAGCAACGTCATAGGAATCTATAATGGTAAAGGACTCCTTGAAGTGATCAAGGATGTTTTGATTGGAATAGTTCGTGTTTGTTAATTTATCAGCTACAATACCTCGGATTTCTTGCAAGTGTTGGCTATTGGGAATAACTTTAATCAGCAAGCCGTTTTTCCGCAATACACGCTGAAATTCTTGGTAATTGGCAGGAGAGAAAATATCCAAAATCACATCCATACTGGTATCTTGAATGGAAAGATGCGCCAGATC
This sequence comes from Streptococcus sp. NSJ-72, assembly GCF_014334035.1. NCBI lineage: Bacteria > Bacillati > Bacillota > Bacilli > Lactobacillales > Streptococcaceae > Streptococcus > Streptococcus sp. NSJ-72. The sequence goes on from NZ_CP060489.1 coordinate 296,104, forward strand.
TCCAACAAACCAATTTACTGCCATGCTGTGGTCGCTTTTGGCTGCTAGCTGAATCGATTCTTTTGATAAATCAAACGCGTAGATGTGTTGATCAGTCATCTGTGCTTGCAGGTTTCGAGCATAGTACCCCTCTCCGCAGCCAATATCTAACAGATTAGCATGCTGTGGAAAAGAAGTTAAAATATCTAACAGTTTGTTTAAAATTGGCTGATAGAATCCTGCTTCGAGAATCAATTGTCGATTTTGAAAGTTGGTTTTATCGTAGTCTTTTGACTGCTTCACCTGTGGTGCCAGATTGACATAACCGAATTTTGCTAGATCAAAGGAATGCTTATTGTTACATTTAAGACTATTTTCTGCTAAAAACAAGGCTTGCTGGCAAAAAGGGCAAGCAAAAAGATTAGCTGTTTCAAAACGTTTGAGTTTGGGTTTCATGCGTTTTCTCTTTCATAGATTTCTCTGACTAGTGTAACATGTGAGAAATGCTTTGGCAAGTCGATGATAAAGAAAGGAAACTGAAAATGAGTTCTTCTTTATTAAGACGGGATTTGTGTTTTTTATTTTTCAAGGTACAACTAGGTCAATGCATTATGCTAATTAAAATAAAGAAAAAGCCGGGGTTAAACCCAGCCTTTTCATTTTTGATTAGTAAGTCAAAACAAAATATTTTTTCTTCCCACGCCGAATAACGGTCAGTTCGTTTTCTAATTTGTCAGCATTCGTTAATGTATAGTTAAGGTCTTGAATACGTTCGCCATTGACATAAATAGCGCCATTTTGAACATCTTCACGCGCTTGGCGTTTAGAATTGACAATGCCAGCTGTTACCAACATTTCTACGATATTGAGATTGTCATCTACTTTCACTTGATAATTTGGCACCCCGCGAAGTCCTTGTTTCAGTTCTTTGACAGAAAGATTTTTAATATTTCCAGCAAAAAGCTGCTCGGTGATGTTGAGCGCTTCTTTGTAGGCTTCTTCGCCATGTACAAGCGTGACCACTTCTCGTGCTAAGATTTTTTGTGCCAACCGTTCGTGGGGAGCTGCTTCAAATTGTTTTCTGATTTCTTCGATTTCATCAAGTGGAAGAAGTGTAAAGATTTTTAGGAAACGCACGGCATCTGCATCCATGACATTCATCCAGAATTGATACATTTCGTAAGGACTGGTTTTATCGGCATTGAGCCATACAGCATTGCCTTCTGACTTACCAAATTTCTTACCAGTGGCGTCTGTGATAAGAGGCACTGTAATAACATGGCCTGTTTTATCTGCTTTGCGGCGAAGTAATTCTGTACCAGCAGTCATATTGCCCCATTGATCTGAACCACCGATTTGTAAAGTGACATCGTATTGTCGATTTAACTCAAAAAAGTCATAGCCTTGCATAATCTGGTAAGCAAACTCGGTATACGAAATGCCTGTTTCAATCCGTTTTTTTACGGATTCTTTACTCATCATGTAGTTGACAGTGAAATATTTTCCAACATCACGTAGAAAGTCAATAAAGCTAATGTCGGAGAACCAGTCATAGTTGTTGACCATTTCAGCCTTGTTGTCGCCATTTTCAAAGTCAAGAAAACGCGATACTTGAGCTTGAATGCTCCGTACCCAGCCTTCAACTGTGTCTTTTGTTTGTAAGCTCCGTTCTGTATCTTTAAATGATGGATCGCCAATTAAGCCAGTTGCACCGCCAACGAGAGCATAGGGTTTGTGACCAGCCAACTGTAAATGTTTCATGACAAGGATTGGTACAAGGTGACCAAGATGTAAGCTATCAGCAGTTGGGTCATAACCAGAATAAAAGCTGACATTTCCTTCTGCTAGGGCTTTGCGCAATGCTTCTTCGTCAGTTGTTTGAAAAACCAAACCACGTTCTTTTAGCTCATCAAAAATGTGCATATCTGTCTCTCCTTTATAAAATTTCTAGTTATTGTAACATTGTATCACAAACAAGCACTAGAATATAGTAAAATCGCAAAAATAATGAAAAAAACAATGATTTCAGCTAAGGCTTGCCTTTCTTGTTGTCAGAAGTTTCATAAATTTGCTATAATAGGCACAGAAAGCCCAAGGAGAAAGAATGTTTAAACAAGTTTTAGAAAAAATACAACAATTGTTTGAGAAACTTTTTCAAACAGATCGTCCTAGCAAAAATAAAAAGGAAAACTGGACAATTTTGAGTATTGGTGGAACTGTCCTTCGTACTCTGAAATTATTATCAAATGTCTTTTTTGTGCTTGTTTTTTTAGGGTGCTTGTTTGGTGGAGGTATTGCATTGGGTTATGGTGCAAGAATCTTCGATAAGGTTGAAACTCCTAAAAAAGAAGAGCTCATCAAAAAAATCCAAGACATCTCGGCTATTTCTGAATTAAAATATGCTGATGGTAGTTCAATTTCAGCAATTGATAGTGATTTACTAAGAATATCAGTAGCTAGCAAATCTATTTCTGCTAATGTAAAAAAAGCAGTCATTGCTACGGAAGACGAAAATTTCCACAAGCATCATGGGGTTGTTACGAAAGCTGTTTTGCGGGCAACACTAGGCTCTGTTGCAGGGATTGGCTCCTCAAGTGGTGGTTCTACCTTAACGCAGCAGTTAATCAAACAACAAGTTGTTGGTGATGCACCAACTTTCAAGCGTAAAGCGACAGAAATCATTGATGCACTGGCTTTAGAACGCTGTATGAGCAAAGATGATATTTTAACGACTTATTTGAATGTGGCCCCGTTTGGAAGAAATAATAAAGGGCAAAATATTGCCGGTGTAGAAGAAGCAGCCCAAGGAATTTTTGGAGTACCTGCTAGCAAGTTGACAGTACCTCAAGCAGCTTTTATTGCGGGGTTGCCACAAAGCCCGATTGTTTATTCTCCTTATGCAGCTGATGGTAGTCTGAAAAGTGCTAAAGACATGACATTAGGACTCAACCGTGCTAAAAAAGTCATTTACAATATGTATCGAACAGGTGCGATTAATAAAGATGAGTACCAATTGTATAAAGATTATGATTTGAAACGGGATTTTCTGCCTGCCGAACGCTCTTCAAAAAATTCGCATGATTATTTATATTACGTTGCGATGAAAGAAGCTCAAAAAGCAATGTATGAATACTTGATTAGGCGAGACAATGTTTCACAACAGGAATTGAAAAATGATGCAACTGTGAAAGCCTATAAAGGATTAGCTGCAAAAGAGTTGAGTGAGGGTGGCTATACTGTTACCACAACGATTAACAAAAATATCCACAACGCTATGCAAAATGCGATTGCTAATTTTGGTGGTGTGTTAGATGATGGAACAGGTGCAGTTGAAGCGGGAAATGTTCTCATGGACAATCGGACGGGTGCTGTTTTGGGCTTTATAGGAGGACGTGACTATGCTTCCAACCAAAACAACCACGCTTTTGATACGGAGCGCTCACCAGGCTCAACCATTAAACCGATTTTAGCTTATGGCATAGCCATTGACCAAGGCCTGATGGGCAGTGCCAGTATGCTGTCTAATTATCCGGCGAATTTCTCTAGCGGCGAGCCCATTATGCACGTAGATAGCCGTGGTACGGCTATGATGGATTTGCAGGAGGCTTTAAATACTTCTTGGAACATTCCAGCTTATTGGACCTATAAATTGCTTCGTGACAAAGGGGTCAATGTTCGAGGTTATATGGAAAAAATGGGCTATCAAATTGAAAATTACGATATTGAAAGTTTGCCAATGGGCGGTGGGGTTGAAGTATCTGTTGCTCAGCATACCAATGGTTTTCAAACTTTAGCCAATAATGGGGCTTATCAAGAGCGCTATATGATTGAAAAAATTACGGCAAAGAATGGGAAAGTTGTATATGAACATAAAGCTAAACCTGTTCAAGTTTATTCCAAGGCCGCAGCAACGATTATGCAAAGCCTTATGCGTGGAGTGTTGAGTTCAGGTGCTACGACGACTTTCAAATCTCGTTTAGCACAGATTAATAGTGGCTTGGCTAATGCTGATTGGATAGGAAAAACGGGGACAACCAACAGCAATGGAGATATGTGGCTTATGGTATCCACTCCAAAATTAACGTTGGGTGGTTGGATCGGTCATGACAATAATGCTTCAATGGCACCTTTGACGGGTTACAATAACAATGCTCAGTATATGGCTCACTTGGTGAATGCAATTCATCAAGCTGATCCAAATATTTGGGGAGTTGGTGATAAGTTCAATTTGGATTCAAGCGTGATTAAGTCCAATGTTCTCAAAGCAACAGGTGAACGAGCTGGAACAGTCACAGTCAACGGTCGTAGCATGAGCCTGACTGGTCAGACGGTTACTAGTTACTGGGCGAAAAATGGCGCTCCGATGACCACCTATAAATTTGGAATCGGTGGGACAGATAGTGATTATCAAAAAGCTTGGGCAGCACTTTTAGGTGGACGTTAAAATAAAAACACTTTCATAAGTAAAGAAACTTGAAAAGCAGAGTAAAATAGGGTATAATATTATTAATAATTTGTCGTCTGCTTTATTTGAAATATTGTCCATATAAAGCTCACAGCAGTTAAATCATACTTTTAGAGTCAGATTTAGCTGCTCTTTTTGTGCCTATTTTTGGGATTTTCATCGTTTGTTATCAAAACTTAAAGATTCTGAAAATTTATCAGAAAGGACAAATGAAATTGCTACTCTATCATGTAATAGAGAATGTAGAAAGAAGAAGGAGTAAAAAACTTGGCAGGACATGAAGTTCAATACGGGAAACACCGTACTCGTCGTAGTTTTTCAAGAATCAAGGAAGTTCTTGATTTACCAAATTTGATTGAAATCCAGACGGATTCGTTCAAAGATTTTCTTGACCATGGTTTGAAAGAAGTATTTGAAGATGTACTTCCTATTTCAAACTTTACAGACACTATGGATTTGGAGTTTGTTGGTTATGAAATCAAAGAATCCAAATACACTTTAGAAGAAGCACGGATTCACGATGCCAGCTATTCTGCGCCTATTTTTGTGACGTTCCGTTTAATCAATAAAGAAACCGGCGAAATCAAGACGCAAGAGGTCTTCTTTGGCGATTTTCCAATCATGACAGAAATGGGAACGTTTATCATCAACGGTGGTGAGCGGATTATCGTATCACAGCTCGTTCGTTCTCCAGGTGTTTACTTCAATGATAAAGTAGACAAAAATGGGAAGGTTGGGTATGGTTCAACCGTCATTCCAAACCGTGGAGCTTGGTTAGAGTTGGAAACGGACTCAAAAGATATTGCCTACACTCGGATTGACCGCACTCGTAAGATTCCATTTACAACGCTTGTTCGTGCACTTGGTTTCTCTGGTGATGATGAAATCTTTGATATTTTCGGTGATAGCGATCTCGTTCGCAACACGATTGAAAAAGATATCCACAAAAATCCGATGGATTCACGTACAGATGAAGCGCTGAAAGAAATCTATGAACGCCTTCGTCCAGGTGAGCCTAAGACAGCGGATAGCTCACGTAGTCTGTTGGTTGCTCGTTTCTTTGATCCACATCGTTATGACTTGGCGGCAGTTGGTCGTTACAAGATTAATAAAAAATTAAATATCAAAACACGTTTGTTAAATCAAACGATTGCAGAACCTTTGGTTGACCCAGAAACAGGAGAAATCTTAGTAGAAGCCGGAACAGTTATGACGCGTAGTGTCATTGATAGTATTGCAGACTATTTGGATGGAGATTTGAATAAAATCACTTATATTCCAAATGATGCAGCTGTATTGACAGATCCAGTCGTTCTTCAAAAATTCAAAGTCGTGGCACCAACTGATCCAGATCGCGTGGTAACTATTATTGGGAACGCTAATCCAGGTGATCGGGTTCATACGATTACACCAGCGGATATCTTGGCTGAGATGAGCTACTTCCTTAACTTAGCAGAAGGCATCGGTCGTGTGGATGATATTGACCATTTGGGAAATCGTCGGATTCGTGCGGTAGGTGAATTGCTTGCTAACCAAGTGCGTCTTGGATTGTCTCGCATGGAGCGCAATGTGCGTGAACGCATGAGCGTGCAAGATAACGAAGTACTGACTCCGCAACAAATCATTAACATACGCCCAGTTACAGCAGCTATCAAAGAATTCTTTGGTTCCTCTCAATTGTCTCAATTTATGGATCAACACAATCCACTGTCTGAGTTGTCTCACAAGCGTCGTTTATCTGCCTTAGGACCTGGTGGTTTAACACGTGACCGTGCAGGATACGAAGTGCGTGACGTGCACTATACCCACTATGGTCGTATGTGTCCGATTGAAACACCTGAAGGACCAAATATTGGTTTGATCAATAACTTGTCCTCTTATGGGCATTTGAATAAATATGGCTTTATCCAAACGCCTTACCGTAAAGTGGATCGTGAAACAGGTCTGGTCACCAATGAAATCGTCTGGTTAACAGCGGATGAAGAAGATGAATACATCGTTGCTCAAGCAAATTCTAAATTAACAGAAGACGGGCGTTTTGCAGAAGCGATTGTTATGGGACGTCACCAAGGGAATAACCAAGAATTTCCTTCAGATCAGGTGGATTTCATGGATGTGTCGCCTAAACAGGTAGTTGCCGTTGCGACAGCATGTATCCCTTTCCTTGAAAATGACGACTCAAACCGTGCCCTCATGGGTGCCAATATGCAACGTCAAGCAGTACCGTTGATTGATCCGCATGCACCATACGTTGGAACTGGAATGGAATACCAAGCAGCTCACGATTCTGGTGCGGCGATTATTGCACAACACGACGGTAAAGTTGTATATTCTGATGCTGCCAAAGTTGAAGTTCGTCGTGAAGACGGTTCGCTTGATGTCTATCATATTACGAAATTCCGCCGTTCAAACTCTGGTACTTCTTACAACCAACGTACGCTGGTGAAAGTTGGCGATACGGTTGAAAAAGGCGACTTTATTGCAGACGGACCTTCTATGGAAAAAGGTGAAATGGCGCTTGGACAAAATCCAATCGTTGCTTATATGACATGGGAAGGTTACAATTTTGAAGATGCCGTTATCATGAGTGAACGTCTAGTAAAAGATGACGTTTATACCTCTGTTCACTTGGAAGAATTTGAATCAGAAACACGTGATACAAAGCTTGGTCCTGAAGAAATTACGCGCGAAATTCCAAACGTTGGGGAAGATGCGCTAAGAGACCTTGACGAAATGGGAATTATCCGCATTGGTGCTGAGGTGAAAGAGGGCGACATTCTTGTCGGTAAAGTAACGCCGAAAGGTGAAAAAGACTTATCCGCTGAAGAACGCCTGCTTCATGCAATTTTCGGTGATAAATCTCGTGAAGTACGTGACACATCTCTTCGTGTACCACATGGTGGTGCTGGGGTTGTCCGTGATGTGAAAATCTTTACTCGTGCGAACGGTGATGAATTGCAATCTGGTGTCAACATGTTGGTGCGTGTTTACATTGCTCAAAAACGAAAGATCCGCGTTGGGGATAAGATGGCCGGACGCCACGGAAATAAAGGGGTTGTTTCCCGTATCGTTCCAGTTGAGGATATGCCTTATCTTCCAGACGGAACACCAGTAGACATCATGTTGAACCCACTTGGGGTGCCATCACGTATGAATATCGGACAGGTTATGGAGCTTCACCTTGGTATGGCTGCTCGCAACCTTGGTATCCACATAGCAACGCCAGTATTTGACGGAGCAAGCTCAGATGACCTTTGGGATACTGTTCGTGAAGCAGGCATGGATAGCGATGCCAAGACGATTCTTTATGATGGTCGTACGGGCGAGCCGTTTGACAACCGTGTATCTGTCGGTGTCATGTATATGATTAAATTGCACCACATGGTCGATGATAAGCTTCATGCTCGTTCAGTTGGTCCTTATTCAACCGTTACACAGCAACCACTTGGTGGTAAAGCGCAATTCGGTGGACAACGTTTTGGAGAAATGGAAGTTTGGGCTTTGGAAGCTTACGGTGCTTCTAACGTCCTGCAAGAAATCTTGACCTACAAGTCAGATGATATCAATGGTCGTTTGAGAGCTTATGAAGCTATTACTAAAGGTAAACCAATTCCAAAACCAGGTGTGCCAGAATCTTTCCGTGTTCTTGTGAAAGAATTGCAGTCACTTGGTCTTGATATGCGCGTCCTAGATGAAGATGACAATGAAGTAGAACTTCGTGACTTGGATGAAGGCATGGATGACGATGTGATTCACGTAGATGACCTTGAAAAAGCGCGTGAAAAGGCAGCTCAAGAAGCGAGAGCAGCTTTTGAAGCTGAAGGAAAAGAATAAGAACTGATTCAATAGATAATAAAGAAAGGTAAGAAATAGTGGTTGATGTAAATCGTTTTCAAAGTATGCAAATCACCCTAGCTTCACCTAGTAAAGTCCGCTCTTGGTCTTATGGGGAAGTGAAGAAACCTGAAACAATTAACTACCGTACACTAAAGCCAGAACGTGAAGGACTTTTTGATGAAGTCATCTTTGGTCCTACGAAAGATTGGGAATGTGCGTGTGGAAAGTATAAACGGATTCGTTATAAAGGAATCATTTGTGACCGTTGTGGTGTTGAAGTCACTCGTACAAAAGTGCGTCGTGAGCGTATGGGACATATTGAGTTAAAGGCTCCTGTTTCTCATATTTGGTATTTTAAAGGGATTCCGAGTCGCATGGGCTTGACATTGGATATGAGTCCTCGTGCTCTTGAAGAAGTCATTTATTTTGCAGCTTATGTGGTAATTGATCCAAAAGATACGCCACTTGAGCACAAATCTATTATGACGGAGCGGGAATATCGTGAACGTTTGCGGGAATACGGTTCAGGATCATTTGTTGCAAAAATGGGTGCTGAAGCTATCCAAGATCTCTTGAAACAAGTAGATTTGGAAAAAGAAATTGCAGCCCTCAAAGAAGAATTAAAAACTGCAACTGGGCAAAAGCGCGTCAAAGCGATACGCCGCTTAGATGTTTTAGATGCTTTCCAAAAATCTGGTAACAAACCAGAATGGATGGTCTTAAACATCTTGCCAGTTATTCCGCCAGACTTACGTCCAATGCTTCAGCTGGACGGTGGACGCTTTGCTTCCTCTGACTTGAACGATCTTTACCGTCGTGTTATCAATCGGAACAATCGTTTGGCACGTCTTTTGGAGCTGAATGCTCCTGGAATCATCGTGCAAAATGAAAAGCGGATGTTGCAAGAAGCGGTTGATGCGTTGATTGACAACGGTCGTCGTGGTCGTCCAATTACTGGACCAGGTAGCCGCCCGCTCAAATCATTGAGCCACATGCTTAAAGGGAAACAAGGACGTTTCCGTCAAAACTTGCTGGGTAAACGGGTTGACTTCTCCGGACGTTCGGTTATTGCGGTAGGGCCAACCCTCAAGATGTACCAATGTGGTGTGCCGCGCGAAATGGCAATTGAGCTTTTCAAACCATTTGTTATGCGTGAAATTGTAGCGCGTGATATTGTGCAAAACGTGAAAGCTGCTAAACGCTTGGTGGAACGCAGTGATGAACGTATTTGGGATATCTTAGAGGATGTCATTAAAGAACACCCGGTACTCCTTAACCGCGCACCGACACTTCACAGATTAGGAATTCAAGCATTTGAGCCAGTCTTAATTGACGGGAAAGCTCTTCGTTTGCACCCGCTTGTGTGTGAGGCCTACAATGCCGACTTTGACGGAGACCAAATGGCTATTCACGTACCATTGTCGGAAGAAGCTCAGGCAGAAGCACGGATTCTTATGCTAGCTGCTGAGCACATCCTCAATCCAAAAGACGGTAAGCCAGTCGTAACACCGTCACAAGATATGGTCTTAGGGAACTATTACCTAACAATGGAAGAAGCTGGTCGTGAAGGTGAAGGTATGGTCTTTAAAGACCGTGACGAAGCTGTAATGGCTCTTCGGAATGGTTATGTGCATTTACATACACGTGTTGGGATTGCGACTGATAGTTTGAACAAACCATGGACGGAAGATCAAAAACACAAGATTCTTTTGACAACAGTTGGTAAGATTCTTTTCAATGACATCATGCCAGATGAATTGCCGTATTTGCAAGAACCAATTGCCTCCAACATAGCAGAAGGTGTGCCAGCTAAATACTTCTTAGAACCTGGTCAAGATGTCAAAGAAGCCATCAGTAAACTTGAATTAAACGTACCATTTAAGAAGAAAAATCTCGGGAATATCATTGCTGAGATCTTCAAACGTTTCCGTACAACTGAAACGTCTGCTTTTCTAGACCGTCTGAAAGATCTCGGCTATCATCATTCAACGCTTGCTGGTTTGACAGTAGGGATTGCCGATATTCCAGTCGTTGAAGATAAGGCAGAAATTATCGAAGAGTCACATAAACGTGTTGAACAAATCACGAAACAATTCCGTCGTGGGATGATTACAGACGATGAGCGCTATAACGCGGTTACTGCAGAATGGCGTGCTGCTCGTGAAAAATTGGAAAAACGCTTGGTTGCTAACCAAGATCCGAAGAACCCAATCGTTATGATGATGGACTCTGGAGCCCGTGGTAACATCTCTAACTTCTCGCAACTTGCCGGTATGCGTGGTTTGATGGCTGCTCCTAATGGCCGTATCATGGAGTTGCCAATCTTGTCTAACTTCCGTGAAGGTCTGTCTGTTTTGGAAATGTTCTTCTCTACTCACGGTGCTCGTAAGGGGATGACTGATACAGCCCTTAAGACTGCCGACTCAGGTTATTTGACTCGTCGCTTGGTTGATGTGGCGCAAGATGTTATCATTCGTGAAGACGATTGTGGAACTGACCGTGGTCTTGTGATTCGCTCTATTACTGACGGCAAAGAAATGATTGAACCATTGGAAGAGCGCTTGATTGGTCGTTATACGAAAAAATCGGTTAAACATCCTGAAACAGGTGAAGTCATCGTTGGTCCAGATGTATTGATTACAGAAGATGTAGCGCATGAAATTATCAACGCTGGTATCGAAGAAGTTACTATCCGTTCTGTCTTTACATGTAATACGCGTCATGGCGTTTGCCGTCGCTGTTATGGTATCAACTTGGCAACGGGCGACGCTGTTGAAGTTGGGGAAGCAGTTGGAACCATTGCTGCCCAATCTATCGGTGAACCTGGTACACAATTGACTATGCGGACTTTCCATACGGGTGGTGTTGCTTCTAATACTGATATTACTCAGGGGCTTCCTCGGGTTCAAGAAATCTTTGAAGCCCGTAATCCAAAAGGGGAAGCAGTCATCACAGAAGTTAAAGGTGAAGTCACTGCGATTGAAGAAGATGCATCTACTCGGACTAAGAAAGTCTTTGTCAAGGGTGCAACCGGTGAAGGAGAATACGTTGTACCATTTACAGCTCGTATGAAAGTGGCTATAGGTGACCAAGTTTCTCGCGGAGCAGCATTAACAGAAGGTTCTATCCAACCAAAACATTTATTGGCTGTTCGTGATGTCTTGTCTGTTGAGACTTACCTGCTAGCTGAAGTGCAAAAAGTTTACCGCAGTCAAGGGGTAGAAATCGGTGACAAGCATATTGAAGTAATGGTTCGCCAAATGATTCGCAAGGTGCGCATCATGGATCCGGGAGATACTGATCTTCTTATGGGCACACTCATGGATATTACAGACTTTACCGATGCTAACCGAGATGTAGTTATCTCAGGCGGTGTACCTGCAACAGCTCGTCCTGTTCTTATGGGAATTACCAAGGCCTCTCTGGAAACCAACAGTTTCTTATCAGCTGCCTCTTTCCAAGAAACCACTCGTGTTCTGACTGATGCGGCTATCCGTGGTAAGAAAGATCATCTGCTTGGTCTAAAGGAAAATGTTATCATTGGTAAAATCATTCCAGCTGGTACAGGTATGGCACGCTACCGTAATCTTGAGCCGCAAGCTGTCAATGAAGTTGAAATTATCGAAGATACAACGGCAACAGAAACTGTGGAAGAAACCACACCAGCAAAATAATAAAAAAGAGTCGAAATCTTCGACTCTTTTTGTTAGGTTTGGAATTTTATGAAAAATTTTCTGGTAATTTTCAAATTTAGCTAACTTTGCATAGCGAATATATCGCATTTTAATTTTGATTCAAGTGTAAAAAGGGGCCGTCAAAATTAGATTTTTGGCTAGTATTAAAATGCATTCCAAAAGAAGCAAAAGATGAGAATACAACTCCATGCATTCCCAGTCCGTTTCTGAATGACCAGCATGCCATAAATGAGAATGAATACGGCGATTGCTTCAAATAGAGAAGTCGCATCCAAGCCAATCATTCCATGAACAAGGAGGCAAATCAAAGCACAAATGAGGGCACCAAGGTCAATTTTCTTATTTTGACGTGGATAGCGAAGATTGATTTTCCTAGAAATTACAACATAATTAAAACCTTCTCAGAATCCCCAGATAAGAGAAATGAGCAAGTAACCTAAGATGTTTGTCGGAAAAGAACTAGCAAGAATTTCTTTCGTTAAGGAGATTGATTGAAATGGGAGGTAGGTGTGAACTTGTCCTGTAATGATGAGGAAAAGCAGCAAAGGAAGACAGGTGATTGCAGTTTGGACGCAGGACGGGAGAAAATGTTTAGTAACCAATCCATATTCTTTCCAGCTTTCTTTGCGACGAATCAGAACGACGCTAGTCCCTAGACCAGCTGCACCAAACTGACACATTGCGAGAAAGAGAAGGCGAAGCCAAATGGGAAACGATGACTGATGGGTGAAATCAGTTATTTCTTGTTGGAAAAATAAATATCCGATAAGCGGAAGCATAGTCAAGATGGCAATGATGTTTAAATCTTGGTCAACTTTCTTTTGGACGATAGATAATGTTTGTTTCATATGATTTGCCCTTTTTATCTTTATTGTAGTGTGCTGATAGAGCTTTGTCAATAAGACAGGAAAAGTGTCTGATTTTGCTACCTTTTTAATCGCTTTTGTGATATAATTATCATGTACAAAAAATAATAAGGAGTCTGATTAAATGGCTAAATTGACTGTTAAAGACGTTGATTTGAAGGGAAAGAAAGTTCTCGTTCGTGTTGACTTTAACGTACCTTTGAAAGATGGCGTTATCACTAATGACAACCGTATTACTGCGGCTTTGCCAACAATTAAATATATCATCGAACATGGTGGACGTGCTGTTCTCTTCTCTCACCTTGGGCGTGTGAAAGAAGAAGCTGATAAGGAAGGAAAATCACTTGCTCCAGTAGCAGCAGATTTGTCTGCAAAACTTGGTCAAGAAGTTATCTTCCCCGGTGTTACCCGTGGTGAAAAACTTGAAACAGCTATTAATGCTCTTAAAGACGGCGAAGTTCTTCTTGTTGAAAACACTCGTTTTGAAGATGTTGACGGTAAAAAAGAATCTAAAAATGATCCAGAACTTGGTAAATACTGGGCATCACTTGGAGATGGTATCTTCGTAAACGACGCATTCGGTACAGCCCACCGTGCACATGCATCTAACGTTGGTATCTCAGCAAACGTTGAAAAAGCTGTTGCTGGTTTCCTTCTTGAAAACGAAATTGCTTATATCAAAGAAGCTGTTGAAAATCCAGTTCGTCCATTCGTAGCCATTCTTGGTGGTTCAAAGGTCTCTGATAAGATCGGTGTTATCGAAAATCTTCTTGAAAAAGCTGATAAAGTTCTTATCGGTGGTGGGATGACTTACACATTCTACAAAGCACAAGGCATCGAAATCGGTAATTCACTTGTTGAAGAAGACAAACTCGATATTGCTAGAGCTCTTCTTGAAAAATCAAATGGGAAACTCATTTTGCCAGTTGACTCTAAAGAAGCAAACGCATTTGCTGACTACACTGAAGTGAAAAATACTGAAGGTGAAGCAGTAGACCCTGGCTTCCTTGGTTTGGATATCGGTCCTAAATCAATCGCTAAATTTGACCAAGAATTAACTGGTGCTAAAACAGTTGTTTGGAACGGACCTATGGGCGTCTTTGAAAATCCTGATTTCCAAGCTGGTACAATCGGTGTAATGGACGCTATCGTTAAACAACCAGGCGTTAAATCAATTATCGGTGGTGGTGACTCAGCTGCTGCAGCTATCAACCTTGGTCGTGCAGATAAATTCTCATGGATTAGTACGGGCGGAGGCGCGTCTATGGAATTGTTGGAAGGTAAAGTTCTTCCAGGACTTGCAGCTCTTACTGAAAAATAAGTTTTAGCCCGTTAGTCTCTCCAAAATCCTGATTTTGGAGAGAAAGGAGCAAAACTGAAATGATAACAAAAAGGTGGCTTGTTCACCTTTTTGTGTTAGTGAAAGTATTTGTGACGCGGTGGTGGTGCATCTATGGAACTTCTTGAAGGAAAGGTACTCCCAGGTCTTGCAGCATTGACTGAAAAATAAGGCTAGAACAAAAAAATAATAGAGGAAAGGTGGTTCAACCACTTTTTCTTTTACAGAGAAACGATATGTATACTATTATAGGAGCTCTAGATAGGTATAGCCAAGAACGAGTCCGCTCTATTTGGCGCAGTTTGAGTGTCAATAGTCTATCAAACTACACTTATGAAGTAGTCGATCGGGAACCACATTTGACTTTTTCGTCTCTTGAAAAAGTAGATTTGGCTGATATCCAGCTAATCTCGGAAGAGATGGCGAAGATTAGTCAGCTGTAAGTTTGAACTTTAGCTCTATTTCGTCCTTTCTAGGTTCTTCCATTGTTACACTCAATCCTGTTAAAACGTCAGAATTAACTGCATTTCATGCAGAGTTACATAAAAAGATTGCAAGTTATGTAGACCAATCTTCCTCCTATCTTCTTGAAAACTGGGTTCCGCATGTGACATTAGCCAACCGAGTTCCAAAAGAAAAAATGGGCTCTGCTTTACCTTCACTGTTTTGCTCATTATCCATCTGTCTCGGGAATCCTGACGGGATTAAAACTGATAAAGATAGGAAGTGATGGTCAAGTAGAAGATGTTTGTGAACTTTCTCTAAAAAATGTATAGGAAAGCTTTGATAGACCTGTTTGGAAACCATCATTCTTTTCCTCAAAATTTCTCTAAAATATGTTAGAATAAGGGTAAAAGGAAATGTATGAATGGGTTATTTTAAAAAGTACAAATTTGATAAATCGAAATTTAAATTAGGAATGCGGACTTTTAAAACAGGAATCGCTGTTTTTATTGTCCTTTTAATTTTTGGATTTTTGGGTTGGAAAGGGCTACAGATTGGCGCTTTAACAGCTGTTTTTAGTTTGCGAGAGGATTTTGATAAGAGTGTTCATTTTGGAACATCTCGTATCTTAGGAAACAGTATTGGCGGTTTGTATGCTTTGTTCTTCTTTCTTATTAATCAGCTTTTTCATGATCAGTTTTGGGTAACCTTGCTTCTCGTTCCGATTTGTACCATGTTAACCATTATGACAAATGTTGCTATGAACAATAAGGCAGGGGTGATTGGTGGTGTTTCTGCTATGCTGATTATTACCCTATCAGTTCCAACAGGAGAGACAATTTTGTATGTATTTGCACGGGTATTTGAAACCTTTATGGGGGTATTTATTGCCATGTTAGTCAATTCTGATATAAATCGATTGAGAAAATTTTTGATATTAAAAAACAAGAAGTGATGTCAGGAAACCTAACATACATTCTTGACAGGAAAAATTTTTCGGACTATAATAGAGCATGAGAAAGGAATTTGCAATGAAGGAAAAGGAATTTCGTCGCAATATGGCTGTTTTTCCCATTGGTAGCGTTATGAAATTAACAGATTTGACGGCACGTCAGATTCGTTATTATGAAGATCAAGAATTGATTAAACCTGATCGAAATGAAGGAAATCGCCGCATGTATTCATTAAATGATATGGATCGCTTGTTAGAGATTAAAGATTACATTTCAGAAGGTTACAATATTGCTGCTATTAAACGGAAATATGCTGAGCGTGAAGCGAGATATAAAAA
The DNA here is from genome assembly GCF_014334035.1 of Streptococcus sp. NSJ-72. Classification (NCBI taxonomy): domain Bacteria; kingdom Bacillati; phylum Bacillota; class Bacilli; order Lactobacillales; family Streptococcaceae; genus Streptococcus; species Streptococcus sp. NSJ-72. The sequence continues at coordinate 312,020 of NZ_CP060489.1, forward strand.
GCCAGTGAGCGAGAAAGACGTTCGTCGAGCCCTTCATAACGATATTTTGCAACAAGGGCGCTTTGCTTCTTCCCTTCCACCATTTGGTCGTATGCATTGACCAACATCAATTTTTAAAAATTTCATAAGGAGATACTCATGCCAATTACAGTAGCTGACATTCGTCGCGAAGTGAAAGAAAAAAATGTTACCTTTATCCGTTTGATGTTTTCGGATGTTTTGGGAACGATGAAAAATGTCGAAATTCCGGCGACAGATGAACAGCTGAATAAAGTTTTGTCCAACAAAGTGATGTTCGATGGTTCTTCTATCGAGGGTTTTGTGCGTATCAATGAGTCAGATATGTACCTTTATCCTGACTTGGATACATGGACTGTTTTCCCTTGGGGAGATGAAAATGGCAGTGTCGCAGGACTAATTTGCGATGTTTATACAACAGAAGGAACTCCCTTTAAAGGGGATCCACGTGGAAATTTAAAACGCGCTTTACGTCACATGGAAGAATTAGGATTCAAATCCTTTAATTTAGGTCCTGAGCCAGAATTTTTCCTATTTAAACTCGATGAGAATGGCGATCCGACTCTTGAAGTGAATGATAAGGGTGGCTATTTTGACCTTGCTCCGACTGATCTGGCTGACAATACTCGTCGTGAAATCGTCAATGTCCTCACAACGATGGGATTTGAAGTAGAAGCCAGTCACCATGAAGTAGCGATCGGTCAGCATGAAATTGACTTCAAATATGATGAAGTACTTCGTGCCTGTGATAAGATTCAGTTGTTTAAACTGGTTGTTAAAACAATTGCTCGTAAGCATGGTCTGTATGCAACGTTCATGGCAAAACCAAAATTTGGTATTGCCGGTTCAGGTATGCACTGTAACATGTCGCTCTTTAATCAGGATGGTCAAAATGCATTTTTTGATCCAGAAGATCCAAATGGTATGCAATTATCAGAAACAGCTTACTATTTTCTTGGTGGCCTAATTAAGCATGCTTACAATTATACAGCTATCATGAACCCGACTGTAAATTCTTACAAACGCTTAGTTCCAGGCTATGAAGCTCCGGTTTATATTGCTTGGGCAGGACGTAACCGTTCTCCGCTTGTTCGTGTGCCAGCTTCACGCGGTATGGGGACTCGTTTGGAATTGCGTTCGGTTGACCCAATGGCTAACCCTTATATCGCTATGGCGGTTCTTCTTGAAGTTGGACTTCATGGGATTGAAAATAAAATTGAAGCACCTGCTCCAATTGAAGAAAATATCTATGTTATGACAGCAGAAGAGCGTAAAGAAGCAGGGATTACGGATCTTCCATCTACTCTCCACAATGCGGTGAAAGCACTAACAGAAGATGAAGTTGTAAAAGCTGCCTTGGGTAGTCATATCTATACAAGTTTTGTGGAAGCAAAACGCATCGAATGGGCAAGCTATGCCACTTTCGTTTCCCAATGGGAAGTAGATAACTACCTTGATTTGTATTAATAAATTGGAAATGAGGCTTAAGAAGAGTCTCGTTTTCTTATTTGATGAATGAAAAAGTACTAATCAAAATAATGCCACTTTTTCTACATTTTTGAGCAAATGGCGAAAAACTTGTATAATGGAGCATATCTGTTTAAAAAATTTAGCATTTCCGATATAATAAACAGAACAAAGGGAGGTGAAGCAGGTGTATTGTGTGATTGAAATGTATGGCAAAGATGAGCCTTGGTGGTTTTTTGATGACTGGGAAGCTAATATCGTATCTATACAACATTTTGATGACTATTATACTGCTTTAAAGTATTATAAGCGCCAATGGCTGAAGTTGGTAGCTGCTTTTCCTTTCTATAAAAGTCGAAGTGATTTAATGTCCATTTTTTGGGATGCAGAAGATTTGCGCTGGTGTGAAGAATGTAGTGATTCTGTCCAGCAATACCATTCTCTCGCTTTATTGGAAAATGATGGTGTCATTCCTAAAGAGAAATGGAGACCGGGCTATAATAAACAAAATAGTGAAGAGAAACATCGTGCTTGCTCTCTAACGTTTAAATAATTTACAAAATGGTGATTTTTCATCATTTTTTTATTTTCTTCTGCGAATAATATAAAGTGAGGAGGAGATATGGTTCAAAACATTGCACAGGCTATTATTTGTCAAGCTAAGGAAGAACGAGCACAGGACATTTATTTTGTTCCGAAGGAAAATGTTTACGAGTTGTATATGCGAATTGGAGATGAACGCCGTTTTATACGCAATTATGAATTTGAAGAGCTAGCTGCTGTAATCAGTCATTTCAAGTTTACTGCTGGGATGAATGTGGGAGAAAAACGTCGCAGTCAGCTGGGCTCTTGTGATTATCAATATAGTGACAAGAAAACGTCGCTACGGTTGTCAACAGTAGGGGATTACCGTGGATATGAAAGCCTGGTGATTCGTCTATTGCATGATGAAGAAGCAGAGCTGAAGTTTTGGTTTGCTCAAATTCCGGAGTTGAAAGAACGTTTCAAACAGCGAGGGCTTTACCTTTTTTCAGGACCGGTAGGAAGTGGTAAAACTACTCTCATGCACCAGTTGGCTCAAGAGCGTTTTGCCGATCAGCAAATCATGTCAATTGAAGATCCGGTTGAAATCAAACAAGCAGGGATGTTACAGCTGCAGCTGAACGAAGCGATTGGTTTAACTTATGAAAGTTTGATAAAACTTTCTCTTCGGCATCGACCGGATTTATTGATTATCGGAGAGATTCGTGATGCGGAGACAGCACGGGCAGTTGTTCGAGCTAGCTTAACGGGAGTGACTGTTTTTTCAACTATTCATGCTAAAAGCGTACGAGGTGTCTATGAACGGTTGCTGGAGTTGGGAGTGACAGAAGCAGAGCTGAAAATTGTTTTGCAAGGAATTTGCTACCAACGGTTAATTGCGAAAGGAGGAATAGTGGATTTTGTCAGTGAAAGGTATCAAGAGCATGAGCCAAGTGACTGGAATAAGCAGATTGATCAGCTTTATGCAGCAGGACATATCACTTTTGAGCAGGCAGAAACGGAAAAAATTATCCATAGGTAGGCAGAAAAAAGTCGTAGAGTTGCTGAATAATCTTTTTTCTAGTGGCTTTCATTTAGCAGAAATGATTGATTTTTTGAAGCGGAGTGCCCTGCTAGAAAAAACCTATGTAGAAAAGATGAAAGAGGGTTTAGCAACAGGAAAACCTTTTTCAGAAATTATGGCTAGTTTAGGATTTTCAGATAGTGTTGTCACCCAGCTTTCACTGGCAGAGCTACATGGGAATCTCTCACTCAGCCTGACTAAGATTGAGGAATACTTGGAAAATGTCTCAAAAGTCAAGAAAAAGTTAATTGAGGTAGCCACTTATCCATTCATTTTACTTATTTTTTTAGTATTCATTATGTTAGGGCTGCGCAATTATTTACTTCCGCAGTTAGAACGCCAAAATAGTGCAACGCAGCTGATTAGTCAGTTGCCGCAAATTTTTCTGGGTTCATTAGGAGTAGTCCTTGTTTTGTTAGCGATAGGTTTTTATTGGTTTAGAAAAAGCTCAAAAATAGTAGTGTTTAGCTTCTTGGCTCGACTTCCTTTTTGTGGAACTTTTATTCAAGCGTATTTGACAGCTTATTATGCGCGCGAATGGGGAAATATGATTGGTCAAGGTTTAGAACTCAGTCAGATTTTTCAGATGATGCAAGGGCAACGCTCTGCTATGTTTCAAGAAATTGGAAAAGACTTAGAAGTTGCGCTGCAAAATGGTCAGGAATTTTCCCAAGTGGTTAAACACTACCCGTTTTTTAAAAAGGAATTGGGTTTGATAATTGAATACGGTGAAGTGAAATCCAAATTAGGGTGTGAATTAGAAGTTTATGCTCAAAAAACGTGGGAGAAGTTTTTTAGTCGGATCAATCAAGCTATGAACTTAGTGCAGCCGCTTGTCTTTGTTTTTGTGGCACTGGTTATTGTTTTATTGTATGCAGCCATGTTGCTGCCAATTTATCAAAATATGGAGGTTCAGTTATGAAAAAAATTAAAAATATAAAGGTAAAAGCTTTCACTTTGGTGGAAATGTTAGTGGTGCTTCTAATCATCAGTGTTTTGATGCTTTTGTTTGTTCCGAATTTGACCAAACAAAAAGAAGCTGTAACGGAAAAAGGAAATGCAGCTGTTGTGAAGGTTGTCGAAAGTCAGGCAGAGCTTTTTGAAGTGAATCATACTAATGAAAAAGCGACGCTTTCAAAATTAGTCAGTGAAGGAACTATTACAGACAAGCAAGCAGCATCATACAAGGCTTATTATGCAAAACATACAAAAGAAGCTCGCACAGTTGCAGATTAAAGGTTTTACGCTTTTGGAAAGTTTGCTGACCTTATTTATGACGAGTCTCTTATTGCTTGCTGTGTCAGGTTCAGTACGTTCATCGTTTGAGCAAGTAGAACAGCAAATTTTCTTTCTAGAGTTTGAGCATTTTTATCGGGAAAGTCAGAAGTTGAGTAGTGCAGCTCAAAGTCAGTTGGACATGAATTTTTCTCGCGAGAGGATTTCCAATGGTTACAGCTATTTGGCAGTTCCTCGCTCGATTCAGGCTCCGGAAGACCTGACACTTCATTTTGACAAGGCAGGCGGTAATTCATCGCTCGGAAAGGTTATCTTTCAGACAAATAAGCAAACAATTACGTATCAATTATATCTAGGAAATGGAAAATTTAAGAAAACAATGCGTTAGAGGAACGATTTTATTAGAAGCTTTATTGGCATTGGCTGTTTTTGCGTTTATTGTGACCTTGTTATTGGGGCAGCTCCATCAGTCTCGACAGACAGAAAATGATTTGCTGAAAAAAGAAGAAGTTCTAAGAGTGGCTAATATGGCATTACAAACAAAGCAAAGCCATTTAACAATAAACGGTATTGAAGTTCGTGTTGAAAAAAGTCAACAAGGCATCCAGATTTATCATGGGAAGGAGCTGATTGTCGGTGTTCAAGGCAAATAAAGTGAAAGCTTTTACACTTTTAGAGGCTCTGGTTGCCCTCTTTGTAATCAGCGGGAGTGTGCTATTATTTCAATCGATGACGCGTCTTCTGGCTTCGGAGGTCCGAGCTCGACAACACAGTGAACAACGAGAATGGCTTTTGTTTGCCCATCAATTAGAAGCGGAATTGATTCGTTCTTCATTTGAAAAAGTGGAGAATAATCGTTTATACATGAAGCAGGACGGTAAGACGATTGCATTTGGAAAGTCAAGTGGACAAGATTTCAGAAAAACCAATGCAAATGGGAAAGGCTATCAGCCTATGATTTATAATGTGAAAAAAGCAGAAATCTCACAGAAAAATGAGCTGATTCATATCAGAATGACATTTAAGCGAGGATTGGAAAGGGAGTTCGTCTATCGTGTGGAAACAAAGAGTTAAAGCAGGTATTATGCTCTATGCCCTTTTTATAACAGCCGTCTTTAGCTTACTTTTGCAATTTTACCTTCATCGGCAAACTGCAAATCACAGGAATTTCACCCTAAACCGAGAGCGAATACAGGCTTATGCAATGGCAGCTGTAGCAAATGAAAATCCTAAACAAAGGAATTTTGAACAGGGGTATGTGCAAGATCAGAAAGATGAGAAAGAGTTCATCCTGACAGTAACAATGAACACTGGTCGCCGTTATCAATTTCGCTTCCCACTTATGCATTCCAATCAAACCAATGACAATTTAGACGAATAAGTGAGAATAGAACTAGATGTGAGCAACTGAGGACTCGCTCGCAAAAAGAGATAAATTTTGGTATGATAGGGAGTGGAGGATACTATGAATTTTGAAAAAATAGAACAGGCTTATTCGCTTTTGTTAGAGAATGTCCAGGAGCTCCAAAATACTCTTTTGACGAATTTTTATGATGCTTTGGTCGAGCAAAATGGGGTTTATCTGGATGGAAATACAGAGCTAGCTATTGTCAAAAAAAATAATGAAACACTTAAATCTTTGAAATTAGATAAAGAAGAATGGCGACGAGCATACCAATTTTTGCTGATGAAAGCGGCTCAAACAGAGCCTTTGCAAGCTAATCATCAATTTACTCCGGATTCTATTGGTTTTATCGTAACATTTCTCATTGACCAATTGAGTAATAAAGAACATATTGATGTGTTGGAAATTGGTAGTGGAATGGGAAATTTGGCAGAAACCATTCTCAATAATACAAATAAAAATGTGGATTATCTAGGGCTGGAATTGGACGATCTGCTAATTGATATATCAGCCAGTATCGCAGATGTGATGGATGCAAAAGTTAGTTTTGTGCAAGGTGATGCGGTGCGCCCACAAGTATTGAAAGAAAGCGATGTGATTATCAGTGATTTACCAGTTGGCTTTTATCCTGATGATAACATTGCGACGCGCTATGAAGTGGCTAGTAGACAGGAGCATACTTATGCTCATCATTTGTTAATGGAACAATCGCTCAAGTATCTCAAATCGGATGGTTATGCTATTTTCCTTGCACCAAATGATTTACTGACTAGCACACAAAGTGATTTATTAAAAAATTGGTTGCAGAAGCATGCACAAATAGTTGCAATGATTGCGTTACCAGAGTCTCTTTTTGGAAATGCAGCATACGCTAAAACAATTTTTGTACTGAAAAAGCAAGATGAACAAACTGTCCAACCATTTGTTTATGCTTTATCTGATTTGCAGAATCAAGCGGATTTATTGACATTTAGCGAAAAGTTTCAAAATTGGAGCCAAGAAAGTGAAATTTAAACAAGTTTTTGATATAATAAATGAAAACGCTTAAAAGAGGTAATTTATGTCAAAAACAATTTCAATCAATGCCGGAAGTTCTAGTCTAAAATGGCAATTATACGAAATGCCAGCTGAAAAGGTCATCGCTAAGGGGTTAATTGAGCGAATTGGTCTCAAAGATTCCATTTCAACGGTCAAATTTGATGGTCGTGCGGAGAAACAAATTTTAGATATTGATGACCACACACAAGCTGTTAAAATTTTGTTAGATGATTTAATGCGCTTTGATATTATTAAAGCCTATGATGAAATCACAGGTGTCGGTCATCGTGTCGTTGCAGGTGGTGAATATTTTAAAGAATCTGCACTTGTGGATAGCGAAGAAGTGATTCAAAAAGTAGAAGAATTAGCGCTTCTTGCACCACTTCATAACAAAGCAAATGCAGCAGGAATTCGTGCATTTAAAGAATTGTTGCCAGACATTACAAGTGTCGTTGTGTTTGATACGTCATTTCATACAACAATGCCTGAAAAAGCTTACCGTTATCCATTGCCAACTAAATATTATACTGAAAACAAAGTGCGTAAATATGGTGCGCATGGAACAAGTCATCAGTATGTTGCCAAGGAAGCCGCTAAAGTGCTTGGCAAACCGCTTGAAGATCTGAAACTAATTACTTGCCATATTGGGAATGGTGCTTCTATTACAGCAGTCAAAGGTGGTCAATCTGTTGACACTTCAATGGGCTTTACTCCGCTAGGTGGCGTGATGATGGGAACTCGCACAGGGGATATTGATCCAGCGATTATTCCTTATCTGATGGAGCATACAGAAGATTTGAATACGCCGGAAGATATTAATCGTATTTTAAATCGTGAGTCAGGTCTCTTAGGGGTATCTGAGAAATCCAGCGACATGCGTGATATTCATGCCGCTATGCGCGCTGGTGATGCCAAAGCACAGTTGGCGAATGACATCTTTGTTGATCGTATTCAAAAATATATTGGTCAGTATCTGGCTGTTTTAAACGGAGCAGATGCCATTATCTTTACCGCTGGAATTGGTGAGAATTCTGTGACGATTCGTCGATTAGTTATTGAGGGAATTTCTTGGTTTGGTTGTGAACTTGACCCAGAAAAGAATGTTTTTGGTAATTATGGAGATATTTCAATGCCAGATTCCAAGGTTCGAGTGCTGGTTATTCCAACGGATGAAGAATTGGTTATTGCTCGTGATGTTGAACGATTTAAAAATCAAAAATGAAATGTTAAAAGATTGAACCTAGAGCAATCATATGGAAGAAAAGGCTGGTTTTATCCAGTCTTTTTGTTTCTAGTTATGAAGTAGCGGATTATTTAGATCACAGATTGAATGTTCAATAGACTATGCCCAAAGTATACTTTGATGTTGTAAAGAAAACGTTTAGAGCAGATTACTTTTTTGTTTATAGAAGACAACTAAATTTGCTTTTGGAGTCTCTTGGTTGCACCGCCTTTCTTTTTTGAACTATACCAATTTTATTGTTGACAAATTCACAATAAAATTATATACTGACTTAGCTTGTTTTGTATAGCTATTATTAGACTATACCAATTTAAAAAATCAAAGAAGGAGATGGCAGACTTCTGAAAGTCGTTTGCTAGAAAGAATAGTATGTGTGGAATTGTCGGAGTTGTTGGAAATCGGAATGCAACAGATATTTTAATGCAGGGTCTAGAAAAATTAGAATACCGGGGATATGATTCAGCGGGAATTTTTGTGACAAATGGGAAAACATCTAGCTTAGTCAAATCGGTTGGTCGTATTGCCGACCTTCGTTCAAAAATCGGGATTGATGTAGCTGGAACGGCTGGTATTGGGCATACACGTTGGGCAACGCACGGAAAACCAAGTGAAAGCAATGCGCATCCGCATACGTCTCAAACTGAACGCTTTGTTTTAGTGCATAATGGTGTTATCGAAAATTACCTAGATATTAAGAATACGTATCTTGCTGAACATGATTTGAAGGGTCAGACAGATACAGAAATTGCGGTTCACTTGATTGGAAAATTTGTTGAAGAGGACGGACTCTCAGTACTAGATGCTTTTAAAAAAGCGCTCCACATCATTGAAGGTTCCTATGCTTTTGCTTTAATGGATGCAGAGGATGCAGACGTGATCTATGTGGCGAAAAATAAATCACCGCTCTTAATTGGCCTAGGAGAAGGCTACAATATGGTCTGTTCGGATGCTATGGCGATGATTCGTGAAACCAGCGAATACATGGAAATTCATGATAAAGAACTGGTAATTGTGACCGCTGACAGCGTAGAAGTACAGGACTACGACGGGAATCCAATTGAGCGCGATAGTTATACTGCGGAACTTGATTTATCAGATATTGGCAAAGGCACTTATCCTTACTATATGCTCAAAGAAATTGATGAGCAGCCAACAGTGATGCGTAAGTTGATTCAAGGATATACAGACGATAATGATCAAGTAGTTGTCGATCCAGCTATTATAAACGCTGTTCAAGAGGCTGATCGGTTGTATATTTTAGCGGCTGGAACTTCTTATCATGCTGGATTTGCAACCAAGCGGATGCTAGAAGAATTGACGGACACACCTGTGGAATTAGGGATTTCTTCAGAATGGGGCTACAGATGGCCATTACTGAGCAAGAAACCAATGTTTATCCTGATTAGCCAATCTGGTGAGACGGCCGATAGCCGTCAAGTTTTGGTTAAAGCCAATGCTATGGGAATCCCAAGCTTGACTGTAACCAATGTACCAGGTTCCACTTTGTCTCGTGAAGCGACTCATACAATGTTGCTGCATGCTGGACCAGAAATTGCTGTTGCTTCAACTAAGGCTTATACGGCACAGATTGCGACTCTGGCTTTTCTAGCAAAAGCAGTTGGAGATGCCAATGCCAATGAAAAAGCAAAACAGTTTGATTTAGTGCATGAATTATCCATTGTGGCGCAAGCCATTGAGGCTACGCTATCTGAAAAAGACAGTATTGACGAAAAAGTACATGAGTTACTCGCAACAACACGCAATGCTTTCTATATCGGTCGAGGACAAGACTATTATGTTGCTATGGAAGCCAGCCTAAAATTAAAAGAAATTTCCTATATCCAGTGTGAAGGATTTGCTGCTGGAGAGTTAAAACATGGAACGATTTCTTTGATTGAAGACGGTACGCCAGTAATAACCTTGATTTCTTCCGATGAGCAATTGGCCAGTCATACTCGCGGCAATGTATCAGAAGTTGTGGCGCGTGGTGCAAATGTTTTGACCGTTGTAGAAGAAAATGTAGCAAAAGAAGGGGACGATATTGTTTTAATGTCTGTTCATCCATATCTGTCACCAATTTCTATGGTCGTGCCGACACAGTTGATTGCTTATTTTGCAACTTTGCATCGCGGTTTAGATGTAGATAAACCACGAAACCTTGCTAAATCTGTTACAGTAGAATAAAAAGAAGAATCATCGAGAAAGTACTTGGTGATTTTTTGTAGCATTGACATAAAGTAAAAAAGTTAATTTTGGTGAAATTGTGGAAAATGAAATTAGAAAAACTATTGTTAAGATTATAGTTCAAAATATCAAAAATTATGTAATTTTTTACAAAAATCTATTGACTTTTTGTTTGGAACACTGTATAATTACAATTGTAAACGGAAAGAGATAAAATCCGTTACACTCGCCAAAACAAGATGAATTTCTAGAGGTATTTTGCTAAAAGAATTTCATCTCTATTTTGGGAGATAATAAAAATTATGTAAACTATTAAACTGCCTTTGATAAATATAAATCCAAAAGATAGAGTTGCTCACTTTGTCTTATATTTTAAGCAGTTTCAAAAATTATGTAAAACATAAGCGAGGTGCAGATATGAATAATAACTATAACAACTTTGATAATATGGATGATCTTTTCAATCAATTGATGGGAAGAATGGGCGGTTTTAACAGTGAAAATCGGCGTTATCTTATCAATGGACGTGAAGTGACACCGGAAGAATTTGCACAATATCGTGCAACAGGTAAATTACCGAAGCAAGTAGCGGAAGGTCAGACATCACAAATGCAGGGGCAAGCAGGTGGACTCAAACAAGATGGTATTTTAGCGAAGTTAGGGCGTAATTTGACAGAAGAAGCGCGTCAAGATATGTTAGATCCTGTTATTGGACGCAATAAGGAAATTCAAGAAACGGCTGAAATCCTTTCTCGGCGGACGAAAAACAATCCAGTATTAGTCGGAGATGCTGGAGTTGGTAAGACTGCAGTTGTCGAAGGTTTAGCGCAAGCGATTGTTAATGGAGATGTTCCTGCAGCCATTAAGAATAAAGAGATTGTTTCTATTGATATTTCTGGTTTAGAAGCAGGGACACAGTATCGTGGTAGTTTTGAAGAAAATATTCAAAATTTAGTATCTGAAGTGAAAGAGGCTGGCAATATCATTCTCTTCTTTGATGAAATTCATCAAATTCTCGGCGCTGGAAGCACAGGCGGTGATAGTGGATCAAAAGGTCTAGCAGATATTTTGAAACCGGCTTTATCTCGTGGTGAACTGACAGTTATCGGTGCGACGACTCAGGATGAATATCGAAATACCATTTTGAAGAATGCAGCTTTAGCTCGTCGTTTCAATGAAGTAAAAGTCAATGCTCCATCTGCAGAAGATACTTACAAGATTTTGCAAGGAATTCGTGATTTATACGAAAAACACCACAATGTCATCTTGCCAGATGAAGTGTTAAAAGCTGCCGTGGACTTTTCTATTCAATATATTCCACAACGCAGCTTGCCAGATAAAGCGATTGACCTAGTGGATGTGACAGCGGCTCATTTAGCAGCTCAACATCCTGTTACAGATGTGCATACAGTGGAACGTGAAATTGCAGAGCAAAAGAAAAAGCAAGAAGCTGCGGTTGAAAAAGAAGACTTTGAAACTGCTTTGAATGCCAAGATGCGTATTGAAGAGCTAGAAAAAAAGATTGAAAATCATACGGAAGACATGAAAGTGACTGCAACTGTCAATGATGTAGCCGAATCTGTAGAACGTATGACGGGTATTCCTGTTTCCCAAATGGGGACTAGTGATATTGAACGGTTGAAAGAGATGAATGCGCGATTGAAGACAAAAGTCATTGGACAAAACGAAGCAGTTGAAGCAGTAGCGCGCGCTATTCGTCGGAATCGTGCAGGTTTTGATGAAGGAAATCGTCCGATTGGTAGCTTCCTCTTTGTCGGCCCAACTGGTGTTGGAAAAACAGAGCTAGCGAAGCAATTAGCGCTTGATATGTTTGGTACTAAAGAAGCCATTATCCGTTTGGACATGTCTGAATACTCTGACCGCACGGCTGTGTCGAAGTTGATTGGTACAACAGCTGGTTATGTCGGCTATGATGACAACAGCAATACCTTGACAGAACGTGTTCGTCGGAATCCTTACTCTATCATCTTGCTGGACGAAATTGAAAAAGCCGATCCGCAAGTCATCACGCTGTTACTACAAGTTTTGGATGATGGTCGTTTGACAGATGGGCAAGGAAATACTGTCAATTTTAAGAACACAGTTATTATTGCTACATCAAATGCTGGATTTGGGTATGAAAGCTTTACTGGTGATGAGGAAAAGGATAGGAAGATTATGGATCGCTTAAAACCATACTTCCGCCCAGAATTCTTGAATCGCTTCAATGCAGTCATTGAATTCTCTCATCTTGGTAAAGAGGATTTAGCTGAAATCGTCGACTTGATGTTGGATGAAGTCAACCAAACACTTGCCAAGAAAGACATCACGTTAACAGTAACAGATGCAGCCAAACATTATCTAGCAGAAGAGGGTTATGATGAAGTCATGGGTGTTCGTCCGCTTCGTCGTGTGATTGAGCAACAAATTCGTGATAAAGTAACCGACTTCCATTTGGATCATTTAGATGCGAAACATCTTCTTGCAGATTTGAAAGATGATGAATTAGTTATCGAAGAAGCGAAAGAGCATCAAACTAAAAAATAAACAGAATAGTAACGCCGGAGTGGATTTCCGGCGTTTTTTAAGTGTGCTTAATTTTCAGGTCCAAGAGTGAACAGTTGCTTGTGTAATTCTTGGTCTTTTTGTTACCGCTTACATCTTTTATAATAGACTTAGAAAGAACAAATAAAATAGAAAAAAGGAGAGTTAAAATGAACATCATTTTAAACATTCTGAACTGGTTCTCGCAAAACATTTTGCAGAATCCGGCCTTCTTTGTAGGTCTTTTGGTTCTCATTGGCTATGCGTTATTGAAAAAACCAGCGCATGATGTCTATGCTGGTTTCATCAAAGCGACAGTTGGTTATATGCTGTTGAACGTTGGGGCTGGAGGTTTGGTAACAACTTTCCGTCCGATTTTAGCGGCTCTGAACTTTAAGTTTAAGATTGGTGCAGCGGTAATTGACCCTTACTTTGGATTGACAGCGGCAAATACAAAGATTGCAGAAGAATTTCCAAACTTTGTCGGAGCAGCAACAACAGCACTCTTGATTGGTTTTGGTGTCAACATCCTGCTCGTTGCTCTTCGGAAAATTACGAAAGTACGGACGCTGTTCATTACAGGTCATATCATGGTTCAACAAGCAGCGACCGTTTCATTGATGGTTCTTCTCCTTGTTCCTCAATTGCGTAATAGCTGGGGCGTGCTGGCAATCGGTGTCATCTGTGGACTTTACTGGGCAGTCAGCTCTAATATGACAGTAGAAGCAACACAACGTTTAACTGGTGGCGGTGGTTTTGCGATTGGTCACCAACAACAATTTGCGATTTGGTTTGTGGATAAAGTTGCAGACAAATTTGGCAAGAAAGAAGAAAATCTTGACAATTTGAAGTTGCCAAAATTCTTGTCTATTTTCCATGATACAGTGGTTGCTTCGGCGACGTTGATGTTGGTTTTCTTTGGAGCTATTCTCTTAATTTTGGGTCCGGATATCATGTCCAATGCAAAAGTCATTACATCAGGTACAGTTTACAACCCTGCTAAGCAAGATTTTTACATGTATATCATTCAAACAGCCTTTACTTTCTCAGTTTATCTCTTTGTCTTGATGCAAGGGGTGCGGATGTTTGTAGCAGAATTGACGAATGCCTTCCAAGGTATCTCTAACAAATTGCTTCCTGGTTCATTCCCAGCTGTGGACGTTGCAGCTTCTTATGGTTTTGGTTCACCAAATGCGGTGCTTTCAGGATTTGCTTTTGGCTTAATTGGTCAATTGATTACCATTATGCTCTTAATTATCTTTAAGAATCCAATTCTCATTATCACTGGTTTCGTTCCAGTATTCTTTGATAATGCAGCGATTGCAGTTTATGCGGATAAGCGTGGTGGCTGGAAAGCGGCGGTTATCCTGTCCTTTATTTCAGGTGTATTGCAAGTAGCGCTTGGTGCTCTCTGTGTGGCACTTCTCGGTCTGGCTTCTTACGGTGGTTACCATGGAAATATTGACTTTGAATTCCCTTGGCTTGGTTTTGGTTATCTTTTCAAATATCTTGGCATTGTAGGTTACATTCTTGTTTGTGTATTCTTGCTGATTATTCCACAACTACAATTTGCCAAAGCAAAAGACAAGGAAGCCTACTATCGTGGTGATGTTCAAGCAGAAGAATAAAAATAGATTTAAATATTGGAGGAAAATAATATGGTTAAGGTATTAACAGCGTGCGGAAATGGCATGGGCTCATCTATGGTGATTAAGATGAAAGTAGAAAATGCTCTGCGAAAATTAGGACAAACAGATTTTACCGTCAATTCTTGCAGTGTTGGAGAAGCAAAAAGCCTTGCTTCTGGTTATGATATTGTCATTGCTTCTCTTCATTTGATTCATGAATTGGATGGACGGACAAATGGTAAATTGATTGGTCTGGATAATCTGATGGATGACAAAGAAATTACTGAAAAATTGTCTCAGGTACTAGAGTGATGAGGACGACTGACCTTGTCATAAGATTGATACAATAGGAAAGGATGAGGGGCTTAGAGCAAACGCTCTAGCCTCATTCACTTAACAAGAATAGAACTTGGACGAAAATGTTAGAACGGATAGGAAGCGGTAGTTTCTTTAGAAAAGGACTTTTTCTTATTCTTATAACTGATGAAAGGAAACATGATGAACCTAAAGCAAGCATTGATTGAAAACAACTCCATTCGTTTAGGTCTTTCTGCTTCAACTTGGCAAGAAGCGGTCAAACTTGCTGTTGACCCTTTGATTGAAAGTGGAGCTGTTAAGCCTGAATATTATGATGCTATCATCGAATCCACAGAAGGATATGGTCCTTACTATATTTTGATGCCCGGTATGGCTATGCCGCATGCACGACCAGAAGCTGGTGTTCAAAGAGATGCTTTCTCTTTGGTGACGTTGAAGGAGCCTGTAACTTTCTCGGACGGAAAAGGCGTGAGTGTTTTGTTAGCTCTTGCAGCAACGAGTTCAAAAATTCATACGAGTGTTGCAATTCCACAAATCATTGCTCTTTTTGAATTGGAAAATTCTATTAATCGTTTGTTAGCTTGTCAAACAGAAGCAGAAGTTCTAGCTTTGATTGATGAGTCAAAAAATAGTCCTTATTTAGAAGGATTGGATTTAGATAGTTAGTAAATGGTTGTGTTTCAATATATTAGAAAATAGAAAGTGAGAAAATGATGTCAAAACATATTCCAAATTTACAAGTTGCACTGGATCATTCCGATTTGCAAGGAGCTATTAAAGCAGCTGTCTCGGTAGGTCATGAAGTAGATGTTATTGAAGCAGGAACAGTTTGCCTCTTGCAAGTCGGCAGTGAGTTGGTAGAAGTGCTGCGTAGTTTATTTCCTGATAAAATCATCGTAGCTGACACTAAATGTGCTGACGCTGGTGGGACAGTTGCTAAAAATAATGCCGTACGCGGTGCGGATTGGATGACTTGCATTTGTTGTGCGACGATTCCAACCATGAAAGCAGCCCTGAAAGCTATACAAGAAGAACGCGGTGAACGCGGTGAAATTCAGATTGAGCTCTACGGTGATTGGACTTATGAGCAAGCTCAGACTTGGTTGGATGCTGGTATCTCGCAAGCCATTTATCACCAATCACGCGATGCCCTTCTTGCCGGCGAAACTTGGGGTGAAAAAGATCTCAATAAAGTTAAGAAATTGATTGAAATGGGTTTCCGTGTGTCTGTGACAGGTGGTTTGAATGTGGATACACTCAAACTCTTTGAAGGAGTGGATGTTTTTACCTTTATTGCTGGACGCGGTATAACAGAAGCTGAAAATCCAGCAGCAGCAGCGCGTGCTTTCAAAGACGAAATCAAGCGAATCTGGGGGTAAGCTATGGTACGTCCAATTGGAATTTATGAAAAGGCGACACCGAAGCATTTTTCTTGGCAAGAACGGTTAGAATTTGCCAAAGAAATGGGCTTTGATTTTGTGGAAATGTCGGTTGATGAGTCAGATGCTCGGCTGGCACGTCTCACTTGGTCCAAAAAAGAACGTCTAGAGCTTGTCAAAGCCATCTATGATACCGGTGTGCGGATTCCCAGCATATGCTTTAGCGGTCATCGGCGTTATCCATTAGGCTCAAACAATCCTGAACTAGAAGCCAAATCGCTTGAAACGATGAAACAATGTATCGAATTAGCACAGGATTTAGGCGTGCGGGTCATTCAATTAGCCGGCTATGATGTTTATTATGAAGAAAAATCGTCTGAAACACGCGTTCGTTTCTTAAAAAATCTGCGACGAGCATGTGATTGGGCTGAGCAGGCGCAGGTCATGCTGGCGATTGAAATTATGGATGACCCATTTATCAACAGCATTGAAAAATATCTGGCTGTGGCGAAAGAAATCAATTCGCCTTATCTCTTTGTCTATCCAGATACAGGTAATGTTTCTGCTTGGCATAATGACCTCTGGAGTGAATTTTACCTTGGTCATCAGGCAATTGCTGCGCTGCACTTAAAAGATACCTATGCCGTGACGGAGCATTCTAAAGGGCAATTTCGAGATGTACCTTTTGGCAAAGGTTGTGTCAACTGGGAAGAAATGTTTGCCGTTTTGAAAAAAACCAACTACCAAGGACCGTTTTTGATTGAAATGTGGTCTGAAAATTGTGAAACGGTGGAAGAAACCAAAGCAGCTATCAAAGAAGCGCAGGATTTCCTTTATCCACTCATTGAGAAAGCAGGGTTATGAGAATGTTAGTACCAGAATTACGAGAACGTGTCTATAAAGCCAATATGGAGCTTCCAGAGCACGGATTAGTGAAGTTTACTTGGGGAAATGTTTCGGCGATTGACCGCGAGAAAGGTTTGATTGCCATCAAACCTTCTGGTGTGGCGTATGAAAATCTATCTCCAGAAAATATGGTTGTGACAGATTTGGATGGCAATATTGTCGAAGGTGATCTCAATCCGTCATCAGATTTGCCGACGCATGTTGAGTTGTATAAAGCATTCCTAGAGGTTGGCGGTATTGTCCATACGCACTCGACAGAAGGTGTGGCTTGGGCTCAAGCAGGACGTGATATTCCTTGTTATGGCACGACGCATGCTGACACTTTCTACGGTGCTATTCCTTGCGCTCGTGCTTTGACAACTGAAGAAATCAATGGCGAGTATGAAAAAGAAACTGGTAAAGTCATTGTTGAAGAATTTGCCAAGCGTGGCTTAGATCCACTCGCAGTAGCAGGTGTAACCGTCCGCAACCACGGACCATTTGCTTGGGGGAAGGATGAAAAGTCTGCTGTTTATAATGCAGTTGTACTTGAAGAAGCTGCTCGCATGGCACGCTATACGGAAGCTATCAATCCAACTGTTGCAGAAGTACCGCAAGAGCTCAAAGATAAGCATTACCTGCGGAAACATGGCAAGAATGCTTACTACGGACAGAAAAAGTAAGAACGACGATAAGAAACCTATCAAGGGGTGGAACGATTACTATGATTCAGAGTGTCATGGTTGGCAGTTCCACACCCTGCTTTTCTCATTCTGCTTCCGCAACAAACTCAAAGATAACCAAAATAACAGATGGACTCGTTTCAATCTCGTAGGAAGATGTGTGAAAAGATGTTATAATAATTTACAGTCCCTTTCAAGGAGTAAATGATGATACTATTGGACCAGACAAGTTGTGACTTACTAAGATACCTCATTCAGTTGAAAGAGCCAGAAACGATTATGACGATTTCACGGGCAACCAATCAATCACGGAGGAAGATTTATTATCATTTGGAAAAAATCAATGACGCTTTGGCAGAGGTTGGTGAAATGATTAGCAGTCGTCCGAGGGTAGGGATTGTCTTAACTGCACAGCAAAAGGAATTATGCCAATCCTTGCTGGAAGGAGTCGATTCTTATAGTTATGTCATGAGCATGACCGAGCGCATGCAGTTGACTGTTCTGTATATTTGTGTTGCAAACAAGCGTGTCACCATTGAAAAACTGATGGAATTGACCGAGGTGTCTCGGAATACCGTTCTTAATGATTTGAATGAAATCCGCAATCAGTTAGCTTCAGAGCAGTATCAAGTCAACCTTACATCCACAAAAGCGCAAGGATATCTTTTGAAATGTCATCCACTCAATAAAATCCAATATGTACATTCTCTCTTGTATCACATTTTTGCAGAGGGAAATCATAGTTTTGTTACGATTTTAACAAAGAAGATAAGGAATTTTGTTGGTGATGAGATTCTTCTGTCGGATGATTTACAAGACTTTCTTAACCAAAGGGTACAAGATGTAGAGCAAGACTTAGGTAAGAAAATCAATCGCCATGAAATCAAATTTATGTTGCAAGTCTTGCCATATCTTCTGTTGAGTTGTCGAAATATGGCTTTAAGTGAGGAAGAACAGGAAGATTTGAAGCGTGAGTTTACCTTGATTCGCAAGCGGATTGAATATCAAGCAGCTAAACATTTGAATAACAATTTAGGGGCGACATTTGGCTTGAAACTAAATGATATTGAGATTTCACTCTTAACTGTTCTTTTGCTTTCTTACCGGAAAGATCGGGATATTCATGCAACCAGTCAAGATTTTGTCCAATTAAAAGAAGCGATTGATGAGTTTATCTGGCGTTTTGAAGTTAGTTCGCACTTTGAAATTGAAAATAAAGAAGATTTGTTGCGGAATTTATTGACGCATTGCAAAGCTCTACTATTTCGTAAAACCTACGGTATTCTGTCTAAAAATCCATTGACACGACAGATCAAGGAAAAATATGCAGATTTGTTTGCAGTCACTAAGTCTTGTTCTGTGATTTTAGAGGAAGCTTGGCTTATTTCATTAACCGATGATGAAGTTGCTTACCTTGCCTTGCACATGGGTGGATTCTTAAAACATAATCGTGCTGAAAAACAAGATGCCAAACGGATTTATTTAGTCTGTGATGAAGGAGTAGCTGTGCAGAAATTGCTACTCAAACAGTGCTTGTATCATTTACCAAATGAAAATTTAAGTGCTGTTTTTACGACAGAACAATTCAAAAGCGTCGAAGACATTTTAGATGTGGATTTATTAATTACGACAAATGACGGCTTGGAAACCACTCTGCCAACGATCCAGGTTCAGCCCATTTTGGATTACGAGGACGTATTGAATATTACTTCTTTTGTCAAAGATCAAGCTCTTTCGACTAAAGGAGTACGATTTAGTCAAGAGTTAGAGCACCTTTTAGCGTCTTACATCAAAGATTCAGCTCGGACACAAGAGCTGAAAAATAAAATTCAAAAACTTGTAAACGAAGAATTATTATCAACTTCAACGGAAGAATGAAAGAATGGATGACTAGCTAGGGATAGAATTCCCGGCTTTTTTAGGTACTAAAAATAGTCCAATCTTGAACACAGCCTTGTGTTTTATTTGGTCTTTTTTTCTCTCTTAGAGCAGCTTATACTAAAGATAGAAATATAACATTATCTTGAGGAGGAACGATCATGCCAAACGTAAACGAAATTACTCGGGAATCTTGGATTTTAAGTACTTTCCCAGAATGGGGCACTTGGCTTAACGAAGAAATTGAAGCAGAAGTAGTGCCTGAAGGTAACTTTGCTATGTGGTGGTTAGGGAATTGTGGTGTTTGGATTAAGACGCCAGGCGGAGCTAATGTGGTCATGGATCTTTGGTCTAACCGCGGAAAATCAACTAAAAAGGTCAAAGATATGGTGCGGGGACATCAAATGGCAAATATGGCAGGCGTACGTAAATTGCAGCCAAATCTGCGTGTGCAGCCAATGGTGATTGATCCATTTATGATTAATGAGTTGGACTATTATCTGGTATCGCATTTTCACAGTGACCATATTGATATCAATACTGCAGCAGCGATTATCAACAATCCGAAATTGAATCATGTTAAATTTGTCGGACCTTATGAATGTGGCGAAATCTGGAAAAAATGGGGTGTCCCAGAAGAACGTATCATCGTGATTAAACCCGGCGAAAGTTTTGAGTTTAAAGATATTAAAGTATCAGCTGTGGAATCTTTCGACCGAACTTGCTTGGTAACACTTCCAGTTGATGGTGCTGATGCCCAAGATGGTGAACTGAAAGGTCTGCCTGTAACAGATG
Organism: Streptococcus sp. NSJ-72; assembly: GCF_014334035.1. Classification (NCBI taxonomy): domain Bacteria; kingdom Bacillati; phylum Bacillota; class Bacilli; order Lactobacillales; family Streptococcaceae; genus Streptococcus; species Streptococcus sp. NSJ-72. Next base: position 332,327 of record NZ_CP060489.1, read on the forward strand.
AAGAAATGGCGCGTAAAGCAGTCAATTATATTTTTGAAACGCCAGGTGGTACAATTTATCATGGTGCAGATTCGCACTTCTCAAATTATTTTGCCAAACACGGAAAAGATTTCAAGATTGATGTGGCTATTAATAACTATGGTGATAACCCAATCGGTATTCAAGATAAGATGACTTCGATTGATTTGCTTCGTATGGCTGAAAACCTTCGTGCCAAAGTTATTATTCCAGTTCATTATGATATTTGGTCTAACTTCATGGCTTCAACGGACGAGATTTTAGCCTTGTGGAAGATGCGTAAAGAGCGCCTTCAATATCAATTCCATCCATTCATCTGGGAAGTCGGTGGTAAATATACCTATCCGCAAGACAAAGACAGGATTGAATATCATCACCCACGTGGCTTTGATGATTGCTTTGAGCATGATTCAAACATTCAATTTAAAGCTTTACTATAAAAAAATTAAGTGGGAATTATCCGTATACATTGCGATATGCGGATAATTTTCATATAATAGAGGATGGAATGTTATCGTTTTCCAAATGATTAATAGCGTATCTTTGTTAAAGATAAGTGCTTATATAAAAAGGAGAGTTCAATGTCAAATTTATCTGTCAATGCCATTCGTTTTTTAGGAATTGATGCCATTGAAAAATCAAAATCTGGTCACCCAGGTGTTGTCATGGGCGCAGCTCCGATGGCTTATGACTTGTTTACCAAGCAAATGCGCATCAATCCAGAAGTGCCAAATTGGATCAATCGCGATCGTTTTGTTTTGTCAGCAGGGCATGGGTCTATGTTGCTCTATGCTTTGCTTCATTTATCAGGTTTTAAAGATGTCACAATGGAAGAAATCAAGAACTTCCGTCAATGGGGTTCTAAAACGCCTGGGCATCCCGAATTTGGACATACTGCTGGTGTAGATGCGACAACTGGTCCACTTGGTCAAGGAATTTCTATGGCAACTGGTTTTGCACAAGCAGAACGTTTTTTAGCAGCAAAATACAATCGTGAAGGCTATAATATCTTTGACCACTATACGTATGTTATCTGTGGTGATGGGGATTTGATGGAAGGTGTATCTAGCGAAGCGGCTTCTTACGCTGGTCTGCAAAAATTAGATAAACTCATTGTTCTCTATGACTCCAACGATATTAATCTGGATGGAGAAACCAAGGATTCCTTTACAGAAAGCGTTCGGGCACGTTATGATGCTTATGGTTGGCATACTGCTTTGGTTAAAGATGGGACAGACTTAGAAGCAATCAATGCAGCGATTGAAGCTGCAAAAGTTTCTGGTAAACCTTCCTTAATTGAAGTGAAAACAGTGATTGGTTATGGTTCGCCAAATAAACAGGGAACTAATGCCGTTCATGGAGCTCCTCTTGGTGCGGAAGAAGTAGCCGCTACTCGCAAAGCTCTTACATGGGATTACGAACCGTTTGAAATTCCTGAAGAAGTCTACGAAGATTATCGGGTCAATGTAGCAGAGCGCGGGAAAGCTGCTTATGATGCTTGGGTAAAACTTGTTGAAGCATACAAACAAGCCTATCCTGACTTAGCTGATGAAGTAGCTGCTGTTATTGCGGGACAAGATCCAGTTGAGATCAAGCCAGAAGATTTCCCAGTAGTAGAAACAGGCTTCTCGCAAGCTACTCGTAATTCTAGTCAAGATGCTTTGAATGCAGCAGCTAAAGTTCTTCCAACTTTCCTTGGCGGCTCTGCTGACCTAGCTCATTCTAATATGACTTATATCAAAGAAGATGGCTTGCAAGATGATGCCCATCGCCTTAACCGCAACATTCAATTCGGTGTACGTGAATTTGCTATGGGAACTATTTTAAATGGTATGGCACTTCACGGAGGGCTTCGTGTTTACGGTGGTACATTCTTTGTTTTCTCAGATTATGTTAAAGCAGCCGTTCGTTTGTCAGCTCTTCAAGGTTTACCGGTGACCTATGTCTTTACCCATGATTCGATTGCAGTCGGTGAAGATGGACCTACTCATGAACCAATTGAGCATTTAGCTGGACTTCGTGCTATTCCGAATCTCACTGTTTTCCGTCCAGCGGATGCGCGTGAAACACAGGCGGCTTGGTACCTGGCACTGAAAAGTAAAACAACTCCAACGGCGTTGGTTCTTACTCGTCAAAACTTGACTGTTGAAGCTGAAACTGACTTTAACAAGGTAGCAAAAGGCGCTTATGTGGTGTATGAAACAGTAGGTGGTTTTGATACAATTCTTCTTGCATCTGGTTCTGAAGTCAACTTAGCTGTTGCAGCTGCAAAAGAGTTGGAAGTACAAGGGGAAAAAGTTCGCGTTGTCAGTGTACCATCAACAGACATCTTTGATGCACAAGACGTTGCTTACAAAGAAGAAATTCTACCAAATGCAGTCCGCCGCCGTGTTGCCATTGAAATGGCTGCAACCCAATCTTGGTACAAATATGTTGGACTTGACGGTTCTGTTATCGGTATTGATAAATTCGGTGCTTCTGCTCCAGCAGCTAAAGTAATGAAAGAGTACGGTTTCACAGTTGAACATATCGTTGAGGTTGTGAAAAACTTGAAATAAAATCTCGAAAATCGAGGTGAGATTGCCTCGATTTTTTGTTTGTGAAAGTGGTATAATAAAAGCAGGGAACCTCTTACATAAGGAGTGGATAAATGACAAACGAAGAAAAGATTTATCAAGTATTGGAAGATTTGCATATTGCTTATGAGCGTCTAGATCATGAACCAATTTCTTCAGTGATTGAAGCGGCTGAAAAAGGAATTGTTTTGCCAGGACAGCAGGTGAAAAATCTCGTGTTGAAAAGTAAAAAAGGACGACAATTTTATTTAGTCATTTTGCGCGACGAGAAAAGAGCAAACATTAAACATTTGGCAGAAGTCTTAGATGAAAAACGGTTATCTTTTGCTAATGACAAGGAACTAGAGGAGCTTTTGCAAGTAGAGCCAGGTGCAGTCACACCTTTTGGGCTGCTTTTTGATAAGGAAAAGAAAGTTCAGCTTATTGTGGACGAGGAAGTCGATCCTAGTTTAACCGTTGGTTTTCATCCATTTGTAAATAGTACCACGCTCAACATTGCTTATAGCGATTTTCTTCGTTTGTTGGAAAAAACAGGTCATGAAGTAAAGAGAGTTAATTGCTAATCTCAGCCTTGAGATAGAGTTTTGTACAATCAATGGAACTGTCTTGTAAATCTCTTTAAAATCTGCTATAGTAGATAATATATGAAATCTAAAGGAGACTAAAATGGGTAACGGTTTTTCAATTTTAATTATGTTGGTTGTGATGATGGGCTTGATGTTCTTCATGCAACGTTCTCAAAAGAAACAAGCAGATAAACGGATGGAAAGCTTGAATAAATTACAAAAAGGATATGAAGTTATTACAATTGGTGGTTTGTATGGTACGGTTGATGAAGTCGATACTGAAAAGAAAACAGTTGTCCTTGATGTAGATGGTATTTACTTGACGTTTGAATTAACTGCTATCAAAACTGTATTGCCGCTGACAGAGGGAATCACAGCAGTTGCAGGAGCTGATGGAAGCGTTGAGATGTCAGAAGATTCAGCTATCGAAGAATAAAATAGCAACTACAATAATGCAGAACAGCCTTTCGGCTGTTTTGTTCGTTTAGGGACAAAAATAGAGGTCAATTGCGCATATCTATAGGATTTATGATATAATGAAATGTAAAACTTTATTAGGAAAACAAGCAGATGTTTAGTTTTAAGAAAAAAGAAAAAATAGAAATACCGTTACAAATACCAAGGCATATCGGTATCATTATGGACGGGAATGGTCGTTGGGCTAAAAAGCGCATGCAGCCACGTGTTTTTGGACATAAGTCCGGTATGGAAACATTGCAAAATGTTACGATTGCAGCCAAGGAATTGGGTGTTCAGGTGTTAACAGTTTATGCGTTTTCTACAGAAAATTGGTCTCGTCCTCAAAAAGAAGTCAGTTTTATCATGAATTTGCCTGTTGAATTTTATGATCGTTATGTGCCTGAGTTGCATCGAAATAATGTCAAAATTCAAATGATTGGAGATACAGAACGTTTGCCTAAGGCAACTTATGAGGTGCTTTGTAAGGCGGAAGAATTGACGCGGCTCAATACAGGCTTAATCCTCAATTTTGCCCTGAATTATGGCGGTCGGGCTGAAATTGTTCAGGCTGTTAAAATGATTGCTCAAGATGTGTTAGATGCTAAATTCAGTCCGGGCGAGATTAATGAAGAAATGATTGCCAACTACTTACAAACCAGCAATCTACCTCGCTTGTTGCGTGATCCGGATTTGATTATTCGGACAAGTGGTGAAGTGCGTTTAAGTAATTTTTTGCCTTGGCAAAGTGCATACAGCGAGCTGTATTTTACAGATATTTTATGGCCGGATTTTGATAAAAAAGCATTGAAAGCAGCTATTGAGGAATATAGTAAACGAAATCGTCGATTTGGCGGTGTGTAGGAGAATTTATGGATAAAGATTTACAAAGACGTGTGATTTTTGGAGGCATAGCACTTGCTATCTTCATTCCGATTTTGATGATGGGAGGGCCTCTTCTGCAAATTGGTATGGGACTTTTAGCTATGCTAGGTGTTCATGAATTGCTACAAATGAAAGGACTTAGGACAACCACTTTAGAGGGTATTTTAGCCATGTTGGCTGCTTTTGTGCTGACTATTCCACTCGAAAATTATTTGAAATTTTTGCCGGTAGATGGAAACGTGGTGGCTTATAGTTTAGTTGTTTTTATATTGTTGGGCTCAACTGTTTTAGGGAAACATTACAGTTTTGAAGATGCCGCTTATCCGATTGCTGCTAGTTTTTATGTAGGGATTGGTTTCAATGCCTTGCTAGATGCGCGTATAGCTGGTTTTGATAAAGTACTACTGGCTCTGTTTATTGTCTGGGCAACTGATAGCGGAGCTTATTTGGTCGGGCGAAGATATGGTGTGCGTCGTTTAGCTCCTCATGTTTCTCCAAATAAAACCGTAGAAGGTAGTCTGGGTGGGATTGTTTCAGCAGTCCTAGTGACATTCATTTTTATGTTGTTTGATAAAAATGTTGCTGCACCTCATCACCTCCCCATCATGCTTCTTTTTGCTGTATTCTTTAGTATTGCTGGTCAATTTGGAGATTTGGTAGAAAGTGCGATTAAACGCCATTTTGGAGTAAAAGATTCAGGTAAATTTATCCCAGGTCATGGTGGTGTTTTGGATCGTTTTGACAGTATGTTGTTCGTCTTTCCCTTGATGCATTTCTTTGGATTATTCTAATGAGAAAGCCGAAAAGAATTTCCAGAAATGGAAATTTTCTTTTGCGAGATGTATAATGTAAGCAAAACTTAAGCAAAATGGAGTATCCTTGTTTTGCTATAAAATAAAATGAAGGAAAATCATTACTATGAGAACGTAGAAAGGTTGGTGTAATGCAGTCAGGTATTATAGGAATTATCACCTTTATCATTATTTTTGGAATTATTGTTGTCGTTCATGAATTTGGACATTTCTATTTTGCGAAAAAATCAGGCATTTTGGTACGCGAGTTTTCCATTGGAATGGGTCCAAAAATTTTTGCTCATATTGGCAAAGATGGAACAGCATATACTATTCGGATGTTACCGCTAGGTGGCTATGTTCGTATGGCAGGCTGGGGTGATGACGCAACAGAGATTAAGACGGGAACACCTGCTAGTTTGACTTTAAATGAAGCAGGCAAGGTTATCCGAATCAATCTTTCGGGCAAGAAAATCGACCAGACGGCTTTGCCCATGAATGTGACAGGCTTTGATTTAGAAGATAAGCTTGAAATCACTGGTTTGGTACTAGATGAGCAAAAAACGTATGCGGTTGACCATGACGCAACAATCGTAGAAGAAGACGATACAGAAGTGAGGATTGCACCACTTGATGTCCAATATCAAAATGCCAGCCTTGGCGGTCGCCTCATTACCAACTTTGCGGGACCAATGAACAACTTCATTTTGGGGATTGTAGCATTTTTGCTGTTGATTTTTATGCAGGGGGGCGTTGCAGACCAGCATACAAATCATGTTCGTGTCTTACAGGGGGGCGCCTTAGCTCAGGCTGGTGTAAAAAACAATGACCAAATTTTAAAAGTTGGTCAAGCAGAAATCAAGAATTGGTCGGATTTGACCCAAGCTGTTCAGTCTGAGACGAAAAACAGTAAAGGGCAGTCAGAACTAAATGTGACTGTTAAAAGCGGAAATAAAGTTCAAGAGCTGACAGTTAAGCCTAAAAAAGAGCAAGGTAGATATTTATTAGGAGTGATGCCGGGCTTGAAATCGGATTTTCCGTCTATGATTGCGGGCGGATTTAGCATGGCTTGGAACGCTAGTTTCCGCATCTTTGATGCTTTAAAAAATTTAATTTTCCATCCAGACATCAATAAACTGGGCGGTCCTGTGGCGATTTACAAAGCCAGCAGTGAAGCAGCTAAAGGTGGAATTGAAAGTGTTATCGCTTTATTAGCTATGCTCTCTCTGAATATCGGCATTTTTAATCTCATTCCTATCCCGGCGCTTGACGGTGGAAAAATTGTGCTCAATCTGCTTGAAGCCATTCGTCGTAAACCATTAAAGCAGGAAACAGAAACCTATGTCACGTTGGCAGGTGTCGCTGTTATGGTACTCCTAATGATTGCGGTGACCTGGAATGATATTATGAGAACCTTCTTTTAAAAGGTGAATTCTAAATAATAAATAAAAGGAAGAATTTATGAAACAAAGTAAAATGTTAATCCCAACACTGCGGGAAATGCCTAGTGATGCGCAAGTCATTAGTCATGCCTTGATGTTGCGGGCTGGTTATGTCCGTCAAATATCAGCAGGTGTTTATTCTTATTTGCCCTTAGCAAATCGTGTGATTGAAAAAGCAAAAAAAATCATGCGGGAAGAATTTGAGAAAATTGGTGCAGTCGAAATGCTGGCTCCAGCACTTCTTAGTGCCGATCTTTGGCGTGAATCTGGTCGTTATGAAACTTACGGTGAAGATCTCTATAAATTAAAAAATCGTGAAGGTTCAGATTTTATCTTGGGGCCAACTCACGAAGAAACATTCACCGCAATTGTACGGGATTCTGTCAAGTCTTATAAACAGCTCCCGCTCAATCTATATCAAATCCAAGCTAAATATCGTGATGAAAAACGTCCTAGGAATGGTCTTTTGCGGACACGTGAATTTATCATGAAAGATGGTTATAGCTTCCATGCCAATTACGATAGCCTAGACGTGACTTATGATGAATACAAGACGGCTTATGAAAATATTTTTACTCGTAGTGAGATTGAATTTAAAGGTATTATCGGTGACGGTGGTGCCATGGGTGGAAAGGATAGTCAAGAATTTATGGCCATTACACCTGAACGGACAGACCTCAGCCGTTGGGTTGTCTTGGACAAGTCAGTCGCTAGCTTTGATGAAATTCCAGCTGATGTGCAAGAAGCCATTAAAGCTGAATTGACAAGTTGGTTGGTGTCTGGTGAAGATACTGTTGTGTATTCAAGCGAGTCAAGCTATGCTGCAAATTTGGAAATGGCAACAAATGAATACAAACCAAGCAATCGTGTCGTGGCAGAAGAGGAATTGACTCGTATAGAGACCCCGGATTGCAAGTCAATTGATGAAGTCGCTGCTTTTCTTCATGTTGATGAAAGCCAAACAATTAAAACGTTGGTTTATATTGCTGATGAGAAACCGATTATAGCGCTTCTTGTTGGGAATGATCAACTGAATGAAGTCAAGCTGAAAAATTATCTAGGTGCTGATTTTTTTGAACCAGCAAGTGAAGAAGAAGTTCGTGAATTATTTGGAGCCAACTTTGGTTCTCTTGGACCTGTTCATCTTCCAGAAGATGTTCAAATTATCGCTGATCGCAAAGTAGAGGACGTTCGAAATGCGGTGGTTGGTGCCAATGAAGACGGTTATCATTTGACCGGTGTTAATCCGGACCGCGATTTCACAGCAGAATATGTGGATATTCGCGAGGTGCGTGAAGGAGAAATTTCACCAGATGGACAGGGTATCTTGAAATTTGCACGTGGCATTGAAATTGGACATATTTTTAAATTAGGAACTCGTTATTCAGAAAGTATGAATGCGACTGTTTTAGATGAAAATGGTCGTGCAGTTCCTGTTGTAATGGGCTGCTATGGTATTGGTGTCAGCCGTCTCTTATCAGCTGTTATGGAGCAACACGCACGTCTCTTCGTCAATAAAACACCAAAAGGAGACTATCGCTATGCTTGGGGAATCAATTTCCCGAAAGAATTAGCACCATTTGATGTGCATCTAATCCCTGTAAATGTCAAAGATGAAGAAGCTCTTGCTTTGACAGAACAACTAGAGGCAGAACTAGTCAAGGCTGGTTATGAAGTCTTAACAGATGACCGCAATGAGCGCGCTGGTGTGAAATTCAGCGATAGTGACTTGATTGGGCTACCAATCCGTGTGACTATCGGGAAAAAAGCTGCAGATGGAATCGTTGAAGTTAAAATCAAAGCAACTGGTGATACGATTGAAGTCAATGGAGAAAATCTTCTTGAAACTCTTGAAATTTTAGTGAAGAAAAATGATTAAATAGGTCTGAAACAAGAACTAAATTATAATTTAAAAAATAGGCACAATCTTAATTTGACTTATAGTCCTAAAGAGATTGTTTCTATTTTTATTTTTTGAATGAACACTTTGTTTCAATTTATTAAAAAAACTGTTGTGGGATAAAGATGGACTGTTAAGAAAATTCTTATTTTACTTTATTTCATTTTCTCCTATTTAGGTATAAAAGATAACCTTTTAGGGCATTTCCTGGTAAAATCGTTGAAATTTTTTATACTAAAAAGGTAGAAAAAGGAGTTAAAATGAAAAACATAAAAAATATTCTTCAAATGAGCTTGCTGATCGTTCTAACACAGATTACCTTGGTATTGTTGACGACACCTTTATCCAAATCGTTAACCTTTCAGCAGTCCAGTTTTGTATTTTTGTTCATTTTGTTTTTTTGTGGACTACTTTATTTTCGTTATTTTTCCAGAGAATTAACTAATTTTAAATCAGAGATATTGGTTGCTCGTTACTGGCCCTTACTACGTTTTTCCTATCTTATGATGGTATTTATCAATGCGATAGGAGCTTATCTGATGATTGTAGAAGGTTTGGCAGAAGTCTCAGAAAGTCAGAAATTGTTTATGAGTCTTTTCATTCACTCCTCTCTTTTTTTACTAGGTGTTGATGTAGTTGCGCTCGTTCCTGAAGTGCGATCCTATGTTGTTCGCTTTCTATTTTTAAAAGGTCAAGCACGAGCGAGTTTTATTATAGGAAGTTTGATATTTATCGTTTTACGAAATCCAGCTGATTTGGTATGCTTTATCATTTATACAGGTTTGGGGTTATTGCTTTCTTTTGTTATTCCAAAGTCAAGTCTTCGTTTAGAATTCTCTGTTTTTAGTCATTTAGTGCGTAATAGTGTTTCTCTTATTTTCTTGCTGATTTTTTGGTAAATCTTTTTGTAGAAATCTCACTTCTATGATAAAATGAGGGCATTATAGATTGGATAAGAAAGATGATGAAAGAAAAAGAAGAACAACACTTAGAATGGTTGCAGCAGCATCAAACAACAGAACCACATTTGGGCTTAGAAAGAGTGAGGCGGCTTTTAGCATTGCGGGGGAATCCGCATTTGCAAGTATCGGTCATTCATGTTGCCGGTACCAATGGAAAAGGATCAACAATTGCGCATTTACGTCAGCTTTTGCAAGCAAAGAAGCTACGTGTTGGAACGTTTACATCACCTTATCTGATGTCTTATAATGAACAAATTGCCATCAATGGAGTGTCTATTTCTGACCAAGATTTTCATTCTTTATTGCAAACCTATCAGGGCTTATTAAAAAAACAGGCAGATGATACGATTTTACAGGAAATAACAGAGTTTGAAATTATCACAGTTTTGGCTTATGAGTATTTCCTTCAGCAACAGGTAGATGTAGTTATCATGGAAGTAGGGCTAGGTGGTTTATTGGACAGCACCAATGTATGTCAACCGGATTTAACAGCTATTACGACAATTGGACTTGATCACACGGCAATTTTAGGAACAAGCTTAGCAGACATTGCAGAGCAGAAAGCCGGTATTATCAAAGAGGGTGTGCCGTTGGTGACAGGAAAGATTGCTTCCGAACCACTGGCAGTTATTCACAATAAGGCTCAACAACTTCAGTCTCCTCATGTTTGTTACGGGCAAGACTATCAGGTGGAGCCTGTGCAAAGTTCGGCAGAGGTAGAAGAATTCTTGTTTTCAAACGCATGTAGGCTGAAAGAAGGCTATCAAAGTGCTCTTTTTGGTGTTCATCAAGTTGAGAATGCGGGATTGGCGCTTGAATTGTGCGATCACTATTGCTACTTGAAAGGTTTGCCGTTGTTAAGGCAAGATGAGATAAGACGGGCATTGAAACAAACGTATTGGCCTGCTCGTTTGGAAAAAATTTCAGCTGCACCTTTGATTTTTCTAGATGGTGCACACAATCCTCATGCAATGAAAGCACTGATTGCTTCTATAGAAAGCCATTTTCCAGATTATCAAAAAAAGGTTTTATTTTCTTGTATTCAGACAAAAGATGTACAAGAAATGATTGCTTTGTTAAAAGAGGTTCCACAAGTACAATTATTACTAACTTCATTTGCTGATGCACGAAGTTTTTCAAAAGAAGAGATGCAAGGTTTGGCAAAGAATGAAAAGCTTGCCTTTGTTAATTGGGAGCATTATTTAACACAGTATCAAAGAGATGAACACGAAGAGAAAGAGCTGTTGCTTATCACAGGCTCTCTTTACTTCCTTGCAGAAGTCAGAAAATATCTACTGAATGATAGATAAAAAATAAGGGAATTATATACCTGTTTGCACAACTACAAAGTATAGTTGTTAAATTTACAAAAATCTTATTTTAAGATACTATATATTGTGATTAGGGTAAAGTGCTATATAGTTCCCAAAAATAATTTTCTAACTAATTAAAATATGATAGAATAAAAGAGCAATTCATTTGCACAGAGTAAGTGGTCTGCGTTAAGTGTGTATGGATGGGATGTTGCCATACAACGAAACTTTTGTGCGGTAGGCCATTGCATCCGCTGTCGATCAGACGGCTCCCGAATAGAAAAGGAGCGAACTATGAAAAAGAATTCGCCTAAGTTGTCGGTGCAACTTTTGGTTGCCCTTGCTATGATTGTGGCTCTCTGCTTTGTGTTGGAGAAGTTCTCAGTCTTTGTTATTCCTAATTTATGGAAGCTAAGCCCTGCCTTTATTAGCTATACCCTTATGGGAACGATTGCTGGTCCATTATTGTCTAGTCTGGTTTCTGCTATTTACGATGTAGCCTCTTTCTTTTTTGTAAATCAAGGACATCCATTTATTATCTGGTTTACATTGATTGAAGCGCTGCAAGGTATGCTCTATGGTTATTTCTTTTATGGAAAAGAATTGAAAGTAGAGCGCAAGAAAGACTGGTTGTGGGTTACATTAGCCACATTAGCTATTATGGGAGTGGGAACATTTACATTGATACCACTAGTTCTACATTTGCAATATAAGGTACCATTTTTTGCTCTATATGCAGCTCGGGCTTGGTCAGTTTTTGAAATTCCTTTACGAGTATTTGTGACGATGCTCATTGTTCCGCAGCTGCAACGGATTCCTGAGTTTCGTAAGTTGATGGGCTTAAATAATAAGTAAAAATGATGAATAAACATCCAAAAGAGACCGAACATGACGTTCAGTCTCTTTACTTCTAATAGCAAAAATACATTGAGACAGTAAAGTTTGAAGCTGGGAAAAAAGTTCCTAGCTTCAAACTTTAATAACGTGTAATCAAATCAACAGTTGAGCGATCCAACTTCTTAACCAGAGCTTGTAAGAAAGCTTGAGCTTGGAGGAAGTCGTCCATTGCATAGAGCGTTTGATGAGAATGAATATAGCGTGCACAGACACCGATAGTAGTTGAAGGTACGCCGCCATTTTTCAGATGTGCTGCACCTGCATCAGTACCGCCTTTGCCACAGTAGTATTGATATTTGATACCTGCCTCTTCTGCGGTTGTCAAAAGGAAGTCTTTCATATTTGGTAGCATGAGATGTCCTGGATCGAAGAAACGAATTAAGGTTCCTTCTCCGATGGCACCTTGATCGCCATAAATGTCACCAGCTGGAGAACAGTCCACCGCAAGGAAAACTTCTGGGTCAAATTTAGTCGTTGAAACATGAGCACCACGTAAGCCAACTTCTTCTTGGACGTTTGCCCCAACATAGAGTTCGTTGTCAAGTTTTTGTCCAGAAAGTGCCTGAACCAGTTCACTTACCATGAGGACGCCGTAACGATTATCCCAAGCTTTAGAAATGACATTTTTGCCGTTGACTGTGAGGATAGCGGAACTGTCTGGCACAATCGTGTCACCGGGACGAATCCCGTAGCTTTCAGCTTCCGCTTTATCAGCAAACCCACCGTCAAAAACGATGTCTTCAATCCTTGGTAGACTTGGTCCACCTGTTCCACGTGTCAAATGCGGTGGAATGGAGCCTGAAATAACAGGAATTTCGTTTCCTGTATGAGTAAATAATTTAAAGCGTTGGCTGCTGACAACCAGTGGATTCCAACCTCCGATTTGAACGACTCGGAAAGTTCCGTCTGCTCTGATTTCACTCACCATGAAGCCAACTTCGTCCATGTGTGCAGCAACGAGTATACGTGGTGCATCAATAGCTTCTGAATGTTTCACTCCGAAGATGCCTCCTAGGCCGTCTGTTACGACTTCGTCCACATGAGGGGTGATTTTTTCACGCAAATAATCACGGACAGGCGCTTCGTTCCCTGAAATAGCAGAGATTTCTGTCACTTCTTTAATTTTTGAAAATAATTCTGACATCATTAACCTTCTTTCTGCTCTTATTTTATCATTTTCTATCATAGTTGGGTAGCGTTCAAAGATAAAAAACAATAGTATTTCGATTTGTCCCAATTTATCTTTTGTGTTAAAATATTGTCATGAAAGCTAAAAAGATTCTATTAACAACGGCTGCACTTGCGGGAGTAGGGATTGCAGCTTATGCTATTAAAAAAACGTTGGATGAACGAAAAGAAGCTGAGCAGCGTGAGCAATTAGTTGCTGACATTCGGAAAAGGTTGTCTAAATTAGGATCAATTGCTACACTGTATGTGCAATTATACAAGTCAGATGAACACCAATTGGTTGGTGGTGTGGTGTACGAAGATGATCGGCACTTTACATTTGTGTATGAAAATGGCGAATTGAGCTATGAGGAAGAGCAATGATGATTCCAGCAACTATCGAAGAATTAGCAACATTAGTAAATCGTGAAGGAAAAACTGTTTTCCTTTTCACAGCTGACTGGTGCGGAGATTGTCGTTTTCTAAAACCATTGCTGCCTGAAATCGAAGCAGAAAATCCCGATTTTACCTTTGTTGAGGTTAATCGTGATGACTATATGGAAGTTGCCAAAAAATGGAATATCTATGGCATTCCTAGCCTGGTAGTCTTAGAAAATGGGCAAGAAATTGGTCGTTTTGTTAATCGAGAGCGAAAAACGAAGATGCAAATCAATGAATTTTTAGCACAGTTAGTATGAATTGTATATAGTGGAGGAACAATGATTTTTACATATAATAAAGAGCATGTTGGCGATGTGTTGATGGTGATTGTTGCAGACAGTCAAGATGCTAAGTTATCTGCTGAACGCAAAGGTGATGTGGCGCGTGTCTATCGCCAAGATACTGGAGAAACGGTTGCTTGGAATATTTTTGGGGTTTCCAATCTTTTTAATATCACTGATCGCGGACAAGTTTTCCTGACCGATGAAGAAATTTCAATTCTTAACCAAGAATTGAGTCAAGCAGGTTTTGAGCCAGAATTAGTCAATGACCTTACTCCAAAATTTGTAGTGGGTGAAATTGTTGAAATGGAAGCACATCCGGATAGTGACCATCTCAATATTTGTCAAGTAAGAGTCGCAGCAGAAAAAGTAATTCAAATCGTAGCAGGAGCGCCTAATGCTAAAGTGGGTCTGAAGACGATTGTGGCATTACCTGGTGCTATGATGCCAAAAGGAAACTTGATTTTTCCTGGTGAACTGCGTGGAGTAGCGAGTTTTGGTATGATGTGCAGTCCTCGTGAGTTGCAACTGCCAAATGCCCCACAAAAGCGCGGAATTATTGAATTAGCAAGCTCAGAAGTAGTAGGAACAGCTTTTGATCCAATCAAACATTGGCAAGAATAAGTACAAATTAATCGTGAATTTTCACGATTTTTTCTTTTTTCTTACGAATAAATAGTTAGGAGGAAAAGAAAATGTATAATAAAGTAATTTTAATTGGTCGCTTGGTTAATACACCAGAGTTAAATAAAACAGCTAATGATAAATCTGTGGCGCGTGCAACGCTTGCTGTTAATCGCCGATATAAAGGACAAAATGGCGAGCGAGAAGCGGATTTTGTAAACGTCATTGTTTGGGGCAAATTAGCCGAAACCTTAGCAAGTTATGCAACAAAAGGAAGCTTAATTTCTCTTGATGGAGAACTTCGTACTCGCCGTTATGAGAAAGACGGTGTGACACATTATGTAACAGAAGTGCTTTGCAACGGCTTCCAGTTATTAGAAAGTCGTGCCCAACGAGCTCTTCGTGAGAATAATACAGGTGCAGACTTGGCAGATTTGGTTCTAGAAGAAGAATTGCCGTTTTAAATAAAAATAAGGTAGGCTGGACAACATCCAGTCTACCTTATTTCTAGTTAGAGTAAAAACTGTTAACATTTTGTGCTTTCAACAACGTACGAAAAATATGCACAATATAGAAACCAACAATCTGAAAAGATGTTGCATTTAGTTTCAACTTGAGTCTAAAAACAAGAAAGTGAGAGGGATTTTTCAAGTTTTTCACACTTCTTTTTCTTGTCGAAGTTTTGTTTTTTTGTATAAATATAATATAATAAACCTAGCTAAAACAGAGTTTTCTGTTTAAGATTGCTGTTGATAAGGAGAAAGAATGAGAGCAGGTAAAGGAAAAAAGCAATATCGCAATTGTCGTAAATATCTATTATTTTCTCTATTAGTTTTTGTTTTGACGGGCTTAGTTTTTCTCTATGTAAAGGGAATTTCATCAGATAGTAAACAGGTCAAGATAGGAGCAACCTATATGACGATGAATAATGATTTTTATAAAACTTTAAATGCGGAGATTGAGAAAAAAACGAATCAACAGGGCAATCGGCTTTATGTGCGAGACCCAGAACTAGACGAAGACAAGCAAAGCCAGCAGATTGATTATTTTGTTCAAGAAAAAGTGAATGTCATTGTCATTAACCCTGTTAAATGCGATAGTTCAAAAATTATTGCATCTTTGAGGAAAGCTAAAAAAGTAGGTATTAAAATTATTGTTGTAGATGCACCGATTAGTAAGGAAGCCAAGGTTGATACAACTATTGTATCTGATAATTATCAAGCAGGCGTGTTAATCGCAAATGATATGATGAAACGATTATCAAGTGCGAAGATTTTACTGTTGGAACATCGTAATGCAGTGTCTGCGATGGACCGAATTCAAGGATTTTTAGACACGATTAAAGGACATCCTGCTTATCAGGTGGTCTCTGAGCGAGAGACATTGGGGCAAACAGAAGAAAGTATGCCTCAAGTAAAAAAAGCCCTGAATGAAGGGATGCAATTTAATGTGGTCATGTCTTTAAATGATCGTGCAGCTATCGGAGCTCTTGCGGCTATAAAAGATCAAGGTGTGACAGACAAGATTGCAATCTATGGCGTAGATGGCTCACCTGATATTAAAAATTTCTTGGCAAATACCAATGATATTCAAGGGACGGTTGCTCAGTCTCCGATTCAAATGGGCAGAAAGGTGACAGAAATGATTGAGCGCATGATGAAACATCAAGCTTACAAAGAGGAATATCTCATTCCTGTTCATTTAGTAAATAAAGAGAATATCGCTCAATATACAATTACAGGGTGGCAATAATGAGACAAAATAGAAGTATCTTTTATAGCAAAATTGCTTTGATGGTCATCAATTTTATTGCCATTGTTTATAATGCCTCTATTTATCTTTTTGCAACAAATTATGTAGTGGTAAAAGGATATGCTCATTCACTGTTAGGACGTTTAGATGCTATACCAGGATCGCCGAGTTTTAGCTTTTGGATGTCTATTGCTTTTTATGCTTGCTTATTGTTGGTTTTTTATTACCGTGAGAAGCATCCAAATCAGCTATCCGTTTATGATAAAGTAACTATTATTGAGATTTTGCTGATGTTAGTTATCTTTTCTGTCTTGCATTCTTCTTATAATGGTCTGATTCTCTTAGTTTTTGCAGATATTTTTTATGGTTCCAAAGAATTTAACACCTCAAAAGATCGGAAATACTGGTTTTCCTTTATCATTTTGAGTTTTACCATGTTGCTCTTATCCAACTATGATTTAATGTCGCTTTTTGTCAAATTGCCTTCGTTAGATACTTATATTCGCTTTTGTCCAGAATCGATTCGCATGGCTCTCCTTTTTGGAAAGAATTTTCTCTTTTCACTGAATCTAGTTGTCTTTATGATTTCTCTACTATTCTATATTTTATCTGCGATGACCGAAAAACATCATATTGAAGAAGAGCTACGCATGGCCGCACAAGCCAATCGCGAGTTGAATAGTTATTTAGCCTTATCTGAAAAAATCGCAGAAGACCGTGAAAGAAAGCGAATCGCTAGAGAAATTCATGATACGCTAGGGCATGCTTTGACAGGGATTTCTGCGGGGATTGATGCAGTTAAAGTATTGGTGGATATTGACAAAAATCGTGCTAAGGAACAGTTAGAAAATGTTTCTGTGGTTGTACGGGATGGTATCCGTGATGTGCGAGGTTCACTCAATAAAATGCGACCTGGTGCTTTAGAAAATAATAGCTTAAAGGAAGCGTTGTTCAAAATTATTCGAGAATATGAAGCCATTTCTAATTTGGAAATTCATTTTCGCTATGAATGGGCCACAATTGATTTGGATATTGCAAAAGAAGATATTGTCTTTCGGGTGATTCAAGAGTCCATTACCAATTCGGTACGGCATGGGCATGCCAAAACGGTTTGGATTGAGTTATTAGAAGAAGAGAATTATATCATGACTATACAAGATGATGGAGTTGGTTTTGACGAGCTTCACTATGGTTATGGTCTAAAGCAAATGCAGGAACGCCTAGCGATTATTGGCGGTAGTGTCCATTTTGAAAATCGTAATGGCTTTTATACCTATATTAAAATTCCGAAAATAGGAGGAAAGAATGATTAAAGTTTTAATTGCAGATGATCAGGCCTTGATTCGTGAGTCTTTACAGATTGTTTTATCGGCACATCCAGATATTGAAGTAGTGGGAATAGTCGGAGATGGCAAAGAAGTGCTTGACAAACTGCATCATGTACACCCTGATGTGATTTTAATGGACATTCGAATGCCTGTTATGGACGGTGTTCTCTGTACAAAGGCAGTTAAAGAACACTATCCAGATATCAAAATTATTATTCTAACAACTTTTGATGACGATGATTTCATTTTTTCTGCTTTAAAATATGGTGCTTCTGGTTATATCTTAAAAGGAGTCTCTACTGAAGAATTGTATCAAGCTATTCAAACGGTTTACAAAGGCGGAGCTATGATTAATCCGAACATTGCTAGCAAAGTGTTTAAAATCTTTTCACAAATGGCGCAGTCGAATTTTGCCATTTCTGTTGCGGAAGAAAATGTAGAAGATATGAGTCAGACTGAGTGGAAGATTATCCAACAAATTGGTTTTGGAGTTTCAAACAAGGAAATTGCAGCGAAGTTGTTCTTGTCTGAAGGGACTATACGGAATTATTTATCTGGCATCTTATCAAAGCTAAACTTACGTGACCGCACGCAATTAGCTATATGGGCTGTACAGACAGGTGTTACCCAGCGTGATTTTAATAAGGACAATGACAAATGAAGTGGCAATTTCGATATATGGTAATTTTAATCTCAAGCCTTCTTCTAGTGGCTCTGGGCTTTGTTTTATGGACATCTACTCAGAAGAAAATTTTGCGAATCGGAGTTTATGCTGGTAGTAGCTGGGATGTCCCAAATAGCCGTGAAAATAGAATATTAGACAATATTATTCGACAATTTGAAAAGTCACATCCACAAGTTAGAGTGGTCTATGAGAGTGGTATTCCTAAGAAAGATTACGACGGCTGGCTAGCTGAAAAAATTTTAAAAGGGGAACAGCCAGATGTGTTTATGGTGCCTGAAAATGATTTTTCGATGTTAGCGGCTTCCGGGGCTTTCAAATCCTTAGACTCTTTACTTAGCAAAGATGAAGTTGCCGCTTACTATCCAGTTGCTTATCAAGCCGGACAATATCAGGGGCACAGCTATGCTTTGCCGATTGAAAGCAATCCTGTCATGATGTGTGTCAATAAGGATTTACTGGAAAAGGAAGGAGTTTCGATTCCCGATTCTAATTGGACTTTAGAAGACTTGTATGCGATTTGTCAAAAAGTCACAAAGGACACAAACGGGGACGGTCTGATTGACCAGTATGGTATTACGGATTATACCTGGAAGCAGGCCTTAGTAGCTTATAATGGTCATCTGAGAAATCAAAGTGGTGTCAATGTTGATAGCGCAGAAATGCATCAAGCGTTGTCCTTTATCAGCAAATTAACTTCATTGAATCAACGGTACAAGGTAACGTCAAATGATTTTGATGAAGGTAAGGTAGCCTTTTATCCTATGAGTTTGGCGCAATATCGGACTTATAAACCTTATCCTTATCATGTAGCAAAGTATTCTAGATTTTCTTGGACTTGTATTCCCATGCCAGCTGCTAAAGCAGGCATTCCTGCAACACAAGTGAAAACGTCCCTTTTTGCCATGTCTTCAAAGACAAAACAAGATAAATTAGCTTGGGAATTTATGAAATTATTGTGTCAAAATCAAAAAACTCAACAGAATTTATTTGAAAAGTCGCAAGGAACCTCTGTCTTGCTATCAGTTGTTAAAAGCAGTCAGACGAAAAAGATTTTACAAGCAGATGATTTTGGGCTGAATTCATTGACTTCTCAAAGATTGGATCATATGATGAAACATTCTGTCTTAGATATTAGTCGAGATGTGGATTATCACTCTCTGGAACGCATTGATTACTTACTCGAAAATACTCTCAAGAACAATGAAATCGACAGTCGCTTGCCAAGTATTCAAAGAGAAATGGAAGAAACAGGCAAATAGAAGTTTAACAGTATTAAAAAGAAAATAGCTAAGTGAGTATTGAGCTGCGCCCCAAAAGTTAGATTTTTGAGTCTAACTTTTGGGGCGCAGTTCAGCTCAAAGTTGGCTATTTTTTATTTTTGAAAATCTAGATGACAAATGTCACATTTTAATTAACAATTGTCATCTTTACAAAGTGACATTTGACAATATGAAACCGGTTCCAGCTTTAGTAAAATAAAGACAGGAAATGAAGGAGGAAAGAACATGAAATATCTGGTACTAGTCAGTCATGGTGGACTAGCAGAAGGAGTACAAAGCTCGCTTAAGATGTTTGCTGGTGATAAGACAGATCAAGTCATTGCAGTGGGATTAAAAGAAGGCAAGTCTGTTGATGATTTTGCTCTTGACTTTCGGCAAGCATTATCCGGTCTTAGTGTAGAAGATACGGTTTTGGTATTAGCAGATATTGTCGGAGGAAGCCCTTTGACAACAGCTTGCAATGTTTTAGCGGAACTTGACAAGTTAAATACTGCAGTCGTACTTGGTGGTCTCAATTTAACAATGGGACTCACAGGTTTAGTGATGAAAGATATGCTAGAAGGAAAAGAATTGACACAAGCCATTCTCTCAGAAGCTTCCGAAGCATTGCAAGAATTTGATGTGACTTCTAGTGACGAAGAGGATGAAGACGATATTTAAAGAGTGTAAAAAGGAGATGTATCATGACAATTTCATTTGTGCGTATTGATGACCGTATGATTCATGGTCAAACAGTAACTCGCTGGGCAAAGGAATATCCTTGTGACGGGTTAGTTGCTGTCAATAATGCTGCAGCAGGAAATGCAGTTTTAAAGCAAGCCTATAAAGCAGCTTCTGATAAAAAAACATTTGTTTGGACAAAAGAAGCATGGAAAGAAAAATCACAAAAGGTATTGGATTCCGATAGTCGCTATTTCTTGATTACTAAAAATCCAATTGATATGAAAGAAATACTAGTTGATCAAGGTTTTGTGCCTGGTGATATCAAAGAAATCATCGTTGGTCCAGCTAATGATCGTCCGGGTGCTACTAAATTGGGAAACAATCAATCCATTACACAGGAAGAAGCAGAAGCACTTGAAGCAATTCAAAAAGCTGGCTATAAAGTAAAATTCCAACTCTTACCAGATGTGTCTATTGGCTATTGGGACGATTTCAAGTCTAAATTCGGTTTTTAATAAAATATAATAAGCATTAAGGAGGCTTTATTATGACAATTTCGTGGTTTCAAGCCGCTTTATTAGGGTTATTTGCCTGTCTATCATCCATGCCTGGCCTAGGTGGTACATCCATTGGTAACTATACTCTTGGGCGCCCACTTGTAGGTGGTCTTGTTTCAGGACTGATCCTAGGAGATGTGAAATTAGGTATCATCTGTGGGGTTGCGATGCAACTTGTTTACATCGCTTTGGTAACACCTGGCGGTACTGTTTCAGCTGACGTTCGTGCGGTTTCTTATATTGGGATTCCTCTGGCAATGGTTGCTATTCAATCACAAGGACTGTCACTTGACTCTGCAGATGCTGCTAACTTGGCTAAATCAATGGGAACACTCGTTGGTACAGTCGGTACAGTTCTTTTCTATGGTACAGCTACTATGAATCTACTTTGGCAACATATTGGCTGGAAAGCTGTTGAAAAAGGTGAATTTAAACGCTTATATGTGGTAGACTGGGGCTTCCCATGGATTTCCCATTTAGTATTCTCATTCTTGCCAACGCTTATTATGTGTAAATTAGGTGCCGATGCGGTTACTGCTTTAAAAACAGCTCTTCCATTGGATGGTATTCCAATGAAAACCCTCTTTACGGTCGGCTCTCTCCTTCCATGTGTCGGAATTGCCATCCTCTTAAAACAAATCGTTGAAAAAGCTGTTGATTTCATTCCATTCTTTGTTGGATTTACTTTAGCAGCTTCATTAGGACTTAACCTTGTATCTTGTGCAGTCATTTCATTAATCTTTGCAGTATTATTCTATGAAATTCAAATGGCGAAAAATGTAAGAGCACAAGCGGCTGCCAGTGCAAGTTTTGATGATGACGATGAGGAGGATATTTAAAATGGTTAAATTAACGAAAAAAACATTAGGAAAATCTTTTCATCATTGGTATTATGGGAACTTAACTTGCTTCTCACAAGAACACATGCAAACCTTTGGATATCTGGCTTCAATGCTACCAATTGTGGAAGAATTATATTCTAAAAAAGAAGATCAAGCAAAAGCAATGCACACCTACACCGCATTCTTTAACACGGAGCCGCAATTAGGTGCATTGATTGTAGGGATTACAGCAGGTTTAGAAGAAGCGCGTGCGAATGGGGCTGATGGAGTAGATGATGAAACAATCAACGGTCTTCGTGCTGGTCTCATGGGACCTGTTGCAGGAATTGGTGATTCACTGATTGTTGGTACCTTGATTCCGATTATACTAGGTATTGCTCTCGGTTTGTCAAATGGTGGCTCACCACTTGGTGCGATTTTCTATATCGTGGTTTGGAACTTGCTCGCCTACTTTGGTATGAAATTCGCCTACTTTAAAGGGTACGAACTAGGAGATAAAGCAGTTGAATTTCTTGTAGGCCCTCAAGGACAAGCTATCCGTAAGTCGGT
Organism: Streptococcus sp. NSJ-72; assembly: GCF_014334035.1. Classification (NCBI taxonomy): domain Bacteria; kingdom Bacillati; phylum Bacillota; class Bacilli; order Lactobacillales; family Streptococcaceae; genus Streptococcus; species Streptococcus sp. NSJ-72. Next base: position 354,302 of record NZ_CP060489.1, read on the forward strand.
GTCTATCATTGGTGGTATGGTCATCGGTGCGGTTGCAGCGACATGGGTACCTGTTAAGACAGCTTTCAAATTGAAAGATTCTTCAGGGAAAGCCTTCTTGGTTTTACAAAGCCAATTAGACGGTGTTTATCCAGGTTTATTGACAGCTTTGTTTATCGTCTTTTGCTGGTGGTTAATGGCTAAGAAAAATCTCTCACCTATCAAAGTAATGTTGCTTCTTGTAGTAATTGCTTTCCTTGGTGTATTGGTTGGCTTCTTCAACCCAGGATTGAAATACTAAATAGGAGAAAAATATGACAGAACAAGAATTGATTCAAGGATATGAAACGGAAATTCAATACCAAAAACACATGATTGAAAATCTAGGGCGTTGGTTTAGTCTCTTCTTTACTATTGCTAGTATCGGTCTTGTTCTGGTTTATTTCTTCCGTCAGACCAATTTTATTGCCTTTATTGCTGGAACGATCCTAGCGGTCCTAGGGATTCTAGCAATGCTTGTCTTTGGTTATGGTATTTATAAAGGACGATTGAATCTTAAAAAAGTTATTGACGATTTTGACGAAAAATTAAGATTGGTCTAATAAAAACTTATTTGCTTTCCCCTTAAAAACTTTGTCATTTGACAGAGTTTTTTTCTTGACTATTTCTGACCAAGTGATACAATAGAAAATGTAAATATTAGCACTCGTGTATATAGAGTGCTAAAACAAGATATTGGAGGTAAACAAATGCTTAAACCATTAGGCGACCGTGTGGTCCTAAAAGTAGAAGAAAGAGAACAAAAAGTTGGTGGCTTTGTCATTGCAGGCGCAGGACAAGATGCAACGAAGATGGCAAAAGTTATAGCTGTCGGGGAAGGAATTCGTACGCTCAACGGTGAACTCGTTGCTCCAAGCGTGAAGGCCGATGATACTGTTCTCGTTGAAAGCCATGCAGGAATTGAAGTCAAAGACGGCGAAGAAAAGTATCTCGTTGTCAATGAGACAAATATTCTAGCGATTGTTGAATAAATTAAACATTTATAGAAAGAGGAATTGTAAAAATGGCAAAAGATATTAAATTTTCAGCAGATGCAAGAAGTGCTATGGTACGTGGTGTTGATATTTTGGCAGATACCGTTAAAGTAACCTTAGGACCTAAAGGACGCAATGTTGTTCTTGAAAAATCATTTGGCTCACCACTCATCACAAATGACGGTGTGACTATTGCAAAAGAAATTGAACTCGAAGATCATTTTGAAAACATGGGCGCTAAGTTGGTGTCAGAAGTTGCTTCAAAAACTAATGATATCGCTGGTGACGGAACAACTACTGCGACTGTCTTGACCCAAGCCATTGTCCGTGAAGGAATCAAAAATGTAACGGCTGGTGCAAACCCAATTGGCATTCGTCGTGGTATTGAAACAGCTGTTGCAACAGCTGTTGAAGCCTTAAAAGCAAATTCTGTTCCGGTTTCTAATAAAGAAGCGATTGCGCAAGTTGCAGCTGTCTCATCACGTTCTGAAAAAGTCGGAGAATACATTTCTGAAGCTATGGAAAAAGTTGGCAACGACGGTGTCATCACTATTGAAGAATCAAAAGGAATGGAAACAGAGCTTGATGTTGTGGAAGGTATGCAGTTTGACCGTGGCTATCTTTCTCAATACATGGTAACAGATAATGAAAAAATGGTTGCTGATTTAGATAATCCATATATCTTGATTACAGATAAGAAGATTTCTAATATCCAAGAAATTCTTCCTTTGTTGGAAAATATCTTGAAGACTAGTCGTCCATTATTGATTATCGCAGATGATGTAGACGGTGAAGCTCTTCCAACTCTTGTGTTAAATAAAATCCGCGGTACTTTCAATGTAGTCGCTGTGAAAGCGCCAGGCTTCGGTGACCGTCGTAAGGCTATGTTAGAAGATATTGCGATTCTGACTGGCGGTACAGTGATTACAGAAGATCTTGGTCTAGAATTGAAAGATGCAACCATTGAAGCACTTGGACAAGCCTCAAAAGTGACTGTCGATAAAGATAGCACAGTGATTGTGGAAGGTTCAGGAGCTGCTGAAGCGATTGCTAACCGCGTGGCTGTCATTAAATCGCAAATTGAAAGTGCTACATCTGAATTTGACAAAGAAAAACTACAAGAACGTTTAGCAAAATTGTCAGGTGGTGTGGCAGTCATCAAAGTGGGTGCTGCAACAGAAACAGAACTCAAAGAAATGAAACTCCGCATTGAAGATGCCCTCAATGCAACTCGCGCCGCTGTTGAAGAAGGAATTGTCTCAGGTGGTGGAACAGCCTTTGTGAATGTTTTAAATGCTGTTGAAGCCTTAGACTTATCAGGTGATGAAGCAACAGGTCGTAATATCGTTCTTCGTGCTTTGGAAGAACCAGTTCGTCAAATCGCTCTCAATGCAGGATTTGAAGGCTCGATCGTCATTGACCGTTTGAAAAACTCTGAAGTTGGTACAGGCTTTAATGCTGCAACTGGCGAATGGGTTAACATGATTGAAGCAGGGATCATTGACCCAGTCAAAGTCACTCGTTCTGCCCTTCAAAATGCAGCTTCAGTAGCTAGCCTCATTTTGACAACAGAAGCAGTTGTTGCCAGCCAACCAGAACCAGCTAGCCCAACTCCAGCAATGGATCCAAGTATGATGGGCGGGATGATGTAATTTAAGATATAGAGAGTTTAAAGAGTAAAACAAGCTAGAAAATCAACGAATTATTTGATGAATAAGAGAAGATTTGTTTTTCTCATACAGCTCTTAACGATGTTTAATGTTGCACGAGATTGCTTTTATGTTGAAGCGCAAACGTGCTTTTGAAGGATATAAAAAGCGAAGTGAGTGTGGATTTGATAAATCCAAACTCACTTTTTTTAAAGTTTTTAGCTGGGTACATGTACAATCAATACAAAGAGAGCCAAAAGAACCAGAACTTTATTTTTCTTGCTTGATAAATTAATGCTGTTTGAAAAAGTTATTCTCTTTTGTCTATTTGTCTCTGCTCCTTTTCTGTGGTAAAATAGTGATACATTTCTAAGGAGAAAACAATGATTGATGTTGAAGAAATTCTGAGTAAAATGAATCCCAATCAAAAGATCAATTACGACCGCGTGATGCAAAAAATGGTCAAAGTTTGGGAAGCAGACCAGAAGCGTCCTACGATTTTGATGCACACCTGCTGTGCACCTTGCTCAACTTATACGCTGGAGTATTTAACCCAGTATGCGGACGTGACGGTTTATTTTGCCAATTCAAATATTCACCCCAAGGCAGAATACCAACGCCGTGCCTATGTTGCCCAAAAATTTGTTCACGATTTCAATGAAAATACTGGTAATCATGTTCAATATTTAGAAGCTCCCTATGAGCCACAAGAATTTTTCCGGACAGTACACGGTTTGGAAGAAGAGCCAGAAGGTGGCGATCGTTGCAAAGTCTGCTATGATTATCGCTTGGATAAGACAGCGCAAGTGGCGGTTGATTTGGGATTTGACTATTTTGGAAGCGCCTTGACAATCAGTCCTCATAAAAATTCGCAGACAATCAATAGCGTTGGAATTGAAGTACAGAAAGTTTATGCAACGCAGTATCTTCCTAGTGATTTCAAGAAAAATCAAGGCTATAAGCGCTCAGTCGAAATGTGTGAAGAGTACGACATTTATCGACAATGCTATTGTGGTTGTGTTTTTGCAGCACAGGCACAAGGAATTGACCTCATTCAGATAAAAAAAGATGCAGTAGCTTTTTTGAAGGGGAAAGATTTAGAAAAAGATTATTCGCATATTAAATTTACTGTCACAAATGGAGAATACTAAAAATAACACTTGTACTAGAGTTGATCGTGTTTCTTCTTACAAGGTTGTTTTTGTTTGTACATTTAGAAGTTTTATATCTTGACGCCATCAATATATTGTGTTATTATTTTTTTTAGCACAATATATGGTGTTTTTATTGAAGTTGATGACCTGATATTAGATAGATTTTGGAGGTGCAGGAAGATAGTGATTATTTTAGCGGGCATGATTGGGGTAGGTAAGACGACTTACACTTATCGATTAGCCGAGGAATTAGGAACGCAGCCATTTTTTGAACCGGTAGAAGAAAATCCTATTTTGGATAAATATTATGAAGACCCAGATAAATATGGCTTTGCTTTGCAGATTTATTTTCTAAATAAACGCTTTAAAATGATCAAAGCGGCTTATCATGATGACAATAATATTCTAGATCGTTCTATTTATGAAGACGCTTTGTTTACTTATATCAATACACTCAAGGGAAGTATCAGTGAGCAAGAGTATGATATCTACTTGGAACTTTTGGACAATATGATGGAAGAAATCCAAGGTCTGCCTAAGAAAGCGCCAGATTTGTTGATTTATTTAGATGGTAGTTTCGACCATATTATGAACAATATCAAAAAACGCGGTCGCAATTATGAGCAACCAAATGAAGAAAATGGACTAGCTGACTACTATCAACTGCTTTATAAGCATTATCAAAATTGGTATGAGGATTACAACTACAGTCCTAAAATGAGAATTGCAACGGATGATTTAGATATTGCAAATCCAAATGACTGGAATCACGTCTACCAACAAATTCAACAAAAAATGAAAACGATTGGGCTTGAAAAATGAGTCTAATCAAGAAAGTTTCGAAATAGCTTCGAGATTTTTGTATACATCAATAAAAAAGAGAGACAGATGATAACTGATCGACAAACGAAAATTCTTCAAGAAGCTAGAGATTTTGCTTATGCTGAACTGAAAGACGAAACAAGCGGACATGATTGGTGGCATATTGTACGTGTCACAAATATTGCTGTAGAAATTGCCAAACAAGAACGAGCAGATGTTTTTATTTGTGAGCTAGCTGCCTTACTACATGATATAGCTGACGGGAAGTTAAATGAGAGTGAAGAAGTGGGCTTGCAAAAGGTTGAGCAATGGCTACAGAATCATCAGGCTTCAGAGGCGGAAATAGCTCATGTGTTAGAGATTGTTTCAACAATGTCATTTAAAGGTGATCATCAACAGAAGAATATCAGCACTTTGGAGGGCAAAATTGTTCAAGATGCCGACCGATTGGATGCGATTGGAGCGATTGGAATAGCGCGAGCTATGGCTTATTCAGGTCATATAGGGAGACCGATTCACGATCCAGATTTGCAGCCGAGAGAAAACATGACATTGGAAGAATATCGTACTGGGAAGAGTTCAGCTATCATGCATTTCTATGAGAAATTACTCAAATTAAAAGACATGATGAATACCGCTGCTGCTCAAAAAATGGCAGAAAGTAGACATCGCTTTTTGGAAGAATACTTAGATCAATTCTATGCTGAATGGAATGCGAAAAAGTGACAAATAAGATATGAAAAAGCTGAGAATGTAACTTCCCAGCTATTTTAATATGCCCAAAATGGCAGCTAGATTATTTACGAAAGGCATCAACGATATAGGTAAAACCAGCAATTAAAAATACAAAAGCAACGGCATAAATGACAAAGACGCTTGTAGCTATTGGATTGAACAAAATGACTAATCTAAGCAGAAATACAAGTAGCGCCACCCACATGATGTGATTGCCAATAGCAGAGAAAATCAGTCCTAGACAATTACCTTTAAAGAAAGCAATAATGGCTTCTACAATTAACTAAATTCCTAACATGGTTGGAATGATGACAGGTAAGGTCACAATCCATAAGCAACGAGGTAAATAGCTAAGAGCAGGTTGATAATCTTTGGAAAAGATAAACAGGTGAGCGAAGCTCTTTTGGCACAGAGAAATAGCTTAAAATAACCACTATAGAAGCAACCAATAAACCAAATGCAATCCACCAGCTGTAAGCAACAAGATTAGCTGCTGGATCTGTAAATAGAAAAAGTGCTAATAAAACAAGAACAGTTCCTGCAAGAAATAGCAATAAACAATTAGAAAATTTCATATCTACATCCCCTATATAGTATAGTTTGATAATGAAAGCATTTTAACTCTTTTGATGGGAGATGTCAAGAAAGGAAATAGATAGTTTGAGAATTTTAGTATGGCTTTTTGTGAAACAAAAAGGCTGTTTTATTATTTTTTGTAACTATAACAAGGTTAGAAGATTATAAGTGAGAACAACAAAAAAGCCTATCATATAGGCTTTCTACTTAAATTTTATTATGCCCCCTACAGGGCTCGAACCTGTGACCCATGGATTAAGAGTCCACTGCTCTACCAACTGAGCTAAGGAGGCAACAGAAAAAGCTGTATTGGTGCCGAACTTTCACGATTTGTATTGAACCCGCGCAATTAAGCAGGTGGGCAACTCGCTCTAACTGAAGCTGCTTCCGCGTGAAACGGCCTGCAAGCTGTTAGAAGTCTTTTGTTTCCCTAATAATACAAAAAATAGTCGGTCAACACTTAAGTGTGAAGTCGTACACCACAGCGTTTCTATAATTATGATACCACAATTTTTGAAAAATTCAAGAGAAAAAATTGATTTTTTGCAAACGATACCACGATTTTTTAGTGGTTTTTGAGTTGATCAATCTTATTTTTAGTCATTCCAAGGGCTCGTTCGTACTTCCCATTTTCGTTCGGAGTGAAATAATCGGCATTTTTTATTTTTTCAGGAAGATAGTTTTGCTGTACCCAATTACCAGGATAGTTATGTGGATATTTGTAATCTTGGGCATTTCCCAGCTCCTTACTACCAGCGTAGTGACCGTCTCGTAGATGGCGAGGGATAGCAAGATTTCCGTTCTGGCGCAAGTCAGAGAGTGCTTTGTCTATGGCTACGTAGGCCGAGTTGGACTTAGGAGAAAGTGCTAGGTCAATGACAATGTTGGCAATGAGGATGCGAGCTTCTGGGAACCCAATTTTTTGAGCGGCTTCAAGTGCGGTCACTGTATGAATCTGAGCATCGGGATTTGCCAAACCAATGTCTTCATAAGCAATGACCGTCAGGCGTCGTGCGAGGCTGGGAAGGTCTCCAGCTTCAATCAAGCGAGCTGCATAATGGAGACTGGCATTGACATCAGACCCCCGAATAGACTTCTGTAAGGCGGACAGGACGTCATAGTGACCATCCCCGTCCTTGTCCATAGTGATGTAGCTCTTTTGTAGACTGTTTTCCATAATATCCAGAGTGATATGGCGAACGCCTGAATTATCCGCTGAGGTAGAGAGGACTGCTAAATCTAGAGAATTAAAGGCTGAGCGCAGATCTCCATTTGTGGAAGTGGCAATGAAGTCCAGTGCGTCATCATCTAATTGGACAGGAAAATCAAAACCTCGTTCAGTGTCTGCCAAGGCTGTTTGAATAGCTTGTTTAATATCGTCATTTGTCAGAGGCTCCAGCTCGAAAATCTGTACCCGGCTGCGAATAGCGGGAGTGACGGAGAAAAAAGGATTTTCTGTTGTGGCACCAATCATGATGATTAGACCGTTTTCTAACAGAGGGAGGAGGAAGTCCTGCTTGGTCTTATCCAAGCGGTGAATCTCATCTAAAAGTAGCACCAAACCACCAGAGAACTTGGCTTCTTCCGCAATCTCTTGCAGACGCTTCTTACTATCAACGGTAGCATTAAAGGTCCGAAAAGCAAATTTTGTAGTACCAGCGATGGCAGAAGCAATGGAAGTCTTACCGATGCCGGGCGGTCCGTAGAGAATCATAGAAGACAGACGATTGGCTTCCACCATGCGACGAATAATTTTTCCTTCGCCGACCAGATGTTTCTGACCGATGACTTGATCAATATTTTTAGGTCGCATGCGGATAGCTAAATTTTCTGGCATACGTTTTCCTCCTTATTGGTATTCTTTTCAACTGTTCTGATTTATGTTACTATAGTTGTATCTATTTTAACACATTTTAAAGGATTGGAGAGAGGCTGGCTATGGTTAAATATGGATTTTTGGATATATTAAATGAAGAAATGGGGCAATGCTTTCCATTTGACTATGAGATAAACTGGGATAAGAAGAATCATGCCGTAGAAGTGTCCTTTCTCTTAGAAGTACAAAATGCAAATGGCATCGAACTGTTAGATGTGGATGGAGAAAGTAGCACAGAAGACATTTTCTTTGAAGAAAGCGTTCTCTTTTATAATCCTGCCAAGTCTCACTTTGAAACAGAGGATTATCTAACAGTTGTCCCTTACGAGCCAAAAAAAGGTTTGTCTCGTGAATTCTTGACCTACTTTGTGGATTTTTTGAAGCAGACAGCCGAAGAGGGATTAGATGCTCTCATGGATTTTCTGGCAGATCCAGCGGCAGAGGAATTTGAAATTGTCTGGAATAATAAAGCTTTTGAAAAAGCCAGAGCAGATTTGAAAGAGACGGACTTTTATCCCTATCCGAGATACTGAAATACAAGCGTGCCTAAGAAGAACACTGATTTTACGGAGGTAGGGAAGAATGAGTGATATGACTGTTTTGTATCAAACGTTTGATTTTTCAGGTTGTAAAATTGCTTTACTGTATGGCGATACAATTTTAACCATTTTAAGAGACGATATTCCCACTATTCCTTATCCCAATATGTGGGATTTTCCTGGCGGTGGGAGAGAAAAGGAAGAAACGCCTTTTGAGTGTATCAAGCGAGAAGTTTTTGAGGAATTAGGCATTACGATTAAGGAAAGCTCAATTCTTTGGGTCAAAGCCTACCAAGGCATTGTCAATCCGGCTAAGACCTCTGTGTTTATAGTGGGAGTGATTAGCCAGAAGGAGATTGATCAGATTGTCTTTGGTAATGAAGGACAGGGCTACAAATTGGTAAATATAGAAGAATTATTAGCAGACGAAAACGTCATTCCACAGTTGAAAAGTAGATTGAGAGATTATTTGGAGGAGGTTCAAAGATGATTTATATAGAACAAGCAGAAGCTACAGATTTAGAAACCATTGTCAGTATTCAGCGGGCTGCTTTTAAGGCAGTTTATGACAAATATCAGGATGAGTATGATCCTTATCTGGAAGAACGGGAGCGCATCCAGTGGAAGTTGGCAGAACGTCCTAATAGCTTTTATTATTTTGTCAAGGATGATGAGGAAGTGTGTGGGTTTATCCGTATCCAGACCAACGATGAGCAGACAGAGTGTTGGCTGGGAACAGCGGCGATTCTGCCCGATTATCAAGGCCGGGGAATTGGTTCAGCAGGTTTGAAACTTGTAGAGGAACAGTTCTCAGCTGCCAAACAATGGGATTTGTGCACTGTCTTGCAGGATGAGGGTATGGTGGCCTTTTATGAGAAAAATGGCTACCGGAAAACCCATATCAAGCCGGAAAAAGAGGATATGGATATGGTTTATATGACCAAAACAATTGAGTGAAAGAAGGAGTGAGCAATGGATACATGGCAGGAGTTAACGATTGAAGTGAAGCGTGAGGCGGAGGAAGCAGCCTCGAATATTCTGATTGAGCTGGGCAGTCAGGGTGTGGCTATCGATGACAGCGCAGATTATCTGGGGCAGGTCGACCAGTATGGTGAGCTTTTTCCAGAAGTTGAGCAGAGCGAGCGGGTCAAGATTACTGGCTACTACCCGGATTCGGTGGATATAGAGGCTGTTGCAGCCAAGGCCAATGAGCGACTGGCTGAGCTGGATGACTTCGGATTAGAGACGGGAGATATTCAGCTGACTCGGCAGGAACTGGCTGAGGAAGACTGGGCGGACAATTGGAAAAAATATTTTGAACCAGCTCGAATTACCCATGATTTGACTATCGTGCCATCTTGGACGGACTATGAAGCGGGACTGGGAGAGAAGCTGATTAAGCTGGATCCCGGCATGGCCTTTGGCACAGGGACTCATCCAACGACCAAGATGAGTCTCTTTGCCTTAGAACAAGTACTACGAGGTGGTGAGACGGTGCTGGATGTAGGGACAGGTAGTGGAGTCCTTTCTATAGCAAGCTCACTCTTGGGTGCAAAAAAGATTTATGCGTATGATTTAGACGAAATAGCTGTACGTGTGGCGCAGGAGAATATTGAACTGAATGCAAATATGGAGAATATTCAGGTAGCTACTGGCAATCTCTTGCGGGGTGTGGATATTAAAGCGAATGTCATTGTAGCCAATATTTTAGCGGATATTCTGGTAAATCTGACTGATGATGCATACCGTTTGCTCAAGAATGAAGGCTATCTGATTATGAGTGGCATTATTTCCGAGAAATGGAACATGGTAAGAGAGTCGGTTGAAGCTGCTGGATTTTTCTTAGAAACTCATATGATACAAGGCGAATGGCATGCCTGTGTATTTAAGAAAACACAGAATATTTCCGGCGTGATAGGAGGCTAAATGCAGCAGTATTTTATCAAGGGAGTCGTCCAATCCCCACTGACTGTGAGGGACAAGGATACAGTGAAGCATATGTTTTCTGTTATGCGTTTGGTAGAAGATGATGAGGTAGTGCTGGTTTTTGAGGATGGTATTAAACGCCTAGCAAGAGTTGCAGATAGAGAGCGCCATGTGCTGAATCTGGTAGAAGATTTACCAGACAACGCGGAGCTGCCGATTCATGTGACGGTTGCTTCTGGCTTTCCCAAAGGAGACAAGCTGGAATGGGTAGCTCAGAAAACGACGGAACTGGGTGCAGCTGCTATCTGGGCCTTTCCGGCCGACTGGTCTGTTGCCAAGTGGGACGGTAAGAAACTTGCTAAAAAAGCAGATAAACTAGAGAAGATTGTTTTGGGAGCGGCAGAGCAGAGCAAACGCAATTGGGTACCAGAAGTTCGACTTTTCGAGAAGAAAATTGATTTTTTAGATTGTTTGAGCCAGTTTGACCGTGTTATTGTAGCTTATGAGGAATCTGCTAAAGAGGGAGAGTCTGCTGCTTTGGTAAAGGCTGTGACAGAACTCAAAAAAGGAAGTCGGATTTTATTTATTTTTGGTCCAGAAGGTGGCCTGTCTCCAGCAGAAATTGCCACATTGGAAGAGATGGGAGCTATACTTGCAGGGCTGGGTCCACGTATCTTGCGGACAGAGACAGCTCCACTTTACGCACTCAGTGCAGTCAGTGTACTGATAGAGTTGATGTAGTCGGAAAGTTTCATTAATAGGGCTGATCTTTATTGTTCTTAACTCCTAACTTTGGTATAATATAAGTGAAATATCTAGCTTAGCTAGAAAGGATGGAAGTACAGGAACAAATTTGCTAGCTAGATGGCGAAAACCGCTTTTGCTTGATAAGGAGAGGAGGTTCATCATGTCTTTATCTACCTTATTTGAGTTGTTGATTGCTATGCTAGGTGTTGTATCAGCTTGCTATCTCATTTATGCTTATGTTGAATTTATCGGAGATATGTTGCATACTGAAAAACATCACTTCTTCCATCACAACCCGCCTATTTAAAGGCGGGCTTTTTACCTGAAATGATGCCATGTTCTTTTTCCTAATATTGGGGAAATGGTATTGAATCTGCAGCTTTTAGGTATTTCTTATGATTCTATTGCTTTCTTCTGTATTTCCTTGTTTTCATATCGGTCTAAAAATGATAAAATGGTAGGAAGAACTGGAGAGAGAAAATGCCAAAAGAAGTGAATTTGACGGGCGATCAAGTGGTCGCTCTTACTAGAAAATATTTATCATCAGAAGACGTCACCTTGATTCAAAAAGCTCTTTTTTATGCGGTAGATCGGCATCGGGGGCAATTTCGCCAATCAGGTGAGCCATATATCATCCATCCGATTCAAGTGGCAGGGATTTTAGCTAAGCTAAAGTTGGATGCGGTCAGTGTCGCTTGCGGTTTTTTACATGATGTTGTAGAAGACACAGCTGCAACTTTGGACGATTTGGAAGGCGAATTTGGACATGATGTGCGCCTGATTGTCGATGGTGTGACCAAACTTGGTAAAGTCAAGTATATGTCTCACAAGGAACAGTTGGCTGAAAACCACCGCAAAATGCTAATGGCGATGTCCAAGGATATCCGTGTCATTTTGGTAAAACTAGCAGACCGTTTGCACAATATGAGAACACTTAAGCACCTGCGCAAAGACAAACAGGAACGGATCTCACGCGAAACCATGGAAATTTATGCTCCATTAGCTCATCGTTTGGGGATTTCGAGCGTCAAATGGGAACTAGAAGATTTGGCTTTTCGATATTTGAATCCGACAGAGTTTTATAAGATTTCCCACCTGATGAAGGAAAAACGTCGGGAACGTGAGGATTTAGTTGATGAAGTGGTTCACAAGATTGAAACCTATGCTTCTGAGCGCAATCTTCATGGGCAAATCTATGGTCGTCCTAAACATATTTACTCCATTTATCGGAAAATGCAGGACAAGAAAAAGCGTTTTGATGAGATTTATGACTTGATCGCTATTCGTTGCATTTTAGATACGCAAAGTGATGTGTATGCTATGTTGGGCTACATTCATGAACTCTGGCGACCAATGCCCGGACGTTTTAAAGATTATATTGCTAATCGCAAGGCAAATGGTTACCAGTCAATCCATACGACCGTCTATGGGCCTAAGGGACCGATTGAGTTTCAAATTCGGACCAAAGAAATGCACGAAGTGGCAGAATACGGGGTTGCTGCACACTGGGCCTATAAAAAAGGTATTAAAGGGCAGGTTGATAGCAAAGAATCGGCGATTGGGATGAATTGGATTAAGGAGATGATGGAACTCCAAGACCAGTCCAATGATGCACAGGATTTTGTGGATTCCGTCAAGGAAAATTACCTTGCTGAAGAAATCTATGTCTTCACGCCGGATGGTGCTGTTCGTTCGCTGCCAAAAGACTCAGGACCGATTGATTTTGCCTATGAAATCCATACAAAAGTGGGTGAAAAAGCGGTTGGTGCAAAGGTAAATGGTCGCATGGTGCCCTTGACTACGAAGTTAAAAACAGGGGACCAAGTTGAGATTATTACCAGTTCCAATTCCTTTGGACCGAGTCGTGACTGGATTAACCTTGTTAAGACTAGCAAGGCACGCAATAAAATTCGTCAATTTTTCAAAAATCAAGACAAGGAATTATCCATTTCTAAAGGTCGAGAACTTCTGCAAGCACAATTTCAAGAAAATGGCTATGTGGCTAACAAATACATGGACAAAAGACACATGGAAGAAGTCCTGCAAAAAACGAGTTACAAAACAGAAGAAACTCTTTTTGCGGCGATTGGTTTTGGTGAAGTTAGTGCTGTTTCGATTTTTAATCGTTTGACAGAAAGAGAACGCCGTGAAGAAGAGCGTGCTAAAGCAAGAGCTGAAGCAGAAGAGCTTGTTAAGGGCGGTGAAGTCAAGGTTGAAAACAAGGACACCCTCAAGGTCAAACATGAGGGCGGCGTCATTATCCAAGGTGCGTCAGGGCTTTTGATACGGATTGCCAAATGTTGTAATCCAGTTCCTGGTGATGAGATTGTCGGGTACATTACAAAGGGGCGCGGGGTTGCCATTCATCGTAAGGACTGTATGAATCTGCGAGCGCAGGAAAATTATGAGCAGCGCTTGATTGATGTCGAATGGGAAGACAATAGTTCTGTTAAGGAATACACTGCTCACATTGATATATATGGTCTCAATCGCACTGGCCTTTTGAATGATGTCTTGCAAGTCTTGTCCAACACAACCAAAAATATCTCCACCGTCAATGCACAGCCAACCAAAGATATGAAATTTGCCAATATCCATGTTTCTTTCGGAATTGCTAATTTATCTATGCTGACAACAGTAGTTGATAAGATTAAGAGTGTGCCGGAAGTCTATTCGGTTAAACGGACAAATGGCTAAGTGAGAACAGCAGAGCAGAAAGATTCTACTCAAGCAATCTCTTGTGATTTTTTCTCAATATAAAAATAGGAAGTTCAAAATGAAAATAGTGATTCAGCGTGTGAAGCGAGCTTCGGTATCAATTGATACCGAACTTTACAATCAGATTCAGCAAGGACTGCTGTTACTAGTCGGTGTAGCACCAGATGATTCTCAAGAAGATGTAGAATATGCAGCAAGAAAAATTGCCAATATGCGGATTTTTTCAGATAAAGAAGATAAAATGAATTTATCTGTCGAAGATGTGAAAGGAGAAATTCTCTCTATTTCTCAATTTACCCTTTACGCAGATACAAAAAAAGGGAATCGTCCAGCTTTTACAGGCGCTGCTCAACCAGACTTGGCTAGTCAATTGTATGATGATTTTAACGAATTGCTAGGTCGAGAAATACCTGTTAAAACAGGTGTTTTCGCAGCTGATATGCAGGTTGAGTTAGTCAATGACGGACCGGTGACGATTGTGTTAGATACGAAGAATCGTTGAGAAAATGATAAATAAAAACGAGTCTGGACAAAACTGTTCCAGACTTGTTTGCTTTCTAGGATAAAACTCAATACGAAGTAGTTGAGTGACCTCTAATGCACTGATGTTAGAAGCTTTGACAGTCCCGCTTCCTTTTAGAGCGTTTCCACATAAAGTTGTTGGGCAATCGTTGAATTGATTTGCAGCTCTTTTTCATTTACTTTGAGCAAATATAGTTGAGCATAAGGATCGTATTGCTCCAGAATCAGCGTATCTCCCAGATGTAAATCGTGTTTTTCCAAATATTTTAATAATTCAAACTCATCATGAACTCTTGCTAAGCGATAGACTCCAGCATTTTGGACTTGGTTTAACGTTAACTGGTATTTTTCAACCAGTAATTCACCTTTTTGGGGAATGGTCCCGCCATGAGGACAAGTTTCTGGGTAATCCAACATTTTTTCCAATCGCTCGACAAATAATTCTGAAACAGTGTGTTCTAAGACTTCTGCTTCTTCATGGATTTGATCTGTTGTAGTGTATTGTAAATTATGCACTAGAAAGTATTCAATTAAACGATGTTTGCGATATAGTTCAGAGACAAGGTGAAGACCAAGATTGGTTAATAAATAGCCCTTAATCTTGTCTTTGATAATTAATTTTTCAGCAATCATCTTTTTAATCATTTCTGTGACAGCTGGAGGGGATACTTGCATTTGAGCAGCAATTTCTTTATTTGTAATTTTTTGACTATGCGTACCAATCTCGTAAATACATTTGAGGTAATCTTCTTTGTTTGGGGTCATGTTGTTTACTCCTTATCGTATTTAGTATACCAAAAATACCTGAAGAATACAGCCGTTAGCCATTTGCTTAGTAGAATGAAGTATTGGCTATTTAAGGAAAATTCAAGTAAAAAGGAACTGGCAATCAATTCCGGCTCCTTTTTCCATTTCTTATTTGCTAAGACCTTCAGCAATTTTATCCAAATTCCATTTCATCATGTCGTAGTAACTATCACCTTTTTCACCTTTTTCAGCGATTGAATCAGTGAAAATCTTGGCATAAATTGGAATTTTTGTATCTTTTGAAACAGTCTTCATTGGACGGTCATCAACACTACTTTCAACAAAGAGTGATGGCACTTTTGTTTTACGAAGTTTTTCAACCAATGTTTTGATTTGATCTGGAGTTCCTTCTTCTTCAGTGTTGATTTCCCAAATATAAGCAGATGGGACACCATAAGCTTTAGAGAAGTACTTGAAGCAACCTTCGCTGGTAACAATCATTTTCTTTTCAGCAGGAATATTATTGAATTTTGCTTTTGCTTCCTTGTCCAATGTTTCAAGTTTTGCAGTATAAGCTTTCAGATTCTTTTCATAAGTTTCTTTGTTTTTAGGATCTTTTTCAATCAAACGTTTTGCAATGTTTTTAGCATAAATGATTCCGTTTTCAAGATTGAGCCAAGCATGAGGATCTTCTTTCCCTTTTTCATTTTGACCTTCCAGATAGATAACGTCCACTCCGTTACTTACAGCATAGTAATCTTTGTTCTCAGTCTTTTTCGCATTTTTGACCAATTTTGTAAACCAAGCATTTCCGCCGGTTTCCAAATTGATACCATTGTAGAAAATCAAATCAGCTTTTGACGTTTTTTTCACATCTTCTGGTAATGGTTCGTATTCATGTGGATCTTTTCCGACAGGAACGATACTGTGCAGATTGATTTTATCACCAGCGATATTTTTGGTAATATCAGCGATGATCGAGTTGGTAGCAACAACATTCAATTTTGAAGATTTGTTGGTAGAAGTTCCTTTTTGACCAGCGCAGGCAGCAAGTCCGACGATGGCTAAAAACAGAACGGCGATAAAACCTAATTTTTTCATATAAGGTTCTCCTTTAATAAATGAAATACTAATTTTATTTTAGCTTGGGTTTATTTTTTAGTTTGTTAAATCGTTGTTTTGGAGCGATAAAGAAACTAATGGCAAAGATAATGGCGGATGTCAGTACAATGCTTGAGCCAGCCGCAACATTAAAGGTATAGCCAATGAAAAGTCCTAAGACAGATGCAATTGCCCCCAAGCTAGAAGACAAGATAATCATCGTTTTAAGACTGTTAGCGTAAAGATAAGCAGTAGCAGCAGGTGTAATCAGCATAGCAACAATCAAAATTGTTCCCACGCTTTGCATAGCTGTAACTGCAACCAGCGTCAAGAGAATCATTAAGAGATAATGATAAAAGTTGACTGGCATCCCCATCGCTTTTGCCAGAAGTGGATCGAAAGATGTAATCAATAATTCTTTGAAGAATAGTCCAATAATAATTAGAACAGCGATTCCTACACCAATTGTAATCCACATATCAATGTCTTGCACAGCTAAGATATTTCCAAAAAGAATATGGAAAAGGTCGGTTGAACTATTAGCAACTCCAATCAAAATGACTCCAAGAGCTAAAAAGGAACTAAAAGTTATTCCAATGGCAGTATCACTTTTGATAATTGAATTTCCTTTAATATAAGTAATAATGACCGAAGCTAAAAGTCCAAAAACAATGGCTCCAATAAAGAAGTTGATTCCTAAAATAAAGGAGAGTGCAACTCCTGGCAAGACTGCATGTGAAATGGCATCGCCCATCAAGGACATGCCTCTTAGGATAATGAAGCAACCAACTGCTCCAGCAACAATCCCGATGACAATGGCCGTAATCAGTGCATTTTGTAGAAAATGGAAATTTTGTAGTCCATCAATAAATTCTGAAAACATATTAGAGACCTCCATTCACAAAAAGCTGAGAGCCATAGGCTTTTTTCAAGTTTTCTTCTGTGAAAGTTGATGAAGTTTCTCCAATGGCAATGAGTTCTTTATTCAAAATTAAAACTTGATCAAAGTAATGTGGGACTTTTCCTAAGTCATGGTGAACAATGAGAATCGTCTTTCCTTGTTCTTTTAGACTGCGTAGCGTTGTCATGATGATTTCTTCACTGATTGAATCAATTCCAACGAATGGTTCATCCAGAAAGATACAGTCAGCTTCTTGTACTAGACAGCGCGCAATCAAGACCCGTTGAAATTGCCCTCCTGACAATTGGCTGATTTGGCGTTCAGCATAATCCTCTAAGCCGACAATGCGTAACGCATTTGTCACCTTGTCCCAGTCTTTGCTTGTTAGTCTGTGGAAGAGTTTCACTTTTGGATACAGTCCAAGAGACACACATTCTTTCACTTTGATAGGGAAGTTGTAGTCAATGTGAATTTTTTGTTCCACATAAGCTACATGGCTAAGTACTTTTGAGAATTCTTTATCATCAAGGTAAGTTTGTCCAACATGATCAATGATGCCCAACATTCCTTTTAAAAGGGTTGATTTACCAGCTCCGTTGGGACCAATAACTCCCATGATAGTTGGGCCTTGGATTTCCAAAGAAATCTGATTGAGAGCAAGTGTTTCCTGATAAGAAACACTTAAATTTTCGATACGTATCATTTTATACACCCCTACAGTTAATATACATTAAAACAAAAATTAAGTCAAGTTAATTTTTAGAATTTTTAAGAAAAATCAGAAGCAAGATTTGGCATAAAAATCTCTTTTGATAAAAGTTTGATTATTCAGAACTTTTTTGATAGGATTAAGATAAAACAATGAAAGCGAGAACAAGATGACACGTTTACAAGATGACTTTTTTAATTATGTCAATGGTGAATGGGAAAAGACTGCTGTGATTCCTGAGGACAAGCCTGTGACAGGTGGATTTATGGATTTGGATCAAGATATTGAAAAATTGATGCTAGCAACAACTGATAAATGGTTAGCAGGTCAAGATGTTCCAGAAGATCCAATTTTGCAAAATTTTGTGAAATACCACCGTTTGGTGGCAGATTTTGACGGACGGGAACAAGCAGGAGTTACCCCTGCAATGCCGCTTGTGGAAGAATATAAAGCTTTAAGTTCTTTCAAGGAGTTTGCAGCGAAGATTGCTGAGTATGAAATGGCTGGAAAGCCGAATGCTTTTACTTTTGACGTCGCGCCAGACTTTATGAATGCTAAAATGAATGTTCTCTGGGCCGATGCACCTGGAATCATTTTACCAGATACGACCTATTATGAAGAAGGAAATGAAAAAGGCAAGGAATTGCTGACAATCTGGCGCAAGATGCAGGAAGAATTATTACCTAAATTTGGCTTTTCAGCAGAAGAAACAAAAGATATTTTGGATAAATATCTGGAATTAGATGCTAAATTAGCTAAGTATGTCCTTTCCAATGAAGAAACTTCAGAATATGTGAAGTTATATCACCCTTATGATTGGGCAGATTTCACGAAGCTCGCTCCAGAATTGCCACTTGATGTAATTTTTACAGAGATTTTGGGACAAAGCCCAGACAAGGTGATTGTTCCTCAAGAGCGTTTTTGGAAAGAGTTTGCAGCGGAATATTATTCAGAAGAAAATTGGGAATATTTGCATGCAGCACTGAAATTATTCTCTACTGGAGCATGGACTTCCTTGCTAACAGAAGAAATTCGCGTCCTTTCAGGCACCTATGTGCGTGCTATTTCAGGCGTTCCAGAAGCTCGTCCAAAAGAAAAAGCAGCTTATCAACTAGCACAAGCACCTTATAACCAAGCCCTCGGTCTTTGGTATGCAGAAGAGAAATTCTCACCAGAAGCCAAAGCAGATGTGGAACATAAGGTCAAGACGATGATTGATGTCTATAAATCACGCTTAGAAACAGCTGATTGGCTTGCTAAGGAGACACGGGACAAGGCCATTGTCAAACTCAATGTTATCACTCCACATATTGGTTATCCAGAGAAATTGCCAGAAACTTATGCGAAAAAAGTGATTGATGAACAGCTCGGTTTAATTGAAAATGCTCAAAATTTAGCGAAAGTAGCCATTGCACACACTTGGAGTAAATGGAACAAAGAAGTGGATCGCAGTGAATGGCACATGCCAGCTCATCTGGTAAATGCCTACTATGATCCACAACAAAATCAGATTGTTTTTCCAGCCGCTATTCTTCAAGCACCTTTTTATGATTTGCATCAATCTTCATCAGCAAACTATGGCGGAATCGGTGCAGTAATTGCGCATGAAATCTCTCATGCTTTTGACTCAAACGGTGCTTCCTTTGACGAGCATGGTAGCCTTAAAAATTGGTGGAAGCCAGAAGACTACGAAGCTTTCACAGCTCGGACTCAGAAGGTGATTGAGCAATTTGACGGACAAGATTCTTACGGAGCTAAAGTCAATGGAAAGCTGACTGTTTCAGAAAATATTGCAGACCTCGGTGGGATTGCGGCAGCGCTGGAAGCAGCTAAGAAAGAAGCTGACTTCTCTGCGGAAGAATTTTTTACCAACTTTGCTCGTATCTGGCGCATGAAAGCTCGTCCAGAATATATGCAAATGCTAGCAAGTGTAGATGTGCATGCTCCCGGAAAACTTCGGACGAATGTTCAATTGCCAAACTTTGATGATTTCTTTACAACTTTTGATGTTAAAGAAGGCGACGGCATGTGGCGCAAACCAGAAGATCGCGTGATTATTTGGTAATTTCAACGTTTGTTAGTAGCAGAAGAATATAAAAAGTTCTCAAATGAAAATTGACCTGTACCCCAAAAGTTAGATAAAAAATCTAACTTTTGGGGTATTTTTTATGAATTAAGTTACAAAGACAAAATCCATATCAAGGGGGAAGTTTAAAAAATTTAAAGTAAAATCTCCAGCAAAAGTTAATTGAGATTAGTCACATAATAAATTCAGTTAGTCAAAGCACGCTTTTCTCTAATTATGCCTTTTAAAATCGCTTAAAAATGGTATAATAATAACATCACAAAATTGGAGTGAATCAATGACTTTTTATAATCACAAATCAATTGAAAGAAAATGGCAGACCTATTGGGCTGATAATCAGACGTTCAAAACAGGAATGGATAGTGCAAAACCAAACTTTTATGCGTTGGATATGTTCCCCTACCCATCTGGTGTTGGTCTTCACGTAGGACACCCAGAAGGCTATACTGCAACTGATATTCTTAGTCGTTTCAAACGTGCGCAGGGCTATAACGTTCTTCACCCAATGGGGTGGGATGCTTTCGGTCTTCCAGCAGAACAATACGCAATGGATACGGGAAATGATCCTGCTGAGTTTACGGCAGAAAATATTGCCAACTTCAAACGTCAAATCAATAGCCTCGGTTTCTCATATGACTGGGATCGTGAAGTCAATACAACTGACCCTAACTACTATAAGTGGACACAGTGGATTTTTACAAAATTGTATGAAAAAGGTTTGGCATACGAAGCTGAAGTGCCAGTAAACTGGGTTGAAGAACTAGGAACGGCCATTGCCAACGAAGAAGTGCTTCCCGACGGTACATCTGAACGTGGTGGTTATCCAGTTGTTCGTAAACCAATGCGTCAATGGATGCTTAAAATCACAGCTTATGCTGAACGCCTCTTGGAAGATCTAGATGACCTTGATTGGCCAGAATCTATCAAAGATATGCAGCGGAACTGGATTGGTAAATCAACTGGTGCAAATGTAACGTTCAAAGTAAAAGATACTGATAAAGACTTCACCGTTTTTACAACTCGTCCAGATACACTCTTCGGTGCTACCTATGCTGTTCTAGCACCAGAACATGCTCTTGTTGATGCTATTACAAGTCCTGAGCAAGCTCAAGCCGTTGCCGATTATAAACGTACGGCTAGCCTTAAATCTGACCTCGCTCGTACAGATCTTGCCAAAGAAAAAACAGGTGTCTGGACTGGTAGCTATGCCATTAACCCAGTTAATGGTAAGGAAATTCCAATCTGGATTGCCGATTATGTGCTTGCTAGCTATGGGACGGGAGCTATTATGGCAGTTCCTGCGCATGATGATCGCGACTGGGAATTTGCAAAGCAATTCGATTTAGAAATTATTCCAGTTCTCGAAGGTGGAAATGTTGAGGAAGCAGCCTACACAGAAGACGGTCTTCACATCAACTCTGGCTTCCTAGATGGTCTTGATAAAGCGCAAGCTATTGATAAAATGGTTGAATGGCTTGAAGCAGAAAGTGTTGGCAACAAGAAAGTCACTTACCGTTTGCGTGACTGGCTTTTCTCACGTCAACGTTATTGGGGGGAACCAATCCCAATCATTCATTGGGAAGATGGCACAACAACAGCTGTTCCAGAAGATCAACTACCACTTGTATTGCCAGTAACAAAAGATATCAAACCTTCAGGGACAGGTGAAAGTCCACTTGCTAACTTGACAGACTGGCTGGAAGTTACGCGTGAAGATGGTGTCAAAGGCCGTCGCGAAACTAACACCATGCCGCAATGGGCAGGTTCAAGCTGGTATTATCTGCGCTACATTGACCCACACAATACAGAAAAATTAGCTGATGAAGAACTGCTTAAGGCATGGTTACCAGTTGATATTTACATTGGTGGTGCAGAACACGCTGTGCTTCACCTTCTTTACGCTCGTTTCTGGCATAAATTCCTTTATGATTTAGGTGTCGTTCCAACTAAAGAACCATTCCAAAAACTCTTTAACCAAGGGATGATTTTGGGAACAAGCTACCGCGATCACCGTGGTGCGCTTGTGGCAACTGACAAAGTTGAAAAACGTGACGGTTCTTTCTTCAATATCGAAACAGGTGAAGAATTGGAACAAGCTCCAGCTAAGATGTCTAAATCTTTGAAGAATGTTGTTAATCCAGATGATGTAGTGGAGCAGTATGGTGCAGATACTCTTCGCGTTTACGAAATGTTTATGGGGCCGCTGGATGCATCTATTGCTTGGTCTGAAGAAGGACTTGAAGGCTCACGTAAATTCCTCGACCGTGTTTATCGTTTGTTGACAACAAAAGAAATTGTGGCTAAAAATAATGGTAATTTGGATAAAGTTTATAATGAAACTGTCAAAGCCGTTACAGAACAACTTGAAGCCATGAAATTCAATACAGCTATCGCTCAATTAATGGTTTTCATTAATGCTGCAAACAAAGAAGACAAACTTTTTGCTGACTACGCTAAAGGTTTTATACAATTGTTAGCACCATTTGCGCCACACCTTTCAGAAGAATTGTGGCAAACATTGACACAATCTGGTGAATCAATTTCATATGTTCTTTGGCCAACATGGGACGAATCAAAACTCGTTGAAAACGATGTAGAAATCGTTGTTCAAATCAAAGGTAAAGTTCGTGCGAAACTTGTTGTACCAAAAGACTCAAGCCGTGAGGATCTTGAAAAACTTGCTCTTGCCAACGAAAAAATTCAAGTAGAAATTGCTGGCAAGCAAGTCATCAAAGTCATTGTCGTACCTAACAAATTGGTTAATATTGTTGTGAAATAAAAAAATCTAGCAGAAATTAACTTCTGCTAGAATTTTTATAAGCTTAGAAAAGCGTATGTTAGCTGAAGCCTTTTTCTGTTTATAAACACTATACCTCGAATAAAAACTTGCTACGCTTGCTCTTGAAAATTATGGTAAAAAGTAAGAAAATGATGACTAGTTTATAAGAACAATTCATTCTCTTTCTTTATGAATATTATTTTTAAGGAGTTATCATACAAGCAAAAAAAGTAGAGTTTACTGAGCTTTTCTATGACTTAGTCTTTTGTTTATGCTATTTCTAAAATGATGGAGCTAATCCATCATTTGCATCATAGGATGATTAGTTATACGAGTTTTATGTCCTCTATAGTTTGTCTCATCGTGCTGGTAACACTTGGATGATTCAGACGGTATACGAACCGCTATGGGGAGAATTCCTTTGTGAACATTTCCTTTATGATGGTTCGTATGGTTATGGTATTATGTCTGTCCAACACATTCACAGATGATTGGTCTGCGTTATCCGATTTGGTGGGGACGTCCGCCACGCCTTATCCAAACAGTAATGGAAAGTCTGGATTTAGCTGGTAAACGAGTCGCAACTTTTGCAACTTCAGGTGGTTCGACTTATAGCGAGGCACAAATTGTTATTGATCAAATGATGAAAAATAGTGCTCAAGGGCGTGTATTGTCTAGCACAACAGATGCTATCAAATGGCTGACAGATATTGATTTTTAATTGTAGGTTTGCTGCTAATTATTGTAGCGAGCATTATTACTGTTTTTTATAAATGAAATAAAAATGATTGAAATCTCTGTGAAAAAACAGAGATTTTTTGTGTACGACGGGCATGTCATACATCTGAGGTGCAAGTCATTTGGGGCATTCGCTACTGGTGAACCCAATAGTGACTCCCAAGCCTGACTATCGTGAGGTAGCAAGGAGAGGAAGGGATAGCGAAATCGTGACTGTACGAATAGAAACGTGATATGAAGGCGCATATAGCGGATGATGGGTCTTATAACCCTAAAATCCAAATAGGCAGTCGTAACCTATATGCGTAAATCACGAGAGTAAACGAGGAAAGATGTATGACTTATCCCGTGAGGTCTTGTCGAGGGTAAAACCTAGTAACAACGAACGACAAGAAGTCAGTCGAATCCATAGTAGTGAAGAAGTTTCTGTAATGGAGATGGAGTGAAGGGGTGAATAACTAATCGAAGTAATCCTAGACACTTGTGTCTGTAAAACGAACAGTCTGATAGAGCTGAAAGTTAGTACGTATTGATAGTGGACAGCTTACCAATATAAGATAGCCTACAGGCAACAAAACAGAAAGGGAATCCACACATGTCAGAATTGCTAAGTATGATATTATCTCGTAACAATATGCTTGAAGCTTATAAACAGGTGAAAACTAATAAAGGATCTGCTGGTATCGATGGAATTACTATCGAACAGATGGACGGCTATCTCCGTCAAAACTGACGAGAAACAAAACAGCTTATCAAGGAGAGGAAGGATAAACCTCAGCCCGTACTCAGAATTGAAATTACGAAACCCAAT
Organism: Streptococcus sp. NSJ-72; assembly: GCF_014334035.1. Classification (NCBI taxonomy): domain Bacteria; kingdom Bacillati; phylum Bacillota; class Bacilli; order Lactobacillales; family Streptococcaceae; genus Streptococcus; species Streptococcus sp. NSJ-72. The sequence goes on from NZ_CP060489.1 coordinate 378,451, forward strand.
GGAGACATCCGCAACCTAGGAATCCCAACTGTCACGGACAGAATGATACAATAGGCTATCGTTCAAGTCCTGAGTCCAGTCTGTGAAGTTCGTTTCTCAGAATACAGCTATGGTTTCAGACCAAATCGTTCTTGTGAGACAGCCATTGTCAAGTTACTTGAGTGCCTTAATGATGGTTATGAGTGGATTGTGGATATTGACCTAGAGAAATTCTCCGACACAGTACCGCAAGATAGATTCATGTCTCTAGTGCAGAATATTATTCATGATGGAGATACAGAATTACTGATTCGGAAATACCTTCATCGGGGGTAATTATCAATGATCAACGTCACAAGACTCTTGTAGGGATACCTCAAGGGGGTAACTTATCTCCGCTGTTATCAAATATCATGCTTAATGAGTTGGATAAGGAACTAGAGAAACGAGGTCTTCATTGCATTCGGTACGCAGATGATTGCGGAATCACGGTTAGGAGCGAAGCAGTTGCCAAGTGAGTTATGTACTTAGTCAGTCGCTTTATTGAGAAGTGATTGGAGCTGAAAGTGAACATGACAAAAACTAAAATCGTGAAACCTAGCCAACTCAAGTACCTAGGTTTTGGTTTTTGGAAGTCTCCGCAAGGTTGGAAGAGTCGTCCTCATCAGGATAGTGTTCAGAGCTTTAAACGAAAGTTGAAACGACTGACGACTAGAAAGTGGAGTATGGACCTAACAACACACATTGAGCGATTAAACTGGGTTATACGAGGGTGGATAAACTATTTTTCTCTTGGCGACATGAAAAAGGTAGTAACTCAAATAGATGAGCGTTTGAGAACTCGTATCCAAGTGATTATCTGGAAACAATAGAAGAAATCGAGACGACTATGGGGATTACTAAAATTAGGCGTTCCTAAATGGATAGCGGATAAATTCTCAGGTTGGGGTGAGCACTATCAATTGGTTGCGACCAAGTCGGTATTCAAGCAAGCTATATCAGAACCAGCCCTCGCAAAACGAGGACTGGTTAGCTGTTTAGATTATTATTTTGAACGACATGCGTTAAAAGTTAGTTGAACTGCCGTATGCCGAACGGCACGTACGGGTAGTGTGAGAGTAACTAGAAATTAGCTCCTACTCGATTTTTTGATGGATTTATTGGAGATTTTTCTGCCAATCTGTTTTTCGTCTGTATAATTGGTCAGATAACTTGAAATGTTTTTATGAAAACGCTATAATTTTGATAGATTAATATTAGGAGGAATTGGTTTTATGAAATCATCTAAAGCCACAATCACAATTTTTTCAGCTCTTGCTTCAGTTATTTTATTGACTAGTTGTGGGACAAAAGCAACTGATAATAAGGCTACGCAAAGCAACACATCTGACAATAAAGTTACGATGACTTATGATCAATTGCGCTCAAGAGAAAATACCATGGGCACACTTTGGTATCAAAAGTCTGATGAAGCGAAGGCTCTGTATCTACAAGGTTATAATGTCGCCACGAACCGATTGAAAGAATTACTGCAAAAGCCGACAGATAAGCCCTATTCAATCGTTCTTGACTTGGATGAAACGGTCTTAGACAATAGCCCTTACCAAGTACAGAATGTCAAAGACGGCACAGCTTTTAATCCTAAAAATTGGGATGCTTGGGTACAGAAAGCTTCAGCTAAAGCTGTTCCTGGTGCGAAAGAATTTCTTCAATATGCTCATCAAAATGGTGTTCAAATCTACTATATTTCTGACCGTGCGGCAAATCAAGTAGATGCAACGATTAAGAACTTAGAAAAAGAAGGTATTCCTGTACAAGGGAAAGATCATTTGATGTTTTTAGAAAAAGGCGTGAAATCCAAAGAAGGTCGCCGTCAAAAAGTTCAGGAAAAAACGAATCTGGTTATGTTGCTAGGAGATAATCTGGTTGACTTTGCAGATTTCTCAAAGACATCAGCTGATGAACGTGGCAAGAAATTGGAAGAATTAAAGAAAGAATTTGGCGAAAAATTCATTATCTTCCCAAATCCAATGTACGGTTCATGGGAAAGCACAGTTTACAAAGGCAAAAAATTAGATGCGAAAGGCCAAACTGAAGAACGCCAAAAAGCGTTACAAGGTTATAAATAATAGGAAGGAAAAACAGAACGCCCTTATTTTGAGGGATTCTGTTTTTTCTTTGTCTTTTAGCTTGTGCTTTGTGAATGTGTGAAAAAGTGGACTAAGATTTTCCTATTTTATTATAGTAAAGGTGCTTATATTTTCCAGATACTTACTCTTAAGCTAGCTAGCAAGATGTGACTTAAAATAAAAATGGTTTATACTAGTGGCAAGATAAAGGGGATTCTTTATTTTTTAATCGAAAAATCCTTTGTTTTATGGTAGAATAGTGTCATTACAAGGCGAGGGAAAAAGATGTCATCAACGTTTGAAATTTTAATGAATCAAATCAATATGCCACTTGATATGAGACAATCAAGTGCCTTTTTACATGCAGAAATTGAGCAAGTTCTGGTGCATAAAGTCAGCCATATCTGGGAATTTCATTTTTCTTTTGAAGAAATTTTGCCGATTGACATATTTCAAGAATTGAAAAAGTGCTTGAAGGAAGAATTTTCTAAAACGGGGAATCAAGCAGTTTTTGAGATAAGGACAATAAACAAAGATTTCACAGATGAGCTATTGCAGGCTTATTATCAAGAAGCTTTTACAGAAGATCCTTGTACTAGTCAGGGATTTCGCAGTATGTATCAAGGGTTGAAGGTGCATGCTGAAGGAAATCAATTAGTGATTGAAGGTCCTTCAAGCATTGATACGGATCATTTTCAGAAGACTCATTTGCCAAATTTGGCAAAACAGTTGGTCAAGTTTGGTTTTCCACAATTTCAATGTCAGGTTAAGGCAAGCGATGCTTTAACACAGCAGCAAGTCGAAACTTTCCAAGCTAAGAAAGAAAAGATTGTACAAGCAGCGAATGATGAAGCTCTAAAAGCCATAGAAGCGCTGCAGAAAATGGCAGCTCCACCTGTTGAAGAAAAGACAAGTTACTCTGGTTTTCAAGCGAAAAAAGCTATTGCACGACCAAAATTGGATAAAGCTGAAATCACGCAGATGAATGCCATTCAGACTGAGGAAAACCGGATTGTCTTTGAAGGAATGGTTTTCGATCTTGAAAAAAAGGTTACTCGCACAGGACGCGTACTCATTAATTTTAAGATGACCGATTATACTTCTAGCTTTGCGCTTCAGAAATGGTTTAAAAATGAAGAAGAAGCTAAGAAATATGACATGATTAAGAAAAATTCATGGTTGCGTGTACGTGGAAATATTGAAATGAATAACTTCACGCATGATTTGACTATGAATGTACAAGATGTACAGGAAGTGGTGCATTATGACCGTAAAGATCTCATGCCTGAAGGTGAGAAACGGATTGAATTTCACGCGCATACCAATATGTCAACTATGGATGCCCTACCAGAAGTCGAAGACTTGATTGCGACAGCTGCGAAGTGGGGGCATAAAGCAGTTGCGATTACTGACCACGGCAATGTGCAGAGCTTTCCTCATGGTTATAAAGCTGCTAAAAAAGCCGGGATTCAGTTGATTTATGGTATGGAAGCCAATATTGTTGAAGATCGTGTGCCCATTACTTACAATGAAATAGATATGGAGTTGAGAGAAGCTACTTATGTTGTCTTTGACGTAGAAACGACTGGTTTGTCTGCTATTTATAATGATTTGATTCAGGTGGCAGCCAGCAAGATGTACAAGGGCAATGTCATCGCGGAATTTGACGAATTTATTAATCCAGGACACCCTTTGAGTGCGTTTACAACAGATTTGACGGGAATTACAGATGAACATGTTAAAAATGCGAAACCACTTGAGCAAGTTTTACAGGAATTTCAGGAATTTTGCAAAGATACGGTACTTGTCGCCCATAATGCTACCTTTGACGTGGGCTTTATGAATGTCAACTATGAGCGTCATGGCCTGCCAAAAATTACCCAACCAGTCATTGACACGCTGGAATTTGCCCGCAATCTCTATCCAGAATACAAGCGGCATGGTTTGGGGCCTCTAACCAAGCGTTTTCAAGTATCGCTTGACCATCACCACATGGCTAATTACGATGCGGAAGCGACAGGACGACTGCTATTTATCTTCATCAGAGATGTAGCAGAAAAGCGTGGAATTACCAATCTTAATAAGTTGAATACGGATTTGGTAGATGAAAATTCCTATAAAAAAGCACGAGTGAAACACGCTACGATTTATGTGAAAAATCAAACAGGGTTGAAGAATCTTTTCAAATTGGTCAGCCTGTCCAATACTAAATATTTTGAAGGTGTAGCACGGATTCCTCGAACGGTTTTGGATGCGCATCGAGAAGGCTTGGTTCTAGGAACTGCTTGTTCAGAAGGAGAAGTGTTTGATGCGGTTGTTTCACAGGGTCTGGATGCAGCTGTCGAAGTAGCGAAATATTACGACTTTATCGAAATCATGCCTCCAGCGATTTATGCTCCATTGATTGCCAAAGAGCAGGTTAAGGATATGGAGGAGCTGCACACGATTATCAAGAATTTGATTGAAGTGGGTGAACGCTTAGACAAACCAGTTCTGGCTACGGGAGATGTGCATTATATTGAGCCTGAGGAAGAAATTTATCGGGAGATTATCGTTAGGAGTTTGGGACAAGGTGCCATGATTAACCGGACCATAGGTCACGGTGAAAATGCTCAACCGGCTCCACTTCCCAAAGCACATTTCCGTACAACCAATGAAATGCTGGATGAATTCGCTTTTTTAGGTGATGAACTAGCTCGACAAGTGGTCATTGAGAATCCCAATCAGTTGGCGTCAAGCTTTGAACCAATCGAAGTGGTAAAAGGGGACCTCTATACACCATTTATTGATAAATCTGAAGAAAAAGTCGCTGAGCTGACTTACGCAAAGGCTTTTGAAATCTATGGTAATCCACTACCAGATATTGTAGATCATCGAATTGAACGGGAATTATCCTCTATTTTGGGGAATGGTTTTGCCGTGATTTATCTGGCTTCACAAATGCTCGTACAGCGTTCTAATAAACGAGGCTATTTAGTTGGTTCGCGTGGTTCGGTTGGCTCCAGTTTTGTGGCGACCATGATTGGGATTACTGAGGTCAATCCTTTGTCACCCCACTATGTCTGTGGTAAATGTCAATACAGCGAGTTCATCACGGATGGCTCCTATGGTTCTGGCTTTGATATGCCGGATAAGGACTGTCCAAAATGTGGCCACAAGCTGAGCAAGAATGGCCAGGATATTCCTTTCGAGACCTTCCTTGGATTTGACGGAGACAAGGTCCCTGATATTGACTTGAACTTCTCTGGAGAGGATCAGCCTAGTGCCCACTTAGATGTTCGAGACATTTTTGGGGAGGAATATGCTTTTCGGGCTGGTACTGTTGGTACAGTTGCAGCTAAGACAGCCTATGGTTTCGTGAAAGGTTATGAGCGAGATTACAATAAATTTTATCGCGATGCAGAAGTCGAGCGATTGGCGCAAGGTGCATCAGGTGTTAAACGAACGACCGGACAGCACCCTGGTGGGATTGTTGTTATTCCAAACTACATGGACGTTTACGATTTCACGCCGGTTCAATATCCAGCAGATGACCTGACTGCCGAATGGCAAACGACTCATTTTAATTTTCATGATATTGATGAAAATGTCCTGAAACTCGATGTGCTCGGTCATGATGATCCGACTATGATTCGGAAATTGCAGGATTTATCAGGTATTGACCCTAATGATATTCCTATGGATGATAAGGAAGTTATGGCACTCTTTTCAGGAACAGATGTTCTGGGAGTAACACAAGAGCAAATAGGTACGGCAACTGGTATGCTGGGGATTCCTGAGTTTGGAACCAACTTTGTACGGGGCATGGTGGATGAAACTCACCCAACAACTTTCGCAGAATTACTTCAATTATCAGGCTTGTCTCACGGTACTGACGTATGGCTTGGAAATGCACAAGATTTAATTAAGCAGGGAATTGCGGACTTATCTACCGTTATCGGTTGTCGGGACGACATCATGGTCTATCTCATGCACAAGGGCTTAGAACCAAAAATGGCCTTTACCATTATGGAGCGTGTGCGGAAAGGTGCATGGTTGAAAATTTCTGACGAAGAGCGTAATGGTTATATTGCCGCTATGAAAGAAAACAATGTCCCTGAATGGTATATTGAATCTTGCGGAAAAATCAAGTACATGTTTCCTAAAGCCCATGCAGCTGCCTATGTAATGATGGCTCTACGGGTAGCTTATTTCAAAGTGCATCATCCGATTTATTACTATTGTGCTTACTTTTCTATCCGTGCCAAAGCCTTTGATATTAAAGTCATGAGTAGCGGATTAGATTCAGTTAAGCGCAAAATGAATGAAATCTCTGAAAAACGTAAAAATAATGAAGCGTCCAATGTAGAAATTGACCTGTATACAACCTTGGAAATCGTCAATGAAATGTTGGAAAGAGGCTTTAAATTTGGGAAACTCGATCTTTATAAGAGTGACGCGACAGAATTTCTGATTGATGGAGATATGTTGATTCCTCCATTTTCTGCCATGGACGGTCTGGGTGACAACGTTGCAAATCAATTGGTTAAAGCGCGGGCAGAGGGAGAATTCCTCTCCAAGACTGAGTTGCGAAAACGTGGTGGGTTATCAGCTACTTTAGTCGAAAAAATGGACGATATGGGCATCCTGAGCAATATGCCAGAAGACAATCAGCTAAGTTTGTTTGATGATTTGTTTTAAGACGTCTTCTTTTGATGAATGCGGGATTTTCAACTGATACGGCTGTTTCCAACCGAGAATTCCCGCTGGTTTATTCGCGAAATAGTATTAATTTTCCACGAACAGCTAGGTATTTTTCCAAAGACTAGACTAAAATATACATGTTTAAGTGAAAATTTTTACTGCTTGTAAAGCTTTTTACAAAATTTATAGATTACGGTTGTTCTTTGTATGACATTTGCCAATAAAAAGGTTTTGTTATGCAATTAACTATTTCAGCAGAAGCTAAAAAAACTCAAAGAAATTTTCATCATGCACGTGAATTTTTCCTAAAGACAATGCTTGCATCGATAGTACTTTTAAGTTTGGTTGTCTTTCAAAAAAGTAACCCCCCTTGTTATTTGAAGAGATGTTAAGAAAAGATGTTTGACTTTGCAGAATATCAGGAAGGAGAAGTAAATGATTGGAAGTATGTTTGTTGGCTTTATTATTGGTCTGATTGCGGCAGCAATCACTAACCGTGGAGAGAAAATGGGCTGCATTGGAAAGATCTTATTAGGCTGGTTTGGGGCATGGATTGGTCAAGCCCTATTTGGAAATTGGGGACCTCATTTATCAGAAACAGCTATTATTCCATCTGTATTAGGAGCCATTGTTCTCCTTGCTATTTTTTGGAAGAGAGGGAGTTAATATAGAAAAAGTAGGGTGAGAATGATTCTCACCCTACTTTTTCTATTCGATCACTAACATTCCTTCTTTGATAGCGAAAGGATCTTTTTCATTGATACGGTCATAAAACATAATACCATTTGTATGATCAATTTCGTGTTGCACAACGATAGCATTATACCCTTTTAGTTTGATGCGGTGTTTTTCGCCTTCTTTGTCAAAATAGTCAACAGTGACACGTGCATGGCGAACAACATAACCAGAAACTTCGCGGTCAACTGATAAGCATCCTTCTCCTTCAGCAAGTGCCGCATCTTGGACAGAATGTGCCACTACTTTAGCATTATACATAACTGTTTGTAAAGCATAGGTCTCCTTAGGGGGATTGCCATCTTTGTTTGGCATGTTTGGAACTAAGACGGCAATAATTCGCTTAGAAATATCTAGTTGTGGAGCTGCTAGACCAACCCCGCCGCGAAGCCCCATTTTTTCAGCTATTACAGGATCTTGTGAATTTTTCAAAAATTGAAGCATCTTTTCACCCAAGATAATTTCTTGATCTGTAAGTGGAAAAGTAACGTCTTCTGCTACTGCTCGAAGCGTTGGATTCCCTTCACGAATGATATCATTCATATCAATTGAATGAGCCGGTTTTGTTAATTTTTCAATAACAGACATCTTTTCTCCTTTGTTTTCAAATTGGATTTTTATTCCAAGTTAAATTGTTTTGATATACGTTAAATATAACATAAAATAGAGGAGAAAGAAAGGAGAAAGAAATACAAGTAAATAGCAATGTAAAGAATGTGTGTACAAATAAATTAGTAAAAAATTAGTTTATTTTGCTTAAAGTTTCTAGCAAAACTTTAATCATTAACCCTCAAACCCTTTGAAATACAGGGATATTTGCAAGAGTACAAGCTGAATTTACTACCAATTTACTACTTTTAAGGAAAAAGCCTTGATGTGCTGTAAAAACTCTTGCGAATAAAGGTATTTTATCACAGATGCCATAAGGTATGTTGCAGGGATCAAAATTAAATAGGAAATCGTAAAAGCGGTGATCTTTCGCTTCCGTCAAAGGAAGCATAAGGACACCGCTTTTTTCATGCCAATGTTACGAAGTTGAGGCATATACAGGCTTGAAATATAAGGCTTTCAGAGAGCGGTTTTGACAAAGCAAGGGGAATATACCTTTTCTTTCAAAATCGCCCTTTAACTGCGTAACAAAATAAAACGAAAGGAGCAAAGAACATGGCAGTTTTCAGAGTAGAGAAAAACAAGGGATATACCGTCATGAGCAATCATCACCTGCGAAACAAGGAACTGACCCTAAGGGCAAAGGGGCTGCTTTCTCAAATGCTGTCGCTTCCGGAAAACTGGGACTATACCCTTGCAGGGCTTTCCCATATCAACAAAGAAAGCATAGACGCCATTCGTACCGCCGTCTTGGAGCTTGAAAAAGCGGGATATATAGAAAGGTCGCAGGGCAGAGATGAAAAAGGGAAAATGACAGCCATTACCTACACCATTTATGAACAGCCGATTAGTCCGGTATTGGATCAGCCGGTATTGGAAAAACCGAAAGCGGATAATCCGACATCGGAAAATCCAATGCAATTAAATAAAGATATACAAAATACGGATCTATCAAAAAAAGAAGAAATAAATAAAGATGGATTAAATACCGATTCCATTCCTATCCTTTCCCCTGACCCCTCTCCTTTGGATAAGTCATTACCGGAAAAGAAAGGAACGGATGAGAAAGACGCATATAAAATCTATGAGGAAATTATCAAGGACAATATCGAGTATGAACACCTCATAAACGCCAAACACCTTGACCGTGATCGCATAGATGAAATCCTTGACCTGATTCTTGAAACCGTATGCAGCAAAAGAAAGAAAATCTTAATTGCAGGTGATGAATACCCGGCGGAGCTTGTAAAGGCAAAATTTATGAAGCTTGACAGCAGCCATATCGAGTTTGTCCTTGACTGTATGCAGGAAAATACCACAAAGGTAAGAAACATAAAGCAGTATCTAAAGGCGGTGCTTTTTAACGCCCCGTCCACCATAGGAAACTATTACAGCTCCCTTTTCAATCACGATATGTACGGAAGAAATGATTTCTAAAGGAGAAAAATTATGAAACAGGGAGCCCTTATCTTTGACGAATACCACGACCGCTACGACATCCGTTTTGACCTAAAAGACTATTTAGGGGCTCTTTATCCTGGAGAACAGCTCGAAGTCTTTGCCTATGGGAAATGGAAAAAACCAAGATAGACATAAGCAAAAGCGATGAATGGTATTCACAAGAGGAATCATTCAAGGGATTTTGTACGCTCCTTGCTCGGATTTTTTCTTTGTAAAATCGTATCAACATTCTGCTTGATCTTTTGACATTCCTTGACTTTCTTTTTCAGCTTTCCGTAGTCGGAATATATGGCTTCTTTCTTCTTTTGCAGGGCGGCATATTCTTTCTGCAAAGCGGTAATATTCGGAAGTTTTGTAACGCCTGCATCCTTTAGTGCCTTTCCCGAAGCCTTATAAAGTATCAGACTACTTTCGTGTTTATGCCTATATGATTCCTTATCCTTTGCTTTGATATATCCTCTGTAAATATCCCTTGTCTTTTGATAGGTTGAGATATTTTTTATAAGAACAGCCATATCGGAAAGTTTCTTTTCGTTCTGCTTTAAGCTGCATGCTGTCTGTTCACTGTCAAGGATAATTTCATCTATTTTCTTTATCAGATCTTCATACTGCAAGATGTTATTTTCCGTAAGGGAATTCATTGTCTTTGCAGCCTGTTTCAGATTATGGATCTTCGCCCAATGTTCATAGCCTGCCGACTGCTGCGCCTTGATATTATTTTCAATATCAATCAGTAGGGATATTCCTTGTTCCTGCTTCGGTATCTTAACATTACGACTTCTTATTCCTGCAATGCGCTTTCGGATTGCTTCTTCCGTATAATCAATACCGAGAGTTTTCAGTCTTGTAAATCGCTCTTGTCCGGGTGCTCTGCAGGATATATATTTTCCGCGTTTGATTTCATAACCGGAAGCTTGCAGCTTCTCTAAAAGCTTTTCAAAATCCTTTACCTGAGGAATCAGAAGGTCAACCGTTTCTTTTAGTTTTCCTTTCCAGCTTGTACCTGTCTTTACCGTCTGATACTCAATATAGCTTTTTCCTTTTCGCCCTTTTTCCGGAGTGATAACCGACAAGCCGTTTTCATAGCATAAGCGGTCGCTGATATTCCTGATCCCGTAGTAACTTCTTTTATTGGAGTTATATTTATGATAGTCCACGAAATTAACGGCACAAAAAATAATGTGATTATGGACATGCCCTTTATCAATATGAGTGGTTAGGACATATTCATACTGTCCTTTTGTTACGGCATCCGCAAGCTGCTTTCCAATCTCATGGGCTTTTTCAAAACTGACCTCTCCCGGTTCAAAGGACTGTATCAGGTGATGGGCTAAATTGTTTCCTTTATCAAGTGCCTGTGAAAGAGTAAAGGCAAATTCAATATCTGCGGTTTCATAACTGCATCCGAAAGAAGATACAAGCATTTTATCATCGGTTTTATCGGGGGTTTGGATATATTCAAGTGCTTTTTTCAGTGTGCTTTTAATAGGCTTAATCTTTGTAACCGCCATATCTCTTTTAAGGCTCCTTTGATTTCTTCTATATCTTCCTGATACACATTTCCTGTTGCATTGGCTCTTTTTGCAATCTGATTGATGTTGACCCCGATTTTTTGAAGCTCTGCCGTCATTTTCTTTATATCGCTGTGATCAATCTGAATGATATATCCGTCTATCGCCATTTTCCGAAGGTACGCTTCCATGTTACTTGTAGGCACCTGTTTCATTTTTTCTTCAATTAGGCTGCGTTCTTCTTTTGTAACACGAAATTTAATCTGCACATTTCTTTTTCTGTTATTCATAGGTGAATTTCCTTTCTGCTTTCATAGAGGGTTTGGGACACTTCCCAACAAGCAAAATCTCTGACGCCGGAAATGCGGGGAATAGAGATTTTTTACGGAAATGGTACTCCTTTCCTATGCTTGCTATTCTTCTTATCCCTTAATCTCTATAACAACGGTAATTTGCCTTTTGCCAAAAATTGCAAATAAAAAGAAAATAAAACGACATTGGCATAAACTGTTTTATTTATCCAAACTATATTGACTAAAAATAAAAATTATGCTAATATACCAGTGGTATATACCGTTGGTATATTAGCGAGGAGGCATTTGATGAAAATATCAGCAACGCAACAAAAAATATTAGAAGTGGGAAAACGGGAATTTTTAGCGAAGGGATTTAAGGATGCGTCTCTCAGAAAAATTGTAGCGGAAGCAGGATTTACCAAAGGTGCTTTTTACGGATACTATCCGGATAAAGCAGCTTTATTTGAAGCACTTGTTTCTGAAGCGGCAGACGGTTTGACAGAACAATTCAGAGCTGCACAAGATGCCCATTTTAATTTAATCCCCGAAAATAAAACTTCGGAAAGCAGAGAGTTGTCTACAAAATACCTTCTGCATTTTGTAAATTATATTTATGATTATTTTGAGGAATTCAAGCTCGTACTTTGCTGTTCTGAGGGCACAAAATATAAAGATTATATTCATGAACTTGTAGAATTGGAAGTATCCCGTACAGAAAAATACTATGCTATTCTTAAAGAAAAAGGCAAAATGACAGGAAGTGTCAGCCATGATTTACATCACATGATTACCAGTGCATATTTTACAGCTGCATTTGAAACAGTTGTTCATGATATGACGAGAGAACAGGCGATTGAATATATTGAAGAACTTGCCGTTTTTTTTAATTCCGGATGGGAGGGACTTTTACGGCTTACATAAGCTGTAAAAATTTTTATATTCAAGTTAGAAAAGGCTAATATTTATGTTGGAAAGGATGTTCTTATTATGAAAAATGAAAACAAATTATTGACACGAGATTACATTTCCATAGGTGTTTTTTCACTTATTTATTTTGTTATTGCATTTGTGATAGGCGGTATCGCACAGATGACACCTGCAACTTTTCCGTTTATGCCGATGATAGTCGCTTTATTTGCGGGCAGTGTTTTTATGTTATATATCGCTAAAATACCGAAGCGAGGTTCACTTTCCATACTTGGCATACTTGCCGGGATTTTATTATTCGTTACCGGTATGTTCTGGATGATGTCTGCATTTTTCATCGTATTTGGATTTATTGCGGACTTTATTTGCCAGACAGGAAAATTCAAATCATTCAGAAGAAATTTACTTGCATATTGCGTGTTTGCACTGTCTCCAATGGGAGCTTATATCCCTATGGCTATCATGCCTGCACAGTTTGATGAATTCATGCGTAGAAAAGGAGATGTTTCTTCTTTTGAAGGAATCATCAATGCAATCAGAATAAATTGGTGGATTATCCCCTTAATGATTTTGGGGACAATTATTTGTGCCATAATCGGAGGCTTTATTGGTAAAAAATTATTGAAAAAACATTTTGAAAAAGTGGGGATTATATAAATGGCTTTAGATCCAAGAACAAAGCTGCTGATTTTATCAATAACCGGTATTTCCGTTTTTTTGAATGAAAGTATCGTCATAGAATGCCTTTTTACAGCAATCCCCGTATTCTTGCTCTTGCAGGCGAAAGAGCTCCGCACTGCTTCAAGATACGGAATTCTCTTTATTGTATTATTGATGGTACAGCTGTTTGTGATATTAAAATTACCCGTTACAATCGGAGGCATCATATATATGTTTGATGTCTATATAAGGAAACTGATTCCTTGTTTTATGCTTGGTGCATTTTTAATACGCACGACAAGGGTCAGTGCTTTTTTAGCTGCATTCAGTCGACTGCATTTGCCTAAAGGCTTTACGATTGCGCTTTCTGTTACATTGCGATACTTTCCGACAATGGCTGAGGAATGGAACTATATTAAGGACGCCATGGCTCTTCGAGGGATAACCGCTTCTTTTACAGGATTTTTACGCCATCCGGTTAAAATAATGGAGTATGTATATGTACCGATGCTGGTATCCGCTTCCAAAATCTCTGATGAAATCACACAAGCCGCAATTACAAGGGGAATTGATCATGTCGGAAGACGCAGTTGTATAGAAAAAGTTTGTTTTTCAATCCATGATGCTCTGATTGTAACAATCTATATAGGGATTATTTGCATGATATTTTTTGATTTTTTACGAGGAGGTGTATTCCCTTGATTGAATTTATAAAACTTTCTTTTTTCTACAAGAATATGGAAAAAGTTTCTTTACGGGAATTACACTTAAATATTCCAAAAGGACAATGTGTTCTTTTGTGCGGTGCATCCGGATGTGGAAAAACGACTGTTACGAGATTAGTGAACGGACTGATTCCTCATTTTTTTGAAGGAAAGCTTTCAGGTAAAGTAACTGTAAAAGGCATGAATGTTGCCGAGACTGAAATTTCAACTCTTTCCGATAGTGTCGGCACAGTTTTTCAAAATCCGAGAACACAATTTTTCAACACAGATACAGATAGTGAAATTGTTTTCGGACTGGAAAACAGAATGCTTGAGACGGAAGAATTAAAACAGCAGCTTGAAAGGGTTACTAAAGATTTGCATATAGAAAAATTAAAAGGATGCAGTATTTTTGAACTTTCCGGAGGGGAAAAACAAAAAATTGCATTTGCGTCTGTGTATGCCACGAATCCGGATATTTTTGTGTTGGATGAACCGTCCTCTAATCTGGATTTTCACTCTGTGCTTGAACTAAAAAAACTGATAGAAAAAATAAGACGGCAGGGAAAAACGATTATCATTGCAGAGCATCGCTTGTGGTATTTAACAGATATTGCAGACAGAGTCATCTTAATGCAGGATGGTCAGATTTTTAAGGATATGAGTATACAGGATTTTTGTCGGCTTCCGGTTGAACAAATACAAAATATGGGACTCAGGTGTCGAAATCTTTCTGAAATCAAAACAAATACCAATGGTAAAAAATTTTCCGAACATACCTTAGAGCTAAAAGATATTCATGTCAAATATGACGAAAAGATTATCTTGCAAAACATCTCTTTCACCGCAAACGGCGGAGAAATCGTCGCAATTACCGGTGCAAACGGAACAGGAAAAACAACACTGGCACGCACGATATGCGGATTGATAAAACAAAAATCGGGAAATATTTTTATAGACGGCAAGAAATTGTCTGCAAAAGCGCGTATTAAAAAATCTTACATGGTGATGCAGGATGTCGGGCATCAGCTTTTTACGGATTGTGTGGAAACGGAATGCACACTCGGAACAAAAACAACAAATGAGTCTGTTATTGATGAAACTTTATCGGCCTTATCTCTTTCCGAATTAAAAAACAGACATCCTCTTTCACTCTCGGGAGGACAAAAACAAAGGCTGGCAGTGGCAATCAGCTTGCTTTGTGATAAAGAAATTCTTATTTTCGATGAACCGACCAGCGGACTTGACTTAAAAAGCATGCGAGAAGTAGGAACGATGATAGAGCGACTTTCTGAACAGGAAAAAATCCTGCTCGTTATTACACACGATATTGAATTTATAAAAACAATATGTTCCAGAGTTCTGCTGTTATCAGGCGGTAAAATAATTGCCGATTTGAGAGGTGAAGAAAAGAAAAATATCGAAAATTATATTTTAGCAGGAGGAGATTGGAATGAAGAATAAAAACACATTGTATCGCTTATTTGAATTTGCAGAATCCTGTAAAGGTTTACTTTTAAGTTCGGTTGTTTTTGCCGTTCTTGGTGCAGGGTTTGGAATCGTTCCGTATATTGCGGTTTCACGCATTATTATTCAAATATGTGCCGGCGATTACAGTTTGAAGTCAATAATACTAATGGCGGTAATTGCGCTTTTGGGTTATCTTTTGCAGCTTGGTTTATCAACCGTATCTACAATACGATCTCACAGAGCCGCATTTACTGTATTGAAAAATATTCGTACTGCACTTACGAAAAAGTTGTCACGAGTGCCCATGGGATTTGTCTTGGATACCCCGTCAGGAAAATTCAAAACTATGCTTGTTGACACGGTTGAAAAATTGGAGTTACCTCTTGCTCACATAATACCGGAATTGACAGCAAATATTATGATTCCTGTCTTAATGTTGATTTATTTCATGTTCCTTGATTGGAGGCTGGCACTTATTGCTCTTGCAACATTTCCTATCGGGATGCTCTGTTATATGGGAATGATGAAAGATTATGAGAAGCGTTATGACAGAGTTATTAAAGCCGCAAAAGCTATGGATGCCGCTACGGTTGAATATATAGGTGGAATCGAAGTGGTCAAGGCTTTTAATCAAAGTAGCGATTCTTACCGCAAATATGCGGAAGCTGTAAAGGAGAATGAAAATTCTAAATCTGAATGGTTCAAAAAGACAAATCCGTACTATGCGGCAGGCATTGCAATAGCCCCCTCCAGTCTAATCGGAGTTCTTCCTGTCGGAAGTTTGTTTTATATAGGCGGAAGCATAAGCGCAGGCAGTTTTATATCCTGCATTATTTTATCATTAGGTCTGATTGTTCCGCTTATTCAGGCATTGCGATATACAGACAGCCTTGCTATGGTAGACGCCACCGTGAAAGAAATCGGCAGCCTTTTGGATACGGAAGAAATGGAACGTCCGGGAAAACGAGTACCGCTTAAAGGAGAAAAAATAGAATTTTCCAATGTCTCTTTCTCTTACAAAGATACAGAGGTTTTACACGGCATTTCATTTGAAGCTAATGAAAATGAAATAACGGCTTTGGTAGGACCGTCGGGATCGGGCAAATCCACTGTCGCCAGACTCATTGCGTCTTTCTGGAATGCGGGAAGCGGAACTGTAAAAATAGGCGGTGTTGATGTGCAGAACATACCTCTTTCGCAGGTTATGGAACATATTGCGTATGTTTCACAGGACAATTATTTGTTTCATCTTTCTATACGAGAAAATATACGAATTGGTAAGCCGGATGCTACAAATAGTGAAATCGAAAATGCGGCAAAAAAAGCAGCATGCCATGATTTTATTGCATCATTTCCAAACGGCTACGATACCGTTGTCGGAGACAGCGGAAGCACTCTTTCCGGCGGAGAAAAGCAGCGCATTGCCATTGCAAGAGCCATATTAAAGGACAGTCCCGTAGTTATTTTAGATGAAGCTACCGCCTTTACAGACCCTGAAAATGAGTCGATCATTCAGCACTCTATCGGCGAACTTGTAGCGGGAAAAACGCTGATTGTCATTGCACATCGATTATCTACTATCACATCAGCCGATAAGATTATCGTTATCAATGAAGGAAATATAGAAGCGGAAGGAAAACATACAGAACTTACCCAAAATTGTGCTCTTTATAGAGAACTTTGGGATGCACATATCAGCACACTTGATATTAAGGGGGTGTCAGCATGATTCAGATGTTCAAACGACTTTTGGATTTTTCAGGAACGGAAAGAAAAAAACTGATTTTATCATTTATCTTTCATATGTGCAATTCCGTGTTTGAGATGCTTCCTATTATGGCTGTGCTTACAGTTCTGAATGGAATACTACTATCACTCTCAAGCGGTTACATGCCGGTTAAAACGGTATGGGCAGCCTTGGGGATTATGCTTTTAAGTATTGCAGGGCGCATTCTCTTTACGAATTTTTCTGCTGTAAAAAGAACCCTTGGAAGTTTCTCTATGTGTTCCAAATGGCGCATGGAGCTTGGAGAAAAATTAAAACGCGTCCCTATGGGATATTTTAATGAGCATCGACTTGGAGATATTACAGCGGCAGTTACTACAACGCTTGGAGATTTGGAAACCAATGCGGTTACCATTATGGAAGCGGTAGCCGGAGGATTTATCCATGCTGCAGTGATAGGAATATGGCTTTTGTTTTATGAATGGAAAATTGGAGCTTTGATGTTCATAGGGCTTTTTCTTTCCCTTTGTGTGTACACAAAAATACAAAAAGCCGGCACTAAATATTCTCCGCGCAGACAAGCTGCACAGGCAGGACTTGTTACAGGCATTTTAGAATATATACAAGGGATGTCCGTGGTCAAGGCATTCGGACTTGCCGACCGTTCGGATAAATCCGTAGATGCTGCAATCAATGAAAGCGCAGAGGCAAACATCGCTTTGGAAAAAGTTTTCTCCGGCTTGGCTGCCGTCTTTCAAATGATATTCAAATTTGCCAGATTCGCAATCCTCGTTGTTGCCCCGTACCTACTCATGAACGGAGAAATAACTCCCGAAAAGTGTCTGCTCCTCATTGTCGCAAGTTTTATGATTTATGCGACTGTGGAGCTTGCAGGAAGTACGGCTGCTGTTGCAAGGGTTGTGGATGCTTCTTTAGATAGATTGGAAACGATATCCAATATGCCGCTTCTTGATGAAAACGGAACCGACCTTATTCCGAAAGCATACGACATTACCGTTTCAAACATTTCTTTTGCATATGATGAAAAGGAAATCCTGCACAATGTAAGCTTTTCTGTTCCTAAAGGGACGAGTTGTGCCATTGTAGGTCCATCTGGAAGTGGAAAAACAACCCTTTGCAGTTTAATTGCACGGTTTTGGGATGTAAAGAGTGGTGAAATTCTTTTAGGCGGCGTTAATGTCAAGGGCTATACCTGCGACAGCCTTCTTAAAAATTTTTCCATCGTGTTTCAAAGGGTTTACCTTTTTGAAGATACAATCGAAAACAATATTCTTTTTGGAAAACCGCAGGCAACAAAAGAAGAAATGATTACAGCGGCAAAGAAAGCATGCTGTCATGATTTCATATCCGCACTTCCGGACGGATACCAAACAAAGATCGGAGAAGGAGGTGCAACCCTTTCCGGCGGTGAGAAGCAGCGAATTTCTATCGCACGAGCGATTTTGAAGGATGCACCTATTGTTATTTTAGATGAAGCCACGGCAAGTGTTGATCCTGAAAACGAACGGGAATTGCAGCAGGCTATTTCAGAACTGACAAAAAATAAAACAATTCTGATGATTGCGCACAGGTTGAATACGGTTCGGGAAGCAGATCAAATTCTTGTTCTTGAAAATGGACAGATTGTGCAAAGAGGAAAACATCAGGAACTGATACAGCAGGAAGGACTTTACCGACGATTTGTGGAAATCCGTGGAAATGCAATCGGATGGAAATTAGGAGGTCGAGAATGACATACAAAAAATTTTACTTTGGAAAGTTAGATGCGCAGATATTAAAAGATATAGATGCAGAACATAAAACGAAAATGAAACAACTCATCGAAGAAGTCAATCAAGGGTCATGGACAGATAAACAGAAAAAAAGCAGCATTCTTTCCAATATAGCCTTGTATCGATGCTTCATAGATAAAGGGTTTTCAAAAAATGAGGCGAAAGAATTGGTAAAGGAGTATTCATTTTATATTGCTGAAAAGGCACATAAGCTTTTGAAAACGCTTTTTCATATCCCCGGTTTTTTCAGGCTGTTTCGTTTGTTTATGAGAAAAGGGATGTCGGGGGATGAAATCTGGAAAAGCTGGATTCTATCGGATGACGGAAAATACTACCGCGTCGATGTACTCAAATGCCTTTGGGCGGATACTTGCAAGTTTTTTCAATGCCCGGAGCTTTGTGAAATATTCTGTCTGTGCGATCATATTGTATTCGGGAATATAAAGGGATTTGTATTTGAGCGAAGTCAAACATTGGGAATGAACGGTGAAAAATGCGACTTTTATTTTATAAACAGGAAAGGAAAAAATCATTTTGGCAATCACCCATGATGAGGAATTCATGCATTCTTGCTGTGAATACAGAATAAATATAGATAAAACATAAAAATAAAAGACAAGGAGGGTCTTATAATGGATGTTCGTGATAAATTACTTACAGAAAATCCTTGGAAATTGATGATTAGCCTTAGTTTGCCAGCGATTTTGGGTCAACTGATAGTAGGATTATATGCCTTTGTCGATTCAATTTATGTTGGGCAAATGGTAGGAACCGATGCCATGAGTGCAGTTTCGGCGGCATCTCCATTTGTATTGATCAATAATGCGATTGCAGTTCTTCTTGGGATAGGTTCGGGCTCTGTACTTTCTCGGGCAATCGGAAAAAAAGATAAAGAAACCGTGGATAAGATTATAGGAAATCTGACTTTCTTGGTAATCATTTTATCATCAGTAGTTATGATTATCGGTATCATATTTGCTCCTGAATTTTTACGCTTATCTGGTGCCGGCGGTGAAGTGCTGGAGATGGGTGTTTCTTATTTAAGAACAGTATATCTCGGCTCCATATTCGTAAATTTTATGCAGGGCGCAAATATGGTAATAAGGGCAGAGGGTCGCATGGGAGTTGCAATGGGAATCATGGCTGCCGGTGCTATTCTGAATATTATATTAGATCCGATATTCATTCTGCTTATGCCATCTCGGGGACCGCAAGCTGTTGCAATCGCAACTGTGATTTCTCAAATTATTCAGGCTTCAGCAACCCTACTATACTTCTTGAAAAAAAGTCCGGTGGTTCGTTTTCATGGGATAAAACCTGCAAAAGATTTATTACCAGAAATTTTTTCCGTGGGAATGAGTGCTATGCTCATGCAAATTATGATGTTGGTTCAAATGACAGTTGTATATAATACGGCAGTGCATTTTGGCGGAGAAAAGCAAATAGCTCTTATGGGAGCCGCTCAAAGAGTTATGCAGCTTGCATTTGTTCCGATATGGGGAATGAGTCAAGGGATGCAGCCTGCTGTCGGAACAAATTTCGGAGCAAAAGAATATATAAGGGTTAAAAAACTTACGAATATATTTATCATAGGTTCTACTTGTCTTGCCGGATTTTTCTTTGCCATAATCGAAATTTTTTCAGTGCAGATATTATCTGCATTTATTACCGATTCAGCTATTGTAAGTTCAGGAGTATCTAATTTTAGGCTTATGTATTGCATATTTCCTACTTATGGCATGCTCATAATGACAGTCACTTATTTTCAAGCTATCGGTAAAGCAAAACAGGCGGGAGTATTGGTTATACTACGGCAGCTTGCACTTGTGGTTCCTTTGGTACTGATATTACCTCGTTTACTGAACGGAAATGTTCTCGGAGTATGGCTGGCATTACCTTTGAATGATGTTGTTATAATTTTGATTGCAATTATATTGCTAATTAGTGAATACAAGCATCTCATTAAGCTTGCACAGGAAATAAGCAAGGTGAAAGTTGGCGAAATATCATGAAAAAAATCTTCATTTTGAGTTGTTTCATTGCTTTTGCTTTTTTCGTTTTGTTCCCGCGTTCCTTTATTTATGCTGCGGAAGTAACTGACAATTACGAAACCGCTATTGATAAAGTTGCGGATGCATATATATAGGTAAAAGCGTTCTGGGAGCATGTGTCATTGTATCTGAACACGGAGAAATCGTATTTTCAAAAGGCTATGGTTATGCTGATTTAGAAAAAAATATACCTATGGATCCTAAAAGCACAGTTTTTGAAGGGGGATCAATATCGAAAACCTTTATATGGGTAAGCGCAATGCAATTAAGTGAAGAAGGAAAAATTGATTTGAATGCGGACATCCGCAACTATTTACCAAAAGGTTTTTTGAAAAATTTGCATTATGATACTCCTATTACAATGCGTCATCTCATGAATCATACGGCGGGTTTTGAGGAGCAGCTCATCAACCTTCGCTATTTTGAAAGAGATAAGGAATTTACATTAGCCGAAGTCTTGTCTTCACACCAGCCCGAACAGGTATTTTCACCGGGCAAGGTAAGCGCATATTCTAATTGGGGTGCTGCATTAGCTGCATTTATTGTAGAGAGAGCGAGCGGTCAAAATTACAAAGAATATGTAAATGAACACATTTTGAAACCTTTAGATATGAACAATACATCGATAGGTCCATTTCAGAATGAGAATCCTACGATTTTGGCAAGAAAGGCAGTCGGTTATTCTTTTTCTGAAAAGGGATTCCGCAAAGAACCGAATATGTATTTAAGAATGTACCCTGCTGGTGGAATGAATGGCTCAGCTGGGGATTTGTTGAATTATGCACAAGAGCTGGCTAAAAATAATGACAAAGATAATCTATTGTTTAATAATTCTCATACTAAAAAGGAAATGTTTACAGAAACCTATCGCTCCTATGGTGCAAATTCAGGTTTATCTCACGGCTTCTGGCAATATGCGAATAATCCGGAACTACTTGGACATGAAGGAGGAACATACGGATTCAAAACACAAATATGGGTAGAACCAAAAAATGAGAGAGCAATTTTAATATTGACAAATGTAATGGAGACGGAGTTTTGCTCGGAGATTATGGAAAAAATTGCATATACAGAAGCTGATGAAAAAACGATAAAAGAAAATTTAGATCTCAAGATGTTAAGTGGAGATTATCTTCCTGCCCGCTCTGCATTGAAAAATGTTGGAAAAATACAAGGGAAAATGCAAATGATTTCCATTAGGGTGACAGGTGGAAATCGTCTTTGTCTTACTATGCCATTTGAAGATAAAAAGCAATATTACGAACAAATAGATTCTAACATTTTCTTTTGCAAGGATGCGAGTCCTGAAGAAAAAATACTTGCTTTTAATATAACTGACGGCAAAGTACATTCTATGAGCTTTAGAGTAGCTCATGATTATATCCCTGCCACCAACACAAAAGGGAAAATAGCATTTTTGTTCAGCTTGGGAACTTATATATCAACTACATTATTATTTTTAACATTACTGATTATATGCATCATTTCAACTCTACAAAGGCGGAAGAGATGTACACGACATCATATGTATCTATATATTTGTGGAACTATGCTTGGGATTTCTGGAATTACCGGAATGGTTCATTGGTTTTCAATATATGAAATTCTTGTTTATGAACTTATGACTATTGTTATTGCCGGATGGTGTTTTAGTATTATAGGGATTGTATGTGGAGGATATATATGTACCAAAGAAAAAAACCTCAAAAGTTGTAGATTGTTATTGGTATTTATTGCTCAACTTTTTTCGGCATATTATCTTGGATTTCTTACGATTGCTTGAAAACGCATCTTTAATAGATGATTGTGAGATTATCAAGGGTAAACAAAGTTAATTTTTGAAGAAAGTTTGTGATTATTATGAATAAAAATATGAGTAAAGTAAAATGGTTACTCTGCCCTGTTTGTGGAAATAAAACGCGGGAGTAAGTTAGAGAAAATACGGAGTTAAAAAACTTTCCCCTGTTCTGTCCGAAGTGCAAATAGGAAACTTTAGTCAACGTCAAACAATTTAATGTATCAATTATTCAAGAGCCAGATGCAAAGACACAGAGCCGGTGATTTACAGTTATAAAACTGTAATTGCCAGCTCATTTTATTTTAAGGAGAAACCTACTTATGCAAAAGTCTCAATACATAAGTTATATATGACCGCCGTTTTTATCCTGCTTGAATAAAGAAGCGGAAGCTTAAAATCAATCATAGGTTATGAAAAGCGGCGGTATCAAAGGAGGTATCGCCGTGTTCATTTTTCGTTATCTTAAAATCTTGTTAAAAGGGATATATTCTATCTCCGGGTTTCCGTGCTTTTACGGATGATCGCTTAAATCATATCCATATCTTTTCATGTTCGATCCCGGCTGCCCTATGCAGTCGGGATTTTTTTGTGCCTGCAAAAATTTTTTTCAAAAAATATTCGCTTTTCTTTGGCAGTTTTCAATTCCTCGGTGTTGAGGGTTTACGAAAGGGGAAATTCTACCCGCTTTCGCGGCTGCGAAAGGAGGTGAATACCATGGATGAACCTGAAAGAACCGAATGGCAGATACGCTGCGCATTTAACGGCTTCTGCAAGCGGACATTGAAAAATGAAAGTATCAATGTCCATCGGGACATTAGGAAGCGGCAGGCGCACGAAATTAACTTTTCTGACCTGACGCCGAAAGAGGAAAACCAACTTTATACCTGTGAAGATTTCTTTACAGAAGATAAAGAAGAACAAACCTTTTTCGCAAGAGGAAAAGAATTGAGTGCAAAGCTTATCGCTGACGCGATCCGCAGCTTGCCGGAAGAAAAAAGAAAAGCTGTCCTGCTCTACTATTTCTTTGATATGAGCGATGCGGAAATTGCAGCACTCTATCAGATTCCAAGAAGCACGGTGCAGTATCGGAGAACCAGCTCATTTGAGCTGTTAAAACGCTATTTGGAGGAACACGCTTATGACTACCCAAGTTGGTAAAACAGGAAACGATGAACGCGGCCTGTTACCTTATCCGGTAATCATAGCCGCAACCAAGGGAGAGCCGCAGGCAATGAATATTGTCTGCCAGCATTACGCAGGCTATATCGCACACCTTTCTATGAGAAAGCTCCGTGATGAGCGGGGAAATACCTATTACGACATAGATGAGGATATACGAGATCGCCTTCGCTCAAAACTCATGCAGGCTGTCCTGATTTTCAAGATTTAAGACTGTAACGATCTGCGTTCCCCTTTCCGCAGATAAGGCAGAAATCATCTGCCACCTGTTCTTTGACAAACATACCCGCAAGATAATGGCGGCGTATCATAGGGCAAACCGGACACTTTCCTTTTGTGCTTTAGCTATGCGGAAAATGCGCCATGACACTTTCCTAGCCGGAAGCCGAGCGAGAAATATTCTACCGTAAAGCAAGCGTAGCACCTTGCAAGCCATGACGGCACAAAATACATAATGATACTCCCTTACAGCCACAGTCCGAGCGTAAGTGCCCTTTAGGGTATAGAAGCGTCGTAGGCAATGGGTAGGGCTGGATGAGAACCATGCAGGGGTGAGATTCCCGTGAGGCTAATGCTTACAGCCATCCGGTATTGCCTTCTTAAAATATCAGACCTTTTACTATACCTATTTTAAGAAAGGGGGCGATGGGATGAATCAAACGGATGTGCCTATCTGGGAGAAATATACCCTTACCATAGAAGAAGCGGCAAAGTATTTTCGCATCGGAGAAAACAAGCTGCGAAAGCTGGCGGAAGAAAATCCTACTGCAACTTGGGTTATTATGAACGGCAACCGTATTCAGATCAAGCGCAAGCAGTTTGAAAAAATGATAGATACGGTTGACACAATCTAATGGAGATCGGGCCTTGACGATGTTATAATAAATGTAGCATATCAAGGATCTTTCCGTCTTGGAAAGGAGCATAAAATGTCAGAAAAAAGACAGGACAGCAAAAACCGAATTTTGCGGTCAGGTGAGAGCCAGAGAAAAGACGGGAGATATGCTTACAAATATACAGATACCTTTGGAAAGCCGCAGTTTGTGTACGCATGGAAATTAGTTCCTACGGATAAGACACCTAAGGGCAAGCGTGAAGATAAATCCCTGCGTGAAAAGGTCAAGGAGATACAAAAAGACCTTGATGACGGGATTGACCCTGTAGGAAAGAAAATGTCCGTATGCCAGCTATATGCAAAGCAGATACGAAGCCATGCAAATGTAAGGCACAATACAAAGCAAGGTAGAAAGCAACTCATGAGAATACTTGAGGAAGATACGTTCGGAGCATGCAGCATTGAGAATGTAAAAATGTCTGATGCAAAGGAATGGGCTTTAAGAATGAAAGAAAAAGGCTATTCTTTCAAAACCATTAGCAATTACAAGCGTTCTCTGAAGGCAGCATTTTACACCGCAATTCAGGACTGTATCAGAAAAAATCCCTTTGACTTTCATATCAATATAGTCATTGAGGATGACACCGAGCCGAAGATACCTCTTTCGCCCATGCAGGAAGAAAGCCTGCTTTCCTTTGTGAAAAGCGATAAGGCCTATTACAAGCATTATGACGAGCTTATCATTTTGCTTGGAACAGGGCTTCGCATCTCCGAGTTTTGCGGACTAACGGACAGAGATATTGACTTTGAAAATCGGACAGTCAATGTGGATCATCAGCTTCAATACTTCGGGAAAAAGTCCTACCGCATTGAAACACCGAAAACGGACAATGGTATTCGCAAAATTCCAATGAGCAACCGTGTGCTTGAAGCCTTACAGAGAGTGCTGCAAAACCGAAGAAAAAGTGATTTTACCGTTGACGGTTATACAGGCTTTCTCTTTATCACAAAGAACGGAACACCACAGGCTTGTATCAACTATGATGCTATGTTTCGCAGGCTGGTAGAAAAGTATAACAAAAGCCATGAGGAAGCTCTACCGGCGGTAACAACACCTCATACCTTGCGGCATATATTCTGCACCAACATGGCAAATGCGGGAATGAATCCGAAAGCCTTACAGTATCTTATGGGACACGCCAACATTACAATGACCCTGAACTATTACGCACACGCCACCTTTGACAGCGCACAGGCGGAATTTTTCAAACTGGCGGCTTAAAGGAAAAGAGATGTTTTACTACTTCTTTACTACCTTTCAAAGCAAAAACACAAGCAGAGTTAAGAAAATATGTGAGTATCTCCCGATAAACAAAATGACGGAAATGCCTGAAAAGGTAGGCTATACCGGCATATAAGAACTTTTGAAAAGTTAGTTAAAAATCATATTAGAGTTTATGCTAAAATATGTATGACATGTAGTTGGGCACATAAAATATTACTAGTAAAAAATAAGATTACTTTTTAAGTAGGGGAACCAGAACGACTGCAAACTTTTTAAATTGTACCGAGGAATTATCTCATTCTGAGATTCTTTATGTAACAGGCCCAGAGGTGCTTAACTATCCTCAAGAGTTAGAAATAGCAGCAGAAAGCCTTTGTAAACACTGGGCTAAAGTGAACAGACAATCTCTTAAAATAGTCTGTAGTCCTTATTTGTATTCTTCCAGACTGCTGGAAGATTATTTCTATCGTTTATTTGATAAGGTTCAAAAAGGCACAACCGCTCATGTCGAAAAGCACCCCAATGAAATTGCGAATTTTATCAATTCAGAAGATTTAGTAGAGCTGATCAGCAAAATTTTTGATAGTTGGAATGAGCAAACAGAAATTTTAAACATTTATAATCCGTTTGAAATTACTTTTCAGCATGTTGCACAAAAGTTAGAAGAGCTGGCATTCTCTAACAGTAAAATAGTGATTGATTCCAAATCACCTGAACTTTGTCTTTACCACTCCATAAGATGAAGATAATTTAAGACAACTTATGGATGGTTTATTCATTATTCACTTTTAGATGATCTAGCCGATTTGTATAAAAATTTTATTAAAGAAAGTAAAAAATCGAATAAGACTTATCAAAAGATAGCTGAGATTTTATTTGCTTTTTTCTTGCCTAGGGTATTGAGCGCAATGTTGAACGTTTTTAATTAATTGACATCTGTTTGCTTTTTGTTACTTTGATTAGTATTATTTTTGGAACAATCTATGGAATTTTTGCAGGAAGTCTTTCTATAATCGGATTATTTGTAGCAACTATTTTTTCTGGGAGAAATTGGCAATCAATCGTCTATAACACAGATAGATGAATTTCCTTTGCGGCTTATATGTTTGTCGCTCTTATTTGTGGGATTATCCAGATGAAATACCAAGATGAGAAGGAAATGTTAGAAAAGAAAATCAGTTGCTAAATGAAAGAAATGAATTGTTATCTATCTCATATGAGGATGCAGCTTATAATCGCAAAAAATACCGCATCCGAGTGTATAATTTCCGTGAACGTAGTATCAAGCTGGAAAGAAAGAGAAAATTTGAAAATTATATAAAGAAACAGATCCTCTAACACGCGAGGAAACAGAGAAAATTATTCAAGGAGACTATGCATTTCTGCTTCATAGTCCTCATGCCTTATGTCGTGAATTTTACTTTGAGTGTATGACAAATGTAAAATGAAATCAATGTTGTATCTTATGCGCAGTCTTGATTTCTTTTTTGTTTTCATACGTTGCTAGATTGCGTCTTTTCGTAAAAAACTGTATGATAGTGGTAGTGTGATTTTAGAAAGAAGATAAGATGAAAAGATTCATGGAAAAAGCTAGCATTTTGGCTTTATCATTGGTTTTAACAACGGCATTTTCAATTTCTAGTAGCTTGCCGGCTATGTTCCAGTATTATAAGAATTACTCTTCCAGCCAAGTAGAATTATTAGTCTCCTTACCGTCCATTGGGATCATGTCTTTGTTGATGTTTAATAGTGTTTTGGAACGCTTTGTATCTGAGCGGTTCATGATTATACTAGGGCTAATCCTGTATTCTATTTGTGGTCTTATCCCATTTTTCAATCAATCTTATAATCTCGTTTTTGCTTCGCGCTTTGTTTTTGGGTTAGGTTTAGGTATGATGAATCCTCGAGCAATTGCTATTATTAGCGAGCGCTTTCAAGGGAGAGAGCGTGTGCAAATGTTAGGCTATCGTGGTTCAGCGGAAGTTGTTGGGATGGCCTTGTTGACTTTAGCGGTCGGACAACTCTTACACTTTGGTTGGACAACTACATTTTTGGTTTATACAGTTGGTTTCATCGTTTTGGCACTGTATCTTATGTTTGTTCCTTATGAAAAGAATGAATCCGATAAGCATAAACATCTCAAATCTGTTCGTAAAATGACTAGAAAACAAATAAATTTGAGTATCTTTTTAGCTTTCATAGCTGGTATGATTGTTTGTGCTAATGTCGCTATCACTTTACGGATCCCTAGTCTAGTCTTACAGGCAGAGATCGGCAACGCTGAAACAGCCAGCTGGGTTCTTAGCTGTATGCAACTAGTGGGAATTTTGGCTGGTGTTAGTTTTGCCAGTCTAGTGAGCGTATTGAAAAATCGCTTATTGACAGTAACGGGAATTGTTTTTGGTCTAAGTCAAGTGATGATTGGATTTTCAAGTCAGATTTGGCTCTTAAGTTTGAGTGCTCTTTTGGCTGGCTTTGCTTATAGTGTATCTCTAACAGCGGTGTTTCATATTGTATCGGAGAAAATCCCTACTCATTTGGTAAATCGTGCAACAGCGATTGTCGTTTTGGGTTGCAGTAGCGGTGCTTCGGTATCAACATTCGTCTTATCTTTGATTGGAATCATTTCTTCTGCCCCAATCTTTATTTTTAGTGTATTAGGAGTTTTCATGATGGCAACGTCAACTTTAGCGGCTTTTGTCACTCATAAACAAAACGAGGAAAAAGATGCGATTAGATAAGTTTTTAGTAGAAATGGGGCTTGGTTCACGAACAGAAGTCAAGCAACTTTTAAAGAAGAAACAAGTTTTGGTCAACGGGAAGGCTGTCACATCAGCGAAAGTACAAGTAGATGAATATCAAGATGAAATTTCAGTCAATAAGCGAGTATTGGACTATGAAAAATTTGTCTATTATCTTTTAAATAAGCCGAAAGGCGTCATTTCAGCTACTGAAGATGCTAATCATCAAACAGTTTTGGATTTGTTAGATGAAAGTGCACGCCAGAAAGAAGTTTTTCCAGTTGGACGACTTGATATTGACACTCACGGACTTTTGTTATTAACCAATAATGGTGCTTTGGCACATGCGATGTTGTCTCCTAAAAAACATGTAGCAAAAGTTTACCGTGCAAAAGTAGATGGCATCATGACTGAAGAAGATAGGACACGCTTTGAAGCAGGAATAGAGCTTAAGGACTTTACCTGTCAGCCTGCAAAGTTGACCATAGTAAAAGTAAATGAAGAGCAACAGACTTCTCTTGTAGAGATTACAATTTCTGAAGGAAAATTTCATCAAGTGAAGCGAATGGTTGCAGCTTGTGGTAAAAAAGTAGCAGACTTAGAGCGCCTTGCTATGGGGCCATTAAGTTTGGATAAAGAGTTGGCAACAGGAACTTTTCGTCGTTTGACACAGGAAGAAATAAAAAGTCTCAAACGATTTGGCGTAGAACTCTTATAATTTGTATCAGTTGACAAAAACTTTCCTTCTTGGTAAAATAAGAATGTCATAGAGACAAATAACTTCTTCTTGGTTGCAGGCCATGCCAAACCTGTCACTCGGATGAAGCGTAAAGAAAAGGAGCTTATCATGGCAATCTCAAAAGAGAAAAAAAATGAAATCATTGCACAATATGCACGTCACGAAGGTGACACTGGTTCAGTAGAGGTACAAGTAGCTGTCCTTACTTGGGAAATCAACCACCTTAACGAACACATCAAACAACACAAAAAAGACCACGCTACTTACCGTGGTTTGATGAAGAAAATCGGTCGCCGTCGTAACCTTCTTGCATACTTGCGTAAGAACGACGTTAACCGTTACCGTGAGTTAATCAACTCTCTTGGACTTCGTCGCTAATCTTGCGTCTAAAACGTTTCTATACTTCGTTGGCTTCGCCTCGATGTATCATCAGTACAATCTTCGGCTCGTCGCCTTGTCTATAAACGTTTTATCCAGCAAGAATCATGATGTTAAGGGCGCCAAAAATCCGTATGAAATAGGGAAACAATATAGTGTTCGATGAACACAAGGAGTTTCATCTTTTTTACTAGGATTTTAGCCCGAGCTCAAATCAGCTCTCTGACTTCAGAGGGCTTTGTGTTTTTATCAGCATGCTTAGGCCGTGTTCAATTGAGCATATCTTGAAAATGAGGCTACTCTAAATTGGGTAGCCTTTTTGTTTTGTATGGATTTTAGCCCGAGCTCAAATTAGCTCTCTGATTTCAGAGAGTTTTTTATTTTGTGACTTTTAGTCCGTCTCGCTCCGTAAGGTGCGAGACAAATAAACCACTTATTATGCGGGTGCGCAATGTTGGTTATACCCAAAAACTCCAAATGCGATACAATAAAGATATTCAGGATTACGATAAAGCGAAAGGGGAAAATATGACGTAAAAAGGTATATAGTTTATCTTATACAAAATAAAAGGGAGTGAGACAGAACCCATTTTGAAAAAAATCTAGTCCGTTGTCTTACTCCTACGAGGATGATTAGGCGCTCTTCCGAGCTTGAAAAGCAATAGACTTGAGGACTTGCTTTGCAAAATCCACCAATTCAAAGTCGTGTTTTTGACACATCCTTATGGATGTTTTATTTCCGACATCCAATAATCCAGTAGACTATTGGAGTGGTTAGCTGTAGCATCGTTAATTTATTAAACGGTCTCCTTTGAAGCTAGAAACTTTCGTCCCAGTCTCCAATCATGTGTGCTTGTAAACTACCTGTTTGATGGGAATTATGATGGAAAACAATGTCCCTTGTTACAAGATCTCATTTCTCTTTTTAATATATTGTAGGAATGTATTTTACCAAGGCAATCCCGCTTCTGCAATTTCCTTCTTTGAAGCATATTGACCATTTGGGCGATGCCATCTGCCCCTCTTATCTCTAAAATAGCCACTAGCAGCTACAGTCTCTTCTTGTTGAGATGCTGCTTGTCTCTCTGCCTCTTGTCGAGCTTGCTCAGCTCGTTGCTGAATTGCATTTTGTACAAGATTAATTCGATGTTGAAGAGCTCCTTTTTTATTTGGATCGGTAATTTGCTCAACGGCAGCTTGAGCTGGAGCAATGTTCTCGGCTACTTGATTATCCTCAAGTTGTTTAACAGCCTGTTCACCTTGCTGGGTGATGCGCTGGATTTCAGCTTCTTTTTGAGCCTGTTCTTCTTTAGCTTTTCTCTCTGCCGCCTCTTTTTGTTTTCGCTCTTCCTCCGCTTTTTCCTCTTTCTTTTCTTTTTCGAGTTTTTCTTCTTTTTCTCTACTAGAATCGGAGTTTGAGGAGGAACTGCTTGCTTTTGAAGAGTTTGAAGATGAAGTTCTAGATGTAGATGGCACTACTTGGGTTTGACTTTGTTGGCTTTCAGAGGATTCAAAATTGAGTCTACTTACTGTATAGCTTCCTAGTATTCCTATTATCGCTGCAGCAATTGCTATATTTCTTTTGAAAACACTTGGATTTCGCTTTGCGAAATACCAAATACCAAAAACACCACCTAGAAACATTAATGGCATTGTAATTGGAGCCAATAAGATGATTAGAACAACACTCATGATAGCAAGAACGATGTTGAGCCTAGAATTATTTTTCCACTTTTTCATATTTCCCTCACATAAATTGGTTTTCGAAAATATCATATCACAACTTGTTATCGCTTTCAATAACTAGGAAGTGAAATTTTTCAAATTACCACAAACTTAAAAATTTTGTTTTAAATCAATTCATATAAAACAGCTTCAAATTGAAATCTGAAGCTGTGTAGATAATCTATTCTCCTAATTCCTCGCTGTAGGTAATAATCTGATCAACTGTATCAGACAAGAACTGAATTGTGTCGCGGAGTGGTTTGTCTGTGGAAATGTCAGCTCCGATGATACGAGCAGTCTCAAGTGGCGTTTTACTTCCACCAGATTTGAGGAAGGTGAGCCAATCGTGAGCTCCATTTTTGTCATTTTTCAAATGAAGATAGCCGGTAGTAGAGATGACAAGCCCTGCTGAATAGGTATAACTGTATAGTCCCATATAATAGTGACTTTGCCGCATCCAAGTGAGCGCAGCATCATCATCGATTTCGACTGCATCACCCCAAAAATCGGTCAGAACTTCTTTCATAATACTGTTAAGCTTCGTTGCTCCAAAAGTTTCGCCTGCTTCAACGAGATTATAAACCCGGCGTTGGAAGGCTGCTTCCAAGAGATGGGTGATAAAGTTATGGAAGTAAGTGTCCGTTAGACGGTGAGCGAGTGCAAATCGCTTTTGACGTGGATTGTCAAATTGATGTTCCAAATAGTCGCTAAGTAAGAGTTCGTTGAAGGTAGAAGGAGCTTCTACGTAATAGGTCGACATGTGGGTATTGAAATAGCTTTGACTATTGTCAGAGAAGATGAACTGACCAGAGTGACCAATTTCATGAATCAGAGTATACACATCACTCATACGGCCTGTCCAGCTCATAAGAACATAAGGATGCACGCGATAAGGATCAGTGGCATAGCCGCCAGAGTCCTTGCCAGCATTCGCTGCAAAATCCACCCAGCGCTCTTTTTGGTAATTGGCAATTTCGCGTGTATATTCTTCTCCGAGTGGAGCAACGGATTTCATCACTAAGTCATAAGCATCCTCAATAGTGACATCAGGATTGAGTGCACTGTCCAAGTCCAGCTTCCAATCTGCAAAGGTCATTTTTTCGAGGCCGTTGATCTTAGCAACGTGCTTGAGGAACTTTTGTGCAACAGGTGCAAATTCAGTCATGATGAGGTCAATTTGCCGATCGAACATAGAGCGATCTACCTCTTGCTCAGCCAAAAGATAGTCAAAGACAGAGTCATAGCCTTTCATATCTGCTAGAAGCTTTTCAGATTTGACCTGAGCCAGATAGGCAGCAGCAGCAGCATTTTGGTGCTGACGAAGGCCTTCTGAGAAAGAGCGGAAAGCTTTTTCACGGATTTCTGCATTTTCATGGTTTTGATAGAAATTCTCATAGGTAACAAAGCTGTTTTTATAAACTTTGCCGTTTACTTCGAAGTCAGCCATGGCAAAGTCGCCAGCCCGCATCTTGGTGTAAATATCCTGTGGACTGTAAAAGACTTCACCTAGATTGGTCAAGGCTTTTTCAATATCCGCTCCCAGATAGTGGGCTTTTTTGATTTTAGCTTGGCGAATTGCGGCAGTCAAATGTGTTAGTTGTTCGAGACGATTAAGAATTTCTTCGTCAGCATTGACCAAGGCTGCATCAAAAAAGCTGAGAGCAACGCTAGCTTCTGTTTCGAAATCTGTACCAGCTTGAGCAATCTGGGCAAAACTTTCATCGCTATAGTCTGTTGTTTGTGGCATAAAACTGTAGTTGCCGATATGGCTTCTTTCAATATAGATTTGTTCCAATTCGGTAAAGGCTTTTTCAAAATCCTCAAAAGTATGGAGGTTGTCCTTATAATTCCGTATGAACTGGTTAATGTCTTCACGAGTTTTTTCAATCGCCCGTAGGAAATCTTCACGGTCTTGATAGAGAGCTGTTAAGTCCCACAGTTCCTTTTCTGGAAACTCAGAACGTTGTTTTTGTTCAACCATATCTATTCTCCTTGTTACTAGCTTTCTTTCTAGTATAGCAAAAAATAAGAATAATAGATAACATTTCAAAAATTCTTGCTAAAAAGCTATTTTAAGGCTTTTTCTTTTGGTATAAAATATGATAAAATAAAGTTTATACGTGCTTGATACAAAGATGAGGATAGACAAAGTATAAAAAACGCTTAAACTTTCTATCAACAGTCGCGGCTATGGCAAAAGGTGTGCTGAACAGGATAATGAGTTATTTTATTGAAACAAAGCTTATGCCTAATTATGCAAGCAGAAATTTTTGGAGTGGAACTCAGGATTCATTTTTAATATCCTAAATCTATCTTGATCTTTGTAGGCAAGACGTATAAAAAATTAGAAATTGAGTATAGACTCAAAGAGGAATAATTATGGTAAAACAAATATTTAAAACCACTTTTGCTGGCAAAGAATTAGTGGTTGAAACTGGACAAGTGGCGAAGCAAGCGAATGGTAGCGTAGTGGTGCGCTATGGTGAAAGTACCGTTCTGACAGCAGCCGTTATGTCAAAGAAAATGGCGACTGGCGATTTCTTCCCGCTTCAAGTCAATTATGAAGAAAAGATGTACGCAGCTGGGAAATACCCTGGTGGCTTTAACAAGCGCGAAGGACGCCCTTCAACGGACGCGACTTTGACCGCTCGCTTAATCGACCGTCCCATTCGTCCCATGTTTGCGGAAGGTTTCCGCAATGAAGTTCAGGTTATCAATACCGTTCTTTCTTATGATGCGGATGCTTCAGCACCTATGGCAGCTATGTTTGGTTCATCTCTTGCGTTATCAATCTCAGATATTCCTTTTAATGGTCCAATTGCTGGTGTGCAGGTTGGCTATGTCAATGGAGAATTGGTCATCAATCCAAGTCAAGAACAAAAAGAAGCTTCGTTATTGGAATTAACCGTTGCAGGAACTAAAGAAGCGATTAACATGGTGGAATCTGGTGCCAAAGAATTATCAGAAGAAGTGATGCTGGAAGCCCTTTTGAAAGGTCATGAAGCAGTGAAAGAATTGATTGCTTTCCAAGAAGAAATCGTGGCAGTAGTTGGAAAAGAAAAAGCAGAAGTTGAGCTTCTTCGTGTTGATGAAGAATTGCAAACAGAAATTGTAGCCGGCTATAACGCTGATCTTCAAAAAGCCGTTCAGGTAGAAGAAAAATTAGCTCGTGAAGCCGCAACGCAAGCGGTCAAAGACGAAGTAACAGCCCTTTACGAAGAAAAATATGCTGACCACGAAGAATTTGACCGCATCATGCGTGATGTGGCTGAAATTTTAGAACAAATGGAGCATGCAGAAGTACGGCGTTTAATTACTGAGGACAAGATTCGTCCAGATGGTCGTAAGGTAGATGAAATTCGTCCATTGGATGCTGAAATTGACTATCTGCCGCGCGTGCATGGCTCTGGTCTCTTTACTCGTGGGCAAACGCAGGCTTTATCTGTCTTGACCTTGGCGCCAATGGGTGAGACGCAAATTGTGGACGGACTTGATCCAGAATACAAGAAACGCTTTATGCATCATTATAATTTCCCACAATATTCTGTAGGAGAAACGGGACGCTATGGAGCACCTGGTCGTCGGGAAATCGGTCATGGAGCTCTTGGTGAACGTGCACTTGCGCAAGTTCTCCCTAGTCTAGAGGATTTCCCTTATGCAATCCGTTTGGTAGCAGAAGTTCTTGAGTCAAATGGTTCATCTTCACAAGCCTCGATTTGTGCTGGGACACTTGCTCTCATGGCCGGTGGGGTACCAATTAAAGCACCTGTAGCCGGAATCGCTATGGGGCTCATTTCAGATGGTAGCAACTACACGATTTTAACAGATATTCAAGGCTTAGAAGATCATTTCGGAGATATGGATTTCAAGGTGGCCGGTACACGTGAAGGAATTACTGCTCTTCAAATGGATATCAAGATTGAAGGAATTACTGCTGAGATCTTGCAAGAAGCATTGGCTCAAGCTAAAAAAGCACGTTTTGAAATTTTAGATTTGATTGAACGTACGATTCCAGCTCCCCGCACAGAACTCGCTCCAACTGCTCCGAAGATTGACACCATTAAGATTGATGTTGATAAGATTAAGATTGTCATTGGTAAGGGCGGTGAAACGATTGACAAGATTATCGCAGAAACAGGTGTCAAGATTGATATAGACGAGGAAGGAAATGTTTCTATTTACTCTAGCGATCAAGATGCGATTAATCGTGCTAAGGAAATCATTACAGCTCTTGTGCGTGAAGCGAAAGTAGATGAAGTGTATCATGCAAAAGTGGTTCGAATTGAGAAATTCGGTGCTTTTGTCAATCTATTTGACAAGACAGATGCCTTAGTGCATATCTCTGAAATGGCTTGGACGCGTACTAATAAGGTTGAAGATTTGGTACAACTTGGTGATGAAGTAGATGTCAAAATCATCAAGATTGATGAAAAAGGTCGTGTGGATGCTTCTATGAAAGCATTGCTTCCGCGCCCTCCTAAAGAGGATAAGGAGAAAAAACATCATCATAAAACACATAAAGAGCATAAAGTTGTTCGAGAAGAAAAGGCACAAGACTAGAAAGGTAGCTAAGTGTTTACTTTCAGTCTAAAGCTAGAAAGGAGTCATCATGGGTTGGTGGAAAGAGACAATAGCGATTGTAAAAGAAAATGATCCAGCAGCTCGCTCCTTGCTCGAGGTGCTGTTGACTTATCCTGGTATTAAGGCTTTAGCAGCTCATCGGATTTCTCACTTTCTTTGGAATCATGGTTGTAAACTCTTAGCTCGGATGCATAGTCAATTTTGGCGTTTTTGGACCCAGATTGAGATTCATCCGGGAGCAAAGATTGCTTCGGGTGTTTTCATTGATCACGGGAGTGGCTTAGTGATTGGTGAGACGGCTGTTGTGGAAAAAGGAGTGATGCTTTATCATGGTGTTACTCTTGGAGGAACTGGCAAAGATGCTGGGAAACGTCACCCAACGGTTCGCCAAGGCGCACTCATTTCCGCTCATGCGCAGCTCATTGGTCCGATTGAAATCGGTGAAAATGCCAGGGTAGGAGCGGGTGCAGTAGTGGTGGCAGATGTACCAAGTGATGTGACAGTTGTTGGTATACCGGCTAAAATCGTCCGTGTGCATGGTCAAAAAGATACTCCAACTATCAAGAATTTAGAAGAAATCCGCGAAGAAAGTTATTACTCATCTAAATTGTAGTGAGAAATGGTTAAATGTAGGCTCAAAAGAAGGTGTATATAGCGTGCTATTAGAGGAATTTGAAGATGTAGCTGGGGTTATTGAACCAACAGACAGGAAGGTTATTGCTAAGGGAGAGATTTGTAAAACTATCATCTTGTCTTTTAACGGAGAAATTTTGAAATGTTTGATTGAGTCAGAAGAAGTTTATCCAGGAGGCTGTTTAAAAAATCTGAACGGTCAATTTCTCTGGTATGTATATAAATGTGATGGAAATCAAGTTGCGGTCATGACAGCGCTTATTGGAGCTCCATCAATGATTGGTCAATTGGAGGAATTGGCAGCCAGAGGTTTCAAGAATTTCATCATTCTAGGATCTTGTGGTGTTTTGGATCGCTCGATTGAGGCGGACAAGATTATCCTGCCTGCTGCTGCTTTGCGAGATGAAGGCACTAGCTATCACTATGCCCCACCGGGTGATGAAATCGCTTATGACGAGCCCCTGTTGATTCAGCTGGAAGCTATCTTTGACAAGCACGATATTGAGCATATCCGCGCCAAGTCTTGGACGACTGATGCCTTTTATCGGGAAACGCCTGATAAGGTCAAGCGTCGCTTAACTGTTGGAGCCCAAGTGGTGGACATGGAAGCTTCAGCTATTATGGCTTGGAGCCAATTTCGCAAGACTAAAGTCTATCAGTTCTTCTACACAGCTGACTATGTGGATCATCATAACCGAACCTGGGATGCCCGCCATAACGAACGGAAGACTGATGCCATGACTTTTTTCACGATCGCTTTGACAATAGCAAAGGAACTAGAAAGGAACTGAGTAGGAATAGAAAGTTTGACACTAGATGACTGCTTCTGCAGTTGATTTTATCTACTTTCTAGTCACTCTCAGTATCGTAAAATATGATCAAAATCTATGATACTATGACTCGCAGCCTGCGTGAATTTGTGCCTATTGAGGAGGGTAAAGTTCGCATGTATGTCTGTGGTCCGACGGTTTATAATTACATTCATGTCGGTAATGCCCGCTCAACAGTAGCTTTTGACACGGTTCGTCGCTATTTTGAGTATCGAGGCTTTGAGGTCAACTATATATCCAATTTTACAGATGTAGATGATAAGATTATCCATCGAGCCAAGGAAGAAGGCATCACACCAAAAGAAGTGGCTGACAAGTACATCGCAGCTTTTCGTGCTGACGTTGAACAACTAGGTGTTAAGCCAGCTACTCAGCATCCGCGCGTGATTGACTTTATGGAGGATATCATTGACTTTGTGCAGACGTTGGTGGATAAGGGCTACGCTTATGAGTCAGAGGGTGATGTCTATTTCCGAGTGGAAAAGTCTCACAATTATGCCAAACTAGCTAATAAAACCTTGGCTGATTTAGAGTTAGGTGCTTCTGGTCGGACAGATGAGGAGACCACCCGCAAGGAAAATCCAGTGGACTTTGCCCTCTGGAAGGCGGCTAAACCGGGCGAGATTTTCTGGGATAGCCCTTGGGGGGCAGGTCGTCCGGGCTGGCACATCGAGTGCTCGGTCATGTCAACGGAGATTTTGGGCGATACCATTGATATCCACGGTGGCGGAGCAGACTTAGAGTTTCCTCACCATACCAATGAAATCGCCCAGTCGGAGGCCAAAACTGGTCAGACTTTTGCCAACTACTGGATGCACAATGGCTTTGTCAATATCGACGACGTTAAGATGTCCAAATCTCTAGGCAATTTTATCACCGTTCATGATGCTCTTAAGACCATTGACGGTCAGGTACTGCGTTTCTTCTTTGCTACCCAGCATTATCGCAAGCCGATTAATTTCACGGAAAAAGCTGTCCATGATGCAGCGATTAATCTCAAATATTTGAAGAATACCTATGAGCAGCCTTTCACTGATCAAGCGGATTCAGCTCAGCTTCAAGCCTTGCTGGATAAGTTCACTGCCGCTATGGACGAAGATTTCAATGCAGCTAATGGCATCACGGTTGTCTTCGAGCTAGCCAAGTGGATCAACTCAGGCAACTACACCGCTGAAGTCAAGGAAGCCTTTGCTAAGCTTTTAGAAGTTTTTGGCATCGTCTTTGTAGAAGAAGTCTTGGATGCGGACATTGAACGCTTGATTGAGGAGCGCCAAACAGCGCGTGCTGCCAAGGATTTTGCGACAGCTGATAAGATCCGTGATGAATTGGCAGCACAAGGAATCAGGCTATTAGATGGTAAGGACGGAGTGAGGTGGACCCGTGACTGATGTCAATTTGATTAACGGCATCGCCCTCGCTTTTGAGGGAGATGCTGTCTACTCCATGTATATCCGACGTCACCTAATTTTTCAGGGACTGACCAAGCCCAATCAGCTGCATAGGGAAGCGACTAAGTATGTTTCGGCTAAAGCGCAAGCCAATCTCATCTCTCTCATGTTAGAAGAGGGAATCCTGACAGAAAAGGAAGAAGAAATCTACAAGCGTGGACGCAATGCCAATAGTCATACAAAAGCTAAAAATGCCGATATCATTACTTATCGCATGTCTACAGGCTTTGAGGCTATTATGGGCTACCTACATATGACGGGAGCTATTGAGCGCTTAGAAGAGTTAATTGACTGGTGCATTGTCAGAGTGGAGAGCACAAATCATGATAAAAAGTAATTTGTTAGAATGGTTTCCTCAAGGGAAGTTTCAATCCAATCCGAACGTAAAAGAAGATGAAGTGGCAATTCCCTTATCAAAAAATCAATGGCTGTTATTAAAAATGAGTAGCTTGACAGAAAGAGAACAACAGCTTGTTTCTTTACTGACTGGAGAAGAGTCAGCGTTTGATGGTGGACCTTGGTACGATTATCTGGTTCATAGTCGTGGCAAATTGCCAAAAAGTGTACAAAAGATACAATTTGTTCATTGTCATTTATTCCATTATGAAAATGAAACAATCGGATCTTGGTTAGAAATGATGCGGACCATACTGCCCAATAGAATAGCAGATTTTCAGCTGTCTTCTCAGGATTATATCTTTGTACTAGATCAAACGCAACTTATCCCCGTAAAAGCTGTCCTTCATGATACTTTATCAGCCATCGAATATGACTTTAGCTTAACTCTGACAATTCAAATCGGACAGATTTGGACTAGAATGTTTGAAGAAAGCTACTCTGAGCTATTTCGAGCAGAGAATACCCTTTTTGCTAAATGGTGGGAACAAGCTCAGCATTCTAATGTCCATTCTTTTTCCCAACTCTTTTTATGGGGGATTAGCCAAAAGGATTTCATATTGCCACTCTTAACGAAGAAACTTCATCAATTGATTGAAAGTCAGGATCAGCTCGTTGATATTATTGCCGCTTTGTGGGAAAATACAGCGGTTGTGACAAAAGCTGCTCAGCAGTTGTATATTCATCGGAACACGTTACAATATCACATCGATAAATGGGAAGAATTGACGGGTTTACAGCTAAAAGACCTAACAGATTTGACGCTATGTTATCATGTTATTTTAACTGATTTATTCTAATGTTTTGTGCACCCTGCACAAGACATTTTCTTTTAAATTTGTTCACATTGCCATAGAAAAATAAAGCGTTTTCATATAGAATGAAATCATAACAACAAAGGAGTTCTATTTTATGGTAGAATTAAATTTAAAAAATATTTACAAAAAATATCCAAACAGCGAACATTACTCTGTAGAAGACTTCAACTTGAATATAAAAGATAAGGAATTTATCGTTTTCGTTGGTCCTTCAGGATGTGGGAAATCTACTACACTTCGTATGATTGCTGGACTTGAAGATATCACGGAAGGTGAATGTTCAATTGATAGCCGCGTGGTCAATGATGTTGCGCCAAAAGATCGTGACATTGCCATGGTTTTCCAAAACTACGCTTTGTATCCACACATGACTGTGCATGATAATATGGCTTTTGGTTTGAAACTTCGTAAACACAGCAAGGATGATATTGAAAAACGTGTAAATGAAGCAGCAGAGATTCTTGGCTTGAAAGAATTTTTAGATCGTAAACCTGCAGACCTTTCTGGTGGGCAACGTCAACGTGTAGCGATGGGACGTGCTATTGTTCGTGATGCAAAAGTATTTCTTATGGATGAACCGCTTTCTAACTTGGATGCTAAATTGCGGGTATCTATGCGGGCAGAAATTGCTAAAATCCACCGTCGTATTGGGGCAACCACTATCTATGTTACCCATGACCAAACAGAAGCAATGACTTTGGCTGATCGTATCGTTATCATGTCTGCAACAAAGAATCCTTCAGGAACGGGTACAATTGGACGTATAGAACAAATCGGTACCCCACAAGAAGTTTACAAAAACCCAGTTAATAAATTTGTTGCAGGCTTTATCGGAAGCCCAGCGATGAACTTCATCAATGTAACTTTGAAAGGTGATGAAATTGTAGCACAAGACCTTTCTCTGAAAGTACCAGAAGGTGCCTTGAAGGTACTTCGTGAAAAAGGCTATGAAGGCAAGAAACTCATTTTTGGTATTCGTCCAGAAGACATCAATACAGAAGCTGCTTTCCTTGAAACCTTCCCAGATTCAGTAGTACATGCTAAAATCTCTGTATCCGAATTGCTTGGTTCGGAATCTCATTTGTATTGCCAAGTGGCTGACAATGAATTTATTGCTAAAGTAGATGCTCGTGATTACCTCAAAGCTGGAGCAGGTATTGACCTTGGCTTTGACTTGAACAAAGCACACTTCTTTGATCCAGAAACAGAAAAGACAGTTTATTAATTTACAATGCCTTTAGAATAACTAATAAGAGAATGCAGGATGCCTTGTTTTTAATACAAGACTCCTGCATTTTTTATAGAAGAAAATTTGGATTTAACGGTAAAGTGATTTATAAAATAAGAAGAAGCGTTTTAAATTTTATGTTATACTAAAGTCATGGGAAATAACGATATTGTATACGGTGTACATGCTGTGACGGAAGCTCTCATGGCCAATACTGGAAATAAACTCTATATTCAAGATGATCTACGTGGGAAAAATGTTGCTAAGATGAAAGATTTGGCAGCAGAAAAAAAGGTTTCCATTTCTTGGACTACCAAAAAAATACTACAAGAAATGACAGATGGTGCCGTTCATCAAGGTTTTGTCTTGCGTGTTTCAGAATTTGCTTATACGGATTTTGAGGCGATGTTGAAAATGGCAACTCAGGAAGACAATCCTCTCTTGCTCATTTTAGATGGTCTAACAGATCCGCATAATTTAGGCTCTATTTTACGGACGGCTGATGCGACAAATGTTACAGGCATCATTATTCCGAAACATCGAGCAGTTGGTGTCACGCCGGTCGTTGCTAAGACCTCTACAGGAGCTGTAGAGCACGTTCCGATCGCTCGGGTGACCAACCTCAGCCAAACTTTGGACAAGCTGAAAAATGCAGGTT
This sequence comes from Streptococcus sp. NSJ-72, assembly GCF_014334035.1. Taxonomy (NCBI): domain Bacteria; kingdom Bacillati; phylum Bacillota; class Bacilli; order Lactobacillales; family Streptococcaceae; genus Streptococcus; species Streptococcus sp. NSJ-72. The sequence goes on from NZ_CP060489.1 coordinate 420,457, forward strand.
TTTGGATTTTTGGAACGGATATGAATGGAACTCCGTCTACTAAGTGGAATACAGCAGGCAAACTCGCTCTGATTATCGGCAACGAAGGTAAAGGCATTTCTGCTAATATTAAAAAGCATGTAGATGAAATGATTACCATTCCTATGAATGGACATGTGCAGAGCCTTAATGCTAGTGTGGCTGCAGCCATTCTCATGTATGAAGTGTTTAGAAATCGCTTATGAAAAGACAAATTTTACTAGTTTATGCTTGCCAGATGACTGCCTTTTGAAAGGAAATTGGTCCATTTTTAAACCAGAGCGAACGGAGTGTAGAACGAAATTTTTTCCTGATAAGTTGAGGAATGAGGCTGATTTTTAAGATTTGGAAAGAATTTGTGACTTCAATGCTCAAGATATGCTTAGTGTTCGTCAGAACTTATTCAGTGTGACAGTCGTTTTGATTGATGAGAACGAAATGGTAGATGATGGCATTGAATATGAAGTAGCAAACCACGAGCTCAATCATCTGTGGTAATGAGCAATTTAAATGAGCAGTGGACTGTCTTTGCCCAAGGAGCTTTGCGTGTTTCGGCTTGTGAACTAGAAAAGAAAGTAGCTGTTACAAAGTCGGATCTGAATCAAATGAGCCAACAGCTTCAAATGGGAAAACCACCTTTATGTCCTATGGACAATCCAACCTTACGCAATTTATAGAAAATGATGGAGAAAAAAGAAAGATGACTTTTAAGATTTTAACGGATTCAACAGCAGATCTTCCAGAAAGCTGGGCTTTAGAAAATGATGTTCAAATTCTCGGTCTGACCATTCAGCTGGATGGAGAGACGTATGAAACAGTCGGAGATAAGAAACTAACGAGTGAGCAGCTTCTTTCTAAAATGGAAGCCGGTAGCCAGCCGACAACTAGTCAAATCAATGTTGGTCAGTTTGAAGCTATCTTTCGTCACTATGCTGAGATCGGCATGCCAGTCCTTTATATTGCTTTTGCATCTCTTTTATCAGGAACTTATCAGAGTGCAGTCATGGCACGGGATATAGTTTTAGAAGATTTTCCAGAAGCTGTCATCCAAATGATAGATACCAAGGCTGCATCTATGGGAGAAGGTCTTTTAGTGATGAAAGCGGTAGAAGCAAAAGCTGCTGGGCAAAGTTTAGAACAGGTAGTAACCTTGATAGAATTCTTACTGCCAAAAGTGCGTACTTATTTCCTCGTGGATGATTTGAACCATCTCATGCGAGGCGGACGGATTTCAAAAACGGCAGCTCTCATGGGGAATTTGGTCAATATCAAGCCAATTATTGCTGTTAAGGCAGATGGTAGGCTAGATTCTGTGGCTAAAGTTCGTGGCAAGAAAAAAGCTCATGCTGAGGTAGTGCGCATGACTTTGGAAGGTATTTCTGATCCACGTGTGGTAATTGCTTATGCAGGGTCAAACAGTCAGGATGTGGCTCAAGTATTAAAAGAGCAACTTCTTCTGTCAAAGCAAGTTAATGAGGTTTTAATCCTACCATTAGGGCCCGTTATTGCCACCCATACTGGTCCTGGAACTTTGGGATTATTTAGTATTGCCCATGAAAATCAAGATTAAACGGAATGAAACCGTTCTTTCATAAATAATTTACCAAATATATTGACTTTTACCCCTAAAATTTGGTATGATAGTAGGCGGTATTGTTTACCCCATTTGTAAGGCCCCGGAACCTTCCAAATAACTTGCGGACCGGAACATCCGCTCTGTAAACAAAAACGATATTCATATAGGAGAAATCATGAACAAAACAACATACATGGCTAAGCCAGGTGAAGTTGAACGGAAATGGTACGTAGTAGACGCTACTGATGTATCTCTTGGACGCCTTTCTGCTGTTGTAGCAAGCGTGCTTCGTGGAAAAAATAAACCAACTTTTACACCTCATACTGATACAGGTGACTTCGTAATTGTTATCAATGCTGAAAAAGTAAAATTAACTGGTAAAAAGGCAACTGATAAAGTTTACTACACTCACTCAATGTACCCAGGTGGATTGAAATCTATTACTGCTGGTGAACTCCGCTCTAAGAACGCTGTTCGCTTGATTGAGAAATCAGTTAAGGGTATGCTTCCACACAATACTCTTGGCCGTGCTCAAGGTATGAAATTGAAAGTATTTGTAGGTGCTGAGCACACTCATGCTGCACAACAACCAGAAGTTCTTGATATTTCAGGACTTATCTAAGGAAAGGAACAAATAAGCTATGTCACAAGCACAATATGCAGGTACTGGACGTCGTAAAAACGCTGTTGCACGCGTTCGCCTTGTTCCAGGAACTGGTAAAATCACTGTAAACAAAAAAGATGTTGAAGAGTACATCCCACACGCTGACCTTCGCCTTGTCATCAACCAACCATTTGCAGTTACTTCAACTGTTGGTCAATACGACGTTCTTGTAAACGTTATCGGTGGTGGTTACGCTGGTCAAGCAGGAGCTATCCGTCACGGTATCTCTCGTGCCCTTCTTCAAGTAGATCCAGACTTCCGCGATTCACTCAAACGCGCTGGTCTCCTTACTCGTGATGCCCGTATGGTGGAACGTAAGAAACCAGGTCTTAAGAAAGCTCGTAAAGCTAGCCAGTTCTCAAAACGTTAAGAACCAGCTACAATACAGCATTTACAACACTTCATGGTTCACACCATGGGGTGTTTTTTTGATAATTTTTAGCAAAATTCACACCACTTTTCACACCAAATTCACACCGTTATTTATTTTAGGTTACGGTAGGCGATTTCGCCAACTGCCATTGGAACCACGTTAGAGGTATTAACGTAGGTTTTGGTTGTGATGGTGTCACTATGCGTTAGAGCTTCTGAAATTGCTTCTAGTGAAGTTCCAGCTTGTTTGGCAAGTGTTGCTCCAGTATGACGCAATTTGTGTGGTGTAGCATGTGTTAGCTCTTTATGACGACGTTTGACGGACTTCATCTTGTTATTGAGGTAATCAGCGTGTAAAGGGCTATTAACATTCCCCTTCATGTCAATATAGGTAAACACATATTGTTCATTAGATTGAATAATACCAAATTTTGCTAGTTCGGTTTTTTGTTGTTTTTTCCAAGATAGAAGTAAATCAGCTAGTTCAGTTGGAATTTGGAAAGTTGTTTTCTTGTTTCCTTTGGTAGATTTTGGATTTTTGTATTTATCTAAGGCCTGTACTAGCTGAATTTCTTGTTGCTTGGTGTTAATGTGTTTCCATTGTAGAGCATAGCTTTCAGATTTTCTATCTCCTAAGAAAAATGTTGTGTAGAACAGCACATAATCTTTGAATAAGATCTTATCATTTTCTAAGTCTTCTTCAAAAGCTGTAAACCATGCTTGAAGCTCGGATTGTGATAGATATAAATCTTCATCATTTTTAGCTTCTTGTAACTTGATTTTCTTAATTGCTTTTATTCGTCTGATAGTTTTTGAAATACGGTTAGTTTCGATGTATTCCAATTCTTCTGCCCAGTCAAAGATAGAATTAACATAGCTTCTAATGGCCTTGAAGTTTGCATATTCTTCTGCTTTTTGGGTTAATAGGTTTAAAATAACCTGCTTATTTTGGTTAAGAAAGTCAATCGAGTAATTCCCTAGCATGGGCAGAATGTGCTTTCTGAAGACAATCTCTGTACCGTCAATGGTAGCTTGAGAGGGTGGTTTTAAGGTTGAAGTTGTCTGACCTGCCTTATAGGATTCCCACCAAACGTTTTCATAGAAGTCTTTGAATTGGATTGAACCAGTTTTTTCAAGTGTTGAAACATTATCACCGCTTAGAATTCTATCGATTTTATTCTGTAACTCTAGTTCGTATTTTTTTGCTTCCCCCTTTAGTTTGAACCGTTTTTCAATCACTTTTTTATCAATTCCAAGAGAAGTTTTGACTTCTTCAGGAATGTAGATCCGTAAGCGATAAGTTCCATTTTGGTTTTTTTTAATTGACATAGTATTCTCCTTGTGAATTGAGCTAGAAAAATACCGTAGCTTCATTATAACAAACTACGGTAAAAATGTTACTGATTTTGCAACCAGCGATTGAGTTCAGTTTTATCAAATCGGACTGTTTTTCCAATTCGAATAACCGGTAATCCCTTTTTTATCCAAGAATCAAGTGTATTGTTGGAAATTCCTAGATAGTCACAGGCTTGCCGCTTATTCAAGAATGGACTTTCGAGATTGCTATTGTTTAGTCTGTTTTCAATTTCTTGTTTGATTAAATCAGATATTAAAAGTTGGATTTGATGTATTTGCTCGTCTAGTAAAATGACTTGCATGCTGTCACCTCTTGTTTATTTAAAGTTATTTTGAGATAATAGCAACAGAGATAGTAGATTTGTTGCTATTTCGGTTGAGTGAGCGTATCTTTCGTACTTTGGTCGGTGTGAGTGATACGTTCTTTTTTGTTCCATTGCATATTGCGGATAATGGTTTTTATAATGTAATCAATAGCCATATTTCTATTAAAAACTTCAAAGTTTTGAAAATTGAATGAGTGAGAAGATAATGTGGATAGTGGTATAGAAAATGGCGAGGTCATAGATTCCAATTTTACTGATTTAGATAATTTTATATTGTCACCAACTTCAGCTAACAAATCAATTCTTCTAACAAATTGTCCTAAGTCTTCTCCGAAATTACCTTTTGCTAGGCTAAAAAATTCTAAGGGTGCTTTTGTTGAAGTAATGATAATGAGCTTAGCTGCTCCCATTTTGTTATGATACCTTGCTGATATAGGACTGATTGTGTAGGGATCTAATAGCTTAAGCCAATCAGATACTGTTAAACTATCTCCACGCATATCATCTAGAAATAGAACATCTTGACCATTGTATTCATCAAATGCATTGGTAGAAGCAGTAGAGCAGGAATCCCAAGGATATCCATTGTTAAAGGCAATTCGTTGAGCAATGTTGATTATAGATTTACTGAGTTTAGTTTTTCCTTGCCCGCTTTCGCCTTGTAAGAAAATTATAGTTTTTTTGAATTTGCCTGAATCAATATCTTCAATTGCTTGAAAACTTTTTCTTTCGCCAGCAGTATCTAAAGCTTCATTTATTTTTCGTTTATGCTGACCATAAATGGTATAGTAATCATCAGTCAACATAATATTGCTTTTTGTGACTTCTCCAGCCAATATTTTTTCAATTAACCAATCTATGCTAAGGTTTGTTTCTTTCGCTTTTTTAGTCGCTCGACCTTTGACCCAAGTTTTCATGTTACGATGATATAAACTTGTATAATCTTCGCCTAACAATGTTATAACTTCCTCTGGATGGTATTGATATTTTGATTCATCTTTTGCATGAACTAAATAAGCCAAACAGTTATCATAGCCATATCGCCCAGATTTCAATTTTTCCAAGTATTGTGGCTCTACACCAATAGCAAGAGCGATTTTCTTTAATGATGCCCCTTTTTCAAATTTTAGAAGAGCATGTACGTGTTCTTCTTTATCGTTAATTTCATTTTTCATCTTGTCAGGATTCCAAATAGTTACTTTGTCTTTATCGTGTTTGATTATATATGCTTCTTTGGCAATGATATCATGTTCTTCTAATTTTTGAATAATCATTTCTAATAATGGGCGACAGTTGCCATCCTTTGCTTTTTGAATTACTGATTTGTAGTCATTAGATAACCAGTATTCTTCTTCAAGTTGTTGAACAAGCATAATTGCTGTAAGATTAGCTTCTTTTTTAGCCATAATAAGAATTTCTCCTTTTTAATTATTCTATTAATTATTCTCTTGATAAATCAAGGATTTGAAATTTGATAATTTACTTCAAATCCTTGTCCTATCAATCTTTTTTATATGCAGAGCACTTGACAAGCCCAGTGCTCTGCAGGCGTAAGAATAGTTAAAATTTGTTTCAGCTTTTCAAGCTGACCGACCTCATGACTCGTCGGTTTCGTCATGAATCATTTGATTCAACTGACAGATGTCGCTAGTCAGTTAAATCAAATAATTTTAACTCTCATCAAACCAAGCTGTTTCATAAAAGTGTGGAACTTCCCACTTTTTACCAGAGCCAATAATACGAGCGATTCCCTGACCTTTTCCATAGCTACGTTTAGGCATGTCGGCAAATCCACTCATAAGATACTTACGTTCATCTGCTGAATCTGCTGCACCCCCAAGCATGATTACAGCATCTGAACAATTGACACGAGCTAACGAAGGCAAAAAACCTTCTTTTGTCGCAAACTGTGATATAGCAATGACATGAATACCAGCAGCTCCACCAGTGGCTGATAAACGGTTAATAGCAGTAGTCTACCGTGAAGTGATTTTGAGCTTTTTATCAACCTTATCTAATGATTCAAGAGAAGCGTTAAGATTCCCCAACTCATCAAAGAATAGGCCAATATCTGGCATGTTATCCATTTCAAGATATTTTTCCTTACCTGCTTCATTGATTTCAGCTAGTCGTTCATCCATCACGGAGCACCAGTATTCAGCGCGTTCTACAATCTTAGTAGGGTCAGATTGTCCGTTAAATTCTTTTACATACCGGTCATATTTGGCAGAATTGTATTCTACCATCCAATCCTGTAGCAACATTAAGTTAGCCATGTACCGTCCAGCCAAAACTGATTTTCCCGCACGTGTCCTTGCTATAATTGACAAGTGAGCTGTTATATCAGCATGCCACGTTAAATTTTTTGAAAGTTTAAGAGCGTGTTTATCATCACTAACAAACTCTTTCAAAAAATTCATATTATCTTTGATATATAAACGTTGCGAAGTCAAAGTATCTTCAAAATAGAAGATAATATAACTATCACCAGATATTAACTCACTTGAAACGACTGCGAAGCGTTGATGTTTACCTGCTAAAAGTCCCGAGATCCTCTGTTCAAATTTTTCTCTGTCTGCTCTATCATAATTCGCAATGTTTTCAATTGCTATGAATCCCTCATTTAAATTTTCTTCTATAAAAACTGCAACTTCTGGCATTTCATCGCCGTATCGCGTCGAATTTGAGAGTTTTAGAACATCGGTAATTTGTTTATCATTAAACAATCGATGTATTTTTCGTGCTAATTTATATGCTTGTTTTGACATACTTTTAATCTTTAATTTTGATACTTCTTCACGATTTTTCCAGCTCAATATTGAAGTAGTAATAGCTACTAGAATTGCAAAAAAGAAAAATTTACTTGGAAGAATAAACAATTTAGAAAGAAAGTTATTAGCATTTATGATAGTTAAACATACTATGTAACAAAGAATAGTAACTGCCAAAGCTATCAGAGCACGTTGATAGCCTTGTAGTTTACTATTCGCTTGTCGTTTGATTCTTCTGTATTTACGCATTACGTTGTTGATGAGTAACGAGAGCTACAGAGTCAGCTTTAACCCAGACTTTTCCTGTTTGCAATACACCACAGTAGATATTTTTAAATTCTAATATTGTTCCAAATTGTGCTTCAACGTAGTTAGAAGTTTTAACTATATATTGTAAATCATATTTTTTATCTACAACTGAATATTTCCAACTTTCGCCATCCTGAATAGCTTTTCCAATAGAGATTAATTGTAAAGTTGGAACAGCTTCTACATTATATGTATTTCCTGTTTTTTCGCTAGTTTTTTGAATTTTAACTGTATTATGCATCAAAATTTCACTATTTGTTTTGATTCCGAAAAGTTCCATATTTTAGTACTTATCCTCGCAATTCTGCTTTGAAAAATTTGCAAATATATTTTGCAATTGAGCAATTGAACAAAATTCTTTATAAATTGAACCAATTAATTCATCATTTGACATTTGTTCAACATCTGAAACGTATTTAAAACCGAGATTTCTAAATGACAATGAACTATTTCCATACCATAACTGCCAAAGGTTGACTGGTACATTATCAAAATAACGATCGTTTGTAATTTTTTGATATGAGATATTTCCAAATTTTGTCAAGCGAAATTCAACGATTTCATAATATAATTTTTTAAGTAATTGATTTATTACAATCACCTCCCCTCTTTATCAATTATATTATCATGAAAATAGTTGTACGTAAAGTTAACTATTTTTTGATTTTTTGTTATAAATATTGTACAATAGCTTTAAAAATGTATTAAGAAAAGGAATGTAAAAATGTTAAATAAAAATACAAGAAAAGAATTTTCGCTTGCTAGCAAATTAGTCAATAGTTTAATCATTCAACGAATAGATAAGTATCTTTCCAATCATAAAGATATACAACCATACTCACTTTTAAAAACAAAATATGGAACATTTTATGGAAGCAATATTGATGATCACCAAGCAGCTATTGAGGTGATGAGTAGAATAATGAATTATAACAATCAACAAACAAAAAGACCCCTAATGTCGTATACTGTTGCAGAATTAATATCAGAAAACATGAAAATAACTACAGGGCAACTTCTATGGGGCGAAGATGTTGAATATGAGATTATTGCTTTAGCAATTTTATATCTTGGATTTTTAGAAAGTATTCTAAAAAACGATGAAAACTTTGAGAGAGTAATAGATATTCTTTGCGATTCTGCTGAATTTTCAATGATATTAGGAGAGAGAAATTTTGAACGCGAAGAACTTATAAATTTGCCGAATTTTAATAGTATTGTAGCAAGTGCAATTGTTAGTGTTGTTTATAGTAATAGTATTCTCGTATCATATTTAAAATGTAGCTATCAAAATTATTTTGTTATAAATAATAATAATATTGAATGTAAAGATCTAAAAAACCTAAATAAAACTCTTTTAAAATATTTCAATCTTATTATTGACTATTTTTTAAAAGAAATAAAAAATAACCAATCATTAGGTTATATTGTGCGTAATAAGTATGAAAATGATATAAACAATTATAGAGATAAACTAATTGATGAAGAAATCATTTCTCATGGATTAGTAACATCATACAAATTTGAACAATACCACGCTTTGTTGGACAATGCTTTGGAATTAATAAAACAACTTGTAAAAGTTGAAACGCAATATGTGAAAAAAATTATTTCAATCTCAAAAGAATTTAACCCAGATTTTGCTTTGTTTAATGGAACTGTAGATGAGCTATTAACATTTATTTCAGATTATATTGAAATAGATGAAAGAGAAATAAGAAAATATTTTAAATAATTATTACTTTTTACACTCAGATATTAAGTTTACATAATTTTAAGATCATCTTTTATCAATTAGAATTCAAGATTAGTGACTTCTAAAAAATAAAACACGAACAATGTAAGTTCAGTAATTAACTGATCAAATATTGTTCGTATTTTGTATATTAAATGAGTTTTAATTTTTATCTTTCGCTATCTTAATAAGAATTTGAAAAGCAGTTAATAGTTGTTTTTGTTCAGATGAGGGTAATTCAAGCAAATCATCAACTAATTTTTGCAGTTCCTTATTTTCTGTATTAACCTGACTTTCGAAAAATTCTACGGTATTAGAATCTAATGCAGTCAAAATTTTCTCAAGCGTATCTATTTTGATGTTAGAGCCTTTCGTTTCTAAATTTGAAATATAATCCGTTCCAACATCTGCTTTTTCACTTAAAGCTTGCTGACTCATTGATTTGATTTTTCGTAAAGTTCGTACTCTTTTTCCTATGTACTGCCGTAAATAAAATTTTGTCATAATGATAACCTCGTATATAAAATATGATACAGAGTTTACAAGTACAAAATAACCAGCATACAAGCTAAAAATATCTAATATATTGCCTGTAGACTAATTTTGTGTTAAAATAGTTCTAAACAAGTGCTAAATACTTGACAAAAACGCTTGTTATACTACATATAACAAGGCTTGACTTTGTAGTCAAGCCTTCCTAAAAGTTAAAAAACAGGGGGAACTATGGGAAACAAGGTTATTAAAGGTGCGGCGACAGGGGCTATAGCACTGGCTGCGTTTGGTGTAGCTAGTGGGGCAACTGTGCAAGCAGAAGAATTGACCAAACCGTCAACTAGTCTGTCTTCTGATGTAACAGCACCCAAGGCACATAATATTAAAGTCTTAGACGGTGTTCTATTGACGAAGGATAGCGCTGTGGTCACCACCACCCCAACAGAGAAGACGGTTGAGGAAGCACATGGCATCAAACAACAAGCTGATCAGGCGGTGACCGACCAAGCTGGGAAAGTAGCTGAAAGTGCTCAAATGGAAGCGAACAGCCAAAAGGCGGTAGAAGATGCCAATGCCAAGGTAGCCGAAGCGGAGAAGAATAAGGCTGCCGCTACACCAGATGCAATTGCTCAAGCAGAGAAAGGCGTAACTGATACGCAAAAAGAGATTGCACAAAATCAAAAAGCAAGTGATACCGCAGCTAACGCCACACAAAAAGCGACTGACGCGGCTACTACCCAAAAACAAGCGGTAGAACAAGCCCAAAAAGGGGTAGACGCTGGACAAAAAGCAGTTGATACGGCTAAAAAAGGGGTCGATACCGCCAAAGCAGCGCTCGATGGCACAGGCGAACAAAAAGCTCTTGATGAACAAAAAGCGGCCAACAAAGGCTTAGAAGATGCCAAAACGGCAGAAAGCGATGCTACTCAAAAATTGGCAGCCGCTAAAAAGGCAGATGCCGACCGTCATACCCAAATCAAGGACTTGAAAGACCAAGCAACCACTCAAAGCAAAACGGCAACCGATACGGCAACCGATGCTGCTGCGAAAAAGGCAGCCGATAGCGCTGCTAAAGCGGATGTCAACACTACTAAAAAGGACGTAGAAACGGCTCAGGCAGCCCTCGATGGAACCGGCGCCCAAAAGGTCTTGGATGAACAAAAAGCTGCTGAGAAGGCTCTTTCTGACGCCAAAACCAAAGAAGTGGAAGCCGCTCAAAAATTGGATGAAGCCAAGAAAGCAGACGCCGATCGTGATGCCAAAATCAAAGACTTAACCACAAAAGAAGCAGAACAAGCTGTAGCTAAAACGGACGCCGAAAATGCCCTTGCGGAAGCCAAGAAAAATGCCGAAGCCAAGAAAGCAGCCAAAGAAGCAGCAGAAGCCAAACGCGATGCCTTGCAGAAAGAATTGGATGCTAAGAAGAAGTTGTCTACCATTACTGTGCCACAATATGTGATTGATGCGTATAAGAAGTATTTGGATTCTGACCGTGAAGAAGCCGATAAAGATGCGCTTCAAGAAGTCTTCAACAAGTGGATTGAAGAAGGTGCTTACGACATTGAACGGGATGGAAATGTACCAATTGACCCATCAACCGTTGATCCGGCTCATATGACCCGTGAACAAGCAAAAGCCTTAACCCAATATTATGCACACTTAGTTACAGCAGTACGTCGCCAAATCTGGGGTACAAATGTAAAAACATATACAACCGAAGAAGCAATAGACTATGTACAAAAAGTTGCCGAAGCGTATGCCAAAGAAAACAAACCATGGTCATCTGGTCACAGTCATGCAGCACTGGCTGCTGGTGAAACACCTTCTTCAAAATTGACATGGATGAATGAAAACCTTAGTACACTTCGCACTCGCACCACAACCATGACGGAAATGTATCGCTTTATTGCAGGAACCATTGTCGGCATGATGGTGGATGATTATCATAGTAATTTTGGTCATATGGCAAACATGCTTATTAATGAACAAGATGATACAGCGGTTGGTGTTGCATCCAGTGTGACGCCAAACGGTCTTGGTCGCATGCATTACGTTGGTTTCCCAACTGCACACGCCGGTCAAGCCCTACCAGACCCATATGACACGACGCAATTGGAAAAAGACTTGGCTCAAGCCGAAAGTGACTTTCAAGCCGCACTCACAGCCTTCAATGAAGCCAATGGGGTTCTGACTGCTAAACAAGCTGCTTTTGATGCAGCTCATCAAGCGCTGAGCACGACACAAAGCGAATTGGCTACTGTACGCAACCAAGCGCTCCAAACACCTAGCGCTGAAATGACACACCGTGCAGCAGTTGCAACGCGTACTAGCGCAGAAACACGCAAAGCGAGTGCAGACAAAGCGGTTGCCAACCTCAACGCATCTATCAAAGAAAAACAAGCTGCCTTGCAAAAAGCGCAAGCGGTCTTGGCTGCCAAAGAAGAAGCGGCTCAAAAGGCTGCGACCGCCCTTCGTGAAGCAGAAACCAAAGCAATGGAAGCGCAACAGATGCTCAACGCTACCAAAGCCAAATTGGCAGCACTCACCGGGGTGAAAGACGCTACACCAGCTGCTAGTGAAGCCCTTGAAAAAGCAACGACTGCTCGCAAGGATGCGCAAGCTCGTAAAGATGCGGCAGACAAAGCGGTTGCCAACTTGAACGCATCTATCAAAGAAAAACAAGCGGCGCTTCGTACCGCAGAACAAGCCTTGACGGCAGCTGAAAACAACTTGGCTGTGTTGAAAGCAAGTAAAGCAAATGAAGATGCCAAATTGGTAGCCGCAGAACAAGCGGTGGCAGCTGCGAAGAACACGGAAGCCAAATTGGCTGCGGAACGTGCAAAACTGGAAGGAACCCTCAAAGACCAACAAAACTTGCTGGTCATGTATAAGAACGCAGATAAGTTGCTTGGTGAAGCGGTATCAAAACAATTGGAAGCAAGTGCGAAGCATAAGGAAGCTGTTGCGAAGGTGAATGTAGAGCGTAGCAAATTAGCAGAGTTGTTGAGAGACCAACGGGATGCAAATAGCCAGTATGAGGCGGTGAAGAAGGCTTATGAGGAGTGGGTTGCTTCTAAGAAAGCAGCAGAAGAAAAAGCACAAGCTCTTTCAATGCGTCAAACTGCCAAACCAATGACCACAAGCAAAAAGATTCGTCCAACCATTCACTCAAGCTATATTTATAGCCGAACTGACAAACAACTCCCACAAACTGGAGAAAAAGGTTCATGGTTGGCATTGATAGGTATGGGTATCTTAGCAAGTCTTAGCTTTGGTGTACGTAGAAAACAGGGAAGAAGAGGATAAGGGAGTATATGAAAAAAATTGTAAAAGTAATCTGTTTAGCTTTATCTGTAGTAACGATATTGAGTGCTTGCTCCACGATACAAAAGCAATCAGAAACTGCTCAAAAGACAGAAAAATCAGCAACAAATGAATTTAAAAAACCAGTTGGTATTTATGAACATTTTAAGACAGCAAAAAATGAATTATGGTATGATGTTTTAAAAGTAGATAAAAATGCAGAAATATCTGCTATTTGGTTGGTGAATAAAGGTAAGGTTAAAATTTACTCCGTACCAAGGAGTTTAAAACTTGGAGATATCAGCAAAATGTCTGACAAAGAAATCTTAAAACAGCTTCCAAAATGGTATGAACAAGTCAAACAAGATTGGATTACATCTTTAAAGGGAACTACTAATCCTGATGGGCAAGCTTCACTTGCAACAGCGCAGAAATATATTGGTAAGGATGCAATGAATCAAGATTTGAAAGTAAACATTAAGACAGATGCTTCTGGTAATGAGACTATTAGTGAAGAATTTGAATATGTAAGGTCTGACTATTGGAATGCATTGCCACGAGACACTCCACTTGATTTACGTGGTTATCATAGGTTTAATAGTGTCGGAAAGGCAACTATCTTTGATAGTCAATATATTACTTTTTATACATATGACTCTAACAGTGGGAAATCGTCAACTCATTTAATTACAAGAACGACTGGTCATATTGTTATGGATTCTCCTAATACAAAAGGAGTTAAAGTAGACTAGATAAAAAGCAAGAATCGTCATTGATTCTTGCTTTTTTAAATTTTGAAGTTGCCACAGAACTATATGGTAATAACTAAAAATTGCCCGTATTCATTTTTGTGCAGTTGAGAATTTTTAATATATCATTGTAGCCTATGATGTTAAACAATTATTTCTTAAATTTCTATCAATATTTTACAAAGTAGTTCTTCTAATTTTCCTAAATCTCCATAGACTGTTCCATCCATATAAAGGTTATAAACTTCATCATCTTGTTCCACTCGTATTTGTGCAGAATACCCTTTTGATAGTGCTAAGGAACGAATGACTTCTCGTTGAGTTCGTCCATTCCCTTCTCGAAAAGGATGAAAGTAATTAAGATTATCAAGAATTTTTGCTAATTGTTTAATAATCTCATCTTTTGAATTAGCAGTTTGATAATAGGTATGAATAAGGTGGTTTATATAGGCTTTAGCAGTACTAAAAGATTGTATTGGCATAAAAGGATTACCACTTTTCGAGATATTCACCTTGCGATATTGTCCCGCCCAAGCATAGACATCTTGAAACAAATATTTATGAATGGCTAAAATATCACTAATAGAACAGACTTCAATAGGTTTCAAGCGCAAGTCTGCAAGCCTTCTAGTAACGAATAAATGCTCATTCCGATAGGCTTCTTCAACGTTTGTGATATTTTGTTTGTTGATTAAGACTGTAGAATTTGGATAGGTATACTGGTGATTAGGGTCAATGTACTCGTAGCCTTCGTATTGATTTTTAACCAATGTTCAATTCCTTTCGTCTGTTGATAACATAAGTTTTTAAATCAATCACATCTTGAACGGTAGGTTCATAATTTTCAATCATTGATGACCCAATAGCATACCAGACGGTATCAAAATCTGAAAAGTTATCAAAGGGAATCCCTAAAATTGTTAATTCTTCTTTATTTACATCAAGAGTCACGGCACACCTCCTTGTATAGTGCTACTATTATTATATCATAAATTCGGTATGCTCACATTAAGGAATAGAGATTCCTTTCTTTTTATAATAAACAAGAAAAAACAGTAAACCTTTCGATTTGCTGCTCTTCTACATAATTTATTAGCTATTTCATTTTCTTAACTGTTGTAAAATATCTTTGCAATCCCAATAATATAACAATGCCATCAACTATAGGTATAACATACCAAATACTTTGTGCTCCAAATATGTGCGGAAGGAAAATCATAGTTGGAATAAATAAAATCACTTGCCTTAACATAACTAGAATACCAGCTGTTTTACCATCTCCAATCGCTTGGAAAAATGTCATAATCATAATCATTACCCCATAAACAATGAAAATACTATACATTATACGAAAGTTTGGAACCGCTAAAAGTAGTGTTTCATCAGACAATCCAAATAAATTAAGAATCTGTTTAGCAAATCCTTCTGCTGGTATCCAAAAACAAGCTGCCAATACGATTGAACTAATAGTAAAAACATTAAATATTTTTTTCACCCTATTATATTGCTTCGCTCCGAAATTGGCACCAATAGCGGGTTGTAATCCTTGACTCATTCCCCATAGCGGAATGAAAGAAAAAGCTTGTATTCTTAATGATACTGCCATAATGGCTGCTGATGTTTCTCCTCCATATCGAAATGCCTGACTATAAAGAAAGCTCTGTTGAATAATAGTAAGCACCTGCATAAGCATAGCAGAAACTCCTACCGAAAACATCTCTCCTGTTATTTCCTTTTCTTTTCTCATCAAACCAATTTTTACAGTTTCACTTTTTTTCTTAAAATACCAAAGCGTAAATACTGCTTGAATAAATTGTGCTGTTATTGTAGCAATAGCAGCTCCCTCGACTCCATGTCCTTTAAACATTATCATTAAAACCGGATCTAATACTATATTTATTCCTGCTCCCAATGACATAATTAACATGGCTCGTTTCATTAACCCTTCACCACGCATTACCATATTAGCTGCCTGTGCAAAATTCACAAATAGGGATCCAAGAAAAATAATTCGTAAATAACGAGTAGAAAGATCTAAAAGTTCTCCCTTAGCTCCAAATACCATAAGAAGCTGTCCGCAAAATAAAATACCTAATATTGTAACTATTGTTGACAATAACAAAACCCAAAAGCAAAGATTCCCCATAACTTTGTCAATGGTTCTTTGATTTCCTTCTCCAATTGCTCTGGAAAGTAGAGATGCCGACCCTACACCAATCAAAGTAGCAATCCCAGTATTGATGTAGGTAAATGGGGTAGCAATGCCTACTGCCGTCATGGCTTTTTCACCAAGTATTTGACCCGCAAAAATACCATCCATTAGCGGATATAAGCCAATAACAATCATTCCTAATATCGCAGGTAATGATAGCTTAATTAATATTTGTAATGGCTGCTCTGTTAACAGCTCTTTACTATTTTTATTCATACAATTACACCTCTTCTCTGTTTTCTATTAGAACGTCAATTATCATTTTTTTAAGAATGTGACGTTGTGAAATTAAATGTTCCCTGATTCCTAATGTCTCACAACCTAAAATGAAAGTATTAACCAAATCATTGAGTAGACTCCAAGATTCTTTAGAAATCTTCAAACATCCGTTTTCCTCTAACATTTGCTCAAAATCCCTTATATTACTATCCCTTATATCTTTATAAAGTTGTTGTAAGGTTTCATCTTCCTGCATCGACTGCAAGAACATAACATATATTGGAACAAATGTATTGCTGGAAAGTGCCTTATCAACAATTAGTTCAGCTAACACCTCTATACCTAAAGGTTTTGGAATTTCAGATATCTTTTTTTTAATAATATCTTCCCTATATTTACAACCTCGGATCATCATGTCGTAAAGAATTTCAGATGTACTTTTATAATGATGATACAATCCTCCTGCGGATAGTCCGGTAGCTTGTACTAAATCATGCATACTTGTGTTTTTATATCCCTTTATTGTAAAAACTTCCAATGCAATATTCTGTATTTCTAATTTTCTTTCATTTGCTGTTAGCCGTTCTCTTTTCATTTATCCTCCTTACCGATATATATGTCGGTAGGTATATCTTAACATTAACTAACCAAAATTGTCAATATCTCAAATAGGCAAGCTCTAATATAATATTTCCCCATAAAGAAAGGTTAAGCGTCTTTATATAATAACTAAGATTTAGAAATTCCAATGTTTCATTTGAATTTTAGGCAAAAGTTTCTTTTTTGAAAAGCAATATTTTCACCCCTAACTACAAATTTATCATCACTAATTAAAACTCCATCCTGCATTACATAAACCTTATCACAAATATATTTTAAATAACAAACCCTATGATATTTAGAAAACATGATTTATCGTATATCAAAAATAAAAAACACTTCATTTAACTGTTGAATAGATTGTTTCCTTATTAACCTATGAAGATATTTTAGATTTTGTAGAAAATCATTGATACAAAAAGCAAGTGACTGTTAGAAAATCACTTGCTTTGTTTTTTAAACAATAATGGTGTGAATTTTGGTATTTAGCAGCTCAATTCGTGTATTTGTGGGGTAAAATTCACACCATTCAAATCAAATTAGTTAAAATTAGATGAAAATTCGCTTTCTGTAAATAGGGGAAAGCGCTGATTTTAAAGGGTTTTGAAATTTATTAAAACTAATTCTGTTCAAACCAGGTCTTAAGAAAGCTCGTAAAGCATCACAATTCTCAAAACGTTAAGAACCGCTTTACAGCAACGATTACAAACACCCAATGTTTACCTCATTGGGTGTTTTTTGTGCCATTTTTGAGAAACTCACCTCAACTATTATTTCAATGTATTAGAGTTAGTCTAAAATGAAGAGACTGAACTGTTTGCTCAGTCTCTTTTGTGATAGTTAGTTTTCAGTTTTCTCTGACGATATGTATTGATCAATTGAGGTGTGAACGAGGGTTAAAAATTTTTCTTTGAAGATTTGTGGTGGGAGTGGATTTTCTTGGGTTATCCACACTTCAATGTTGGCAATCACATAATGAACCAGTAGGGAGATGATAAAGTTACCTGGTAAATCAATAAGTGATTGATTCGGTTTGATATTTTCAAGCGCCCATTTTGTGTAAATCTTTTTTAAATAATTGGTCCAATGAGGGTCCATTGAGCTAGAATACAGCATCTTTAACCATTTTCTATTTTCATAAAGGATAGGAAAAATTTTATCTGCAATGAAAAGAAAGGGGTCTTTATTTGTCAATGTACTATATTCTAAAAATGTCTCGTAAACAGGTTTATCGATACTATCATGAATAAATGCAATGATATCATCAATATTGTGAAAATGATGTTTGTAGATTGCTTGACGTGAAATACCAGCTTTCTTGGCGAGCTCGCTCATCGAAAGATTAGTTTCATCAGGATTTAGCATCGCTAAATCGTAGAAGGCGTCTAAAATTTTTTGTTTATTACCTTTTACCATATGAAAATACCTCTTATTTTCTTTTTTAGTATAAAGAAAATAGAAAAAGATTTCAATAAAAAACTGTGGAATTGTTGGAATAATTTTATAGCATTTAATAAATACAAAATATTTAATATCTGCTTATGCAATGTGAAAGATAGTTGACATTTATAAATGATGTCGTAAAAGCTAAGCAAAAAGATTTATAAAATAGTTTAATTATGATGTAATAGCAAATGTGCAATTTTTAGCTTATGAGCATTCTACTGTTATGAAAATCTTAATAGCTATGTGATATTTTACATGGAGAATAGATTAAAATCATAAAAACTATATGCTAAAATATTGACGGTATAAATTTAAAGCGGTACAATATTAGTGTATAGTAGGGGGTGGCTGTCTTATTTTAGCTAGGCGTTTTTATTTGTGTCATTCTGTTATAAGGAGGAAAACGTGAAAAAAATAAAGGTAATGGTCGTTTTTGGTACAAGACCTGAAGCTATCAAGATGGCTCCACTTATTCTTCAATTGAAAAAACAATCAGAGAAATTTGAAACTATGACAGTTGTGACTGCACAACATCGACAAATGTTAGATCAAGTATTACAAACATTTAATATTGAACCAGATATTGATTTGAATATCATGGGAAAGCAGCAAACATTAACGGATATTACTGTAAAAATTTTAAACCAACTGGACAAACTTTTAAAAGAAGTGAAACCTGACATCATTTTGGTACATGGAGATACAACGACAACATTTGCAACAAGTTTGGCAGCTTTTTATAATCAAGTTCGAATTGGACATGTGGAAGCTGGTTTGAGGACATGGGAAAAGTATTCTCCATTTCCAGAAGAAATGAATCGTCAAATGACAGATGCTGTAACAGATCTCTATTTTGCCCCAACGATGCAAAGTAAAGAAAATCTCATTAAGGAAAATCATGATGAAAAAACCATATTTGTTACAGGGAATACAGCGATTGACGCTTTAAAATTGACTGTTCAAGAGAATTATCATCATGATGTTTTGGAGCAAATACCATCAAATCATCGGCTTATTCTTGTTACCATGCACCGTCGTGAAAATCAAGGAGAACCAATGCGTCGTGTGTTTAGAACCTTGCGGCAAGTGGTCGAAGCGCATGATGATGTTGAGGTCATTTATCCTGTTCATTTAAGTCCAGCCGTTCAAGAGGCAGCAAAGGAAATTCTTAGCAATCATCCGCAGATTCATCTAATTGAGCCTTTAGATGTTGTGGATTTTCATAATATTGCAGCGAGAAGTTATTTCATTATGTCTGATTCTGGAGGTGTCCAAGAGGAAGCCCCTTCTTTAGGAAAACCGGTGCTTGTATTGCGTGATACGACAGAGAGACCAGAAGGCGTGACTGCTGGGACATTGAAGTTAGTTGGAACAGAAAGTGAGAATATTCGCGAGGCTATGGAGACATTGTTGACAGATGAGACTGTTTATCATCAAATGTCTCAAGCTAGCAATCCATACGGTGATGGTAGAGCTTCTGAGCGGATTGTAGAAGCGATTGCGTATTACTTTGGTCGTGCAGAAAGACCAGAAAATTTTGTGATAGGAGAATAAGATGTATCGAAAAAGAGAACTGGAATGGACAATTGCTTTACTTATCTTGATTATCTTAGCAATTGTTAGTTATAGTTTCTATTTTGCGAGCAGTATTTTAAATATTGAAATTATTTTGATAGTTCTTGCGGTTTTGAGTGTATTTCTTTTACCAGATATGCTGCTCACTTGGTTACTGATCTTTAGCAGTGTATTGGCAACAATTTTTTTGGTTGCAGGTGTTGTGTATATACCAACAAATCAATGTTTTCTACTATTGATTACCTTTCCGCTTATTTTAAGCATATCACAACAAGTCAATGTTCACCGACGAACCTATCTTTCTATTGTCAAGGATCATACTGAGCAAGTAAGGGAAATGTATCAACATCATTTACAAGCTATTCAAGATGGGCGAGAAGAAAGTTTACAAGCTTTATTAGTTCATTGGGCACATAATGATTATTTTCAACAAATTTATCCTAAAGAATTCCGTTGGATGTTGGTGCGGATCTATGTGACTTTAAAGAAATGTATGCAGGGAACAGGTGCTGTTTATTATCTTTCAAATGGGAATTTTCTCATTTTATGTTCGGGAGAAGGGCAATCTCCAGCAGAGATATTCCAGCACAATATGCTTGCTAAATTGTCTTTGCTTCGCTTTAAAACTAGTAAAAGTGTGCACGAAGTGCAGTATAAATCAGGCTATCTGTTGATTGATTCAGAAAATTGTGAAAAGTTTTTAAACTTTGATGATTTTGTTAAAAATCTGGACAGACAACTTGAAACAGACATTATTGTAGAATATTAGGAGGAAATTTGTGACAATCACCAATATTTTTTTCGGGGTAGCATTAGCAATTAGTATCTTTTTTACTTTATGCTTCGTTGTATTATTTATTTGCTATTTAGTCATTTACAATAGAGTAAATAAAAACTTTAAGGCGGTGAACCATGATTAGTCAGTTGATTATGATTATAACCTTGGTATCCATTTGGTTGTCCTTAATTTGGAGTCTAGTAACCTTGAGTTCTGGTGTTCATTTTTGGTTGAAACATAGTGATTTTAAAGTAGATGTTAGTCCTTTAAAGTATTATCCAAAGGTCACGATCGTCGTACCAGCTCATAATGAAGATGTGGTCATTGCGCAAACCGCAAGGGCTATTTTGGATATGAATTATCCTCATGATAAAGTTGAACTGCTTTTATTTGCAGATAATTGCGAAGATGATACTTATCAAGAAATGTTAAACGTAAAGGCGATGTCAGAGTACGCTACAAGAGATATTACCATTACTGATCGAAAAGGGACCGGAGGGAAAGCGGGTGTGTTAAATGACGCTTTGAAAATAGCTAAGGGCGATTATATCTGTGTTTATGACGCGGATGCTATGCCAGAGAAAAATGCTCTTTATTTTCTTGTTAAAAAAGTGTTGGAAGATCCTGAACGCCATGTGGCCTCTTTTGGTCGAAACAAGACACGAAATGCTAATCAAAATTTCTTAACACGTTGTATCAATCAAGAGATTGTCGTGACGCAACGAATTCAGCATGTTGGTATGTGGCATATGTTTAAAATTGGTCGTATTCCTGGTACAAATTTTATCATCAATACGGAATTTGTAAAAAGTATTGGTGGGTGGCGAAATGGCGCCTTGACAGAAGATACTGATATTTCTTTTAAAATTATGCAAAGTGGGAAATTGATTGCTTTGGCTTATAATTCTGAAGCTTTCCAACAAGAACCAGAGACAGTTAAAAGCTATTATATGCAGCGGAAACGTTGGGCTAAAGGAAATTATGAAGTTGTTATTTCAAATTTCAAGCATTTGTTTGACAAGAGCAATTGGCGCGTGAAATTAGAGGTAGCCTACTATTCTTGTGTCTTCTTCTGGTTTAATGCAGCGATTATTTTATCGGATATTGTCCTTTTGTCAAATGTGATTGCTATTATCGTTCATCTATTTGTCCCAAGTGTTCATATTCCTTTTACATTTGATTCAAGTAATATTTACATTGCGCAATTGATGTTGTTTAATTGGCTTTTGATGATTATGCTGTATCTCTTACAAATCAATATCTCTCTTGCTTCCCAATTTGGTCAAGCAACTTCTAAGCAGATTTGGTTAGCATTGGTATCTTATTTTACTTACTCGCAGTTATTTATTATTGTTTCAATTGATGCTGTAACTTCTGTTACATTGGACAAACTCTTCCACCGTGATGGAACCAAATGGGTTAAAACAAAGCGATTTGCAGGATAGGAGGAAACGTGAAAAGAACAAATTTAAGATATGTTTGGCTAGTTGGTATTTTATTGACATTAACTGCGATTTTTACTTATGTCAGAATAAATAGTACAGGTCATTTAAAAAGTCAGATTTCTCAACAATGGTTAAAAGGTTATGTTGTTCGACAAAAAGATCAAGCTTATGTAAAAACAACCAATAATAAGAAAAAAGATGTTGTCTTGTCTGAATCACAAGGCTATGGAATGGTGATTGCTGTTGAAGCTGCAAAACAAAGGAATGCTAGCCTGAAAGATTTTGAACGTTTGTACAATTATTATTTGGCACATCGTATAAAAAATACGCAGCTGATGTCATGGCGGCAAACGGTTAAGAATGGCATCGTTAAAGCTGAAACTAATAATGCAACTGATGGCGATCTTTATATTGCATATGCTTTGATTCAAGCAGCTAAACTATGGCCACAAAAGGCTGCCGTTTATAATGCGCAGGCCAAGGCAATTTTGAAGGATATTTTGACTTATAATTATAACAGTACAACAGGAGTGCTGACGGTTGGAAATTGGGCAACTTCAGACTCAAAATACTATCGTTTAATGCGAACATCAGATGTTCTTCCAGCTCAATTCCAAGCTTTTTACAAGTTGACAGGTAATAGGCAATGGTTAAATATCAGATCAAACATGCTATCTAAATTGGAAATGATGAGTGCTAAAACAAAAACAGGTCTACTTCCAGATTTTCTTTGGGTGGAGGCAAATACGGTTCGTGCAGTTGAGAAAAAGTCGGTCGCTTCTAAATATGACGGTGATTATTATTACAATGCTTGTCGTTTACCTTATAATTTAGCGCAAAGTCAGGATAAACAAAGTCAGAAGATTTTAGATAAAATGATGAATTTCTTTATGAAACAAGAGATTCTTTATGCAGGCTATACTTTGAAAGGAAAAGCGCTAAATAATTATCAATCTGCCAGCTTTGGTGCTCCAATTTTTTATGCGGCTAATCGAAATTCGGCATATCGCAAACTGGTTCAGCAGAACAAATATATCTTTATGCAAGATTTGTCAAAAGAAAATTATTATGAAGCAGCAATGATTACTCTTGTTGCGCTAGATGCTTTATAAAATAAACTTCCTCGAATATTAAATCCGAGGAAGTTTTAAGTTATAGTTATAAAAGAAGATACTTATTCTTCTTTTTTCTTTAAATGGAGCAAGTAGCCACTGACAAGAATGAACATGCTAGCAATGATGAGATTGCTTTGGCTTTCTTTATTTCCAGTTTGAGGAAGTTGAGCTTTTTTAGCAGTGCTCATCATTTGAGGTTGAGGAGTGTAGCGTAGGGTTGTCGCTTGAGCTGCCTGAGGTTTTTGATTGATGATCTCAACAACTTCAGTAGAAGGTTTTTGTTCTTTCTCAAGATCTTTCAGTTGAGCTAATTGACTGCCAAAGATAGCATTGGATACCCAACGGTAGAAATGAATAGTATGCAGACGATTAGTTGGATTTCCAGCATAGATGAACATAGGTTGGTCTTTATAGCTGCCGGAAATCGCAACAATTTTATTAGCTAAGTTTTCATTTCCTGGCCACCAACCAGCAATGTAGTAGTCGCTACCTGCAATTGTTGCCAAAGTCTTGAAATTGGCAGGAACCTTGGCAATCCAGTTTCCAGAATTAGAATAGAAGAGGTCATTCTTATTGTAACCACTGGTTAGCGGATCTGCATCATCAATGATAGCTTTCATCAGGCCTTCGTAATCACTACCACCTTTGAAATGTTCCGCATCAAAGCCACTAAGGACACCGAGTTTTTCAAGGCGTTGCATAGCAGTGCCACCAACTATGATTGTCGGTTTCAAACCGAGAAGAGACTTGTCAAAATTATCGCTTTCTAGAACAATCACATCAGCTTCTTCAGGGGTATTGACAATATCAAATCCCAAATTCTTCAAAGCAAGAGCAGTATGAGCAGGAGTATCTACACCAGCCCAATAATATTGATGAGGCGGTGCATAAACTTTTAAAGCTTTTAAGGCTTGACCTTGAGGAACTTTATACAGTGCATCTCCATAAATTGCAAAGTTGTTCAGCAGGTTGGCAAAAGTAGGAGTATCTACGATATAGCCGTCATCTGTCAAATAAACTTTCTTACCGTCTCGGATTGCACGATTGACAGCGCGAACGGCACTTTCTGAAGTATTGGCAATGACATAATACGGTGCTTTGTGGTCAATTTCACTGGTTCGAGTAGCACGAAGAGCAGTTACTTCACCGAGTTTACCGTCAAAGAGTTTATCTTTGAAAACAGCTACAGCCTTAAAACCTCTCATATCTGGGAAATTAACCAGCAGTTCTGCATACATAGCAGCCCAAGCAGATTCGTTGGAACCCTTGTAGAGGATATGATTGGCATAACCACGTTTGGCTTGCGCCATGTCAACAACCAAATCGCCTTTCTTATAACCGCCAGTATCTTCCTTCAATTCTTGAATGACAACCCCATTTCTCTTGAAGTATTCAATCATATTAAAGGCTTGTTGAGAGTCATTGGATTTGTCAAGTTCCATTGGAATGACATAGTAATCAGGGAAGAATTTCTTTTGTCCATGTTTGATACGACCGACTACTTTACCGTCTGGTCCAACTAATTCATTTTCAGCTTTTGGATCTTCAACCTTGTTGATGCCACGGAGATAGAAGTTGAGGCGCATTTCCATGAGTTTATTAGGATCTTGGGACAGGTAAGAGATACCTCCAAGGACAGCGTGATAACCAGCTTTATAGGATTCTTGATTGCCCTCAGGGATTTCAACGGTATGTCCTAATATTCCGTGGTACATAGCATAGACACCAGTGTAGCCAGAGAAGGAGTCATCCCAGCCATCGCCCCAGTCTAGTTTAGGAATGATGTAGTGATCATACTTGGAATTGGCAACACCAGCACGGCCCATGTGGTGGGCATTTTCCAACATATTTTTTGCCAAAAGGTCATATTCAAAGTTTGGATCGTGCGGTGGAGTAGCTGGCTCAATCAGGAAGTCCTTGACAAAGCCGTGGATGTCGTAAAGTGCAATTGGATTCCATTTGTTGATGAGTCCAGCAACAATACGGGTTTCTGGGTTGGCCTGATAGCTAGTATCGCGGTTTGGATCGATTCCGTTAGCTAGGGCACGGGTATTGGCAACATCTCCGTCAGGATTTTCAGTAAAGTCAAAGAGGAAAATGAATTTCTTGAGGAGTTCTTTGACACTGAGTGTGACAGTCTTAGCATTGCCATTAGCATCAGTGGTTTGGAAAGAAATTTGATCTTTGGTCGCAAAAGTATTGAAGAGTCCAGTGATGATGTCGATAGCAGGTTGTTCATCGGCGTGGGTATTGTTGATAAGGACTGGCAGTTTATAGTCCAGTGTGCCATTTTTCAGAGCTGCTAACATTTCAGCTGGTTTAGTGAGAGCGAGTCGATTGGTTGTATTGAGATAGTCGTCAATGCTCTTTTGATCGGAACTGATGATACCAAGTTTAACATCGCGTCCTTGAGCGCTTTTACCAGTCGTTTCGATTTTGACAAGACGATCCGTTTTAGCATCCTGCCGGCTCTTTTCGATAGCTGCCAGCATTTCGCCATGAGTATGGAAATCTTCGTAAGGTCGCAGAACGATGTTCTTGCGAATGGTCAGGCCTAGATCTTCACTGGTTCCGACTAATTCATGAGTACCCATAAAGTTGCGGTAGGTTCTGCGGATATTATTTGGTGTCCGCAGGCTTAAGTCTTGACCAAATAGCTCATTAAATTTAAGGGAAACTTTGAGGTCATTTCCATCAGCTTTTTCCTCTACAGTGACAAATGGGTCGCCTGAGAAGGTTCCATCAGCCATCTTCCAAGTTTTCCACTCACTAATCGGCTTGTTATCTAATTTCCAGGTAATCTTACCAGCTTGAGCTCCCTGTTCCTGCACAGTATCAGTAATTGTAGCTTTTTCAGACATATGGACTGTACTATCAGTTAATTGGACCTTCTTTTCTTCTGTTCCAGCTGCTCGTGTTTCTGTTTTTGCAGGTGTTGCAGGCGTCTCTGTTCCGGATTCGTTTGTAGTAGAAGTTGGGCTGTCTATTGAAGGAGTGTTTTCCGATTTCTGTGCTTCTTCTTGATGGGTTGTTGTGGGAAGCTGAACTCCAGTTGATGAAGAATCTGGCGTTACATTCGCTCTAGTTGCATTTGTTTCCGTACTTGCCTTTTCGGCAGGAACTACTGTTTCTGTCTTGTTAGTAATAGGCTTCTCCGTGCTATCTTGCGTATCTGCAGCAGCATTTCCTTGCGTTAAAACTGCAACAAGAACGGCAGCTGATAAGCTGAGAACATTTGTGTACAACCGTTTCTTATATGAATTTTTCATAAGAAACCTCCTTTATTATTTGAAGTATACAAAGGTAGTATACCAGGAAATGTAAACGATTTCAAGGAAAAATATAGATAAAAAACAGAAATATGTATAAAACAATAGGTATGTAATGAATATGAGTGGAAACAAAAAATTATGATGAATGTAACAGAAAACGTTTACAAAAAACAGTAAAAATGATATGCTTTATATAAACCGGTTTACTAACAAAAAGAGATGTACTGAATAATCCTCTCAATGATTGAAATTTATATGTATAGGAGTTGAATATGAATTCAGAAATTAGAAATCATTTTGTATCGAAAAAGTTGCTTATTTCCATTTCATCTGTGCTTTTATCTGGAATCTTATTGGCGAATGCTTCGACGATTGTTAGAGCAGATGAAGCAACAATTAATCCATCTCAGAACTCTGGAGTAACTTCACAAGCAGATACTCAGATAGAGAAAATTACAGAAGAGACAAACCAACAGAGCATGGTAAATCAAGCTATTTATAATCTTTTGAAAAATGGAGATTTTAGTCAGTTAGAAGATAAGCAAGGTTATTGGACAGGGACAAAGGCTATTGGTTGGACAGCTTGGATAGATAACAATTACAAAGACAATACTCCTTCTAGAAAGATAGAAGTGATTGATCAAGCTGTTATGCTGTCTAGTTCGGAACCTTTTCGAGCAGTTGTGCATCAGGAGCTAACTGTTGATGCCAGCAAAAAATACAAACTCCGTTTTAAAATCAAAGCAGAAAATAAAACTGGTGCAGCTTATGTTCGTATCATTGAAGGAGAGGGGACTCAGAAGAATCTTTGGTATTCTGAAAAAATATCAGGAACAACCGATTGGAAAGTGTTGGAAAAAGATTATGTTCCTCTTTCAGCTGCTAAAAAAATTAAAATAGAGTTGTTTTATGATAAAGGAACGGGCTCAGTTTCTTTTAAAGATGTTGAATTAGTAGAAAATGGAAATAAGGTGGAAGAAAAACCGCAGGAAACAGAAAAGGGAATAGAAGATAAGATTGATCTTCCATTAGGGAAAAAATATGTTTTAAACAAAGTGGAATATAATTATTCAATAGAAAATAGTACAATAGCCTCTGTAAAAAATGGAATTGTTGAACCACTAAAAGAAGGTCTGACGAATATTAAAGTTGAAAAAGACGGCAAAGTCGTAAAGACAATTCCTTTAACGGTAACGAGGTCTGCTAAAGATCAATATAGTCAACTGTTGGAAGACTGGAATGATATTATTGCAGGTAATCGCTATTTCAATCCAAAAGATCCATACATGTCTACTTTTAACAAAGAATTAGAGGACAAAGTAACAGAAAACTTGAAAACAATCTCATCTAAAGAAAATCGAACTTACTTATGGGAAAAATTAGCAAACTATGAAACTTCTTCTAACTTGACAGCAACTTATCGCAAGTTAGAAGAAATGGCAAAGCAGATTACGAATCCTCACTCTAGCTATTATCAAGATGCCAACGTTATCCGTACTGTTCGAGAGGCTATGGAATGGCTTCATAAAAATGTATACAATAGCTCTAAAAATATCGTTGGAAATTGGTGGGACTACGAGATTGGTACACCAAGAGCCATTAATAATACACTGTCTTTGATGCAGGAATATTTTTCAAATGATGAAATAAAAACGTATACTGATGTTATTGAAAAATTCGTACCAGATCCAGAATATTTCCGGAAAACAACTACGCCATTTAAAGCCTTAGGTGGTAACTTAGTGGATATGGGACGTGTAAAAATCATTGCAGGCCTGTTGCGCAAAGATAAACAAGAAGTTGCTGCTACGATTCGTTCCATTGAGCAAGTTTTCACTTTGGTAAATAGTGGTGAAGGCTTCTATCCAGACGGCTCTTATATCGATCATACCAATGTTGCTTATACAGGAGCTTATGGCAATGTTTTAATTGATGGGCTTTCTCAATTGTTGCCGATTATTCAGAAAACTTCAACTCCTATAGCAACAGAAAAAATGAAGACCATGTATCATTGGATTGACAAATCATTCTTGCCTTTGATTGTTCATGGAGAGCTAATGGATTTGAGTCGCGGACGCTCTATTAGTCGTGCTAATAGTGAAGACCATGTGGCAGCAGTTGAAGTACTTCGAGGCATTCATCGAATTGCAGAAATGTCAGATGAAGCAACAAAACAAAAATTGAAATCAATTATTAAGACGATTATCCAATCCGATACGTTCTATAATGTATTTAACAATTTGAAAACATATCGTGATATTAGCCTGATGGAAAATCTGTTAAATGATGCCTCTGTAGCAACAATCTCAAGAGAGAGTTACTTATCAGCTTTTAATGCAATGGATAAATTAGCTTTGTATCATGCTGAAAAAGATTTTGGCTTCGGCTTGTCTATGTTCTCCAGCCGAACCAAAAATTATGAAGGAATGAACAAGGAAAACAGAAAAGGTTGGTATACAGGAGATGGCATGTTTTATCTTTATAATGGAGATTTGAGCCATTATAGTAATCATTATTGGGCGACTGTTAATCCGTATAAATTGCCAGGAACGACCGAAACGTCTGCTCCTAGAGAAGATGATTCTGGTCAAGGCGTGCTGCCATCTGGTTTTGTAGGGACAAACAAGCTAGATGAAAAAAATGCGACAGCAGCTATGGATTTTACAAATTGGAATAAAACATTGACAGCACATAAGAGTTGGTTTATGTTAAATGGTAACATAGCTTTTCTTGGAAGTGCCATTCAAAACCGTTCAAATGATACAGTCTCAACCACCATTGAGCAAAGAAAAGAAAACCCAGAAAGTCCTTACAAAGTATATGTTAATGATAAAGAAGAAGGTTTAGCGGACAAAGAAAATCCGTATAATGCGACGAAGAGTGTCTTTCTAGAGTCAAACGACAAAAATAAAAATATCGGTTATTTCTTCTTTAAAAAGACAGACATTACAATGATGAAGAGGATTCAAGAAGGGACTTGGAAAGATATCAATGCTTCTCAATCCGATGCGAAAGTGCAGAATACCTTTATTACCATTAGTCAGACTCATAAGGGAGATGGTGATAGCTATAGTTATATGATGATTCCCAATGTAGATCGTACCACCTTTAATCAAATGGTGAAAGATTTGGAAGGCGCTCTCCTTAAAAATAATGATAAATTGCAAGCTGTTTATGATGCTCAACAACAAGTTTGGGGCATTGTGAAATATGATGATTCTGTTTCGACTATTTCAGACCGATTCCAAGTAAGGAAACGAGGGTTGTACACTATTAGAAAAGAAGACAATGAATACAAAGTTTCGTACTATAATCCAGAAACAAAAAGCTCTGCTAGCAAAGACGAGGTCTTTAAAGAATTAGCAATAGCAAAACCAACTGATGAAAATTCATCAAAAAATAAGGGAAAGAAAATGAAAGAAAGTGAGACTGAGACAGCCCTTCCTAAAGGAAAAAAGAAAACTCTTCCTCAAACGGGAGAAGGAGCCACTATTTTACCCCTTTTGGGCATATTATTGGTGGGAAGTGGTTACGTTGTTCTTCGGCTGAAATAAATCTCCAAAAGCTGAAAATCAATTGATTTGATTTTCGGCTTTTTGTTTTTACTTCATTCATAGTCATGATAATAAAAAAATAAAATTTTTACATAGAATTATATGATCGTTACTCGTTTTAAATTCAGGGAACTATATAGCACTTTATCCTAATCACAACATATAGTATCTTAAAATAAGATTTTTGTAAATTTGACAATCATACTTTGTGGTTGTGTGAACAGGTATATCATTTCCTAAATTTATTTATTATATGGTATAATAAATAAGGATGATCTCTAAAAAATGATAAATATAATCTATTGACAGGAGGATAAAATGTTTAAAATAAAAAGAAGAACAAATAAGATTATCAGAGGTGCACTATTTCTGCTAGCTCTCCTTTTTAGTTTTCACATAACGGTGAAGCAAGTAATTCATGCTAAGACGATTCCAAACGTCATCACTTCAATGAAGGTGACGGATAGTGACGGAAATCCTCTCCAAGGTGACCTTAAAAAATGGCAGGATTTTAAGGTTAGTGCAACTTTCTCGTTACCAAATAATACGGTAGCAGCTGGTGATACGACTACAATTGATTTCCCTAAACAGCTTGTTTATAACTCGCCTAATAAAAGTTTCAATATTGTAAGCAGTCAGGGAGATATTGTTGCAGTAGCAAATATTGATGCA
This sequence comes from Streptococcus sp. NSJ-72, assembly GCF_014334035.1. Lineage (NCBI taxonomy): Bacteria > Bacillati > Bacillota > Bacilli > Lactobacillales > Streptococcaceae > Streptococcus > Streptococcus sp. NSJ-72. Next base: position 451,016 of record NZ_CP060489.1, read on the forward strand.
ACAAATAAAAAAATTGTTCTTACTTATACGGATTATGTTGAAAAACATTCGGATATTAAAGGGACATTTGATTTTCATGTTCGTTTTGATCATCGCGAGCATAAAGTCAACGGAAAAGTTGATTTAGAATTTAAAATTGATGGTAAGATAACGAATGCAGGGAAACCTGGTTTTGTTGGTGCAGGTGAAGCAGAAAAATTTGCAATTGTAAAGGGCGGATGGCCTTTGACCAATGATCCAGAGAGATTGGGCTATGATGTAGCGATAAACCGAACACAAGAAACCTTTAAAAATGCTGTTATTGAAGATGAGTTTGTGGGGAATGGTGTTATTGAAGCCGATTCTGTCAAGATTATCAAGGGAGTATGGCTTTATAATTCGACAACTTCCGAATGGGAATTGCAGCAAGCAGAAGATGTGACAGCTAAATTGAAGGCTAATATTATAGTAAATAAGCGAAAAGCTACTGTCAAAATTGGTGACATTGCTTCAAATGAGGGCTACTATATCAATTATAAAGTGAAATTGAATGGTGAGCCGAAGATTGGAGATGCTTTTATAAATAAGGTCAAATTAACAGCTGACAATACTGTAGATAGAACTACAGAAGTTGAGACACGATATGTAAAAGCCAATGGGAAGGCTGATGGACAAAACTTCACGATTAAGGTTAAAAAAGTTGATGCTAACGGTCAGCCTCTTTCAAATGCTGAGTTTCAAGTGATTCGCAATCGTACGAAAGAAGTGATTGGGACTATTACAACGGATGCCAATGGTATGGGAGAATTGTCACATCTTTTGAAAGATGAATACACCTTGAAAGAGAGCAAGGCACCAGATGGTTATAAAAAAAGGGATGAAAAGTTCAAGATTTCCCCTTCTGATTTTGGAACAGAACAAACTGTTTTGAGAACGATTGTCAATCAAAAAGTAGGGAACAAGAAGATAAAAATCAGCAAGCTAAATCCAAATGGTAAAATGATTTCAGGTGCCAAACTTCATGTTTACAAAGGAGAAGGAACACAGGGAGAGGTCGTTGCTTCTTGGACATCAGAGTTAGGAAAAACACATGAATTAAGTTTAGATCCTGGAATTTATACTTTTCATGAGGAAACGGCTCCTAATGGCTACAAAGCTGTCAGTGACATTGTTTTTGAGGTAACAACAGCTGGACAAGTGAATATCCTTAAAGCTAAGAATAATACGGCAACTGTCAAAAATGATAGATTAAATATTACAGATCAGTTTGATGAGGCAAGAACGAATATCTCGGTTGTGAAACATTGGGATGACAAAGATAATCAAGCTGGAAAACGTCCAAATCATATTACAGTGAATTTGCTGGCTGACGGGAAAAAGATAGAATCTCAAACGATTAAACCAAATGAAAACGGTAAATGGCGTGCAGAATTTACCAATAAACCAAAATATAAAAATGGAAAAGAAATTCATTATACCATCACTGAAGAGGTTGTTGCTTCTTATCGTGCAGAGATTAGTGGTGATGCAGCATCAGGTTTTGTATTGAAGAATTTATATGATCCATCTCAACCGCCAGCACCAAAACAAAAGATTTTACCAAGGACAGGAACGACAGTTATGGGTGCCTTGATTGTTGTAGGGTTGGTAGTTCTTAACGGGAGTATCTACTTAGCAAAACGAAAAAATAGGTAGGGTTATCTGGTTTGACAAATCGTCCTCTATAGGTGTTTTGATAGTGTAAGATAGTTAAAACAGGCTAGGATTTTCCTAGCCTGTTTAGCTTGTATTTTTCAATAATAGATTTCTTGTTTTTCTTTTTTTTAATAGAAAAGGACTAGATTTTTTACTTCAGTGCGGTATATTGTTTAGCAATTGTTGTAATCGCTTCGTAATTACCTTGGCTGGCAAGTTTGTTAAATTCTCCACCAATACCAATGGCATCCGCACCAGCAGAAAACCAATCTGAAACATTATCCAAATTGACGCCACCTGTCACCATGATAGCTACTTGAGGAATCGGTGCTTTAACGGCAGAGATATATTTTGGACTTAGAGCACTTCCTGGAAAGAGTTTGATGATTTCACTGCCAGCTTCCAGTGCTGTGGTGATTTCTGTTAAGGTCATACAACCCGGAATATAGGGAATGCCATAGAGATTACAGATTCTTGCAGTTTCAGAGTTGAAAGAAGGAGAAACAATATAATGAGCACCTGCTAGCATTGCATCTCTTGCGGTTACAGCATCCAGTACAGTTCCAGCTCCGATACAAACACTGGCATCATCTTGATATAGGTGGTTTAGCTCTTTTATAATTTCGCTAGCGTATTGATTGGTATAAGCAACTTCAATAGCTTTGATACCACCTTTGATACAGGCGATAGATGCTTTGAGTCCTTCTTCTTTTGTCTTTCCACGAACAACAACGACAATTTTTTGTGTTTTTAATTCAATAATGATATCTGATTTGGTCATGCTATTCTCCTAACGAATAATATCTTTGGTGGTTGTTAGCAATTTTTCAATGGCTGTAGCAGATTTGCTCATACTGTCGCCAGCAAGAGTACACTTCATGGTCGCACTCGCAACAGCAAAGTCAAGTGTATCTTTTAAAGAAGCTTGCATGAGTAATTGATAGAGTGCGCCAGAAACAAAAGCATCTCCGCTTCCAACACGTTGATAGACAGCAGTTTTTAGCTGGACAGATTGCTCAAATGTATCACTGAGCGCATAAGCCTGATAGACATTTTTATCTTGTGCATCAGTGGAGCGGAACGTATGAAAAATGGCTTTAAAAGAATAGATTTCTTTTAAATGACGCATGCGATTTTCAATCTCCGCCAAACTTGCTGTTTCTCTTAGAAACATGTCAAGATCTGTTTCATCTGCCATAATTGGATCGATTCCAAAGCAATAGTCGGCATAGCGAGCGAATTTTGAAAATTCATATTTGGCTTCTAAGACAGAAATCATTTTAGTGCGCAAGTTGAGATCCATAGAAATGGTGATGTTCCTTTGCTTTGCTTCTTTCAAAAGACATAGTAGCACTTCGCGGACTTGCTCATCAATGGCAACTGTGATGCCACTGAAATGAAAATGGCTGATTCCTTTAAACAAGCTGTTCATATCCAGCATTTCAGGACGAATCTGACTGATACTAGTATGCTTGCGGTCGTAAAAAACTTCACTTTGGCGGCAACCAAATCCATTTTCCAGATAATAAACCCCAAGTCGGTCACCAAGTCGGAAAATAGTGCTAGTGTCGATGTCATGCTGTTTCAAAAACGTTAGGAATCGATTACCAATTTCATTATCTGGCAATCCTGTAAAAAGTTTTGTGCAAATTCCTAAGGCCTGTAAATTACAGGCGATATTGACTTCCGATCCGCCAAAATAAGTTGTGCTGACCACTTGGTCACCAAGAGAAGAAACGTCTACAGGCGTAATTCGAATCAGTGGCTCACCAAATAGCAATAATTTCGTCATGTGTCAATTCCTTTCGGGTTGCAAAATGGATTTATGCATCAAGAAGTCCTTTTAAGTAAGCTGCGATTTCATTATCTTGGCAGTTCGCAAAGAAGTATTCTTGGAAATGTTCTCCTGCAATTGTTTCTCTCAAGAAATCTTGGTCGATGTTTTTTAGAACGCTTAGCAGGTCGTTATGGGTAATCTTTTTAACCTCGTTTAAAATACGAGCATTTCGTTGTTCAGGAATTGCTCTTTCCTTTGGATAGCCACCGCCAACTTCTTCAGCAAAAAGTCGTTCAAATATCAATTTTAGATTTAATTCTGCACCCCAGCCAAAGCCTTTTGCATAAGGGATTGAAAGAGCATTGCCACCATTTATTTGAGAGAAGAGGTAGGCGTCTGTTGGTTCGACAGCCAAGCCACAGACCACACCAGGAAAACTATTTAAAGCAACCATCGCTCCTTCACCAGTACCGCAACCGGTGATGACAAAGTCAGCAGCTTTTGTATTTAAGAGAATGGCTGCCAGTAAACCATTTTGAACATAAGTTAATTGGCTTTCGCCTTCTTTTCCATACATACCGTAGTTGTACAGTTCATATCCTTTTTTGTCAGTTGTTTCTTTTAAGGCATCATAAATAATGTGGTTTTTAGCAGCTTGACTATTTTCGTTAATTAAAGCAATTTTCATTTTTATTTCTTCTTTCTATTCTGGTTGTTTTCCGATATAAGCTAGGATACCGCCGTCAACGTAGAGAATATGTCCATTGACAAAGTCGCTAGCATCACTAGCGAGAAAAACAGCTGGTCCCATGAGGTCTTCTGGATTCCCCCAGCGTGCCGCAGGTGTTTTAGCGATGATAAATTGGTCAAATGGATGGCGTGAGCCATCTTCTTGTAATTCGCGTAATGGTGCTGTTTGAGGAGTGGCGATATAGCCAGGACCAATACCATTACACTGAATATTAGCACTGCCGTATTCTGAAGCGATGTTACGCGTTAGCATTTTGAGTCCACCTTTAGCAGCGGCGTAAGCACTGACTGTTTCGCGACCGAGCTCGCTCATCATGGAGCAAATGTTGATGATTTTTCCGTGTCCTTTTTTAATCATCGAAGGAATGACGGCTTTGGAAACAATAAACGGGGCGTTTAAGTCAATATCAATCACTTTGCGAAAATCAGCCGCACTCATTTCGCACATAGGAACTCTGCGAATGATGCCTGCATTATTGACCAAAATATCAATAATGCCGACTTCTCGCTCAACTTGCTCAACCATTGCTTGGATGCCAGCTTCGTCAGTAACATCGCAAACATATCCATGTGCTGAGATTCCTGCTTCATGATAAGCAGTTAAACCTCGGTCAACTAATTCTTGGTTGATGTCATTAAAAACAATAGTGGCTCCTGCTTCAGCGTAGGCTTTGGCAATGGCAAAACCTATTCCGTAGGAAGCTCCAGTGATAAGGGCGATTTTTCCCTTTAGAGAAAATTGTTCTATGGAGAAAATTTTTTCTGTCATATTTTATTTCCTTTCAGTTTAATAAGATTTCATTCTAACAAGATTATATTCTAGTAAACCGGTTTTGTCAACGATAAAAAATGTTTTTTTGATATTTAGTAGTGGAACCTTTGTAAAAATCTGCTTTTCGGATTTTTGAAGATAATCTACTAAATGTTAAAAAGAAATATAGATTTCAAAAGAGATGTAAGCGCTAATATTTTTTTTAAAAAAGTATTGACAAGTAAAAAACAATAGGCTACAATGGAAAATGTAAGTAAACCGGTAAACTTAAAAGAGAGGAGAATGTATGAAAATCATAGTTATAGGACACGGAAATTTCGCTACAGGGATTCATAGTTCTTTGAAATTGATTGCGGGCGAGCAAGAGAAAGTAGATGCTATTGATTTTGTGGAAGGCATGTCCGCAAACGAACTAAAAGAAAAAATTCTAGCTGCTATTACAAGCGACGAAGAGGTCTTAGTCTTGTGTGATTTATTAGGTGGAACGCCGTTTAAGGTGGCATCCACGATAATGGGAAATAGACCAGATTTGCAAATGAATGTTTTGTCAGGCTTGAATTTAGCTATGTTGCTGGAAACCGTTTTTGCGAGAATGACACTTTCATTTGATGAAGTTGCTAAAAAAGCAGTTGCAGCAGCACATGGCGGTGTTGTCAATGGCAGAGAGTTGTTTTCAGATGATTCAGAAGTAATAGAAGAAGATTTTGAGTCAGGAATTTAAAAAGGTAAAAGGAATGATTAAAAAAGTTACGATTGAAGAAATTAACGCTCCTGAACGATTTGTAGAAGTTCCGCTTTTGACAAAAAATGAAGTAGAACAGGCAATTGAGAAAGTCATTCGGCAGTTAGAGATTAATCTTGATTATTTTAAGGAAGACTTCCCGACTCCCGCAACCTTTGATAATGTTTATCCAATTATGGATAATACAGAATGGACCAATGGTTTTTGGACGGGAGAACTGTGTCTGGCTTATGAATACAGTCATGATGAAAAATTTAAAGAAATAGCTCATAAAAATGTCTTGTCTTTCTTGGAACGGGTCAATAAAAGAGTAGAACTAGATCACCATGACTTAGGCTTTCTTTATACTCCATCGTGCATGAGTGAATATAAGTTGGATGGTGACCAAAATGCTAAAGAGGCTGCCTTAAAAGCAGCAGATAAGCTGATTGAACGCTATCAAGAAAAAGGAGGCTTTATTCAGGCTTGGGGTGAGTTAGGTAAGAAAGAACATTATCGTTTGATTATCGATTGTTTGCTCAATATTCAGTTGCTATTCTTTGCGTATCAAGAAACAGGTGAGCAAAAATATTATGAGATTGCAGAAAAACATTTTTATGCCTCTGTCAATAATGTCATTCGTGATGATGCCTCATCTTTTCACACATTTTACTTCGATCCTGAAACAGGTCACCCTCTAAAAGGTGTAACAAGACAAGGTTATAGCGATGATTCTTGCTGGGCAAGAGGACAATCTTGGGGTGTGTATGGTATTCCATTGACTTATCGCCATTTGAAAGATGAATCTTGTTTTGATTTATTCAAAGGTGTAACGAATTACTTCTTGAATCGCCTGCCAAAAGATCATGTTTCCTATTGGGATTTAATCTTTAGTGATGGTAGTAAACAGTCTCGTGATTCTTCTGCGACAGCTATTGCGGTCTGTGGGATTCATGAGATGCTGAAATACTTGCCGGAAATAGATGAAGATAAAGACATTTACAAACATGCGATGCACGCTATGCTTCGCTCTCTGATAGAAGATTATGCTAGTGATCAGTACAAGCCTGGAGGAGCGACGCTTCTTCATGGAGTGTACTCATGGCATTCTGGTAAAGGAGTAGATGAAGGCAATATATGGGGCGATTATTATTACTTGGAAGCTCTAATACGTTTCTATAAAGATTGGAATTTATATTGGTAGGAGGAGAGAGATGACAACACCAAATATTATTATGACCCGTGTGGATGAACGATTGATTCATGGCCAAGGACAGTTATGGGTGAAATATCTAGGCTGCAATACAGTTATCGTGGCAAATGACGAAGTGAGTACTGATAAGATTCAACAAACATTGATGAAGACGGTTGTACCAGATTCTATTGCCATGCGCTTCTTCTCGTTGCAAAAAGTTATTGATATTATTCACAAAGCAAATCCTGCTCAAACGATATTTATTGTTTTGAAAGATATGAAAGATGCACTAACTTTGGTAAAAGGTGGTGTTCCAATTAAGGAAATCAATATTGGAAATATTCACAATGCAGAAGGAAAAGAACAGGTTACACGTTCTATTTTCCTTGGAGAAGAGGATAAGGCAGCGATTAAGGAACTGAGTCAGTCTTATCAGGTAACTTTTAATACAAAAACAACTCCAAGCGGTAATGATGGAGCTGTAGAAGTAAATATATTGGATTATATTTAAAAAAAGGAGATTCATGATGTCAATTAATTTATTTCAAGCGATTTTAATTGGTTTATGGACAGCGTTCTGTTTTAGTGGAATGCTGTTAGGGATTTATACGAACAGATGTATTGTTTTGTCATTTGGCGTAGGGATTATTTTAGGAGACCTGCCAACTGCTTTAACAATGGGAGCGATTGGTGAATTGGCTTATATGGGATTTGGTGTTGGTGCTGGAGGAACGGTTCCGCCAAATCCAATCGGACCTGGTATTTTTGGAACGTTGATGGCGATTACAAGTGCAGGAAAAGTTACGCCAGAAGCAGCACTTGCTCTATCTACTCCAATTGCCGTTGCAATTCAATTTGTACAAACTTTTGCATATACGGTACGTGCAGGTGCGCCAGAAACAGCTATGAAGCATTTGAAAAATCGTGATATGAAGAAATTCAAAATTACGTTGAATGCGACGATTTGGTTGTTTGCTGTGATTGGCTTTGCTTTGGGATGCTTGGGTGCTCTGTCAATGGATACTTTGCTGAAATTAGTAGGCTACATTCCGCCAGTATTACTTTCTGGTTTAACGGTTGCTGGTAAAATGCTTCCGGCTATTGGGTTTGCAATGATCTTATCTGTCATGGCTAAGAAAGAATTGATCCCGTTTGTATTACTAGGTTATGTTTGTGCGGCTTATCTAAAAATTCCGACAATCGGTATTGCTATTGTAGGTACAATCTTTGCTTTAATTGAATTTTACAACAAACCAAAAACAGCAGATCATGTGGTAGAGGAGGAAGCACACGATGACTGGATCTAAATTAAACAAGAATGATTATCTCAAAACATCTTTGCGGGCATTCTTTTTACAAAATGGCTTTAACTACAGCAATTATCAAGGGTTAGGGTATGCAAATGTTATGTATCCTGCTTTGAAAAAACACTATGGTGATAATCAAGAAGGTCTCTACAAAGCATTAGAAGAAAATTGTGAATTTTACAATACGAATCCTCACTTTCTACCCTTTATTACGAGTTTACACTTAGTCATGTTAGAAAATGATCGTCCCACAGAAGAAACACGTAACATTAAAATGGCATTGATGGGACCTTTGGCCGGGATTGGAGATTCACTTTCACAATTCTGCTTGGCACCACTCTTCTCCACAATCGCAGCTTCTTTTGCGAAAGATGGTTTGATTATTGGTCCAATCTTGTTTTTCTTGGCTATGAATACCATTTTGACAGGGATTAAATTATCTACTGGTTTGTATGGCTATAAGTTGGGAACAACTGTCATTGACAAACTGAGTGAGCAAATGGCGACTATTTCGCGGATTGCTAATATCATTGGCGTGACGGTTATTGCAGGTCTAGCAGCTACTTCTGTTAAGATGACAGTGCCTATTACATTTGCCGCTGGAAAAGTAAAAGCAGGTACAAATCAAAGTATCGTGAGCATTCAAGGTATGCTTGATAAAGTAGCACCAGCGCTTCTGCCAGCTCTCTTTACTCTTTTGGTTTACTATTTGATCAAAGAAAAGAAATGGACAACCTACAAACTAGTTATTCTGACAGTTATCATTGGTATTATTGGCAGCTGGCTTAAGATTTTAGCATAATGAATACGACTTTACTTTATGGAATATTGATTGTTTTGGCAGGAACTCCGATTATACTGTCAAGCATCAGTCATTTCCGTCAGCAAAAAATGCTTCAAGAACAGATGGAGCAACGAAAAACTTATCTAGCTTCTTTAAAAGCTGGTGATGAAGTTCTATTACTGTCTGGAATTCATGGTAAAATTATTTCCATTCAAGATGAGTTGGTAACCTTGCAAATTGCTAAGAATGTAACGATTTATGTAGAAAAAGAAAGCATAATGGGAAAGACAAAGGAACAAGGACAGAAGTTTCCAACCTCTGATTAATGGTAAGGTGTAGCATTATATAATGTTTGTATTGATAATCTAGTAACACGAATGCTGCTTGCTTTATTCATGATGGATTGGAGATAAAAATCTCTAACCTCAAAGCGTACTGTATAATAAATCAACAACTAGATGACAGATTAGGTTCTCTTCCAGGCTTAAAAAAGCGAATGGAGAGAACCTAATCTGCTTTGTAGGGTAGGATAAAAGGCAGATTTCTAGAGAAGCAGAACTGTATCAACCATTTTTTAGGTAAGGAAATATGAAACAAGAACGAACTATTTTTTTTGAAGATTTTGATATAGAGTATTATCGACATTATATTCTTCGCTATCAAAAGGAAGAATATAGCCGCATTCAGCACTCCCTTGAACGAATGTTTAGCCATTATTTTTTGTTTGATGGAAATTGGGATATGGAGCCGTGCCCGAGAAAACATCAGATTCAGCCGATGAATTGGGAAGTGCTATTTGAAGAAGATCCAGAGTGGACGTACATGCTCAATCGGCAGGAGTATTTACTGAACTTTGTTATTGGTTACTTGGTCGAGGGAGACATGCGATATATTCAAAAATTGAAGTTTTTCATTTTTGATTGGATAGAGCAAGTACAGGAATTTTCTCCGCAATCTTTGACGACTAGAACCTTAGATACAGGGATTCGCTGTTTTACTTGGTTGAAAATTTTGCTGTTTTTACTGGAATTGGATTTGCTGGAAGAAAAGGAGTTGCAAATCATTTACCGCTCTCTTGAAACTCAGATTCATTTTATGAGAAGGTGTTATCGTGATAAGTATACACTCAGTAATTGGGGGATTTTGCAGACCATTCCAATGATTGCCATCTATCATTTCTTTTCAGAACAGCTCGATATTGAAGAAGAATATCTGTCTGCAATAGAAGAATTACAGCAACAGGTACAAATTCAAATTTTAGAAGATGGCACCCAGTTTGAGCAGTCTATTTTGTATCATGTAGAAGTTTATAAAGCTCTGTTAGAATTGTGTATCTTGCTACCAGAGTTGAAGCACAAGTATGCGACTTTGTTAGGGAAAATGGCTACCTACATTCAGATGATGACAGGCTTGGATGGAAAGACGATTGCTTTTGGTGATAGCGACTGTACAGATACGTGGGATATTCTGAATTTATCTGCTCTCGTTTTAGAAGATGAACAATTACTCTCATTAAAAAATCCATACTTAGATCCATATAGTTTGCTGTTGGTTGGGAGAAAAGGTGCTGATCGTTTAGCAACATTAAAAGCTCAAAAACAAGGAACAAGAACTGCTTTTTTCAAGGATTCTGGTCAGGTTTGTATTCAGACGCCTCGGAGCCATTTCTTTTTCAAAAATGGACCGATGGGTAGTGCCCATACTCACAGTGATCAAAATAGCTTTTGCCTGCAGGATCAAGGCAAGCTAATTTTTGTGGATTCTGGTCGCTATACCTACAGAGAGATAGGAGAACGTTCTGTTCTAAAAAGTGCCTGGAGTCATACCGGATGTATCCTTGATGAGACACCGCCTGAAATAGTATCTGGTTCTTGGGATTACGAAAATTATCCACAATCTTTGTTTTGCGGATATCAAGAGAACGCAGGTATTCACTATGTAGAGGGGAGTTATCTGGCTTCAAATCCATTTACTTACTTGCATACTCGGAAAATCATCATGTTGGAAGAAGGTGTTTGGCTTGTAGTGGATGACATTAGATGTGCTGGAGAGCATGAATTACGAACTCAATTTATACTAGACAGCCAAGTTGCTGGTAGTCCAAGTCAAGTCAATGACCTTAAGATTTGGAGCGAGATTCCGCTGGCGTTAGAAAAAACGTTCATTTCTAAGAAATACAATGAACTGGAAGAAAGTCATAAATTGGTCAAAATACAGAAATTTTCAGATCGAATCATTGATGCCACTCTGATTATGGATCAATCATTTACTGTAAAATATCATACAGTTTATCAAACAGATGGGCGCCGGCTTCCTAATGCACTTGCAATTGAAATAGAAAATGACTGCACAAATAAACTGATCTTAGTGTTAAATGATGATATTTACAAAGGAGAAAAATTATGTGTGGTCAATGGTATTAAAATGAGAGGAAAATGTGTTATCTATGACAAAAAAACTTGTACAAAAATCAGACTAAAAAGTTAGAAAAGTCTGATTTTATGGGATTTGAAGCCATCGTTTTGTGATAAAATATGTTATAATATGAGTGCTTAGGAGGGACCTTAAATTGGCAAAAAAATTGACCATAAAAGATATTGCAGAAATTGCTCAGACCTCAAAAACGACTGTTTCCTTTTACTTAAATGGTAAATATGAAAAAATGTCTCAGGAAACCAGAGAGAAAATCAAAAAGGTTATTGAAGAGACTAATTATAAGCCTAGCATTGTAGCGCGCAGCCTCAACTCCAAGCGAACCAAATTGATTGGCGTTTTGATTGGCGATATTACCAATAGTTTTTCAAATCAGATTGTCAAAGGAATTGAGGATATTGCACATCAAAATGGTTATCAGGTTATGATTGGAAATAGCAATTACAACCAAGAAAGTGAAGACAAATATATCGAAAGTATGCTTTTGTTAGGAGTGGATGGTTTCATTATTCAGCCGACTTCAAACTTTAGAAAATATTCTCGCATTATTGAGGAAAAAAAGAAGCGAATGGTCTTTTTTGATAGTCAATTGTATGAACATCGGACAAGTTGGGTCAAAACGAATAATTACGATGCAGTCTATGATGTGACACAGGCTTGTGTTGCAAAAGGTTATGAAAAATATATTCTCATCACGGCAGATATTAGCCGATTGAGTACACGGATTGAACGAGCTAGTGGCTTTATGGATGCTTTGGCAGATTCCAACTTAGAATATACAAGTTTGATTATTGAGGATGAGCACACTGACTTAGATAAAATGAAAGAATTTTTGCAAAAGGAAGTCAATTCAGGAGAGAAAACCTTAGTTTTTGCACCAAATTGCTGGGCTTTACCACTGGTGTTTACCGTTATGAAAGACTTGGATTTTGATATACCAAATGTGGGCTTGATTGGTTTTGATAATACAGAATGGACGAGCTTATCTTCACCAAGCATCACGACAATTGTCCAACCAGCTTTTGAAGAAGGGCAGCAAGCAACGAAAATTCTGATTGATCAGATTGAAGGTCGTCATCAGGAAGAAAAGCAGCAAGTGCTGGATTGTCGTGTTCATTGGAAAGAATCGACAATCAATTGATAACGATTAAGCAAGGTTTGAGGATTAAAATTCGGATTTTTCTCTTTCAGTTTATGCAAATTTCCTTTACTTATGCTACAATAGGAAAAAGTATGTTGATTGGAGCAAAGAATGAAAGCGATTATTACGGTTGTTGGCAAGGATAGAACGGGGATTGTGGCAGGAGTGTCTAGCAAGATTGCAGAGCTTGGTTTGAATATTGATGATATTTCACAAACGGTTTTAGATGAATTTTTCACGATGATGGCAGTCGTTTCTAGTGATGAAAAGAAAGATTTCACTGTTTTGCGCGAGGAGTTTGAAGCCTTTGGCAAAACTCTCAATATTAAAATCAATATTCAAAGTGCAGCAATTTTTGATGCCATGTACAATATCTAACAGAGGTGAAAAAATGGATATAAAGCAGGTTACTGAAACGATTGCCATGATTGAGGAGCAGAATTTTGATATTCGGACTATCACTATGGGCATTTCACTTCTCGACTGTATTGATACGGATATTGAGCGAGCGGCGGAAAAAATCTATCAGAAGATTACCAGTAAAGCTAGAGATTTGGTAGCTGTCGGAGATGAAATCGCTGCTGAGCTAGGGATTCCCATTGTCAACAAGCGCGTTTCTGTCACGCCTATTTCCCTAATTGGGGCAGCGACCGATAGTGAGGATTATGTGCCACTGGCAAAGGCGCTGGATCGAGCAGCAAAAGAAATCGGTGTTGACTTTATCGGTGGTTTTTCTGCTCTAGTGCAAAAGGGTTATCAAAAAGGAGATGAAATCCTTATCCGTTCCATTCCGCGAGCTTTAGCGGAGACTGATAAGGTTTGCTCCTCTGTCAATATTGGTTCCACCAAGTCAGGCATTAACATGACGGCGGTGGCAGACATGGGACGTGTCATCAAGGAAACGGCTGAACTTTCTGATATGGGAGCTGCGAAATTAGTTGTTTTTGCGAATGCTGTCGAGGACAATCCTTTCATGGCAGGAGCTTTTCACGGTGTCGGTGAAGCGGATGTAGTCATCAATGTTGGGGTTTCTGGTCCTGGTGTTGTCAAGCGTGCGCTGGAAAAAGTCCGTGGTGAGAGCTTTGATGTGGTGGCAGAAACGGTTAAGAAAACAGCCTTTAAAATCACTCGTATCGGTCAATTGGTCGGTCAAATGGCTTCAGAGCGCCTAGGTGTGAAATTTGGAATTGTTGATTTAAGTTTGGCACCAACGCCAGCTGTTGGGGATTCTGTCGCTCGTGTTTTGGAAGAAATGGGATTGGAAACGGTCGGTACGCATGGAACGACGGCAGCTTTGGCTTTGCTTAATGACCAAGTCAAAAAAGGTGGCGTAATGGCTTGCAATCAAGTCGGCGGTTTGTCTGGTGCTTTCATTCCAGTTTCAGAAGACGAGGGGATGATTGCAGCAGTTCAAAATGGATCTCTCAATCTAGAAAAATTAGAAGCCATGACTGCTATCTGCTCAGTAGGCTTGGATATGATTGCGATTCCTGCGGCAACACCTGCTGAAACCATTGCAGCTATGATTGCCGATGAAGCGGCAATTGGCGTTATCAATCAGAAAACGACAGCGGTGCGGATTATTCCTAAAGGAAAAGAAGGGGACATGATTGAATTTGGCGGTCTTTTAGGAACGGCTCCGGTCATGAAAGTTAATCAGGCGTCATCTGTTGATTTTATCGCGCGTGGTGGACAAATTCCAGCACCAATTCATAGTTTTAAAAATTAAAATGTGGTCTGTATGACAGGCCTTTTCTTTTGAAAAGGAGATTGAAATGACAAAAACGAAAATATACATTATTCGTCATGGAAAAACGATGTTTAATACAATTGGTCGGGCGCAAGGATGGAGTGATACGCCACTTACGGCTGAAGGGGAACGTGGCATCCATGAATTAGGAATTGGTCTGCGAGAGTCGGGGTTGAAATTTTCTAAAGCTTTTTCCAGTGACTCTGGGCGAACGATTCAGACCATGGGGATTGTCCTTGAAGAACTCGGTTTAACAGGCAACATTCCTTATACTTTTGACAAACGGATTCGTGAGTGGTGTTTCGGAAGTTTTGATGGAGCCTATGGTGGTGAGCTTTTTTATGGCGTGATTCCACGAGTTCTTAATACAGATGACTATAAGGAGCTGAGTCTACCTGAGTTGGCGAATGGCTTGGTTGAAGTCGATACAGCTGGTTGGGCTGAACCTTGGGAACAATTGAGCAGTCGGATTCTGGATGGGTTTACAGCGATTGCTAAAGATGTAGAAGCTTCTGGCGGAGGCAATGCTCTTGTCGTCAGTCATAGTATGACAATCGGTGCTTTTGCGTATCTGATTGATGAAGCGATTACCAAAAATCCTGGCGTGCAAAATGGCAGTGTAACAGTTGTGGAATATGAAAATGGGAAATTTACCATTCAAACATTAGGAGACATGTCTTATCGCCAAGTGGGTGCTAAGATACTGGAAAAACAAAAATAATTATAAAAACGGGAATGTAAGAAAAGTTGATGTTTACAAATTGTGACTTTTATCTTACTCCTGATTTTTCTTTCATCTCTCAAACGATTTTCTGCAAAAAATGATATAATATAGTGAGAAAAACGGAGGTAAAATATGGCAAAAACAAGACTATACATTGTTCGCCATGGGAAAACCATGTTTAATACAATCGGTCGGGCACAAGGCTGGTCTGATACACCTTTGACCGCTGTGGGAGAACGTGGAATTCGTGAGCTAGGGATTGGACTTCGCAAGTCTGGGATTCAATTTGCAAAAGCTTTTTCTAGTGATAGTGGGCGGACGATTCAAACCATGGGGATTCTGCTAGAGGAACTCGGTTTAACAGGACGCATTCCTTATCGCACAGATAAACGACTTCGCGAATGGTGTTTTGGCAGTTTTGATGGAGCCTATGATGGCGAATTGTTCATGGGAGTGATGCCGCGTGTTTTTAACGTAGAGCATGTTCATCAATTGAGTTATCCTGAGTTGGCCGAAGGTCTGGTGGAAGTGGATACTGCTGGTTGGGCTGAAAGTTGGGAAAAATTGAGCAATCGTATTTGGACAGGATTTTTAGACATTGCAAAAGAAATAGAAGCCTCTGGTGGTGGCAATGCTTTGATTGCTAGCCACGGCATGACTATTGGAACTTTTGTATATCTCATTGACCAAACAAGACCGCATGGTTTAGATAATGGTAGTGTGACGGTTGTTGAGTACGAAGAGGGTCGCTTTACAGTTGAATATGTTGGTGATATGTCTTATCGCACAGTGGGGGCAAAAGAACTAGCAGAACAGTCAGCAAAATAAAGTGTTCAAAATCAACTGATATGAACAAATCAAGGGAGTTTAGATAGAATTTGTATATGAAAAAGCAGGGAAATTTCCCTGCTTTTTCATATATTTCTCGACCAAAGCACAATTCGAAGCTAATGACCTGGGTAATAAATTGGGCTGAATCTGAATTGAAAGCGGATACTTTTTATATTATACTAAAATTGTAGGAGGTATCATCGTGTTATCAAATGAGCTCATTGAAAAATTTCAAATCTTTTCTAGCTATCCGAATGCCTCTATATTAGAATTAGCTGTTCTCCTGAAATCCAATAGAAAAATGGTGCTGACGGATATACGTAAAATCAATGATATATTGTTTAGTGTGGGGTTACCACGGATACAAATAGAAGAATCGTATATTCAAATGCCAGGTATTTCTCTCAATGATCTATTTTCCCGGATGTCATTAGACTCAGGTGAATATTTGTTCTTTGAAGAGCGATTGGATATGATCATACTTTATATTCTATTGAATACTGATTTTGTCTCTAATACTCATTTGCAATGCTTACTTCAGATGAGTAAAAATTCGGTTTTATCTGATTTAAAAAAAGCGAGATTGCAGGCAAAGAAATATGGGGGACAACTTGTCTATACTCGACAAGAAGGTTACATTATACGTGCAACCGACACAAAGCGTATGCTTCTACTTGAGCAAGTGGTAGAAAATATCTTAGCCAAAGCTAGTGGCAGTTGGGTCATCAAATATGTGCTGGATGAATGCCAGCTTCAAATAAATGTTGAAGAGATTTATAACTTCTTATATGATTTGGGCTGTCAATATCATTTGGTTTTTATTTTTGAAAAAACCAAAGCAGTGAGCTACTTATTAGCGGTTTTGGCTAGCCAACAATGGGAAGAACAGACTGTCATTGGACCTCCATATTTATCGAAAATGGAACAATCTTCCATAGGGAGACTTGTGAAAGAGTTGGTGGTTTCTTATCCTTTGCTAGAGCAGAAACGTTATTTTATCATGAGTCGGTTAGCAGGATGTATTCAAGGAGATTTGATAGACAATCCAGACCCGTTAATGATTTTCATTATGGATCGGATTATCAATCAAGTAAAAGCTTATACAGGGATTGAATTTAGAGATTCCATTCAATTTAGAAAAGATTTATATGCTCATCTTTATCCGGCTTTTTATCGACTTTTGTTTGATATTCCATTGAATAATCCTTTAAAAGAGCAGATTCTAAAGGATTTCAATTCACTCTTTCATCTTGTAAGGCGAAGTTTGAGCCCTTTGGAAAAATATTTGAAAAAGACGATTAGCAATGATGAAATTGCTTATTTCACCATTCATTTTGGTGGGTATCTGGAGCAGATTGGGACATCAAATCAGAGTGCGAAGTTGACTGCTCTAACTATTTGTCCAAATGGTGTTAGTTCTTCTTTGATTCTTCAGTCGGAGTTAAAGCAGCTATTTCCTAAAATGGTATTTCGAGAGGTGCACCAGCTAAAACAGGTGAAAGAAATTGGTGTTTCTACTTACGACATGATTTTTTCAACAATTTATTTTGAAACGAATAAGCCACTTTATTTGTTAAAACCTTTGATGAATTCAATGGAGAAAATCATGTTGAAAAAACAAGTTTGTACCGACTTTAATATAGATGAAATGGGAATTTCTGTTGAAGAATTATTGCAGATTATCCATAGGCATGCAGAGATCAAGGATATGAGTAAGCTTCGCAGAGAATTATCGACTTACATCATGGGTAATCAAGAAAAACAAGAACTAGGAGGATATGGTTTGGTAGATTTACTGGAAAGAAAATTAATAAGGCAGATAGAGTGTGTGCCTGATTGGAAGAAAGCGATTCAAGTGGCATCTGCTCCATTGCTGGAACAAGGTTATATCCACCAATCTTATGTGGAAGGGATGATTGATTCGGTGGAGCAAATGGGACCATATATTGTACTGGCACCAAGGGTTGCTGTTCCACATGCATCGCCTGAATACGGAGTTGATAAATTGGGAATTAGTTTATTGCAACTCAAACAACCTGTGGATTTTGATATAACAGATGAAGGAGATGAGGAAAAGCAAGTTCAACTAATTTTTGTCTTGGCTGCAGTTGATTCGACTTCCCATCTAAAGTCGTTGCAGGAGCTGGCAATGATTTTGGATGATGAAGAAGTAGTAGGGAGCTTAATTAGGGCGGAAACAATTGATGAAATACTATGCATCATCACAGAAGCAATTGAGAAAGGAGAAAGCTATGATTAAAATTGTAACAGTTTGTGGAAATGGTATCGGCAGCAGTCTTTTACTACGTTTAAAGGTGGAAGCAATAGCTAAAGATTTGGGTATCGAAGTGGAGGTAGAGTCTTGTGACTCAAATGCTGCAGTCGGAAAAGGTGCCGATCTTTACGTAACAGTTAAAGAATTTAAAGATATTTTTCCAGTAGAAACCAAAGTCTGTATTGTCAAAAGCTACACAAATCGTAAAAAGATTGAAGCAGATTTGGTCCCAGTTTTAGAAGAAATGAATCCTTAATAAGAATGGAGGTTTTATGATGAATGGAGTACTGACTTTTTTACAAAATATTTTGAGCGAACCTGCGTTTTTGATGGGCCTGATTGCCTTTGTTGGCTTAGTCGCTTTGCGCACTCCGAGTCACAAGGTGTTGACAGGAACATTAGGACCTATTCTAGGGTATTTGATGTTAGCTGCTGGAGCGACTGTTATCCAACAAAACCTAGCTCCTTTGGCTACTTTGATTGACCAAGGCTTTGGCATTACAGGGGTTGTACCAAATAATGAAGCTGTAACTTCGGTAGCTCAGAAGATTTTAGGTGTTGAAACCATGTCTATCTTGATTGTTGGCTTGGTTTTAAATATTTTGTTTGCACGTTTCACGCGATTCAAATATATCTTTTTAACAGGACACCATAGTTTCTTTATGGCTTGTCTTTTGTCTGCAGTATTGGGAGCGATTGGCTTTAAAGGAATGGCTTTAGTTGCGGTTGGCGGCTTTATTCTTGGGGCCTGGTCTGCAATTTCGCCAGCTATCGGGCAAAAGTATACTCTGAAAGTCACCGATGGAGATGAGATTGCTATGGGACATTTTGGTAGTCTGGGTTACTATCTGTCAGCTTGGATTGGTTCTAAAGTTGGCAAAAACAGTCCCAGTACGGAAGAATTGCATATCTCTGAGAAGTGGAGTTTTTTGAGAAATACAACCATTTCGACAGGCTTGGTGATGGTCGTATTTTACCTCATTGCAGTTGTAGCCTGTCTCATCAATAATCCTAAAACTGTAACAGAATTAGCAGCAGGGAAAAATCCGTTCATCTTTGCTATTGTAGGCGGTTTGACATTCGCAGTTGGTGTCGCTATCGTTTATGCTGGTGTTCGGATGATTTTAGCAGATTTGATTCCAGCTTTCCAAGGTATCGCAATGAAATTGATTCCGAATGCTGTTCCTGCTGTGGATTGTGCTGTATTCTTTCCTTATGCTCCGACGGCTGTTATTCTCGGTTTTGCTTTTAGTTTCCTTGGAGGTTTGCTTGGTATGTTCGTGTTAGGAGCAATTGGTGGTGTTTTGATTGTTCCTGGTATGGTGCCTCACTTTTTCTGTGGAGCAACTGCTGGAATATTCGGAAATGCAACAGGGGGGCGACGTGGAGCTATTTTGGGATCTTTTGTAAATGGTTTGTTTCTAGCCTTTCTTCCTGCAACGCTCTTACCCGTTTTAGGAAAATTGGGTTTTGCAAATACAACGTTTGGCGATTTTGACTTTGGCGTATTTGGAATTTTGCTGGGTAATGTTGGAAATTCCATTGGACAAATCGGTGTTTATCTGATTGTAGCGGTTTTAGTCGTGGTTTTACTGTTACCATCCATCATTACAAAGGGAAATACAGCTTTAAATAATATTTCTGAAGAATAACATAAAGGAGAAAAATATGGTTAAAACATTATCTATTAAAGTTTACTCAGATGGTGCGGTATTGGATAAGATGTTAAAGGATTTAGAGTCTGGGTTAGTATCGGGTTTTACGACCAATCCTAGTCTAATGAAAAAAGCGGGCATTACAAGTTATGTAGAATTTGCCAAAGAAGTGTTGACAAAAATTACAGAATTTCCAGTGTCATTTGAGGTGTTTTCAGACGAGATGGAAATCATGGAGAAAGAAGCAGAATTCTTAGCTTCTCTCGGTGAAAATGTCTATGTGAAAATTCCGGTCATCAATTCTCGAGGTGAATCAACTCTTCCTCTCATTGATCGATTAACATCTAAAGGAATTAAAGTTAATGTGACAGCGGTGTTTACTGTAGAACAAGTCAAGGAAATTGTGCCAGTTTTAAAGGCAGGACTGCCATCAATCGTGTCTGTCTTTGCGGGGCGGATAGCTGATACAGGTGTGGATCCGATACCGATTATGAAAGAATCTTTGACTTTATGTCATCAAAAATCTAGTGTGGAATTGCTGTGGGCGAGTCCACGAGAAGCATACAATATTTATCAAGCAGACGAGTTAGGTGTAGATATTATCACTTGTACACCAGATTTGATTCAAAAATTATCTCTCAATGGCAAAGATCTATATGAGTATTCATTGGAAACTGTTCAGATGTTTCTCCGTGATAGCACTAGCTTAGGGTTTAAGATAATAGAAGAATGATGTGCAAATACTTCATCTTAAGTCTGATTTTTAGCACTCTTGTAAAAAGAGTGCTAATTTTTTGAGTTTTTGTCTTGACTTTGGTGTGGAAGAGTGTATAATAGAATCATGAGTTAGCACTCGAGTCGGTTGAGTGCTAATTGAGATTGGAATCTTGATTGGAGGTGATGCCGTGGTCACGGAGCGTCAAAATGAGATTTTGAATTTGATTATTGATATCTTTACCAAGACCCACGAGCCAGTCGGATCCAAAGCGCTACAAGAGTCAATCAAATCAAGCAGTGCGACGATTCGTAATGATATGGCTATTCTTGAAAAACAAGGCCTTTTAGAAAAAGCACACACATCAAGTGGACGTAAGCCTAGTGTTGCAGGTTTTCAATACTTTGTCAAACACTCCCTTTCCTTTGATCGTCTTGCTGAAAATGAACTCTATGAAGTGATAAAGGCATTTGATCGTGAATTCTTCAAGTTAGAGGATGTTCTTCAACAGGCAGCAGATGTTCTTTCAATGTTGAGCGGATGTACAGTGGCAGCACTTGATGTAGAGCCAAGTCAACAACGCTTGACTGCTTTTGACATCGTGATTCTCAGCCAACATACAGCTTTAGCAGTTTTCACTTTAGATGAGTCCAATACGATTACCAGCCAGTTCGTGATCCCCCGTAATTTCCTACGAGGTGATTTAGTTCAGCTGAAAGAATTGATTCAAGATCGTTTTTTAGGACAAACAGTTCTTGATATTCACTATAAAATCCGAACAGAGATTCCTCAGATTATCCAGCGTTATTTTACAACGACCGACAATGTTCTGGATCTTTTCGAGCATATCTTTAGTGATATTTTCAAAGAAAATGTCATTGTGTCTGGGAAGGTAAGATTATTAGATTTTGCAGATTTAGAGAGTTATCAGTTCTTTGATCAGCCCCAAAAAGTAGCTTTTGAACTTCGAGATAGTTTAGCTGAAGATCAGATGCAAAGTGTGCGCGTGGCAGACAGCAGAGAAAGCTGTTTGGCTGATTTGACTCTAATTTCCAGCAAATTCCTCATTCCTTATCGAGGTTTTGGGGTGCTGGCAGTTGTCGGGCCTGTCAATCTTGATTACCAACGGCTGGTCAGCCAGATGAATGTTGTCAACCGTGTGCTGACCATGAAATTGACTGATTTTTATCGATATCTGAGTAGTAATCACTATGAAGTCCATTAATTATAGTATAAATATTCCTAAAAAGGAGGTGCCTTGTGGCAAAACATAAACAAGAAGAACATCCAGAAGATGTAGAAGTAAAAGAGGAAGCTGTAGAAACAACTGAGCAGGTTGAATCAGTAAGTCCTGAAAAAACAGAATTAGAACTAGCCAATGAGCGTGCAGAAGATTTTGAAAATAAATATCTCCGTGCTCATGCAGAAATGCAGAATATCCAGCGTCGGGCGAGTGAAGAACGCCAGCAGCTGCAAAAGTACCGCAGTCAGGATCTGGCAAAAGCTATCTTGCCTTCATTGGACAATTTAGAGCGAGCTCTGGCTGTCGAAGGGTTGACGGATGATGTCAAAAAAGGCTTAGAGATGGTGCAGGAAAGCTTGATTCACGCTCTGAAGGAAGAGGGAATTGAAGAAATCGCAGCGGACGGAGCATTTGACCATAACTATCACATGGCCATCCAAACAGTTCCAGCTGATGATGAGCACCCTGCCGACACTATTGCACAGGTCTTCCAAAAAGGCTACAAACTTCACGATCGTATTCTTCGACCAGCAATGGTGGTTGTTTATAATTAGACGGTAAGTCAGAAATCTGTGATTTCGTTGACGCACCCTCGCAAGGGTGATTAGGCTGGTCACGAGCGTTTGCGAAGTGAACTGCCAATCAGCTACTGCGTAAAGCTTGTCCGAAACGACAATAAACTATGAAGGAAGAAAACATTCGTTTAGCTTTGCTTCTGATGAGCGAAGCGAACCAAAGACGATACTCTTTGTCGTGGCGCTACTTACGCAAACTTTGAGACTTTAGGCTCAAAGTTTAGTCAAAGAGATTGACGAAGTCAAGCTCTGACGGCGTCGCCACCTAAGAAGAGTATCAAAAAGAAAATTAAAGTAAAAATAGGAAATAAGAAAGGATTTGAACCCGAACGAAATGCTCGGAAAATAGATAAACCGCCTGGCATTCATCGAATGCTTCGTTGGTTCCCTAATTTTCAGTCGCATTGTCGGCGTTCTTGGTATCATTATTATGTCTAAAATTATCGGTATTGACTTAGGTACAACAAATTCAGCAGTTGCAGTTCTTGAAGGAACTGAAAGCAAAATTATCGCAAATCCAGAAGGTAACCGTACAACACCGTCAGTTGTGTCTTTCAAAAACGGTGAAATCATCGTTGGTGACGCAGCAAAACGTCAAGCAGTGACAAATCCTGATACGATTATCTCCATTAAATCAAAAATGGGAACTTCTGAAAAAGTTTCAGCAAATGGAAAAGAGTATACTCCACAAGAAATCTCAGCTATGATTCTTCAATATTTGAAAGGCTATGCTGAAGATTACCTTGGTGAAAAAGTAACTAAGGCAGTTATCACAGTTCCTGCTTACTTCAACGATGCGCAACGTCAAGCAACTAAAGATGCTGGTAAAATTGCTGGTCTTGAAGTAGAACGGATTGTCAACGAACCAACAGCAGCAGCCCTTGCTTATGGTTTGGACAAGACAGATAAAGAAGAAAAAATCCTTGTATTTGACCTTGGTGGTGGTACATTTGACGTGTCAATCCTTGAATTAGGCGACGGTGTATTTGATGTATTAGCAACTGCAGGGGACAACAAACTCGGTGGTGACGACTTTGACCAAAAGATTATTGATCATATGGTAGCTGAGTTCAAGAAAGAAAATGGTATTGACTTGTCAACTGACAAGATGGCTCTTCAACGTTTGAAAGATGCGGCTGAAAAAGCTAAGAAAGACCTTTCTGGTGTAACTTCTACTCAAATCAGCTTGCCATTCATCACTGCGGGAGAAGCTGGACCTCTCCACTTAGAAATGACCTTGACACGTGCGAAATTTGATGACTTGACTCGTGAGCTTGTGGATCGCACAAAAGAACCTGTTCGTCGTGCATTGTCTGACGCTGGTCTTAGCTTGTCAGAAATTGATGAAGTTATTCTTGTTGGTGGTTCAACACGTATCCCAGCCGTTGTGGAAGCAGTAAAAGCTGAAACTGGTAAAGAACCAAACAAATCTGTAAACCCTGACGAAGTGGTTGCTATGGGTGCTGCTATCCAAGGTGGTGTGATTACTGGTGATGTTAAAGACGTTGTCCTTTTGGACGTAACACCGTTGTCACTTGGTATCGAAACTATGGGTGGTGTATTTACAAAACTTATTGACCGCAACACAACTATCCCAACTTCTAAATCACAAGTCTTCTCAACAGCTGCAGATAACCAACCAGCTGTGGATATCCATGTTCTTCAAGGTGAACGCCCAATGGCAGCAGATAACAAGACACTTGGACGTTTCCAATTGACAGACATTCCTGCTGCACCTCGTGGTATCCCTCAAATTGAAGTAACATTTGATATTGACAAAAACGGTATCGTGTCTGTTAAGGCTAAAGACCTTGGTACGCAAAAAGAACAACATATCGTTATCCAATCGAACTCAGGTTTGACAGATGAAGAAATTGACCGCATGATGAAAGATGCAGAAGCAAACGCCGAAGCAGATAAAAAACGTAAAGAAGAAGTAGATCTTCGCAACGAAGTAGATCAAGCTATCTTTGCGACTGAAAAGACTATCAAAGAAACAGAAGGCAAAGGCTTTGATGCAGAACGTGACGCTGCTCAAGTTGCTCTTGATGAATTGAAAAAAGCCCAAGACAACAACAACTTGGATGACATGAAATCAAAACTTGAAACACTCAATGAAAAAGCGCAAGCTCTCGCTGTGAAACTTTACGAACAAGCAGCTGCAGCCCAACAAGCTCAAGCAGGAGCAGAAGGTGCAAATCAAGCAAATACAGGCGATAACAAAGGTGATGATGTCGTAGACGGAGAGTTTACGGAAAAATAAGAAGATTTATTTAGTTATATATAACATAATTTTTCCTGATTATTAGATAGTTATACTTAAAGGAGAATGATATGGCTACTAGAGAAGAAAGAGATTACCTTTCACAGTACATTGATATTGCGGGTTCTCATTTGAATGATAGTGATGTAGATTGGTTAATGCGTTTTATTAATTCAGTAGGGAATAGACATACTGAAGAAGGTAGCTTTGACAATTGGAGCTCGGATGGTAAATATACTAGGAATTGGGTTAAAGAATACATCATTGAAAGTGATTATTCATTAACAAGTAATTATAGTTACGAAGATGATGATGGTACTAGTGGCAGTTATTCAGAAAATATAACTAATGCTCGAGATATTATCAATATAATCAGGGAGAATCCGAATTTGTTATAAGAAATCCAGAGGTTGCAGCCCAGCCTCTGTTTTTCGGTAAGAAAGAAATTGGAATGGAAACTTCCGGTTCTTTCTTATACTAAATTAGAAAGGAACTGAACCCGACCTAAATTCTCAGAAAAAAGAGAAATCAGCCTAGGAGCATCACTCCGTCGCCTGATTTCCTATTTTTCAGTTGAATTTTACGGTCTTGGTATCTTACATGAACAATACAGAATATTATGACCGTCTAGGCGTCTCCAAGAATGCTTCTCAAGACGAGATCAAGAGAGCCTATCGGAAATTATCTAAAAAGTATCATCCGGACATCAATAAAGAACCAGGTGCTGAAGAAAAATATAAAGAAGTCCAAGAGGCTTATGAAACCTTGAGCGATGAGCAAAAACGGGCAGCCTATGATCAATATGGTACCGCAGGTGCTAATGGCGGCTTCGGCGGTGGAACTGGCGGTTTCGGAGGCTTTGATGGTTCTAGCTTTGGTGGTTTTGAAGATATTTTCTCTAGCTTCTTTGGCGGAGGTGGTTCAACTCGCAACCCGAATGCACCTCGTCAAGGGGATGACCTTCAATATCGGGTCAACCTGAAGTTTGAAGAAGCCATTTTTGGTACAGATAAAGAAATTAAATATCATCGTGAGGCTACCTGCCATACTTGTCATGGTTCGGGTGCGAAACCAGGAACTAGTCCAGTCACTTGTAGTCGCTGTCACGGAGCAGGAGTGATTAATGTTGATACGCAAACTCCTCTTGGTATGATGCGTCGCCAAGTAACTTGTGATGTCTGTCATGGGCGAGGGCAAGAAATTAAAGAACCTTGCCAAACCTGTCACGGAACAGGGCATGAAAAACAAGCTCATAGTGTCCATGTAAAAATCCCAGCAGGTGTTGAAACTGGTCAACAGGTTCGCTTGTCTGGACAAGGTGAGGCTGGCTTTAATGGTGGTCCTTATGGTGACCTTTATGTCGTAGTTCAAGTTGAGCCGAGCGACAAGTTTGAGCGAGACGGATCTACCATTTACTACAAGCTCAATCTCAACTTTGTCCAAGCAGCTCTTGGTGACAGTGTGGATATTCCAACTGTTCACGGGGATGTGGAGCTGAATATCCCAGAAGGAACACAGACTGGCAAACGTTTCCGTCTGCGTGGCAAAGGAGCTCCGAGCTTGCGTGGCGGAAGCATGGGTGACCAGTATGTAACTGTCAATGTTGTGACGCCGACTGGCCTCAACGATCGTCAAAAAGCAGCACTGAAAGAGTTTGCAGAAGCTGGTGATATGAAAATCAATCCAAAGAAAAAAGGTTTCTTTGATAAAATGAAAGATGCCTTTGAGCAATAAGAAAAGAGCAGTTTGACGCTGCTCTTTTATATTATAAGGATAAAATTGTGTGTTCTTCATCTTTGGTGATGACGCGCTTGATACCAGTTGGTTGTGTGGAAACAAGTTTTGCTAGAAAATTTGGGTAGGCTTGATACTCATCCATTCGATCTAGTGGAATCCATTCAACTGTTTCGGCAGCAGAAAAGCTTGGGAACTGCTGGCCTTTTGACTTCATCAAGTAATAAAAGGAAATTTCATGGCAATTCAGACCGGCTAATTTGCCAGAACTTTGTTGGAAAAAATTTTCGTGAATGAACAGCAATCGATCGATTTCGTAGTCCTGTCCAGTTTCTTCCTTAATTTCTCGAAGAATAGCTTCTTCTGAAGTTTCTCCTAGCTGAACAGCTCCACCTAAAGGATAAAAATAATCCTCGTTTGGATTGGTCATAAAAGCAAGCGCGCCTTCTTCAATAATGACGGCAGCAGCTTTGTAACGAAATCGAGATTTCTTTTCGCAAAAAGTAATATCAGTCATTTATCTTTCCTCCGTATTCTAGTGTAGCATATTTTTAATGAAAATCTGTCCCCGGACAATTGTGTTTTTAGTTTCTTGTTTTCCAATTTATTTCTTGTTACAATAAACACATGACACGATATAAAGCGATTATTTCTTACGATGGTCATGACTTTGCTGGTTTTCAGCGGCAACCTCATGCTCGCAGCGTTCAAGAAGAGATTGAAAAGACTTTAACTAAAATCAATAGAGGAAAGCCTGTCATCGTTCATGGAGCTGGACGCACAGACAGTGGCGTTCATGCTTTGGGGCAGGTAATTCATTTTAATTTACCACAAAAAAGGGATGAAGAAAAACTACGTTTCGCACTTGATACGCAGACACCAGAAGACATTGATTTTATTAGCGTAGAAGAGGTGAATGAAGATTTTCATTCAAGATATTGTAAACACAGCAAGACCTATGAATTTATAGTGGATATCGGGCGTCCTAAAAATCCTATGATGCGCCATTATGCAACCCATTACCCTTATCCGCTTGATTTGAGTTTGATTGAAGAAGCTATTGAAAAGTTAGAAGGAACTCATGATTTTACAGGTTTTACAGCTTCAGGGACTAGTGTGGAAAATAAAGTTCGGACGATTACAAAAGCATACTTAGATTTCGATGAGAAGCGCAACTTTCTGATTTTTACTTTCTCTGGCAATGGCTTCTTGTATAAGCAAATTCGCAATATGGTCGGTACTTTATTGAAAATTGGAAATAAACGAATGCCAGTTGAGCAAATTGATAGAATTTTAACAGAGAAAAATCGTCATTTGGCTGGACCAACAGCAGCACCAAACGGACTTTATCTAAAGGAGATACGATATGAAGAATAATCTTATTCTGGCAATTTCAGGGAATGATATCTTTAGTGGTGGCGGATTGCACGCTGATTTAGCTACTTATACAGTCAATCAACTGCATGGTTTTGTGGCAGTGACTTGCCTGACAGCCATGACAGAGCAAGGTTTTGAAGTCATTCCTGTTGATTCTACTGTTTTTTCTCAGCAGCTTCATTCTCTCAAGAATGTGCCTTTCTCAGCCATCAAACTAGGACTCTTACCAAATGTTGAAATAGCAGATTTGGCCTTGGATTTTGTGAAAGCTCATGCAGGCATTCCTGTCGTATTAGATCCTGTCTTGGTTTGCAAGGAAACTCATGATGTCGAGGTCTCAGCACTTCGAGAGGAACTGATTAAATTTTTCCCTTATGCAAGTATTATCACGCCTAATTTACCAGAAGCCGAACTATTGGCTCAAAAAGAGTTGCGAACGGTGGAAGACGTAAAAGAAGCGGCTAGAATTTTCCATTTCTTAGGTGCTAAATCCGTTGTTATCAAAGGAGGGAATCGTCTAGATTCTCAAAAAGCAGTTGATGTTTTTTATAATGGAGAGCAGTTTCAATTTCTGGAATCACCTGTTTTAGACAACAATAACACGGGCGCTGGCTGTACCTTTGCTTCTAGCATTGCCAGTCAGTTAGTGTTAGGAAAATCAATTGTTGAAGCAGTTCAAATTTCAAAAAAATTTGTTTACCAAGCTATCCAACATTCAGATCAATATGGGGTTGTTCAATATGAAAAAAAATCAGACATATAAACTTGTCCTTTTGTCCATGATTGCTGCGTTGACAGTTGTTTTGGGCTACTATTTAAAAATTCCAACACCAACGGGGATTTTAACGTTCCTTGATGCAGGTATTTTCTTTACCGCCTTTTATTTTGGCAGAAAAGAAGGAGCCATCGTCGGTGGTTTAGCTGGCTTTCTCATTGATTTGCTTTCAGGTTATCCACAGTGGATGTTCTTTAGCTTGATTTTTCATAGTTTACAAGGATATTTTGCAGGTTTTAAAGGAAAAAGTCGTTATCTCGGTTTGGTGTTAGCTACGCTTGTTATGGTAGGAGGTTATGCTGTTGCTTCCACTATCATGCATGGTTGGGGAGCGGCTTTTCCAGAAATATTTCCTAACTTTTGCCAAAATACCTTAGGGATAATTGTCGGATCTATTTTGAATAAACTGTTGACAGATGTTTTGAAAAAGTTAAACAAATAAGGGCGGTGTCCTCTTGGGCTTTTAAAAGCTCTATTTGTAAATATATTCAGAAGTATTTATGACAAAATGAAACGAGGTAAAATGATGAATTTACAAGAATTGAAAAAACAAACTCAAACCATTTTAGCAGATGTTTTAGAGAAATCAGCACTATCTTCCGGTGATATTTTTGTACTGGGCTTGTCTTCCAGTGAGGTGATTGGAGGGCATATTGGAAAAAATTCCAGTCAAGAAGTGGGAGAAGTTGTTGTCAAAACTATGTTGGATATGTTGTCACTTCGCGGAATTTACTTGGCAGTTCAGGGATGTGAACATGTCAATCGTGCTTTGGTCGTGGAGAAAGAATTGGCGCAGAAACAAAATCTGGAAATTGTCAATGTGTTGCCAACTCTTCATGCTGGTGGAAGTGGTCAACTAGCAGCTTTTAAATATATGAACAACCCAGTTGAAGTGGAATTTATTACGGCTCAAGCAGGGATGGATATCGGAGATACAGCAATTGGTATGCATATTAAGCACGTCCAAATTCCAGTACGACCAATTTTGAGAGAACTCGGAGAAGCGCATGTGACTGCGCTTGCCAGTCGTCCAAAGCTAATCGGTGGAGCGCGAGCTGCTTACCAAAAAGATAAAATTCGAAAAGCATAAAGAGCAAAATCAGCAAATGGACGGAAAAATCGTTAAATTTTTCATTAGAAAATTTGTGAAATAACGTGTATTTATGGTATAATTGATTGTATTCAATAAATTTTAAGGAGAAATGACAGAATGTCTGTATCATTTGAAAGCAAAGAAACAAATCGCGGAGTTTTGACATTTACAATTAGTCAAGAACAAATCAAGCCAGAATTGGATCGTGTATTTAACTCAGTTAAGAAAAATCTGAATGTACCAGGTTTCCGTAAAGGTCATCTTCCTCGTCCAGTGTTTAATCAAAGATTTGGTGAAGAAGCTCTTTACCAAGATACATTAAATGCTCTTCTCCCAGCTGCTTATGAAGCTGCTGTTAAAGAAGCAGAGATCGAAGTTGTTGCTCAACCACAATTTGATGTGGCGTCTATGGAAAAAGGTCAAGATTGGACCATTACTGCGGAAGTGGTTACAAAACCCGAAGTAAAATTAGGTGAGTATAAAAACTTAGAAGTATCTGTTGATGTCTCTAAAGAAGTATCTGATGCAGATGTAGATGCAAAAGTTGAACGCGAACGCAATAATTTA
Source organism: Streptococcus sp. NSJ-72 (assembly GCF_014334035.1). Taxonomy (NCBI): domain Bacteria; kingdom Bacillati; phylum Bacillota; class Bacilli; order Lactobacillales; family Streptococcaceae; genus Streptococcus; species Streptococcus sp. NSJ-72. Next base: position 481,147 of record NZ_CP060489.1, read on the forward strand.
GCAGAACTTGTATTGAAAGAAGATAAGGCTGCTAATGGTGATACAGTTGTGATTGATTTTGTTGGAACAGTTGACGGCGTTGAATTTGATGGTGGTAAAGGAGATAACTTCTCACTTGAACTTGGAAGCGGTCAATTTATTCCAGGTTTTGAAGACCAATTAGTTGGACATGCTGCTGGTGAAACAGTAGAAGTAAACGTGACATTCCCAGAAGACTATCAAGCAACAGATCTTGCAGGTAAAGATGCTAAATTTGTGACTACGATTCATGAAGTCAAAGAAAAAGAAGTTCCAGAAGTAGATGACGAACTTGCCAAAGACATTGATGAAGATGTTGAAACACTGGATGAATTAAAAGAAAAATACCGCAAAGAATTGGCTGAATCAAAAGAAATTGCGTTTGATGATGCAGTTGAATCTGCGGCACTTGACCTTGCAGTAGAAAATGCAGAAATCGTTGAATTGCCAGAAGAAATGGTTCACGAAGAAGTTCATCGCTCTGTAAATGAATTTCTTGGGAACATGCAACGTCAAGGTATTTCACCAGACATGTACTTCCAAATCACTGGTACAACTCAAGAAGATCTTCATAAACAACATGAAGCTGACGCTGAAAAACGTACTAAGACTAATCTTGTGATTGAAGCTGTTGCAAAAGCAGAAGGATTTGAAGCGAGCGATGAAGACATCGAAGCAGAAATTTCTTCACTTGCAACTGACTACAATATGGAAGTGGAGCGTGTTCGTCAACTTCTTTCAACAGATATGTTGAAACATGATATTGTTATTAAAAAAGCCGTTGAATTGATTACAAGTACTGCAAAAGTAAAATAATCTAATGATACATAAGGCAAATTCAGTCGGAGATTCGGCTGAATTGCCTTTTTGCTTCTTTTATATAAAAGTAGAAGTCATTTTGATGAAAAAGAGTGATTTTCTTGATTGGAAAATAAAATTCTTTTTGACGAAAGAAGATTTTTATCGTACAATAAAAAGTAGCGAAAATTCAACAAATTAATTTTTAAGAGCAAGTCTAAAAAAGCTCTTAAACCTTAAAAGGAGATCAATTTTGGAATTAGAAGTATTTGCTGGACAAGAAAAAAGTGAACTTTCTATGATTGAAGTGGCGCGTGCTATTTTAGAGACACGTGGTCGCAATCATGAAATGTATTTTAATGACCTTGTCAATGAAATTCAAAATTACCTTGAAAAATCAAATAGTGATATTCGTGAAGCCTTGCCGCTTTTTTATACAGAGTTAAATGTAGACGGCAGTTTCATTCCTCTAGGAGATAACAAATGGGGCTTGCGTTCATGGTATGCGATTGACGAGGTGGATGAGGAAATTATCGCCCTTGAAGATAACGATGAAGAAACTCCTAAGAAACGGAAGAAAAAACGTGTGAATGCCTTTATGGACGGAGATGAAAATGCCATTGATTACAATGACGATGATCCAGAAGATGAAGACTCATATGAAGCAGATCCTGCCCTTAATTATGACGAGGATAATCCGGACGACGAAAAGAGTGAAGTAGAAGCGTATGATGCTGAAATCAATGAAATTGCACCTGATGATTTAGGTGAAGAAGTCGAACTCAATGAAGAGGATGAAGACTATTCAGATGATGAGGTGGATTCAGAGGATGAAGAATAGTTAAGTCCGCTAACGTTTGCTTCTGTTCTTATTTGACAAAAAATTTATTCTGCGATATTATAATATCGGGCACTTCTTTTAAGAAGTCAAAAGCTCCCTAGCTCTAGGGAGCTGTTTTTGTTTTTGCTATTAGAAGTGAACACGCCTGAAAACATCGAAAAAGCAAAGGTTGATTTATGAATAGTCGTTTCCCATTTTCGTGTGTTTTCTAAATGAGTTTTGTATCTTAGATAAGGAGAATGTATGGCAACAAAATATATTTTTGTTACAGGTGGTGTAGTTAGTTCGATCGGTAAAGGGATTGTGGCAGCAAGTCTTGGTCGTCTTTTGAAAAATCGTGGTCTTAAGGTAACCATTCAAAAGTTTGATCCATATATCAATATTGACCCAGGAACGATGAGCCCTTATCAACACGGTGAAGTATTTGTGACGGATGATGGTGCAGAAACTGACTTAGACCTCGGGCATTATGAACGCTTTATTGATATCAACTTAAATAAATATTCAAATGTGACAACAGGTAAGATTTATAGCGAAGTTCTTCGTAAAGAACGTAAAGGTGAGTACCTTGGAGCAACTGTTCAAGTCATTCCACACATTACAGATGCTCTAAAAGAAAAAATTAAACGCGCTGCAACGACAACAGACTCTGACGTGATTATCACAGAAGTAGGAGGAACTGTTGGAGATATTGAAAGTTTGCCATTCTTAGAAGCACTTCGTCAAATGAAGGCAGATGTTGGTGCAGATAATGTGATGTATATCCACACGACATTGCTTCCTTATCTGAAAGCTGCTGGGGAAATGAAAACGAAGCCCACTCAGCATTCTGTAAAAGAATTGCGTGGTCTTGGAATTCAACCGAACATGCTTGTTATTCGTACTGAAAAACCGGCTGGCCAAAATATTAAGAACAAATTGGCACAATTTTGTGATGTAGCACCAGAAGCAGTGATTGAGTCGCTAGATGTGGAACATTTGTATCAAATTCCGCTGAATTTGCAAGCACAAAACATGGACCAAATCGTTTGTGATCACTTGAAGTTGGACGTGCCAGAAGCAGATATGACAGATTGGTCTGCTATGGTTGATAAAGTCATGAACTTGAAGAAACAAGTAAAAATTGCGCTTGTTGGGAAATATGTGGAGTTGCCAGATGCGTATATCTCTGTTGTAGAAGCTCTCAAGCACTCTGGTTATGCCAATGATGCAGAAATCAAGCTGAATTGGGTCAATGCAAATGATGTCACAACTGAAAATGTCGCCGAATTGTTGAAAGATGCAGACGGTATTATTGTGCCGGGGGGATTTGGTCATCGCGGAACCGAAGGAAAGATTGCGACCATTCAATATGCGCGTGAAAATGATGTGCCAATGCTTGGAATTTGCCTTGGTATGCAGTTGACTTGTGTTGAGTTTGCTCGCCATGTGCTAGGATTTGAAGATGCTAATTCTTCAGAATTAAATCCTGATACGAAGCATCCTGTTATTGATTTGATGCGTGATCAGATTGATGTAGAAGATATGGGAGGAACGCTTCGCTTAGGACTTTATCCGTCTAAGTTGAAACGTGGTTCCAAAGCCGCTGCAGCTTATGATAATCAAGAAGTTGTTCAGCGTCGCCACCGCCACCGTTACGAATTTAACAATGAATTCCGTCAACAATTTGAAGATGCCGGTTTTGTATTCTCAGGAGTTTCACCGGACAATCGCTTGGTGGAAATTGTAGAAATTCCAGAAAATAAATTCTTTGTGGCTTGTCAATACCACCCAGAATTATCTAGCCGTCCTAATCGTCCAGAAGGACTTTATACAGCTTTTGTTACAGCAGCAGTTGAAAATAGTGAGAAATAAGATTGGAAGCAATTCCAGTCTTTTTAGCATTTCTCATAGGAGAAAAATTTGTTAATATGAATGAAAGACAGCATTTTAAAACTAAAGTAAGAAATTTTCTCCTAAAAATGATACAATTTGAATAGTTGATGAGCTCAATAAATAATGAAACGGAGGTGGATCATGATGAAGTTTATACTGAATGAAAGTCTCGCAATGCTTGGGATTAAAAATGTGGTTATTGGCATCGCTAAAAATGTAGATCCACATGCACCTTTACCTGCTTCATTTTTGAAAAAGCAAAAAGAGATGGAAAAGTGGGCATTGAATTGCGATATCGATGAGGTGTCTGATACTCCAGTCATTCAAGGCTACAAGGATTTGTTGCAAAGTGTCGGACGTAGTGTCAAGAAGAATCCTCCTACCGTTTTGGCGCTTATTCGGAATATTCGACATCGAGGATCCATCCCGAATATTAATAGTATTATTGATATTTATAATGTTGAATCTTTACATTCTTTATTAGCCATCGGTGGGCATGATTTGGATAAAATAGCGGGGCAAATTGAATTTACGGTTAGTCAAAAAGAAGATGTTTTTCTACCGATTTTATCCACGGAAAAACACGTTTCACAGACTGATTATGTTTATCGTGATCAAAAAGGAATTTTAGCATGGCTAGATGTTCGTGACGGAGAAAACTATAAATTTGATGACGAGACAAAGAATGCTATTTTTATCATTCAAGGAAATGCTCATACATCTGTTGAAATGCGTTTAGAAGCACTGAAACGCATTGAGAACGATTTAGCAGAATGTATGCCGAATCTGGAGTTTGAAACGTATGTCATTTGTTCAGAGAAAAAGACATAAAAACAGTGTATTCACTGATAGGATACGAGAAGTAAATCTGTTTTTTTGAAGGCATTTGGAATACAATCACATTTTTTAGTAAAAGATTTGTTTGAAAATTCTTTACTTTTTAGTAAGATATAGTATAATTAGAATATATCATAGTTTTCGGAGGTACCTATGAAAAAAAGTAAAATTATTGCAGTAGCAGGGGTAGCCCTACTAACTGCTGGTTTTTTAACAGCTTGCTCGGGTTCGAAATCAAACTCAGCTGAAACAAAATTTGGTTATGTGTATTCTGGTGATCCAGAAACTTTGGATTATGTAACATCAGGAAAAGCAACCACTAGCGATCTTGTGACAAATGGAGTTGACGGATTGTTAGAAAATGACAAATATGGAAATCTTGTACCATCAATGGCTAAGTCATGGACTGTATCAAAAGATGGTTTAACCTATACTTATAAACTTCGTAAGGGTGCCAAATGGTACACATCAGAAGGTGAAGAATATGCTGAAGTCAAGGCGCAAGATTTTGTAACTGGACTGAAACATGCTGCCGATAAAAAATCTGAGGCTCTTTATTTGGTTCAAAACTCAATTAAAGGTTTAGATGCTTACGTGAATGGTCAAACAAAAGACTTTTCAACGGTAGGTGTGAAAGCGGTTGATGACTATACTGTTCAGTATACATTGAACAAGCCAGAACCATATTGGAATTCTAAGACAACCTCTGCCATTATGTGGCCAATTAATGCCGAATTTTTGAAATCTAAAGGAAATAAATTTGGCCAATCAACAGACCCTAACTCAATCCTCTATAATGGACCATTCTTGATGAAAGCTATCACAGCAAAATCTGCGGTAGAATATGTTAAAAACAAACATTATTGGGATAAAGATAAAGTAAAAGTTGATAGCATTAAACTTGCTTACTATGATGGTCAAGACCAGGACTCATTGGCTCGTAATTTCAAAGATGGGGCATACTCATACGCACGCCTCTTCCCAACAAGTTCAAACTTTGCAACTTTTGAAAAACAATTCAAGGACAATATCTATACAGCAGAAGCAGGCTCTGGAACGGCTGCTTTAGCCCTTAATATTGACCGTCAATCTTACAACCATACGGCTAAGAAAACAGATGAAGAAAAAAATTCAACGAAAAAGGCATTGTTGAACAAAGACTTCCGTCAAGCTTTGAACTTTGCACTTGACCGCGAATCTTATGCAGCACAAGTAAATGGTAAAGATGGTGCTGCCACAGCAATCCGTAATATGTTTGTACCATCTAATTTTGTTCAAGTTGGTGAAAAATCATTTAGTGATGTTGTAGAAGAAAAATTAGCAAGCTATGGCGATGACTGGAAGGGTGTCAAACTAGCTGATTCACAAAATGGCTTGTACAATCCAACAAAAGCAAAAGCAAAATTTGCAAAAGCAAAAGAAGCTTTGCAAGCTCAAGGTGTGAAATTCCCAATCCACTTAGACGTTCCTGTTGTAGAAACTTCTAAGAACTACGTTGCTCGGATGCAGTCTTTAAAACAATCTGTTGAAAAAGTACTCGGCAAAGAAAATGTTGTCATGGACTTGAATATGATGTCAGAAGACGACTTTAATAACGTCACTTACTATGCTCCAAATGCAGCTGGAGAAGACTGGGATATTTCAGGTGCTGTTGGTTGGAGTCCTGATTATCAAGATCCATCTACTTATCTTGATATTTTGAAATCAACGGCTTCTGACAATACGAAGACTTGGTTTGGTTTTGACTCTGGTAGTGAAAATGCCGGTGCTAAAGCAGTAGGCTTGGACGAATATAATAAATTAGTCGATGAAGCAGGTGCAGAAACAACAGACATTGCAAAACGTTATGAAAAATATGCAGCAGCACAAGCTTGGTTAACAGACAGTTCGCTTGTCTTGCCAACAATGGCTTCAACAGGTGCCGGAACTTTTGTGTCACGCATTCAACCGTTCTCAGGTGCATTTGCGCAAACAGGTAGTAAAGGTAGCTCAACCTACTATAAATACATTAAAGTCGGTAAAGATGCTGTCACGAAGAAAGACTATGAAGCAGCCAAGAAGAAATGGCAAAAAGAAAAAGCCGAGTCTAATAAAAAAGCTCAAGATGAATTAGCTGATCATGTAAAATAATACAATGATAAAAGCAGGTAAAACTCACTAAAAGATGAGGAAAACCTGCTTTTTTAATTTCTAAAGGTTAATAGATTAATATAAACCTTATTAAATCAGCTTTCAAAATATGTCGTAAAATTTAGAAAATTCTATTTACTTTTTACTGTTTGTGTGCTAGAATGTATAAAAATAATGAATTTGGGAGGAATATTCATGAAGAAAAGTAAAATCATTGCTTTAGCGGCTGTTAGCCTACTTGCAGCAGGAGCCTTAACGGCTTGTTCTGGCTCTAAAACAAGTTCTAGCAACAAAACATTTTCATATGTTTATGAGCAAGATCCAGATAATTTGGATTATTTGACAACTGGGAAGGCCTCTACTTCAAATATTACAAGTAATGTCATTGATGGACTTTTAGAAAATGACCGTTACGGAAATTTAATCCCTTCTGTGGCAAAGGATTGGACGGTTTCCAAAGATGGCTTGACTTACACTTATAAACTTCGTAAAGGTGTCAAATGGTATACATCCGAAGGTGAAGAGTATGCCGAAGTCAAAGCGCAAGACTTTGTGGCTGGTTTGAAACACGCTGCAGATAAGAAATCCGATGCTATTTATTTGGTACAAGATTCAATCAAAGGCCTGGATGCTTACATGAAGGGTGAAAATAAAGATTTCTCTTCTGTCGGTATCAAAGCGGTTGATGATTATACGGTTCAATATACTCTGAATCGACCAGAAAGCTTTTGGAATTCAAAGACTACGATGGGGGTTTTAGCGCCAGTTAATGCAGAATTTTTGAAATCAAAAGGAAATAAATTTGCACAAGCAACAGACCCATCTAGTCTTCTTTATAATGGACCATACTTGCTAAAATCTATCACTGCAAAATCATCTGTTGAATTGGCTAAAAATCCAAACTATTGGGATAAGAAAAATGTACACATTGATAACATCAAATTGTCTTACTATGATGGTCAAGACCAAGATAAACTTGCTAAAGGATTTAGTGACGGTTCATTTACCAATGCAAAAGTATTTCCAACTAGTCCAAGTTATGCTTCTGTCAGCAAGAAATACAAAAACAACATCGTTTATACTCCACAAGATGCAACCACTTATCTAGTGGCTACAAACATCGATCGTCAATCTTACAATCATACATCAAAGACAACAGATGCTCAAAAGACATCTACTAAGAAAGCATTATTGAATAAAGATTTCCGTCAAGCAATTACCTTTGCATTTGACCGTACTGCTTATGCTTCACAGGTGAATGGTAAAGATGGTGCGACAAAGATGCTTCGTAATCTCTTTGTACCACCAACTTTTGTTCAAACAGATGATAAGAACTTTGGAGAATTGGTCAAAGAAAAATTAGTCAGCTACGATGAAAGTTGGAAAGATGTCAACTTAAATGATGCGCAAGACGGTCTTTACAATCCAACGAAAGCCAAGGAAAAATTAGCCAAAGCGAAAGCAGCGCTTCAAGCAGACGGTGTTCAATTCCCAATCCACATTGACATGCCAGTTGACCAAACGGCAACGAATAAAGTTCAACGTGTACAATCATTGAAACAATCGATTGAAAAAAATCTTGGCAAAGAAAATGTTGTGATTGACATTCAACAAATGTCTAAAGACGATGTAAATAATATCACTTACTTTGCTGAATCTGCAGCTGCAGAAGATTGGGATCTTTCTGATAATGTTGGTTGGAGTCCAGACTTCCAAGATCCATCTACCTATCTTGATATCATCAAACCTTCAAGCGGTGAAAGCACAAAGACCTATCTAGGATTTGATGCAGGTACGAATAACGCTGCAGCAGCACAAGTCGGTATGAACGAATATGAAAAGCTGTTGAACGAGGCTGAAAAAGAAACCACTAATACGAATGCACGCTATGAAAAATATGCGGCAGCCCAAGCTTGGTTGACTGATAATGCATTAGTTATTCCAACAACAACGCTAACGGGTCGCCCAATTCTTTCTCGCACAGTGCCATTTACTAATCCATTTGCTTGGTCAGGAAACAAAGGGAATAGTGAAATCATTCTATATAAATATCTTGAACTCCAAGATGAGCCTGTTACACAAGATCAGTACAAGAAAGCTATGACTAAATGGAATAAAGAGCGATCAAAATCTAATAAAAAAGCTCAAGAAGAACTTGCAGATCATGTTAAATAATTGAAAAAAATTTAACAGAAAAACAAAAAAGGTTCATTTATGATAAAAATATTCTGACAATTGATTTTACAATTGACTAGAATTGTGGTATAATTTTAAACAATCAGTTTAAAATTGAAGGTATTCTAAAATCGAAAATAGGTATTTGTCGTAACGCGTGACATTTTTCTATCCCTTCCTTCGGTCTTGACTGACAGGTTAGGTTTAATAACTTAATCATAGTGATTGAAGTAGAATATCTGATGTGACTCATGCTAAATCAGTAAATACCAAAGAATTAGCAGATCATGTAAAATAAACTTCTCATCAGAACTTTCTCTAACAGGGGAGAAAGTTCTTTTGGGATTTTAAAGGAAACGGTAAATGAAGAAATATATTTTTATGCGTATCTTACGCTCTTTAGTATCTATTTTCATGGTAACAACATTGACTTACACCATTATCTATACTATGGTGCCAAGAAAGTTGATTTTCAAGCAGGATCCAAACTATAATAAAATAGCTACAACTCCTGATAAAAAGACTAATTATGAAAATACAATTTTTGAGCGTATGGGTTACATTGACTACTATGATACGAAGGAATTACAAGAAAAAGCTAGTAAAGAGAATCCTTCTGTAACAGTAGAACCTACTAATGCAAATAAAAAAATCTATGAAGCTTACATCAAAAAGTTGGGGCGTGGTTGGAAATTGCAGCAATTCAAAGAAAGTAAGCAATTTTATGCAACTCGAGAGGTTCCAGTTTATGAACGCGTTCTTGGTTTCTATGGCAATTTGATTCAAATTGACCATACAGGTGCTGTGAAAGATGCTTCTAATCCAAACTTGAAGCGTTATCTTCGTATTGAAAATGATCCTGCTATTGGTTGGTCTGTTGTTGGTTCTGGAACGAAACATAAGTATTTATTGTACTTTAATGGGCAATTTCCGTTTGTTCATCAGAATTTTGTGAGATTAAATCTAGGTATTTCTTATCCAACTTATGCGAATCTTCCTGTTTTACAAGTTATTTCGCAAGGGCAAGGACAAACGAAAACTTCTGAAGTTCAATTCCCGACAGGTAAGAAAACTTCGTCTGTCAACATTTATACAAGAACTTATAAATCTCCAAAACAAGCCGATGCGCGTGATGTTGCCAATTATGGAAAAGATGATCCATATACGGCAACAGAAAGTAACTACCAATATCCATCAATGATTGTAAGTTCTTCAATTGTTGGTTTGATTGGTCTGGCTTTATCTTACTTAATTGCTGTTCCGCTTGGATCTTACATGGCTCGCTTTAAGAATACATTGTTTGATAGTATTTCGACAGGAGCCTTGACATTCTTGATGTCATTGCCAACTATCGCTTTGGTTTATATCATTCGGTTGATTGGTTCGGCTCTTGGATTGCCGGATTCCTTCCCTATTTTGGGAGCAGGAGATTGGCGTTCCTATGTTCTTCCGGCAGTTATTCTTGGGCTTTTGAGTGCGCCTTGGACAGCTGTTTGGATTCGTCGTTATATGATTGACCTGCAATCACAAGACTTTGTTCGTTTTGCACGGGCAAAAGGTCTCTCTGAACAAGAAATTTCAAATAAACATATTTTTAAAAACGCCATGGTACCACTTGTATCCAGTATACCTGGCGCTATTATCGGAGTTATCACAGGTGCGACTTTGACCGAAACAATCTTTGCTTTCCCTGGAATGGGTAAAATGCTGATTGACTCTGTTAAAGCATCTAATAATTCTATGGTCGTTGGTCTTGTATTTATCTTTACATGTCTTTCTATTTTCGCTCTTCTATTGGGTGATATTCTGATGACCATACTTGACCCACGTATTAAATTAACATCAAAAGGAGGTAAATAATGGCTACAATTGATAAAAGTAAGTTCACATTTGTAAAACGCGATGATTTTGCCTCTGAAATAATTGATGCACCAGCTTATTCTTACTGGAAATCTGTTATGCGTCAATTCTTAAGGAAAAAATCAACAATTGTTATGTTGGGTATTCTTGTTGCAATTGTTTTGATGAGTTTCATCTATCCGATTTTTTCAAATTTCGATTTTAATGATGTAAGTAAAGTAAATGATTTTAGTGCTCGTTATATCAAACCGAATTCTCAATATTGGTTTGGTACAGATAGTAACGGAAAATCCCTCTTTGACGGAGTGTGGTTTGGAGCACGTAACTCTATTCTTATTTCAGTTATTGCAACCATGATTAACCTTGTGATTGGTATTGTTATTGGTGGTATCTGGGGAATTTCAAAGACTGTCGATCGTGTGATGATTGAGATTTATAATATCATTTCTAACATTCCACCGCTTTTGATTGTCATTGTCTTGACTTACTCAATCGGTGCAGGTTTCTGGAATTTGATTTTTGCTATGACCATCACTGGTTGGATTGGGATTGCTTACAATATTCGTATTCAAATTCTACGTTATCGTGATTTAGAGTATAACCTTGCCAGTCGCACTTTGGGAACACCGACTGTTAAAATCATTGTAAAAAATATTATGCCACAGTTGGTTTCTGTGATTGTGACAACTGCTTCACAATTACTTCCAAGTTTCATTTCATACGAAGCCTTTCTGTCTTTCTTTGGTTTGGGACTTCCTGTGACGGTGCCAAGTTTAGGGCGTTTGATTTCGGATTATTCACAAAATGTTACAACAAATGCATATCTTTTCTGGATTCCATTAACAACGTTGATTTTGGTTTCCCTTTCCCTATTCGTTGTCGGTCAGAACTTAGCGGATGCTAGTGATCCACGTACACATAGATAGGAGTAAATATGACACAAGAAAAAAATGTAATATTGACTGCCCGCGATATTGTCGTGGAATTTGACGTTCGTGATAAAGTCTTAACCGCCATTCGTGGTGTATCACTTGACCTCATCGAAGGTGAAGTTCTTGCTCTCGTAGGAGAGTCAGGTTCTGGTAAATCTGTTTTAACAAAGACTTTTACTGGAATGTTAGAGGATAATGGTCGAGTAGCGCAAGGATCGATTAACTATCGTGGACAAGATTTGACAAAATTGAAATCCAATAAAGATTGGGAACCTATTCGTGGTGTTAAAATTGCGACTATTTTCCAAGACCCAATGACAAGTTTAGACCCAATTAATACGATTGGTAGCCAGATTACAGAAGTTATTGTAAAACATCAAAAGAAAACGGCAAAAGAAGCGAAGGAAATGGCTATTGACTATATGAATAAAGTCGGTATTCCTGATGCTGAAAAGCGTTTTAGTGAGTATCCTTTCCAATATTCAGGAGGAATGCGTCAACGGATCGTTATTGCCATTGCGCTTGCTTGTCGTCCTGATATTCTAATCTGTGATGAACCTACAACAGCTCTTGATGTTACCATTCAAGCACAAATCATTGATTTGTTGAAATCATTGCAACAAGAGTATCAATTCACTACTATTTTTATCACCCACGACCTTGGAGTGGTAGCAAGTATTGCGGATAAAGTTGCCGTTATGTATGCTGGAGAAATCGTCGAGTATGGTACAGTAGAAGACGTCTTTTATGATCCACGTCATCCTTATACTTGGAGCTTGTTATCAAGCTTGCCACAGTTGGCAGATGATAAAGGAGAGCTTTACTCTATTCCTGGCACACCGCCGTCTCTTTATTCACACTTGCAAGGAGATGCTTTCGCTCTTCGTTCAGATTATGCGATGGAAATTGATTTTGAGGAAAAACCACCTCAAATCTATGTATCAGATACACATTGGGCAAAAACGTGGTTGCTTCATGAAAATGCTCCAAAAGTGAATAAACCTGCTGTTATTGATGATTTACATGAAAAAATTAGCTCAAAAATGGGCTTTGCTCATTTAGACGCTTAGGAGGAAGGAAATGCCTGAAAAATTAGTAGAAGTTAAAGATTTGGAAATTTCCTTCGGTGAAGGAAGCAAGAAATTTGTTGCTGTAAAAAATGCTAATTTCTTTATCAATAAAGGAGAAACGTTTTCACTTGTAGGAGAATCCGGCTCTGGTAAGACAACAATCGGTCGTGCCATTATTGGTTTGAACGATACTAGCAAGGGAGATATCTTCTTTGATGGAAAGAGAATCAATGGTAAGAAATCAAAAGAGGAAGAATCAGAAGTGATTCGCAAGATTCAAATGATTTTCCAAGACCCTGCTGCTAGTTTGAATGAACGTGCGACGGTTGATTATATTATTTCAGAGGGTCTGTATAATTTCCATCTGTTTAAAGATGAAGAAGAACGTCAGAAAAAGGTGAAAGATATTATTCATGAGGTAGGGTTGTTATCAGAGCATTTGACCCGCTATCCGCATGAATTTTCTGGTGGTCAGCGTCAACGGATTGGGATTGCTCGTGCGCTTGTTATGGAGCCAGATTTTGTGATTGCAGATGAGCCGATTTCAGCACTTGACGTTTCTGTGCGCGCACAAGTTTTGAATCTTCTTAAGAAATTCCAAAAAGATCTAGGCTTGACTTATCTTTTCATTGCCCATGATTTATCAGTTGTACGTTTTATCTCAGACCGTATTGCTGTTATTTATAAGGGTGTGATTGTAGAAGTGGCTGAAACAGAAGAACTCTTCAATAATCCAATCCATCCTTATACGCAGTCATTGCTATCTGCTGTTCCAATTCCAGACCCAATATTGGAGCGGAAGAAAGTATTGAAGGTTTATGATGCTGCTCAACATGATTATTCAGTAGATAAGCCAGAAATGGTTGAAATTCGTCCAGGACACTTTGTCTGGGCTAATAAAGCAGAAGTTGAAAAGTATAAAAAAGAATTGTAAATAGATCTTCAACTTTGTTGACAATTAAAGAGGTTAAATAAGAACTTAGTCTCTAGTTAAAATTAAGGAATGAACGACAATAAAAAAGCTTAAAACCAACGTTTTTGATAACATGGTTTTAAGCTTTTTTACTATTTTTGAGCTTTTATGCTATACTAATTTTAGTAAAAAAAGGAGAAATGTTATGTATCAATTGATTGCATTTGACATGGATGGAACGCTTTTGACCAGTCAAAAGACGATTGCTAAAAGTAGTATTGCAGCTATTGACAGAGTGCATGCAGCTGGAAAACAAGTTGCACTTTCAACAGGGCGCTCTCTGTCAGAACTAGGTCTTTATAAAAAAGATTTGCAAGGGATTCGCTATGCCGTTCTTGCTAGTGGTGCATTGATTTATGATTTGGAAATGAAGCAAACTTTAGCGGAGCAAACATTACCTGCTGTTGTGGTGGATAAAGTGAAGGCGTTGGCAGAAGCTCACGATTTAATGGTGGTCGGTATGATAAATGGACAAGGCTATCTTCAGCGCTCTCATTTTGAGAACATTGCGAACTACTATATGGAAATTTATACTGAACTGTATGATGAAACAGCAGTATTAGTAGATAATATCTGTGATTTGTTAGCAAAGGAAAGAGAAAATTTTGGTAAGATCAACATCTATCACTTAACAGCTGATGAACGAGATCAATCGTATGAGGTTTTGTTATCTGAGGATATTGCCATGATAAAATCAGAAGTAAGTGGTCTTGAACTAACAGCGCGGGGTGTTGAAAAAGGGCAAGGTTTAGCTCACCTGGCTCAATATTTGCAACTTCCTATGGAACAGATCATTGCTGTTGGTGACGCAGATAACGATGAAAGTATGATTCGTGAAGCAGGCTTGGGCATTGCTATGGGAAATGCTAATGAGAGTATTAAAGGATTGGCGGATGTCATCGTAGCTGATAATGATCATGATGGCTGCGCGCAGGCAATTGATAAGTTTCTCCTTGTAGAATAATTAATAGAAGTCCATAGGAAACGTATAAAGATTAAACCCACTTAAGTATGGAGAAATTAAGTGGGTTTTCATTATTTCACAGTGTTAAATGCTTTTTCCTGAAGAAAGGTGAACAGGTAAGAAGTAACCCGTTGTTGGAACTTTTTCTCCTTCAATTTTTCGCAGCAATAAATCGACCAGTAAGCAAGCTATATCTTTTAATGGTTGCTGAATAGTGGCGAGCTGTGGATAGTAATTTTCCACAAAATAAGTTCCGTCATAACCAATAACTTTTAGTTCCTCTGGGATGTTGATCCCCAGTTCTTGAGCGACTTTCATGATTAAAATGGCAGTTAAATCATCTGAAGCAAAAATAGCATCAGGCTTCTTATCTTTTAAGATATTTTTGATTTCCATTTCTTTGCGAATGGGTGAGAAGTCACTAGATACATTGATAATAGGAGCGGTTGGTAGGACAGAGGCAAAGCCTGCATGGCGGAGACCTGTTGGTGAATTGGAATTATCATTTCCGGTAATCATAATGATCTTTTTAGCTCCAGATTTGACCAATGTTTCTGCGGCTAGGGTCCCACCAGCATAGTTGTCAGAAGATACAACAGGGATAGAAGGAGACAAGTTGCGGTCAAAAGAGATAATAGGGGCTGTTACGCGGTCATAATCCGAAATGCCCAAGTTATGGCTGCCAGAGATAATGCCATCGACTTGATTGGCTTCTAGCATCTCCAGATACTCTTTTTCTTTGCTTGAATTGTGTTCGCTGTTGCAGATAATTGTTTTGTAACCTCTATTAAATAACTCGTGTTCTAATTTATCAATGAGTTCAGCATAAAATATATGACTAATATTTGGAAAAATCAGTCCAATTAATTTAGCGGATTTTCCTTGTAAGCTGCGAGCGAGATTATTAGGCTTGTAGCCTAATTCTCGCATAGCTTCGGTTACTTTTGTGATTGTTTTTTCTGAGAGGTAGCCTTTTTTGTTAATCACACGGGAAACGGTTGTGGGGCTGACCCCTGCCAGTTTTGCTACATCAGTTAGTTTTGCGACCATAATCTAATTCATAGTAAGTTCCGGTTGGATTTCCCTCAGTGATAAAAATGCCGTTTTGGTCATTATGTGGGAAAATGCGACCTGAAAATACTTTCTCTCCTTTGTTAATAAAAATTTCAAAAACTGACTTATCAATGAAAATTGAGGCAGTTGTAGTTTGGTTTTCAATCATACAGCGGCGAACTGTCCCAAATTCAAGAGCATATTGTTCGCCAACTTCACTACGGTCAATTGTTACTTGACCATTTTTGATGTCGAAGCGAATACGGAGGCCTTTGTGTTTTTGATCTGCAAAGAGGACAATTTCAGTTTGTGAACCACTTGCAAATTCTAATTCCAGTTCATAGCTATTTTTTGTTTTTGCTTGGTTGGTGAATACTTTATTCTCTTTCCGCAGGTTTTGGATTGCTTGAACAGGATATTGATAGAGTTTTCCTTTTTTTAGTGTTAATTCCTTGACAAGCGAGAAAATTCCTTGATGATCAAAACGATCAGATGGGTAAGCAATATCCGGCAAACCTAACCAGCTGACTGCTAAGACACGGCCATCTGGAGCATTGAAAGCTTGGGTGGCATAGCAATCAAATCCATAATCTAAATTTTGCAGAGGACTAGGATCGACAATTGCTGCCTTTGCTATGTCAAACGATTGACCCATCTTATACATGTTTGGGAAAATATTGTCGTAAGGAGCAACTTTTTTTGATAAACCTTGAGGGCAGTAGAGCAAAACAGGTGTTTCATCAATAAAGACAAGATTGGGGCATTCCATCATATAGGCTGTATTGTCATTTTCAAAGTCTAAATCGCCGACTTCTTCCCAGTTTGTATAGTCGTTTTCAACTGCTTTATAAAGCTTGATAAACCCTTTTTTGTCCAGATTTTGTCCGCCGATAATGGCATAGATCTGGCCTTTATAATTGAAAATCTGTGGATCGCGAAAGTGATCTGTAGCTTCTTTTGGCTGCTCAATCAAGACTTTATCAATCTTCTCGAGTTTCCCTTCTTTATCCAGCAATGCTCCGATTTGGTATGGGTGGCGTACCCAATTTTCATCGCGAACATTTCCGGTATAAAAAAGGAAAAGCTTGTCATTAAACTGCATAGCAGAGCCAGAGTAGGCGCCGTGGCTATCCAGTTTCGTATCTGGTAGAACTCGTAGACCAGTTTCTGTGAAATGGACTAAATCATCACTTTCGAGCTGTACCCAGCATTTTAGACCGTGGGTTGCTCCAAAAGGGAAGTTCTGATAGAACACAATCCATTTACCATTAAAATAAGAGAAGCCATTTGGGTCATTGAGTAATCCTGTCTGAGGTTCTACATGGTAACTAGTCCGCCAAGGAGATTTTTCAATATTTTCTTTTATTTGATTGATTTCATCTGTTGTCCAGTTTTCATAACGTTTGTAGCGTTGTTCGGTTGTCCAAGCCAATCTTTTATCCTCCAATATAGTTTTCTTACTTATATAGTAAACGTTTTCTTTAGAAAAATCAACTTTTTAGCAGAAAAAAATAAAATTTCTGCAAAACGCTTGACATGTTTTTAAATCATGTTAAAATAATAGTCGTAGGAGCGATTAAATCGCTTTCATAAAAGTTAATTATTTTCAATAAGGAGATGCAAATGGAAAATAAAGACATTGCAAAAGCGGTCATTGAAGCCATCGGTGGACGAGACAATGTAAGTAGTGTTGCTCACTGTGCAACCCGTCTGCGTATTATGGTCAAGGATGAAGCTAAAATTGCTAAAGACAGGGTTGAGAATCTTGAGAAGGTTCAAGGAGCATTCTTTAATTCAGGTCAATATCAAATTATCTTTGGGACTGGTACCGTTAATAAAATATATGATGAAGTGGTTGCACTTGGCTTACCAACTTCTTCAACTGGTGAACAAAAAGCAGAAGCTGCTAAAAAAGGAAATTGGTTCCAACGTGCTGTTCGTACATTTGGTGATGTATTTGTACCTATCTTACCAGCCATCGTAGCAACAGGTCTTTTCATGGGGATTCGTGGTGCGATTAATAATGATACGATTCTTGGATTATTTGGGACAACCTCAAAAGCTTTTGCTGCATCAGATTTTTATACTTATACAGTCGTTTTGACAGATACAGCTTTTGCTTTCTTCCCTGCTTTGATTTCTTGGTCGGCTTTCCGTGTATTTGGTGGGAATCCGGTTATTGGTATTGTACTTGGCTTGATGCTGGTAAATACAGCTCTTCCAAATGCTTGGGCTGTTGCTTCTGGTGATGCCAAGCCAATCATGTTCTTTGGTTTTATTCCGGTCGTTGGTTATCAAAATTCAGTTTTGCCAGCCTTCTTCATTGGTCTACTTGGTGCGAAGCTTGAAAAATGGTTGCATAAGAAAATTCCAGATGTGCTTGATTTGCTTGTTGTGCCATTCTTGACTTTCCTTGTGATGTCAGTTCTGGGTCTCTTTATCATTGGTCCAATTTTCCATTCACTTGAAAATGTTATTCTTGCTGCAACAAAAGCTATTCTTGCCTTACCGTTTGGCTTAGCAGGTTTGATTCTTGGGGGTATTCACCAACTAATTGTGGTAACAGGTGTGCACCATATCTTCAACTTATTAGAAGCGCAATTGATTGCCAATGAAGGAAAAGATGCCTTTAATGCGATTATTACAGCTGCTATGACAGCCCAAGCCGGTGCAACTCTTGCAGTTGGTGTAAAAACAAAATCTAAAAAATTAAAAGCTCTTGCATTTCCAGCAGCTCTCTCTGCAGGTCTTGGAATCACTGAGCCAGCTATTTTCGGGGTGAACTTGCGTTATGGTAAACCATTCGTTCTGGGTCTTGCTGCCGGTGCTATTGGTGGTTGGTTAGCCTCTATTCTTGGACTTGCTGGGACTGGATTTGGGATTACCATCATCCCAGGTACGCTTCTCTATCTGAATGGTCAAGTTCTTCAATATATCTTTATGGTACTTGTAACAACTGGTCTTGGATTTGGTTTGACTTATGCATTTGGTTATAAAGATGCTGAAGAAGAAGCTACTGAAGCTAAAGAAGTAGTCGAAGCGAATGAAGCTGCTGCGCCAGTTCTTACTGACGAAACAATCCTTTCTCCAATCGTTGGTTCAATCGTTGATTTAAAAGATGTTAATGATCCAGTGTTCTCAAGTGGTGCTATGGGACAAGGAATCGCAGTAAAACCTAGCGAAGGTGTGGTATATGCTCCTGCTGATGCAGAAGTGACAATCGCATTTGCAACTGGTCATGCTTACGGATTGAAAACGACAAATGGAGCTGAGATTTTGATTCATATTGGTATCGACACAGTTTCTATGAACGGTGATGGATTTGATCAAAAAGTTGCTCAAGGTATTAAAGTCAAAGCAGGTGATGTTCTTGGTACATTTGACGTTGCCAAAATTGCAGCCGCTGGTCTTGATGACACAACCATGGTGATTGTTACCAACACGGCTGATTACGCTTCTGTCACTCCTGTTGCAGAGGGTGCAGTAACTAAGGGAGAGGCTGTCATTGAGTTGAAAGCCTAATGTAAGATAAAGCGAGCAAATGAATGTTTGTTCGCTTTTCTTTGAAAAAGAGAAGAATAACTGAAATTTGTACTCAGAAGTGACATGAATATATGCTATAATGAATAGAGAATAAAACAAAATATAAAGAGGTTTTGAAATGACAAAATTGTATGGAAGCTTAGAGGCTGGTGGTACAAAATTTGTTTGTGCAGTTGGTGGCGACAATTTTGAAGTGGTTGAGAAAACACAATTTCCAACGACTACACCGATTGAAACATTGGATAAAACAATTGCATTTTTCTCACGCTTTGAGAATTTGACGGGATTGGCAATTGGTTCTTTTGGACCGATTGATATTGATCCAAATTCAAAAACGTATGGTTTTATTACAACTACACCCAAGCCACACTGGGCAAATGTTGATATTGTTGGTGCTTTGCGGCGTGCATTGAATGTACCGATTTTCTTTACGACAGATGTTAATAGCTCTGCGTACGGTGAAATAGTAGCACGAAACAATGCTGGTGGTCGTATTGAAAATTTGGTTTATTATACGATTGGAACAGGTATTGGTGCTGGTGCTATTCAACGTGGTGAATTTGTTGGTGGAACGGGTCATCCTGAGATGGGGCATTATTATGTTGCGAAACACCCGATGGATGTAGAGAAAGAATTTAATGGTGTTTGTCCATTCCATAATGGTTGTTTGGAGGGATTGGCTGCCGGGCCTAGCTTAGAGGCTCGTACTGGCATTCGAGGAGAAAATATAGAACTAAACAGCTCTATCTGGGATATTCAAGCTTATTATATTGCACAAGCAGCGATTCAAGCAACAGTGACTTTCCGTCCCGATGTTGTTGTCTTTGGTGGAGGGGTCATGGCGCAACAACATATGCTGGATCGCGTTCGTGAAAAATTCACTGTTCTTTTGAACGGTTATCTGCCAGTGCCTGATGTGCGTGACTATATTGTGACACCAGCTGTTGCTGGAAATGGCTCAGCAACACTTGGAAATTTTGTCTTAGCTAAAAAAGTCAGTGAAAAAGTCAAAGGATAATTAAGTGAATTGAGAGCAAGTAAAAGGATATTGAATAAACTTGCTCTTTTTTAATGAGGAGGGAAATGATTAAACCAATTGTAAAAGATCTATTATTTTTACAACAGAAAGCGCAATTAGCGACCGAAAAAGATATCGAAATTGGGCAGGATTTATTAGATACTTTAAAAGCAAATCAAGATAGGTGTGTCGGAATGGCGGCCAATATGATTGGGGTGCAAAAACGAGCGATTATTTTTATGTATGGTATGGTGCCAATTATCATGTTCAATCCTATTTTGAAAAAGAAAGTATCACCTTACCAAGTAGAAGAATCGTGCTTGTCACTTGTGGGAAGTTGCCTGGCGACGCGTTATAAGGAGATTACGGTTGAATATTTGGATCAGAATTGGCAAAAGCAAACTCTGATTTTGAAAGATTTTCCAGCACAAATTTGTCAGCATGAATTGGATCACTTGGAAGGTATTTTGATATAGAAGAACGTGTAATATATGCTATGTCGGAAAAAATCGACTAATAGTGAAGAAATGCTAGAATTTTGTAAGTTTTGTCGAATGAATCTTGATGAACAATGTTTATAGTTTAAAAAAGCGTAGGGAATGGTTGATTTGTGATGCAAAAAGTGGATTTGCTGGAAATGAAGTCTGGGGAATATGCTTAGCTAAATGAGTTATTATTTGCGATGATGGTTTTAATAAAATAATAGTGGAATCAAAAATTTAAATTTTAAGGAGGATTTGTCATGTCAAAGAGTCTTATAGATACGGTTCAATTCCGTCATGGTGCTCAGCTCTCTAGTCGTTTGGTTATGCCACCAATGCTAACCTTTAGTGGTTTGAAAGGTGGTTTCGTTTCTGATGATACCTTGCGCTATTATCATGCTCGTTCACAGGCGGCAGGATTATTGATTGCTGAGTACCATTATGTGAGTGAGTCAGGTGGACCTTGCTCTAGACCAGGTTATCCTGAACAATTAGGAATTTACTCCGATGAGCATCTAGAGGGAGCTAAAAAGATTGCGGCAGCCTTGCAGAAAAATGGCAACAAAGCTATTTTGCAGATTCATCATGGTGGGCGCGAAGCTTCTGGTCGCGCTGTTAAAGGTGAGGAGGTTTTGGCACCTAGTGCTCTTGATTTTTCATTTTTGTCTTATCCAGTTCGTGAAATGACGAATGCTGAGATTGAAGGAATTATTAAAGATTTTGGACGTGCCACTAAGCGTGCTATTGAGGCTGGTTTTTCAGGAGTGGAAATTCATGGTGCAAATCATTATCTCTTGCAGCAATTTTTTTCAAGTTTCTCAAATGTGCGTGAGGATAAATGGGGCGGTTCTTTAGAAAAACGCATGGCTTTTCCTCTTGCGGTCGTAAAAGAAGTGAAACGAGTAGTAGAAGAATATGCACCAAAAGATTTTATCGTAGGCTATCGGATCAGTCCTGAAGAAATTCACGGAGATGAGGTCGGTTATAGTTATAGAGAAGCCCAAGCCTTGATTCGAGAGGTCATCAAATATGAGTTGGATTACATTCATCTGTCGCTCTGGGAAGGATATGCGTCAAAACCTGTTGGCTCTGATCGGACTTATGCTGAGCATTTTAAATCCATTCTAGATAATCAAACTAAGCTAATTATTGTTGGCGGTGTCTTTAGTGAGGAAGATGCGCAGGATGCGATTGCACAGAATCCGACTGATTTGATTGCAGTTGGTCGCGGAACATTGATTGATCCGTTGTTTGGGCAAAAGATAAAAGAAGGTCGTGGTGATGAAATTGTACACCAAATTAGTCCAGAACAACTAGAGCAAACCGCCTGGACATCTGGTTTGCGTGAAGCCTTTACTCGTGAGGATTCTTTAGGTTTACCAGAGTTGCCGGGACATGATAGTATCACAGAGTTTCATACTGGAAAATATGACAGTGCTGAAAAGTAAACGTCTTATATAAAAAATAAGGATAGCTGGCTGAATTTTTGGTCAGCTATTTTATTTTAATAAAAATAGTTCTCATAGAAACTTATTACTTGACATTCATTTGAATTATAGTAAAATAGTTCTCATGAAAACTAACTGGTTCTCTAGAGAACTATTTGAAAGGAAATCAAATGGAAAAACCATTATTGGAATTCAAGCGATTTGGACGGAAGACACATCTGATGATTCAAAAAATTGCCAAAGAACGAGGGATTGAATTTATGGCGGGTCCACAAGGGCAAGTATTGCATTTTGTGAATCATCGAGAAGATTGTGGCAAGATGACCTTTATTAAAGATATTGAGCAGGAGTTGGGAATTACCAAGTCAGTTGCTAGTAATTTAATGAAGCGAATGGTTAAAAATGGCTTGATTTATCTGGAAGTGAGTGAAGCAGATAAGCGCGCTAAGATTATTCGTTTGACATCGGAATCAAAAGAGCGCATGAATAAAATTCGGGATTTCTTTGATGAGATGGATCGCTGCTTATTGACTGGCATTTCAGAAGAAGATTTGGTGACTTTTTTTCAAATAATGGGGCGATTTTATCAGAATATTGAAAAATTAGAAAAAGGAGAAGCGAATGGTTAAATTGTTTAAACGTTTAACTGTCAAAGAAGTAGGGATGATTATCATCAGTATCTTATTTACTTGTTTGGCAGTTTATTTGGACTTAGAGGTTCCAACCTATATTTCAAAAATTACGGAACTCCTACAGACGAGAGGAACGGTCGTTTCTGATTTGTGGAATCCGGGCTTGAAAATGATTGGATTGTCATTTGCTAGTTTTCTCAGTGCTGTGGTAGTTGGTTTTATTGCGGCTAGATTGGCAGCTAGCTTTACAACGAGCTTGCGCTCAGATATTTTCAATCGTGTACTGGATTATTCAAATGCTGAGATTAAGAGATTTTCTATTCCAAGTCTTTTAACGCGGACAACCAATGATCTTACGCAAATTCAGCTTATGATTACTATGGGCTTGCAAGTCGTGACTCGTGGGCCGATTATGGCGATTTGGGCGATTACAAAAATCATTGGGAAATCAGAATACTGGTTGTGGGCAGTTATTGTCGCAGTTATTGTGAATATGATTATGACGACAGTTTTGATGACGTTGGCCTTTCCAAAGCAATCTGTTATTCAACGGTTGACTGATAAGTTAAATAGTATTACGCGTGAAAGTCTAACAGGGATTCGTGTTGTTCGGGCTTACAATGCTGAAGACTATCAGGATGATAAATTTGCAGGGGCAAATGCTGAAGTGACTCGGTTGAATCTCTTTGTTAGTCGGCTCATGGCTATTTTAAATCCGATTATGATGGGGATTTCGAGTGGTTTGACCTTGGCAATATACTGGATTGGTGCTTACTTGATTCAAGATGCAGCTTTACCAGGACGTTTGCCAATCTTTAGTGACATGGTTGTCTTTATGTCCTATGCTATGCAGGTCGTAATGGGCTTCATGCTCATGGCTGCTCTGTTTATCGTTCTTCCTCGTACCTTGGTGTCTGCGGGGCGGATTAATGAGGTACTTGATTTGCATTCCACGATTGAATCTCCAATGCAACCCAAAACAGCTAAAGATGTCAAAGGTGAAGTGGTATTTGACAATGTTTCTTTCCGCTATACTAAAAACTCTGAGGCTGTCATTGAACATGTTAGCTTTACAGCTAAAGCGGGCGAAACGGTAGCTTTCATCGGATCAACTGGTTCTGGGAAATCAACCCTAATTAGTTTAATTCCTCGTTTCTATGATGTGACAGAAGGAAGAATTTTAGTAGATGGCGTGAATGTAAAAGATTATCAGTTGGAAGATTTGCATAATAAAATTGGCTACATTCCACAAAAAGCTGTTCTCTTTTCTGGTGATATAAAGAGTAATTTAGATTTTGGACAAAGCAATGAAAGTCCATTGGATGATGAAAAAATGTGGTCTGCGTTGGACTTGGCACAAGCGAAATCATTTGTTGAAGAAAAAGAAGGTGGTCTGCACTCAGAGGTCGCACAAAGCGGAACCAATTTCTCTGGTGGTCAAAAGCAGCGGCTGGCGATTGCGCGTGCACTTGCTAGGAAACCTGAAATTCTGATTTTTGACGATTCATTTTCAGCACTGGACTATAAGACAGACCGTATTTTGCGAGAAGAATTGGCGAAAAAAGTGAAAGCTACAACCAGATTGATCGTAGCTCAGCGGATTTCAACGATCATGGATGCTGATCAGATCTTGGTGTTGGATAAAGGGAAAGTTGTTGGGCAAGGAACTCACAAAGAGCTGCTAGCGACAAACGAAGTTTATCAAGAAATTGCTTACTCACAATTATCAAAGGAGGAATTGGAAAATGGAAAATAAAAAATCATCTTTATTTAGCCAAGTGAAACCCTATATCAAAGGATTCCAGTTTCCATTGCTCGTTGCATTTGTGGGAGCAATGCTATCTAGTGTTATCACGGTTTATGGTCCGGTCAAATTAAAAGAAATTACCAACCTTATCACAGAAGGAATGACAAGCCAAATTGATCTGAAAGCTATTTCTAATATTGCTCTTTTCTTAGCGATTTTATATGGAGTGGGTGCTTTATTAAATTATATGCAATCCTTCATCATCTCTTCAGTGATTCAGCATTTTTCAAAGCGTTTGCGGACAGCCATTGCGGAGAAAATCAATAAATTACCCTTGCGGTATTTTGATAGCCATTCGCAAGGGGACACTCTTTCACGAGTCACTAATGACGTGGATACTGTTGGACAATCTCTGAACCAAAGTTTAGGCACAGTGATTTCATCAAGTTTGCTTCTTATTGCTGTTCTCTTTATGATGTTTTATAACAACGTGGTTCTATCCTTTGTAACGATTGGATCGGTTTTGATTGGTTTTGTCTTTGTTGCGTTGATTATGGGTAAATCACAACGGTTTTTCCGCGCACAACAAGAGAATCTTGCTAGTGTCAATGGATATGTGGAAGAGATGTATTCTGGTCACAATGTCATTGTCAGCTATAATGCTACCGAGGAATCAAAAAAAGCCTTTCAAATGCTTAATACGAATCTTTATAGTAGTATGTGGAAGTCCCAATTTATTTCTGGAATTATGATGCCGTTAATGATATTTACAGGGAACTTTGGTTATGTGATGGTCGTATTGGTTGGAGCGAGCATGGCATTGAATGGTGATGTCACGATGGGGACGATTGTTGCCTTTATGGTATATGTACGGATTTTTTCTCAACCCTTGTCCCAAATTGCACAAGGGATTACTACTCTTCAACAAGCTAGCGCTGCCATGGGACGCGTATTTGAATTTTTAGCAGAGCCTGAAATGGAAAATGATGAACACAAAGCGCAACAACTCACGACCCTAAAAGGAGATGTTGCCTTTGATAAGGTATTCTTTGGTTATAATCCAGATCGAACGATTATTCATGATTTCTCTGCCAATGCCAAAGCAGGGCAAAAGATTGCCATTGTCGGTCCGACCGGTGCTGGGAAAACGACGATTGTCAATCTGTTGATGAAATTTTATGAAATTGAGAAAGGGCGGATTACTATTGATGGTGTTGATACCAAGCAAATGAAACGTTCTGAGGTACACGATGCTTTCTCAATGGTCCTTCAAGACACTTGGTTATTTGAGGGAACGATTAAAGAAAATTTGATTTACAATCAGAAGAATATTTCTGACGAAGCAGTTGTGGCAGCTGCCAAAGCTGTTGGGGTTCATCACTTCATCAAGACTTTGCCAAAAGGATACGATACGGTGCTGGACGATACAGTAAGTCTTTCTGTGGGGCAAAAGCAATTGCTGACCATTGCGCGTGCCCTTCTTAAAGATGCTCCGTTGCTTATCTTGGACGAAGCGACTTCATCTGTTGATACGCGGACAGAAGAATTGATCCAAAAAGCGATGGATAAGTTGATGGAAGGACGAACTTCCTTTGTCATTGCTCACCGTTTGTCAACAATTCGTAATGCTGATTTGATTTTGGTCATGCGTAATGGTAATATCATTGAACAAGGAAATCACGATCAATTGATGGAAGAAAATGGCTTCTATGCTGATCTTTACAATAGTCAATTCGATGAAGACGCAGAGTATGCGTAAAGGAAATGACAAACGATAAATTACAATAGGGACTCTTTCTAGTCAAACTTTGACCGGAAAGAGTTTTTTGTTATTAAATTTTTGAAAAAGTATAATCTTTATATATAAAAGACTATACATTTAACAAAAACTGTGCTATACTAATTTCAATGATAGGTAATTTGTTAATAAAAACTTACCTCATATACAAAATTTTAAGGAGAAATTTCATGACAAAAGCGTTAATTATCTGTGCAGCAGGGATGTCTTCTTCTCTCATGGCTAAAAAGACAACTGAATACCTTCAAGGTCAAGGACAAGATATTACTGTTGAAGCAATTGGAGCAACAGAAGGAAATAAAGTAATTGAATCTGCCACATTTGATCTTTATTTAATTAGTCCTCAAACAAGAATGTATTTCAAACAATTTGCTGACCTCGGAGAAAAAGTTGGACGTCCAGTTGTTCAAATTCCACCTCAAGCCTATGTTCCAATCCCAACAGGAGTCGCAGCTTTGGCTAAAGTAGTCACAGACAATCTATAAAGAGGGTGTTATGAATACAGAAGAATTACAAGTAGTAGCATTTGAAATCATTCTTCATAGTGGAACTGCGCGTGCAACGGTACACGAAGCATTTGCAGCGATGCGACTTGGTCACTACGATGAAGCTTCTCAAAAATTGGAAGCCGCGAATACAGAGTTGGTTGAAGCACATCACGCACAGACGAAATTGTTGCAAGATTACGCAAGTGGCGTTGAGATTAAGATTGAGATCATCATGGTTCATGCCCAGGATCATTTGATGACAACAATGACATTACGTGAAGTGGCATTAGAGATGCTTGAATTATATAAAAAGCTAGAAGAAAAATAATTTATTACTAAACCTCCTAAGAATAAACTTATAGTGTTTGTGTGAATTAGTTACATGTTATAGGTTTATTTTTTATCTTTTATTTAGCATAAACTCCCCAAGGTATCGGAACCCTTGGGGAGTTTTGTCACATTTAATCTTCAAAACCGTTTTTGTCAGACAACTCTTTAAAGAAATAACCTGATTTTTTAATCGTTCGTTTTCCTTTCTTATCAAGGTCAACGGCAATGAGACCATAGCGATTTTTGTAGGCATTGCACCAGGACCAATTGTCCATACAAGTCCAAAGATGATAGCCGATGCAGTTAGCTCCTTCTTCAATGGCTTGGTGTAGGTAACGGAGGTGATCTTTGATGAAGTCAATACGGTAGTCGTCCTCAATTTGACCATTGGCGTTGATATAGCGCTCCTCACCTTCGACGCCCATGCCGTTTTCTGAGATATAGCAAGGAAGATTTCCATAGTTATCACGGACATTCATCATAATGTCGTAGATTCCTTTTTCATAGATTTCCCAACCGCGATAAGGGTTCATTTTTTTACCTGGCATATCGTAGTAGTCAAAGAAATCATCTGGCATAGGATTTTGCGGGTCTTTATCAGCAGGGTTTTCCTTTGCTTTAACTCGGCGTGGCTGGTAATAATTGACACCAAGCAAGTCAATGGTATTTTCTTTAATGGTCTGCAAATCTTCAGCTGTGTATTCTGGCATCATATCCAATTCTTTAATGATAGCAATCAAATCAGCAGGGTATTCGCCTTTGATGGCAGGATCTAAGAAAGAGCGATTAAAGAAAGCATCTGCAATTTGAGCAGCTTTGACGTCTTCAGGATTATTCTCATCACGCGGATAGCTTGGGGTTAAGTTGAGGATAATCCCAATTTTACCATCTTGCTTTTCGTGATAGGCTTTGACAGCTAAGCTGCTGGCGAGCATTTCGTGAAAAGCCACCTGTACAGCGTGTTTCATGTTGATTTCATTTGGATAGTGGAAATTGTAGAGGTAACCACCTTCGACGGGGACAATGGGTTCATTGTGAGTGAACCAATATTTGACGCGGTCACCAAATAGGTTAAAGCAGGTTTTTGCAAAGTTTACATAAGCATCAACCGTTTCCCGATTCAGCCAACCACCTTTTGCTTGTAGTGCCATTGGCATGTCAAAATGGTATAAGTTAATAAATGGTTCAATTCCATTTGTAATCAGTTCATCAATGAATGAATTGTAAAAATCTACAGCTTTTGGATTAACAGCACCAACGCCTTCTGGGATTAGACGACTCCATTGGATAGAAGTGCGGAAAGAATTGTGTCCAGTTGCTTTCATTAGTTGCACATCTTCTTTGTAATACTGATAATTATAGGAAGCTTTATCAGGTCCAATATGGTTGAAGAATTTTTCAGGTTCTTTGTTGTACCAATAGTCCCAGATATTCTCTCCTTTTCCATCGCCGTCAAATCGACCTTCTGTTTGCGGTCCACTGGAAGCAGTTCCCCAAAAGAAGCCTTTTGGAAATGTTAAAAATGTCATATATTTTCTCCTTTTTAAAAATAGTCTACAATATAATACTATACTTTTTTTAAAAAAAGTCAATCTTTTATATAAAAAGTATAGACATTTTATAAAAAGTATAGTATAGTTAGAGTATCAAAAAAGAAAAAGAGGGAAGATTGATGAACAAGTTTCTAGATCAAATCGGTGATAAGTTGTTGCCATTGGCAAACAAACTCGCTTCCAATCGTTATTTGGCTGTTTTACGAGATGCCTTTATGCTCTCCTTTCCATTAACGATGTTTGGCTCAATTGTAGTGGTATTTAACAATTTGCCATTTTTTAATGATGCAACGAAAGCTACTTTGTCTAATCTGTTTGGCAGTGGACAAAATGCAACGATGTCAATTATGACAATCTTTGTAACGTTTGGTATTGGCTATTATTTATCAAAATCTTATGATGTGGAAGGAATTTTTGGAGGAGCAGTTTCCTTTTCTAGTTTTCTTCTTTTGACACCTTTTTATACCATGTCAGAAAAAGGTGAAAAAATTTCAGGCATCTTGAGTTTAGACCGTTTAGGGGCAAAAGGGATGTTCCTTGGAATGCTAGTTGCATTTTTGGCAGCGGAAATCTACTGCTGGGCAACGAAAAAAGGTTGGCAGATTAAAATGCCAGACAGCGTTCCGCCTGCAGTAGCCAAGTCGTTTGCGGCTTTGATTCCTGCCGTATTGACTCTTTCCATATTCTTGTTTGTCAATGCTGGTTTGACAGGATTTTTCAATGCAAATCTTCATGATATTATTTATAAGGTTATTCAAACGCCGCTGGTTGGCTTGGGAAGTAGTATCTGGGCAACTTTAGTGGCAATCTTCTTTGTTCAATTTTTATGGTTCTTTGGACTTCATGGACAAATTCTTGTTAATTCTGTCATGGATCCAATTTGGAATACATTGATGTTGGATAACTTAGAGGCTTATCAGGCTGGCAAGCATTTGCCACACATTATTTCCAAATCATTTATGGAAACATTTACTGTTGGTTTAGGTGGTTCTGGGATGACGCTAGCTGTAGTTATCATTATGGCTTTTATTCTGAAAAAGAAAATGTATAAGGACGTTGGACGACTTGCTCTTGGCGCGGGGCTATTCAATGTCAATGAACCAGTTATCTTTGGCTTGCCAATCGTTTTGAATGCGACTATTCTGATTCCATGGGTTTTAGCACCGATTGTTGTGACTGCGTTTAACTATATTGTGATGGCAGTAGGAATTGTTCCAGCTCCAACAGGAGTGGCAGTTCCTTGGACGGTGCCCGTATTCTTTAGCGGAATGCTAGCAACCAATTCCATTTTAGGTGGTGTCCTTCAGTTAGTGGATATGGTGATTGTTGGATTTATCTGGTATCCATTCCTTCGTATGCTGGACAAACAACCTGATTCTGTATTATAATGAGATGAATGACAGATTTGCAGGAGCTATCATATGCCTAAATACGAAGAAATAGCAAATATACTTCGAGATAGAATCGCAAATGGAGTCTACCCAGTAGACTCCATGTTGCCTATTCAGTCTGAATTATCAAAAGAGTTCGGTGTTAGCCGAATGACTATAAAAAAAGCTGTTGAGATTCTAACCATTGAGGGATTGATTTTTTCCAAACAAGGAAATGGAACGAGAGTGTTAAATTCCTCTTTTTGGGATAAAGAAGATTCAAAATTTCGCTTGAATAATTACAATGGGTTGAGTCAAGATTTCAAAAATGATGACCGAAAATTAACGAGCCAGATTATTCAGTTTGCAGTTGAATTCCCAGAAGCCGAGATTGCAGAGCGCCTGCAAGTGGAAGTGACGACGCCAGTTTATAAAATCATACGTTTGCGTCTGCTTGATGAGAAGCCCTATGTGTTGGAACACACTTATATGCCGTGTGATTTGGTGCCAGGATTGGATGAGAGTATTTTACTTCAGTCTATCTATGCTTATTTATGGGATGAATTAAACTTAAAATTTGCCGGAAGTTATCGCCATATCACAGCTGAAAAGCCAGATGAATATGATAAAATGTATCTGGACTGTCAAAATGACGATCCACTTTTGCAGGTTGAACAAGTTGTTTATCTCGAAAATGGGCGTCCGATTGAGTACTCGAGAAGCCGCAATCGCTTTGACACGAGAGGGTATTCGCTTTTAGATGTTAAAAATATTTAAGTTGTTTATACAATATTAAAGGAGGAAATGATGTCAGAACCATTATTTTTACAATCTGTTATGCAGGAAAAAATCTGGGGTGGAACGAAGCTACGAGATGAATTCGGCTATGAAATTCCCAGTGATAAAGTAGGCGAATACTGGGCGATTTCAGCTCATCCACACGGAGTATCTACTATAAAAAACGGTCGATTTGCAGGACAAGGATTGGATAAAGTCTATGCTGAGCACCGTGAATTGTTTGGCAATAGCAACGAGCCTGTTTTTCCGCTTTTAACCAAAATTTTGGATGCCAATGATTGGCTTAGTGTTCAGGTTCATCCAGATGACCACTATGCTATGGAGCACGAAGGAGAATTAGGAAAGACCGAGTGCTGGTATGTGATCGCGGCAGATGAAGGAGCAGAAATCATCTATGGACACAGTGCTCAGTCACGAGAAGAGTTGCGCCAGCAGATTGAAAAGAAAGAATGGGAGAAGCTCTTAACCAAGGTGCCAGTCAAGGCTGGGGACTTCTTCTATGTTCCAAGTGGCACCATGCACGCCATTGGCTCAGGTATCTTGATTTTAGAAACGCAACAGTCCAGTGATACTACCTATCGTGTTTATGATTTCGACCGAAAAGACGCTCAAGGCAATTTGCGCGAGCTTCATCTAGAAAAATCCATTGATGTACTCAATATCGGTGCGCCGGCCAATAGTCGACCAGTTACTGTGAAAGCAGATGATTTGCAATCAACCCTTTTGGTTGCCAGTGATTTCTTTGCCGTTTACAAATGGGAAGTGTCAGGGAAAGTTGCGATTGAGAAAACAGCTCCTTATTTATTGGTGAGTGTGTTGGCAGGACAAGGGATGTTGACAGTAGATGAGAAAGCTTATCCGATTGCAAAAGGAGACCATTTCATTTTACCAAGCGACCTGGAGGCTTGGACTTTTGAGGGACAAGATCTTGAAATGATTGTCAGTCATCCTTAATAACTTTTATATAGAAAATCAGAGGTTGGGAAAAAGTCCGCAACCTCTTTAAAAGCATAAGTCTAAAGCATCATGATGTAGTGGTTCATTAGTTTACTCATTTTTACAGATGATTTCAAAGGAATTATAGTAGTCTATTTTATTCTCTTATTTATGCAGAAATTATCAGTTATATTAAAAAATGATGTCATTTTCAGAAAACATTGATACTATTTCAGAAAAGCGTTATAATGGCTGATATTGAAAAATTTAGGAGAAAAATATGTTTTCCAAGTTGAAAAATATTTTTATTGGTC
This sequence comes from Streptococcus sp. NSJ-72, assembly GCF_014334035.1. NCBI lineage: Bacteria > Bacillati > Bacillota > Bacilli > Lactobacillales > Streptococcaceae > Streptococcus > Streptococcus sp. NSJ-72. The sequence continues at coordinate 513,130 of NZ_CP060489.1, forward strand.
GACCTTTGAAATCAAGTGATGAGGGAGAAGAAGAAAACCTATTAACAAAGTTGCAAGCTCTAGCTATGTTATCAAGTGATGCTCTGTCTTCGATTGCTTATGGTCCTGAACAAGTTGTTTTAGTGTTGGTATCTGTATCTGCTGGTGCGATTTGGTGGTCGTTACCAATTGGTATTGTGGTGCTGATTTTATTGGCTAGTTTGACTATTTCATATCGTCAGGTGATTCATGCCTATCCACAAGGTGGTGGGGCTTATATGGTTACAACGGAAAATCTTTCACCAAAAGCTGGTCTGATTTCAGGTGGTAGTTTGCTGGTTGATTATATGTTGACGGTAGCGGTATCTGTTTCGTCTGGAGCAGATGCGATTACGTCAGCAATTCCTGCATTGCATCCATATAACTTGCATATTTCGATCGTTTTAGTGCTGGCTTTAATGCTAATGAACTTACGCGGATTGCGGGAATCTGCAGTTTCTCTTATGATTCCAGTGTATTTGTTTATCGCAAGCACTGTTTTCTTGATTGGCTTTGGCTTATTGCAATTATTGCTGGGAAATTTATCTTATCATGCAACGGCTCCTATCGGAAAATCCATCTCAGGCGTTAGCTTAGTGCTTCTGTTACGTGCTTTTACGAGCGGTTCAGCTTCTCTGACAGGTGTGGAAGCTATTTCAAATTCTGTACCATTTTTCAAAACACCAAAAGCTGAAAATGCAGCGAAAACATTAGCAATTATGGCTGCCATTTTAGGCTTCATGTTTGCCGGTATTACTTTTTTAAACTACTGGATTGGAATCGTTCCGATAAAAGACGTTACAATACTCGCTCAAATGGCACAAGCTATTTTGGGAAATTCACCTATTGGGCGGCTTCTCTTTTATATTTTCCAACTGTCAACAGCTCTCATTCTTGCTGTGGCGGCTAATACAGGCTTTTCGGCCTTTCCTATGCTATCTTACAATATGGCAAAAAATAAATATATGCCACATATGTATATGGAGAAAGGTGCTCGCCTTGGTTATTCAAATGGGATTTTGACCTTGGCCATTGGTGCAATTTTTCTTTTGTTGATTTTCAATGGAAATACTGAGCGGCTCATTCCACTTTATACGATTGGTGTATTTGTACCTTTTGCGCTTTCTCAAACAGGAATGGTCATACATTGGCGCAAACAGCATGGAAAACATTTCTTAAAATATTCTGTAACAAATATTCTGGGTGCAGCAATTTGTTACACGATTGTGGCGATTTTGTTGCTTTTCCGTTTGCGAGATATCTGGCCATTCTTCCCAATTATTATTATTTTACTTTGGATTTTCTTAACAATCAAAAATCATTATAACAAAGTTGCTAAGCAACTGCGCTTGAATAAAGAAGTCGAACGAGTGAACTATGCAGGCAATCTGGTTTTGGTCCTTGTTGGGAATGTTACGCGTGTTAGTGCCGGTGCGATGAATTATGCTTGTAGTATTGGTGATGAAGTGATTGCTATGCACGTATCTACTAAAGAAACACAAGAAAAAGATGAAGAAGTAGCAAGTGAATTTAAACACCATTTTTCAGATATCCAATTTGTCAATGTAGAAACAAGTTACCGTAATATCATCAGACCAACAGTACAGTATGTGACAAAAGTCGCTCGTAATGCGCAGAAGAAAGGTTATACCGTAACGGTATTAGTGCCACAGTTCATTCCAAATCATAGCTGGCAAAATATGCTGCACAATCAAATGAGCTTGAAATTGAAATATTTTCTCAGATGGCATGAAAATGTTGTTGTAGCTAGTTATTCTTATCACTTAAAAGAGTAAGGACATAGAACGGTAGTTTTGAATGGAACTGCCGTTTTTATCCTTTTATTTTCTTGAAAGATATAGTGAAAAATGCTATAATGAAAAGAACATTTTAAAATAAGAATTATTACAAGTAAGGAAAGAAATGGCGAATATTTTAAGAACAATTATCGAAAATGATAAAGGCGAATTAAGAAGATTAGAAAAAATGGCGAAGAAAGTCATGGCTTATGAAGATGAAATGGCTGCTTTGTCAGATGAGGCTTTGAAAGCAAAGACAGATGAATTTAAGTTGCGGTATCAAAATGGTGAGTCATTAGATGATTTGCTTTATGAGGCCTTTGCAGTTGTTCGTGAAGGCGCAAAACGTGTGTTGGGCCTCTTCCCTTACCCCGTACAGATTATGGGCGGGATTGTCTTACATCATGGAGATGTACCAGAAATGCGCACAGGGGAAGGAAAGACTTTGACTGCGACCATGCCGGTTTATCTGAATGCTTTGTCTGGTGAAGGTGTACACGTTGTCACAGTAAATGAGTACCTGACAGAACGTGACGCAACTGAAATGGGTGAATTGTACTCTTGGTTGGGACTTTCTGTTGGTATTAACCTTGCCGCAAAGTCATCAGCAGAAAAGAAAGAAGCCTACGCTTGTGATATTACCTATTCAACGAATGCAGAGATTGGGTTTGATTATTTGCGCGACAATATGGTAGTGCGTGCTGAAAATATGGTGCAACGCCCACTTAACTATGCTTTGGTTGATGAAGTGGACTCCATTTTGATTGATGAAGCTCGTACCCCTTTAATTGTGTCCGGACCAACTTCGTCTGATACAAATCAGCTTTATCATATGGCAGATAGCTTTGTAAAATCATTAAACAAAGATGATTATATTATTGATGTTCAGTCTAAGACTATTGGACTTTCTGATTCGGGGATTGATAAGGCAGAAAGTTATTTCAAACTAGAAAACCTGTATGACATTGAAAATGTAGCACTGACTCACTTTGTTGACAATGCTCTTCGTGCAAATTATATTATGCTGTTGGACATTGACTATGTGGTTAGTGAAGAACAGGAAATTTTGATTGTTGACCAATTTACAGGTCGGACAATGGAAGGTCGCCGCTATTCTGATGGACTCCACCAAGCAATTGAAGCTAAAGAAGGTGTACCAATTCAAGATGAAACGAAGACCTCAGCTTCTATCACTTACCAAAATCTGTTCCGTATGTATAAGAAATTGTCAGGAATGACGGGAACGGCCAAGACAGAAGAAGAAGAATTCCGCGAAACTTATAATATTCGAGTGATTCCGATTCCTACAAACCGTCCGGTGGCTCGTATTGATCACCCAGACCTTCTTTATCCAAGTATTGAATCAAAATTTAAAGCAGTTGTCCAAGATGTGAAAGCTCGTCATGAAAAAGGGCAACCTGTGCTTGTGGGGACGGTTGCTGTTGAAACGAGTGATTATATTTCTAAAAAATTAGTCGAAGCTGGAGTTCCTCATGAAGTATTGAATGCGAAAAATCACTATAAAGAAGCGCAAATCATTATGAATGCTGGTCAGCGGGGTGCTGTAACGATTGCAACCAATATGGCTGGTCGTGGTACGGATATTAAACTTGGTGAAGGCGTTCGCGAGTTAGGTGGGCTTTGTGTCATTGGTACAGAACGTCATGAAAGTCGTCGTATCGATAATCAGCTTCGTGGTCGTTCTGGACGTCAGGGAGATCCAGGGGAATCGCAATTTTATCTGTCACTTGAAGATGAGCTCATGCGTCGTTTTGGTTCAGAGCGGATTAAAGCAGTTATGGAACGCTTCAAAATGAGTGAAGAAGAGTCGGTTATCAAATCCAAAATGTTTACTCGTCAAGTGGAAGGAGCCCAAAAGCGTGTTGAAGGGAACAATTACGATACACGTAAACAAGTCCTTCAATATGATGATGTCATGCGTGAGCAGCGTGAGATTATCTATGCACAACGTTATGATGTCATTACGGCTGATCGTGATTTAGCACCGGAAATTCACGCTATGATGAAGCGGACTATTAATCGTTTTGTAGATGGCAATAGTCGTGCCGAACAGCAAGAAAAAATCGAAGCTATTGTGAATTTTGCTAAATATAATCTGGTGCCCGAAGATTCTATCAACATATCAGACTTAATCGACTTATCAGATGATGAAATAAAGGAAAACTTGTATCAACGAGCACTGGAAGTATATGACAATCAGGTCGCAAAATTGCGAGATGAAGAATCAGTCAGAGAATTCCAAAAAGTTTTGATTCTGCGTGTAGTGGACAATAAATGGACTGACCATATTGATGCTTTAGATCAATTACGTAATGCCGTTGGACTAAGAGGTTATGCACAAAACAATCCGGTTGTTGAATATCAAGCAGAAAGTTTCCGCATGTTTAATGATATGATTGGTTCGATTGAGTTTGATGTTACACGGCTGATGATGAAAGCTCAAATTCATGAGCAAGAGCGTCCACGGACGGAACACCATATCAGTACAACGGCAACACGTAATATTGCAGCACAAAAATCTGGCTTACCTAGTGATATCGATTTGACAAAAGTGAAGCGCAATGACTTATGTCCATGTGGTTCCGGGAAGAAATTCAAAAATTGTCATGGGCGCCATAGATAAGTAGTGTATAGGGGGAGATTATGACATTTAAAGCAACTAGTCAGCCAATTGACGTAGCAAAGGTTCGCAATCTATCGAAATTAAAAGGAGATGCTTTAGCCAAAAAAGAAGCACGAGATCGGGAACTAAACGCAATTATTCGCGGAGAAGATGACCGCATTCTGCTAGTCATCGGTCCGTGTTCTTCTGACAATGAAGCGGCTGTTCTAGAATATGCAAAACGTTTATCTGCCCTTCAAGAAGAGGTAAAAGACCGTATTTTTATGGTGATGCGTGTGTATACGGCAAAACCTCGTACCAATGGTGACGGCTATAAAGGCTTGATTCATCAACCAAATGCGAAAGCAGCACCAAGTTTAATCAACGGCATTAAAGCAGTACGCAATTTGCACTATCGTGTGATTACAGAAACAGGAATGACGACTGCTGATGAAATGCTGTATCCGGAAAATCTTCCTTTGGTAGATGATTTGATTTCTTACATGGCCGTTGGAGCGCGTTCTGTGGAAGATCAGCAACACCGTTTTGTAGCTAGTGGAGCTGACGTTGCGACTGGTTTAAAAAATCCCACTTCTGGAAATCTTAATGTTATGTTTAATGGGATTTATGCAGCCCAAAACAAACAAAGTTTCTTGTTTGCTGGTAAGGAAGTAGAAACTTCAGGTAATCCCTTAGCGCATGCTATTTTGCGCGGTGGTCTTGATGAATACGGAAAGAACATCCCAAATTATTACTATGATAATTTACTAGATACGATTGCTCAATATGAAAAAATGGGCTTAGAAAATCCTTTTATCATCATTGATACCAACCATGATAATTCTGGAAAACAGTATTTAGAACAGGTACGAATTGTCCGTCAAACTTTAATCAACCGTGATTGGAATGAGAAAATCAAAAAAGTTGTACGCGGCTTTATGATCGAGTCTTACTTAGAAGATGGCCGTCAAAATGAGCCTGAGGTGTTTGGAAAATCCATCACAGACCCCTGTTTGGGTTGGGATAATACAGTCAGATTAGTCAAGGAAATTTACACTACCCTATCTAAAAATGAAAAATAAAAAGGATGGAGTTGAGACTAGTCTCAACTCTTTTTAAAAAGATGATTAAAGGACATGGTATTGATATAGAGGAAATTTCTTCTATTCAAAAAGTTTATGAAAAAAATGCTCGCTTTGCTAGGAAAGTTTTGACAGCCGCAGAATTTGACCGATTTGAAAAACTGACTGGTAAGCGAAAAATGGAATATTTGGCGGGGCGTTGGTCTGCTAAAGAGGCTTTTTCTAAAGCGTGGGGGACTGGTATCGGCTGTGTCACTTTTCAGGATTTAGAAATTTTAAACGATGAAAAGGGAGCGCCTATTTTTAGCAAATCACCTTTTTCTGGCAAGGTCTGGGTGTCACTCAGCCACACAGATAATGTCGTCACAGCTAGTGTTATTTTGGAGGAACATCATGAAAACGAGTAATCATCGGCCTACTAAGGCTATTGTTGATTTGGCTGCTATTCAATTTAATATTAAACAAATTGCAGCGCATATACCAGACAATGTAGAAAAATGGGCTGTTGTCAAGGCAGATGCCTATGGTCACGGTGCAGTTGCTGTTACGCAATCTATTGAGTCAATTGTGGATGGCTTTTGTGTTTCCAATATTGATGAAGCGGTAGAGCTGAGAGAAGCAGCTATTTTAAAAAAAATTCTGGTTCTGGGAGTATCAACTATCCAGTCTGTTCCATTGGCAATTAAATACAAGATTACTTATACGGTGGCTAGTTTAGAATGGATTGATTTGCTTTTGAAGTCAGACATAGACCTAACTGGACTGGTTGTTCATATAAAAATTGATTCTGGAATGGGGCGGATTGGTTTTCGAAATAGCCAAGACGCTCAAGAAGCGATTCATCGTTTGGAAAAGGCAGGTGCTCAGGTCAAAGGAATTTTCACCCATTTTGCGACAGCTGATGAAGCAGATACGCAAAAATTTGAGGCACAGTTAGCACGTTTTAAAGAAATTTTAGGGCAATTAGAAACTATTCCACCGATTGTTCACGCTAGTAATTCGGCAACGACTCTGTGGCATAGTGAGACGATTATGAATGCAGTCCGTTTGGGCGATGTCATTTATGGGCTTAATCCAAGTGGAACTGTTTTGGAGCTGCCTTATGACATCAAACCAGCTCTTTCATTGGTTTCAGAATTGGTTCATGTCAAGCAATTAGAAGTAGGGGCAGATATTGGTTACGGAGCCACTTACACTAGCGATAGCCCACAGTTCATTGGGACGATTCCGCTGGGCTATGCTGACGGTTGGACGCGAGATATGCAAGGCTTTAATGTTTTAGTTGATGGGAATCCTTGTCCCATTGTTGGACGCGTATCTATGGATCAGATTACTGTTCGTTTACCTCAGTTTTATCCTATTGGAACGTCAGTTATCCTTATCGGTGAAAGTGGTAAAGAAGCTATTTCTGCAACAGATGTGGCAGAAAAACGGGAAACCATCAATTACGAGGTGGTTTGTTTGATCAGCGACCGCGTCCCTAGAGTTTACAAAGAATGAGTTGAAATCTAAAAGTAGTCGGAAACAATCCAAAGAGCTATTGGAGGGTGTCTGTTTTAGCCTGCTTTTATAAATTCTTAAGAAACAGAACTGAAAGAGGAATTATGAATTTACACCAACCTTTAACGGTTCTGCCGGGTGTAGGACCGAAATCTGCTGAAAAGTTTACTAGGCTGGGAATTGAAAACCTACAGGATTTACTACTCTATTTTCCATTTCGCTATGAAGATTTTAAAAGTAAGAATGTGTTAGAACTGGAAGATGGTGAAAAGGCGGTTATCTCAGGACTTGTCGTTACGCCAGCCAATGTGCAGTATTATGGCTATAAACGTAATCGTCTACGTTTTACTATAAAACAAGGCGAAGTGGTGCTTGCAGTCAATTTTTTTAACCAACCCTATCTGGCAGACAAAGTGGAGGTTGGTTCAACCATTTCTATTTTCGGGAAATGGGATAAAGCAAAAGCGAGTCTGACAGGTATGAAAATCTTAGCACAAGTGGAGGATGACTTACAGCCTGTCTATCGAGTGGCACAAGGGATTAGTCAAGCTAGTTTGGTGAAAGTCATTAAGACAGCTTTTGACCAAGGCTTAGAACTTCTGTTGGAAGAAAATCTGCCTCAAATTCTGCTGGAGCGCTATCAGTTAGTGGAACGCAGTCAGGCCGTACGAGCAATGCATTTTCCAAAAGACTTAACAGAATACAAACAAGCCTTGCGTCGGGTCAAGTTTGAAGAGCTTTTTTACTTTCAAATGCAGTTACAAGTCCTAAAGAGCGAAAGCAAGAATGCGAGTCAAGGGTTAGCTATTCCTTGGCGAGATGATTTATTAGAAAAAAAGCTGACACTGCTACCTTTTGAATTGACAGCTGCCCAGAAGCGGAGTCTTGATGAAATTCTACAAGATATGAAAGCACCAACCCACATGAACCGGCTTTTGCAGGGAGATGTGGGTAGTGGAAAGACGGTGGTTGCAGGTTTAGCCATGTATGCTACCTATACGGCTGGTTTTCAGTCTGCTCTTATGGTACCGACTGAAATTTTGGCAGAGCAGCATTTTGATAGCTTGAGCCAACTTTTTCCTGAACTACGGATAATTCTGTTGACAGGAGGAATGAAGCCGACAGAACGCAGACAAGCACTAGAAGCGATTGAGGCTGGTCAGGTAGATATGATTGTCGGTACTCATGCTTTGATTCAAGAAAGTGTGACATATCATCAGCTTGGTCTGGTGATTATTGATGAACAGCACCGCTTTGGAGTGGGACAGAGACGAATTTTGCGAGAAAAAGGAAATAATCCTGATGTGCTCATGATGACTGCAACACCGATTCCGAGGACACTTGCGATCACTGCCTTTGGCGATATGGATGTGTCGGTTATTGATCAAATGCCAGCGGGGCGTAAGCCGATTATCACTCGCTGGGTCAAGCACGAGCAGCTGAATGTGGTTCTCAATTGGTTGGAGAAAGAGCTGCAACGAGGTGCTCAGGTCTATGTCATCTCTCCTTTGATTGAGGAGTCGGAAGCGCTGGATCTGAAAAATGCTATTGCTTTGGAAGAGGAATTAAAGGCTTATTTCGGTGACAAAGCACAAGTAGCTCTGCTACATGGTAAAATGAAGAGCGAAGAAAAAGATACCATTATGCAGGATTTTAAGAAAGGAAAAATTGACATTCTGGTTTCCACGACTGTTATTGAAGTCGGTGTCAATGTCCCCAATGCTACGGTCATGCTAATCATGGATGCGGATCGATTTGGGCTCAGTCAGCTCCACCAGTTACGTGGTCGGGTAGGACGTGGAGACAAGCAATCTTATGCGGTTCTCGTGGCTAATCCTAAGACAGAATCCGGCAAGAAACGCATGAAAATCATGACGGAAACGACTAACGGTTTCATCTTGGCTGAGGAAGATTTGAAAATGCGTGGCTCTGGTGAAATCTTCGGCACGCGTCAATCAGGGATTCCAGAGTTTCAAGTGGCGGATATTATAGAGGATTATCCAATTTTAGAAGAAGCCAGAAAAGTCGCTAGTCAAATTGTGTCCATTTCTGATTGGAGAACGCATGCAGACTGGCATATCGTAGCTCTTCATTTGGACAAGCAGGACTACTTGGATTAGAAGATGAAACGAAAAAGAGGCTGGAACAAAATCCAGCCTCAAAGCATACTGTGTAATAAAGCAACGACGAAGTAACTAATTACGCAAAACACTACGTCGTTGCAGATAAAACTTGAAAGTAAGTCACTTTTCGTTTGCTTTTCAAGCTTGAAAAAGTGCTGTTGACAAAAACTTTGTTTTCTTCATTCATTACCTCAATAGTCCAGGAGACAGTTGAGCAGCTTTGTAGGAGAGACTACAAACTAAATTTTAGATTAAGTTTTCTGAAAGAAATCTATAAGCCTGTTTTAAGTTTTTCGGACTATACTAAATTCATCAAAAAGAAAGGGGTAAGCCCAATGACAGTAAACATTAAAGTGAATTATAACAAGACATTCAAAAAAACGGGAAAGGAGTTAGAAATATATGGTAGATAACTAAAAAAACAAGCGAGTTAAAAAACTTTTTTTCATAAATCTCCTAAGAAGCTTCGAATTAATCGAGGCTTTTTATTTATATAAGAATCTAGCCTTCTATGTAGTTTTTTAATGCCTGCCCTTGAAGTCCAGCGTTAAGGGCGATGAGAAGTTTGATACGAGCTTTAGGAGCATTTAATTCTTTAACAAACATAATTCCTGCTTCACGAAGCATCACGCCACCTCCTTCATAAGCATAAACTGGCTCTGCAATACCATTGAAGCAACGGGATACCAATGCAATTGGAAGACCAGAAGCAGTCATATGACTGAGCTTTTGTGCCACTTCTTGTGGTAGATTCCCAGCTCCGAAGGCTTCAATGACGAGACCATCTATTCTCTTCAAATCTAACATATCCAGCAATTCGGTTGTCATTCCAGCATAGGTGGGGATAATAGGAATCAAGCCAGTAATCTTATTCAAATGAAAATGTACGCGTGGTTCGGCAGTTTTAAAATAGAGAATTTCTTTTTTCATAATCAATCCAAGTGGACCATGAGTTGGCGTTTGAAAGGTACTGACATTTGTTGTATGTGTTTTTGTTACGTATTTTGCAGAATGGATTTCATCATTCATAACTACTAGAACGCCCTTTCCGCGTGCCTTTTCATCACTTGCAACACGAAGTGCAGACAAGTAATTGTAAACCCCATCACTCCCTAGTTCATTAGAGCTTCGCATGGCACCAGTCAAAACAACAGGAATATTTGGAAGTTCCATCGTATCCAAAAAATATGCTGTTTCTTCTAGAGTGTCCGTTCCGTGAGTAATCACAACACCGTCAAATTGCTTTCCATCTGCTCTGATTTTTTTGTACAATTGCAGCATGTACTGTGGTGTCATGTGAGGGCTAGGAATATTGAAAACATCAAGAGCAGTAACTTGAATGCCTTCTAGAGGAACTGTGACATGGTTCATGGGATTGTATTCAGTTGTGACAACTTTTCCAGCAGTGTCAGCTTGCATGGAAATGGTACCGCCAGTATGTAAAACTAGAATTCTTTTGGTCATAAGTGAGCTTCTCCTGAATCTATGCTATAATTATTGTATCATAAAAGAAAGAGATGAGAAATGAATGGAAATCAAAGCAGTCTTTTTTGATATTGACGGGACATTAGTAAATGATAGTCGGACGGTCTTGAAATCCACAGAACAAGCGATCCATAGTTTAAAACAGCAAGGTATTTTAGTTGGTTTAGCAACAGGAAGAGGCCCCTTTTTTGTCCAATCCTTTATGGAACAGTTGGATTTAGATTTTGCGGTGACCTATAATGGACAATATATTTTTTCAAAAGATAAAGTCATTTCTGCTAAGCCAATTGATAAAACCAGCTTGCGTCACTTGATTCAGTATGCTCACCAGCATAAAATAGAAATTTCATTTGGAACAGAATCAGGAGTGGTTGGCTCAAAAATCATGAGTTTTGGCATGAGCAAATTTTCTCAATGGACCAGTCGTTTTGTTCCGAAAAAGATGACACACTTGGTTAATAAAAGTTTCAATCATGTAATCAGCAAGGCGCTTCCTCAACAACAGAATGATTTATTTAAATCTATTCAAGAGCCGATTTATCAAGTGTTAATGTTGGCAACCCCGAGAGAAACACAATCTATAGAAGCCGATTTTCCAAATTTAAAATTTACTCGCAGCAGTCCTTTTGCGGCTGACATTATCAATCAGGGTATGTCCAAGCTAGAGGGAATTAAGCTGGTTGGAAAAGAATATGGCTTTGATATCAATCAAGTCATGGCTTTTGGTGATTCTGATAATGATGTTGAAATGTTAGCGGGGGTTGGTATGTCCATCGCCATGGGAAATGGAACCAGTCGAGTGAAAGAAGTTGCGAAACACACTACTAGCAGTAATAGTCAGGACGGAATTCATAAGGCTTTGGAGCATTTTGGTATTTTGGCGAGTGAAAAAGTCTTTGTCAGTAGCGACCACCACTTTAATAAGGTCAAAGAATTTCATGGGATAATGGATGAATGCACGCAGGAAGAGCCCATCCTGTGGACAACAGAGGGTGCTCGTCATCGTGCAGGCTTCAAGGTAGAAGAACTAGTGGAATTTTTACGAGCAGCCAGTCCTTCAGAAGAAATTTTCAATCAGTCTATTCAATTTTTGCATAAAGCGATAGATAAAGCTTCCGATAAGGTTAAACAGAAGAGTAATGCAGAGATGTCTCTCGTTGGACAAGTAGATGCACTGATTGATATGCTATATTTTACTTATGGTAGTTTTGTTTTAATGGGAGTAGATCCTGAGCGCTTATTTGAAATTGTACACCAAGCGAATATGGGGAAACTCTTCCCAGATGGTAAAGCGCACTTTGACCCAGTTACTCATAAAATTTTAAAACCAGATGATTGGGAAAAAAATTATGCACCGGAGCCTGCTATCAAAAAAGAACTTGAACGTCAAATTCAAGCTTATCAACGGAATTGTGAAAAAAATGAAGAATAAAAAAGAGGAGAGACTGGTTATGCCAATCTCTCTTTATCTTTGGATTATAATGTTTTTTCCTTATCACGAACAACAAGTAAGTCAACTTTTGCATGACGCAAGATGTATTCAGATGAGGAACCGACCAATAAACGTTCAAAGGCATTGAGCCCAGTAGCACCGACCATGATGAGATCGACTTTTTGTTCATCTGGAATATCTGTTGCAAGTAAGGTTTTAGGGTTACCCATTTCAACAATTGTGACAACGTCTGTGACGCCAGCTTCTTTTGCTTTTTGGGCATACTCATCCATTAATTTTTTAGCATCTGCCTGTAATTCTTCATAAACTTCGGCATCGAATGTGGAAACACTTTGCAATGCACGTGTATCAATAACGTGAGCGATTGTGAGACGTGAATTATTTCTTAGTGCCACATTTACCCCTTTTTCAAAAGCAAGCTCAGCTTCGTGAGAACCATCAACAGCGACCATAATGTTTTGATATCTTTGTAGCATAGGGATACCTCCATTCTTTCTTTACTAATATTGTAACCCTTTACATGAAAAAAGTAAAGCATTTTCAGGTAGACTTTACAAGAACTTTTTTAGATTTTTTAGAAAAATTGCGTTATAATAAATTGACTCTTTTGAAATGAGGAAAAGTTCGATGAAAGAATTTAATAAATCGACAAAGTTAGAACATGTAGCTTATGATATTCGTGGTCCAGTCCTAGAAGAAGCCATGCGAATGCGTGCAAATGGTGAGAAGATCCTCCGTTTGAATACAGGAAATCCTGCCGAATTTGGTTTTACGGCACCAGATGAAGTGATTCATGATTTGATTATGAATGCACGGGATAGCGAGGGCTATTCAGACTCGAAAGGAATTTTTTCTGCTCGGAAAGCCATTATGCAGTATTGTCAGTTGAAGAATATTCCAAATGTCGATATTGAGGACGTTTATCTTGGTAATGGGGTTAGCGAGCTGATTGTTATGTCAATGCAGGGCTTGCTGGATAATGGGGACGAAGTTCTAGTGCCGATGCCTGATTATCCGCTCTGGACAGCTGCTGTTAGCTTAGCAGGAGGCAATGCGGTTCATTATCTTTGTGATGAGCAGGCGGATTGGTATCCAGATATAGAAGATATCAAATCAAAGATTACTTCTAATACAAAGGCTATTGTCGTTATCAATCCAAACAATCCGACCGGTGCCTTGTATCCTAAGGAAGTCCTAGAATATCTTGTTGAAATTGCACGACAAAATAACTTGATTATTTTTGCGGATGAGATTTATGACCGTTTAGTGATGGATGGTGAGAAACATACAGCGATTGCTAGTCTGGCACCGGATCTTTTCTGCGTCAGCATGAACGGTTTGTCTAAATCGCACCGTATCGCAGGTTTTCGCGTAGGCTGGATGGTGCTTTCAGGTCCAAAATCTCATGTGAAAGATTATATCGAAGGACTGAATATGCTGTCAAATATGCGGTTGTGCTCAAACGTCTTATCTCAGCATGTGGTCCAAACATCTCTTGGAGGTTATCAGTCAGTAGACGAATTGTTACTTCCTGGTGGTCGCATTTATGAGCAACGGAATTTTATTTACAAGGCTATCAATGAAATTCCAGGTTTGTCTGCGACCAAACCTAAAGCAGGACTGTATATTTTTCCAAAAATTGATAGAGAAATGTATCAAGTGGATGATGACGAACAATTCGTGCTTGATTTCTTAAAGCAAGAAAAGATTTTGCTGGTACACGGACGCGGATTTAATTGGAAAGATCCAGATCATTTCCGTATCGTTTATCTGCCACGTGTAGATGAATTAGCACAGATCCAAGAAAAAATGACGCGTTTCTTAAGGCAATATCGAAGATAATCATACAGGCAGCCGAAAGGTTGCTTTTTTGGTATTGGAAATGGGGATTGAGGAGTTTTGAAAAAGTTAATGAGACTTAATTGTGTTTCAATAAACAATTTTCAGATAATTGTTGAAGAATAAAGCGTTTTATGGTATAATCAATAAGATTATATGCGAGGTAAATTATGGCAAACTTATTAGCAAAAACACGAAAAATTACATCTATTTTGCGTCGTTCAGATGAGCGCTTACAGGAAGAATTGCCTTACAATGCTATTACTCAGCAGTTAGCTGAGATTATGGATTGCAATGCTTGTATTGTAAACAGCAAGGGGCGTCTTTTGGGGTATTTTATGCGCTACAAGACGAATAATGACCGGGTGGAAGCATTTTATCAAACAAAAATCTTCCCAGAAGAGTATGTTCGCACAGCGAATTTGATGTATGATACAGAAGCTAATCTTCCTGTCAATCATGCTTTATCTATTTTTCCAGTCGAAACCAAAGATGAATTTCCAGATGGCTTGACGACGATTTCGCCTATTCATGTATCAGGGATTCGCTTAGGAACATTGATTGTTTGGCGAAATGATAAAGAATTTGATGATGATGACTTGATCTTAGTTGAAATTGCAAGTACAGTAGTTGGGATTCAGCTACTCAACTTCCAACGAGAAGAAGATGAAAAAAATATTCGACGTCGAACAGCCGTAACCATGGCTGTAAATACGCTATCTTATTCAGAATTACGAGCTGTTTCAGCTATTTTAGGTGAACTAAATGGTAATGAAGGACAGTTGACAGCATCGGTCATTGCAGATCGTATTGGGATTACTCGCTCAGTGATTGTCAATGCTTTGCGTAAACTAGAGAGTGCAGGCATTATTGAGAGTCGTTCTTTAGGAATGAAAGGAACCTACCTTAAAGTCCTTATTCCCGATGTCTTTGAAGAGATTAAAAGGAGAGACTACTGATGACAAAAGCATTGATTTCGATTGATTATACGGTGGATTTTGTGGCAGATGATGGCAAGTTGACAGCTGGAGCTCCAGCTCAGGCAATTTCTGAAGCTATTGCCCAAGTGACCGAGGCAGCTTTTGAGCGAGGAGATTATATCTTTTTTGCAATTGATGCGCATGACGAAGGAGATACTTTCCACCCAGAAAGTAAACTCTTTCCACCACACAATATCAAAGGAACTAGTGGACGCAATCTTTATGGACCATTGGCTGACTTTTATGAAACCTATCAAGCGGACTCTCGAGTCTTTTGGATGGATAAGCGCCATTATTCTGCCTTTTCCGGCACAGATTTGGATATACGTCTGCGAGAAAGAAAAGTAGACACGGTGATTCTGACAGGAGTCTTGACGGATATTTGCGTCCTACATACGGCAATCGATGCCTACAATTTAGGGTATCAAATTGAGGTGGTAGAACCTGCGGTAGCTTCTCTTTCTGAAGAAAATCATAAATTTGCTCTCAATCACTTGCAAAATGTTTTAGGTTCGACTATAATAGATAACAATTTAAAAGTAAAAAAGCAGTAGAGTAGGCTTGCTGACTTGCACAGAAAGTGCTGAAAGCTGAGAGCAGCACCAAGAAAGCAAAATCCGAAGAACATACTGTCAATGATAAAATGGTTTTTTCTATGCTATTTATGACAAAAGATAATATTGTTTAAAACTATTATATTGTTGCGAATGATTTGTGTGAATCAAAGCACAAACGGCTGCTCACGTTACGAGCCAGAGGTTGCAATGCAACGAATAACAGTGGTACCACGGCTTTCGTCTGTTTTACAGGCGAAAGCCGTTTTTCCATCGTTCTTAATGCTTTAGAGTCTAGAGCTATGGACATAGATTTACGCAGTAAAGTCTATGTTCCTTATAATTCTTAGCACATAGAGGAGTGGATGCAGTTTTGTCCTTTGGACAAAATCTGTAACCCCAAATTGCTTAATGCTTTATAGCATTAGATCTATGGGCGTAGATTTCTATATGTAATTTGTGGTAAATTGGTGATTAAACTGAACATGAATTTAGAAAGAGGTAGAGAACATGAAAGAAGTTTTTATCGGAAACTACGGTTTAGAACAGGTTGGTCAGAAAATGACAGCGACCGGATGGGTTGCCAATATCCGAAATCATGGGAAATTAGCTTTTATAGAGCTAAGAGACCGAGAAGGACTACTTCAAGTTTTTGTCGCAGGCGATAGCCCAGCTTTTGCGGGAATTGATCATCTACATAAGGAAGATGTTATCTCTGTTACGGGAGAGGTTGTCAAACGAGAAAATCGCTTTGTCAACAAAGCTATCAAGTCTGGACAGGTGGAGCTACGAGCGGAGGCTATTCAAATCCTTGCAAACAGTAAGTCTCTTCCCTTTGAACTCGATCAGCACGCCCATACAGGAGAAGACTTGCGACAGAAATATCGCTATCTAGATTTGCGTCGGAGTAAGATGACAGAGAACCTCAAACTTCGTCATCAAGTAACCAGCACAATTCGTGACTATTTAAACGGTAAGGATTTTATGGAAGTGGAGACTCCTTACTTGACAAAGTCTACACCGGAAGGAGCTAGAGATTTTTTGGTTCCTAGTCGAGTTTTTAAAAATCAATTTTATGCCTTGCCTCAAAGTCCGCAAATGCTGAAGCAACTCTTAATGGGAGCTGGTCTGGAGCGTTACTATCAAGTTGTTCGCTGCTTTCGGGATGAGGACCTACGAGGAGATCGTCAGCCTGAGTTTACTCAGGTTGATATGGAAATGAGTTTTGTTAGTGAGGAAGACATTCGCAGACTTGTTGAAGGCATGCTCAAAGCTGTTGTTAAGAAAACTCATGGTTTAGAGCTAACAGAAGCTTTTTCAACTATTAGCTATGAAGAGGCTATGAGCCGCTTCGGCTCTGATAAGCCAGATACGCGCTTTGGTTTAGAGCTGAATAGTTTGACGGATTTGTGCCAAGCAAATGAATCGCTTCTCATCAAGAAAGCCTTGGATAACCAAGAGGAAGTGATGGGTATCTGTGTTCCTAATGCTGCGAATGAATTCACTAAAAAGCAGCTTAGTCATTTCTATCAGGAAATGAAAGGATTTGGAGCTAGTAGGTTTGCAAGCGTTAAGGTGGAAGCTGGTGGGCTTCAAGGGGATTTGGCTTCGACTTTTGAAACAGAAGTAGCTGCCTTCATAGAGCGATTTAAAGCACAAGACGGTGATTTACTTTTGCTAGTTATTGCCAAGAAAAGACAAGCTCAAGAAGCTCTAGGGTACTTGCGTTTAGAAGTGGCAAAACATCTTGATTTGATCGACCAGAGCTTGCTGAACTTTCTCTGGGTTGTGGACTGGCCCCTGCTGGAGTGGAATGAGGACCAAAACCGCTATCAAGCCATGCACCATCCTTTCACACAGGGGATTTTTGAAGATGGGCAAGAGCCAGGTCAATTTTGCAGCCATGCCTACGACATTGTCTTGAATGGCTATGAAATTGGTGGAGGAAGCCTTCGTATTCACGACCGGAAGGCTCAGGAGGCCATGTTTGAGCTATTAGGCATGAGCCGAGAAGACTATGAGCGGGACTTTGGTTTCTTCCTGGAAGCCTTGGAATACGGCTTCCCACCGCACGGCGGCTTGGCTCTAGGCTTAGATCGTTTGGTTATGATTTTAGCTGGGGAAGAAAATATCCGCCAAGTCATCGCCTTTCCGAAGAATGGTACTGGCTTTGATCCGATGCAGGAAAGTCCAAGTTTGGTTGACCAAAGACAGCTGAAAGACCTGCATTTGGAATTGAAGAACTAAGCCTATTTGTGATAAAATAAGAAGACGATTATTTTTCAGTTATGCTGAAAAATAAAAGAAGAGAAAGGAAACAGAGATGAAAATTACTCAAGAGGAAGTAACGCATGTTGCTCACTTGTCAAAACTAGCTTTTTCACCTGAAGAAACAGCAGAATTTGCGACAACTTTGTCAAAAATTGTGGACATGGTGGAGTTGTTAAACGAAGTTGATACAACTGGTGTGCCTTTTACATCAAACGTGGCAGAAAATGTCAACTATATGCGTGAAGATGTAGCAGTTGCAGGTTGGAATCGAGAAGAACTTTTCCAAAATGTACCTGAAAAAGAGCGGGGCTATATCAAGGTTCCTGCCATCCTAGATGACGGAGGAGATGCCTAATGACTTTAAACCAAAAAACAATTGAAGAATTGCATGATCTCCTTGTCAAAAAGGAACTTTCAGCAGTTGAGCTGACGAAAGCTACTCTGGAAGATATGAAAAGTCGAGAAAGTGCAGTTGATAGTTTTATTACGATTAGTGAAGAAGAAGCAGTGGCACAGGCAGCAGCAGTAGATGCAAAGGGAATTGATGCGGATAATCTCATGAGCGGCATTCCACTGGCTGTTAAGGACAATATTTCTACTAAGGGGATTCTAACGACAGCTGCCTCAAAAATTCTCTACAATTACAAGCCGATTTTCGATGCGACCAGTGTGGAGAAGCTCTACAGCAAGGACATGATTATCGTTGGTAAAACCAATATGGACGAATTTGCCATGGGTGGTTCTAGCGAAAACTCTTATTTTAAGACTACGAAAAATGCTTGGGATGCTACAAAAGTTCCAGGTGGTTCATCTGGTGGTTCAGCGACAGCAGTTGCTTCTGGTCAAGTTCGCCTGTCTCTAGGTTCTGATACCGGTGGTTCGATCCGTCAGCCAGCTTCCTTTAACGGAGTGGTTGGTCTCAAGCCAACTTATGGACGAGTTTCTCGTTTTGGTCTCATTGCTTTTGGTAGCTCGCTAGATCAGATTGGACCATTTTCTCGGACGGTCAAAGAAAATGCTCAGCTTTTGGGAGTGATTGCAGGCAATGACAAAAAAGACTCTACTTCTTCTCAACGAGCTGTTCCTGATTTCACTAGCAAGATTGGTCGAGAGATTAAAGGATTGAAAATCGCTCTTCCCAAAGAATACATGGGTGAGGGGATTGATGAAAAAGTCAAAGAACGCATTTTAGCGGCTGCTAAGCATTTGGAAAGTCTGGGAGCAATTGTTGAAGAAGTCAGCCTTCCGCACAGCAAGTACGGTGTTGCAGTCTACTATATCATCGCTTCTTCTGAAGCCAGTTCCAACTTGCAACGTTTTGACGGGATTCGCTACGGCTATCGGGCAGAAGAGATTGAAAACTTAGAGGATGTCTATGTCAAATCTCGCAGCCAAGGTTTTGGTGAGGAAGTCAAGCGCCGAATTATGCTAGGAACGTTCAGTTTATCGTCTGGTTATTATGATGCTTATTTCAAAAAGGCGGGTCAAGTTCGGACGCTCATTATGCAAGATTTTGCCAAGGTTTTTGAAAAATATGATTTGATCTTAGGTCCAACTGCACCGACGGTAGCTTATGACTTGGGCAGTCAAAACCAAGATCCGGTAGCCATGTATCTGGCCGACCTTTTGACCATTCCAGTCAATCTGGCTGGCTTGCCGGGCATTTCGATCCCAGCTGGCTTTGCAGACGGTCTTCCTGTTGGTCTGCAGCTGATTGGTAACCACTTTGATGAAGAAACGATTTACCAAGTCGCAGCTGCTTTTGAAGCAACGACAGATTACCACAAGCAAAAGCCAGTCATTTTTGGAGAATAAGAGATGGTTCGTATTTATCAGTCTAAACTTTATCATCAGCCAGCTTATCTTGATTTATTGATAAATATTGCTAACTCAGTTATAGGGGATAATGAGATACTTTATGTTGCACTTAAGGGGACGTTTAAAGAATTTCTCTTTTGTACAGATAAAAATGTTTACATAGTAAAGTAAGGGTATATGACAGGACATACATTTGGTAACGGTATATTTTCAATGCCATATAAAAATATTACAAATGCAGAAGTAAATTATGGTTTTCTAGGTAGTGGATATTTTGAAATTTCGGCTGGAGGCATGCAAAATACTAGAAAGAGTTATTGGTCTAATGATCCTGACAAAAGTGCCGCTAAACAACCTAATTCTATATCTATAGCATCTAAAGTTGTTGCAGACAGTTTTAATTATGCAAAAAACTTTATACTAGAAAAAGTGAATGAAACACATATGCCAGTAAATACAGTATCAACTATTTCTCCTGCTGACGAGATACTTAAATACAAAAAGTTATTAGATGAAGGTATTATCACAGATGAAGAATTTATTTTGAAAAAGAAAGAACTGTTAAGGCTATAAATATTTAGAAAGGATATTAAATGAACTTTGAAACGATTATTGGATTGGAAGTCCATGTTGAATTAAAAACAAATTCAAAAATTTTCTCACCAGCACCGGCTCATTTCGGGGAAGATCCAAATACCAACACCAATATCATTGACTGGTCTTTTCCAGGTGTCTTGCCAGTAATGAATAAGGGAGTTATTGATTACGGTATCAAGGCTGCTCTGGCGCTCAATATGGACATTCATCAAAAAATGCACTTTGACCGCAAGAATTATTTTTATCCAGATAATCCTAAAGCCTATCAAATTTCTCAATTTGATGAGCCCATTGGCTATAATGGCTGGATTGAAATCGAGCTAGAAGACGGCACGACTAAAAAAATTCGCATTGAGCGGGCTCATTTGGAAGAGGATGCTGGCAAGAATACCCATGGCAGTGACGGTTATTCTTATGTTGACCTTAACCGTCAAGGAGTGCCTTTGATCGAGATTGTCTCAGAAGCTGACATGCGCAGTCCAGAAGAAGCTTACGCTTACTTAACAGCGCTCAAAGAAATTATCCAATACACGGGTATTTCCGATGTCAAGATGGAGGAAGGCTCCATGCGGGTGGATGCAAATATTTCTATCCGACCTTATGGCCAAGAAGAATTTGGTACCAAGACAGAACTAAAAAATCTTAATTCCTTTAACTTTGTCCGCAAGGGCTTGGCTTTTGAGGAAAAACGCCAGGCTGAGATTTTGCGTAGCGGTGGACAGATTCGTCAAGAAACTCGCCGTTATGACGAAGCGACAGGTGAGACTCTTTTGATGAGAGTCAAGGAAGGTTCGGCAGATTATCGTTATTTTCCAGAGCCAGACCTGCCAATCTTTGAGATTGATGACAGCTGGATTGAGGCGGTGCGCTCAGATTTACCAGCTTTTCCAAAAGAACGTCGGGCTAAGTATAAAGCTGACTTCGGACTATCAGACTATGATGTCAAACAATTAACGGCAACGAAAAATCTCTCAGACTTCTTTGAAGCTGCAGTAGCAGCAGGCGGAGACGCAAAATCTGTGTCAAACTGGCTGCAAGGTGAAGTGGCGCAATACCTCAATGCAGAAGGTAAGACCATCTCTGAGATTAAGTTGACACCGGAAAATCTGACAGAAATGATTGCCTTGATTGCAGATGGCACTATCTCTTCTAAAATTGCCAAAAAAGTCTTTGTTCATTTGGCGAAGAATGGTGGATCAGCCAAGGAATATGTGGAAAAAGCCGGTCTGATCCAAATCTCAGACCCAACCCAGCTATTACCAATCATTCAAGAAGTCTTTGCCAACAATGAAAAAGCTCTCAATGACTACAAGGGCGGCAACAAAAATGCAGCTAAGTCACTGATTGGTCAGCTCATGAAAGCTACCAAAGGCCAAGCTAATCCACAAGTAGCCCAAAAACTGCTCAATCAAGAGTTGGAAAAATTGTAAAATATAAAAAATCAGTCGTTTCGGCTGATTTTTTGTGTTATAATCATACGATGAAAGGGAGAAGTGGAATGTCAAAGACAGCCAAAGGAACAATGTTAACATTAGTAGCAGGAGTTGCATGGGGATTGTCAGGTACGAGTGGGCAATACTTAATGGCGCATGGATTTCCCGTCTTAGTTTTAACGAATGTTCGACTTTTAATTGCGGGAGTTCTGTTGATATCGTATATGGTATTAACCAATCGCAAAAAATTATTTGAAATGCTAAAAGATCAGGAAGCGATGATGTCATTAGTGCTTTTTGCTTTATTAGGACTTTTGCTCAATCAATTTGCTTATTTAAAATCTATTTATGAAAGTAATGCAGGCACAGCTACTGTTCTGCAATATGTCTGTCCGGTTGGAATCCTTGCTTATACTTGCCTCAAAGATTGGGTTGCACCTACTATAACAGAAGTGTTGTCTATGGTATTAGCTATTGGAGGTACTTTTTTGATTGCCACTCATGGACAGCTCGATCACTTATCTGTAACGCCAGCAGGGCTTTTTTGGGGATTATTTGCTGCCTTCACTTACGCTTTATATATTTTAATCCCAATTCAATTGATAAAAAGGTGGGGCAGTATTCCGGTGATTGGAGTGGGGATGACATTAGCAGGCCTTGCTCTAACACCATTTAGTGGTATCTTACATTTTCATTTGCGATTGTCAATGGAAGTATACCTAGCTTTGGTGGGCATTATCTTAGTGGGAACAATCCTCGCTTATACGCTATTTCTCAAAGGAACCAGTTTAGTTGGACCTGTTAAATCTAGCCTTTTAGCGGCTGTTGAGCCCATATCGGCTGTATTTTTTGCCTTTCTCATTATGCATGAGCAATTTTATCTTGTAGACTTTGCTGGTATGTTTATGATTTTATCGGCGGTCTTCTTGATTTCTATAAAAGATTTGATATTAGAAAAAAGGAAAGGAATCTTATAAAAGGCAGAGCGAATCGCATTGCTCTGTCTTTCATTTTGAAAATAATTGCCAAAAGAAGTCGATGATGTATGTCAAACCGTAAGTATAGATGACAAGCGTGATGGGTTTGCACAAGACAATAATAATCATATATTTTTTAAAAGTTATTTTCGTAAGAGCAGCCAGCATACAGAGGAAGTCTGCTGGACTGATAGGCCAAATCATCATAAAGATGAAAAAACGTTCAAAACGATTGTCCTCGTCCAGCCAACCGATATACCTGTCGTAGGTGTGTTTGCTGACGACCGATTGGACAAAAGCAGAACCGTAGGTACGCGCTAGGTAAAAAATAATAGCACAGCCGATGACAATTCCAACATAATTATAAATGGTTCCAATGATATGACCATAAATAAAAACACCAGCAACCGAAGTCAAAGCTCCAGGAATAATAGGAACAACTGTCTGTAGGATTTGCAGGAAAATAAAAAGTGGTGGTCCCCAAAATCCAGCCTGCTTAATAAAGGCGGACAGGGTTTCTTTAGATTGTAAAATGCCAGTATAATAGGCCCAGATACAGAAAATTACTGTTCCAACTGCTCCAACAATAGAAGCCCAGTTGATAAATTTTTGTAAAAGAGGGGAGACGGCAGTCATTTTCTTACTCGTATTTGCCATAAGTTCCTCCGTGTTAAATTCTCTATTCTTACTATAACATTTTTAAACATTTTTTGGCAAATTGTACATAAAATCGATGAAAAGATCTAGGGTGCGAAAACCTTTTTTTTATGTTAAAATAGGTAGAAGTATAATGTTTGGAGAGAAATGTGGCAATTGAAAACTACATGCCTGATTTTGCGATTGAGGCAGTTTATGATTTGACAGTTGAAAGTTTAAAAAAACACGGTATCAAGGCTGTTTTGGTGGATTTAGATAATACTCTTATCGCATGGAACAATCCCGATGGAACACCAGAAATGAAGCAGTGGCTTCACGATGTGCGAGATGCAGGGATTCGAATTATTGTGGTATCTAATAATACCAAAAAACGAGTGAAGCGAGCAGTTGAAAAATTTGGAATTGATTATGTTTGTTGGTCCATGAAACCATTCACTTGGGGGATTAATCGTGCGTTGAAAGAATTCCGTTTTGAGAAAAACGAAGTGGTCATGGTGGGCGATCAGCTTATGACGGATATTCGAGCTGCTCATAGAGCCGGAATTCGTTCGATTTTAGTCAAGCCGCTGGTTGAGCATGATTCAATAAAAACTCAGATTAATCGGGCGCGTGAGCGGAGAGTTTTGAAAAAAATCACTAAAAAATATGGAATGATTGAATACAAAAAAGGAATTTAAATATGGAAGACATTTTCTGTATTGGGTGTGGAGCACCGATTCAGACAAAATATAAGGACAAGTTGGGCTATACCCCTCAGTCTGCTTTGGAAAAGGGAATGGAGACAGGCGAACTGTATTGCCAGCGCTGTTTTCGTCTCCGTCACTACAACGAAATTACTGATGTGCAGCTGACAGACGATGATTTTCTTAGGCTTCTCCACGAAGTGGGTGACAGTAATGCTCTCGTAGTCAATGTAGTAGATATTTTTGATTTTAATGGTTCGGTCATTCCAGGTTTACCACGCTTTGTGGCTGGTAATGATGTGCTGTTAGTTGGGAATAAAAAAGATATTCTTCCCAAGTCTGTTAAGATTAGCAAAGTGACCCAATGGTTGACAGAGAGGGCTCACGAGGAAGGTCTGCGTCCTGTTGATGTAGTTCTGACTTCAGCTCAAAACAAGCAAGCCATTAAAGAACTAATTGAAAAGATTGAGCAATATCGGAAAGGCCGAGATGTCTATGTGGTCGGTGTAACTAATGTTGGTAAGTCAACGCTAATCAATGCTATTATTCAGGAAATCACTGGGGATAAGGACATTATCACCACTTCCCGTTTTCCTGGCACTACTTTGGATAAGATTGAGATTCCTCTGGTTGATGGTAGTCATATCTACGACACACCTGGAATTATCCACCGCTACCAAATGGCTCATTATTTATCTGCTAAAAATTTCAAATATGTCAGCCCGAAAAAGGAAATCAAGCCCAAAACTTACCAACTCAATCCTGAACAAACCCTCTTTTTAGGAGGCTTGGGACGCTTTGATTTTGTGTCGGGTAACAAACAAGGTTTTACTGCTTATTTTGACAATGAACTAAAGCTGCATCGCACCAAGCTTGCAGGAGCGGGAGAATTTTATGAAAAGCATGTTGGTTCTTTGCTAACACCGCCCTCTAAAAAAGAAGTGGCAGATTTTCCACAGCTAGTCAAGCATGAGTTGAAAATTGAAACCAAAACAGATGTAGTCTTTTCAGGTTTGGGCTGGATTCGTGTGATAGGACCAGCACAGATTGCAGTTTGGGCGCCAGAGGAAGTAGCAGTGGTGACCCGCAAAGCCATTATCTAAGAAGAAATGGCTGTTAGAAAAATAAAGAGAAGATAAACGAAATAAGAAACAAAAGAGGAATCTATGTCATTAACATCCAAACAACGAGCTTTTTTAAATAGTCAAGCTCACAGTCTCAAACCCATTATTCAGATTGGCAAAAACGGCCTCAACGACCAGATTAAAACAAGTGTCCGTCAAGCTCTAGATGCTAGAGAATTGATTAAAGTGACTCTTCTGCAAAATACAGATGAGAACATTCATGAAGTAGCAGAAATTCTCGAAGAAGAAATCGGGGTGGACACTGTTCAAAAAATTGGTCGTATTTTGATTTTGTACAAGCAGTCTAGCAAAAAGGAAAAACGCAAAATTTCAGTAAAGGTAAAAGAAATTTAGAGGAAGTAGCCTATGGCAATTGAATTACTGACTCCTTTCACCAAGGTGAAGTTGGAACCAGAAGTAAAAGCAAAAAAAAGAAAGCAAGTTGGGATTTTAGGTGGAAACTTCAATCCAGTCCATAATGCTCATTTGGTCGTAGCTGATCAAGTTCGTCAGCAGCTATGTTTAGATCAGGTCTTGCTCATGCCTGAGTATGAGCCGCCCCATGTTGATAAGAAAACAACGATTGATGAGAAACACCGATTGAAAATGTTGGAGTTGGCAATTGAAGGCATCAAAGGTTTAGGAATTGAAACCATTGAACTTGAGAGAAAAGGTATTAGTTATACCTATGATACGATGAAGCTCTTGACAGAAAAACATCCAGATACAGATTATTATTTCATTATCGGAGCGGACATGGTAGATTATCTTCCTAAATGGTATCGGATTGATGAATTGGTTGATTTGGTTCAATTTGTCGGTGTTCAACGCCCTAGGTATAAAGCAGGAACGTCCTACCCAGTTATTTGGGTAGATGTGCCGCTCATGGATATTTCTTCTAGCATGGTTCGGGACTTTCTGGCTCAAGGACGAACACCAAATTTTCTCTTACCTAAGCTAGTTTTAAACTATATCGAGAAAGAAGGTCTTTACAATAATGGGATATGAAAGCTACGTGGGAATTTCTCGTGATCAGCTTTTAGTCAAAATGCAGCAACTGTTACCAGAAAAACGTTTTAAACATTGTCTGGGAGTGGAACAAGCAGCGATTAACTTGGCAGAGCGCTTCGGAGTAGATGTAGGAAAAGCTGGTTTGGCAGGTCTGCTCCATGATTATGCGAAAAAGCTCTCTGACGAAGAATTTCTGGCGCTGATTGATAAGTATGATCTGGATCCAAAACTGAAAGATTGGGGAAATAATGTTTGGCATGGCATGGTCGGCATTTACAAAATTCAAGAAGATTTAGGATTGAGTGATCCAGAAATTCTACGAGCTATTGAGATTCATACCGTAGGTTCTGCCCAAATGTCCGATTTAGATAAGGTGGTCTACGTAGCAGACTATATTGAGCCTAATCGGAACTTTTCAGGAGTGGAGCGGGCGCGTGAGATTGCTCACGTTTCGCTCAACCAAGCCGTGGCTTATGAAACAGCGCGTACAGTGGAATATCTGGCTCATCAGGGCTTGCCGATCTATCCCCAAGCTTTGGAGACCTATAATGCACATGTGTACTATTTGAAAGAGGATTAAATGAAAGAAAAAGAATTATTAGAAATTGTTGTAAAAGCAGCAGATGAAAAACGAGCGGAAGATATCACCGTGCTAGATTTGCAGGGATTGACGACGATGACTGATTATTTTGTCATTGCTAGCTCTATGAATAGTCGTCAACTAGAAGCTATTGCAGAAAATATCCGTGAGAAAGTCACAGAAGTAGGGCTGTTAGCTAGTCATGTAGAAGGGGATGCTGCTGGAGGCTGGGTGCTTCTAGACTTAGGTGGTGTGGTCGTTCATATCTTTTCCGAGGAAATGCGGAGTCACTATAATCTTGAAAAACTCTGGTATGAAGCGGTCGGTATTGATGTAACACCATTACTTGAGAAACAAACCTTGTAATTAAAAATATCAATGAAGGGTTGAGGACGTTGTCCCAGCCCTTTTCAACGAGGAGAAAGGAAAGTACCTGTTTTTGGTACTGTTAGGTAAGATGACAACTTATGAAACGTTTGCATCAGTCTATGATGCTATTATGGATGACAGCCTTTATGATAAATGGACTGACTTTTCGCTCCGCCATTTTTCAAAAGATAAGAAAAAGCTTTTAGAGTTAGCTTGTGGAACAGGGATTCAATCCGTTCGTTTTGCTAAAGTTGGCTTTTATGTGACCGGACTTGATTTGAGTGAGGATATGCTTGAAATCGCAAGAAAACGGGCTAAAGAAGCAGGCGAAGTTATCGAATTCAAACAAGGCAATATGCTTGATTTGTCGCAAGCAGGAAATTACGATTTGGTGACTTGTTACTCAGATTCTATCTGTTATATGGCTGATGAAGTTGAGGTTGGTGATGTCTTTCAACAAGTTTACGACTGTTTGAATGAGGACGGAGTATTCATCTTTGACGTGCACTCAATCTATCAGACAGATACCGTCTTTCCTGGCTATTCTTACCATGAAAACGCAGAAAAATTTGCCATGGTTTGGGATACCTATGCTGATGAGGCACCACATTCTGTTGTGCACGAATTGACTTTCTTCTTACAAGATGAGGATGGGCGCTTTACACGCTACGACGAAGTTCATGAAGAACGCACTTATGATATTTTGACCTATGATATTTTGTTAGAGCAAGCAGGTTTTAAAAATGTCAAGGTATATGCAGATTTTGAAGACGAGGCACCAATAGAAACAAGCAAGCGTTGGTTTTTTGTAGCGGAGAAATGAGATGACAGTAACTGGTATTATCGCAGAATTTAATCCCTTTCACAATGGTCACAAATATTTGCTGTCGCAGGCTGATGGTGTGAAGGTTGTTGCTATGTCGGGTAATTTTGTCCAACGTGGTGAACCTGCGATTGTGGATAAGTGGACACGCGCGGAAACGGCTCTGCGAAATGGCGCTGATTTGGTGGTTGAATTGCCATTTTTGGTGGCTGTTCAGTCAGCGGATTACTTTGCACAAGGTGCGGTGGACATTTTAGAGCGTCTAGGTGTGGATAAGTTGGCTTTTGGGACGGAAGAAAATCTGGATTATCAGCACTTTTCACAAATTTATGGGGATAATCAACAGAATATGGTGGATTACTTGCAAAGTTTGCCAGCTGATTTATCGTATCCACAGAAGACACAAAAAATGTGGGAGAGATTTGCTGGTGTGCACTTCACTGGAAATACCCCAAATCACATTTTAGGGCTTTCTTATGCCAAAGCTTGCGCTGGAAAAGATATTCAATTGACACCAATCATACGTCAGGGAGCAGGCTACCATTCACAGGAAGAAAATGAAAAATATGCTTCGGCTACTGCTCTGAGAAAGCGAATGAATTGTTCAGGTTTTCTAGCAAAATTCACTCCAGATCATGAACTTCTGATTCAGTCTCCCAAAGTGACCTGGTCAGCACTCTATCCTTTTTTGCGTTATCAGATGATTAGTCATCCTGATCTGACTACTTTTTATCAGGTTAATCAGGAACTTGCGGTGCGCTTGCGGGAAGCAGCAAAAACCAGTTATACCACAGAAGAGTTGGTTGAACAAGTGGCTACCAAGCGATATACGAAAGCACGAATCAGACGGATTTTGACCTATATTTTGGTTGGTGCAAGAGATGAGCTTTTGCCTAGCGGAATTCACGTATTAGGTTTTACTCAAGCAGGTCAAGAACATCTTAAAAAGATGAAAAAGAAAATCGAAGTCATCAGCCGCATTGGTCAAGAGCCATGGGATTCCTTAACGCAGCAAGCTGATCGTATTTACCAACTAGGAAATGTAAAGCTAGAGGAACAGAATTTTGGAAGGATCCCGATTATAGTAGATTGATGAAAAAATTGTCTTATAGAACAGTCTCTTGTCACTAATTTGCTAGTGAAATTCAGGTTGACTTGTGTTATAATAAAAAAGATTGAAAAAGTGAAAATCTAAAGGAGAATATCCAATGGGACGTAAATGGGCCAATATCGTGGCAAAGAAAACAGCAAAAGATGGAGCAAACTCAAAAGTTTATGCTAAATTTGGTGTTGAAATCTATGTAGCAGCTAAAAAAGGAGAACCAGATCCAGAATCAAATTCAGCTTTGAAATTTGTTATTGAACGTGCTAAACAAGCGCAAGTGCCGAAGCATGTTATTGACAAAGCGTTAGATAAGGCAAAAGGAAATACAGACGAAACCTTTACTGAAGGACGTTATGAGGGCTTTGGTCCAAATGGTTCAATGCTTATTGTGGATACACTAACTTCAAATGTCAATCGTACTGCAGCAAATGTTCGTTCTGCCTTTGGTAAAAATGGTGGAAACATGGGAGCGAGTGGCTCAGTGTCTTATATGTTTGATAATAAAGGTGTGATTGTATTCACAGGAGACGATGCAGATAGTGTCTTTGAACAACTGCTAGAAGCTGATGTTGATGTGGATGATGTAGAAGCAGAAGACGGTACTATCACCGTTTATACAGAACCAACAGATTTGCACAAAGCCTTGACTGCTCTCCGCGAATCTGGTGTGGAGGAATTCCAAGTTACCGAATTGGAAATGATTCCGCAATCTGATGTGACCTTATCAGGTGAAGACTTAGAAACATTTGAAAAATTGTATGCTGTTTTGGAAGATGACGAAGATGTCCAAAAGATTTATACAAATGTAGAAGGATTTTAATAGTGAAGAAAGAGGTGCTTAGATACTCTTTTGAGCTTAAAAAGCAAATGAAGAGTCCAACAGCTACTGCATCAATAGTTTTTTACTAATACAGATTGAGACTGAGATAATTTTGTCCCAGTCTCTTTTTTTGTTACTTACTAATCTCTCAGTGTTTTTTAAGAAATTTAGTTATAAGACCGTAAGTATTTTGAGCTAGTATCTTCTTTACTTTGATAGAGTAGACATGAAGTTTGGTAGAAAAGGTGGGCTAGCTAATAATATGTAGTTGAAGAGTGAGGTTGGTTTCCAAGACTGCTTGTTGTAGCTCAGCTTATTCTAAAAATTCAAATAAGGAGCGTAAAAAGCAGATAAACCAGTGATAAACTATAAGTTGAGAGAAGTAAACTATTGGTCGATTGAGTTTGTAAGAAAAGGTGCTACAATATAATTAGCAAATGGAGGGAGGAAAAATCTGATGAAAAAACAAACACTAGGTATGATGATTTCATCATTAAGGAAAGCAAAAGGGATGACACAATTAGAACTGGCTGAAAAGATGGGGGTCACTGATAAGGCTGTTTCAAAATGGGAAAGAGATTTATCCTATCCAGATATTAATACCATTCCTAAATTAGCAGACCTGTTTGATACATCGGTAGATGAGCTGATGCAAGGACAGACAGTGATGAAAGAAAACAAGAAAAATGGGAAATCTGATATTGTTGACACCGTGTTGAGAGGACTTGGAGTAGCCATGGGGATTGTTGTTGTGGTTTTATCTGCTTTAGGAAAACTGGACACTAAGGCTGCACTGACAATGCTTGGCCTTGGTTTAGCCAGTCTTTCAATCTCTTCACTGAAGGATAAAAACGAATGAGAAAGATTATTAAAGGCGATGGTGAAATAATTATCGCCTTTTCTGATACGTTTTCATATTCAGGTCATCTAGAGATTTTACATGGGGTTATATTACAATGGTAATAAGGTTCTCGCAAGCGTCTGGGAACAGAGAAAAAGAGGAGGGGAAAATGGACGCTTTTAAGCATATCAATCCTAAGTTTTTAGTGTGGTACAGAATTATTGGGGTGCACAATTTGTCAAAGACCTTGTAGTAAGGATTATCGTGGTAATCATTGCCTTACCATTGTCAATTGCTTTAGCGATTGCTTCGAGGGTCAATCCAGAGCAAGCTCTTTATACAGCTGCTGTAGTTGGTTTTTTCATTTCCTTTTTTAGGTGGGAGTCGTGTTCAGATTGGTGAGCCAACAGCCGCTTTGGTTGTTATCATTTATGGAATTATTGCGCAGTACGGTCTATCTGGTCTGACAGTGGCTACTTTCTTAGCTGGTCTAATGCTCGTCGGCATGGGTTTGTTGCATTTTGATGATCTGATTAAATTTATTTCAAAGACCATCACGGTTGGCTTTACACTTGGAATAGCTGTTGAAATCATCGCTGGACAAATCAAGGACTTCTTTAGTCTGAACAAGGTAAAAATGTCTTAATTCTTCGTATGCGCAGTGTTTCTGTAATGGATATTTCGGGATTGGATGTTCTTAAAGAGATCCTTGGCAAATGTCAACGAACAACCTTACCATGTCATGGAAAAAGCAAGCTTTATTGATAAGAGTTGGTGCAGACAACTTTTGTGCTAATATTGATGTCGCTTTAACACGCGTAGCTAGTTTAGAAAAGTAATTGAGTTTTCCACTATTTGTCAAATGTATCAATGTTTGGTAAAAATCTGATTTCGTTTAGCTCTACTTGATAAAGAAAATCTATCACTTGGATAAAAATCAAATAATAGTCAAGAAGAAAAATATTTGATATGATAGGATTTATCTTAATGAAAGAGGTTATGTAGGAATATGAAAAAAGTATTGAAATACTCTTCTTTAGTAGCTCTTGGACTTTTAACGGCAGGAATGTTAGCAGCGTGCTCTAATTCAAAGTCAGCTACTTCATCTGGGAAAACAGAAGTCAAAGTTGCAACGAATGCTTCACCAAAGCCATTTAACTATGAAGAAAATGGGAAACTAACCGGCTATGAGATTGAAGTTATTCGTGCCATTTTTAAAGGTTCTAATAAATATAAGGTCAAATTTGAAACGACAGAGTGGTCTGGTATTTTCGCTGGTCTAGATAGCGATCGCTACCAAATGGCAGTGAACAATATCAGCTATACAAAAGAACGTGCAGGGAAGTATTTGTATGTAGCTCCGACTGCTAAAAATCCAAATGTCTTAGTAGTGAAAAAATCTGATAAAACTATTCAATCATTGGATGATATTGGTGGTAAGACAACAGAAGTAGTGCAAGGGACAACGACTGCCGCACAATTAGAAAAATACAATCAAGCCCATGCTAACAATCCAACAAAAATTAGCTATACAAAAGCGGATTTTCAACAAATTATGAACCATTTAAATGATGGAAAGTTTGATTATAAGATTTTTGATAAAATCGGTGTTGAAACAGTTATTAAAAATCAAAAACTGGATAACCTAAAAGTGATTGATTTACCAAGCAATCAACAACCTTATGTTTATCCACTTTTAGCAAAGGGGCAAGATGAATTGAAAACATTTGTCAATAAGCGCATTCAAGACTTGTACAAAGATGGGACTCTGGAAAAATTATCTCAAAAATTCTTTGGTGGTAGTTACTTGCCAGCAGAAGCAGATGTGAAATAAGAAACTTAAAACCAGTTAGATGTTAAATGTCAGCTGGTTTTTTAATAAATTTAGTTATAGCTTAAAACTATAACCCTTGTTATGAAATAACAATTTGTCAATCAGATAAATATGTGCGATACTATTTTCATAAGATTTTTAAAGGAGAATGAAAATGAAATTGAAAAAATGGTTTGGAATAACAGCTCTAGCAGCGACAGCAGTAATTGGTTTAGCAGCTTGTGGTTCGGGAAATAAAAATACTGATGCCAAGACAGTTAAAATTGGTGTGATGACAAAAAGTGATTCGGAAGAAAAACGTTGGAACAAGATTCAAGAGTTGTTGAAAAAAGATAACATCAAGTTGCAATTTACAGAATTTACGGATTACTCTCAGCCGAATAAAGCAGTTGCTGATGGTGAAGTGGATATCAATGCTTTCCAACACTACTATTTTTTGAACAACTGGAATAAGGAAAACAAGCAAAACTTAGTCGCAGCAGCTGAAACTTATATTGCCCCAATTCGCCTCTATTCTGGTACAAAAAATGGGAAAAATAAATATACGAAGGTAAGTCAAATTCCAAATGGTGCAGAAATCGCAGTTCCAAATGATGCAACAAATGAAAGTCGAGCACTCAATCTATTGCAATCTGCAGGTCTGATTAAATTAGACAAATCTGGGAATGAATTGGCAACTGTGGCAAATATCAAAGAAAATCCAAAGAAATTGAAAATTACAGAATTGGATGCCAGTCAAACAGCACGTTCATTGACATCTGTAGATGCAGCTGTTGTCAATAATACTTTTGTTACCGAAGCAAAAATTGATTTTAAAAAAGCTCTGTTTGTTGAACCGAAAGATAAAAACTCAAAACAATGGTTTAATATCATTGCAGCTAAAAAAGATTGGGAAAAATCTCCAAAAGCAGATGCCATTAAGAAAATTATCAAAGCCTATCATACAGATGAAGTCAAAAAAGTAGTTGACGAAACATCAGATGGTCTAGATCAACCAGTTTGGTAAGATTCACCCTATTTATCTGTATTTCAGTTTGACAAAACTCAGTTGGAATCGCCGACTGAGTTTTGTCGCCATAACTATGAGGAAAAAAGATGACATTTTCAAGTGAAGAAGAACAAATTAAAAGATTTGACGAGGATATGGTGGCACAAGACTATATTGCCGTTTTACGGGCGTTGATTGCTAAAAAATCAATCTTTGCCCAACAGGTTGGTCTACAAGAAGTTGCTGCTTATCTAAAAGAAATCTTTATCAAAGCCGGTGCAGAGGTGGAATTAGATGAAAGCTATACAGCGCCATTTGTGATAGCAAAATTTAAAAGTCAGAATCCAACAGCTAAGACAATTATTTTTTACAACCACTATGATACAGTTCCGGCAGATAGTGATCAAATTTGGACAGATGATCCGTTCACTCTATCTATTCGGGATGGTAGTATGTATGGTCGTGGAGTCGATGATGACAAAGGGCATATTATTGCACGTTTGACGGCTGTTCAAAAATACCTACAAACGCATGATGACTTGCCTGTTACTGTCATTTTTATCATGGAAGGTGCGGAGGAATCAGCTTCGGTTGATTTGGAGAAATATCTAGAGAAACACAAATCTCTTCTACATGGAGCAGACCTGTTGGTTTGGGAACAAGGCATTAAAAATTCTTTAGGTCAACTTGAAATTTCTGGTGGAAATAAGGGAATTGTCACGTTTGATATCAAGGTTAAAAGTGCAGAAGTGGACATTCACTCCAGTTTTGGTGGCGTGATTGATTCAGCTTCTTGGTACTTGATTAATGCCCTTACTAGTTTGAGAAATAAGGATGGACGCATTAAAGTAGAGGGACTTTATGAACAAGTAATGACACCCAATCAACGAGAATTGGCTTTGGTGGAGAGATACGCTCAGCGCAGTCCAGAAGAAGTAGAAACCATTTACGGTTTGAAATTACCTTTATTACAAGCGGAGAAAAAAGATTTTTTAAATCGAATCTTCTTTGAACCCTCTTTTAATATTGAAGGAATTACTTCTGGTTACCAAGGACAAGGGGTCAAGACAATCCTTCCTGCAGAGGCCTCAGCAAAAGTAGAAGTTCGTTTAGTTCCAGGACTAGAACCTCATAGAGTATTAGAATTAATCCGAGAACAACTCGATAAAAATGGTTTTGATAAGGTAGAATTAGTCTATACTTTGGGCGAAATGAGTTATCGTAGTGATATGAGTGCGCCACCGATTTTAAAGGTTATTGAACTGGCTAAGAAATTTTATCCAGAAGGTGTTTCTGTTTTGCCTACAACCGCAGGAACCGGTCCCATGCACACTGTTTTTGAAGCACTTGAAGTGCCGATGGTCGCTTTTGGACTTGGTAATGCAAATAGTCGTGACCATGGTGGTGATGAGAATGTACGCATTTCAGATTATTACACCCATATTGAATTAGTAGAGGAGCTGATTGCAAGTTATGAGTAAAGAAATGATTCAGTTAGATCATATTGATGTAACTTTTCAACAAAAGAAACGTCAGATTCAAGCAGTTAAAGATGTGACACTTCATATTCAAGAAAGAGATATTTATGGAATTGTTGGCTATTCTGGAGCTGGGAAATCAACCTTGGTTCGTGTTATTAACCTACTGCAAGTTCCAACGAATGGGAAAATTATTGTAGATGGGGATGTTCTTTTTGACAATAAAGTAACTCTGACAGCAGAACAACTGCGTCGCAAACGTCAAGATATTGGCATGATTTTCCAACATTTTAATTTGATGAGTCAATTAACAGCGGAAGAAAATGTTGCGTTTGCGTTGAAACATTCTGGCTTATCAAAAGAAGAAAAGAAAGAGAAAGTACATACGTTGTTGGAGTTGGTTGGTTTAGCAGATCGCGCTGAAAATTATCCCTCTCAGCTTTCTGGAGGGCAAAAACAACGGGTTGCAATCGCGCGTGCCTTGGCAAATGACCCCAAAATCTTGATTTCGGATGAATCAACTTCTGCTCTAGATCCCAAAACAACTAAACAAATCCTCACATTGTTACAAGATTTGAATCAAAAGCTCGGATTAACGATTGTTTTGATTACTCATGAGATGCAAATTATCAAAGATATCGCTAATTGTGTTGCTGTTATGCAAGATGGTCAATTGATTGAAGAAGGTTCTGTCTTGGATATTTTCTCTAATCCTCAGCAAGATTTAACCAAAGACTTTATCTCCACTGCAACAGGGATTGATGAAGCTATGGACAAGATTGAACAGCAAGAGATTGTCAAACATTTAGCCTCAAATAGCCTATTAGTACAAATGAAGTATGCGGGAACCTCTACAGATGAACCCTTGCTGAATGAGATTTACAAACATCATCAAGTTACTGCCAACATACTTTATGGAAATATTGAAATTTTAGGGGGAACACCTGTCGGAGAACTGGTCGTTGTTTTATCTGGTCAAAAGGAAAATCTAGTAGCGGCTAAAACAGCTATTTGTGAAGCTGGGGTTCAATTAACGGTATTGAAGGGAGAAGCATAGATGGAAAACTTTATTCAAACATACTTGCCGAATGTTTATCGAATGGGGTGGAGTGGTCAAGCTGGCTGGGGAACAGCTATTTACTTGACATTATATATGACAGTCACTTCTTTTATTATTGGTGGATTATTAGGGTTAATTGCTGGGCTTTTTCTTGTTTTGACTGCTCCGGGAGGAGTCTTGGAAAATAAAGTAGTTTTTTGGGTTTTAGATAAAATCACGTCAATCTTTCGCGCAATTCCATTTATTATTTTGTTAGCCGTTCTTTCTCCGTTTTCCCATTTGATTGTAGGAACTAGCATTGGACCAAATGCAGCTATCGTACCACTTTCTTTTGCTGTATTTGCTTTCTTTGCTCGTCAAGTTCAGGTTGTTCTCGCCGAATTAGATGCTGGTGTGATTGAAGCTGCTCAAGCTAGTGGAGCGACTTTCGGTGATCTAGTAGGTGTCTATCTACGCGAAGGTCTGCCAGATTTGATTCGTGTGACGACTGTGACTCTCATTTCTCTGATTGGGGAAACAGCCATGGCCGGTGCTGTCGGAGCCGGCGGGATTGGCAATGTTGCTATTGCTTATGGTTTCAATCGTTATAACAATGATGTCACTATTTTAGCAACAGTGATTATCATTATTCTTATCTTTACTATCCAGTTTGCTGGTGATTTTTTGACTAGAAAGTTAAGTCATAAATAGACAACTAAATATGATTGTTAAAGATAAACAATAAATATATGAAGAAATGATATAAAAATTCTATGATAATAGGCACTACACCCTCAAAATGAGACATAAGAAAACCACTTCTGTTGAAATCTAGGAAACTAGAAACAGGAGTGTTTTATTATGCTCAAAAAAGCCTATTCAGTGGAAACTAAGTTAGCCTGTATCGAAATGAAGAAAGCAGGTAAGTCTAACAAGGTCATTACGGTAAAGGTTCTGGAGGAGCTATCTGAAGTAGAACAACTACGACTACAGGTGCAACTCTGTATGGAACATCATTTTATCTACGGCTATCGTACTATTACACGACTACTTAAGAAAATCCATGGACTAATTGTTAATCGCAAGAAAGTCTATCGAATTATGAAGGAGAATAGTTGGCTCTGTCGTGCACGTCCTAAGAAGGTGCCAAATATAGGTCAGCCTTACTATGTGACAGAGAATAAGCTAGATCGTGATTTCTAAGTAGAAAAGCCAATGGAGAAGCTTGTCACAGGCATTACCTATCTCTACTTTGTCTACCTATCTTCCGTCATGGATCTCTACAATCGTGAGATTGTAGCTTACACCATTTCAGATTGTCAAGATACTAACTTTGTACTGGATACGCTCAATCAATTGGAATTGCCTAAGGGAAACAAAAATGCGACTCAGCAACAAGTCGCATTTATTGAAAATTGGATAAATAACTATTCAAAGAGAGTATTAGATTACAAATCTCCTAGACTGGTTTTATAAGAGGGGCAAACTTAGACTTGAATTTTGGCACAGGGAAAAAAGCTAGAGGAAAATAAAAAAAGATGAAAAAAAGTATTGACAAGAAGAGGAGGAGGTGATATACTAAGATAGTTGTCGCTTGAGGGCGATAAAGACCTTTGAAAACTGAACAAGACGAACCAATGTGCAGGCGACTGTTGAGAGACAGTCCGTCAAACAAAAGAAAAATAAATCTGTCAGTGACAGAAATGAGTGAGAGCTCAAACTTTATATGAGAGTTTGATCCTGGCTCAGGACGAACGCTGGCGGCGTGCCTAATACATGCAAGTGGAACGCACCGATGAAGCCGTAGCTTGCTACAATTTCATCAGTGAGTCGCGAACGGGTGAGTAACGCGTAGGTAACCTGCCTGGTAGCGGGGGATAACTATTGGAAACGATAGCTAATACCGCATAAGACATTTTACTGCATGGTAAGATGTTAAAAGATGCAAGAGCATCACTACCAGATGGACCTGCGTTGTATTAGCTAGTTGGTGAGGTAACGGCTCACCAAGGCCACGATACATAGCCGACCTGAGAGGGTGATCGGCCACACTGGGACTGAGACACGGCCCAGACTCCTACGGGAGGCAGCAGTAGGGAATCTTCGGCAATGGGGGGAACCCTGACCGAGCAACGCCGCGTGAGTGAAGAAGGTTTTCGGATCGTAAAGCTCTGTTGTTAAGGAAGAACGTGTGTGAGAGTGGAAAGTTCACACAGTGACGGTACTTAACCAGAAAGGGACGGCTAACTACGTGCCAGCAGCCGCGGTAATACGTAGGTCCCGAGCGTTGTCCGGATTTATTGGGCGTAAAGCGAGCGCAGGCGGTTAGATAAGTCTGAAGTGAAAGGCAGTGGCTCAACCATTGTAGGCTTTGGAAACTGTTTAACTTGAGTGCAGAAGGGGAGAGTGGAATTCCATGTGTAGCGGTGAAATGCGTAGATATATGGAGGAACACCGGTGGCGAAAGCGGCTCTCTGGTCTGTAACTGACGCTGAGGCTCGAAAGCGTGGGGAGCGAACAGGATTAGATACCCTGGTAGTCCACGCCGTAAACGATGAGTGCTAGGTGTTAGGTCCTTTCCGGGACTTAGTGCCGCAGCTAACGCATTAAGCACTCCGCCTGGGGAGTACGACCGCAAGGTTGAAACTCAAAGGAATTGACGGGGGCCCGCACAAGCGGTGGAGCATGTGGTTTAATTCGAAGCAACGCGAAGAACCTTACCAGGT
The DNA here is from genome assembly GCF_014334035.1 of Streptococcus sp. NSJ-72. Lineage (NCBI taxonomy): Bacteria > Bacillati > Bacillota > Bacilli > Lactobacillales > Streptococcaceae > Streptococcus > Streptococcus sp. NSJ-72. Next base: position 551,760 of record NZ_CP060489.1, read on the forward strand.
CTTGACATCCCGATGCCCGCTCTAGAGATAGAGCTTTACTTCGGTACATCGGTGACAGGTGGTGCATGGTTGTCGTCAGCTCGTGTCGTGAGATGTTGGGTTAAGTCCCGCAACGAGCGCAACCCTTATTGTTAGTTGCCATCATTCAGTTGGGCACTCTAGCGAGACTGCCGGTAATAAACCGGAGGAAGGTGGGGATGACGTCAAATCATCATGCCCCTTATGACCTGGGCTACACACGTGCTACAATGGCTGGTACAACGAGTCGCAAGCCGGTGACGGCAAGCTAATCTCTGAAAGCCAGTCTCAGTTCGGATTGTAGGCTGCAACTCGCCTACATGAAGTCGGAATCGCTAGTAATCGCGGATCAGCACGCCGCGGTGAATACGTTCCCGGGCCTTGTACACACCGCCCGTCACACCACGAGAGTTTGTAACACCCGAAGTCGGTGAGGTAACCGTAAGGAGCCAGCCGCCTAAGGTGGGATAGATGATTGGGGTGAAGTCGTAACAAGGTAGCCGTATCGGAAGGTGCGGCTGGATCACCTCCTTTCTAAGGAAAAATCGGAAGCCATTGAGTTCGTTTTGTTTAGTTTTGAGAGGTCTTGTGGGGCCTTAGCTCAGCTGGGAGAGCGCCTGCTTTGCACGCAGGAGGTCAGCGGTTCGATCCCGCTAGGCTCCATTATCTAGGATGCAAAGAAATGAGATTCTTGTTCAACTAGATAAGATAGGATAGGTGTTCAACGGGTAAAGAAGTTGAACACGAACCTAATTAGCCCATTGAAAATTGAATAACGATATCAAATAGTAACAAGAAAATAAACCGAAACGCTGTGAATATTAATGAGTTTATGACTGAAAGGTCAAAATAAGGTTAAGTTAGTAAGGGCGCACGGTGGATGCCTTGGCACTAGGAGCCGAAGAAGGACGTGACAAACGACGAAATGCCTTGGGGAGCTGTAAGTAAGCGTAGATCCAGGGATGTCCGAATGGGGGAACCCAACAGGTACTACCTGTTACCCATATCTGTTAAGGATATGAGGAGGAAGACGCAGTGAACTGAAACATCTAAGTAGCTGCAGGAAGAGAAAGCAAAAGCGATTGCCTAAGTAGCGGCGAGCGAAAGGGCAGGAGGGCAAACCGAAGAGTTTACTCTTCGGGGTTGTAGGACTGCGAAGTGGACGTAAAGATTATAGAAGAAGACCTTGGGAAAGGTTGCCAGAGAGAGTAAGAGCCTCGTATTTAAAATAGTCTTTATACCTAGCAGGATCCTGAGTACGGCGAGACACGTGGAATCTCGTCGGAATCTGGGAGGACCATCTCCCAACCCTAAATACTCCCTAGTGACCGATAGTGAACCAGTACCGTGAGGGAAAGGTGAAAAGCACCCCGGGAGGGGAGTGAAAGAGAACCTGAAACCGTGTGCCTACAACAAGTTCGAGCCCGTTAATGGGTGAGAGCGTGCCTTTTGTAGAATGAACCGGCGAGTTACGTTATGATGCGAGGTTAAGTTGAAGAGACGGAGCCGTAGGGAAACCGAGTCTGAAAAGGGCGACTTAGTATTATGATGTAGACCCGAAACCATGTGACCTACCCATGAGCAGGTTGAAGGTGCGGTAAAACGCACTGGAGGACCGAACCAGGGCACGTTGAAAAGTGCTTGGATGACTTGTGGGTAGCGGAGAAATTCCAAACGAACTTGGAGATAGCTGGTTCTCTCCGAAATAGCTTTAGGGCTAGCGTCGACATGAAGATTCTTGGAGGTAGAGCACTGTTTGGGTGAGGGGTCCATCCCGGATTACCAATCTCAGATAAACTCCGAATGCCAAAGAATTATGGTCGGCAGTCAGACTGCGAGTGCTAAGATCCGTAGTCGAAAGGGAAACAGCCCAGACCACCAGCTAAGGTCCCCAAATAATTGTTAAGTGGAAAAGGATGTGGGGTTGCACAGACAACTAGGATGTTAGCTTAGAAGCAGCTATTCATTCAAAGAGTGCGTAATAGCTCACTAGTCGAGTGACCCTGCGCCGAAAATGTACCGGGGCTAAAACAATTTACCGAAGCTGTGGATACCTTTATAGGTATGGTAGGAGAGCGTTCTATGTGTGGCGAAGGTGTACCGTGAGGAGCACTGGAACGCATAGAAGTGAGAATGCCGGTATGAGTAGCGCAAGATGGGTGAGAATCCCATCCACCGTAAGACTAAGGTTTCCAGGGGAAGGCTCGTCCGCCCTGGGTTAGTCGGGACCTAAGGAGAGACCGAAAGGTGTATCCGATGGCCAACAGGTAGAGATTCCTGTACTAGAGTATAGAGTGAAGGAGGGACGCAGAAGGCTAACTCAAGCGTGCGAATGGAAGAGCACGTCTAAGCAGTGAGGCGTGGTATGAGTCAAATGCTTATATCTGTAACGTTGAGCTGTGATGGGGAGCGAAGTTTAGTAGCGAAGTGAGTGATGTCACCCTGCCAAGAAAAGCTTCTAGCATTAATCTATATTCTACCCGTACCGCAAACCGACACAGGTAGTCGAGGCGAGTAGCCTCAGGTGAGCGAGAGAACTCTCGTTAAGGAACTCGGCAAAATGACCCCGTAACTTCGGGAGAAGGGGTGCTCAGTTTAACTGAGCCGCAGTGAATAGGCCCAAGCAACTGTTTATCAAAAACACAGCTCTCTGCTAAATCGTAAGATGATGTATAGGGGGTGACGCCTGCCCGGTGCTGGAAGGTTAAGAGGAGTGCTTAGCGGTAACGCGAAGGTATGAATTGAAGCCCCAGTAAACGGCGGCCGTAACTATAACGGTCCTAAGGTAGCGAAATTCCTTGTCGGGTAAGTTCCGACCCGCACGAAAGGCGTAATGATTTGGGCACTGTCTCAACGAGAGACTCGGTGAAATTTTAGTACCTGTGAAGATGCAGGTTACCCGCGACAGGACGGAAAGACCCCATGGAGCTTTACTGCAGTTTGATATTGAGTGTCTGTACCACATGTACAGGATAGGTAGGAGCCAATGAGATCGGGACGCCAGTTTCGATGGAGGCGATGTTGGGATACTACCCTTGTGTTATGGCCACTCTAACCCGGTAGGTTGATCATCTACGGAGACAGTGTCTGACGGGCAGTTTGACTGGGGCGGTCGCCTCCTAAAGAGTAACGGAGGCGCCCAAAGGTTCCCTCAGATTGGTTGGAAATCAATCGTAGAGTGTAAAGGTAGAAGGGAGCTTGACTGCGAGAGCTACAACTCGAGCAGGGACGAAAGTCGGGCTTAGTGATCCGGTGGTACCGTATGGAAGGGCCATCGCTCAACGGATAAAAGCTACCCTGGGGATAACAGGCTTATCTCCCCCAAGAGTTCACATCGACGGGGAGGTTTGGCACCTCGATGTCGGCTCGTCGCATCCTGGGGCTGTAGTCGGTCCCAAGGGTTGGGCTGTTCGCCCATTAAAGCGGCACGCGAGCTGGGTTCAGAACGTCGTGAGACAGTTCGGTCCCTATCCGTCGCGGGCGAAGGAAATTTGAGAGGATCTGCTCCTAGTACGAGAGGACCAGAGTGGACTTACCGCTGGTGTACCAGTTGTTCTGCCAAGAGCATCGCTGGGTAGCTATGTAGGGAAGGGATAAACGCTGAAAGCATCTAAGTGTGAAACCCACCTCAAGATGAGATTTCCCATGATTTTATATCAGTAAGAGCCCTGAGAGAAGATCAGGTAGATAGGTTAGGAGTGGAAGTTGTGTGAGCAATGGAGCGGACTAATACTAATAGCTCGAGGACTTATCCTAGATTAGTTACTAAGGGTGAAAAATCCCCTTGAGAAATAGGAAATGGGAGTAGTGTTCAATGATCACCAGACCATTTATCTTTTTTCCAAGGATTTAGCCCGAGTACAATTTTATTGAGAGCACAGAATGTTTAGTTTATGCTTGAAACGATTTGAGAGCGTTATTCAATTTTGAGTGGACGAAATATCCAGTGGATGTTTTGGCTTGGGAGATAGAGGAAGCGAAACTTTTGACCGAGTCCATTCATATAGTTAAGTGACGATAGCCTAGGAGATACACCTGTACCCATGCCGAACACAGCAGTTAAGCCCTAGAACGCCGGAAGTAGTTGGGGGTTGCCCCCTGTGAGATAAGGTAGTCGCTTAGCATTTATCCGGCATAGCTCAGTTGGTAGTAGCGCATGACTGTTAATCATGATGTCGTAGGTTCGAGTCCTACTGCCGGAGTTGTATATGATTAGAAATCTTGTTTAAACAAGATTTCTTTTATTATGTGTTCTTTGTCTGTCTGGGTCTGTGAGGTGGAAGATAAATATCTTCCGCTATGCGGATGCGTATCAAAGGTTATACCTAAAGAACTCCAAACACCCTACAATAACGGTGCTCAGGCCTACCGTAAAGTAAAGGGAGAAAAATATGATACAAAAGGCACATAGTTTATCACACAAAGTGGAATTGTAAAGCTTGTTACTTTGTCTTCTTTATTTTTTATGGTTCTTGTATAATGTAGCTAAGATATTTCAATGGTAATAAAAATTGACTCTATCATGACTGTCATGATAGAGTCAATTTTATGCAAAAAATGCTTTGTATAGTGCTTTAATAGCTGCTTTTTCTTGTTCGGAATTAATAACAATCATAATTGAAACTTCACTAGATCCTTGTGAAATCATTTGGATATTAATGTGATTATCTGATAATGCTTTTGTTGCGGTAGCAGTCAAACCAATGTGACTTTTCATTTTTTCACCGACAATCATAATAATTGAGAGATTATGCTCTATTTCTGCGTGATCTACTTCTAACTTTTGTCTTAATTGACGAAGAATTTCTTCCTCTTTAATAGGGGTTAATTCACGATTCCGAAGAATAATAGATAGGTCATCGATACCAGTAGGCATGTGCTCCCAACGGATATTTAGATCTTCCAATATTTGCAAAACTTTTCTACCAAAACCTATTTCACGGTTCATGAGGTATTTAGACATGTTGATGCTGGTGAAATGGGCATCTGCAGCGATACCTACCACAGGAATATCCCCGTTGCTATGCTTTAAAACAATTCTCGTTCCAGGATGAGTAGGGTTGTTTGTATTTTTAATAACGAGTGGAATTTTTCCGCGGTAAGCTGGAATGAGTGCTTCGTCATGTAATACAGTAAAACCTGCATAAGCTAATTCACGCATTTCACGATAGGTTAATTCTGGAATGGAATGTGGCATGTGAATAATGCCAGGATGAGCTGCGAAAATACCATCAACATCTGTAAAATTTTCATAAAGATCAGCTTTTACACCTGCAGCAATAATGGAGCCAGTAATATCAGACCCACCACGTGAAAAGGTGCAAATCTGGTCGTCTTTTGTTACTCCAAAGAATCCTGGTATAATCAATACTTCATCAGCTTCATTTAATTCTTCGATTTTATCATAACTGGAGGGGAGAAGTCGCGCATTTCCTGGCTCACTGGACACAATAAGTCCTGCTTCTCTGGGATGAACATAACGTGCATTTATCCCATTTTGGGAGAAATAGGCTGCAATAAGTTTCGCATTATTATTTTCACCTGCAGCAAGAAAAGTATCATATAGGAATTTATTATTTTTGATAGGAAGGCTTGCGAGCTTTTGGATACTTTTTGAAATTCTTTCTAGAATATTTGGCTTGAGCTCCAGTTCTATCGCCATGTCTTGATAGCGCTGAATAATCCATTGTTGATGTTTTGTTACGTCATTACCAGCAACATAGTCTCGATAATATTTAATGAGGGCATCTGTTACCTTTGTATCTTGCGCATTTCGTTTTCCGGGAGCAGATACAATCACAAAACGCCGTTCAGAATCTTCTTTGATAATCTGTAATACTTTTGCTAATTGGGTAGCAGAGGCAAGTGAGCTTCCTCCAAATTTAACAACTTTCATAACTTCTCCTATTGACTAATTGTTTAAATTATAGCAAAATTCTGAATTTTTTTCAAATTTACCTTCCCTCCTTGCAAAAGCAATTATTTTATGCTAGAATGTAATCGCATTATTTGATAGTCAAATAATTTAATTTACAAAGAAAATAATTGTCGGAGGCAATTAAATGCAATTTGAAAATATTTTATATAGCGTTAATGACGGTGTTGCAACATTGACTTTGAATCGCCCAGAGGTTTCCAATGGGTTTAATGTTCCCATGTGTGAAGAAATTTTAAGAGCGATAAAAATGGCTTCTGGAGATGAATTAGTTCAAATATTGCTAATTAATGCAAATGGAAAAGTGTTTTCTGTTGGAGGGGATTTGGCAGAAATGCAGCGTGCGGTGGAGGCAGATGATATTCAGTCTTTGGTAAAAATCGCTGAATTGGTAAATGAAATTTCTTACTCAATGAAACAATTACCTAAACCGATCATTATGAGTGTGGATGGACCAGTTGCTGGTGCAGCAGCTAATATGGTAGTAGCTGCGGATTTCTGTATTGCGACGGAGCGTTCTCGTTTTATTCAAGCTTTTGTGGGAGTAGGTCTCTCTCCGGATGCGGGAGGATTGTATTTGCTTGCAAGAGCGATCGGTGTGACGAGAGCAACTCAATTAGTGATGACAGGTGAGGCATTGAATGCTGAAAAGGCCTTGGATTATGGGCTGTTGTATAAGGTTTGTGAAGTTGAAAAATTAGGTAACGTGACAAGTCAGTTGATTAAGAAATTAAAGCGACATTCTATAAATTCCTACCAAGCTATTAAGGAGTTGATATGGGAGAGTATGTTTGCAGGTTGGCAAAAATATGCTGATTTGGAATTAAAATTGCAGAAATCTCTCGCTTTTACAGAGGATTTTAAAGAAGGAGTTCGAGCCTATGCAGAAAAACGTCGTCCTAAATTTTCTGGGAAGTAAAAAAGTAGTTGCAATTTATTTTGATATCTGATATACTTTTTTAGTCAAATGTTTTGATGATAAAAGTTTTTTTGTTAGAGGAGGATAGATTTTTGGATTACCAATTGGTCAATGATTATTTAACGTCTATTTTCAATAATGTATTGGTTATTGAAGAATCTAGTTTGAGAGGCAGTCGCTTCAAGGATATCTCTATCAAAGAAATGCATACGATTGATGTGGTTGGAAAGAATCCCAATGCAACCCCTAGCAGTGTTGCGAAGGAATTGATGGTGACATTAGGAACCGTAACAACTAGTTTAAACAACCTCGAAAGAAAAGGTTATATTGAACGAACACGTTCGGAAGTTGATCGCCGTGTGGTTCATCTAAATTTGACAAAAAATGGCCGACTGATTTATCGTTTGCATAGACGATTCCACAAGAGAATGGTTGAGAGAATCATAGACGGAATGGACAGCAATGAGATGGAAGTGATGGGGAAAGGGCTAACTAATCTGTATCATTTTCTAGAGGATTTGAAATAATGAATTATGCTAAAATTAGTCAAGTTGCTCATTATGCTCCGAGTCAGGTGGTTACAAATGATGATTTGGCAAAAATCATGGATACGAGCGATGAATGGATATCCAGTCGAACAGGAATAAAGCGTCGACATCTGTCACGAACGGAGTCAACGAGTGATCTGGCTACTAAAGTGGCAAATCAATTGTTGAAAAAGGCGAACATCAATGCAAATGAGCTTGATTTTATCATTGTAGCAACTATTACCCCAGACTCTATGATGCCTTCAACGGCTGCACGAGTTCAAGCAAATATTGGCGCCCATCATGCCTTTGCGTTTGATTTGACAGCAGCTTGTAGCGGCTTTATTTTTGCCCTGTCGATGGCTGAGAAGTTAATTTCCTCAGGTCGTTATCAGAAAGGTCTTGTTATAGGAAGTGAAACTTTATCAAAAGTCCTTGACTGGTCTGATCGATCAACTGCGGTTCTTTTCGGTGATGGTGCTGGAGGAGTGCTTCTTGAAAGTTCCTCGAGACAGCATTTTCTCGCTGAAAGTCAATTTACGGATGGTTCGCGTGGGGAAAGCTTGACTTGTAGTAAATATGGTTTGTCCTCACCTTATTCCGAAAAGGAAGAAGCGGCACTATATTTAACGATGGATGGTCGTAAAATTTTTGATTTTGCTATTCGAGATGTGGCAGCTTCTATTAAAGACACGATTGAATCCAGTAATGTTCAAGTAGAGGATATTGACTATTTACTATTACATCAGGCCAATATTCGCATTTTAGATAAAATGGCGAAAAAAATTGGTGTAGCAAGGGAAAAACTTCCTGCGAATATGATGGAATATGGGAATACGAGTGCGGCAAGTATTCCAATTCTTTTATCTGAGTGTGTTGAAAAGGGGTTCATTCATCTTGATGGCAGCCAAACAGTTTTGCTATCAGGATTTGGTGGAGGTTTGACATGGGGCACACTTATTGTTACAATTTAGTTATTATGTGGTAATCACATGAATATAAATATTTATTTTTAAAGGAGTCTATCATGGCAGTATTTGAAAAAGTACAAGAAATTATTGTGGAAGAACTTGGCAAAGAACCTTCAGAAGTTACTCTTGAGTCAACTTTTGATGACCTTGACGCAGATTCATTGGATTTGTTCCAAGTTATCTCAGAAATTGAGGATGCATTCGATATTCAAATTGAAACCGAAGAAGGATTGAACACAGTTGGTGACTTAGTTGCCTATGTTGAAGAAAAAACAAAATAAAAAGTTGAAACGGGGCTGAGATAAGATTCTCGCCCTCTTTTGAAAAAAGTATTGAGGTAGGCAGTGAAGTTAACTGTATAACCGATTTGCTTGAGAAAAAAGAACAGTAAAGAGTTAATTTTGTCGGAGTGGGATAATGAAGTCTATAGTTGGATGATATGTTCCGCTCCCTCTTGTTTAGGTAATAGTTTGATTTTCAAAGTATACAAGTGCTTGAATTGAAAGAATTGAGCCATTACTTAAGCAACATGTAAGGAGGTATTATGCAAACACGTGTCACAGAATTGTTAAATATTAAATATCCTATTTTTCAGGGTGGGATGGCCTGGGTTGCTGATGGTGATTTAGCTGGGGCTGTATCTAAAGCTGGAGGTCTTGGAATTATTGGTGGTGGTAATGCACCAAAAGAAGTTGTTAAAGCTAATATTGATAAGATTAAATCATTAACAGACAAGCCTTTTGGCGTGAATATTATGCTGTTGTCTCCTTTTGTGGAAGATATTGTTGATTTGGTCATTGAAGAAGGTGTCAAGGTTGTGACAACTGGCGCAGGAAATCCAAGTAAATATATGCAACGATTTCATGACGCTGGGATTACAGTCATTCCAGTGGTACCAAGTGTAGCATTGGCTAAGCGAATGAAAAAAATTGGCGCAGATGCAGTTATTGCTGAAGGGATGGAAGCAGGAGGTCATATCGGAAAATTAACGACTATGACACTGGTTCGTCAGGTTGTTGAAGCGATTGATATCCCTGTGATTGCGGCAGGGGGAATTGCAGATGGTCGTGGTGCAGCTGCAGGCTTTATGCTTGGTGCAGAAGCTGTGCAAGTGGGGACACGTTTTGTTGTCGCAAAAGAGTCAAATGCACATCAAAATTATAAAAATATGATTTTAAAAGCCCGTGATATTGATACGACTATTTCTGCTCAACATTTTGGTCATGCAGTACGAGCTTTGAAAAATAAACTGACTAGAGAATTTGATCAAGCAGAAAAGGATGCGTTTAAGCAAGAAAATCCAGATTTAACTGTTTTTGAAAACTTGGGTGCAGGAGCTTTGGCAAATGCAGTTGTTCGGGGTGATGTGGAATATGGATCAGTCATGTCAGGACAAATTGCGGGGCTTGTTAGCAAAGAAGAGACAGTTGAAGAAATTTTGAAGGATATATACTACGGTGCAGCAGAGGTAATCCAAAAAGAGGCTAGCCGTTGGGCAGGAGTAACTAGAAATGACTAAAACAGCCTTTCTATTTGCAGGTCAGGGAGCTCAGTATTTGGGAATGGCTCGTGACCTTTATGATCAGTACAATGTAGTGCGAGCAACCTATGATGAAGCAAGCCAAGTGTTAGGTTATGACATAAGGAATTTAATTGATCGTGAGGAAGAAAAACTCAATCAGACACGGTATACTCAGCCAGCGATTTTGACGACTTCTGTGGCTATCTATCGGTTATTGCAGGAGGAAGGAATACAAGCTGCCATAGTAGCAGGTCTTTCTCTTGGAGAATACTCTGCTATGGTAGCCGCTGGTGCTTTGGAGTTTACAACGGCGGTTGATTTGGTGGCAAAGCGTGGTGTTTTTATGGAGGAGGCAGCTCCTGCTGGCTCTGGTAAAATGGTTGCGGTTTTAAATGCTGATTTGGCTACGATTGAAACGGCCTGTCAAGAGGCTAGTCAGCTGGGAATTGTATCACCAGCAAACTACAATACACCTAGCCAGATTGTTATTGGCGGTGAAGTTAAAGCGGTTGACAAAGCTGTGGAATTGTTAAAAGAAGCTGGCGTGAAACGTTTGATTCCACTCAAAGTTTCTGGCCCATTTCATACAGCTTTGTTAAAGCCAGCTAGTGATAAATTGTCAAAAGTTTTAGCAGCAGTCGAATTTATTGATTTTAAACTCCCTTTGGTAGGAAATACAGAAGCTACTGTCATGGAAAAAGAACGGATAAAAGAGCTATTAACCCGTCAGGTGATGGAGCCGGTTCGTTTTTATGACAGCATTGCCAGAATGCAAGAAGCTGGTGTAACAAAGTTTATCGAGATTGGTCCTGGAAAAGTTTTGTCTGGTTTTATGAAAAAAATTGATAAGACAGCTAATGTTTATCAAGTAGAAGACGCGAAGAGCTTGACTGCTCTTCTAGAAAAAAAGGAATAGGTATGGAACTTAAAGGAAAAAATATTTTTATAACTGGTTCAACACGTGGCATTGGACTTGCAATGGCTCATAGGTTTGCAAGCTTAGGTGTCAACATTGTTTTAAATGGTCGCCGTGAGATTGGTGAGGAGCTCATTTCTGAATTTTCAGATTATGGAGTTCAGGTGATTCCGATATCTGGTGATGTATCAGATAGTACAGATGCTAAGCGAATGGTAGAGGAAGCTATTGAAAAACTTGGAAGCGTGGATATTCTGGTCAATAATGCTGGTATCACAAAAGATAAACTTATGTTGAAATTAACTGAGGAAGATTTTGAGCAGGTTTTGAAAGTGAATCTTGTTGGTGCTTTTAATATGACACAAGCGGTTTTGAAGCCAATGACAAAAGCTCGTCAGGGTGCTATTATCAATGTATCTAGTGTTGTCGGCTTGATTGGGAATGTCGGTCAAGCAAATTATGCAGCTTCTAAAGCTGGGCTTATTGGTTTCACTAAATCTGTAGCACGTGAGGTAGCAGCTCGTAATGTACGAGTAAATGCTATTGCACCAGGCATGATTGAGTCAGATATGACCGATGTTTTGTCTGATAAAGTAAAAGAAACTACACTAGCTCAGATTCCAATGAAGCGTTTTGGTAATACCAGTGAAGTGGCAGAAGTAGCGACCTTTCTAGCTCGTCAAGAGTATTTAACAGGACAAGTTATTGCTATTGATGGTGGCTTAGCCATGTAACGATAAATTAAGTTGGACAAAAATAGAAGGTTTTGAAGAGATATTTTTCTTAGCTATAAATCAGAATAAAGGAGTTCGATATGAAACTAAATCGAGTTGTTGTAACAGGATACGGACTGACTTCACCGATTGGGAATACACCTGAGGAGTTTTGGAATAGTCTTGTAAACGGCAAGATTGGAATTGGTCCAATCACGAAGTTTGACAATAGTGATTTTGCTGTTCACAATGCAGCAGAAGTTCAAGACTTTCCTTTTGATAAATATTTTATCAAAAAAGATACCAATCGTTTTGATAACTATTCTCTTTATGCACTTTATGCCGCACAGGAAGCTGTAAATAACGCAAAGTTAGATGTTGAAAGCATCAATCATGACCGTTTTGGTGTTATTGTCGCATCAGGTATTGGTGGCATTAAAGAAATTGAGGATCAGGTTCTTCGCTTGCACGAAAAAGGTCCAAGACGTGTCAAACCAATGACGCTACCAAAAGCTTTGCCGAATATGGCAGCTGGGAATGTCGCTATGCGCTTTGGCGCAAATGGAGTTTGTAAATCCATTAATACAGCATGTGCTTCATCAAATGACGCTATCGGAGATGCTTTTCGCTCTATAAAATTTGGTTTTCAAGATGTTATGCTCGTTGGTGGGGCTGAAGCATCTATTACACCATTTGCTATCGCTGGTTTCCAAGCTTTGACGGCTTTATCTACAACTGAAGATCCAGTTCGTGCTTCTATTCCATTCGACAAAGATCGGAATGGATTTGTTATGGGTGAAGGTTCTGGGATGCTGGTTCTAGAAAGTTTGGAACACGCTGAAAAACGTGGAGCAACGATTTTAGCAGAAATTGTTGGTTATGGTAATACTTGTGATGCTTATCATATGACCTCCCCACATCCAGAAGGAGCTGGTGCGATTAAGGCGATGAAAATGGCACTTGAGGAAGCTGAAATTTACCCTTCAGACATTGCTTATGTGAATGCTCATGGAACTTCTACACAAGCTAATGAAAAAGGTGAAAGCCAGGCAATTGTCGCTGCTTTAGGAAAAGAAGTACCAGTTTCTTCCACAAAGTCCTTTACAGGTCATTTACTTGGAGCAGCTGGAGCTGTTGAAGCTATTGCAACTATTGAAGCGATGCGTCATAGCTTTGTACCAATGACTGCGGGAACACAAGAACTCTCAGACTACATGGAGGCAAATGTTATCTATGGGCAAGGGAAAGAGTATGATATTCCTTATGCTATCTCAAACACTTTTGGTTTTGGTGGACATAATGCAGTTCTTGCATTCAAGCGCTGGGAGGCTTAAATGAATATTAATGAAATCAAAGATTTGATGGCTCAATTTGACCGATCAAGTTTACGCGAATTTTCTTATAAAAATCAAAGCGATGAATTAACTTTCAGTAAAAATGAAGGACAAGTTGCGACACCATCTGCCAAAGTAGTTCCGCAAGTAGCGCCAATCCAGCCTTCGGTAGGTATCGCAAATACTCTTTCACAAACAGAAATGCTGGCTCCAGATACAACTGAAGAAACAATATCTGTAGCAAAGTCGGATGCAGCTGAAGGTGATGTTGTAGAAAGTCCTTTGGTTGGGGTAGCTTATTTAGCCGCTGGTCCGGATAAGCCACCGTTTGTATCAGTTGGTGATCAAGTGAAAAAAGGTCAGACCTTGATGATTATTGAGGCCATGAAAGTCATGAATGAAGTTCCGTCACCTAAAGACGGTCTAGTTACAGAAATTCTGGTTCAAAATGAAGAAATGGTTGAATTTGGGAAAGGGCTGGTACGCATTAAATGATTGATATCAATGCAATAAAAGAAGCGCTTCCTCACCGCTACCCGATGCTGTTGGTGGATCGCGTTTTGGAAGTCAGTGAAGATGAAATTGTCGCTCTTAAAAATGTGACAATTAATGAGCCTTTCTTTAACGGACATTTTCCTCAGTATCCTGTTATGCCTGGCGTTCTCATTATGGAAGCTTTGGCTCAGACTGCTGGTGTGCTGGAATTGTCTAAAGAAGAAAACAAAGGTAAGCTAGTCTTTTATGCTGGTATGGATAAGGTCAAGTTCAAGAGACAAGTTGTTCCAGGTGACCAGCTTATCATGACTGCTAAATTTGTCAAACGTCGTGGAACAATTGCTGTTGTGGAAGCTAAAGCAGAAGTTGACGGGAAGTTAGCAGCAAGTGGTACTTTAACTTTTGCACTCGGACAATAAAAGGAGATTTCACCATGTTTCGTAAGATTTTAATTGCCAACCGTGGGGAAATTGCGGTACGAATTATTCGAGCGGCCAGAGAATTAGGAATTACGACAGTAGCAGTTTATTCAAAAGCTGATAAAGAAGCTCTCCATACCTTACTGGCAGATGAAGCAGTTTGTATTGGTCCAGCAAAGTCTACAGAATCTTACCTCAATATGAATGCAGTATTGTCAGCAGCTGTTTTAACAGGCTCTGAAGCAATTCATCCGGGTTTTGGCTTTTTGAGTGAAAATTCTAAGTTTGCGACCATGTGCGAGGAAGTTGGCATTAAATTTATTGGTCCGTCGGGAGCGGTAATGGATTTAATGGGTGATAAAATCAATGCGCGTGCTCAGATGATTAAGGCGAATGTGCCTGTAATCCCAGGTTCTGATGGTGAAGTTCATACGTCAGACGAAGCACTTGCGATTGCAGAAAAAATTGGCTATCCAGTCATGCTCAAAGCTTCTGCTGGCGGTGGTGGCAAAGGTATTCGGAAAGTTGAAAAGACAGAAGATTTAGCAGCTGCCTTTGAATCGGCTTCTAGTGAAGCCAAAGCAGCTTTCGGAAATGGTGCTATGTACATGGAACGGGTCATTTACCCAGCTCGGCATATTGAAGTTCAAATTTTGGCTGACCAACATGGTCATGTCGTTCACTTAGGTGAACGCGATTGCTCGCTTCAAAGAAATAATCAAAAAGTGTTGGAAGAAAGCCCGTCGGTTGCAATTGGTAAGACCCTTCGTTGTCAAATTGGTGAAGCTGCTGTACGAGCTACTCAATCTGTTGGCTATGAAAATGCAGGGACGATTGAATTTTTGTTTGACGAAGGAAAAAGAGAATTTTATTTCATGGAAATGAACACTCGTGTTCAAGTTGAACATCCGATAACAGAATTTGTAACAGGGATCGATATTGTTAAGGAACAGATAAAAATCGCTGCGGGGCAAGAGCTAGCTTTTGGTCAAGAAGATATACATATAACGGGACACGCTATTGAATGTCGAATCAATGCTGAAAACCCTGCCTTCAACTTTGCACCAAGTCCAGGAAAGATTTCCAATCTTTATTTGCCAAATGGTGGTGTGGGGCTGCGTGTAGATTCAGCAGTTTATCCAGGTTATACGATTCCACCTTATTATGATAGTATGATTGCCAAAATTATTGTGCATGGTGAAAATCGTTTTGATGCACTAATGAAGATGCAACGCGCACTCTATGAATTAGAAATTGATGGTGTGGTGACAAATACTCGCTTTCAAATGGATTTGATTGCTAATCCAAATGTTATTGCTGGAGATTATGATACAGCTTTTCTTATGGAGAAATTTTTACCAGCTTATCAAGATAAAAAATAAAGGAGTAAGTAGAATTCATGGCTTTGTTTTCAAAAAAGGATAAATATATTCGCATCAATCCAAATCGTTCTAATCGCGAAACGCCTCAATCAAAGCCTGAGTTTCCCGATGAATTATTTTCAAAGTGCCCAGGTTGTAAACATATCATTTACCAAAAAGATTTAGGAAGTGAATGTATTTGTCCACAGTGTGGTTATACGTTTCGTATTTCAGCTTTTGAACGTCTCAATCTGACCGTAGATGCCAATAGCTTCGAGGAATTGTTTACAGGGATTGAAACGAAGGATCCTCTGAATTTTCCGAATTATCGTGAGAAATTGAAAAAGATTCGCGAAAAAACAGACTTGGATGAAGCAGTGCTCACAGGAATTGCTACAATTGATGGACAAAAGACGGCTTTGGGAATTATGGATTCCAATTTTATCATGGCATCTATGGGAACGGTTGTTGGTGAAAAAATTACTCGTCTTTTTGAATATGCCACAGAACATAGGCTGCCTGTCACTTTGTTTACCGCATCTGGTGGTGCGCGCATGCAAGAGGGGATTATGAGTTTAATGCAAATGGCTAAAGTGTCCGCAGCAGTGAGACGACATTCCAATGCTGGCTTGTTTTATTTGACAGTTTTAACTGATCCAACAACAGGTGGAGTGACGGCTTCATTTGCCATGGAGGGAGACATTATCTTGGCTGAAACGCAAGCGTTAGTTGGTTTTGCAGGTCGTCGAGTGATTGAAACCACTGTCCGCGAAAAATTGCCAGACGATTTTCAAAAAGCAGAATTTCTGCTTGAGCATGGTTTTGTTGATGCCATTGTCAAGCGCTTGGAATTGCGTTCCACCATTGCTAGACTGCTTGCTTTCCATGGAGGTAAACAATGACGAAGATTACTCGAATTATTAAAGAAGCACGAGATCAGGCGCGGTTGACAGCTTTGGATTTTGCACAAGGAATTTGTGAAGATTTTATTGAATTGCATGGAGATCGCTCTTTCCGAGATGACGGAGCGGTAATTGGTGGTATTGGAACTCTGAATAGCCAGCCAATCACTATTGTAGGGATTCAAAAGGGACGGAACCTTCAGGATAATTTGCGCCGTAATTTTGGTCAGCCTCATCCAGAAGGGTATCGGAAGGCACTTCGTTTGATGAAGCAGGCAGAGAAATTTGCTCGTCCTATTGTGACCTTTATTAATACAGCTGGTGCTTATCCAGGGGTTGGGGCTGAAGAGCGCGGCCAAGGAGAAGCGATTGCGCGTAATTTGCTCGAAATGAGTGATTTAAAGGTGCCAATTATCGCTATTATTATCGGTGAGGGCGGATCTGGTGGTGCGCTCGCTTTAGCGGTCGCAGATAGAGTGTGGATGCTCGAAAATTCGATTTATGCCGTTCTCAGCCCAGAAGGTTTTGCTTCCATTTTATGGAAAGACGGCAGTCGTGCTATGGAAGCAGCGGAACTCATGAAAATCACCTCTCATGAACTTCTTGAGATGAAAGTAGTAGATAAAGTCATTGCTGAGACAGGGCTTAGAAATCAAGATTTACTGAATGCTGTGAAGCAGGAAATTGTAGAAGAGCTTACTTATTTATCTAAGCAACCGGTTGAAGAATTGTTAGAAAATCGCTATCAACGATTTAGAAAATACTAATAAAATAGAGCAGAAGATAGTTTTCTACACTGCTCTTTTTATTTTTTGCAAATCAGTTTTTTCGCTTTATTTTTTGATATAATAGGTAATAGACAAAAGGAGAAGAGATGTTTATTATTGATTTTATCTTGCATATTGACGAGCATATTTACAATATTGCCAATGCAGTAGGTGGCTGGACTTATCTGATTTTATTTTTGGTGATTTTTATTGAAACAGCTGCTGTTGTATTTCCGTTTTTGCCGGGAGACAGCTTACTTTTTGCCGCCGGTGCCTTATCAGCCAATCCAGAAATGCATTTTAATGTTCTGCTTTTTATGCTCCTATTTTTCGTTGGGGCTTTTGTTGGTGATACCTGTAATTTTTTTATTGGCAGAACCTTGGGCTATCGTTTTGTACATTATAAATTTTTCAGCAAGTTGATAAAAGAAGAGAATATCAAAGAAGCGGAGGTATATTTTGAAAAACATGGTTCCTCTTCCATTATTTTAGGACGTTATATTCCCATTATTCGTACCTTTGTGCCTTTTGTAGCAGGCATTAGTCAATTCCCTATTCATTCTTTTCTGAAACGAACTTTCCTTGCTGCCTTATCTTGGTCTTTGATTGCGACAGGGGCGGGTTATCTTTTTGGGAATATTCCCTTTGTGAAAACTCATTTTTCAGCTATTATTTTTGGAATTGTCATTGTTACCTTACTTCCAACTGTGATAAGTGTTATTCGCAGTGCAATGATTAAAAAGCGAAACAATCAAATGAAGAGATAAGAAAACTCTGAGATGATTTGAAAATCTCAGAGTTTTTATGTTACTTCGGTGCGATGACATCTACACCACCCATGTATGACCGTAGCACTTCTGGAATCGTAACAGAACCATCTTCATTTTGATAATTTTCAAGAATAGCTGCAACGGTACGACCAACTGCAAGACCAGAACCATTCAAAGTATGTAGAAGTTTAACTTTGCCGTCTGCTTCGTCACGGTAGCGGATTTGAGCTCGACGAGCTTGGAAATCTTCTGTGTTAGAGCAACTAGAAATTTCACGGTAGGTATTCTGTGCTGGAATCCAGACTTCCAAGTCGTAGGTCTTAGCAGCAGAGAACCCCATATCTCCCGTAGAAAGAGCTACAACACGGTAAGGCAGATTTAGCTTTTGCAGGATGTTTTCAGCGTTTGCAGTCATCTTTTCCAGCTCTTCATAAGATTCTTCTGGCTTGGCAAATTTAACCATTTCCACTTTGTGGAATTGGTGCAGACGAATCAGACCTCGCGTGTCACGACCGGCAGAACCAGCTTCGGAACGGAAAGACGGACTCATAGCTGTGAAGTAGATTGGCAAGTCTTTCCCGTCTAGAATTTCGTCTCGGTAGTAATTTGTCAAAGGAACTTCAGCAGTTGGAATGAGAACATAATTAGTGTCGCACAATTCAAAAGTATCTTCTTTGAATTTTGGATATTGACCTGTTCCAAACATTGAATCATGATTAACCATGTAAGGGGGGATGACCTCTGTGTAGCCCTCTTTTTGATGCTCGTCTAACATGAAATTGTAGATAGCACGTTCTAAACGAGCGCCAAGTCCCTTGTAGAAGAGGAAGCGAGCGCCAGTGACTTTTGCTCCGCGTTCCCAGTCTAGAATATCAAGATTTTCTCCAAGATCCCAGTGAGCTTTTACTTCAAAATCAAATACACGTGGTGTCCCCCAACGGCGGACTTCTACATTATCATCTTCATCAGCGCCTACTGGTACACTATCGTGAGGAATATTTGGTAATGTGGTTGTAAATTCAGTTAATGTAGCGTCAATTTCTGCTAATTCTGCGTCTAATGCTTTCACTTTGGCAGATAATTTTTGCATGGCAGCAATTTTATCATCAGCATTTTCTTTATTACGTTTTGCTTGGGCAATTTCTGCTGACACCGTATTTCGTTCTGCTTTTAAATTTTCGACTTTAACCAAGAGTTCACGGCGTTTGCTATCAAACTCTTTCATTTTATCAAGTGTTACAGCATCAACGCCACGAGTTGCTAGTTTTTGTGCAGTAGTATCAAAATCTGTGCGAATGCGTTTAATATCTAACATAAGACCTCCTAGAATAAAAGTGCACCTGTGAAACTGTTGGAGTGGCAGGGCCACGGTTCCATCCAACTTCACATAAGTGCACTTGATTATTTATGAAATTAGTAGTACGGTAGAATTTCAAGCTAGCTCTCTATCTGCTCACAGCTGCCGCAGACTTTCTGAAAGAGATACTAGATTTACTTATCCGTTTCTTACGATTATACAAAAATTCTTATTTTTTTGCAAATAGATTTTTAAAAAATTGACCAATTGTTTGAATCAGTGTTGGTAGTTTAACGACTTTGTCATTACCGATATGATTTCGGGCATGTTTCAAAATAGTCCCAGCATCTTTTGAGGCAAAGAGGAATTTACCTTTGTCGGTAAAAACTTCAAAATGACGACTAATTCGTTTGCCTGAAACATTAGCGCCAATTTGATTGATAGTATCCCAAGGGATTTGGATGTAATCTTCAACATTGGCATCCGCATAAAATTCAAGTGCTTTATCTCCAATTAAAAATTTACCAACTTTTCCTCCAATTCCCAGATAAGAAGTTCCGGTTGTTTGAAAATCAATTTTTGTATTTTGTGATTGTGCCATCTTTCCCTCTTTTTCTTAAATCTTTCCTTTTCATTATACCATATTTGCATTGAAAAATTTTTATTTTCTTCTTTGAAAGGTATCTTTGATTGCCAAATTTTAAAAATTTAACAGTAAAAAAAGAAGGCTTCTGCCTTCTTTTCATTTTACATCAAACCAATAACCTTGGCGATAATACCAACGATGAATAATCCGATGATGATAGTGATTGGTGAAACTTTCTTCTTAAGCAACCACATGCAAAGGAAAGTAAGGAGAAGTCCCATCAAACCAGGAATCAATGAATTTAATTGACCTTGTAGCGTGTTTGCTCTTTCAGGAGTTAAGCTAAGTCCATTTGCGACATCGCCTAAGATTTTTTGAAGCTGTTCACCACTTACAGCACCTTTAGGGAAATTGATGTAAGCTCCTTCTGAGAGTTTTGTTGAAGGAAGTTGAAGTGCAAAGCTAACATTTACCCAGCGTTCAACAAGCACAGCAAGGATGAACATACCGAGAATAGAAGCTCCTTTAGTGATATCTTGAAGGATACCGCCTGACATATCTTTAGTAATTTCAGAACCAGCTTTATAACCGAGTTCTTGAGTGTACCACAAGAAGGCCATACGGATAAGATTCCAAAGAACGAAGAAGAGGATTGGGCCTATGATGTTCCCTGTTGAAGCAAGAGAGGCACCAAGAGCTCCAAGGATAGGACGAACTGTGAACCAGAATACAGGGTCGCCGATACCAGCAAGAGGCCCCATCATACCGATTTTAACCCCTTGAATGGCAGCATCATCAATTTCAACACCATTTGCTTTTTCTTCTTCCAAAGCAAGTGTAACCCCGATGATAGGTGCAGCTACGTATGGGTGAGTGTTAAAGAATTCCAAGTGACGTTCAAGAGCAGCAGCTTGGTCTTCTTTGTTAGTGTAGAGTTTTTTGATAGCCGGAATTAACGCATAAGCCCAACCTAAGTTTTGCATCCGTTCATAGTTCCAAGAACCTTGCAAGAAAGTTGAACGCCACCAAATTTTTTGACGATCTGATTTTGATAATTGAATTTTTTCTGTCATGATATTAGTAGCTCCTTTCTTAGTAGTCTTCTAAAATATCACCAATTGGGTCATTTGATGTAGCAGAACCTCCTCCGCCACCATTGCCACCTTTTTTAGAAAGGTTAAGGTAGATAAGAGCGATTGCAACACCGATTGTACCAAGAGCGATAAGAGTTAATTGGCTAACAGCTGCAAGTGCAAAACCGATAGCAAAGAATGGCCATACTTCGCGAGTTGCCATCATATTGATAACCATAGCATAACCAACGGCAACGACCATACCACCACCGATAGCCATACCATCTGACAACCATGCAGGCATTGCAGAAAGTAAGTTTTGTACTGATTCAGCTGGGATAGCAAGAAGAAGCGCAGCAGGAATAGCGATACGCAAACCTTGAAGGACAAGAGCAAACAAGTGAGCACGTTCTACGCTTGCGATATCACCTTTTTTAGCAGCGGCATCAGCACCATGAACAAGGGCAACTGAGATAGTACGAACGATCATTGTAAGGAAAAGACCAGCAACAGCAAGTGGGATAGCAACAGCAGTTGCGACAGCAACACCTTTGTTTGTAAAGTCTCCACCTTGTACCATAATAATAGCGGCAGCAACAGATGCAAGAGCAGCATCAGGCGCAACAGCAGCACCAATATTTGCCCAACCAAGAGCGATCATTTGTAGTGAACCACCAAGCATTACACCCGCTTCCAAGTGTCCTGTTACAAGACCGATAAGTGTACATGCAACAAGTGGTTGGTGGAATTGAAATTGGTCTAAGATTCCTTCAAGTCCAGCAAGAAAGGCAACGAAGACCACTAAAATCATAGAAATAATTGACATATTCTAAATCCTTTCTATTATTGAACGTTGGCTTTATTAATTAAGTCAAACAAATCTTTTTTAGAGTCGTTTGGTACTTTACGTACGTCAAATTCGACTCCTAGGTCACGCAATTTTTCAAAGGTTGCAACGTCATCTTTATCCATTGACAAGACGTTATTGACCATTGTTTTACCCGTTGAGTGAGCCATTGAGCCAACATTAAGTGTTTTGATATCGACACCGCCTTCAACCGCACGGAGTGCATCTTGAGGAGTTTCAAAAAGAATCAATGCATGTGTGTTACCAAAACGAGGGTCTTTTGCTACTGCAATCAATTTGTCGATTGGGACAACATTTGCTTTGACATTACCAGGTGCAGCTTGCTTGATCAGCTCCTTACGAAGCTTATCTTGCGCTACTGAGTCAGAAGCAACGATGATACGATCTGCTTTAGAATCTGGTGTCCAAGCAGTCGCAACTTGACCATGCAGAAGACGTGTATCGATACGTGCAAGATTGATTTTTAACTTGCCATCGCCAATAACGGTTCCTTCTGGAATAGTAGCCTGAGCAGTCGGTGCAGTCGGCGCACTTGCTACTTCAGCTACAGGATTTAGTTCTTCAGGAAGAGCTTTTACTCCTTCCTTGGCTTCTTTGATGATGTTTGCGACAACAGTGTCAACGCCAGCATTGGCATCCATCATTCGTTCTGTATAAGCTTGAATCAACATTGGCAGATTCAAACCTGTAATGATCGCGAACTTACGGTCAGGATTTTCACCCATTACGCGGCTAGCTTGGTTAAATGGAGAACCACTCCAAAGGTCAGCCAAAACTAGAATTTCATCGTTCGCGTCAAAAGCAGCCACAGCATCATTGAACTTAGCATACAAATCATCAGGACCTTCGTTTGGCATAAAAGTTACAACTTGAACTTTTTCTTGCTCACCAAAAATCATAGAACCTGATTGATGAATACCAGCAGCAAATTCACCATGGCTTGCAATAATGATTCCGATACTCATTATTGTCTTTCCTCCTTATAAAATGTTTGACTTAAGTTTAAGAAAAATTTAAGACTATTTAAGTATAAAACGTTTTCATGAAAAATGCAATAGTTTAAGCTAAAAAAAGTCAAATTCTTTCATATTTTTGACAGATTGTAAACAGATAAGGCTAGTCATTTAAACAATATATTAACCTTGAAAAACGTTTACAAAAAATTATGAAAGTATGAAAAATATTCTTTCTTTTCTTGGAAAACATCGAACAGAAAAAGAAAACTCAATAAATAATTTAGAGAAATGTTAAATCCAAAAAGCTAAATTCATCATATAAAATTTATAGCATAAAACTGAATCCACTTTACTACATGATTTTGTAACAAACTACTAAAAAGAATCGGGCAGAAGACCTGTCCAACTCTAAGCATTGTTATAAAAATAGTTTCAATAATTGATGAGCCACTCCATCTTGATCATTGGTCAGTGGTAGTTGTTCATCTGCATAGGGAAGAAGTGTTTGACTAGCGTTTTTCATAGCATAGCCTGTACCGGCAAATGCTAACATCTCTGTATCATTGTGCTCGTCTCCGAAAGCAATTAAATCTTTTCGATCTACGTTCAGAATATCTAATAAATATTTTAAAGCAAAGGCTTTGTTTACGCCCTTTGGAGTGCATTCAAGGATATTTAGCGGTCCTCCCCAAGTGTTGATAGAGAGCTGCTGTTGATAAAATTGATTTAATTCATCAGCTAAGGCATATTTATCAGTAGCGTGTGTTTGCAAGAGGATACAATTGGGATTTTTAGTCACTAAGTCAGGGATGAATTGATTTTCAGGTCGAAAGGATTCCACACCGAACAATTTTGGATCGGCAATTGCTTCATTTGGTGTTGTAATATAAAATTTCTTTCGGTACTCACCAGCGATGAAGTCCGCTTTAATTTCTTGTTTCCGTTTGACAATATCCAATAGATATTCTTTGTCTAAGGTGATGCATCTTTCTTGTTGCCATTTTTTCTCAGGAATATGAGTCAAAGAACCATTGAAATTAATCATTGGCGTATGTAACTCCAACTCTTTGTAAAATTCTCGTGCCATCCGATAAGGTCGTCCTGTTGTGATAACAACATGGTGGCCTTTTTTAGAAATTTTTTTAATGGTTTCTTTTGTAAATTCAGACAGTTTGCTGTCAGAATTGAGCAAAGTTCCGTCTAAATCTACTGCAATTACTTTTTTTGTCATAATTTACTCTTTCATTTGTGCTGTTTTCTATTATAGCAGATTTTAAGATGAAAGTGCATAATTTGTGATATAATGTTTTCTTATATAATGAAGGAGGACATCGAGTATGCGTAAAACAATTATCATTCATATTTTCTTTGCAATCATTTCTGCTATCGTTTATGTCGAAGGAATTTTAACGAAGGGACCGGATTTGATCTGGAATATGTTTTTAGCTTTGATTGCCTATGATACAGCTTTTCTAGCCATTCAGTTTAAAAAGAAATGGTTTTTCCTACCTGTCATTCTTCTTTGGCTAGCATTTTACCCCAATACGTTCTATATGATTACGGACTTGGTACACATGCACTGGGTGAGTGATACCTTGTGGAATCGAGAAAGCTTACATCTTTTTATGGCATTTGTTCCAAGTATTTTCTTTGGAGTTTTATGTGGAATTGAGAGCTGGAACATGATTGTACATTATTTAAGGTTGAATTGGTGGACAGAGTATTTAGCTATTGGAGCGGTGTCGTTTTTATCTAGTTTAGCCATTTATATAGGTCGTTATGATCGACTTAATTCTTGGGATTTAGTTAGTCATCCCACACTAGTTTTTGAGCGTCTGGCAGTGTCTTTGCAGCGGGAGAGTCTGCTGTTCATTTTAGGGTTTACCTTTATTCAAATCATGTCCTTGGTCTTTTTGAGTAAAAATCAGTCTAAATAAAGATTTTAGATAAAACTCACTGCAATAATTTGTTTGTTTTTTGAAAATCTGTTGAAATTATGAATGTTTTGTGTTATTATATCTACTATCGTTCGTAAATTTTAAGGAGATTTAAAAATGGACAAGTTTTTTAAACTAAAAGAAAATGGTACAACTGTTCGTACAGAAGTTCTTGCTGGTTTAACCACTTTCTTTGCAATGAGTTACATTCTCTTTGTCAATCCTGAGATGCTCAGTCAAACAGGGATGCCAGCTCAAGGTGTTTTTTTGGCGACAATCATTGGGACTGTTGCTGGAACGCTGATGATGGCTTTGTATGCCAATATTCCTTATGCCCAGGCTCCTGGTATGGGATTGAATGCTTTCTTTACTTATACCGTTGTTTTTGCGCTTGGTTATACTTGGCAAGAAGCGTTGGCGATGGTTTTTCTTTGCGGGATTATCAGCATTGTTGTTACGCTAACCAAAGTTCGTACAATTATTATTCATGCAATTCCAGAAAGTTTAAAATATGCTATTTCTGGTGGGATTGGGATTTTTCTAGCTTACATTGGAGTTAAAAAAGCTGGACTTTTGAAATTCTCAATTGATCCGGGAACTTATAGCGTTACAGGAAAAGGTGCTGATAAGGCACAAGCAGCTATTACAGCCAATGGAATGGCAACGCCGGGCTTGGTAGATTTTAACAACCCAGCTGTTCTTGTAGCTTTGTTTGGAATTTTCATCACCATTTTCTTTGTCTTGAAACGTGTGCGTGGAGGTATTGTATTATCTATTGCGGCAACCACAATCGTAGCCATTTTGGTGGGAGTTGTAGATCTTTCAAAAATCAATTTTGCTTCCAATAATATCAGTGCTGCTGTTCAGGATTTAGGAAAGATTTTTGGTGCAGCTTTAGGCAAAAACGGTTTGTTAGCTTTATTTGCAAAACCTTCTCGTATCCCAGAAGTGCTTCTTGCTATTTTGGCCTTTTCATTAACAGATATTTTTGATAACATTGGAACGTTGATTAGTACAGGGCGCAAAGCGGGCATCTTTAACATTGCAGATGAAGAAGCTGCTAAAGATTCGTCTGGCCTTCAAACTAAAATGGATAAGGCATTATTCTCAGACATGGTTGGGACAACTATTGGTGCGATTGCAGGGACTTCAAATGTTACGACTTATGTAGAAAGTGCAGCTGGAATTGAAGCGGGCGGTCGTACTGGCTTGACAGCGCTTGTTGTTGCAGCTTTGTTTGCTGTGTCAAGTTTCTTTAGTCCACTTCTTGCTATTGTACCAACAGTAGCGGTAGCACCTATTCTTATCATTGTGGGAATGATGATGCTCTCTAGCATGAAAGATATTGAATGGGACGATTTATCAGAAGCAGTACCAGCATTCTTTACATCCGTTTTCATGGGCTTTACTTACAGTATTACTCATGGTATTGCTGCAGGTTTCATCATGTATGCTTTTGTGAAAATCATCAAGGGTGAAGCTAAGGAAGTTCATCCCATTATCTGGGTGTTGGATGTCTTATTTATCCTAAACTTTATCAGTCTAGCTCTGGCTTAATGATTGAAAAAATGAGGTTGGAACGAAAGTTCCTAGCTTCAAGCATACTGTTGAATAAATCACCGATACAGCAGTTGATTGCTCAAAGCACAGCTTTGAGGAGGCGAATAGAGATTGCGAAGCAAGTCTCAAGAATAGTTGCTTTTCAAACTCAGAAGAGTCTTTTTAACAAAAACTCTGTTTCCTTTATCCATTACCTCAATAGTCTCTCAGACTGTTGATCATCTTTGTGGGAGTGAGACTACGAACTAAAAATTTTCAAAATGAGTTCTGTCCCACCCCTTTTTCTTTTGTCAAATTTTAGCAGAAAACGAAAAATTTTGATATAATAGTAAAATGTTTAGTCATAATGAAAATGAGTTAATGGCGTGGGGTGAGAAATTAGGCGCTTTACTCCAAAAACAAGATGTTTTGATTTTAACAGGTGATCTAGGAGCTGGAAAAACAACCTTTACCAAAGGATTAGCACGTGGGCTAGATATCAAACAAATGATTAAAAGTCCGACCTACACGATTGTTCGGGAATATGATGGTCGCCTTCCACTCTATCATTTGGATGTGTATCGCATTGGGGAAGATCCAGATTCGATTGATTTAGATGACTTTCTCTTTGGTGAAGGGGTAACAGTCATTGAATGGGGTGAATTATTGGAAGATAGTTTACCAAGCGATTATCTCAAATTGACGATTCTAAGAAAAAATGATGGTCGAGAATTGATCTTTGACGCAAAAGGTCATCGAGCTGAGAATTTACTTGAGGAACTTTTCAATGGCTGAGTTAGAATTGCTGATAAGAGAAGCAGAGATTCAGGATGCTGTACATTTGATTGATTTTCTTAATCAGGTTGGGCAAGAGTCAGATTACATGACATTAGATGACGCAGGGATTTTGATGACAGAAGAGCAGATGAGCTCTTTCATTGAACATCAGGCCGCGTCAGATAATCAGATTTATCTAATTGCACTATTAGATAATGAAATTACTGGTCTTGTGAGTATCACAGCTGATTTTCATGAGCGGATTCGACATATTGGGCAGATCTTTATCGTGGTTAAAAGAGCATTTTGGAATCAAGGCATAGGAAAGTTTCTTTTAGAAGAGGCGATAAATTGGGCAGAGAATTCTGGAGTGATTCGGCGATTAGAATTGACTGTACAAGCAAGAAATGAACGTGCTGTTCATTTGTATCAGGCATTTGGGTTTGAGATTGAGGGCGTTCAAAAAAGAGGGGCCTATCTTACAGAAGGGGAATTTCTTGATGTTTATCTAATGGGAAAACTGATAGACTAGAATAAATATGTTTAAAAAAATTATCTTAATGTTTTTGAGCTTATGCCTTGTAACTATCGCGGGGCTAGGCGTTTATGGTTTTACTATTTATAACCAATCAACAGATGCTTTGTCTAAGACTTATAAAAGCTTTGGGAAAGAAACAAATGTGATTGCCGCTACCAAACCTTTGACCTTGCTTTTGATGGGGGTGGATACAGGTAGTGGATCACGCTCAGATCGGTGGGCTGGAAATAGTGATTCCATGATTCTCGTAACAGTTAATCCTAAGACAAAAAAAACGACAATGATGAGTTTGGAAAGGGATATTCTTACCAAAATTAAAACCGCTGATGGGACAACGCAAGCAAAACTTAATGCAGCTTATGCTAATGGTGGTGCCGAACTAGCGATTTCAACGATTCAAAAAATGATGAATATTCACATTGATCGTTATGTTCTGATCAATATGAAAGGTCTGGTACAATTAGTTGATGCTGTTGGAGGCATTACGGTCAATAACACCCTTGGTTTTCCTATCTCGATTGAAGAAAACGAGCCAGAATACAAAGCAGTTGTTGAACCAGGGAAACAACATATCAATGGTGATCAAGCACTGGTCTATTCGCGGATGCGTTATCAAGATCCGGAAGGGGATTATGGACGTCAAAAGCGCCAACGTGAGGTGATTCAAAAAGTAGTCCAAAAAGTATTGAGTTTAAATAGTGTTAGTCACTATCAAGCTATTTTAAAGGCTGTTAGCAATAATATGCAGACGAATGTTGAGTTGTCTTCTGGTAGTATTCCTCAATTATTAGGTTATCAAGATGCTTTCAAGAATATTAAAAGTAAGCAGTTAAAAGGCGAAGAAGCAACCCTAGCAGATGGTGGTTCTTATCAAATCGTCACATCAGAGCATTTATTGGAAATGCAAAATATTTTGAGAAAATCATTAGGTTTGGAAGAAGTGACTAAATTGGAAACAAATGCTGTTGTATATGAAGAACTGTATGGCAACGCTGTTCCTAGTTCTGGTCAATCAGGGAGTGGTATAGTAAATGGTGTGACCGATTCATCAGCCTACTCAAACAGTTCGTATGGGGCAGATCCAAATGGATAGTATTATGTGCAGTAATAAAAAGGAATTTAGCCAAATGCTAAATTCCTTTTTATATCTATTTTTTGTGAGCATTCCAGGTATCTTGTATTTGCTGAAGACGTGCAGTAGCTTCTTGTTCAAAGAGTTTAAATTGGTAAGTCAAATCCTGTGAAATAGCTTCTAAATGGCTTTTTTGTGCTTGAATGATTTGTACATTTTTTTGAATGTTTTGAAGGTCCTGCTGTATACTATTTATAGAATCATAGGTTTCAACAGCTTCATCCATGATTTTTTTTCTATTTTTAACAAGGTAAAAACTGGCAGTAGCTGCACCTGTGAATAACAATAAATTGCTAAATTTCATAGTTTCTCCTTAGGCATTTGAAATTTTTTCGGCTAAAGCTGCCAATGCAGGGAAGTCGGGTTCGTGAGCAACAAAGGTTACGTTCAAATCATCATCTTCAGTATAACGTGGCGCTAAGTGGACATGTGTATGAAAGACAGTTTGACCAGCGATTTCTTCGTTATTATTGATGATATTCATTCCTTTTGCGTCAGTCGCCTTCATCACTTTACGAGCAATAGTTGGTATGCATGCAAAGAGTTGGCCGGCTGCTTCCCCGTCCATTTCAAGCATATTACGAAAATGTTCTTTTGGTACAACTAAGGTGTGCCCAGGAGTAACTTGTGAAATATCTAAAAATGCCAAGACTTGCTCATCCTCGTAAACTTTAGAAGATGGAATTTCTCCTGCAATAATCTTACAAAAAATGCAATCTTCCATCAAAATTTACCTCCACTTTGCTAGATTTTGTTATAATATAAGAACATTATACCAGAATTTGGAGAAAATATGTTAGAAATAAAAGGGCTTACAGGAGGCTATGTGAATATTCCTGTTTTAAAAGATGTTAGTTTTACAGTAGGAAATGGCGAACTAGTAGGGTTGATTGGCTTGAATGGTGCGGGTAAATCTACAACAATCAATGAAATTATTGGACTTTTAACTCCTTATAAAGGGGAAATTTTAATTGACGGCGCTAAACTGCAAGACAATCCCATGGCTTATCGTAAGAAAATTGGATTTATTCCAGAGACTCCTAGTTTATATGAGGAATTGACTTTAAGAGAGCACATTGAAACAGTTGCTATGGCTTATGATGTCGATCAAGAGGTAGCTTTTGCGCGCGTGGAGCAATTATTGACCAAGTTTCGCTTGAAAGAAAAATTGGATTGGTTCCCCGTTCACTTTTCAAAGGGAATGAAGCAAAAAGTCATGATTATTTGCGCCTTTGTAGTTGATCCGAGTCTCTTTATCGTGGATGAGCCATTTTTGGGACTCGATCCAGTAGCGATTGCTGATTTGATAGAGCTTTTGAAAGATGAAAAGACAAAAGGCAAGTCTATCCTGATGAGTACGCATGTGTTGGACTCAGCAGAAAGAATGTGTGATTCATTCGTGATTTTGCACAAGGGGGAAATCCGAGCGAAAGGTAACTTATCAGAGTTGCAATCAGAATTTTCTATGCCAGAAGCTAGCCTGAATGAGATCTATCTGGCATTGACAGAAGAGGCAAGCCTATGAAAGAAGTGTTTCAAAAGCGCAAGCAAGTATTTCGCAATCAATGTTTGAAATATTCACGCTATGTTTTTAACGACCATTTTGTTTTATTTTTATTAGTTTTTATTGGCTTTTTAGCTGTTCAATATAGTCAACTGTTGCGAAATTTTCCTAAAAATCACCTGCCAATTATTCTTGCTTTAGCAGTTCTTTTGGTGTTCTTGTTGCCTTTGGGAAGAATTGCAACGTATATGGAAAAGCCAGATAGTCTATTTTTGTTGGTCAAAGAAGAAGAATTAAAAAGTTATTTACAAAAACAAGTGTGTTCATCTTATTTATTATGGAGTGTATTTCAAACGGCTATTCTATTACTAGCAGCGCCACTCCTTTTGGCGCTAGGATTACCATTTTGGGGATGGTTTATTCTTGTATTTTTTATGTTAATAGCAAAATGGTTTCTATTTTTGAAAAAGAGCCAAAGATTTTATCAAGGTGTAGGCATAAATTGGAGCTATCTCATTGACTACGAAGAGAGACGAAAGCAGACAATCTTGCGTTTCTTTGCTCTCTTTACCAATGTAAAAGGAATCTCCAATAGCGTGAAACGCCGAGCCTATCTTGATAGTTTGACAACTATTTTGCCAAAAAGGCAATCAACAACCTGGCAGAATATGTTTTTACGCTCTTATTTGCGAAATGGTGATTTTCTGGCTTTGACCATGCGGTTGCTATTTCTATCTCTTTTAGGAATTGGCTTGCTCGGTCAATCTTGGATTGCGGCTGTTTTTGTGATACTGTTGAATTATCTTTTGCTATTTCAATTGACCGCTTTGTACAATGCTTTTGATTATCAATATTTGACATTCTTATTTCCTCTAGAAATCGGATTAAAGTTAAAGGGTGTGAGACAAGTGATTGTTCTTGTTGGTTACAGTGTGCTGTTAGTTGAAACAATTATGGCGTTGCTATTTTTCCAAGATAGAGTTGCATTGTTTTTCATGGCAGGAGTTACACTATTGCTTTATTTTCTCTATTTACCAGTTAAATTAAAAAGTTTGGTTGACTAAAGGAAGTAAAATTAGTAAAATAGATAGGAAACTTTTTACGGAGGGGAATCATGGACTTGGTTGATAATGAGCTAACTCTGACACCGATTGCAGGTAAAAGTGGAAAAGCCTACATGGGCACCTATCCAGATGGGGCGCGCGTTTTCGTCAAGATGAATACAACCCCAATCTTAGTAGGTTTAGCTAGAGAACAAATTGCACCACAGCTATTGTGGAGTCGTCGCATGGCAGATGGTAATGTCATGAGCGCGCAAGAGTGGCTGTCAGGAAAAATTTTGACACCGGATGAAATGGATAAAAAGCAAATTGTGAATATTTTGACAAGATTGCACCGTTCACGTCCGTTAATGACGCAATTACGCCGGCTAGGTTATGCTCTGGAAACTCCAGCAGATTTAGTTGAGTCTTGGTTAGATCGTGCGCCAATTGCACTTAGTCATAATCATTATTTGCGATCTGTTTTAAAAGATATGCACAGTAGTCTGCCACAATTTCGTGAGGATTATGCAACGATTGTACATGGCGATGTTCGACATAGCAATTGGGTTGAAACAGATAGCGGTTTGGTGTATTTGGTAGATTGGGATTCTGTGCGTTTGACAGATCGAATGTTTGATGTAGCCCATATGTTAAGCCACTATATTCCAGAAGTACGTTGGAAAGAATGGTTGACCTATTATGGCTATCGGTATAATGCAACCGTATTGAAGAAATTATACTGGTATGGTCAATATGCTTACTTGTGCCAGATTGCCAAGTACTATGAGAATGCAGACTTAGAAAATGTGAATCGGGAGATTTATGCACTACGTAACTTCCGTTCAAAATACGGAAGAAAGGTACTATGAGAGTCAGGAATCGTAAGGGAGCGACGGAATTACTAGAAGCGAATCCCCAGTATGTGATTTTAAATCCTACTGAAGCAAAAGGCAAGTGGCATGAGATTTTTGGAAATAATTACCCTATTCATGTTGAAGTAGGGAGTGGAAAAGGTGCATTTATTTCAGGAATGGCAAAAGCTCATCCAAAAATTAACTATATTGGAATTGATATTCAAAAATCTGTTTTGAGTTATGCTTTGGACAAGGTTTTAGCGACAGATGTTCCAAATATCAAACTTCTTTGGGTAGATGGTTCTGATTTGACTAACTATTTTGAAAATGGGGAGATTGATCGCTTGTACCTGAATTTTTCTGATCCTTGGCCTAAGAAACGTCATGAAAAGCGTCGTTTGACCTATAAATCTTTTCTAGATACCTTTAAGCGGATTTTACCAGATCATGGTGAAATTCATTTTAAAACAGATAATCGTGGTCTCTTTGAGTATAGCCTTGTTAGTTTTTCCCAATATGGTATGAAACTAAATAGCGTTTGGTTGGATTTACATGCGAGTGACTTTGAAGACAATGTGATGACAGAATACGAGCAAAAATTTGCTAATAAAGGCCAAGTCATTTATCGAGTCGAAGCAGCGTTTTAATGTAAAATAAATAATGAAAAAGGCCATGCGGTCTTTTTTGGTTTTCAGGAAAATAGTTTAAATAACGAAGTAGTAGCCGATATTTCAAGCAATAAAATGGTTTTGAGAAGTGTTCTCAAAACCATTCACGAGTACAAAAATAGTGACAGCATAACGATTCAAAATGTTACAGAAGATTGTGCTATCCATCAGAGGGCTTTTCCTTAACTTTAAAGTTAGCTATAATTTGTTACAATTATCTGCCTTATGTCTGCTAAACAGTAAAGTTATCATTTTTTGAGTAGATATCTAAGGAATTTTATCTTAAAATAGTGGAACTTTTCTCATTTTCCGATTTTTTATTGTGTCCTATGAGATTTTTATTTATAATAATTCTAAATAAAAAAGAAAAGAGAAGTTTTAGGATGACAAATAATCAGGAGATTGATAAGAACTTTAGCGGTCGACTAAATATTTTACGGGCTGGAGTATTGGGGGCTAATGATGGTATTATTTCTATTGCGGGTGTCGTTATAGGAGTAGCAAGTGCAACGGAAAGTGTTTGGATTATATTTCTTTCAGGTTTAGCGGCAGTATTTGCAGGAGCTTTTTCCATGGCAGGTGGTGAATATGTATCTGTTTCAACCCGAAAGGATACGGAGAAGGCTGCAGTTGCCAGAGAACGAGTACTTTTAACAAAAAATCCAGAGATTGCTAGACAGTCACTTTATGCAGCTTATATCCAGAATGGCGAGTGTGAGACATCTGCCCAACTCTTGACCAATCGAGCTTTTTTGAAAAATCCGCTTAAGGCTTTGGTAGAAGAAAAATATGGACTTGAGGTGGAAGAATTTACAAATCCATGGCATGCAGCAATATCTAGTTTTATTGCTTTTGCAGTAGGAGCCATCTTTCCAATGTTAACCATAGTTTTCCTTCCTGCTAGCTATCGCATTCCAGCAACAGTCATTGTTGTTGCTTTAGCATTGTTAGGGACGGGATATACTAGCGCTAAATTAGGAAAAGCACCGATAAAAAATGCCATGATTCGAAATTTAGTCATTGGACTTTTGACCATGACAGTGACTTATCTTGTAGGTCAATTGTTTGTTATTTAAGTCCAAAATAAAAATTGTGTGGGGCGTGGTTTTAATGATAATTTCTTTTATTGAGTGTTATGGTGAATTTGCTTAAGAATGATTTGTTAGACACAATTATCAAATCAAATAAAATACAAGAATAAATTTTCTTGTATTTTCCTTTTTCTTATGCTATAATGTAGATAATGAATATGAAAGAGAGGCGAGGAAATATCTTCGCCTCTTATCTGTGAGGAGGTGTAGTCTTATCACAACGATTGTCAAATTAGTAAAAGAAGTTGTTGAACCGGTCGTTCAAGAGCCGTATGAATTAGTGGATATTGAGTACGGTAAAATGGGGAGCGACCATGTTCTTAGTATTTTTGTAGATAAGCCGGGAGGAATTACTGTTAATGATACGGCAGAATTGACGGACATCATCAGTCCACTTTTAGATATGATTAAGCCGGATCCCTTTCCTGAGCAGTATTTTCTTGAAGTAACTAGCCCAGGGTTGGAACGTCCGCTGAAAACGAAAGAACAACTAGCAGCTGCAGTTGGGGAATATATCCATGTTAGTCTGTATCAAGCACTTGATAAAAGTAAAGTCTTTGAGGGGACACTGCTTTCTTTCGAGGAAGATTATTTAACAATGGAATATATGGATAAGACTCGTAAGAAAGTTGTTCAAATTCCTTACCAGCTAGTATCCAAAGCAAGATTAGCAGTCAAATTTTAGCAAGAATATAATAAAGAAAGGATTGCTTTTGTTTCCACAAAAGCTGAAAAAACATGAGTAAAGAAATGCTAGAGGCCTTCCGTATTTTGGAAGAAGACAAAGGGATCAAAAAAGAAGATATTATCGAAGCGGTGACGGAGTCACTTCGTTCGGCTTATCGTCGTCGCTATGGTCAAGCAGATAGTGCAGCCATTGAATTCAACGAAAAAACAGGAGATTTTCGTGTTTATACCGTTCGTGAAGTGGTAGACGAAGTTTTTGATAGCCGTTTAGAAATCAGTTTAAAAGATGCTCTTGCTATTAGCTCGGCTTATGAACTTGGTGATAAAATAAAATTTGAAGAGGCACCAACTGAATTTGGACGGGTAGCAGCTCAGTCTGCTAAGCAAACGATTATGGAAAAAATGCGCAAGCAGACACGCGCAATCACTTACAATAAGTATAAAGAACATGAAAATGAAATCATGTCAGGAACAGTCGAGCGCTTTGACAATCGTTTTATCTATGTCAATCTAGGTAGCATTGAAGCACAGTTGTCGAAGCAAGACCAGATTCCTGGTGAAGTATTTGCTTCTCATGACCGCATCGAAGTCTTTGTCTATAAGGTAGAAGACAATCCTCGCGGTGTCAATGTCTTTGTCAGCCGCAGCCATCCAGAAATGATCAAGCGTTTAATGGAGCAGGAAATTCCAGAAGTTTATGACGGAACAGTTGAAATCATGAGTGTTTCTCGTGAAGCAGGTGATCGGACTAAGGTTGCTGTACGCAGTCACAATCCCAATGTAGATGCAATCGGTACAATTGTTGGTCGTGGTGGTGCAAATATTAAGAAAATTACCAGCAAATTTCATCCGGCTAAATATGATGCCAAATCTGGCCGTATGATTCCTGTAGAGGAAAATATTGATGTCATTGAGTGGGTGGCAGATCCTGCAGAATTTATCTACAATGCGATTGCTCCTGCAGAAGTCGATCAAGTTATCTTTGATAGTGAGGATAGCAAGCATGCTCTTGTTGTTGTACCAGATAATAAGCTATCACTTGCTATTGGGCGTCGAGGGCAAAATGTGCGCTTAGCAGCTCATTTGACAGGTTATAGAATTGATATCAAATCTGCAAGTGAATTTGAAGCTATGGAAGAAGCAGGTGAGCTTGGTGGATTTGCTGAAGAAGCAGATGAATTTGCAACAATTGAAAGTCCTGTGGAAACAGAATTTTTAGAAAGTGAAGTTGAAGCAGAAGACTAAGGAGGGGGAAATGGCAAAAACAAGAAAAATCCCTTTACGAAAATCAGTAGTTTCTAATGAAGTTATTGACAAGCGTGATTTGCTTCGGATTGTCAAAAATAAAGAAGGCCAAATTTTTATTGACCCGACAGGAAAGGCCAATGGACGAGGAGCTTATATCAAGCTTGATAATGAAGAAGCACTTAAAGCTAAGAAAAAGCGAGTTTTTAACCGTAGCTTCAATATGGAAGTCGAAGAAGCATTTTATGATGAGCTGATTGCTTACGTGGATCATAAGGTTAAAAGAAGAGAGTTAGGTCTTGAATAAACAAAAATTAGCCAATTTACTTGGATTAGCACAACGAGCCAATCGTATCATATCTGGTGAAGAATTGGTCGTTAGGGCAATACAAGACGGAAAAGCAAAACTGGTTTTTTTAGCCAATGATGCTGCTCCGAACTTGACAAAAAAAATTACTGATAAAAGTCATTACTATAAAGTAGAAGTATCAACCGTGTTTTCAACACTGGAATTAAGCACTGCTGTGGGCAAGTCTAGAAAAGTACTTGCTATCACTGATGCTGGATTTACAAAGAAAATGAGGTCTCTTATGGAATAGAAGAGGAGGACAAGATTTGTCTAAAGTAAGATTATACGAAATCGCGAAAGAACTGGGAAAAGAAAGTAAGGAAGTTGTGGCGCGTGCAAAAGAGCTTGGTATTGAGGTGAAAAGTCATGCCAGCAGCGTTGAAAATGAAGTGGCCGCGCGTATCACAGCCAGTTTTTCCCAAGTAGCAGCTCCTAAAAAAGAAACGAATCAAAAATCAGATCAACCTTTGGCTAAAGAGCAGCAGTCGGCTTCAGCAGCAAAAGAAGTAACAATGACTGAAAAAGTAATGCCTAAGCCAGCAGCGCCGACACAAAAGTCGGAAGTAGAAAGAAAAGCTGCACCAGCGAAGCCAAAAAGTCGTAATTTTAAGGCTGAGCGAGAAGCGAAAGCGAAAGAACAGGCAGAACGACGAAATAAACAGCGAGAAAATCGGCCACAAAAACAACAAAATGGTGAAAAGCGAAATCGAGAAGAGCGCAATCCGCGTAATAATCGAAACAACCAAAATCGAAATGACCGTGTGAATCGCAGCGAGAAACGCGACAATCGCGATCATCGCAATCAGGATAATCGTCGTCAAGAACAAAATCGTTCAAATATTGCAAATCAGAATCGCCCTCAAACAAATCAAGGACCACGCATTGATTTCAAGGCGCGTGCAGCGGCTCTGAAAGCAGAACAGAATGCCGAATATGCTCGCGGAAGTGAGGAGCGTTTCAAGCAAGCTCAAGCCGCAAAGGCAGCTCAACGTGAGCAGAAGAAACGGAAAGAACCGGTAGAAGAATTATTCAAAGCAGCAGCGCCTATCGTGGAGGCTACGAAGCCGGCTCCACAATCTCAAGTTGCCCCTGAGGCGGTTCCAACTCCTGCAGTTGATACTCGTCGGAAAAAACAAGCTCGACCAGACAAGAAACGTGATGACTTTGATCGCGAAGAAGATGGTCCAAGAAAACAACAAAAGAATCGAAGCAGTCAAAATCAAGTGAGAAATCAAAAGAATAGTAATTGGAATCATAACAAAAAAAATAAAAAAGGCAAGAACAATCGGAATAACACTCCAACTCCAAAACCAGTTACAGAACGCAAGTTCCATGAATTGCCTAAAGAATTTGAATACACAGAAGGTATGACCGTTGCAGAAATTGCAAAACGGATTAAACGTGAACCAGCCGAAATTGTCAAGAAACTCTTTATGATGGGGGTTATGGCAACGCAGAATCAATCGTTGGACGGCGATACTATTGAACTTCTGATGGTAGATTATGGCATTGAAGCACATGCTAAAGTTGAAGTCGATAATGCAGATATCGAACGCTTCTTTGTGGATGAAGATTATCTTGATCCAGATGCTTTAGTAGAACGTCCGCCAGTTGTGACCATCATGGGACACGTTGACCATGGGAAAACAACACTTTTGGATACCTTGCGTAATTCTCGTGTTGCTACAGGTGAAGCAGGTGGGATTACACAACATATTGGTGCTTACCAGATTGAAGAAAATGGTAAGAAAATTACCTTCCTTGATACACCAGGGCATGCCGCTTTCACCTCTATGCGGGCGCGCGGTGCTTCTGTCACAGATATTACGATTCTTGTCGTAGCAGCAGATGATGGAGTCATGCCTCAAACAATTGAAGCGATTAACCATTCAAAAGCAGCCAATGTGCCAATTATTGTAGCGATTAACAAGATTGATAAGCCAGGTGCTAATCCTGAACGTGTCATCGGTGAATTAGCTGAATATGGAGTTATGTCTACAGCATGGGGCGGTGATTCTGAATTTGTTGAAATCTCAGCTAAGTTCAACCAAAATATTGATGAACTGCTCGAAACCGTTCTCCTTGTAGCTGAAATTCAAGAGCTAAAAGCTGATCCAAAGGTTCGCGCAATTGGTACAGTAATCGAAGCGCGCTTGGATAAAGGAAAAGGTGCAGTTGCAACCTTGCTTGTTCAACAAGGTACCTTAAATGTACAAGATCCAATTGTTGTTGGTAATACTTTTGGTCGTGTGCGTGCTATGACTAATGACCGTGGACGTCGAGTGAAAGTTGCGGGGCCATCGACACCAGTATCTATCACAGGTTTAAATGAAACACCAATGGCTGGTGACCATTTTGCCGTATATGAAGATGAAAAAGCAGCGCGTGCAGCTGGTGAAGAACGTGCAAAACGTGCTCTCATGAAACAACGTCAAGCAACGCATCGTGTTAGTTTGGAAAATCTCTTTGATACCCTTAAAGCTGGTGAAGTCAAGTCTGTCAATGTTATTATCAAA
Source organism: Streptococcus sp. NSJ-72 (assembly GCF_014334035.1). NCBI lineage: Bacteria > Bacillati > Bacillota > Bacilli > Lactobacillales > Streptococcaceae > Streptococcus > Streptococcus sp. NSJ-72. Next base: position 589,989 of record NZ_CP060489.1, read on the forward strand.
GCCGACGTACAAGGTTCAGCGGAAGCATTAACAGCATCTCTTCAGAAGATTGAAGTGGAAGGTGTTAAAGTAACAATTGTTCACTCAGCAGTTGGTGCGATTAACGAATCAGATGTCACTCTTGCGGAAGCTTCCAATGCCTTTATCATTGGTTTCAATGTTCGTCCTACTCCACAAGCTCGTCAACAAGCTGAAGCGGATGACGTCGAAATGCGTCTTCACAGTATCATTTATAAAGTGATTGAAGAAGTAGAAGATGCCATGAAAGGGATGCTTGATCCAGAATTTGAAGAAAAAATTATTGGCGAAGCTGTCATTCGTGAAACCTTCAAGGTTTCTAAACTCGGTACCATCGGCGGATTTATGGTGGTTAGCGGTAAAGTAACTCGTGATTCTAAGGTTCGTGTCATTCGTGATGGCGTTGTTATCTTTGATGGTGCCCTTGCTAGTTTGAAACATTATAAAGATGATGTGAAAGAAGTCGGAAATGGACAAGAAGGCGGTCTCATGGTTGAGAATTACAATGACATCAAAGTGGATGACATGATTGAAGCTTACATTATGGAAGAAATCGCAAAATAATATAAATGAAAGGGAGACAGACTGTGATATATTGAAGTCTGCCTCAACCTTTTTCTAAAATAAGCGAAAGGAGACATCATGGCAAATCAATTTCGTGTGGATCGTGTGGGGATGGAAATCAAACGCGAAGTCAATGAGATTTTGCAAAAAAAAGTTCGTGATCCACGTGTTCAAGGAATTACCATTACAGGTGTGCAAATGTTGGGCGACTTGTCAATGGCAAAAGTGTACTACACGCTGATGAGCAACCTTGCTTCTGAACAAGAAAAAGCTCAGACCGGTTTAGAAAAGGCGAAAGGAACCATCAAACGTGAATTGGGTCACAACTTGAAGATGTACAAAATCCCTGATTTGACTTTCATCAAGGATGAATCGATTGAATATGGGAACAAAATTGATCAAATGCTCCGTGATTTAGATCAAAAATAAGGCGTGATTTTAGCTATATCAATATATTTAAAAAGAAAGGAAATTCTATTTTTCTTTCTTTTTTTGATAAAAATGCTAAAAAAGGCTTGTTACTTTTACACTTATCCTTTAAAATAGAAAAGGAGATAATCCGCTACAGATTTTTCGGAGGAGAAAAGATGTCCATCAATTGGCAGCAAATTATATTTAGCTTTTTAGGCGGTTTAGGACTTTTCCTATATAGTATTCGGATGATGGGAGATGGTTTGCAGCAGGCTGCAGGTGATCGGCTTCGTTATTTCATTGACAAATATACCAGCAATCCATTTTTTGGTGTTCTAGTTGGAATTGGTCTAACAGCCTTGATTCAGTCAAGTTCAGGTGTGACAGTTATTACAGTTGGATTGGTGAGTGCAGGTCTTTTAACGCTCAGACAAGCAATTGGGATTGTCATGGGGGCCAATATTGGAACAACGGTAACCTCTTTTATCATTGGTTTTAAACTGGGCGATTATGCATTACCCATTCTCTTTTTAGGAGCGATTTGTCTCTTCTTTACCAAAAAACGCTCTATCAATAATATCGGTCGCGTTCTATTTGGGGTGGGGGGGATCTTCTTTGCTTTGAATTTGATGAGTGGTGCTATGGAGCCATTGAAAAATTTAGATGCTTTTCGTGAGTATATGATAAAGTTGAGTGGAAATCCAGTCCTAGGTGTATTTGTAGGGACAGGTATTACCTTGCTGATCCAAGCCTCATCAGCAACTATTGGTATTCTACAAAATTTATATGCGAGCGGCTTGATTGAGTTAAAGGGAGCTTTGCCAGTCCTTTTTGGGGATAATATCGGGACAACGATTACAGCGATTATTGCATCATTAGGAGCCAATATTGCTGCTAAACGTGTGGCAGGTGCCCATGTCACTTTCAATGTGGTCGGTACCGTTTTATGCTTGATCGTTTTAGGTCCATTTACGAGCTTAATTCAGTGGTTTCAAGCAGCACTCCATTTAAGCCCAGAAATGACCATCGCCTTTGCTCACGGAACTTTTAATGTTACCAATACGATTATTCAATTTCCATTTATTGGCTTGTTAGCTACCTTGGTAACAAAACTGATTCCAGGTGAAGATGAAGTTGTGAAATATGAACCGCTTTATTTAGATCCGATTTTAATCAAACAAGCTCCGTCTTTGGCGCTTGGAAATGCCAAAAAAGAATTGCTTCATTTAGGACGTTATGCGATGCGTTCATTTGAGTTGGCTTATGATTATATTGTGAACAATACTGAAAAGTCAGCAGACAAGGGACACAAGGTAGAAGAAGCAATCAATAAAATTGATGAAGATCTCACACGTTACCTCATTGATTTATCTAGTGAGCCTCTTAGCCAAAAAGAAAGTGAAGTGCTGACAAATATTTTGGATTCATCTCGAGATTTAGAAAGAATCGGAGACCATGGTGAAGCGTTGATTAACTTGACAGATTATATCCGTCGGAAAAAGGTGGAATTTTCTCCAGCAGCTTTGCAAGAGTTAGAATTGATTTATAACATGACTCTGACTTTCATTAAAGAATCCCTGGCTTCTGTAGAAAATAATGACCTTGAGTTGGCGGATAGCTTAGTAACGAAGCATGAAGCGATTGATAAAATGGAACGAAAGCTACGGAAAACGCACATTCATCGTCTGAATAGAGGAGAATGCTCGACACAAGCAGGCGTAAACTTTATTGATATCATCTCTCACTATACGAGAGTAGCGGATCACGCCATGAACTTAGCGGAAAAGGTCCAAGCGGAACAAATATAATCATGAAAAACAAACTGCTGGTGCAGTTTGTTTTTTTGTACTCTACTTATCTTGCATGATCAAGTAGAAAGTTTATTAATAATGGCTCTATGAGATCAAGTTGGGTACACAAGAAAAAGTGGAACATCTGTGCTGTAATACTAGCTTGACTCTGTTATTAATCCAATGTGATAGAGCAAATAGAGGTTGAATAGAACTTGAAAGATGTCACAGTTTATCTTTATCAAAACTTACAAACTCTAAACCAGTTCATCAAGGAGAAAAATACAAATTTCGAAATATACTTTTTATTTTTGATTAAATCTTTCTTGTAAAATTGCATTTGTTAAACTATTCGAACCTCTTATTGCTGGCTATCAGTAGATTGTGGGTATTGAATTAAAAAAAGTTTTAGTATGTTCTATAAGCCAGACTCATGTTTTTTGATGAGAATATTATTGTGATGGGGAGATTGTCATAACTAGTTTATTAAGGATGTTCGGAAACTAGTCATATAAAAAGCCAATCCTCATAAAGCGAGGAATGGCTGGTTGTTTAATTTATTATTAGAACAATATGTATTGAAAGTTAATTTAGCTGCTATGTACTGTATACATACATGATGTGAGAGAAGCTAAACATTAGCTCCTACTGAATTATTCAAAAGTAACCTTAATTGGTACTTTGGCTATGGTTTCTGTGATATCATAAATGACTTCTAAATTGCATTCTAAAACTTTTGGCTTAGTAATACTAACCGCTTCCAATGCATTTATTGGTAATTTAATCCCACCTTCAGAAACAGCAGAAGCTTTTAAGGTATCAGAACAAATGATAATTTTATGGTCATCACTATTAGAAATATTATTGACTTTACCATTACGAGTTTGCACTTCATATTCCTTATTGGAAGTATTTTTATAAGCTAGTTTAAGAGTATATTCATAATTATCTTTTTCCAACCCTTTATAGGTGACCGTAAGACCTTTGCTTTCATAAATAACTGTATCAGTAGCTGTGGTAGAAAATTCAACAACTTTTGATTTTTGTTCTGCTTTTTGACTAGAACTAGTCTTGGGTACTTCAGAAGATGATGTGTTTGTTGATTTCTTATTATTACCACAAGCAGTTAAAAACAGAATAGCAAGTAAGGAAACAACAACTGTAAAGACTTTCTTTTTCATGGTACACCTCCAAAGATAAGTGTGCTAGGTGAAGACTAAAGTCATTTAAAGCTGATTTGTCTCTTCTAAATTTGAATTTGGAATCAGCTCCTTGTGACAACAATCAACACAAAATACTTTTTCCTACTTTTATTATAGCATTATACAAATAATTATTCAATAAAAGATAGAACATAAAGACTTAAATAAGGTAGTAACCGGAAAGTCGAATATAAACTTGATGGTTTAGGTTGAGTGCCTTAATTGATTCATTTGACAGAAATTATCTATTTAGTACTAAAAATATGAAAACAACAAGAAAAAACAAGACGACTATAAGGTTGGTCTGAATTTAATATCGAAAAATATCTAGCAAACAAGACTTGCAAATGGAATGAGTACTAGTATTTGTCCTAAAATAAGCAGCATCAAAGTCGGCTCCTGCCAATATGGAACTTAGATCACTCTTTTAAACGAAGTGTACTACAAGTTTGTTAAATGGACAGTATAGAAAATAGTATAAACAGTAGTGTTTATACAATCACTTAAAATCTAGCAAGATAGGTCTATACCATTTACAAAAAGAAAAGAAAGCGATATAATGAAAGAGACATAATGAACAATGCGAGAGTGATTTAAAATACCATTTACAGTTGTCTAAAGTGACAGCTTATATAAACTCTCACTGAAAGAAGGAGGTTTTATTATGCCTAAATATATTCAAGCAGATCGATTTTTCTATCCCCATGGTATCCGTCAAGGTGGCTACTTAGAGATCACAGATGGTAAATTTGGCAAATGGACGAAAGCTATTCCGGCAGGTGCGGATGTGATAGATTATACAGGTTATTCTATCGCACCGGGACTGGTGGATACCCATATTCATGGTTTTGGCGGTGTCGATGTCATGGATAACAATATTGAGGGCACCCTTCATACGATGAGTGAAGGTCTCTTAACGACGGGGGTGACTAGTTTTCTGCCAACGACTTTGACTTCAAGCTATGAACAACTCTTGGCTGTGACAGAAAATATCGGTGCTCATTATCAGGAAGCGACAGGCGCCAAAATTCGTGGCTTATATTTTGAAGGTCCGTATTTCACAGAAAAATATAAAGGAGCCCAAAATCCAATTTACATGAAAAATCCTCGAATGGATGAATTTCGTGCTTGGAAAAAAGCATCGAATGGTTTGCTCAATAAAATCGCTTTAGCTCCAGAACGAGAAGGTGTTGAAGATTTTGTTCGAACCATTACTGATGAAGGCGTAACAGTTGCACTTGGACACTCAAATGCAACTTTTGATGAAGCTAAAGTTGCGGTAGATGCTGGCGCTAGTGTCTGGGTTCATGCTTATAATGGCATGCGTGGTCTGACTCACCGTGAGCTGGGCATGGTCGGCGCTATGTACGAGCTGCCACACACTTATGCTGAGCTGATCTGTGATGGACACCATGTGGATCCAAAGGCTTGTGACATTTTGATGAAGCAAAAAGGTCATGAACATATTGCCCTCATTACCGACTGTATGACAGCTGGTGGACTAGAAGATGGCGATTATATGCTGGGTGAATTTCCGGTTGTAGTGGAAAATGGCACTGCTCGACTCAAATCAACAGGCAACCTAGCCGGTTCTATCTTGAAATTAAAAGATGGTCTAAAAAATGTTGTAAAATGGGGCATTGCTAATGCGCACCAAGCTGTTATGATGGCGACACTCAATCCAGCAAAATCCGTTCATATTGAGGATGTTTGCGGTCAAATCAAGGAAGGTCACGACGCTGACTTTATCGTTCTTGACAAGGATTTGGAACTGGTTGCAACCTACTTGGATGGCGAAAAAAGATATGAAGCTAAATAGAATCTTTTTATCTTGAAAGAGTTGGGAAACCGACTCTTTTCATTTTACTTTTTAAAATACATGTAGTTAAGAAAAGGTTTTTAAGGATTTGAATTGCAATAAGGAGCGTGATATAATGAGGTTATCTGAGTCGTATGCTCATGATTGTAGTTGGCATAACTTTTATTACTTATAGTTTTCTCGGCAGGGGAATGGCACCAACCAAGGAGAATGTCTTTAAACCCAAATCCTTGAAAAAGAAAGCTAAGAAATAGATTTTTTGTTGGAAGGGGTAGTTGACTGGGCTGCCTGCTTGCTTAATAAAGGAGACGGAGATGGAACGTTATCAATTAAACAATGGTGTAGAGATTCCGGTTTTGGGCTTTGGAACTTGGAAGGCTCAGGATGGTGAAGAGGCCTATCAGGCAGTGCTGACAGCACTTGAAGCAGGCTACCGGCACATTGATACTGCGGCTGTTTATAAGAATGAGGGAAGTGTGGGTCGTGCAATCAAAGACAGTGGTATACCGCGAGAAGAGCTCTTTATTACGACCAAGCTCTGGAATGGTAATCATACTTATGAGGAGACTCAAGAAGCTTTTGCCCGCTCCTTAGAGCGTTTGGGACTGGACTATCTGGACCTCTATCTTATCCACTGGCCTAATCCGAAACCTCTGCGGGAGCAGGAAGCTTGGAAGGAGCGCAATCGGGAGGTTTGGTGGGCTATGGAAGACCTCTATCGGGAGGGGAAAATCCGAGCTATCGGTGTCAGCAATTTCCTGCCTCACCACCTAGAGCCTCTGCTTGAGACAGCGCGTATTTTGCCCGCGGTCAATCAAATTCGTCTGGCGCCTGGTGTCTATCAGGCTGAAACGGTGGATTATTGTCGTAAGCATGATATTCTCCTAGAGGCTTGGGGTCCCTTCGGTCAAGGGGAACTTTTCCACAATGAAGAAGTCGAGGCTATGGCAGATAAATACGGCAAATCTGTCGCCCAAATCGCTCTGGCTTGGAGCCTGCAAGAGGGCTTCCTGCCCCTGCCCAAGTCGGTTACGCCTGAGCGAATCAAGAGCAATCTGGACTGCTTTGACATTACCCTCAGTCCAGCAGATCTAGAAGTGCTGAAAAACATTCAAGGTCTTGAAGGCGGCGCTCCAGATCCAGATAAGATGGATTTTTAGATGATGATTGACTGAAACTGTAATCAAAACTTTCTCTTCTGTGCGATAAAGAAATCAAAGGGCTGATTGAGGAGGTTATTGAGCTACTGGGAGTGGGAAGATAAGGAAGAAAAGAAGCAGTCAAGGCTTCAGTCAATATCATTTATCAACGTCCTACTCCAATCTAGGAGTCGAATCGTCTTCCTTACTAAAATTTGGAGGGAATCTAGCTTTCAGATAGTCCTATTTATGAAAATTTCCAAATAATCTATCCCTCGAATGACAGGATTTACTAAAATTAATTGGCATTCTATGGCTAGGATGATACTAATCACTAAAGTTTCTAGGTATTCTAAGTCTTGAATGCTCGGATGATTCGTTTTTTATAGACAAATAGTTCCCATCTGAAGGTTTACTAGCAATCAGATGGGGATTTTTGCTGCCTTTTTTCTTTGAAAAAGAGGAAAATGCCTTTTCGGAGCTTAAAAACAACATTTCAGAGTAGCCTTGCCAAAGATTTATCACCACATGCTATACTTGTTTTATCATATTTTTGGAAAGGATTATTATGACAAAAACCTACACCATTCGCCCCCTGCCTTACAGCAACTTTACTAACCGTGAGTTTGAGAGCTTGATGACGGACTCTCATCAGGTTCTTACTAGCTTTGCCAAGTCCTACAAGGATGAGGCTATGTATGATGATCATCTTGAAGTCTTTGACAGTAAGCTGGAGCAATTCCAAGCCCAGTTGGCCAGCGTAGAAAATAAACAAACCTTGAGTCTAGCAGAAGTGGATAAGGAGCGGGACAGTGCCCTAGTCGGACTGTTTACCTTGCATAGGGGCTTTGCCAAAATCAAGGAGCCCAATCTCAAAGCTGCCCACGAAACCCTAACGCCAGTCCTTGCGAAGTATAAGGACATCACCAAGCATACCAACGATGTCGCAACTGCTGAAATCAAGAGTCTCCTCAAAACCCTCAAGGAGGAACCTTATGATGCAGCAGTGACTACCTTGGGTCTTCTGCCGATGCTTACCGCCGTGGCAACAGCTCAGGAAGACTATGACCGGGCAGAAGCTCTGGCGCGTGCAGCCAAGTCCAGCAAAGAAGTCGGCAAAACCAAGCAGTTGCGTACCGAGCTCTCCCGTATCTATGACCTCTTTATGCGCTATACCGCAGCCTCCGCAGAAGCCTATCCCGAAAAACTCCACTTTGCTAAACTCCTCAAAGACCTCAACACCATCCGCGACAGCAAGCGCCGCCTATCCAGTCCAAGCAAGAAAGCAAAAACGGAACAAGTGGCAGAGATGGCAGCAGGGTAAAGTCAATCCCTTAGAATGATTTCTAGGGGATTTTTGGTGGTTTCGTGGTATAATTCTATCAAAAGAAACCTACACAAACTTGATGAAACTGCAGGTGAGTGAAAAATGGGAAGCGAATTATTATGAACGAAGAAAAATTATTGGGAAATATATCATTTATACTTTCTATTACAAGAAACGATGGAAGCAAAGCAAATTTTATATATAATAACTAATTTTACCGACGATTTTGATAATTCTGAGATATTCATACCACTTTTCCCGTTTTTATCATCAATTTGTTTAGGCTGGATTGAGAAGTTTCAAGAACAAGGAATCATTTTAGAATTACCAAACATCAGAGATGTAAACCTTGTAACCATGATGAAAAAAATTAGAATTGGCGTGAAGCTCTATTCTGATAATAAATTTGCAAAAGCTTGTAATAAGTTAAGTAATAGTGCGGTTGAAAGAAAGCGCCTATTAGAGTCGAACTATAATTTTTATCAAAAATTTTTTGTTTATTGCTTTGTGCAGCACGATTTGGGAGTTTTACTATTGATGATATTCCTTATGGAAACATTAGTCAAATGAGTATATATTTTGAGGTTAAATAAATTTACAACTATAGAAAAGTGGGAACAAGAAATAGAACCAATTTTTATTGATTATTCTCGTGATCTGTCTGCTTTTATCAATTCGGTCACTTCAAATTTTGAAAAAGATTTTAATTTAGATCCAGCAATGAAACTGGATATTTCAAGTTGTAAATTAAGACATATTGATAAGTTTTTAATGGATAACAGAAGGCAAGATATTTTACTAGGGAATCTGCCACTTGAAGTTCAATTACAGTTATTCAATATTCTATGTCAGAACAATTTTCTAAATAGCTTATTCCCGAAAGTATTCTAAAATAAAGGTAATATATTCTATCGTTCAAAAATCCAATCTTATCTAGTTAGCGTCAATTCTTTAGCAAAAATTCTAAGTAAATATTCCAAAAGTATTAATTCTGGTTTAGCAGAAAAAATACAAACTACTATTTACGTAAAAGGTAATATTTTCTTAGAGATAGTCAATTTAGAAATAATATTTTTCATTATTCTATTAAAGAAATTCCTTATTCCCAGTTTTCAACTCCGGACAATTATTTTAGGGATTTTATTGAGTATTATGTAGATATTAATTTTGACAATTTCATGAAAATAGTTGATGAAGAGATAGATAAAATTAATGAAGTTGTTGAGGAATTAATAAAATATAGATAAAGGAGAATTATTGTGGTTGATACTATTTGGATTTTGGGAATGGTTTTGATATTGTGATGGTACGAAAAACGTCTTTTCTTTATGTGTGCTAAACGAAAGAATGCTAGAAGATAATTGAAAAGTTAGGGAGAAGAGATGAATTTATTGACTATTAGAGGATTTATTGGTACAATTTTACTATTTTGTATGTATTATTTTCTAAAAAAGATTCGGATGAAAATAATTTAAGGCTTTATTTGTCCTGATATACAGCATAAATCTCAGGATATATTGAATATTTGAGGTGATGAATATTCTTCAAGATCTAATACATAATTAGATGAATTGAGAATTTCAATTAATGTTTGACGAAAATTAAGAGTGTAGACGGAGAATATTATGGAGAAATTAGATATTTTTCAAAGTTTGATTGATTTTTTTAATTCACAATTTGTCAGTTCAATGCTTGGAGCGTTATTTGGTGGTGGAATAGCTGTGTATGTCGCGAATATCCAGAACAAACAACAAACAAAGCAATTACAAGAAGAACATAAGCTACAACGAGAATATTTTGATAAACAAGAAGAAAATGAACGAGAACAAATCTTCTTACAATTCACTATTGAACGAGCTGAAAGGTCTTATCAAATTTTGAATGAGTTAAAAAAGCTGAGGCTATGTTTCGTGATGAGGGGATATGGTTTGTAGAAAATTTTGCAGAGGAATTGAATTTCACAACTGAGTTTGTTAAATTTTATTATAAACGCTTGATTCCTAAATATTATCACTATATAGATTTGAGAGATGAGTTGTTATTAAGTATAGTTATTCAAGATGATGTTAAGCTTTCCCAATTAAAAACAGAAGTTAATGAAGAAGTTGACTTATTTAATCGATTTTTTGAAAAAATTTCTAAGGCTACAGATTTTACAGAGTATACCAGAGTCGCTGATGACTTTTCAGATAAAACGAAGTTAATTGAAAAATGTGATGAATTTAAAATCTATTTAACTCAATATATTATGGATAGTACATTTAGATTGGTAGCACTTGAAAAAATGGCTGAAAAGATATTAAAACAAACAACGGGAAATTCAAAAATTCAATTTGAAATTGTGAGAAAGCAAGAAATGAATGAACAAGGTAAAAAATAGATTTGAAAACTTTAGTGAAGAGTGCAAGAAAGAAAAATTAGACACTTTTGTTGACTTTTTTTGATACCCAATGTAAAATAAAATATTTTCCTTTTACAAATTTTCTATTTCTTGCTATAATGTTTTGTATGAAAGAAGTCTCATGCAATTACTTGCTAGCGAGTCTGGGATGGTGGAAGCCAGATAAGAGCTAAATGAAGATGGAGCTTTCGGTAAATTTTAGTCCTTGATGTTATCTTAAGGCTATATTAACAATGAAGTAATAAACTAGGGTGGAACCGCGTTTTGACGCCCCTATGCAAAGCTGTATAGGGTGTCGTATCGATGCAGTTCTACTTTTTTTGATGATAAGGGATAAGGAGTTATAAATGTCTAAAAAATTAACCTTTCAGGAAATCATTTTAACGTTGCAGCAGTTTTGGAATGAACAGGGCTGCATGCTCATGCAGGCCTATGATAATGAAAAAGGTGCTGGAACCATGAGCCCATATACTTTTCTTCGTGCCATTGGACCTGAGCCATGGAATGCGGCTTATGTCGAACCTTCGCGACGTCCAGCAGATGGGCGTTATGGCGAAAATCCGAATCGCCTCTACCAACATCATCAGTTTCAGGTTGTAATGAAACCAAGCCCAAGCAACATTCAAGAGTTGTATTTGCAGTCGTTAGAATTGCTGGGGATTAACCCGTTGGAGCATGATATTCGTTTTGTCGAGGATAATTGGGAAAATCCTTCAACTGGTTCTGCAGGTTTGGGTTGGGAAGTATGGCTTGACGGTATGGAAATCACGCAGTTTACTTATTTCCAACAGGTCGGTGGTTTGTCTACCAGTCCAGTTACCTCTGAAGTAACTTACGGTTTGGAGCGGCTAGCGTCCTATATCCAAGAGGTGGATTCCGTTTATGATATTGAGTGGGCAGATGGAGTTAAGTACGGCGAAATTTTCCGTCAGCCAGAATTTGAACATTCAAAATACAGTTTTGAAGTGAGCGACCAAGCCTTGCTTTTAGAAAATTTTGATCATTTTGAAGCAGAAGCGAAACGCTGCTTGGAATATAATCTTGTGCACCCTGCTTATGATTATGTATTGAAATGTTCTCATACCTTTAATTTATTGGATGCTCGCGGAGCGGTTTCCGTAACAGAGCGTGCCGGTTATATTGCTCGGATTCGGAATTTAGCACGCATTGTTGCTAAAACCTTTGTGGCTGAACGCAAACGGCTAGGCTATCCATTGTTAGACGAAGCAACACGTGAGAAATTATTGGCTGAGGAGGAATAAAAATGACGAAGAATTTATTGGTTGAGTTAGGGCTTGAAGAAATGCCTGCTTATGTTGTAACACCAAGCATGAAACAATTGCGTGATAAAATGGCAGCCTTTTTAACAGACAATCGTTTGACATTCGATAAGATTGAAATGTTTTCCACTCCTCGTCGCTTGGCTGTACGTGTGTCTAATCTAAGTGAAAAGCAAACAGACCTGACAGAAGACTTCAAAGGACCAAGTAAGAAAATTGCTTTGGATGCAGATGGTCATTTTACGAAAGCTGCGCAAGGCTTTGTTCGTGGAAAAGGCTTGACGGTTGAAGATATCACATTTCGTGAAGTAAAAGGTGAGGAATATGTCTATGTGACCAAACAAGAAATCGGAAAACCCGTTGAGGAATTGATTGACGGTATTGTGGATGTATTGAGATCACTAACTTTTCCTGTAAATATGCACTGGGGTAGTCATACATTTGAATATATTCGCCCTGTTCATACCCTCACCGTGTTATTGGATGATGAATCTTTTTTGATGAATTTGTTTGATATTGAAAGTGGACGGACAAGTCGAGGCCATCGTTTTCTAGGTCATGAAGTGAAGATTCAGTCTGCAGATTCTTATGAAGAAGATCTGCGCGAAGTTTTTGTCATTGCGAGTCCAATGGAACGGGAAAACATGATTTTGGATCAAATCAAAGAAATTGAGAGAATGCACAATGTTCATGTGGAAATTGATGAAAATTTGTTAGATGAAGTGCTGAACTTGATTGAGTATCCAACCGCCTTTATTGGGCGTTTTGACGATCGTTACTTAGATGTTCCGGAAGAAGTCCTTGTTACGTCTATGAAGGTTAATCAACGTTATTTTGTTGTTCGCAATGAAAATGGCAAGCTTCTTCCATATTTCGTATCGGTACGCAACGGAAATGCAGAACACCTCGAAAATGTCGTTAAAGGAAATCAGAAAGTTTTAGTGGCTCGGTTAGAAGATGCAGAATTTTTCTGGCGCGAAGATCAACGATTGATTATTTCTGACTTGGTTGACAAGTTGAAAAATGTAACTTTCCATGAAAAAATTGGCTCATTAGCGGAGCACATGGAACGAACAGCAAAGATCGCAGCTCTTTTAGCAGAAAAAGCACACTTATCTACTCGGGAAGTGAAAGATGTAACCCGTGCCGCATCTATTTACAAATTTGATTTATTGACCGGTATGGTTGGAGAATTTGATGAATTGCAAGGTATCATGGGAGAAAAATATGCTCTACTTGCAGGAGAAAACACAGCAGTAGCTAGAGCTATTCGAGAGCATTATTTACCAACTGCCAGTGACGGTGAATTGCCAGATACGAAAGTTGGTGCTATTTTAGCCATTGCAGACAAGATAGACACGATTCTTTCGTTCTTCTCAGTCGGACTCATTCCAAGCGGTTCAAATGACCCTTATGCTCTTCGTAGGGCAACACAAGGTGTTGTGCGCATTTTGGATAAATTTGGTTGGCATATTGCCTTAGATGAATTGATAGAACAGCTCTATGCGCTGCAGTTTGATAGTCTCACATATAGTAACAAAGAGCAGGTACTTGATTTCTTCCGTGCGCGTATTGAAAAAATGATGGATAATGATATTCCGAAAGATATCGTAACAGCTGTGCTCAACAGCTCGACGTTTGTTGTACGTGATTTGGTCGAGGTGGCGGCTCTTCTAGCAGAAAAAGCACAAGAAAATTCTTTCAAACCAGCAGTTGAAAGTTTGGCACGTGTCTTTAATTTGGCAGAAAAAGCAGAAGCAGTGAGTGTTGTGAATGAAAGTCTGTTTGAAAATGAAGAGGAAAAAGAACTTCATACAGCAATCGAGCACTTGACTTTATCTGATGATCTTGCAGGTAATATTGAACAATTATTTGCTTTAAGTCCGGTCATTGATGCCTTCTTTGATAACACCATGGTCATGGCAGAAGATGAAGTTATTCGAGCAAATCGTTTGGCGCTCTTAGCTTCTTTAACAACAAAAGCTAAAAAAGTGGCACAATTTAACCAAATCAATACGAAATGATAAGAGGTGAATTTTATGGATTCAAAGAAAATTGCACGAATCAATGAGCTTGCCAAGAAAAAGAAAACAGTTGGCTTAACACCCGAAGAGAAAGTAGAGCAAGCTAAGTTGCGGGAAGAATATATCGAAGGGTATCGTCGTAGCGTTCGTCACCACATCGAAGGAATCAAGATTGTAGATGAAGCAGGAAATGACATCACGCCAGAAAAGCTCCGTCAAGTCCAACGAGAAAAAGGCCTGCACGGTAGAAGTTTGGATGATCCAAATTCGTAACAGAAATGATATAAAAATCGCTGAGAAATATTCTCAGCGATTTTTGGCTATTTGGTAATATCCTCAAAATGATCAAATGTTTGACTATCAACGACAGCCATTAACAGTTCTTTATCTTTAAAAATGTAGCTAGGTGGTGTATCAATATTAAGTACACCATTAGGACTTTCTCGAAAACCGATAATATTCAGATTATAGTTTTGACGAAGTTTCAATTGTGCTAAATTTTTACCAATCCAGGATTGAGGTGGATAAAATTCAACAATGGCTACATTTTTGTCTAATTCAATCACATCAGTAGTGGCTTGGTGCAAGATATTTTTAGCAAGTGAAATCCCAGTTTCACGTTCAGGGGAGATGCAGCGATCAGCCCCGACTTTTAGCAACACTTTTCGGGTTGTCTTGCTTTTTACCTTAGCAATCACTTTTTCAACGCCTAAAGATTTACAGTGCATGACGGCAAGGACGCTGGATTCTAGATTATCCCCAGTAGCGACCACTACAGTATCACAAGTATCAATTCCTGCTGCCTGTAGCAAATCATAGTCTGTAATGTCTCCTACAACTCCGCGTGCCAAAACTGGTTCAAAATGATTGATGACATCATCATGATCGTCAACTGCAATAATATCGCAGTTGTATTTGCAAAGTGTGTTAATGATACTGCGACCAAAAACTCCTAGCCCTAGTATACCAATTGTTCGTTTATCCATGAAATTCCTTCCTATCCAACGATAATATTTGCATTGGCAAACTTAATCGCTTCTTTTTTATTTGGTTTTCGATTGGAGAGACTGACAATTAATGTCAACGGTCCAATCCGTCCGATAAACATCAAAAACATGATAACTGTTAAAGCTGCATGATTTAAAGTAGGTGTTAAATTTGCAGTCACTCCCACCGTTCCAAGAGCAGACATCGCTTCAAACATTAAATAGATGAACCGATGCCCATTATCTGCAGTCAATGTTAAGAATGTCAGTCCTAAAATAAAGGTTGTCGTAAAGACAATCAAAACACTGAAAGCTTTTTGAATGGTGGATGGAGAAAAGGTATGGTGTCCGAAATTTGTATTAGGCAAACCAAGAATTTCTGTTCGAGCAAAGGCTAATACAACTAAGAAAGTGGTAATTTTCAGTCCGCCTGCTGTTCCTCCAGGAGCACCCCCTAGAAACATTTGAATGATGTAAAGAAGTAGTGTCACCGGACGAGCTTGAGTATAGTCAATCGTTGCAAATCCAGCTGTCCGCATGGTGACGGTTTGAAAGAAACTAACTAAGAGTTTATTTCCCATAGGAAGCCGACCGATTGTGTTTGCATTGTGATATTCCGTTAAGAGTGTCAAACAGGTTCCGCTTATTAAGATAATGGCAGTCAAAGCTAGAACTAATTTTGTATGAAAACGTAGTTTTCTTTTTCGACCATTTGTTTGAATATTTGTTTTTAGGTCGAACCAAACTGAAAAACCTAAACCACCCATGATAATTAAAGCAGCAATAGTTAAATTAACCAGAGCATCTGTTTGATAGGCTAGTAAACTATTACTACCTAAATTATCAAATCCGGCATTACAAAAAGCAGAAATAGCAAGGAAAATGGAAGTTAGAGCGCCCTTTCCCCAGCCTAAAAGAGGGATAAAACGAAAACTGAGAATCAAGGCTCCAAGGGTTTCTATACTAAAAGTGATTAGAAAAATCGAGCGGAGAAAATCACGTATAGAATTTGTTTCGTTTTGACTGAGACTTTCTTGCAAAGTGGTCCGATTGGAAAGGCTGAGTTTCTGATTGGAGCGGACATAAATCAGCCCGATGAAGCTAATCAGCCCCAAACCACCGATTTGAATAAGAAGCATGCAGATAATCTGTCCCCAAATATTGTAAGTATCTGCAACAGACTGCGTAAAAAGTCCGGTCACACAGACCATTGAAACCGACGTGAAGAGATGGTCGAAATAGTTGGCTTTAGAAGTTGCTACCTGCACGAAAGGCAGATCTAAAAGAAGAGAGCCCACCACGATAACGAAGGCAAAACTCAATAAAATACGCCTCGCAGGAGACAATCTTGATAAAAAACGTGACATTCTTATCTTCCTTCATAGAATAATGACTTTATTTTACCACAAAGCAGCTTAAAAAACGAGAAGGAAGGCGCAAGAAGTCTAATCCTTCTTCAAAAATTTTCGACCGAGAAAGATGCAGCAAGCAATCACTGCCACATCTATCCAAAACAATATCGGATCTGTCAAGGTGAAGAAAAAGTAGAAGGAAATGATAAGGAGAATAGCTAGAATAGGTAAGATAATTTTTTTGTATTGTTGAAGATTCATTTGAATTTAGTCTTTCTATTTTTTACTTGTTCCAAAAAAGTGTGTTTAGGTCTGTCTTTAAAGCTAGCGCTAAACTAATGCAAAGTTCTAGTGTTGGGTTATATTTGTTGTTTTCAATCATGTTAATTGTCTGCCGCGAAACGCCAATCTTTTTAGCAAGGTCCAATTGTGAGAGATCTAATTTTTTTCGGAAATCTTTTACTCGATTCATGCTTTTATCCTTGGTTTGATGTCAAATATAACTGACTTTTATAATTATATTATTATAGAAGAAACTAAGTAAATATGTCAAGTATAATTGACAAAAAACTTTACATGATTCTGAAATTCATTTTTTAAATCTTTATGGTATAATAGTGAAGATATGACAAATGAATTTCATCATGTAACAGTTCTTCTACACGAAACCATTGATCAGCTTAATGTAAAACCAGATGGAATCTATGTTGATGCGACATTAGGTGGGGCAGGGCATAGCGAATATCTTTTGAGTAAATTAGGAAAAAACGGTCATTTATATGCTTTTGATCAAGATCAGACCGCTATTGATTATGCTCAAAAACACTTAGCGCTTTATGTAGCGCGAGGAATGGTGACCTTTATTAATGATAATTTTCGTCATTTAAAGGAACGTTTGCATGAGCTAGGTGTTGAAGAAATTGATGGCATTTGTTATGATTTAGGGGTTTCTAGTCCGCAATTGGATGAGCGCAAGCGTGGGTTTTCCTATAAACAGGATGCTCCGCTTGACATGCGGATGAATCAGGATGCAAAGTTGACGGCTTATGCAGTAGTCAATCAATACAGCTATCACGATTTGGTGCGGATTTTCTTCAAGTATGGAGAAGATAAATTTTCAAAGCAAATTGCTCGGAAAATTGAGCAAATGCGTGAAAAGAAACCGATTGAGACCACTACGGAGTTAGCAGAGATTATCAAATCTGCTAAGCCTGCCAAGGAATTGAAAAAAAAGGGGCACCCTGCTAAACAGATTTTTCAAGCCATTCGCATCGAAGTTAATGATGAGTTGGGAGCGGCAGATGAGTCCATTCAACAAGCGATGGACTTGTTGACGGTTGATGGGCGTATTTCGGTGATTACGTTTCATTCGTTGGAGGATCGCTTGACCAAGCAGCTTTTTAAAGTAGCCTCAACAGTAGAAGTACCGAAAGGGTTGCCGTTTATTCCAGAGGAATTACAGCCTAAAATGAAGTTGGTCACTCGGAAACCCATTTTACCAAGTCAAGAAGAATTAGATCAAAATAATCGAGCCCATTCAGCTAAGCTGCGTGTGGCGCAAAAAGTACATAAGTGAGGATTGAGATGGCAACTAGAACAAGAACAACTGGCCAGATACTTCAGGCACGAATTCAAAAATTTTCTCGTGTTGAGAAAGCATTTTATGGAGCGATAGTCTTGACAGCGGTTATCTTAGCAACTAGTGTTGTCTTTATGCAAACAAAATTATTGCAGGTGCAACGTGATTTAACGACTGTCAATTCAAAAATTGAAGCAAAGCGCACAGAACTAGATGATGCTAAACAAGAAGTAAACGAATTGATTCGTAGTGAACGTTTGTCAAAATTAGCAAGTTCACAGGAAATGACCCAAAATAATGAAAATATCAGAACGGCGGAATAAAGCATGAATGGACTCAAAAGACAAATTTTAAACCATGCTTTGAAAAATCGGAGAAATCCTAACTATAACCGTAGACGAGTGGGGAAAAACCTAAGCGTTTTGACGGTTTTTGTCTTTTTTGTTTTCTTGATCAATTTTGCAATTATCATTGGAACTGGAAAAAAGTTTGGTGTGAACTTGGCTAAACAAGCAAGTCTGGTGCATCACGTGACAAGGATTGTACCCGCAAAGCGTGGAACGATTTATGATCGCAATGGTCTTCCAATAGCTGAAGACGCAACTTCCTATAATGTTTATGCTGTTATTGATAAAAACTATAAGTCAGCAACTGGAGAAATTCTTTACGTAGAAGAATCTCAATATGACAAAGTAGCTGAAGTGTTTAATAAGCATCTCGGCATGGATAAGGATTACGTCAAAAAGCAATTATCTCGAAAAAAATTACAGCAAGTTTCATTTGGTTCCCAAGGAAATGGAATCAGTTATAGTAATATGAATACCATTCGTGAGGAATTGAAAAAGGCAAAAATAAAAGGAGTTGATTTTACAACTAGTCCAAATAGAAGTTATAAAAATGGGAATTTTGCTTCAGTGTTTATTGGATTAGCGCAACTTCAGGAAAATAAAGATGGTAGCAAAACGCTTGTTGGTACGACAGGTTTAGAAGCTGCTTTAAATAAGACATTAGCCGGAACAAATGGAGTCATCACCTATGAAAAAGATAAAAACGGAAATATAGTACCAGGATCTGACAAGGTTTCAAAGAAAACACAAGATGGAAAAGATATTTATACAACCTTATCCTCAGACTTACAGTCTTTCCTTGAAACGCGGATGAATGCGTTTGTAGAAAAAGCTAAGGGAACTTATGCCAGTGCCACATTAGTCAGTGCAAAAACTGGGGAGATTCTTGCAACGACACAGCGTCCAAGCTTTGATGCTGATACGAAGCAAGATCTGACAAAAGACTTCGCTTGGTCCAGTGCTCTCTATCAAAATCAATATGAACCGGGCTCAACGATGAAAGTCATGACACTTGCTGCGGCGATAGATAACAAGACTTTTCCAGCAAACGAAACCTATAATAATAGTGGGCTGCAAATTGCAGATGTGACGATTCGTGACTGGCTTGTCAATATGGGGCTTTCTGAAGGGCAAACACTAACATATGCCCAAGGTTTTGCCCTTTCTAGTAATGTGGGAATGGCTTCTCTTGAAAAGAAAATGGGAGATGAAAAATGGCTAGACTACCTTAGCAAATTTAAATTTGGATTACCCACGCGTTTTGGAATGAATTATGAAGATTACGGTGGTCTTCCGGCAGATAATATCGTAACCTATGCAATGAGTGCCTTTGGTCAGGGAATTTCAGTTACGCAAGTACAAATGTTACGGGCTTTTTCTTCCATAGCCAATGATGGCGTAATGGTTGAACCAAAATTCATTAGTGCTATCTACGATTCAAAAAGTGGTCGTGCACGCAAGAGTTCTACAGAGATTGTTGGGCGTCCTGTTTCAAAAGAGGCTGCTAAGACAACGAGAGATTATATGGTAACTGTCGGTACAGATCCTGTTTACGGAACCTTGTATAGTAAGGCGGAAGGTGGTCCAATTATCAGAGTGCCTAACCAAAATGTGGCGGTTAAATCAGGTACAGCGCAGATTGCAGGTGAAAATGGTAGTGGTTATCTAACAGGTGAAAATGATTACATCTATTCTGTTGTGGCTATGACACCAGCTGAAAATCCTGATTTTATCATGTATGTAACTCTGAAGCAACCTTCAGAATCTTTCCAACCCATTTTCTGGAAAGAAGTTGTTAACCCTGTATTGGAAGAGGCTGCAGCGATGAAAGATACGCTGAACTTGACGACACAATCTCCTGTTCTAAAATCTGTTTCAAAAGAATTGACTTATAAAATGCCCTCCGCTAAGAATACTAGTCCTGGTGATTTGGCTGATGAATTACGACGCAATCTTGTGCAACCTATTGTTTTGGGAACCGGTAAAAATATTAAGAAAGTTTCCGCGAAAGCAGATGAAGAGCTGAAGTCCAACCAGCAAATTCTTATCCTAACAGATGATTTTACAGAAATGCCTGATATGTATGGTTGGACGAAGAAAAATGCTGAAACATTTGGTGATTGGTTAGGCATAAAAGTCCATGTCAAAGGTAAAGGCTCAAAAGTTGTAGCTCAAAGTGTCAGGACCAACGCATCGCTCAAAAAAATAAAAGAAATAACAATTACATTAGGAGATTAGCATGTTACAAGCTATCATTGCAGGTATTGTGACTTTTATTCTAACTTTAGTTGGAATACCTGCTTTTATTCGTTTTTATCACAAAGCCCATATTTCCGGTCAACAAATGCACGAAGATGTGAAACAACACCAAGCAAAAGCTGGAACTCCTACTATGGGAGGAACTGTGTTTTTGGTAGCCTCTGTGTTATCTAGTTTTGTGACAGCTCTCATTTCTAAAGAACTTTCAAGTGCTGCCTTGATGGTACTATTTATTCTGGTTTTGTATGGTATCGTTGGTTTCTTGGATGATTTTTTAAAGATTTTTCGTAAAATAAATGAAGGTTTAAATCCCAAGCAGAAACTAGCTCTTCAAATTATCGGTGGCATTGTTTTTTACTTCTTTTTTGATACCCACGGTGGGGGAGATTTACTCAATGTTTTTGGTTTCCCACTTCATTTAGGCTATCTTTATATTGCTTTTACTCTCTTTTGGTTGGTTGGCTTTTCCAACGCAGTCAATTTGACAGATGGCATTGATGGATTGGCCAGTATTTCTGTTACAATCAGTTTAGTAGCTTATGCAGTCATTGCGACAGTTCAACATCGTTTAGATATTTTAATTGTTATTTTGAGTATGATTGGTGGTCTGCTTGCATTCTTTATTTTCAATCATAAACCAGCCAAGATTTTTATGGGGGATGTAGGAAGTTTGGCTCTTGGTGGTATGTTAGCAGCAATTTCGATAGCACTTCACCAAGAATGGACGCTTCTTATCATTGGGATTGTCTATGTCTTTGAGACAACTTCAGTTATGATGCAGGTTTCTTATTTCAAATTGACTGGAGGCAAACGGATTTTTCGGATGACACCAGTTCACCACCATTTTGAACTAGGTGGTTTGTCAGGTCATGGTCAAGCTTGGAGCGAATGGAAAGTTGATTTCTTTTTCTGGGGAATCGGTCTTATAGCTAGTTTACTAACACTTGCGATTTTATATTTATAAGAGAAGTGACTCATTTTAAAGTACTTTAAAATGAGTTTTTTATATAATATCTGAAAAATTTTCTAAAAATTCATAATTTATCTTGTATTTATATAAAAAAAGTGTATAATAGGTTCAATATTTAGTCAAAGGAGGGTAGCGGTTGCTGTTTTAATAAAGTAGAGTATCTTATTTTTTTAACTTAAAAAGAATGTTTATTCAACTTAGTCTAGATAGCGGAATTTGTAATTTTTGATTCTTTATGCATAATTAAAACTATTTTGATTGTATAACCCAATAAATGACTATTATTTAAATGGATAATATTTTTTGTTAAAAAATGATTTTTACTTTTTAAAACTGTTTTGGCATAATATGCGATGTAATTAAATGTGATATTAGAGGAGGTTTATCTATGAAATCATCAAAATGGATTATTGCAACGGGAGTTGTGCTAAGCACTGGAATCTTATTAGCAGGTTGTGGCAAGTCAACTTCTAATACGTCAACATACTCATATGTGTATACACAAGATCCAGACACGTTGAATTATCTGATGGCTAATCGTGCGACAACTTCAGATGTTGTGACCAATTTAGTTGATGGATTATTAGAAAATGACCGATACGGAAACTTAGTTCCAGCACTCGCTAAGTCATGGACAGTCTCCAAAGATGGTTTGACCTATACCTATAAATTACGTAAAGACGCAAAATGGTACACATCAGAAGGTGAAGAGTACGCAGGTGTAAAAGCACAAGACTTTGTGACAGGTTTGAAATATGCTGCAGATAATAAATCTGAAGCCCTTTACCTTGTGCAAGATTCTGTCAAAGGATTAGATGCGTATATCAAAGGGGAGACAAAAGATTTTTCAACAGTTGGTGTGAAAGCTGTAGATGATTATACAGTACAGTATACTTTAAGTCGTACGGAACCTTATTGGAATTCAAAAACAACCAATAATATTCTCTTTCCAGTAAATGCGGACTTTTTGAAATCGCAAGGAAAGAATTTTGGTTCTGTGAAACCGAGTAGCATTCTTTACAACGGTCCATATCTGCTGAAGTCTTTGACGGCTAAATCCTCTATGGAATTTGCTAAAAATCCTCATTACTATGATAAAAAGAATGTTCACTTGGACAATATCAAATTGACTTATTATGATGGATCGGACCAAGAAGCGCTTATCCGAAACTTCACAGATGGCGCCTATAGTGCGGCTCGTCTCTATCCAAATAGTTCAAGTTTTGCTTCTGTCAAGAAACAATATGCCAACAATATCATCTATAGTTTACAAGATGCAACTAGTTATTATTACAATTTTAACTTAAATCGTCAGTCTTACAATCACACATCTAAGAAAACAGATGCTCAAAAATCTTCAACGCAAGAAGCGGTACTAAACAAAGCCTTTCGTCAAGCTATCAACTTTGCTTATAACCGCACTTCTTACGGTGCACAAAGTAATGGGAAAGATGGTGCAACAAAGGTGTTGCGGAACACGCTCGTGCCACCAACATTTGTTTCCATTGGAGATAAGTCTTTTGGCGATGTGGTATCCTCTAAGTTAGTAAATTATGGTTCAGAATGGTCTAATATGAATCTGACTGATGCGCAAGATGCTTACTACAATCCAGAAAAAGCAAAAGCTAAATTTGCTCAGGCAAAAGCAGAATTGCAGGCCAAAGGTGTTCAATTTCCCATTCACTTAGACGTACCAGCTGATCAAACTAGTAAAATCGGTGTTCAGTGGGAAAGTTCTATGAAACAATCTGTTGAGTCTGTCTTAGGAGCCGATAATGTTGTGATTGATATTCAGCAGATGAGCTCAGATGAACTGAACAATATCAGTTATTTTGCCAATACTGCCGCTCAAAAAGATTATGATTTGTACAATGGTGGTTGGTCAGGAGACTATCAAGACCCATCCACTTATCTAGATACCTTGAATACTAAAAATGGTGGTAGTTTGCAGAACTTTGGCTTAGAACCAGGTCAAGAGAATGCTAAGATAAAGGCTGTTGGTTTGGATACCTATACTACAATGCTTGAGGAAGCAAATGCTGAAACCAATGAGACGAAACGTTATGAAAAATATGCTGAAGCACAAGCGTGGTTGATTGATAGTGCTTTGACAATGCCTAATCTCTCTCTTGGAGGGACTCCGTCTGTGACAAAGACTGTTCCGTTTAGTCGTTCTTACTCTCTGGTAGGGATTAAAGGTGGTTCAAGCAACTACTTTAAATATGTTAAATTACAAGATAAAATTGTGACGACTAAAGAATACGAAAGTGCTAAAAAGAAATGGCTGAAAGAAAAAGAAGCGTCTAATCAAAAAGCACAAGATGATTATGAAAATCATGTAAAATAAAACGGGTACAAGAAATTTCTATGAACGATAAGTTTCATAGAAGTTTCTTTTTTGTACGAAAAGAGCTGTTTTAAAACGATACTGCTTAAAATGAATGTTTCGGATTGTTTACTGACAGTTCCATTTTTTCAAAAAAATTTCTTGACAAGGTGGTTCTATCTTGTTATACTAATAAAGTACTCAATCGCGGGGATGGCGGAATTGGCAGACGCGCAGGACTAAGGATCCTGTGACCGCTTTAGGTCGTGAGGGTTCAAGTCCCTCTCTCCGCATCAGATAGGCTGGCTTCGGTCAGTTTTTTTTGTTTTGCCATTTTGAAATATGAGAATGAGAAAATTGTTTTATATGAGAAAACGCTTAAAAGATTAGGAAATGCTGGTATTTTTTCCTGAAAAGTGATAAAATAAACAATGTAAGTGGGGAAACCCATAAAAATAAATAGGAGGCCTAATACTAATGGCAATCGTTTCAGCAGAAAAATTTGTCCAAGCAGCTCGTGACAATGGTTATGCAGTTGGTGGATTTAATACAAACAACCTTGAGTGGACTCAAGCTATCTTGCGTGCAGCAGAAGCTAAAAAAGCTCCAGTTCTTATCCAAACTTCTATGGGTGCTGCTAAATATATGGGTGGTTATAAAGTATGTAAACTCCTCATTGAAAGCCTTGTAGAATCAATGGGAATTACTGTACCAGTTGCTATTCACCTTGACCATGGTCATTATGAAGATGCACTTGAATGTATCAAAGTTGGTTATACTTCAGTTATGTTTGATGGTTCTCATCTTCCAGTTGAAGAAAACCTTGAAAAAGCTCGTAAAGTGGTTGAATTTGCGCATGCAAATGGAGTATCAGTGGAAGCTGAAGTTGGCACAATCGGTGGCGAAGAAGACGGTATCATCGGTGACGGTGAATTGGCTCCAATCGAAGATGCAAAAGCAATGGTTGAAACTGGAATTGACTTCCTTGCAGCAGGTATTGGGAACATTCACGGACCATATCCAGCTAACTGGAAAGGTCTTCACCTTGATCACTTGCAAAAATTGACAGAAGCTGTTCCTGGCTTCCCAATCGTATTGCATGGTGGTTCAGGTATTCCTGATGACCAAATCCAAGCAGCTATCAAATTGGGTGTGGCAAAAGTTAACGTAAATACTGAATGTCAAATTGCTTTTGCTAAAGCTACTCGTAAATTTGCTGCTGAATACGAAGCAAACGAAGCAGAATACGATAAGAAGAAACTCTTTGACCCACGTAAATTCTTGAAACCAGGTTTCGAAGCAATTACAGAAGCTGTTGAAGAACGTATCGACGTATTCGGTTCAGAAGGTAAAGCTTAATTAAGCTTACCAAATAAAAAAGAAAATCTCGCTTTGGCGGGATTTTCTTTTGACTTGAGTTGTTTGTGATGTAGTATAGGATTCATTATTTTTTCGTTTCCTCTTGACAAATCAAATTTGCATGCTAGAATAGATTTATACGTTTATTTAGCCGATTTAGCTCAGTTGGTAGAGCAACGCACTCGTAACGCGTAGGTCGTAGGTTCAAGCCCTATAATCGGCATCATTGAAGGTCTTCATTGAATTGAAGGCTTTTTTGTTGTTTATACAGTACGTAAAAAGGGGCTATAATCTGGTCAGCTCATGAAAAACAAGTAAGTTATTCAGATTTCACGACCACTTACCTATCCGAATGAACCACTTACTGAAAATCGCTTGAATTTCATGTGACAATTGTTATAATAAAATAAAGAAAAGCGAGGGGAGCGTTTATGAAAATTCGAGTAGAGTTAGATTCGAATCTGGAAGAAGCAGAAATTGTCATTAAGGCACCTCGCTTTGATGAACAGATAGAGCGCATTCAACGTTCTCTGGAAGAAGTTGCCAAGCCATCTATACTTTTTTACAAAGATACGAGTGAATATTATGTTGATTTAGCAGATATCCTCTTCTTTGAAACGGATGGAAATAAAATTTTTGCGCATGCTCGAAATAATGCTTATGAAGTCAAACTGAAATTGTATGAGCTAGAAGAATGTTTGCCGCGGTATTTCTGTCGTATTTCTAAATCAACGATTACGAATATTAAAGCAATTTATTCATTAGAAAAGTCTTTTTCAGGAACGAGCAGTATTCGCTTTTATGATACCCATAAGCAAGTGCATGTGTCTAGGCATTATTTTCAATTCCTAAAAGAAAAATTAAGTGAAATGAGGTAAATATTATGAGAAAAACATTGTTTGGAGTGGGGCTTTTGGTATTAGCCGGCTGGGTGCTGCTACAAGGAAATTTTGGTATTCCGCTTATTGATTTCAATTTTTGGCCAATGCTTGTTGTGCTTGGATTTGCTTACTTTGCAATTGAAAATTTTTGGAGAGGAAATTTATCTGGCGGGATTATTTTAGCCATTATTTCCTTAATCGTTGCAAATAGCAGCTATCATTTTTTGCCCATCTCATCTGGAACGATTTTCCTAGCAGGGATTTTGGCTTCTATTGGTATTGGATTGATTTTCAAACCAAAACGAATTTGGGGTATTTATCATGGTCAAAATGCTCGTCGTGTCATAAATGGAGACATCAATTTTGGAAGTGGTACACGCTATATCCATTCGGATGATTTTACTTATGAAACACTAGATTGTGCTTTTGGGAATGCTACGGTTTATTTTGACAATGCTATCATTAAAGGAGACTCTGCAACTTTTGATATTGATGTATCTTTTGGGAATGCTACATTATATGTACCAAGTAATTGGCGTGTAGAGTTAGATGTGGATAATGCTTTTGGTACAGTGACGAATCCCCGTAATATCAATGAGAAAGATAAGACTCTTTATGTAAAAGGAGATGTATCTTTTGGTCGCTTAGGAATTATTTATATTTAAAATTTAAGAAAGTCATTGATCTACTTGAATTTTGAAATATAAGAAAAATAGTCTTGCAAAATCTTAAAAATTGTGATAAAATTTTACGGTATGTGGTATAAAGCCCGTGAAACTAATCAGGAGGACAAGTATAAATGGCAAAAGTATGTTACTTTACAGGTCGTAAAACTGTATCAGGAAACAACCGCTCTCACGCAATGAACCAAACAAAACGTACTGTGAAACCAAATCTTCAAAAGGTGACAATCTTAGTTGATGGTAAACCTAAGAAAGTTTGGGCTTCAGCACGCGCCCTTAAATCTGGCAAAGTTGAACGCGTTTAATTAACGAAAGGATGGACCTTTGAGAGGTTCATTTTCTTTTGCATAAGAAAGCGGATTACGGATATGTTTATTTTAAGATAAGTAAAAGAAACATTCCGTATTGATTGAATCCTTTTTAATGATGTACTCTCTCTTGTACAGTCCGCATAAAATATGGTAAAATAAACTATAAAATACTTTTGAGGTAGAAATTATGACTGTAAAAATCAATACAAAAGATGGTCAAATCGAGCTGACAGATGATGTTATTGCGACAATCGTTGGCGGAGCGGCAACTGAAATTTTTGGTGTAGTCGGAATGGCCAGTAAAAATGCCATTAAGGATAATTTCCAAGCTTTGTTGGGCAAAGAAAATTATGCAAAAGGTGTTGTAGTAAAAACAACGGAAGAAGGAAGCATTGCTGTTGATGTGTATACAGTTTTGAGCTATGGTACTAAGATAAGTGAAGTGTCTAAAAATATTCAAGAGCGTGTGAAATTCAGTCTTGAGAATCAGCTTGGAATTACTGCTGAAACAGTAAATGTCTATATCCAAAATATTAAAGTTGTAGGAGAATAATCGTGTCAAATATTACTACTAGTTTATTTCAAGAAATGGTGCAGTCTGCATCTACTCGTTTGAATAAACAGGCTGAATATGTCAATTCTTTAAATGTTTTTCCTGTGCCGGATGGTGACACAGGTACCAATATGGGAATGACCATTGAAAATGGGGCAAAGGAAGTTGCAGATAAATCTGCTTCTACTGTTGGTGAAGTGGCTGGAATTTTTGCTAAAGGTCTCTTGATGGGGGCGCGTGGGAATTCTGGTGTTATTACTTCACAGCTTTTCCGTGGCTTCTCTCAGAGTGTGAAAGAAAAGGAAGAATTAACAGGACAAGATTTAGCTCTTGCTTTTCAGTCTGGAGTTGAAGTGGCCTACAAAGCTGTGATGAAGCCTGTTGAAGGAACGATTTTAACTGTTTCTCGCGGGGCTGCAATCGGTGCTAGAAAAAAAGCAGAAGAAACAGACGATGCTGTTGAGGTGATGAAGGCTGCTCTTGAGAGTGCTAAGATAGCTCTTGCGAAGACACCAGATATGCTTCCGGTCTTAAAGGAAGTGGGAGTTGTGGACTCTGGTGGTCAAGGTTTGGTGTTCATCTATGAAGGCTTTTTGGCAGCGTTGACAGGTGAATACATTGCATCCGAAGAGTTTCAGGCAACGCCTGCAACAATGACGGAAATGATTAATGCAGAGCATCATAAGTCAGTAGCGAGTCATGTGGCAACAGAAGACATCAAATTCGGTTATTGTACTGAAATCATGGTGGCTTTGAAAAAAGGTCCAACGTATGTAAAAGAATTTGATTATGATGAATTTCGCAATTATTTGAATGAATTGGGGGACTCACTCCTTGTCGTCAATGATGACGAAATTGTAAAGGTTCATGTCCACACGGAAGATCCAGGTTTAGTCATGCAGGAAGGCTTGAAATATGGAAGCCTTGTCAAAGTCAAAGTAGATAATATGCGCAATCAACATGATGCACAAGTTGAAAAGGAAGAGCGTGAGAACAAGCAAACTGCTGAAGAAAAGGAGTATGCTGTTATTGCAGTTGTGGCTGGTGAAGGTTTGGCAGAAATCTTTAAGGCACAAGGAGTAGACTACATCATCTCCGGTGGTCAAACGATGAATCCTTCAACAGAAGATTTTATTAAGGCAGTTGAACAGGTCAATGCTCGCCATATCATTATCTTGCCAAACAATAAGAATATTTTCATGGCGGCACAATCGGCAGCTGAGGTAATTGAACAACCTGCTGCAGTAATAGAAACAAGAACGATTCCGCAAGGTTTAACAAGCCTATTGGCTTTTGATTCAAGTAAATCTATTGAGGAAAATCATGACCGAATGACGGCTGCTCTTACGGATGTGATAAGTGGTAGTGTGACAACAGCTGTTCGCGATACAACGATTGATGGATTGGAAATTCATGAAAACGATAATCTTGGTATGGTAGATGGAAAAATTGTTGTGTCTAATCCGGATATGTTGACAACATTGAATGAAACATTCAGTAAAATGTTAGATACAGACAGCGAAATTGTGACGATTTACATCGGTGAAGATGGAAGTGAAGATTTGGCCAATGAATTGGCTCAAGATATTACTGAAAAATTTGAAGATGTAGAAGTGGAAATCCATAAAGGTGGACAACCAGTTTATCCATATCTTTTTAGTGTTGAATAAAATCAAAGAATCATTGAAAGGCGACTCTTTGTCAACTGTAGTGGGTTACCCAAAAGTCATACCCTGGAGAGAACCGAATTGGTTCTCTCCTTTTTGATATTTAAAGCGATGAGAATTCTAGTTTTAAAGTTGTCAAAGTTCCGAAAGCCGAAAGCATTTCGCTTGATGACTTTGATGAGGTTGTTAGTGGCCTCTAGCTTTGCATTTGAGTAAGGGAGTTCAAGAGTGTTGATAATTTTATCTTTGTCCTTGAGAAAGGTTTTAAAAACAGTCTGAAAGATAGGATTTATACAAGAAATTGTTTCTCCAATGAGTCCAAAGAAATGTTCAGCTTGTTTCTCTTGAAAATGAAAAAGTAAGAGTTGGTAGAGTTCATAGTGTTCTCTGAGTTCTTGAGAGTAAGAGAGCAGCTTTTCAAGAATCTCTTGATTTGTCAAGTGCATACGAAAAGTCGGTCGATAAAAGCGTTTATGACTTAGTTTTCGACTATCTTGTTGAATGAGTTTCCAGTAGCGTTTCAGTGCCTTATATTCGTGCGATTTTCGATCCAATTGATTCATGATTTGAACACGAACACGACACATAGCCCGGCTGAGATGTTGTACAATGTGAAAGCGATCAAGGATGATTTTAGCATTTGGAAATAGTTTTCTGGCGATGTCGTAATAAGGACTAAACATATCCATGGTAATGATTTTCACTCGGCATCTAACCTGTCTAGAATAATGAAGGAAGTGATTGCGAATTCTCGCTTGAGTTCGTCCATCTAGGATAGTTATGACCTGTCTTGAGTCGAAATCCTGTGCAATGAAGCCCATCTTGCCTTTCTTGAAACTATATTCATCCTAAGACATGTGAGTTGGAAGGAAAGATAAATCTGTCTTGAATTTGAATTCTTTCAATTTACGAATGACGGTGGAAGTAGATACAGATAAACTTTCAGCGATGGTAGTCATAGGGACTTTCTCGATCAATTTTTGTGTGATTTTCTGGTTGACGATAGTTGCGATTTGGTGATTTTTCTTGACTAAGGAAGTCTCAGCTACAGCCATTTTTCCGCAAGCCTGACAGCAGAAACGGCGTTTTTTCAAACGAATCAGCGTTTTGTATCCCGCACACTCTAGATAGGGAATTTTTGATTCTTTCTGGAAGTCATATTTAGCCATTTGTCCTTGGCAGTGAGGGCATTTAGGCGCAGGATAATCAAGCTTAGCAATGATTTCTTTATGCGTTCCAGCATCTAGAACATCCAAGATGGTGATGTTAGGGTCTTTTATTCCGAGTAAGTTTGTGATAAAATTTAATTGTTCCATAAGATTCTTTCTAATGATGGTTTGGTCACTTTTCATTATAGGTCTTATGGGACTTTTTTTCTACAACAAAATAGGCTCCATAATCCCTAAAGTGGTTTTACCCACTACAGAAATTATAGAGCCTGAAAGGCGACTCAACCGAGTCGCCTTTTTTGTGACATTTGTCATGTGAAACGATGACAAAATCATCTAGTTGGAATTTTTGACAAAATATATAATAGAATTATCAAAAGGAAAGGCAACTGGTTTATGAAAAAGATGTTTGATTCTTTTGTTGCTTATGATAATGATGTTCAGCTCTCTATATTTTAGTGATTCAGCAATCAATGAGAATTGGTCATTATAATGTAATATCTTGATGAAGATTGATAACGAGTATTCTGTACGCTTGTTCTTTGGAAGTAGGATTAAGACCACTGGTATTTTACACTATTTTTGGAGTGTCTTTGCAATCTTGGTTGCTCAGTCTTTATGTATGTACTTATCAAGGAGGAAAAAGATGAATTTGATTGAAGTAAAGGATTTGTCCAAAGAGATTCGTGGGAAAGAAATTTTGAAAAATATTTCTTTTACAATTAACGATGGAGAATGTGTGGCGTTGATTGGTCCAAATGGGGCTGGGAAAACGACACTAATGGATTGCTTGTTGGGTGATAAGTTTCTTACAGGTGGACAGGTCAGGATTCAGAGTTTGCAGCCGACAAATAATCAATTGAAACAGGTAGTTGCTATTTTGCCACAAGAAAACACAGTCGTGGCAGATTTGAAGGTAAATGAACTATTAAACTTTTTCCAAAGTATTTACCCAAATAGTCTGAGCGATCAGGAAGTTGATATTCTGTTGAAATTTACGGATAAGCAAAAAGAACAGTTGGCCAGTAAATTATCTGGTGGACAAAAACGGTTACTTTCTTTTGTTTTAGCTCTTATCGGGCGTCCGAAGATACTCTTTTTAGATGAACCAACTTCTGCTATGGCTACTTCTACAAGACAGCATTTTTGGGAAGTTGTGGATGAACTAAAGAAAAATGGTGTGACTATTGTTTATTCTTCTCACTATATCGAAGAAGTGGAGCATACAGCGGATCGTATTTTGGTGCTACATAAGGGAGAACTAATCCGAGATACGACGCCGTATGCCATGCGTAGTGAAGAACAGGAAAAGCACTTCACTATTCCGCTTTCTTACCAAGCTATTGTAGAAAACTTACCTGAAGCAACCGAAATCGAAATCAAGCAAAGTGCTCTGTCCTTTGCAACTAAAGAGGCCAGTAAAGTATAGCAAGTCTTGATCCATAATGGCTGTACGATTGAGGAAATTGAAGTACGCAACCGAACGTTGTTGGATAGTATTTTTGAGACAACATAAGAATAGGAGTTTGTGATGAAACAATTGATGAGTTTAATGGAAATCGAATTGATATTGGCAAAACGACAAGTGACTTACTATTTATTGTCTATTGGGATGCCGACGGATTTTTATCTATTGTTCTCTGGAATATACTCTACCAAGTAATTTTTTGCGAGATTATTTGTTTTCAATGACAGCCTTTAGTATGATGTCAACAGCTTTCTTCTCTTTTCCTAGTACATTGCATACAGATAAAATTAGTAATTGGCAGAAAACAATCGTTCATTCTCCTGTTTCTGTGGTAGAATATTATATATCTAAGTTTTTGGCGATGATGATAGATTACTTGCCTGCGATTACAGTCGTATTTTCAGTTGGGCATATCGTCCGTCATGTGAATGTGCCAATGATGGATTGGTTTGTATCGGCAGGGATATTGATGATGGG
The DNA here is from genome assembly GCF_014334035.1 of Streptococcus sp. NSJ-72. Taxonomy (NCBI): domain Bacteria; kingdom Bacillati; phylum Bacillota; class Bacilli; order Lactobacillales; family Streptococcaceae; genus Streptococcus; species Streptococcus sp. NSJ-72. Next base: position 622,351 of record NZ_CP060489.1, read on the forward strand.
GAGTGCAGCCTTTGTTGTACTTGGACTGTTGCTAGCGCTGATTCCGAATACACAGTTTGTTTCTGTGATTGGCAATATTGTTTATATGACCTTAGCTATTCTCGATGGGCTTTGGTTTCCATTGACGATGTTTCCGAGTTTGATGCAGGCAATCGGCAAAACTTTGCCAACTTATCAATTGATGAACTTGATTTCTGTCTATTTGAACCAGCATCGTCTTGATTGGGGTTCTGTACTCTAACTTAGTTGTATTTACCTTGTGTGTGAGTGGTTTGATTTTGTGCATAAAAAACGGATTGAGGTAAAATAATTTGATGTGGGAAAAATTTAAAAATATTCACCATATGTTTCATGTTGCTGTAGTTTTTATCTTTTTTCCGATAGCGGGTGTCATAAGTGGTGATTACCCGCTTTTAACCTTGCTGTGGACAGCTATTTTTATCGGTGCGTATTATACGATTTTGCTAAGTAATCATAAAATGTTTCAACAGATTTCGTGGTTGATTTTACTTGTCTATACTTTCTATAGCTCGATTTAGTTGAATTCTGGTTTTGTCTGGTACATTTTTTATCTTTCCAATCTTTTTGTTTATCATTTTAAGGAGATGTCTTTTAAATCCTGGCGCTTTGGGAGTTTTTTGACCTTGCAACCCCTTCTTCTAATTAGTCTTTATATGAAAAATCCGGTTGATATCTCCTATCTTTCGTTTTTATTGGTTACTTTTCTATTTTCAGACTTAATGACTTTTGGTCTTCATCGAATACAGCTTTCTGAGCAAATCAAGGAAGAAAAAATGAAGTAAAATGCTGGCACTGCACCCCCAAAATGGGACAGTAGAAAAACACTATTAGTGGATATGTCAAGAAAAAGTAGACACAAAGTTAAGTGGATTAGAGACTATTTGTCTCAAATTCTATTGGTGACCGATATCCTAATGCAGAATGAAGATGTTTTGGATTATAATAGGTTTCAATGTATTTAAAGATTTCAAGTTGAGCTTGTTCAATGGATGCAAAATGTGCATCGTTGACAAGCTCTCTTTTTAATGTTTTATAAAAGGATTCCATAAGGTAAGGGTTCTCTTTTCGACTCATGTTAGATTTGCATTTTTTCTTCCTAAGCAAGTCTTGGAATCGTGCTCCGGTATATTGTGAACCTTGATCTGTATGGACTATTAATCCTTCCTTAGGTCTTTCTCTATGATAAGCTTGATTAAAAGCATCTGTTACCAACTGGTCTTGCATGCGATTTCCCATCGCCCAACCTACAATTTTTCTGCTATAGATATCTATAAAGACAGATAAATAAAGTGTTCCTGCTTTTGTAGGAATATAAGTTAAATTTCCTAGCCAGATTTCATTCTTACCTTTCGTTTGAAAACACTGATTAATCAAATTTGGACGTGTCAATGAGGAACGCCGACGGTTATAGTACTTGTATTTATAGCGGCTTCCTTTAGCATAGAGACAAAGTTCATGAAGTAATCTACCAACACGTTTACGATTGACCTTTATCCCTTGTCGATAGAGTTCTTGAGTGATTCGGACACTACCATAGCGTTCTTTATGGTCATAGAAAATAGCCTTAATAATCTCCTTTAATGTTTCATTCTCTATCTGTCTTGAAGATGGCTTACGTTTTGGATAGGTATAGAAACCTGAACGAGATACTTGAAGTGTTTGACAATCATGATTAATATTTAAGCTAGAACTATTTTCCTTTAAAAATTGGAATTTTATTTTCGTTTTGTCTCCAAGAAGACCTGGAACTTTTTTAGAAGAACTAATTCCTCTTGTAATATCTTATTTTCTTTTTCGAGTTTTTTAATCTCAAATTGAGCATGATGAAGAGCGCTCCCATGACCTGGGAATGCACTTTCTCCATATTTTTCATATTATTGAACCCAACGATATAAACTATTTGGATGAATTCCTAAAGTCGAACTAACGCTTTTTACAGACTGCTCTTCCTCTGTAATGAGTCTGACAGCAGAGAGTTTAAATGCTTTATCAAATATAATGATTTCCCTCGTTTTCACTTAACTTTGTGTCTACTTTTTCTTGACATATCCAACAGAAGTGGTTTTCTTGTGTCTGATTTTATGGAGCTAGTACCTGCTCAACTTAATCTTTTTTTAGCAGAAAATAAGCGCAATCGAATCGGACGTGATTTGCACGACAGTTTAGGACACACCTTTGCCATGCTGAGTTTGAAAACAGAATTAGTCCAACAACTTCTCAAGATGAGTCAATATGAGCAAGCAGGTAAAGAATTGGCAGAAGTGCATGACATTAGCAAGCAATCAATGGCTGATGTGAGACGAATTATTGATAATTTGAAAAGTCGAACTTTGCATGAAGAGTTGATAACGATTCAGACCATGTTGGAAATGAGTGATGTTCGTGTTCATTTGGACAATCAGCTCAATATAGCTAGTATTTCACCTAGCATGCAATCCAGCATTACTATGATTTTACTAGAATTAGCAGCAAATATTATCAAGCATGCTCAAGCTAAACATTGTATAATTTATCTCATTTCAGATGCAAGGAACTTGATTCTTGATGTGGAAGATGACGGAATAGGTTTTGAGGAAATAACAGGAAAGGAGTTACATTCTATTTGTGAGCGTTTAACGATTTTGTCTGGTAATGTAGAGATTTTAAATCACCGCAAGCCAACTAAAATTCAAGTGGTGATAGCAATAGAGGAGTAAAAGATGAAACTTTTAGTAGCAGAAGATCAAAGTATGTTACGAAATGCTTTGTATCAATTATTGAACATGCAGCCAGATGTGGAAGAAGTCTATCAAGTAGCAAATGGTCAGGAAGCGATAGAGTTACTACAATTTCAAAAGGTAGATGTGGCTATTTTAGATGTAGAAATGTCGAAAAAAACAGGCTTGGAAGTGTTGGAGTGGCTAAAAGAGTAATACTCTGAAATAAAAGTGATTATCGTTACTACTTTTAACGTTCAGGATATTTTGAAAGGGCTGTGAAAACCGATGTGGATGCTTGTGTTTTAAAGGAGCGCAGCATTGCAAATCTGATGAAAACGATTCACACCGCCTTAGAGGGGAAAAAGAGTATTCGCCTGAGCTGATGGAAGTCATGATGACGAGTAAGAATCCCTTTTCTAATCAAGAGACTTCGGTATTAAAAGCGGCAGCAGCAGGACTTCCAAGTAAAGAGATTGCTCAGAAATTTTACTTGTCACACGGAACAGTCCGAAATTATATGTCAAGTATTTTAACAAAATTGGCAGCAGAAAATCGAGTCGAAGCAGTTCGGATTGCTTAAGAAAATGGCTGGTTGTAGAAATAGAGTTGTTCGAAGATAGAAATTTATCTGACTCAAAGTTCACCGGATTATGTGTTTTCTATTGTGAATAAAAAACACATAATTATATACAAAATAAAGTATTTATACTGCAAAAAAGAAAAAAATTACTCAAAAAGTAGTTTGAAAAAGTTTACTTGAAAACGCTTTTCTTATATAATATATTTTGATAGAAATTGGACGATTGTCTTACTACAAAGTACAAAGATTAGCTAGCTTTTGCTTTGTACGATGTTATTATCTGAGGTTAGGCCGTTTTAAGTCTACTAGATTAGAATTGATATCATGACTCAGCCAATGTTTGATTCCCTAACTTCTATCACAATTTGTAATATTACACATCATTTTATAAGGAGGTAAAATCTATGTTGAAATTTTCTTCAAATGTTTTAGCTACTAGTGTGGCAGATACAACACAAGTTGCGCCTGGCGGATGTTGCTGCTGTAGTTGTACATGCTGCTTCTCTATATCAGTAGGTGGAAATTCAACTGGTGGTTCAACAACTTTACCATCACCAGGTAAATAATGCTATCAAATATTATCCAGAGAGTTGATACATTCACTAATTGCTAGCTATTAGTAGAACCTAATAAAAGCTTTCTGGATGATATTTGCTTTGATAAAATTAGGTACAATTAGATATTTACATAACCTAGTTTAACTATTTGGTAGTAATTCATTGGTATCATATGTGTTAATGAATTACTACTCTTTATTATTGTAAGAGTAGAAAGGTATGTATGTCATTTTTTTCAAAGGATAATATCCGTTCGACTGTTCCAAGACATCTTACAGGAGAAGAAGCTCGTCAATTATTTGAATTTAATACCAATTACTTCTCTTTCTCGGATTATCATCATCAAACTGTTTTAAAAACATCAAAGCAATTAGTTGCTCAACATCTAATGCCTTATGAAAGCGATAATTTAAGTCAAGAATTTTTAATGAATTATAAGGCTAATAATGATTACTTGGGTTTTAAAATGAGTGTTTCCGAATTTTTTACAGACTCAGCTGTCACAAATTTTACCAATAGTTCTTATTTTGAAGATTTTCAAGATGTTATAGCATTGCCTCAAGCCAAAAAGTTAGCTCCCTCCTTATCTACCTGTATTGTGAATAGACGTAGCCACCGCCGGTTCAAAGCAATGAAAATGCCAAAACAAGATTTAGCGAATTTACTTTACTATGCTTGTGGTGTCAGTGGGGAAGCAACTGTTAAGCAAGAGATTCAAAAAAAAGTTGCTTTAAGAAACTGTGCCTCTGGGGGAGGACTATATCCGATTACTCTCTATTTTTATGCGAGACAAGTTGAAGGATTAGAAGATGGTTATTATGAATATTTACCCTATCAACATGCTTTGAGATGCCATCTCATTGCTCCAGCAGAAGATATGAGAGCTCTTGCAGAGTTTGGAGCAATCAATGCAGAAGATAGCAATCTTATTTTTATGTATGCCTATAATTATCTAAAAAACACTAGAAAATATGGTAATCAAGCAACGGCTTATGCATTTATTGAAGCTGGTGAAATAGCTCAAAATATTCAATTGGTCTCTACAGCGTTGATATATGGCAGTTTGGATATTGGTGGATACAATAAAGAATATATAGAAGAAAAGTTAGGTCTAGATGGAATTAATCATCATGTGATACATATGACTGTTGTCGGAAATAAGGAGTTTTCATGAAATATCAATTAAATAGTAATGTTCGAATTGTTCAATTCAATGAAATATTTTGTTTTAGAAAAGGAATTTGGGACTTTAATGAAGCTACTTTGGACATTCGTCAAGAATCTCAAGTATTAAAAGCAGTCTATTGCGAGATGATTTCTGCGTTGTTTAAAGGACAAGCAATTGATATTACTGCTTTTGAAGAACGTTTAGATGCAGATGATTTTGCGAAATTATCTCAGGTTATTGAAGCATTGTATTATAGTGATTTGCTGATGCAAGAAGATAAGTATGCCATTCAAGAAAATATGATGCAAATTTTAATGGGAGGCTCTCGTTTTCTTGCAGAAGATGGACAAGAAATGAATACAGCTTCAATATTATTTATCAGCGATGTTGATTTTGTAAATGATTCTGCCTGTGAATTAGCAAAAGTGATGGGAGTGAACATTGAGGTTGCAAGTGATGAACTAAAATCGAAAATTCAAACTACTGATGTGTCATCGCGTCTGGATGCTTTAGTTCATCGACAAAATATGCAGATATTGATAGAAGAATTAAAAGTTTATCAAGCTATTGTTGTATGTCAAGAGCGACTCAACATAACAATGATGCGTCATCTAAACGAAGTCATTGTTTCTTTGAAACAGCAGTTGATTGTTGGGTTTGTGGATGGTCCATTTATCCATGCTTGTACTTTGAATCCACCACACACAGCAGATTTCGATAGTTTGGAACGACGTGTTTTAGCGCGTTTACAAGATCATACTTTGTATCAACATTTTGCAAATCAACTATTACCACCTACACAATCTGTCAGTCAGGCATTTTTACCACTATTGAATATCCTAATGAATTTAGTCATTAGTGAAGCTTTTTTAGTAGCTCGTACGGGAAATTCAAAATTTGAGGGACGCCTGTTAAGTATCTACTTACCTACTTTGGAAATTCAAGTGCAAGATATTTTGAAAATGGCTAATTCTCAAACGCAAGGTGCCTTAGCAAAACTTAGATATGAGGATCAGCAAATTTCAACACGTGAAATAGTTAGAAATTTGTTGAGAGAAGACAAGGAATAGATGTATGTTAAACTTTTATCCATCATTTAATCATATTTTTTCAGAATTTAAAGCGATAAGTGGTAATCGAACAGGGATTTTAAATCAATCTCAAGTTCCTATCTGTAATCATCCTCATGATGTTTATTTAAAAAGTGTAACGGGGCAGATGCCAGAGTATCATAAACAATTTATTGGTGAAAATAGTCAAGTTAGTTACCATATTATTGGATATGGGAGCCACTACGAAGAAGCATTAATTAAGTACGTAGGCGAGAGTATTGAGCGTTATGCAACAATTATTGCTGGGGATTTATTAGCAGATAAGATTGTTTATGCTTCGTATGAGGAATTAAGCAAAACGAATCGTGTTATGCCGTTAGAGTATTTACGTGTTTTTACGAAAGAGCAGATTGAACAAAATATTGCTTTGAATATGACAATGTGTCAAAAGGAAGTAACAGAAAAAGATATTTTGGGCTGGGTAAAATGTCCCATGCTTTTTGAAGATGAAGAAATGTATATTCCTGTCCAAATGCTTTGTGTAGGTTATAAACCCAATCATGAAATAGGTGAGCAGTATGTTATTCCAGGTTTTTCAACAGGAACAGCTTCTCATAAAACTTTGGAAGCTGCTATGTGTAACAGTGTTATTGAATATTTGCAAATTGACTCAATGATGCTAAGCTGGCATACTAAAAAACCTTGTTGCCGTATTGAAATTGATGATCCAGAGATTTTAGCTATCTTAGAAGATGCGCATTTAGGTAAGGACAGCCTTTATGAGATTATTCCGATTGATATGACAATTGGTGAGGACAATCCTCTTTATACTTTTGGTATTATTTTGAAAAATAAATATCAAGAAGCACCTTATCTTTTGTTTGGAGTTCAAGCGGGTCTTGATCCGAAGCACACACTTCTTAGAGGAATTATGGAAGCTGCTGCTATTAGTTATAGTTACTATTATAATTTACTCTATAATCAAGCAGCTTTGGTCAATATTGAAAGTGAGAGTCCACAATTTCTAGATTTGGACAGTAATGTTTTCTACTATGCACATCCCAAGAATCTAGAGGAGAAATGGCAAGCTTTTGAACCACTTATTTCTGGGAACGTCACACTAAGTGAACTAGAGAATCATAGTGGCAAGAATAAAAAAGAAGATTTAAAGATTTTACTTGCTTATGCGAAGAAAGTCAGTCCCAATGCAGTTTTTTTAGATATGACTCCACCAGAAGCGACTGAAAAAGGATGGTATGTTACACGTGTCTTAATGCCAGATTTGCTTGAAATGTGTATTCCAGCTTTTCCATTTGCAAATCATCCGCGTATGAGACAGTTTGGAGGTGTGACGAATGAATTTGTACACCCAATGCCTTAGTCTATGTTTTTTATTAGTTAGTTTAAATCCATCTATTCCTATGCAGGCGATTTTTGGAAGTAATCCAAATGGTTATGGATTTGATTTGTCTCGATTTTTAAAAGCAGTCAATATTTATTATTTATTGATATTTTTGAGCCTCAACTTGCTGCATCCTCAACTGATTCACTTTCGTGGGCAAGTAAGTTTAACCTATCTATTTCTTGCTATTTGCTTGATGATTGGAATATTTATTTTGGAAGTTAGTTTCTCATATAGTCTTCGTTGTTTAAAAGCTAAAAAGTGGCTATTGTTGAAAATTTCTTTTGTGGGAGCGGCTTCTCATCCTATTGATGTTGCACTGACGCTTTTTTTAGCCTTTTTTGAGGAAATAACCTATCGTTTGGTATGGTTTGAAATTCTCTTGCAAAATTGGAAATTACCATTTGTTTTGGTGCTCATCATTACTACCGTTTTTTATGCCTTCAATCACCTTCTAATGGGAAAAGAGATTGTGTATGCAAAATTACTAACAGGTTTTCTGTATGGTATGATTTATTATTGGAGTGGGAATATTTGGTTGGTTCTCCTTGTGCATGTTGGTGGTAATTTATGGATTGACTGCCTGAGCATTTATCAAGCGAAAAAGGAGAGAGTCTTATGACAATCATTGTGATAACTGTAGCTCTGATTTTTCTTGCTTGTGTTACCTTTTGGCTAAACAGAGATCATTTGAGACTATTGAGACGTTGGCACTTGCACCATGCTAGTTCTTTACCTTATCATCAAATGATTGAAATCATTTTATTAGGTGTTCAATTCTGTCTGATTCTTGCTTGTTTCCTGCTTTTAAACGTAGGGAAAAGTGAAATCAATTTTACTCTGTTTTTGGGACAGCTAAATTGGAATTGGCGATTTTTCTTATTTTTACTATTATACTTATTAGCCTTAATAGAAGTTACAATGTTTGTTTTAATTGGGTTATTAGAGGTTGTTTTTAAAGTAGACAGTCGAGTAATTTTTCAAAAAATGGCATGGCTAGCATTTTCCAAACAACAACCGTTGCTTAGTTTTGCTTTGATTTTATTGACCACTTTGACAGATGCTATTCTCTATTTTGGAATTCTAAATCTTTTTTTTAGAAAAATGAGCTTAAATTTACCTATTGTTGTGCTTAGCTTTTCTGTTGTAAAAGCTTGCTCTTTTAAAGGTAATTTAGAAAGAATGGCAGCATTGTTACTCTTTTTAAATATAGGTATTTGGTGTATGGTAGCTACCATAGTATATGGTTGGCTAGTTGGTGCGTTACTTCTCGGTTTAACTTACATGATGATTAGTTTTAAAGAACAACATAGATAAATTGAAGAAAGGGATCAGTTATGAGTCTTGTAGAATTAACAGATGTTACCAAAGTGTATTCAGGAGGGAAAACAGCGGTTGATCACGTATCTTTTTCACTTGAAAAAAAAGGAATTTATGGATTATTGGGACCAAATGGTGCTGGAAAATCGAGTCTAATCAATTTGATTTTAGGATTAACTCCAACGACATCTGGAAAGATTAGTTTGTTTGGTCAATCAATAAAAGCTATTAAAAAAGTAAGTTCAAAGATTGGTTATGTCCCACAAGATATTGCTATTTATCCAGATCTTACAACTTATGAAAATGTAGAATTATTCGGTTCACTTTATGGTTTAAAGGGAGCAACACTAAAAGAAAAGGTACTGGAAAGTTTAGAATTTGTGGGCTTGACCGATCAAGCCAAAAATTTTCCACGTCAATTTTCAGGTGGAATGAAGCGACGCTTAAACATTGCATGTGCTCTGGTTCATTCTCCGCAGTTGATTATATTTGATGAACCTACAGTGGGAATCGATCCACAATCACGTAATCATATTCTTGAGTCGATTCGTCTTCTCAATGATCGAGGTACAACGGTTATTTATACAACTCATTATATGGAAGAAGTAGAAGCGCTATGTGATTATATTTATATCATGGATCATGGAAAAGTGATCGAAGAAGGAAGCATGGGTGATTTAGAAAAACGCTATGAAAAAGACTTTGCTCAAAAAATCATGGTAACTATAACAGACGGAGAAGGCTTTGAATTTGTACATGAGTCAAATTGGAAAATTACGGAGCTAGATCATGAAACAATCATAACAGTTGAAAATGAAAGTATCCAAACGGTAATCGAAAAACTAAATTGCGCACATATTCATTTTAGTGAAATTCGGCATACACATTTGAATTTAGAAGAAATCTTTTTACACTTAACAGGTAAGAAATTAAGAGATTAGAGGTTGCTATGATTCTATTTCATTTAATAAAAAAAGAAAGTCTACAAATCTTTAGAAATCGAACGGCAATTCTGATGATGATTATTTTTCCGATTTTGATGATTGTTATCTTAAGTTTTGCATTCAAATCAAGTTTTAATACGACAACTACCGTTCCTCAGTTAAAGGTTAGCTATCAGCTCGAAGGAACTGAGACAGATTATCAAAAAAGTTTCGTAAAATTTCTAAAGACATTGAATAAAGAATTGGGACTTGAAGCAACTGTTAGTAAGAATCTTTCTGCAGATAAACAAAAAGTCAGTGAAGGTGCTCTGACAGCTACTTTAGAGGTAAAAAGTGATAAAACGATTAAGGTGACGACAAACCGTATCAATCAGCAAAATGCCGATTTAGTGAGAATGTTGGTCGATACCTATGTAGAAAATGCTAAAACGTATGATTCTATTAGCGACCTTTATCCAACCGCTCTAAATAATATCAAGAAACGAACAGTTGATTATATAAAAACAACTTCTATTCAAACAAGTAAAGGAATGACTTCGGCAGACTACTATGCCATTTCTATGTTTACGATGATTACATTTTACAGTATTATGTCAGCGATGAATTTGGTTCTCTCAGATAATCAATTAGGTACTGTAAGCCGCATTCACTTGACAGGTGTTTCAAATACACATATTCTTTTAGGAAAGTTAATAGGAGGAATGTTTGCCACAGGAGTTCAACTAGCTATCTTATATTTCTTTACCCGCTTTGTTATGCAAGTGAATTGGGGAAGTCATCACTGGCAGATTGTGGGTGTAACAGCATCATTAGTATATCTTTCAATTGGGATTGGGATTGGATTAGCTAGTGGTATCCGGAATGAATCGTTCTTAATGGTAGCTTCAAATGCAATCATTCCAGTCTTTGCTTTTTTGGGTGGTAGTTACGTTCCATTGTCTACTCTTAATAGTACATTTATTAATCAATTATCAACTATTTCACCTATTAAGTGGGTTAATGATAGTTTGTTTTATCTTATGTTTGGAGGACAAACGAATCCTATTCCAACGACATTAGTAGTTAACTTGGGCTTGGGAACTATCTTTATCCTTTTTGCTCTAGTTCGGATGAGAAAGCAGGTGACAGCATGATTTCTTTTATGAAAATTCTTTTTAAGAAGATTTGTCGCAAAAAATCAAGCTATGTGACCTTTATCTTATTGCCAATTTTGACAACCTTATTGGCACTGTCTTTGAGTTTTACGGGTGAAAGTGCTGCAAAGATTGGAATTTTAGATAAGGATAACAGTCAAATTTCACGGCAATTTATTTCGCAAATTAAACAAAATGAGAAATATAATATTTACACAAAATTTGATGGAAAACAGATTGATAACTACTTAAAAAATAAAACATTAGAAGCTGTTTTGGTGATTGACAAAGGCTTTGGAAACAAAGTGCTCCATGGACAAAAGCAAACATTGAATTTGCGAGCTATATCTAGTAGTCAAGTGACAGAGTGGTTTAAAGCCAATGCTAACTATCTTTTAGAAAATTATAATACGATAGGTGATGCTGCAGCTGGAAACCAAACTATTTTTAACAATATTTTAGCTCATAATAACAAAGTATCTTATAAAGTTCAGCAAACAACATTAAGCGACCGTTCACAAAGTAAGTCTGTCTCCTCAACTACTACTGGTTTTCTTTTGATTCTTATGTTAGGAAGCGCTAGTGTGATTTATAGCGGAATCTTGACCGATAAGGTTTCCCAAATTTACAATCGATTGACGTTATCTAAATTATCAAGACTACAATATATGTTGAGCTATGTTTGTGTTGGTTTGATAGTCTATGCCATTCAAATTGCTATTATTTTAGGGATGTTAAAAGTTGTAAATATCAGCTTTTACATTCCAATCTGGGTACTTTTAACAACCTTTTTATTGTTTAGCTTGTTAGTAATTGGTTTTGGTCTATTCGTGGGTGCAGTTTCTAAAAATAGTCAACAAAGTAGCCAATTGGCAAACCTCATCATTATGCCAACATCCATGTTAGCAGGCTGTTTATGGCCACTTAAAATTACCCCTAGCTATATGCAAGCGATAGGAAAATTATTGCCGCAAAACTGGGTCCTTTCCATTATTGATATTTTTCAATCAGGTGGAACAATTGTCACTGCTTGGCCGTATATGGCAGCATTGTTTACAGTGGCAACCTTGCTAATTGTATTTTCTAGCTGGATGTTAAAACCAATTCATCATTGATAAAAAGTGAGAGGCCTTTGATATCAATTATATGAAAATAGATTATATACTACTGCCTTAAATCATCTAAAAAACATAAAAGTTTTTTTATCGCTTTTGTTTGATAAACACGTTTAAGTATGCTATAATCTTGAAAAAGAAGATAGGAGTTTCATATCATGTTATTTTTAGTATTGCCAATTATTGTTGTCGTACTGATTGTTATTCTTTTTAGTTCCTTATATGTTGTTCGTCAACAGTCTGTAGCAATTATAGAGCGCTTTGGTAGATATCAAAAACTTAGTAATAGCGGAATTCATTTACGCTTGCCATTTGGTATTGATCATATCGCAGCACGTGTGCAATTACGCCTGTTGCAAAGTGAGATTGTTGTCGAAACGAAGACACAAGATAATGTATTTGTCATGATGAATGTTGCAACGCAATATCGTGTGAATGAAAATAACGTAACAGATGCTTACTATAAATTGATTCGTCCAGAAGCTCAAATTAAGTCTTATATTGAAGATGCCTTGCGGTCATCTGTTCCTAAATTGACATTGGACGAATTGTTTGAAAAGAAAGATGAAATCGCACTTGAAGTACAAAAGCAAGTAGCAGAAGAAATGTCTACTTATGGTTATATTATCGTAAAAACCTTGATTACAAAAGTTGAGCCAGATGCAGAGGTTAAGCAATCAATGAACGAAATCAATGCTGCTCAACGGAAACGTGTCGCTGCTCAAGAATTAGCTGAAGCCGATAAAATTAAAATTGTCACTGCTGCAGAAGCAGAAGCAGAAAAAGATCGTCTTCATGGTGTTGGGATTGCAGAACAGCGTAAAGCGATTGTGGATGGCTTGGCAGACTCTATCAAAGAGTTAAAAGGTGCAAATGTTGAATTGAAAGAAGAACAAATCATGTCAATTCTTTTAACCAACCAATATCTTGATACATTGAATAATTTTGCAGATAATAAGGGAAATAATACAATTTTCTTACCAGCCAATCCTGACGGAGTAGAAAGTATCCGAACGCAAATTTTATCAGCTCTTAAAGCAAAATAAAGAATATTCTGAATTATTTTATTCATCAAAATAAGTTGTCTTTTCCATTGACAAAACAAATAAAAACATTTAAAATGTTTAGTTAGAAATAATAAATAGGAGAAGGAAATGGCTAAATCTAACTTTGAAAAAGTAGAATCAGTTGTTAGCTGGGTTCGTGATAAAAAAATCACGGGTTATCGCATCAGTAAAGAAACGAACGCTCGTGAAATGTCTATCATTGCTCTTGCTCAAGGACGTGCTAAAGTGAAGAATATTTCATTTGAAACCGCTCTCGGATTGATTGATTTTTACGACAAAAATCACGAAAAATTTGAAAACTAACCATCGAATTTTTAGCAGGCTGCCAGCCTGCTTTTTTTATTTACTATCGTACAATAATGCGGCTTGAGATTAAAATAATGAATAATTATATACAAAAAAACTTATTTATTCAAAAAAATATCATACGCTTTAAACGAATATTCTTACAAAAAAATCATAAAACGCTTTCTTTGATAGATTATATTATAAAAAATATTCCAAAAAATTAGAAATTTACTTTTTTATAGTATATTTTCTAAGAAATATATGTTCAAACGTTTTGTTTTGTTTGAATAAAAATTAGTTTTCAAAAGAGATAGTAACTATTTTGGATAGAAAAAAAGACGAGGCTAGATGTTTTAGTCTCGTCTTTCCTATTTTTATCGTAAATAGCGTTGTAAGAATTCTTTCGTACGTTCTTTTTTAGGATGAGTGAAAATATCATCTGGTTTACCTTCCTCAGCAATGATGCCTTTGTCCATGAAAATGACACGGTTTGAAACATCACGCGCAAATTCCATTTCATGGGTGACGACAATCATGGTTAAACCTTCTTGAGCAAGGTCTTTCATAATTTTTAGTACTTCACCGACCATTTCAGGGTCGAGGGCTGATGTTGGTTCGTCAAATAAAATGGCATCTGGATTCATAGATAAGGCGCGTGCAATAGCGACACGTTGCTTTTGTCCGCCAGAGAGTTGTTTTGGCTTTGCTTGCCAATAAAGCTCGCCCATACCGACTTTTTCAAGATTATCTTTGGCAATTTTTTCAGCCTCTGCGCGTTCTCTCTTGAGAACGGTTGTCTGTCCAACAATGGTATTTTCAAGAACATTGAGATTTTCAAAAAGATTGAAACTTTGGAAAACCATCCCCAATTTTTCACGGTAGTGGGTGAGATTATAATTTTCTTCTAGCACGTTTTCTCCACGGTAAAGGATTTCACCGCCACTTGGTTCTTCGAGGAGATTGATAGAGCGCAAGAAAGTTGATTTTCCGCTACCAGAGCTTCCAATGATAGAGATAACTTCGCCGGAGTGGACAGTGAGAGAAATATCTTTTAAAACTTCATTTTGGCCATAAGATTTTTTGAGATGCTTAATTTCTAAAATGATATCACTCATGCTTTTATTCCTTTCGTTTGCATTTGATTAGCGCCTGTTGTGTACTCGTCTGTGTCAAAACGGCGTTCTACATAGCGAAGAATGCGAGTGACAGTAAATGTTAGGACAAAGTAGATAACAGCAATAATAGTGAAAGTTTGGAAATATTGGTAAGTTTGAGTGGCAATCGTATTTCCTGAGAAATAAAGTTCAACAACGGAGATAACATTCAGTACAGAAGTATCTTTAATGTTGATGACAAATTCATTCCCTGTAGCAGGTAGAATATTTCGTACGACTTGTGGAAGAACAACTTTGCGCATGGTTTGATTATGTGTCATTCCTAGAGCGGTTGCGGCTTCAAATTGTCCTTTGTCAACGGCGAAAATTCCTCCGCGGACAATTTCACTCATATAAGCGCCGGTGTTGATTGAAACAATAAAGATAGCAGCGATTGTCCGATCAATAGAAACCCCAAAAGCTTGTGCTGTACCGTAGTAAATAACCATCGATTGAACAATCATAGGCGTTCCACGGAAAATTTCAATATAGATATTTAAGAACCAGCCGAATAAGGTTTGTAACATCGCTAGAGCTTTATTTTTGGCCATAGGAGCTGTGCGATAGACACCGATTAAGAGTCCAATGATGAGTCCTGCAATTGTGCCAGTAATGGAAATGAGAAGAGTTAAACCAGCTCCACGCAGAAACTGGGGCCAGTTATCTTTTAGAATCTTTGTTACTTGTCCAAAGAAACTTGTCTTATCTTGGCTAGAGTCTGTCTCAACAGGCTGATTTCGAATCATCTTATCCATTAAAGCAGTTTGGTCTTTGACACTGATTTTAGCGATAGCAGCATTAACTTGCTCTATACGATTGTCGTTTTTGCGCATTCCAATTGCAATGGTAGCGTCTTCTTGATTCACTTCAAAACCTTTTTTGAACTGAATCATTTTAAATTTTGAGTTCGCAGCTTCTGCAGTGAGGGCTTCAGGGCGCTCAGAAATGTAGCCGTCTATAAT
This sequence comes from Streptococcus sp. NSJ-72, assembly GCF_014334035.1. Classification (NCBI taxonomy): domain Bacteria; kingdom Bacillati; phylum Bacillota; class Bacilli; order Lactobacillales; family Streptococcaceae; genus Streptococcus; species Streptococcus sp. NSJ-72. The sequence goes on from NZ_CP060489.1 coordinate 637,813, forward strand.
TCCTGACTCAAGTGCTTGGCGCATTTGAGCAAAGTCTCCCATTGCAGTTTCTTGCTTAGCACCAGTCAATTGTGAAATTAGATTATAAAGATAGACACCTTGCTGGGACGTGATTTTTGCCCCTTTGAAGTCATTTAAGGTTTTGGCATTGGCGTAGGCACTATCTTTTTTGACAAGTAGCACTGGCTCACTAGTATAGTAGCTATTTGAAAAAGCAATTTCTTTTTTTCGCTCGGCAGTTGGGCTCATACCTGCTATAATCATGTCCAATTTTCCTGATGTTAAAGCAGGAATCAAACCATTCCAAGACGTTTTGACCACTAACGGTTTTTTACCTAATTCTTTTGCGACTTGTTTTGCAATTTGGACATCATAACCGTTGGCATATTGATTGGTACCTTCGATTTTGACTGCGCCGTTTTTGTCATCGTCCTGCGTCCAGTTGAACGGAGCGTAAGCTGCCTCCATTCCGATACGTAAATATTCATCGGCTTGAGCTCTATTTGCAAATCCGAAACTAAGCAGCAGAAGTGCAAATAGAGATAAGAATAATTTCTTCATATTTTCTCCTCATCTAAAAATAGCTTCCTTTCATTGTACCGAAAAATGACATGCTTTTCAATATTGGGGAAACCCTTACTTGAAAAAATGGTATAATAAATCTAACCAGTAAAAGGAGGTTGTCAGATGAAAAAGTTCTTTTGGAGTATAGTGATTTTTTTCTCGTGTTTGTTCATTAGCCAGCGAGTTTTGGCAGTGAGTTACGATATTGAATCCTATAAAGGCAATTTACAGATTCATTCTGATAATACAGCGACATTTGTTGAAACAGTCAATTACCATTTCTCAAGCGGCTACAGGGGACAAATCATTACTTTGGGGACATCTGGTAAAGTTCCTCTGGGCTTTGATGTGGAAGGAAAGCCGACGATTCTAGCTTTAAGAAATGGACAACCAAAAACGGATATTACTGCTGTTCAGGAATACATTGCGGGTGGTTATAAATATAAAATTTATAATGCCGGTAATAAAGGAGACCGTGTAACCATTACGGTTACTTGGAAGTTGAAGAATATGTTGTTTGTCTACAATGATATTGTAGAATTACACTGGATTCCAATCAGTGATTGGGATAAAAAATTAAATAATGTAGAATTTCGGATTACTCCTCCAGCTACTTCACAACAGACTGAATTGTATGCTCACACGGGTTATTTTATGAAGCCAGCTCAAGTGACACGAGAGGGAGATAGCTATCTGATCCGTGTCTCTAGTATTGCTAAAAATAGAAATTTAGAATTTCATGCATATTGGGATCGATCGCTAGTAACTGTTCCTGAAAATAGTTTAGCTGTTACAAAACGCAATCGGTTGCAAGAGTTTCGTCAAGTTGAAAAGGAAGTTGCCACCAGTACAAAAAAATACCAGAGATTAGTAGACTGGGACTTACCACTTGCTTTGGTATTGGTTGGCCTAATTAGTTTGGCTTTTTACATTATTTTTCATCTTAGAACAAAATCCCGTGTAACGTTTCCTAAGCATGCTCGTTTGTATGAAATACCGCAAGATTTACCACCAATGGTCATTGCTTCAAATGTTTATTCAGTAGATTTGACAGAATTGGATCCGACTGAGCGACAAGCTACATCTCTGAAATTTGAAAATCTTGTCCAAGCTACTTTATTAGATTTGATTGATCGAGGTAATCTTGTTTTTACAGATGATACGAAACAGCCAAAATTACAAAGAGTGACAGATAAGGGTTTAGCTGATTTTGAAAAAGAATTTTTAAAAATGGCTATGGGAAACAACAAGCAGTTGCTTGTGAAAAATTTGTTTTCAGATTTTAAAATTGACGATAAGATATATAATAGTGGCGAGAAAGCTGTTCGTAGCGCAGGCAACAGAGTGAGACAACTATTAAAATGCTATTTAAAACTTATTACAGAAAATATACATGAAATTATTGAGCGTGAGCAATTACCAAATAATTATCGCCCTGTTGCTAAAAAGGAGCTCTTGTGTTTATATCTTTCAATGCTCCTTATGAATCTTATTGTGTTTGCTTCTCTTGGCATCTTAGCTTGGATTTTCTTGGAGTATGGACTCGTATTTTATCAATTTGCAGTTATCTTTTTCATTGCTGGCGGAATGCTGTATTACCTTTTAAGAAAATGCAAAATGGTGAAGCGTGATGGCGTCTTAAATGAAGAAGGGGCAGAAAACTATTATTACTGGAAGAGTTTTGCTAATATGCTGCATGAGATTGCTCATTTAAAGGATACAGAAGTGGAAGGAGTGATTTTGTGGAACAGATTATTGGTTTATGCTGCTATGTTTAATTGTGCAGATAAGGTGACCAAGACGATGAAACTACGAAAAATCACAATTGATAATCCATCGATGAATGCTTTTGTTTATCAGGATATGGTGTATGATTTTCATGCGAGCTCACATGCTTTTGTTGGCTATGGGGCAGCAGCTAATTCGGCTAGCAGTTTCTCTGTTTCATCAGGTGGAAGTAGCGGTGGCGGCTTCTCTGGTGGTGGCGGAGGCGGAGGAGGCGGCGCTTTTTAAAAAAGTGCCCTATTCTCTCACTTGAAATTATGCTATAATGAAACAAATCAATCTTAGGAGAAAAACATGTTTATCATTGAAATTTTAAAATCCATCATCTTTGGGATTGTGGAAGGAATTACAGAGTGGTTGCCTATTTCTAGCACAGGTCACTTGATTTTGATACAGGAGTTTATCAAGTATAAAAATCAGAATGCTGCCTTTATGGAGATGTTCAATGTTGTAATCCAATTAGGAGCGATTTTAGCGGTTGTCGTGATTTATTTTGATAAATTAAATCCCTTTAAGTCGGGAAAGACAGCGCGTGAAGTGCAGAAAACATGGCAATTATGGGCGAAAGTGGTGATTGCAGCTGCGCCGGCTGCCATTATTGGCTTACCTTTGGATGATTGGTTTGATGCACATTTTTATAACTTCATTTCTGTTGCTTGTATGTTGATTATCTACGGTGTTGCTTTCATTTTACTGGAAAAACGTAATAAAAACGTAGAACCGACAATTACCAGCTTAGATCGATTGCCTTATAAAACTGCTCTCTACATTGGGTTATTTCAAGTATTGTCACTCTTTCCTGGTACCAGTCGCTCTGGAGCAACGATTGTAGGAGGGCTTTTAAATGGTACTAGTCGTTCCGTGGTGACAGAGTTCACCTTCTTCTTAGGGATTCCTGTTATGTTTGGTGCAAGTGCTTGGAAGATTTTGAAGTTTATCATCAAAGGAAACACACTTGGATTTGGGCAATTCTTCTTGCTGCTTGTAGCAATGGGCGTTGCGTTCGGGGTCAGTCTCTATGTGATTCGTTTCTTGACGGATTATGTGAAAAAGCACGACTTTACGATCTTTGGGAAATATCGTATCGGGCTCGGTGTTTTGCTTATCGTGTACGGAATCTTTAAAGCTATTTTTTAAGTATTCAAAACTCAACAGTTTTTGTTGAGTTTTTTAGTTCGTCAAAGAAAACAAAAGCTGTCTATTTTTTGTAAAAAAGACGAAATTTTAGTATAATGAAAAGACTAGAAGTATGAGGTAATGCGATGGAAATGAAGCAAATTAGTGATACAACGATTAAGATCACAATAAAATTAGAAGATTTAGAAGAACGTGGAATGGAGATGGCAGATTTTCTCGTTCCGCAAGAAAAGACAGAAGAGTTTTTCTATGCAATTTTAGATGAGTTGGAAATGCCAGAGAGTTTTTTGGATAGCGGTATGCTCAGTTTTCGTGTAACTCCTAAACCAGACCGACTGGATGTTTTTGTCACCAAGTCTAAGATTGATAAGAATCTGAACTTTGATGATTTGGCAGATTTACCAGATGTAGAAGAGTTGTCTCAAATGTCTCCAGATGAATTTTTAAAGACATTAGAAAAAAATATTTTTGAGAAAAGCAAAGACGATATTGAAGCTGTTCGGTCTTTGGAAACGGCAGAAGCAGAAAATAATATGAGCACTTCTGACATAGAAGATCAAGAAGAAAACAGTGACGACCTTACTCAAAAATATATCTATTATATCTTGAAATTTTCCAGCTTGAAAGAAGCGATTGTCTTTTCTAAAACAGTAGACTATGCTGTTAACACTTCGGAGTTGTACAAAATGGATGGTTACTATTATTTAACAATCTTGGTTGATATTGAAGGACATCCTAAGCGTTATCCAGCTTGGCTTTTGGCTTCTATGCGTGAACATGCGGAAGACACAGATGTGACAAGAGCTGTTTTGCAAGAGCATGGTTATTTATTGCTTGTCAACGAGGCGGTTGCCAGTCTTCAAAAGGTTAAATGCTCATGATTCCTTTCCCTTTAAAATTCATTTTGGTGTTGCTTGGAACCTTTTTTATTGGTGTAATTCTCACACCTTTAGTGCGTCTATTGGCATTTAAGATAGGCGCGGTTGATTATCCCAATGCTCGAAGAATCAACAAAAAACCAATGCCAAGCAGCGGAGGTTTAGCGATTGTCATTTCTTTCTCGGTTGCTACACTTGTTTTTATGCCGATGATTGTGCAAGCGACCTTTCATGGAAAGGGTTATTTTGATTATATTTGGCCGGTTGTCTCAGGCGGCGGTATCATTGCTTTAACAGGGCTTATTGATGATGTGAAAGAGTTGAAGCCTTTAGCAAAGATGTCAGGAATTGTGTTGGCTGCCAGTTTGATTTGGTTATTGACTGATTTCCGTTTGAATCATTTTAAAATTCCTTTTGGCGGACCACTATTGCACTTTGCCCCTTGGTTATCTTTTATTTTGACGGTTATCTGGATTATTTCGATTACCAATGCCGTCAATTTGATTGACGGGTTAGACGGATTAGTGAGTGGTGTATCGATTATTTCGCTGGTGACAATGGGGATCGTTTCTTATTTTTTCTTGCCGGATCACAATGTGTTTTTAACCTTAACTATTTTTGTTCTGGTCATGTCTATCGCGGGATTTTTTCCTTACAATTATCACCCAGCTATTATTTATCTGGGTGATACGGGAGCACTGTTTATCGGTTTTATGATTGCTGTTTTGTCACTGCAAGGCTTGAAAAATGCGACAGCCGTCGCGGTGATTACTCCGATGATTATTCTGGGTGTGCCGATTACAGACACATTTTTAGCGATTGTGCGTAGAACTTTATCTGGTCAAAAATTTTATACGCCAGATAAGCGTCACCTTCATCATCGCCTGCTCTCTTTGGGCTTGACCCATCGTGGGACAGTCTTGGTTATTTATGGCATTTCGATGATTTTTGCCATGATTTCTCTTTTGCTAAATGTTTCAAGTCGAATTGGTGGTGTACTATTAGTGATTAGTCTGCTCTTTGGAGTGGAACTTTTATCGGAACTTATCGGTGTTTTGGGTCAAAATCGGACACCACTCCTTAATGTTCTTCGGTTCATTGGAAATTCTGCTTATCGAGAAGAAATTCGTACAAAATTCAGAAATAGAAAAAAGAAATAGAATCTTAAATTAAAACAAAATAAAAGCCTTTTTGGCTTTTTTTTGCTATACTTATAAGGTATATTATGGTTACAAAGAAAGGAAAATTTACCATGTCTGTCTTAGAAATCAAGGATCTCCACGTAGAAATCGAAGGAAAGGAAATTTTAAAAGGAGTTAATCTGACTCTTAAAACAGGAGAAGTAGCTGCGATTATGGGCCCAAATGGGACAGGTAAATCAACTCTATCAGCCGCCATTATGGGAAATCCAAATTACGAGGTAACCGAAGGGGAGGTTCTGCTCGATGGTGTCAATGTTTTAGAACTGGATGTGGACGAACGAGCTCGTATGGGGCTTTTTCTTGCTATGCAGTACCCAAGTGAAATTCCAGGTATTACCAATGCAGAATTTTTGCGTGCAGCTATGAATGCAGGTAAAGAAGACGACGAAAAAATTTCTGTTCGTGATTTTATCATGAAATTGGACGAAAAGATGGAATTGCTGAATATGAAAGAGGAAATGGCCGAGCGTTATCTGAATGAAGGCTTTTCTGGCGGTGAAAAGAAACGCAATGAAATCTTGCAATTGTTGATGCTAGAGCCAACTTTTGCGCTACTGGATGAAATTGACTCTGGATTAGATATTGATGCGCTGAAAGTGGTATCTAAGGGTGTCAATGCCATGCGTGGTGAAAATTTTGGAGCTATGATTATTACGCACTATCAACGCTTGTTGAATTACATTACGCCTGATGTGGTGCATGTTATGATGGATGGGCGAATAGTGGCTTCAGGTGGCCCAGACTTAGCTGTTCGTTTAGAGCAGGAAGGCTATGCCAAATTAGCTGAAGAACTTGGTTTTGATTACCAAGAAGAAGTTTAGTTACCCCTTCTTTTTGCTTGAAAAAGATAGGAGAATGAAATGACAAAAGAAACCATTAAACATTTTTCACAAATGCATGCGGAGCCTGAGTGGTTGGCGAATCTTCGTCAAGCTGCTTTTGATAAAATAGAAGAGTTGAAGTTACCAATCATTGAGCGCGTGAAATTTCACCGCTGGAACTTGGGAGACGGCACGCTTTCAGAAAGTGAATCTCTTGCAAATGTACCTGATTTTACAGCACTGGATAATCATTTGAAATTAGTTCAGATTGGAACGCAGACTGTTTTAGAGCAATTGCCGGCTGACTTGGCGGAGCAGGGTGTCATCTTCACAGACTTTTATTCTGCTCTTGAGGAAATTCCAGAAATCATTGAGAAACATTTTATGTCTGCTGTTAAATATGACGAAGATAAGCTAGCAGCTTACCATACAGCTTATTTCAATGGTGGAGCGGTGCTATATATTCCGGATAATGTTGAAATCAATCAGCCCATTGAAGGCATTTTTTACCAAGATAGTGAAAGTGATGTGCCATTTAACAAGCATATTCTGATTATCGCAGGAAAACATTCTAAAGTGACTTATTTAGAACGGTTGGAAACTTATGGTTCTAGCAGTGTTTCTGCGACAGCAAATATCACGGTGGAAGTCATTGCCCAAACAGGAGCTCAGATTAAGTTTTCAGCTATTGATCGACTAGGAGAAAATGTGACCGCTTATATTAGTCGTCGGGGCAAGTTGGACGATGATTCTATGATTGATTGGGCGATTGGAGTCATGAATGAAGGGAATGTGATTGCTGATTTTGACAGTGATTTGTTTGGGCGCGGAAGTCATGCAGATATGAAAGTGGTGGCTCTCTCTCGTGGTAAGCAGATTCAGGGGATTGACAGTCGCGTCACCAATTACGGCTGCAATTCGATCGGCAATATCCTCCAACATGGAGTGATTTTGGAAAAGGGAACGTTGACTTTTAACGGAATTGGTCACATTATCAAGGGAGCTAAGGGGGCAGATGCGCAACAGGAAAGTCGAGTGCTCATGTTGTCTGACAAAGCACGTTCAGATGCTAATCCTATTCTTTTGATTGATGAAAATGATGTGACAGCAGGGCATGCGGCGTCTATCGGTCAGGTAGATCCAGAAGATATGTACTATCTTATGAGTCGAGGGCTAGATCAGGCAACGGCAGAACGGTTAGTCGTGCGTGGTTTCTTAGGTTCTGTTATCGTTGAAGTTCCGGTCAAAGAAGTCCGTGTTGAGATGATTGAAACTATTGATGAAATTTTAGCTAAAAATAAAAGATAGGAAAAGAAATGTCTAAACTTGATGTAGAAGTCCTTTGGAAAGATTTTCCGATTTTGGATCAGATCGTCAATGATGAGCCACTGGTTTATTTGGATAATGCAGCAACGACTCAAAAGCCAAGGCAGGTTTTAGGAGCAATTACGGATTATTACGAAAAAGATAATGCCAACGTTCATCGTGGTGTTCATACGCTAGCTGAGCAGGCAACGGCAGCTTATGAAGCTGCGCGGGAACGAGTGCGCTCTTTTATCCATGCTGCTTCAACGAAAGAAGTTCTCTTTACGAGAGGTGCGACGACTGGGCTCAATTGGGTGGCGCACTATGCTGAAAGTGTGTTGCAGCCAGGAGATGAAGTGCTGATTTCTGTTATGGAACACCATTCTAACATCATTCCTTGGCAAGAAGCCTGTCAGAAAACAGGTGCCAGATTGGTTTATGCTTATTTGAAAGACGGCATGTTAGACCTTGTTGACTTTCAGTCAAAATTGACTGAAAAGACGCGGTTTGTTGCCTTGGCTCACGTTTCTAATGTATTAGGTGTGGTGAATCCTATAAAAGAAATAGCAGGGCTAGTGCATCAGACAGATGCTCTTTTGGTAGTGGACGGAGCCCAATCTGTACCTCACATGGAGATTGATGTTCAAGACTTGGATGTTGATTTCTTTGCTTTTTCAGGTCACAAGATGCTAGGTCCGACGGGTATCGGTGTGCTTTATGGAAAAGAGAAACTCTTGAATCAAATGCCTCCGGTAGAATTTGGCGGGGAAATGATTGATTTTGTTTATGAGCAGAAAGCAACATGGAAAGAGCTCCCTTGGAAGTTTGAGGCAGGCACGCCCAATATAGCTGGAGCTATTGGTTTAGCTGCCGCTATTGATTATCTGGATAAGATCGGAATGGAAACTGTTCATCAATATGAGCAAGAATTACTGGCTTATGTCTTTCCCAAATTACAAGCTGTTGAGGGTCTCACCATTTATGGTTTGGAGGATTTGGCTCAGCGGTCAGGTGTTATTTCTTTTAATCTAGCTGGTCTTCACCCCCATGATGTAGCAACAGCTCTGGATTATGAAGGCGTGGCTGTACGAGCCGGACATCACTGCGCTCAACCCTTGTTGAGTTACCTAGGGGTGGTAGCGACTGTTCGAGCTAGCTTTTATATGTATAATACCAAAGCAGACTGTGATAAGCTCGTTGAAGCTTTGCAGAAAACAAAGGAGTTTTTCGATGGCACTTTCTAAACTAAATAGCCTTTATAAGGCAGTTGTGACGGATCATTCAGCTCACCCTCATCATCAAGGTCGTTTGGAAGGAGTGGAGCAAGTGAATCTCAATAATCCTACCTGCGGAGATGTCATCAGTCTGTCGGTTCAGTTTGATGAGCAGGGAGTGATTGAGGATATTGCATTTGTGAATTCTGGTTGCAGTATTTCTACAGCATCAGCTAGTATGATGACTGATGTAGTCCTAGGGAAGACGAAGTATGAAGCACTAAAGTTGGCAGAGATTTTCTCTCAAATGGTTCAAGGGAAAGAAGATAAGCAGCAAGCGGAATTGGGAGATGCAGCTTTTTTGGCTGGTGTTGCTAAATTTCCTCAGCGTATTAAATGCTCAACCTTAGGCTGGAATGCTCTTAAAAAGGCAATTGAAGAAGCTGAAAAGTCTGAAAAAGATTAATAATTGAGGTTAAATAAAAAATGCACCGCACCCCAAAAGTTAGATTTTTTCTGTCTAACTTTTGGGGTGCGGTGCATTATCGCGATTTTTTATAATTTTTCATTGACATATTGGACAAATTCATTCCACCAAGATTTGAGGAAGAAGGGGCGTTCTATTCTTTCTGCTGAAAGCATGGAAATAGTCGGTGGTTTCTTGTCAAGATAGCCTTTTCCAATCAAATCATTGTCTGTATAGGTCAATTTTCCAACAACGACACCCTTTTTTAAAGGCGTAGGATACCCTTTTTTATCGGTTGTAAAGTGGACAGTAGGTTTTTTATGATTGTATCTCCGCACAATAGTGAGTTTCTTACTTGCAACGGCAGTGACTTCATCTTTTTGACCGTTGATAATGCGAGCAGAACTTTTATCATAGGCTTTACCTTTTTTTACAAGAGTTTGGACAGTAAATTGCTGATAAATATAAGACATAAACCTAGAAGTAGCTGTGAAACGGGCGTTTTCATCTTTATCTGCATGATCGACATTGAGAAGGACTGTAATCAAACGCATGCCTCTCTGCTGGATTGTTCCGACAAAGGAAGTTCCTCCTTTATCAGAAGAACCAGTTTTTAGACCATCCACTCCAGCTCGAAAAGCCGGCATATCTTTAAGCATATGATTGGATGATGTAAGCGTCATACCTGCAAAGTTAGATGTAGCTTTTTTGGTAATTTCTAAAACTTCTGGGTAATCAAGAATTAAACGACGAGCAACAATTGCAATATCATAAGCACTCAATTTATTTTCATCATCTTTGTTTGAACCAGGATAAATATGTTCTTCTCCTAAAACAGAATTTTTAAGTCCAGAAGCATTGACAATAGTGGCATTTTTGATTCCCCATTGTTGTAATTTAGCTTTCATCAAATCCACAAATTTTTTCTCACTACCTGCGACCTTCTCAGCCAAAGCAATCGCTGGGCTATTGGCACTGGCTATTAAGGAAGTTTCTAATAGTTCTTCGATAGTGTACCGTTTTGCTTCCAACGGAACGTTACTGGCATCTGGATTAACGGTTAGTTGATAAGGATAGTCAGAAATATCCACTGGGGTTTGTAGAGTGAACTTTCCTTGATGAATGGCTTCATAGACCAAATAAGCTGTTAGCAATTTAGTAATAGAAGCAACTTCAACTGGCTGATCAGCATCTTTTTCATACAAGATTTTTCCAGTTGTAGCATCAACCGCAATAGCGTGCTTGGCGCCTACGTCAAAATTATCGGCCCAAACAGTAGGAGTTAAGATAAGTAAGAGAGTTGTTACAAGAGTAATAATAAATTTTTTCATGGTAATCCCTTTTTGTGAACTTAACATTATTGTATCATAAAAAGAGAGAGCTTCATAGAAAAGGGCGGGAAATGACAAAAGAAATGATTCGTTTTTATTTTTAAAGTAAGTTCTGGTATAATAGGTAGGACAAGTAACGAATAGAGGAAAACATGAAATTTACAGAATTTAAGTTTAAAGATTATATTCAAGAGGCATTAATAGATTTGAACTTTGTCGAGGCGACAGAAGTACAGGAAAAATTGATTCCAATCGTACTTGCGGGTCGAGATCTAGTTGGAGAGTCCAAAACAGGTTCAGGGAAAACCCACACTTTTTTATTACCGATTTTTCAAAAGATGAATGAGGATGCAGATAATGTTCAGGCTGTCATTACAGCTCCCAGTCGTGAATTAGCCACGCAGATTTATCAAGCTGCACGCCAAATTGCTACTTTCTCTGATAAGGAAATTCGAGTGGCTCATTATGTTGGGGGGACTGATAAAAATCGTCAGATTGGGAAATTGGCTTTCAGTCAGCCGCATATCGTTATTGGAACACCGGGACGTATCTATGATTTGGTGAAATCAGGTGATTTGGCTATTCATAAGGCGAATACCTTTGTAGTAGATGAAGCAGATATGACCTTGGATATGGGCTTTTTAGAAACAGTGGATAAGATTGCGTCCAGTTTGCCAAAAGAATTGCAATTTTTAGTCTTTTCAGCAACGATTCCACAAAAATTACAGCCATTTTTAAAAAAATATCTATCAAACCCTGTCATAGAGCAGATCAAGACCAAAACAGTCATCTCTGATACGATTGAAAACTGGCTGATTTCGACTAAAGGTCAGGATAAAAATGCGCAAATTTACCAAATCACTCAGCTTTTGCAGCCTTATCTAGCCATGATTTTTGTTAATACTAAAACACGAGCTGATGAGCTGCACAGTTATTTGACAGCGCAAGGACTTAAGGTCGCTAAAATTCACGGAGACGTTCCTCCGCGAGAGCGCAAACGGATTATGAATCAAGTGAAAAATCTGGAATTTGAATATATTGTGGCGACCGATCTAGCAGCAAGAGGGATTGATATTGAAGGGATCAGTCATGTTATCAATGATGCGATTCCGCAAGATTTATCTTTCTTCGTTCATCGAGTAGGCCGAACAGGTAGAAATGGGCTGCCAGGCACTGCCATTACCCTATATCAGCCAAGTGATGATTCAGATATTCGCGAGTTAGAGAAATTGGGAATTCAGTTCATTCCTAAGATGATAAAAGCTGATGAGTTTCAGGATACTTATGACCGAGATCGTCGTTCTAATCGTGAAAAACGCCAAGAAAAATTGGATACAGAGATGATTGGTTTGGTTAAAAAGAAGAAGAAAAAAATCAAACCGGGCTATAAAAAGAAAATTCAATGGGCTGTCAATGAAAAACGCCGAAAAACCAGGCGTGCTGAAAATCGAGCACGCGGTCGTGCAGAAAGAAAAGCGAAACGTCAGAGCTTTTAGTCTTAAAATTTCTTTATCACTCTCATAAATAAAAACAATTATTTTTTATAAAACGAATGTGATAGACTAGTCTTGCTAGTCTATTTTTATCGTAGTAAATAATTGGTGAATTTATAAAATTGTGATAGAATTAGACATTATTGAGAAAGAGAAGTTACAATGATTGTTACAACAGTGATTTTAGCGTCTAATTGGTATCAAGAATTGATTCAGAAAATTCCAGACGGGCAGCTTTTTAGCTGGCGATCTGTGTTTGACGGACTGCCAAGAATTATCGAAAAATTACCGACAACTTTGCTATTGACTTTTGGAGGAGCTTTTTTTGGCTTGATTTTGGCTCTCATTTTTGCGATTGTCAAAATCAATCGTGTGAAGATTTTGTATCCTCTTCAAGCCTTTTTCGTTAGCTTTCTGCGCGGGACGCCTGTGCTTGTTCAGCTCATGCTAACGTATTATGGGATTCCTTTGCTTCTGAAAGCAATCAACTTGCGATTCGGTACGGGTCTAAATATAAATGCTATTCCAGCTTATCTATTTGCAATTGTAGCTTTTGCCTTTAATGAAGCAGCTTATGCCAGCGAAACTATTCGAGCAGCGATTTTATCAGTGGATTATGGAGAGATCGAAGCGGCTCGTAGTTTGGGCATGACAAATAGGCAAGTTTATCGTCGTATCATTATCCCAAATGCAGCAGTCGTTGCTACACCGACTCTAATTAATTCTCTGATTGGTCTGACCAAAGGTACTTCTCTGGCTTTCAGTGCTGGAGTTGTGGAAATTTTTGCTCAAGCGCAGATTTTGGGCGGTGCAGATTACCGCTACTTCGAGCGCTTTATCTCGGTAGCTTTTGTCTATTGGGGCGTGAATATTGTGATTGAACTATTTGGGCGGTTTATCGAAAAGAAAATGGTGATTGAAGTGCCTGATAATCTCAATCCACAAATACGAACGAAAGGAGATGTTCGTTAATGATTCGTATTTCAAATCTCAGCAAATCCTTTTCTGGACAAATAGTTTTAAACAATCTTAGCTTAGAGATTCAAAAAGGTGAAGTAGTTGCTTTGATTGGCTCATCTGGTGCAGGGAAATCTACTTTCTTACGCAGTTTGAATTATTTAGAGCAACCAGATAGCGGAACAATTACAATTGATGATTTTACAGTTGATTTTTCCAAGATTAGCAAAGAAGAAATTCTAACTTTGAGGCGAAAGTTGGCGATGGTATTTCAACAGTTTAACCTTTTTAATCGTCGGACAGCTTTGGATAATGTCAAAGAAGGTTTGTTGGTTGTAAAAAAATTCTCAGACCAAGAAGCAACGAATCTTGCCAAAGAAGAATTGGCAAAAGTTAGTCTGTCGGATCGTGAAAATCACTATCCACATCATCTGTCAGGTGGACAAAAACAACGGGTCGCTTTGGCACGAGCTTTAGCGATGAAACCAGATGTGTTACTATTGGATGAGCCAACATCTGCCCTGGATCCTGAACTAGTAGGAGAAGTTGAAAAATCTATTGCAGATGCAGCCAAGGCTGGTCAGACCATGATTCTAGTTAGTCATGATATGTCCTTTGTCTCTCAAGTGGCAGACAAGGTACTCTTTTTGGATAAAGGACACATCATTGAAATGGGAACTCCCGAAGAAATAATGAGCCACCCTAAAGAAGAACGCACAAAAGAATTTTTTGCCAGTTACAAACGGACATATATTTGATATAATAAAAAAGAAGCTCAGTTCTTGCTAGCTGGGTTTATTTCAAGCATTTTATGTTATGTAAAAGTTAATTTGATGGGGAGAATGACATGTTATTTCGAGTTTTTATACTTTATTTAGAGAGTTTACTGATTACAGCACTATTGGTAGGGAGTTTTTTAGGATTATGGATTGGCCTTCGCGCTGTCCGGCGTGTTGATAAAACGGTCAGAGATCGACAAGCTCATCTGTATGACATGTTGCTAATCGCAGTGATGACAATTCCGATTTTATCTTTTGCTATGATGGGGATTTTACTTGTCTTAAAAGCATAATTCTTGAAAAAAAGCTCTACTAACGTTAGAATAACAGTGATTACAATAAAGGAAGTGATGATATGTACGATACAATTATTATTGGATCAGGACCAGCGGGAATGACAGCAGCTTTATATGCTGCTAGAAGTAACCTCAAAGTTGCTCTTTTGGAGAGAGGCATTCCAGGCGGGCAAATGAATAATACCTCAGATATTGAAAATTATCCTGGATATGCTAATATTAGTGGTCCAGAACTAGCAGAAAAAATGTTTGAACCGCTCGAAAAATTGGGAGTAGAGCATTTGTTTGGCTATGTTAAAAAGATTGAAGATCATGGAAATGTGAAAAAAGTATTCACAGAAGATGAAGTTTTTGAAACAAAGACTGTTATCATTGCTTCGGGAGCTTTCCACCGCCATCTTGGCGTGTTAGGAGAAGAAGAGCTCAACAGTCGTGGTGTTTCCTACTGTGCAGTTTGTGATGGTGCCTTTTTCCGTGATGAAGATTTGTTAGTAGTCGGTGGAGGCGACTCTGCAGTGGAAGAAGCTGTATTTTTGACTCGTTTTGCAAAAACGGTGACGATTATTCATCGGCGCGATGAACTCCGTGCACAAAAAGTGCTTCAAGATCGTGCATTTGCCAATGAAAAAATCCGCTTTATTTGGGCTTCAGTTGTGAAGGAAATCAAAGGAGACAAGCGTGTTAGCAGCGTTATAGTAGAAAATATCAAAACAGGTGAAATATCTGAACATGAATTTGGCGGTGTCTTCATCTATGTTGGATTAGAGCCAGTCAGTGAGTTTGTCAAAGATTTGGGCATTACCAATGAAGCTGGCTGGATTGTGACTGACAATCATATGAAAACGGCTATTTCTGGCATCTATGCCATTGGTGATGTTCGAGAAAAGAACCTTCGTCAAGTAACGACAGCTGTTGGTGACGGAGCAATCGCAGGACAAGAAGTTTATAAATATATTACAGAGAATTTTTGAGACTGGGTTCATATCCAGTCTTTTCTGATTAGCAAAAACACATCAATGCACTGATGGAGTGATAATAAGAGTGCTTCTTTGGACTTGTTCAATTCTCCTGCCTTCATAAATGACTAGTGAAATTGTCAGAATTGTGGTACAATAGAAAAGTTCACGTAAAAAGGAGACTTGTATGAGTGATAAACATTCTGAAAAAAATCAAAACAAGATGGAACGTGGTTTGCAAAATCGCCATGTGCAAATTATAGCTATCGCTGGGACTATTGGGACGGGTCTCTTTTTGGGAGCTGGACGTTCGATTAGTCTGACAGGACCGTCTATTATCCTCATTTATATGTTGACAGGTGTCTTTATGTATTTGATGATGAGGGCGATTGGAGAAATGCTGTACTATGATCCAGACCAGCATACATTTATCAATTTCATCACAAAATATCTTGGTACTGGCTGGGGTTATTTTTCTGGCTGGTCGTATTGGATCTCCCTCATTTTTATTGGTATGGCAGAAATCACGGCAGTTGCGCAATATGTCCAATTTTGGTTCCCAACTTGGCCGGCTTGGTTGATTCAAATTGTCTTCCTTGCTATTTTGAGCATGGTCAATCTGATTGCGGTACGAGTCTTTGGCGAGGTTGAATTTTGGTTTGCCATGGTTAAGATTGTAGCGATTATTGCTTTGATTGTGACAGCTATTTTTATGGTGTTGACAGGCTTTAAAACCCCAAATGGTGTAGCCAGTTTAAGTAATATCAGTCAAAATTTCCAACTTTTCCCCAATGGCTTTATGAGTTTTGTCATGGGTTTTCAAATGGTTTTCTTTGCTTATCAGGCGATTGAATTTATTGGAATTACGACTTCAGAAACAGCCAATCCTCGTCAAGTATTGCCTAAAGCAATAAAGGAAATTCCTTTACGAATTGTCTTGTTCTATGGTGGCTCACTTTTGGCAATTATGGCGATCATCCCGTGGAGAGATTTAGCAACAACAGACTCTCCTTTTGTTATCGTATTTAAGTTAGCAGGGCTTAAATGGGCGGCAGCTTTGATTAATTTTGTGGTACTGACCTCAGCCGCTTCGGCCTTGAACTCTACTTTGTATTCAACAGGACGCCATTTGTATCAAATTGCTCATGACTCGCCAAACCGCTTTCTGAATGGAATTGGTGCTGGCAAATTATCCAGACAGAACGTTCCGAAAAATGCTATTTTGACATCAGCGGTAGTGATTGCATTGGCTGCTTTTATTAAGGTTTTACCGGGAGTGTCCGATTCTTTTGTTTTGATTACAGCCTCTTCATCAGGTGTTTACATTGCTATCTACGCCCTCACTATGATTGCTCACTTGAAATACAGAAAATCAAAAGAATTTATGGCAGATGGTTATCTAATGCCAGCTTACAAATTTCTCAACCCACTCACCTTACTCTTCTTTGCTTTTGTATTTGTCACGCTCTTTTTACAAAAGTCAACTGTTGTGGGTGCTATCGGATCAGCCATCTGGATAGTTGGATTTGGAATGTACAGCCAATGGAAGTTTAAATCAAAATAAATATGTCATAAAGCTAAGAAAAATGATACGATGTTTTCAAGTTGTTTCAAGACTTTCTTAGCTTTTTATATTGGTAATGAGATTGTCAACAGGGAGAAGTTTCTGATGAAAAAAGTAATGGATAAACATTCTAATATATAATCAAACGCAATCTTATAATCACTAAAAGTTAAAAATAATTGTTTTTGCCATTCAAAGATTGACAAGATTTCCGCTTGCTCTTTTTATTTGTGGTATAATAAGTGAAAATATATCTTACAAGGAGTCATTATGTACCCAGATGATAGTTTAACTTTGCATACAGATTTGTACCAAATCAACATGATGCAAGTTTATTTTAGAAAAAATATTCACAATAAACGAGCAGTTTTTGAAGTATACTTCCGCAAAGAGCCTTTTCACAGTGGTTATTCTGTTTTTGCAGGCTTGGAACGGATGATCCATTATTTAAATCATTTGACATTTTCAGGAAGTGATATTGCCTATCTTCGTTCTCTTGGCTATGATGAAGAATTTCTAGCTTATCTAGCCAATTTAAAATTGGAATTAACAGTACGCTCTGCACAAGAGGGCGACTTGGTCTTTGCCAATGAGCCAATTGTTCAAGTAGAAGGCCCACTTGCCCAATGCCAATTAGTGGAGACAGCGTTATTAAATATTGTCAACTATCAAACTTTGGTAGCGACAAAAGCAGCCCGGATTCGCTCAGTCATTGAAGATGAGCCTTTAATGGAGTTTGGTACCCGCCGAGCACAAGAAATGGATGCAGCTATTTGGGGGACTCGTGCGGCAGTTATTGGTGGAGCAAATGGAACCAGTAATGTGCGTGCTGGAAAACTTTTTGATATTCCAGTCTTGGGAACGCATGCTCATGCGCTCGTTCAAGTCTATGGTAATGATTATGAAGCTTTCAAAGCATATGCTGAAACGCACCATGACTGTGTTTTCTTAGTGGATACCTATGATACGTTTCGTCTGGGGGTGCCAGCAGCTATTCGTGTGGCACGTGAAATGGGAGACAAAATCAATTTCCTCGGTGTACGGATTGACTCAGGTGACTTGGCTTATATTTCTAAAAAAGTCCGGCAGCAACTGGATGAAGCTGGATTCCCAAATGCGAAAATCTATGCATCAAACGACTTGGATGAAAATACAATCCTCAACTTGAAAATGCAGAAAGCCAAAATTGATGTTTGGGGCGTCGGAACGAAGCTCATCACTGCTTACGACCAGCCAGCGCTGGGAGCAGTTTACAAGATTGTGGCTATTGAAGATGAAAATGGCAATTTGCGCAATACGATCAAGCTCTCTAATAATGTGGAAAAAGTATCAACACCAGGTAAAAAACAAGTTTGGCGCATTACTAGCCGTGCAAAAGGGAAATCAGAAGGAGATTACATCACTTATGACGGTGTAGATGTCAATGCGATAACAGCATTAGAAATGTTCCATCCGACTTACACTTACATTAATAAAACTGTGACAAATTTTGATGCAGTACCTCTGTTGGTAGACATTTTTAAACAAGGTCAACTTGTGTACCAATTGCCAAACTTAACAGAAATCCAAACATATGCTCGCAAAGAGTTTGATAAGTTGTGGGATGAATACAAACGGGTTCTCAATCCACAAGATTATCCTGTGGATTTGGCACGTGATGTATGGCAAGATAAGGTGGATTTGATTGATCAAATGCGCAAAAAAGCAAGCCAAATGGGAGAAACAAAATGACCTTACAGGAAACGATTATCCAGCAATTAGGTGTGAAACCTGTCATTGATCCACAAGAAGAAATCCGTAAGTCTATTGATTTTTTAAAGGCTTATCTAAAAAAACATTCCTTTTTGAAGTCCTATGTGTTAGGAATTTCAGGTGGACAGGATTCAACATTGGCAGGACGTTTAGCACAATTGGCCATAGAAGAAATGCGAGCTGAGACTGGCGATAATAACTATCAATTTATCACAGTGCGTTTACCATATGGAGTACAGGCTGACGAAGCTGATGCCCAAAGAGCGCTCGCTTTTATCCAACCAGATGTCAGCCTTGTAGTAAATATCAAGGAATCCGCAGATGCGATGACAGCTGCTGTGGGAGCAACTGGTGCTAAGGTTTCAGACTTCAATAAAGGCAATATCAAAGCGAGGAGCCGTATGATTGCGCAGTATTCTTTAGCTGGTTCCTATAATGGGGCAGTTATTGGAACAGATCATGCTGCAGAAAATGTGACAGCTTTCTTTACGAAATTTGGTGATGGTGGTGCAGACATTCTACCACTTTATCGTCTCAATAAACGTCAAGGGAAACAGCTATTGGCTGCCTTGGGTGCGGACCCCATTCTCTATGAGAAAGTGCCGACAGCAGACCTGGAAGAAGAAAAACCAGGGATTGCAGACGAGGTTGCTCTCGGTGTTACTTACAATGAAATTGATGATTATCTGGAAGGCAAAACTGTATCAGAAGAAGCACAGGCGACTATTGAATCTTGGTGGAAAAAAGGTGAGCACAAACGTCATTTGCCAATTACCATCTTCGATAATTTTTGGAAATAAGCAGAAGAATTGTTCTAACTTACGTTTTTTAAATCCGTAGGTTATTAAAATCAGATGTAGAGCGAAAAAGTTAGGTGCGCCTAACTTTTTATTTGAAGAATTTTAAAAATAAGCTATAATAGTGTGTAGAATTAGAAGGAGGTATCTATGAATTCATTAGATCAACAATTTACAGATAAATTATATGCTAATTATGAAGCAAATGTGAAATATGCTGCAATTGAAAATGCAGTCAGTCACAATGGCTTATTAACTTCACTGGAAAAACGCAATAGCGCTGCTGAAAACAATCCTGTATTTTCAATTGATTTGACCAAAGATAAGGTCAGCAATCAAAAAGCTTCTGGTCGCTGCTGGATGTTTGCAGCACTCAATACATTTCGCCACAAAATGATTGCGGGCTTTCAATTAGAAGAATTTGAATTGTCACAAGCCCATACATTCTTCTGGGATAAATATGAAAAATCCAACTGGTTTTTAGAGCAAGTCTTAGCAACAGCTGACCAAGACTTAACAAGTCGCAAAGTGAAATTCCTCTTAGATACGCCTCAACAAGACGGCGGACAATGGGATATGGTTGTGGCACTTTTTGAAAAATATGGAGTTGTTCCAAAATCAGTTTACCCAGAATCCATTTCATCTAGCAATAGCCGTGAGCTCAACCAATATCTCAATAAATTACTCCGTCAAGATGCACAAATCTTGCGTGATTTGGTTACTAGTGGAGCAGATGCGACAGCTATTCAAGCTAAAAAAGAAGAGCTCTTGCAAGAAATCTTTAATTTCTTAGCAATGTCATTTGGACTCCCACCTTGTACTTTTGATTTTGCTTATCGTGATAAAGATAACAATTTCCACAGTGAAACTGGACTGACACCACAAGCATTTTACAAAAAATATGTGGATATTAAGCTAGATGACTATGTATCCATCATCAATGCCCCAACAGCTGACAAACCTTATGGTAAATCTTACACTGTCGAGATGTTAGGAAATGTCGTAGGAGCACGTGACGTCCGCTATTTGAATGTCGATATGAATCGTTTGAAAGAACTGGCCATTGCTCAAATGCAAGCAGGAGAAACGGTTTGGTTTGGTTCTGATGTGGGTCAATCTAGCAATCGCAAGGCTGGTGTGATGGTGAATGATATGTATGATTTTACTTCCAGCATGGATATTGAATTGATACAAGACAAAGCAGGGCGCTTGGATTACAGTGAAAGTCTCATGACTCATGCTATGGTCTTGACAGGTGTTGACTTGGACGAAAATGGCAAATCAACAAAATGGAAAGTGGAAAATTCTTGGGGTGATAAAGTTGGGAACAAAGGCTATTTTGTTGCTAGCGATGACTGGATGGACGAATACACTTATCAAATCGTTGTCCGCAAAGAATTTTTAACAACTGAAGAACTAGCGGCCTATGAAGCAGAGCCAAAAGTGCTTGCTCCGTGGGATCCAATGGGAGCTCTGGCTAGCAAATAAGAATAAAAAGAAGTAGGATAAATTTTTAAGTTTGCTTTAAAAGACTCTGTAAGAGAATGAAATAGAAAAACACGAGCAATCAAGACCAGTAAGCAACTGGATTTGAATTGTTCGTGTTTTTTAATTTTTACAAAACTCTGATTTAAAGATGTTATCTTCTAAACTGCTTGGCTTTCAGAAACTTCTTCGTTATTGATTTCGTGAAGGAGGAGTTTCCGAATTTCTACTGTTATTAGGAGAATTTGTAGACGTGGAAGCACTGGGTTCCGTACTTGATGAGGAACTGCTTGATGAAGAACTACTTGATGACTCTTGAGTAGAGCTTTCTTGACTATTTGAAGATGTAGACGATTCTTCTAAGCTAGAACTTGAAGTAGAATTATAATAATTTTGTTGATATCTATTAGTTGCATTGGCTAAAAAGACATAACTTCCGCTACGATAGAGACCGCTAGGCATCTCCCAGTCTTCTGTCCCACTTTCAGACAAGTAAGACATCATAGCACGGTAAACATCTGTTGCAACTTTCACACCGTCATCCAGAACAGGAGTGAGACGATTGGTGTAACCTGTCCACACTGCCATTGAATATTTCTGTGTATAACCAACAAATAGTTCATCTGGAGTCACAACACTTGAACCACCATAAGGTTTTGTTAGTTTCGCCAATTCATCATCAGAATAATTGGAAGTCCCTGTCTTACCGGCTTGGTAGACACCTGATATAGCTGCGTTGGTTCCTGTACCTGAAGTGAGAACTGTTTTCAGCATATTTGTCATCATGTACGCAGTTGTTTCTTTCATTGCGGTTGTGCCTTGATTAGCGAAGTTTTTTGAAGTTCCGTCACTAAAGACAACACGGCTGACGTATTGAGGTTTATAATAAGTTCCTCCATTTGCAAAAGCAGCATAGGCAGCAGCCATTTTTTCACTGCTGGCACCATATTTCTTATCTGATTTTGTGGTATTACTTGAAATGGCATTTGCATAGACCATATCTGGATAATCAATGCCAAGTCCATTAAGGAATTTCTTTGATTTGCTGAGACCAACAGCTTCTAATGTTTTGACAGCTGGGACGTTCCGAGATTCCTGAAGTGCATACTGAATGGTGATGTTTCCGAAATACCGCATATCCCAGTTGTAAACCGGAGTAGTTGTTCCAGGATAATGATAAGGGGTATCGCTAATATAAGCAGCTGTCGAAGTGTAAACTCCGTTTTCAATGGCTGGAGCATAATCGGTGATTGGTTTCATGGTTGAACCCCAGTCACGATTGGTTTCAACGGCTTGATTGGTACCAAAAGAAACATTTGAAGTTTGATTTCGAGCTCCTAGTTGAGCAATCACCTTGCCATTTGTAACATCCATAATCGTAGAAGCTACTTGCAGTTCATTATCTGGATAGGCAACATATTCATTGCTATTATAAATGTTCCAAAGGCGTTCTTGAACAACTCTATTGACGTTAGTATAGACTTCCATTCCTGTCGTCAGCAAGTTATAGCCAGTTTCTTGCTGAACTTGCTCAATTACTTGTTTTAAGTAATTGTCCATGTAAGCCGGATAAGAAGCAGAATTTTTTAAGCTTTGCAGACCATCGGTAATGGGGGTGTTGACTGCCTTTTCATATTGCTCAGCAGAGATGTATTTGAGTTTATACATTTCTGATAAGACAAGATTCCGACGATTTTTAGCAGCCTCTGGTTGTGTATAGGGATCGTATTGATTTGGTGCTTGAGGCATCCCTGCCAATAAAGCAGTTTGAGCCAAGCTCAAATCTTTCAAATCTTTGCCGTAATAACTTTTAGCAGCTGTTTGCATACCGTAGTTACCATTTGACATATAGACCTTGTTTACATAATAAGTAATGATTTCTTGCTTAGTGGCTTTGCGCTCCAGCTGGACTGCTAACCAGGCTTCTTGGATTTTACGTGATAGCGTTTGATCGGCAGTTGAGGTAGAGAAATAAGTCAACTTAATCAATTGTTGTGTCAGAGTGGAGCCGCCTTGCCGATTTCCTTTGCGCAAGTTATTTAAAAAAGCACCTAAAATACGAACAGAATCCACACCACGATGGTTGAAGAAACGGTGATCTTCAATTGCAACGATAGCTTGAACTAAACCAGTTGGAATATTACTTGTTGCTGCGTTTACTCTTTTTTCAGAGCCTAAGTCAGCAATAAGATTGTTTTCACTATCATAGATTTTACTGGAAGTTGTAGCAACTAGTTTCTTTTCTGACAAGGCGGGCGCCTTGTGAACTTGATAGAGAAAGATTCCTCCGCCAGCAACAACTCCTAGAAGAAATAACGAGATGAGACCGATAGCAGCATATTTAGCAGCTGTCAGTAAAGATTGCTTATTCATTTATTTTACCACCTAGTAAGTTTTGTTGAATGATTTCAAGATACGGAATGCTAGGAAGTCCATTCTGTGAAATAGAATATCCATGTTGTTGAATGTAATCAAGTGGCATGGATTTTGTCCCTTTGTCAATCTTGAAGAAGTTAATCAGATAAGGAGCAGGAAGCAAATACGTCAGTTTTAAGGCTGAAAAGTGCAATAAAACGAAACAAATTCCTCCTTGTTTGACGACTTGTTCCATGTGTTCGATTTGATGCGCATGAAAATTTTTCATAGGCATAGAAGCCTTTTGACGAGTTTCTTTTGCTTCAAAATCTATGTAACGCCCCTGGTAGACACCAGAATAGTCTGTTGTAGAGGCTTGTCGAAAGTAGGCTTCTACAATTTTTGCCCGACTACGCCTAGGATAATCCACTTTTACGATTTGAATAGGTGTCGGTTTTTTGTGAATGACCGCCAACCCATGACTAAGATAATAATCATTTGTTTCATTGATCATTTTTTCAAAAGACATTCCTCGATTGGCAAAATCAACTGATTTCTTTTTAGGAAATTTCAATGAGTTGCGCGAGGAAACTTTATGTGGATAGTTGACCATATATCTCCTTATTGGTACAATAACATCACTCTATTATAACATAAAAAAGGAAATAAAGGGATAATTTAAGTGGTTAGTATATTAGTAGTGGGCTATCGAAATTTTGATCTGGGAATTTTTGATGAAAAAGATCCTCGAATCAAGATTATTAAAAAAGTGATTCAACGTGATTTGACTCGATTATTGGAACAAGGAGTGGAATGGCTGATTTTCACTGGAAATTTAGGCTTTGAAGTTTGGGTACTAGAAGTTGCAAAAGAATTACAGCAAAACTACGATTTTCAAATGGCAACAATTTTCACTTTTGAGAATCAGGGGGAAAATTGGAATGAAGTCAATCAAGAAAAATTAAACCATTTCAAACAGGTGGACTTTGTAAAATATGCTTATCCGCATTATGAAAACCCGAGTCAATTTCGTGACTACAACCATTTTCTACTCAACAATACAGATGGTGCCTATATTTTTTACGATGAAGAAAATGAGACGAATTTGAAATATCTTTATCAAATGATGAAAAGTCAAGAACAATATTCTATCAAAAAATTAACATTTGATGACTTGAACGAAGTCGCAGAAAATTTTTCCGAAAATTAGATGTTTAATCTTGATTTTTGCGGTTCATTTTTTATATAATTAAAGTAATGAACGAGAATGGAGAGAGAAATGGCAAGTATTATTTACACACCGAAAGATATTTTTGATCAAGATTTTAAAGTTGGCGTCCGAGGTTATAGTAAAGTAGAAGTAGATGAATTTTTAGATGATGTCATTAAAGATTACGAAACGTATGCTGCTTTGGTAAAGGAACTGCGTGAAGAAAATGCTCGTTTGAAAGCAGAACTCGCTAAAAAGTCAAATGAGGCGACAACTTCACCTTTGACGCAATCTATCATGGAAACCCCTCAAGTGGCATCTGCTACGCTGACAAATTTTGATATTTTAAAACGCTTAAATCGTTTGGAAAAAGAAGTATTCGGCAAGCAAATCTTAAATAACGAAATTTAATAAGTAATGTGCAATTTTTGGATAATCGCGTGAGAATATTTTATTTTCATGAGGAAAGTCCATGCTAGCACGGGCTGTGATGCCCGTAGTGTTTGTGCTAGGTGAAACAATAAGCCTAGGGACGGAAGTATCCGTTACGGCGACTGAAATGGCTAAGTCTTTGATAAGTCAAAATAGGTCTGAAAGTGCCACAGTGACGTAGTTTTTGTGGAAACACAAGAAGTGGAACGCGGTAAACCCCTCAAGCTAGCAACCCAAACTTTGGTCGGGGCACGGAATGCGTGGAAACGAACGCAGCATTCTGACTGGAAACAGTAGACAGATGATTATCGAAGGAAATGATACCTAGTTATTTCTGGAACAAAACATGGCTTATAGAAAGTTGCATATAGGTTTAGCTAGCGTATTATGCTAGCTTTTATTTTGAGAGGGTAAATGAAAACAAAATTTAAGTTGATTGCGACTGCTGCGGCTGGTTTAGAGGCTGTAGTTGGTCGTGAAATCAGAAATCTTGGCTTAGAATGTCAAGTGGAAAATGGACGTGTTCGATTTGAAGGAACTGTCGAGACCATTATTGAATCCAATCTCTGGTTGCGTGCAGCAGACCGTATTAAAATTGTTGTTGGCAACTTTCCAGCTAAGACTTTTGAGGAATTATTTCAGGGGATTTTTGCTTTAGATTGGGAAAACTACCTGCCACTTGGGGCAAAATTTCCAATTGCTAAGGCAAAATGTGTCAAATCAAAACTCCACAATGAACCAAGTGTGCAAGCTATTTCTAAAAAAGCAGTAGTCAAAAAGTTGCAAAAGCACTATGCTCGACCAGAGGGTGTCCCCCTAATGGAAAATGGAGCTGAGTTTAAAATTGAAGTTTCTATCTTGAAAGATGTAGCGACTGTTTTGATTGACACGACAGGCTCTAGCCTTTTTAAACGTGGCTATCGGACTGAAAAAGGTGGCGCGCCCATTAAAGAAAATATGGCGGCTGCAATTTTACTCTTATCCAATTGGTATCCAGATAAACCTCTGATTGATCCGACTTGTGGTTCAGGAACTTTTTGTATTGAAGCAGCTATGATTGGCATGAATATGGCGCCGGGGCTTCATCGCCATTTTGCATTTGAAGAATGGAATTGGGTTGACTCAGACTTGGTTGGTTGTGTTCGCGCTAGATCTTTAGGGCAGATTAAGCAAGATATTCAGTTGGATATTTTAGGAACTGATATTGATGCGCGGATGGTAGAGATTGCCAAGCGAAATGCTGAAGAAGCAGGTGTTTCTGAGCAGATTGTTTTTAAGCAAATGCGTTTGCAAGATTTGCACACCAACAAGATAAATGGTGTCATTATTTCCAATCCACCCTATGGAGAGCGATTGTTGAATGATGATGCTGTGACCAAACTTTATCAAGAAATGGGACAGACTTTTGCACTACTAAAGACGTGGAGTAAATTTATCTTAACTAGTGATGAAACATTTGAAACAAAATTTGGTAGTCAAGCCGATAAAAAACGTAAACTCTATAACGGGACTTTAAAAGTAGATTTATATCAATATTTTGGCCAGAGAGTCAAGCGCCGGATAGATTAGAAAGGATTTGCCGTGAGTAAAGACGAAAAATATTTGTCAGAACAAGAAGAATCAATTCTTGATTTTGAAACAGCTAAAGAAATGACAATTGGTCAGGCTGCTCGAAAAAGCGAAGAGCTTGAAGCAGGGGTGACGGAAGAGGATAATGTGCTGGATAAATACATTAAACAACACCGTCAAGAAATTGAAGCTGGAAAATTTTCGGCTCAATCTGCAGAGACAGCGTCTGAAGTAGAGGGACAGGAACAACTGAGTCAGTTAGATTTGGCAGAATTTATCCGAGAGATGCACGAGGGTGTTCAAGAGGAAGAAGTCTTAGAAGCTGCGGATGTAGCGTCTGAGGAGTCTGCCTTTGATGAAACGGTCGCTGCACTTGCAGCCAGCGAAGCAGAGCCGCAGGAAACTTTGGAAAAAAACAGCACACAGATTTCGGAGGAATCAGAGGCTGAGACGAAAGTAATGGAAGCAATTCAGCCTGAAATGGACAACATTCCTGTGAGCTCAACTGAGACAATGGAAAGTTTTTCAACTTTTACAGTATCTGATGAAGAAATGGAAACAGGGAACGTTCCATTTTATAAAAATAAGAAAGTCCTGTATTCTGCAGCAAGTGTAGCTTTACTGGCTTTAATCGGTGGGACTGTTTATCTGTCTTTGAATAGAAAGCAAGCAAAACCAGTTACAAATTCAACAAGCCAAACAAGTAAATCTTCTACTACTTCTAGCTCTGAAAATAAGGATTTGAAGGCTTTCAACAGTCTTTATGATTCATTCTTTACGGATGCAAATAAATTAGCTTTGAAAAATAGTAGTTTTGGCAATGTAGATAAATTGAAAGCAGCATTAGAAAAGTTAAAGAATACAAAGGAATACAATGTTGCTAAGGAAAAATACGACAGCTTGCTCAAACAAGTTGAAGCTGTAAAAACTGTGAATGCACAGTTTACTTCAGTAGCCATTACAGATGGTATTTTAGATACTAAAGCAAAAATTAAAAATGATGCTAAATTTACAGATATTACAACAGGAAATACAGATTTGGATAAAGTCTTGAAAGCTGCTATCAGTCTAGGAAAGAGCCAGCAATCAGCGATTTCTGCTCCTAAATCTGAGACCGCCACTACACCGTCTCAAAGTCCGGCACAAACTCAAACGCCGAAAACTGAGGCACCAGCAGCTACTCCAGCCACACCAGCTTCTGATCCAACTTTACAGCGACATTTAAGTCGAGTCCCGTACGACCAAGCAAAAATCAATGATGCTAGTAATCCTTCTTGGAATTTCAATCCTGGTGTGTTAGAGAAAATCTTAGCAACCTCACGGGAACGTGGATATTTCACGGGAGATGATTATATTCTTGAACGTGTGAATATTATCAATGGAAATGGTTATTACAATCTATTTAGAACAGACGGAACGTATCTCTTTAGTATCAACTGTAAAACTGGCTATTTTGTAGGAAATGGCGCGGGTTATGCAGATGCTTTAGATTATTAGGAAACGTTTTCAAGCAAATTATTAGACTCTAAAAACCTTATACGCTATAATAAAACGTATAAGGTTTTTATTTTATAATTAAACTATTTTTGGAGGTAATCCTTATGTCACTTATTGGTAAAGAAATTGTCGAGTTTACAGCAGATGCTTATCATGCTGGAAATGGGAAGTTTATCACAGTTTCTAGCGAAGATTTAAAAGGTCATTGGAGCGTTGTTTGCTTCTATCCTGCTGATTTTTCATTTGTTTGCCCGACTGAGTTGGAAGATTTGCAAGAGCAGTATGCAGCTCTTAAAAAGTTAGGTGTAGAAGTATATTCTGTTTCAACAGATACCCATTTTACACACAAAGCTTGGCATGATCATTCAGATGCCATCGGAAAACTTGAATACATCATGATTGGCGATCCATCTCATACCATTTCACTTGGTTTTGATGTGTTAGATGAAAGTGGATTGTCTCAACGTGGTACTTTTATCATTGACCCAGATGGAGTTGTACAAGCACTTGAAATCAATGCAGACGGTGTTGGGCGTGATGCTTCTGTCTTGATTGACAAAATCCATGCTGCACAATATGTTCGGAGTCATCCAGGTGAAGTTTGCCCAGCTAAATGGAAAGAAGGAATTGAAACACTTACACCAAGTCTTGATTTAGTTGGTAAAATTTAAGGAGGCTTCTTATGGCTTTAGATGAAACAATTAAAGCGCAACTTAAGCAGTATTTGGAGCTTCTAGAATCTGATGTTGTGTTTCAGGCTTCTTTAGGTCAAGATGAGCGTTCTGAGCAGGTACGAGCTTTTTTAGAGGAAATCGTAGCGATGTCTCCACGTTTATCACTGGAAAATACAGAAACTAATCGCCAACCAAGTTTTACTGTTACACAAGTTGGTCAAGCAGGGCGTGTGCAGTTTGCAGGACTTCCCTTGGGACATGAATTTACATCTTTTGTTCTTGCTTTGCTACAAGTCTCTGGTCGCGCACCCAAAGTAGAAGATGCTGTTATAAACCGAATTCAGGCTATCCAATCCCCGCTTCATTTTGAAACTTATGTCAGCTTAACCTGTCATAATTGTCCAGACGTTGTGCAAGCTCTCAATGTGATGGCTATTTTGAATCCTAATATCAGCCACACAATGGTTGAAGGAGGCATGTTTAGACAAGAAGTTGAAGATAAAAAGATCATGGCTGTTCCAACGGTTTTCCTGAATGGTGAAGAATTTGCGAATGGTCGTATGACAATTGAGCAACTGCTTGATAAGATTTCTGGACCTGCTTCAAGTGAGGAATTTGACAATAAAGAACCATTTGATGTGTTGGTTGTTGGAGGCGGACCTGCAGGGAGCAGTGCAGCGATTTATGCCGCTCGTAAAGGCATTCGTACTGGTATGGTCGTTGAAACTTTTGGTGGACAGGTGATGGAGACCGTTGGTATTGAAAATATGATTGGTACTCCTTATACAGAAGGACCTAAGCTGATGGCGCAAGTAGAAGAACATGCAAAAAAATATCCAATTGATATCATGAAGAACCAACGTGTTAAAAACATCGAGAAAAAGGATTTGATTGAAGTGGAACTTGAAAATGGAGCTGTTCTGAAAGCGAAAACGGCAGTTCTTTCTGTTGGTGCTCGCTGGCGAAATGTCAATGTTCCTGGTGAAGAAGAATTCCGAACCAAAGGTGTAACTAATTGTCCACATTGTGACGGTCCTATTTTCACAGGTAAAAAAGTGGCTGTTATCGGTGGAGGTAATTCTGGAATTGAAGCAGCAATTGACTTAGCTGGTCTGGCAGAGCATGTTTATGTATTAGAATTTCTACCAACTTTGAAAGCTGATCAAGTGTTGCAAGACCGCGTGCATCAACTTGAAAACGTGACGGTTCTAACCAATGTAGCAACAAAAGAAATTCATGGTTCCGATCAAGTTGAAGCTATTACTTATCTCGATCGTGCGAATAATGAAGAACATAAAATTGAGCTCAGTGGTGTCTTTGTTCAAATCGGTCTTTTGCCAAATACAGACTGGCTTAAGAATAGCTCAGTGGCTTTAAATGAGCGTGGTGAAATCATTGTTGACAAACATGGTGCTACAAATGTGCCAGGAATTTTTGCAGCAGGTGATTGTACAGATAGCGCTTATAAACAAATCATTATTTCAATGGGCTCAGGAGCGACGGCAGCTTTGGGAGCATTTGATTATTTGATTCGTCAATAAAAAAGAAAACGAGCAGGAGAATTTGCATTTCCTGTCCGTTTTTTTATTTTATACAAGATGCCGCTCAAAAGGATCGTCAGAGATCCCTTGAGCTAAAATTAACTTGCACCATTCTTTGGCAGAAAAGAGACTGTGGTCTTTGTAATTTCCACAGGATTCAATGCTTGTTCCGGGAACATCAGTCCAGGTGGTTTCTCCAGCAATTTCCTCTAAAGAGGCTTTTATGACTTTGGCAATTTCGGTTGTACTATGTCGTCCCCACATAATCATGTGAAAGCCAGTACGACAGCCAAAAGGTGAGCAGTCAATCATACCGTCAATCCGAGTGCGGATGAGCTTTGCTAGGAGATGCTCAATTGTGTGTAGTCCAGCGGTTGGGATAGAATCCTCGTTAGGTTGAACCAGACGAATATCAAAATTCGAGATAACGTCACCTTTTGGACCGATTTCTTCGCCAATCAAACGTACATAAGGGGCTTTGACAATCGTGTGGTCTAACTCAAAACTTTCAACAATGACTTCTTTGACCATAAAATAGAACTCCTTTTGCTTTTACTAAATTATAGCATATTTTACCTTAATAAAGAAAAATTTATTTTTTTAAGAAACCTTGGCTGAGAGAAGGGCGAATAAAATAATATGTGAAAATGTTCACTTTCAATAATAATTTAGTTTGTGAAAAATGGATTTTTATGATAAAATAATTAAGAATTTTACAATTCAATATCAATAATTTGAGGTAAAAACATGGAAATGATTTTTGCAGGTGTTTTTGCCGTCATCATTGGTTTAGTCATTGGGTATGTAAGTATCTTAGCTCGCATGAAATCAGCGAAAGAAGCTGCGGAACTTACTCTTTTAAATGCTGAACAAGAAGCAACTAATTTACGTGGACAAGCTGAGCGTGAAGCGGATTTGTTATTAAAAGAAGTCAAGCGCGAAAGTAAATCCCTTAAAAAAGAAGCACTGTTAGAGGCAAAAGAAGAAGCCAGAAAATATCGAGAAGAAGTTGAGGCAGAATTTAAATCTGATCGTCAAGAATTGAAGCAACTTGAAAGTCGTTTGACAGAACGTGCGACGAGTCTTGATCGTAAAGATGACAATTTGACCAACAAAGAAAGAACACTCGATCAGAAAGAACAAAGTATTTCTGACAGAACAAAAAACCTTGAGGCGCGTGAAAACAAACTGACAGAGTTGGAGCAACACAAAGAAGCAGAATTAGAACGTGTTGCCGCACTCTCACAAACAGAAGCCCGAGATATTATTCTCACTCAGACTGAAGATAAGTTATCGAAGGAAATTGCGACACGGATTCGTGAAGCAGAGCAAGATGTCAAAGAACGTTCTGATAAAATAGCGAAGGATATTTTAGTCCAAGCCATGCAACGAATTGCAGGTGACTACGTTGCTGAGCAAACCAATTCAACTGTTCATCTGCCAGATGATACGATGAAGGGGCGGATTATTGGACGGGAAGGTCGGAATATTCGGACCTTTGAAAGTTTGACAGGTATTGATGTCATTATTGATGATACACCAGAAGTGGTGACCCTATCTGGATTCGATCCAATTCGTCGTGAGATTGCTCGTATGACAATGGAAGGATTATTGAAAGATGGTCGCATCCATCCAGCTCGTATTGAAGAATTGGTAGAGAAGAATCGTCTGGAAATTGATCATAAGATTCGTGAGTATGGTGAAGCAGCGGCTTATGAAATCGGTGCACCAAATTTGCATCCCGATTTAATGAAGATTATGGGACGCTTGCAGTTCCGTACATCCTACGGTCAAAATGTACTGCGCCATTCTGTTGAAGTCGCGAAATTATCTGGTGTCATTGCAAGTGAACTTGGTGAAAATGCTGCCTTAGCTCGCCGTGCTGGTTTCCTTCACGACATTGGAAAAGCTATTGACCGTGAAGTGGAAGGTAGCCACGTGGAAATTGGAACAGAATTGGCTCGTAAGTATAAGGAACATCCAATTGTGGTTAACACGATTGCCAGTCACCATGGTGATGTAGAGGCAGAAAGTGTCATTGCTGTTATCGTAGCTGCAGCAGACGCTCTCAGTGCCGCTCGACCAGGCGCACGCAGTGAATCTCTGGAAAGCTATATCAAACGTCTCCAAGATTTGGAAGAAATTGCCAATAGCTTTGAAGGCGTGAAAAATAGTTTTGCCTTACAAGCAGGTCGTGAAATCCGAATTATGGTTAATCCTGGTCAAATCAAGGATGATAAGGTCACGA
Organism: Streptococcus sp. NSJ-72; assembly: GCF_014334035.1. NCBI lineage: Bacteria > Bacillati > Bacillota > Bacilli > Lactobacillales > Streptococcaceae > Streptococcus > Streptococcus sp. NSJ-72. The sequence goes on from NZ_CP060489.1 coordinate 670,121, forward strand.
TTCTCGCTCATGATGTGCGTGAAAAGATTGAAAACAATCTGGAATATCCAGGTAATATCAAAGTTACCGTTATTCGTGAACTGCGCGCTGTGGATTACGCAAAATAGACACTGTTTAAAATGAGTTGCGCATCTATGATATATAACTCTCTGTAAGCAAATGTGCTTGTATTGATTTTCAAAAACAGGCACATATCTATGAGAAAAAGCAGTTGAAAAAATACTGCTTTTTTGTTACACTAGTTAGAAAGATAATGAAGGAGATATGATGGCGGATCGTGGCTTGTTGATCGTTTTTTCTGGTCCCTCAGGTGTGGGAAAAGGAACGGTTCGACGTGAGATTTTTGAAAGCTCGGACAATCAGTTTCGATACTCTGTATCCATGACAACTCGTGCTCAGCGTCCCGGTGAAGTGGACGGGGTGGATTATTTTTTCCGTACGCGAGAAGAATTTGAGGAGTTGATTCGACAAGGTCAGATGTTGGAATATGCAGAGTATGTCGGTAATTACTATGGAACTCCTTTGAATTATGTGAATGAAACCTTAGATAAAGGAATTGATGTTTTCCTTGAGATTGAAGTTCAAGGGGCACTTCAAGTGAAGAAAAAAGTTCCAGATGCTGTTTTTATCTTTTTGACGCCACCTGATTTGGCAGAATTACAAGATCGTTTGGTGGGGCGTGGAACAGATAGTGCTGAGGTAATTGCTAGACGCATTGCTAAGGCAAGAGAAGAGATTGCTCTCATGCGCGAATATGACTATGCGATTGTCAATGATGAAGTTCCCTTAGCAGCAGAGCGCGTCAAACGTGTGATTGAAGCTGAACATTTTCGAGTGGAGCGTGTTATCGGTCACTATCAAGATATGCTATCAGAACAACTTTCAGTTAGATAAGAATTTAGAAATTAGGTAAAGAATTATGATGTTAAAACCTTCAATTGACACCTTACTTGATAAGGTACCTTCAAAATATTCCTTGGTGATTCTTGAAGCAAAACGTGCTCATGAATTGGAAGAGGGGGCTACTCCAACTCAAGAGTTTAAGTCTGTCAAATCAACACTTCGTGCTTTGGAAGAAATCGAATCTGGCAATGTTGGGATTCACCCAGATCCTGAAGGCAAGCGAGAAGCTGTTCGTCGTCGCCTTGAAGAAGAGCGACTTCGTAAAGAAGAAGAAGAGCGTAAAATTAAAGAACAAATTGCCAAGGAAAAAGAAGAGGGTGAAAAAATTTAAGGTTGGGTCAGCTCAATCTTATTTTTTCTTTTACTGAGAAATGCGAGGTGGTGAGAAAGTGCAGATTGCAAAAGTCATTGTGGATGTTCCTCTAATGCAGACAGATAAACCTTATAGTTATGCAGTTCCGAAAGAATTTTCTACTATGCTAGAAATTGGCATGCGTGTGCATGTGCCTTTTGGGAAAGTCAATCGCTTGATTCAAGGGATTGTCGTAGCGCTAGAAGAAGAAACGACGACAGAATTGAAAGAAATCGTGGAAGTATTGGACTTTACGCCAGTTTTAAATGAGGAGCAGCTGTGGCTGGCAGAAGAATCGAGAAAATCTGTTTTTTCTTACAAAATTTCAATTTTAAAAGCTATGTTGCCGAGGTTTCTAAACTCCAGTTATGATAAAATTCTCCATGCTCAACCCTCTTTGACTGAAGAAGATCGACTGCTCATTTTTGGCAATGTAGATCAGCAGCATTTCTCATCACTTGATAAAGAACTGCAAGCTAAGGTCATGCGTTTAACGCGGCAAGGAGCGATTCAGTTGGAATATCAGGCAACCGATCAAAAACATATCAAAACAGAAAAATGGTATCAGGTTAATCACGAGATTTTAGCTCAATTGGTCATTCCCAATCGGGCGAAAAAAAAGCAAGCCTTGCGAGACATTTTGCAAGTTCAGACTGGAATGCACCGTTTAGCAGATTTGAAAGAAACATTTTCACGGGAAATTATTCACTATTTTATAGAGCAAGCAGCTTTGCAAATCGTTGAAAAAGAGGTGAGTCGTTCTAAGGCTTATTTTGAGAATGTTTCAGCGACGTCTGCATTGGTGTTAAATGAAGAGCAAAAAGTGGCTGTTCAAGCTATTACTCAGCAAATCGGGCACACGGGGAAGCCATTTCTACTAGAAGGAGTAACAGGGAGTGGCAAAACGGAAGTGTATTTGCAGGTTATTCAAGAAGCACTCAGCCGTGGTAAAACAGCTATTATGTTAGTTCCTGAAATCTCTTTGACACCGCAAGTTACTAATCGCTTTATTTCTCGGTTTGGTAAAAAAGTTGCTATTCTTCATTCGGGACTTTCTAATGGTGAGAAATATGATGAATGGCGCAAGGTTGAGCGAGGAGAAGCACAAGTTGTTGTTGGTGCGCGTTCTGCTATTTTTGCTCCATTAAAAAACATTGGCGCTATTATCATTGATGAGGAACATGAAGCGAGCTACAAACAAGACTCTAATCCGCGCTATCATGCACGAGATGTTGCCTTACTACGTGCAAAGTACAATCAAGCCGTTCTGGTACTAGGGTCGGCGACGCCGAGTTTAGAAAGCAGAGCGCGGGCTAGCAAAGGTGTTTATCATTTTTTGCAACTGACCAAGCGAGCAAATCCGCATGCTCAGATTCCTAAAGTAGAAATTGTGGATTTTCGTGATTATATTGGGCAAAACGAAGCTAGTGATTTTACTCCGGTTCTTTTAGAAGCAATTAAAGACCGGTTAGAAAAAAAAGAGCAAGTTGTTTTGATGCTGAACCGACGGGGCTATTCTAGTTTTGTCATGTGTAGAGAATGTGGGACGGTTGACACTTGTCCAAATTGTGACATTTCACTGACCTTGCACATGGATACCAAAAGTATGAATTGTCACTATTGTGGATTTTCAAAAGGTATTCCTCATAGTTGCCCGAATTGTTCCAGTCGGAGTATTCGTTACTATGGGACAGGAACCCAAAAAGCCTATGATGAATTAGTAGAAGCTTTTCCGCAAGCTCGAATTTTGAGAATGGATGTTGATACTACTCGGAAAAAGGGCAGTCACGAACAAATTCTCAAAGAGTTTGGGGGAGGAGAAGCAAATATTTTACTGGGAACCCAAATGATTGCAAAAGGACTAGATTTTCCAAATGTCACTCTCGTAGGAGTGCTCAATGCAGACACGGCTCTGAATTTACCTGATTTCCGCTCATCTGAGCGAACTTTTCAACTTTTGACTCAGGTTTCCGGGCGTGCAGGACGAGCTGAAAAAGCAGGTCAGGTGATTATTCAAAGTTACAATCCGAATCATTATGCGATTGCATTTGCGAAAAATCAGGATTATGAAGGCTTTTATACTTATGAAATGCGTGTTAGAAGGCAGTTGGCTTATCCACCTTATTATTTTACGGTGGGCATTACCTTGTCTCATAAAATAGAAGAAGCGGTGATTAAAAAGTCATACGAAGTGCTGAATATACTACGTTCTGGTTTGTCAGATAAAGTTCAGATATTAGGTCCAACTCCCAAGCCGATTGCTCGCACGCATAATCTCTACCATTATCAGTTGATGATTAAATACCGTTTTGAAGATCATTTGCCAGATGTTTTAAATCAGATTTTGGATTGGACGCAACAAAAGGACAATAAAGATTTACGTTTGAGCATAGATCATGAGCCACAAAGCTTTATGTAGGGATATTTTTAGCTTTTTTTGAGGAAAAGCGTGACTTCTTCTGATATAATAGTAAAAAGAATATGAGGAAACCATGACAAAAATTATTTTTATGGGAACGCCGGATTTTTCTGCAACAGTGCTCAAAGGATTATTGGAAAGCAAGCAGTACGAAATTTTGGCAGTTGTAACCCAGCCAGATCGTGCAGTAGGACGCAAAAAAGAAATCCGTATGACACCAGTCAAGCAGGTGGCTGTAGATCATCATTTAGCCGTTTATCAGCCAGAAAAGTTGTCTCGAAGTGAGGAACTGGAGAAAATAATGGCGCTTAGTGCAGACGGGATTGTCACAGCAGCTTTCGGTCAATTTTTGCCGAGTCGACTACTGGATTCGGTCAGTTTTGCTGTCAATGTGCATGCATCGTTGTTGCCTAAATATCGTGGAGGGGCACCCATTCACTACGCCATTATCAATGGTGACAAAGAAGCTGGTGTGACCATCATGGAAATGGTCAAAGAGATGGATGCGGGTGATATGATTGCGCGTCGAGCGATTCCTATCAAGGAAACAGATAATGTTGGTACGATGTTTGACAAGCTAGCACTTGTAGGGCGTGATTTACTGCTTGAGAGCTTGCCTAGTTATATAGCTGGGGATTTAAAACCAGTTCCGCAAGACAAAGATCAAGTTACTTTTTCGCCAAATATCTCACCAGAAGAAGAGCGCATTGACTGGACTAAGACAAATCACCAAATTTTTAACCAAATTCGAGGAATGAATCCTTGGCCAGTGGCACATACGCTTTTAAATGGAGAACGTTTTAAAATTTACGAAGCTACTCCAGTAGAGGGCTCAGGACAAGCTGGAGAAATTCTTGTTATTGGAAAAAAAGAATTGATTATAGCAGCTGGTGAGGGTGCAATCTTTCTTAAAGTTGTACAGCCAGCAGGAAAGCCTAAAATGGCTGTCGTTGATTTTCTGAACGGTTTGGGGCGACAATTATCGGTAGGTGATTTCTTTGGTCGATAAGAAAAAGACAGCGCGTCAAACAGCTTTTGCTGTTTTAGAAAAGGTCTTTTCAGAAGGAGCTTATTCAAATATTGCCTTGAATCAAGCCTTGCTAGAGGCGTCGTTAAGTTCTGTTGATAAAAGGCTTGTAACAGAAATTGTATACGGAACAGTTGCGCGCAAAATGACCTTAGAATGGTATTTGTCTCATGTTGTTGAAGACCGTGAAAAGCTGGATTCTTGGCTTTATATTCTCTTGTTGATGAGCTTGTATCAATTACAGTATCTTGATAAAATTCCGACGCATGCAGTTGTTAATGAAGCGGTAGAACTGTCAAAGGCACGAAAAAAGGGAAGCGAAAAGTTCGTCAATGCAGTGTTGCGAAGACTATTGCAGGATGGTGTGGCAGATATAGCCAGTATTAAGCGTAAAAATAAACGGTACTCTATTCAGTATTCTCTGCCGGTTTGGTTAGTGAAAGTCATTATCGAAGAGTATGGTGAAAAACGAGCTTTAGCCATTTTTGAGAGCTTATTTCTTCGGAATAAAGCTAGCGTTCGAGTGGCGGACTTAAGTCGCAAAGAAGAATTAAAACAATTGTTGCAGGCAGAAGATTCACTATTAGCTCCGAGTGCGTTGGTGAAAAATCATGGTCATTTTGCAGGGCATGCCTTGTTTGAAGAAGGAGTAATAACCATTCAAGACGAGTCTAGCCAATTGGTTGCGCCAACACTTGATTTACAAGGTGACGAGAAAGTGTTAGATGCATGCAGTGCACCGGGGGGCAAAACCATGCACATTGCTTCTTACTTAACGACAGGGCAAGTTATGGCATTAGATCTCTATGATCATAAGCTGACTTTAATAGAAGAAAATGCACAACGTTTAGGTTTAGCAGATAGGGTCATTACCCAAAAATTGGATGCCAGAAGGGTTTTTGAGACTTTTGGAGTGGATGCCTTTGATAAAATTTTAGTCGATGCACCATGTTCAGGAATTGGTCTGATCCGGCGGAAGCCAGATATTAAATACAATAAAAAAAATGCAGATTTTATCTCGTTGCAAAAAATTCAGCTAGAGATATTGGATAGTGTTTGTCAAAGCTTGCGAAAAGGTGGTATAATAACTTACAGTACCTGTACGATTGTTTCGCAAGAAAATTTTCAAGTGGTTGAGCAGTTTTTGGCAGCTCATCCAAATTTTGAACAGGTAAAACTAGAACATAATAGACAGGATATTCTAAAAGACGGTTGTATCTTAATTACACCGGAATTATATGGAAGTGACGGATTTTTCATCAGTCAATTTAAACGAATATCTTAACAGGAGGAAACTGACAGTATGGAAATTTCATTATTAACAGATGTTGGTCAGAAACGTACAAACAATCAAGATTATGCCAATCAATTTGTTAATCGTGCTGGTATGACAATGATTCTTTTGGCAGATGGTATGGGCGGACATCGGGCAGGCAATATTGCTAGCGAGATGGCTGTCACAGACCTTGGTGCTGCTTGGGTGGACACTCAAATTGATTCTATTAATGGTGTCCGTGAATGGTTTGCAGAGTACCTTGAAACAGAAAATCAAAAGGTTCACCAATTTGGTCAAGATGAAGAGTATAAAGGAATGGGGACGACGCTTGAAGCGTTAGCTGTTATTGGCAATCAAGCCATTTATGCTCATGTGGGGGATTCTCGTATCGGTCTAATTCGTGGTGAAAGTTATAAACAGTTGACGAGCGACCATTCCTTGGTAAATGAATTGCTTAAAGCAGGACAAATTACGCCTGAAGAGGCAGAACGTCACCCGCAACGAAACATTATCACACAATCCATCGGTCAAAGAAGTGAAGTGCAACCGGATGTCGGCATGATTAGTCTAGAGGACGATGATTACATTGTTTTAAATAGTGATGGTTTGTCTAATATGATTTCAGAAAGTGAAATTTATGATATTGTGACAAGCGACATCACTCTTTCAGAGAAAGCAGAAACCTTGATTCGTTTTGCAAATAACGCAGGTGGTTTGGACAATATTACAGTTGCCCTGATTCATTATCATAAGGAGGATGCAGAATGATTCAAGTCGGCAAGATATTTGCCGGGCGATATAGAATCATCAAACAAATTGGGCGAGGTGGCATGGCAGATGTTTACTTGGCCAAAGATTTGATTTTAGACGGGGAAGAAGTCGCGGTGAAAGTTCTAAGAACGAATTACCAGACGGATCCGATTGCTGTGGCGCGCTTTCAAAGAGAGGCGCGAGCGATGGCAGACTTGGATCATCCTCATATTGTCCGGATTACCGATATTGGAGAAGAAGAAGGTCAGCAATATCTAGCAATGGAGTATGTGGCTGGGCTTGACTTAAAACGCTATATTAAAGAGCATGCTCCTTTATCTAATGAAGAAGCGGTTCGGATTATGGGACAAATTCTTTTGGCAATGCGTTTGGCGCATACGCATGGAATTGTTCATCGTGATTTGAAGCCACAAAATGTCCTTTTAACTCCAGATGGCGATGCAAAAGTAACGGACTTTGGAATTGCAGTAGCTTTTGCTGAAACGAGCCTGACGCAAACAAATTCAATGCTGGGATCTGTGCATTATCTATCACCAGAACAAGCGCGTGGTTCAAAAGCGACCGTTCAAAGCGATATTTACGCTATGGGGATCATTTTCTATGAAATGTTGACAGGACATATCCCTTATGATGGGGATAGTGCTGTCACAATTGCTTTGCAACATTTCCAAAAGCCTCTTCCTTCTGTGATTGCTGAAAATCCAAATGTGCCACAGCCTCTAGAAAATGTAGTCATCAAGGCAACGGCTAAAAAATTAACAGATCGTTATCAATCTGTTGCAGAAATGTATGTGGATTTATCAAGCTGCTTATCCGCAGATCGCCGAAATGAGAAAAAGTTGGTTTTTGATGATACTGCCAAAGCAGATACCAAGACGCTTCCTAAAGTGTCACAAAATACCTTAATTTCTGCAAGCAAACCAACTACTCCTACGCCTATAAAAGAAACAGTCAGTAGTAATTCTCAACCCACAACCAAGCCAAAAACAAAGAAAAAGCGTCGTTTAAGAACGCGTTATAAGGTTCTGTTGTCGGCAGTAGTTTTAGTGATTGCTGCTCTGGTGGCATTAGTCTATTTGAGTCCGTCAAATGTAAAAATTCCAGACGTTACTGGAAAAACTGTTGCACAGGCTCGTTCTGCAATTGAAACAGCAGGTTTGAAAGTTGGTAAGGAAAAAGATGAATATAGCGACTCTGTCAAAAAGGATTCTGTTATTCGCACCAATCCAGAAGCGGGAACACAGCGTCGCGACGGAAGCACGGTGGATCTGATTGTTTCCAAAGGTACAAAAACCTTTATTATGGAAGATTATAAAGGTCAGAAAAGAGCGGATGCTATCAACAATCTAGTCCAAAAATACAAGGTTTCAAAAGGTTTAATTAAAACAGAAGAAGTTGAAAGTAGTGAGTATGCGGCTGGAACAGTCGTTGGTCAAACGCCAGCAGCAGGTAGTACATATGATTTGACTTCAAAAGCTCGTATTACTTTGAAAGTAGCCAAGTCCGTTTCAAGTGTTGTCATGCCAAGTTATATCGGTTCAACCTATGAATTTGCCTATAACAATTTAACGCAAGTGCTTGGCATTCAAGGTGCTAATATTGAAAAGCGAACGGTTCCAACAGCTCCGGCGGGAACACAAGCAAATACGATTATTAAACAAACGCCAGCAGCAAATCAGTCCTTGGATTTGAAGAGCGACCGCATTGTCCTATATGTATATGAGCCGAAAACCGAAAGTTCGTCTACATCTGAAAGTAGTTTGCAATCTGAAAGTAGTTCAGAAAAAAATAGTCCATCGTCTAGTAACTCATCAACTAGTGGTAATGATGGTTCAAGTTCAAAAACGCCAGACACAAGTGCTAGTGCAAGCAATTAAACAAGTGAGAGGATAAAGTCGTAGTTTTTAACCGATTTTCCCTCACTTTTTTTGCGCTCGTTTTACAGCATTGATAAGCGTTGTTTCTGATTAATCAAGTTTATCCAGTATATTGTAAATAAACATGTTAATTTCTAGGACTACATACTAGAACCTGAAAATATTTAGTTCCATTTCATTGCTTTATTTTCATACCTTAGTCGGAGGAATTTTTAAAAGTTTTTGATACAATAGAAGCAGAAAGGTATCGAGATTATGCGAAAGATCCAATTTTTCATTTTTGTTGAATCTATTCTATTAACATTTGCATTAGTGACGATTTTGTCTGGTCACTTTTCACGTGTTATTCTTTTTTTGGTGCTTTTCTTGTTGCTGCTCTATTATTATTTTGGTAAACAAAGAGGAAATTTTCTGCTAGTAACTTCTACCATATTGCTTTTTTTCATTATTATGCTCAATCCTTATGTCATTGCTGCCTTGCTCTTTGCGGTCATTTATGGCATGATTGTAGCTTATCCCTATATTTATAAAGAAAATGAAGCGACAACTCTCATCTTTGATGATGCAATGGAGCAAAAACGAGAGAATAATCAATGGTTAGGAAATCTTCATCATTTTGCTTCGTCTGATACCTGTCAATTTGACGATATCAACCTTTTCCGTCTCATGGGCAAGGACACGATTCATTTGGAGCAAGTGATTGTTACAAACCATGATAATGTGATTGTTTTGCGAAAATTTTTCGGGAATACAAAAATTATTGTGCCAGTTGATGTGGCAGTCAGCTTGAAAGTGAATAATCTATACGGTGAATTGCAGTTTTTAGACCAACCTATCTATGAATTGCGAAATGAAAGTTTCAGTCTAACGACGCCAGACTTTAAACGAGCACATAAAAGTGTCAAAATTATCCTATCAACATTTGTAGGGAATATTGAGGTGGTTCGTAAATGAAAAAAGTCTACTATCTCTTGATTAGTTTTTATTCCTTACTCATTTTAGGGATTATTATTCATTATATTTTTGCTCTATTTGATTTTGACTGGCAATTGGTTTTTAGTAATGTAGAGAGACTGGAAAAATTCAGTTTCTTTGTGATTGTGCTCACTGTATCTCTAACGATGCTGATGATTTTAGGAATCAAAGTGGTTCAAACGGTAACATTGTCGACCATTCAGTCGAATTTGAAAAATATTTTGGAAGGTCGAAAATTACAAGAAGTACAGCAACCGGAAATTGACGCTTCCTTTCGGCAGGTATCAGAGAAAGTAAATCATTTAACAGAAAATCTACAAAAGTCAGAGAACCGTGCCTTACAAAATGAAGAGACGATTATTGAGAAAGAGCGCAAGCGAATTGCGCGTGACCTACATGATACGGTCAGTCAAGAACTTTTTGCTGCCAATATGATTTTATCAGGTGTGACAGGGCAAGTGGAGAACTTAGATACGGACACCTTATCGAAACAATTGACGGGCGTATCAGGAATTTTAAATACTGCTCAGAGGGATTTGCGTATCTTGCTTCTACATTTGAGACCGACAGAGTTGGAAGGGAAAAGTTTGGTTGAAGGGTTAAACCTTATTTTAAAGGAGTTATCAGACAAGAGTGATATTGAAGTGAGTTTTCATCATGATGTTCAACAATTACCGAAACAGATTGAGGAGCATATTTTTCGAATTGCTCAGGAAATTATCAGTAATACGCTCCGTCACGCCAATGCGAATCATTTAGATGTATATCTGTATCAAACTCAGAATGAATTGCAGTTGAAGATGACAGATGATGGGATTGGTTTTGAGCACACTTCGTCTGATGAGTTGAGTTATGGTCTGAAAAATATGGAAGAAAGAGTAAATGATATGGCGGGAACGATGCAGATTTTAACAGCTCCGAAGCAGGGAGTAGCGATTGATATTCGTGTACCATTATTGAAAGGAGCTTGAGATGCAGATTTTATTAGTAGATGACCATGAGATGGTACGACTTGGCTTGAAAAGTTATTTGGATTTACAAGATGATGTTGATGTAGTGGCAGAAGCTTCAAACGGTCGTGAAGGAGTTGAAAAAGCTTTAGCATTACGACCAGATGTTATTATGATGGATATTGTTATGCCTGAAATGAGTGGAATTGAAGCAACTCTAGCTATTTTAAAAGAATGGCCTGAAGCTAAGATTCTCATTCTGACTTCTTATTTGGATAATGAAAAAATTTACCCAGTTTTAGATGCAGGAGCTAAAGGATACATGCTTAAAACATCTAGTGCTGACGATATCTTACGAGCAGTTCGAAAGGTAGCCAAGGGTGAACTTGCTATTGAAACAGAGGTCAGTCAGAAAGTGGAATACCATCGAAATCATATTGAATTACATGAAGAGCTAACAGCGCGTGAGCGCGATATTTTAGGACTACTGGCGAAGGGGTATGAAAATCAACGCATAGCAGATGAGTTGTTTATTTCTTTAAAGACAGTGAAAACGCATGTGTCGAATATTTTGTCCAAATTGGCAGTAAGTGATCGTACACAAGCTGTTGTCTATGCCTTCCAGCATCACCTCGTCCCACAGGATGATATTTAGTGGTATAATAGAAAAATAAATAAATTGCTATTGTTAGAGGGAGATTATGGACGCAAAATTAAAATACAAATCCAAGAAGATCAAAATCGTCTTTTTTGATATTGATGATACCTTGCGAGTAAAAGCAACTGGCTACATTCCAGAATCGATCAAAACGGTTTTTAAACAATTAAAAGAAAAAGGAATTTTGACGGGAATTGCTTCAGGGAGAGGAATTTTTGGTGTGGTGCCGGAGTTGAAAGCGTTGCAGCCTGATTTTTTTGTCACCTTGAATGGGTCCTATATTGAAGATAAAGCAGGAAAGGTTATTGCGCAAACCCCGATTGATCGAAATTTAGTAGAAACTTATATCGCTTGGACGAAGGAAGTTGGGATTGACTTTGGCCTCGTTGGTAGTCATGAGGCAGCGCTTTCGACGCGAACACCGCTTATTGATGAAGCCATTGATATTGTTTATCCTAATTTACCTATTCAGCCGGATTTTTATCAAGATCACAACGTTTATCAAATGTGGACATTTGAAGATATCGGAGATAGCTTGCAATTGCCCAAAGAGTTAGAAGAACATCTACGATTGGTTCGCTGGCATCCGCATTCATCAGATGTAGTTCTAACAAATGGTTCAAAAGCATCTGGAGTTGCGACAGTTGTGGAGCATCTAGGGTTGAAGCCTGAGAATGTGATGGTTTTTGGAGATGAACTCAATGATTTAGAGTTGTTTGATTATGCAGGTATCAGTATTGCTATGAGCATTTCACATAAAAAAATAAAAGCCAAGGCTGACTTTGTGACAAAAAAAGTAGAAGAAGATGGCATTTTTTATGCTTTGGAGGAATTAGGAATGATAGAAAAAGAATTACATTTTCCACAAGTAACGATGGAAACAGCAGAAGGATCGAAAGCGACTATTAAAACCAACCACGGTGATTTGAAATTTCAATTATTTCCAGAACAGGCACCGAAGACAGTGGCTAATTTTATCGCTTTATCAAAAGATGGCTACTATGATGGAATCATTTTTCACCGGATTATCAAGGACTTCATGATTCAAGGTGGTGATCCAACTGGTACGGGTATGGGTGGCGAATCTATTTATGGAGAAAAGTTTGAAGATGAATTTTCTCCGGAACTGTACAATATCCGTGGTGCACTTTCGATGGCCAATGCTGGTCCGAACACAAATGGCAGCCAATTTTTTATTGTGCAAAACAGCAAGATTCCTTATGCACAAAAGGAATTGGAACGTGGTGGTTGGCCGATACCAATTGCTGAAATCTATGCAAGCAATGGTGGAACGCCGCATTTGGATCGCCGCCATACTGTATTTGGTCAATTATTAGATAAATCTTCTTATCAGGTATTGGATAAGATTGCAGCTGTTGAAACTGGTGCGATGGATAAACCACTTGAAGATGTCGTGATTGAAACCATTGAAATTGAGGATTAAAATGAGAATTGGTGAAAAACTAAAAGGAAGAATTACAGGAATTCAGCCTTACGGTGCATTTGTAGAATTGGAAACAGGAACAATAGGCTTGATTCATATTTCAGAGATTCGGACAGGTTACATCGAAAATATCCGTGATATTCTGCATGTGAATGATCCGGTCTTGGTGCAAGTGATGGACTATGATGAATTTTCAGGTAAGGCTAGTTTGTCGATGAGAACATTGGAAGAGGAAAAACATCATTTACCGAAACGTCATCGTTTTTCAAATGACCGTTACAAGATTGGTTTTACACCGCTCGCTAAAAGTTTGCCAACTTGGACCAAGGAAGCAATGAATTTTCTTAATCAGAATCAGTCAAAAGAAGAAACTGACGGAGAAACGGAAAAATAAACACATAAAAGAATCCTACTAAAAATAACAAAATCCCTCAATAAATTATTGAGGGATTTTACTTATTCTCAGATATTTTTAAGCAGCCATCAATCTTGTATGCTTCAGATTTTGTGCTATCATATCAAAGTATATTCGTCTGGTAGCATAATAGTTTCTTTACCATTATTGTCAGTTACAAAAATTTCTCGTGGAAAAAATGGGTCGAAAGCGTCATTAAAATCAAAGGTAAGAATGGTTGCTAGACTATCTTGTGAAAATCGGAAAGTTGTTTTTCCTTTGTTGTTGATGAGTTCAAACTGAAGCAGTTCGTCTAGCTCAAACACACCCTTTAGAAAATTATCAATAATATACCAGAAAGAATCAATGATATTATCTGGTAAACTTGTTACAACGCCAAAGCTAGCATAGCGTCCACGTGTATTTGTAAAAGCCATTGTCTCTTCCTTTCTGTACTTATTCATCAAAGGATTTTCTATATGATACATAAAATAACCTTGAATTGCAAGAAATTGTTCTTTGAAAATCAAAAAGGACCAGTGGTCCTTTGGAAACTTTAGCGACTCTTTAGCTCTACATAACGTTTGTACCAAATATTAACATAGGCTTGCGAAAAAGGTCCGCGCTTATTGTTAATCCAATCTACTAAGATTTTGACATTCTCTTTGAGGATATAATCTAAATCATTAGAGTAGTTCATCTGCCGTTTGTGACGCTCGTATTCATCGACATCAAGTAATCGCTTTTCACCATTGGTAAAGACTTTGACGTCTAAATCGTAGTCTATGTATTTTAATGCTTCTGCATCAAGATAATACGGACTGGCTAGATTGCAATAGTAAGAAACTCCGTTTTCGCGAATCATAGCGATAATATTGAACCAATATTTTTTGTGAAAATAGATAATAGCTGGCTCACGTGTCACCCAACGTCGACCATCACTTTCTGTGACCAAGGTGTGGTCATTGACACCAATAATGGCATTTTCTGTTGTTTTTAGTACCATGGTGTCGCGCCAGGTGCGGTGCAGACTTCCATTATGCTTATAACTTTGAATTGTAATAAAGTCGCCTTCTTTTGGAAGCTTCATCTTCTACCAACTTTCTACAATTAATCAGGTTATCGCTCTTATTGTAACATATTTTCATGAAAAAACATAAATAAACCTTACATTTTTTATAGATATTCTCTGAGAGCGCTAGCAATATCAGAAAAATCATAACCTTTGCGAGCGAGTGCTTGGGTGAGGCGTTGTTTTAACTCATATTCGTCATATTTTTTAGAATATTTGCGGTATTGCTTATCTAATTCTTTGTACAGTAATTTCTGCTGAGTTTCCTCATCTTCTTTGATGTCTAAGGTTTGATAAGCTGCCTTAGCTTCGGTATAGGAAAAGCCTTTGTTCATCATAGATTGAAGAATTTTATCCTGCAGGGCCTTACTTGGTAGTTTGCTTTGATAGCTGCGGAGTAGTTTTGCAGCAACTTTTTGACTTACTTCTGTAAAATCAAATTTGCATAATTCTTCATCAATAATAGGAGCTGTGATACCTTTTTGAGCCAATTTTTGCTTGAGGACAAAAGCACCTTTATCACCAGATAGAAGATTGGAATGAATAAAGGAATAAGCATATTGTCTGTCATCTATCCAGTTATCTTTTATGAGAATCGTTAGCACTTTCTCGATGGTATCTAAGGAAATCTCGTATTTTGTCAAATAATCCCGCACTTCTTTGACAGTTCTTTGCTTGAAAGAAAGATAATATAAAGCTAGATTTTTTCCGTAAGAAAACTGTGCGTAGTTCTGAATTTCTTTTAATTCTTGCTCACTAATGTTCATGCCTTTTGATAACATAAAGTGAACGATAGTATCTTCAGTGATGTAAAGTTTGTCAGTTTCGTCCAATTCTAAAAGATAGAGACGCTTTTTCTTTTCAATTTTAGTGATTTTCATAATCATTCTTTCGATAACTTGTGTGAAATTTGGAGCTGATAGATGGAATAGTAAGTGTGACTATTAGCCAAATGCTTCAAAAGCTGCGATAAGTCGTAATTTCTCGGAGTTGATATTTTCTCGACCATAGTAGTCCAAAAATAGGTCGCTGTATTTTGGATTGCCTAGATTATAATTCAGTGACCAGATAGCCCAGTAAAGGTCAATGTGGCGATCACTAAAGCCAGATAGCCCAACATCAATGAAACAGGAGAACGTCTTAGCGTCTTTTAAGATAAAGTTGGGCAAACAAGCGTCACCGTGAATAAATGCATCTCTTGTAAGAAGATGTCCCTGTTCTTGGATAAGCTGATAGGCTTCTTTTCTACTGCGAATCTGAAATTGTGGCAGGAGAGCTTTTTCATAGAAAAGCCCTTTTTGATAATTCTCTTCCGCTAGCTGAATATAGTTCTTTAGAAGTGAGTTTGTGGGAAAGTGGCCTGGTTGGAGGTTATGGAGCTGTCTTAGCGCTGTTGCCATGGTTTGGCAGAGGACTTCTGGTTGGTCTAGCACTTCCAATCCTGATATGCCGGATGCTTCTTTAGTGAGCAAGTAGTCCCTGTCTTGGCTGATGTATGTCAAGACAGGAACACCGATCCCTTGTTTGTCAAACCATTTAGCACATTGTGCCTCTCGTGCTAGCTTTCCTTTTTGGTCTATTTTAAGATAGTAGCCTGTGTCTAGATAAAGCACGGTTGCGCCTGAGTGGGAAGAACTGTCATACAAAGTGGCTTTCTCTGTATATATTCGTAATTTTTCTGGGAATTGAGAAATTGTGAGAGTTACTTTTTCTTTTTTCATACTGATTATTGTACCATATTCTCAACATTATCGTGTTGGCATGGTATAATAGGCTTATGAGTTTGAAAGTAAAGCAAAGAATCCCTTTAAAAATTAAGAAAATGGGAATTAATGGGGAAGGGATTGGATTTTATAAAAAGACCTTAGTCTTTGTACCAGGTGCTTTAAAAGGTGAGGATATTTTTTGTCAAGTTACGACGGTTAAGCGCAATTTTGTCGAAGCAAAGCTCTTGACGATTAATAAGCATTCTAAGTATCGAGTAGAGCCGCCTTGTGAGATTTATGAAAAATGTGGGGGCTGCCAGATTATGCACTTGCATTATGATAAACAGTTAGAATTTAAGACGGATTTATTACGGCAGGCTTTGAAAAAATTTGCACCAGCTGGTTATGAAAACTACGAGATTCGTCCAACGATTGGAATGCAAGAACCACTTTACTATCGGGCTAAGCTTCAATTTCAGACACGGAAATTAGGAGATGAAGTCAAAGCAGGGCTTTATGCGCAGAATTCCCATTATCTGATTTCTTTGAAAAACTGTTTGGTTCAGGATAAGGTAACGCAGAAAATCATCAATAAAGTGGCTCTCCTTTTGGGGAAGTACAATCTTCCTATCTACGATGAGCGTAAGAGAGCAGGCGTTCGGACGGTTATGATTCGCAGGGCTCGGAAAACGGGACAGGTGCAGATGATCTTTGTCACGGGAAAGAAGTTGGACTTCTCTCCAGTCATTCGAGATTTAACAGCAGAATTTCCAGAATTAGAAACAGTGGCGGTCAATTACCATACGACAAAATCAAGTGAAATTTATGGAGATAAGACGGAAATTATCTGGGGAAAAGAGACAATTCAAGAAGGTGTTTTGGATTACGAGTTTTCCTTATCGCCTAGGGCTTTTTACCAGCTCAATCCAGAGCAGACAGAAGTGCTTTACAGTGAAGCAGTCAAGGCGCTTGATGTGACATCTGAAGAGCATTTGATTGATGCTTATTGTGGCGTGGGAACGATTGGCTTTGCCTTTGCTAAAAGAGTCAGGTCTCTGCGAGGTATGGACATTATTCCGGAAGCTATTGAAGATGCTAAGCGAAATGCTGCTCGCTTAGGCTTTAACAATACTCATTATGAGACTGGGACTGCTGAAAGCATTATTCCTCGTTGGTATAAGGAAGGCTATCGGGCGGATGCTTTGATTGTCGATCCACCACGAACTGGCTTGGATAAAAAGCTGCTTGAGACGATTGTCCGTTATGCACCTAAGAAAATGATTTATGTCTCTTGTAATGTCTCTAGTCTAGCCAGAGATTTGGTGCAATTAAGCAAGATCTATGATGTCCATTATATCCAATCGGTGGATATGTTTCCGCACACAGCTAGGACCGAGGCTGTAGTGAAATTGGTGAAGCAGGAAGAAAACAGCTGAGGTCAAAATAAATTTGACTTGTGTTCAATTAAAGATGATGTCTTGAGAAAAAAATTAGTTTTAATAGAGTGGGAAAATGACAATGAATCAGAAATGAAGCCCAAAGATTTCCAAATTGTCTATCTGACAAAGAAGCGTCTATTACAACATTAGGGATATTATGGAAATAAAAATAGATGGAGAAAAGTCCTATCCTGAATATAGCGAACGAGCAAATTCTTAGTGAAAATGCTCGTTTTATTTTATTCGTGTTTTTAAATGGATGTATTTGAATTAAATTTTGTGATTTTTGCTGTTTAGTTTGCAAAATATGTCTATAAATTGGGAGAAATAAAATCAAAGGTTGCCTTAAAATGTGGAAGTATTAACTTATAATAAAAAGACAAGTTGTCAATCAATTTATTAAACATTATTCATCTTAAAATCTTTTAGACAATTCTCTATTTGAATATACATGAGCATATTTTCATAAATTTTGCACAAATTCCGAGAGTCAATAAGATATCCTAGGATTTCTTCAGTATTTAATATATCTTCTCTTGCATTTACTAGTATTGTGAATTTTAATTTCTTCAATAAAGAAAATATTGCTAATGTTGCATTTTCAAAAAATGGAAATATTATAATAAATTCAGATAATTATTGTGGTAAATAGTAAAATTTTAAACCGCACCTCAAAGTTTAGATTTTTCTCTAACTTTTTGGGTGCGGATTATTTTCACAATATTTTTATAAACATTTACAGCCTAATCTCTGTATTTTCTAACACTTTTTGAGCATCGGCTACGATGGTTTCAATGATGTCTTTGCATGGTCGGATTTCGTTTATCATGCCAGCGATTTGACCGCACATCATGGAGCCATGTTTGGTATCTCCTTGATAGACAGCTTTTGAGAGGGCACCGATTGTGATTTCTTCTAGTTCTTCACGATTGGTCCCTTTGTTTTCAAGTTCTATGTAGTGATCGGTCATTTCGTTTCGAATACAGCGAACAGGTGCACCAGTAATGCGCCCAGTTACAGCTGTGGCTGTGTCATTGGCATGGATGACAGCTTCTTTATAGCTTTCGGCAATGGGGCATTCTTCTGAGGCGAGGAATACAGTTCCAAGTTGTGCGCCTTGTGCACCTAAAACAAAAGCAGCAGCAAGTCCACGCCCATCCGCAATTCCACCTGCTCCAATCACGGGAATGTCAACAGCGTCAACAATTTGTGGCAACAGAGCCATCGTATTTGTTTCGCCGATATGACCGCCCGCTTCTGATCCTTCTGCGATAACGGCATCAACACCTAATTCTTGCATTTTTTTAGCATGCTTCACGCTTGCAATAACTGGGATAACTTTGATACCGGCTTCTTTTAAAAAGGGTAGAATGAATTTTGGAGTACCTGCACCAGTTGTGACAACAGGGACTTTCTCTTCAATGATGACTCTGACAATTTCTTCGATATTTTTCATCATTAGCATCACATTAACGGCAAAGGGCTTGTCTGTTAGCTTGCGTAATTCACGAATTTCTTTACGCAGTTGTTCACCAGTCATGCCACCTGAAGCGATAATTCCCAAACCGCCTGCCTCTGAAACAGCAGCAGCTAACTGATAGTGAGAAATTTGAGCCATAGCACCTTGAACAATTGGATATTTGATGTTCAGTAAATTTGTAATAGACATAAAATCTCCTTAATCTGTTTTTTCTATTATTATATCACGGGTAGAAAAGCGTTTTCAACTCTAGTATTTATTAAAATTTCTTTTATTTGTGATACAATTCACTCTGAGCACTTGATTTATCAATTCCATTGATTGTGAAAAAGAGTAAAATAGATATCCTATAACAATAATTTATAGCCTATTAAAAATAGTTATAGGTTATTTCAATGAAGAAAAGCAATTTATAAAGCAGAATTTGGGAATCCCTTAAAGAGAACAATGCTGGATTTCATTTTACTGAGAAGTCGACACTTTTTTATGTTATAATGATAGAAAAATGAGGATGAGGTGAGGAATGGACAATATCATTGATGTATCAATTCCTGTTGCAGAGGTGATTGACAAACATCCAGAGGTGCTGGAAATTTTAGTGGAGCTTGGGTTTAAACCTTTGGCAAATTCTCTCATGCGTAATACAGTTGGGCGGAAAGTTTCGCTGAAGCAGGGGTCTAAGCTGGAAGGCACACCGATGGAGAAAATTGTTAGGACCTTAAAAGCAAATGGCTATGAAGTGATAGGACTAGACTAATGGTAGATGAACGAATTGAGGTTTTGAAGAATATTTTGCTTGATTTGCACCATGGAGCAAAGGCAGAAGCAGTTCAAGAAGAATTTAATAAACATTTTACCGGTGTTTCTGCTATTGAAATCAGCTTGATGGAACATGAGCTGATGAATTCCGACACGGGTGTAACCTTTGAGGATGTGATGTCTCTTTGCAATGTCCATGCGAATCTGTTTAAGGGAGCTGTTAGAGACGTTGAAGTTGCAGATACGGATCATTCAGGTCATCCTGTGCAGATTTTCAAGCAGGAAAATTTGGCTTTGCGAGCAGCTCTGATGCGAGTAGGTAGACTGCTGGATACTTATGCAAATTCTGATGAGGAAATGCAGGAAGAAATTCGCAAGGGCTTGAAACGACAGTTGAGCTTGGTGGAACAATTTGAGCGCCACTACAAGCGCAAAGAAGAACTCATGTTTCCAATCATGGAGAGCTATGGACATGATTCACCACCTAAGGTCATGTGGGGTGTGGACGACCAAATCCGTGAATTATTTAAAGAAGTAAAAACAGCGGCAGAGCAGTTGCCTGCCTTAGACATTGAAGAGGTCGCAGAAAAGTTTCGATTATTTGCAACTGAGTTTGAAGCCATGATTTTTAAGGAAGAATCAATTTTACTCATGATTCTGTTGGAATCTTTTACACAGGATGATTGGTTGAAAATTGCGGAAGAAAGTGATGTTTATGGTTATGCAATCATTCAGCCAGCAGAGAAGTGGATTCCGCATCGTCATTCATTCTCGGAGAAAGAAACAGACAATTCTACTAAGGTGACAAGCGAAGCGCTAGCCCGTTCAGAGCAAACTAATGATGGTAAGTTTCAGCAAGTTATTGACACACCTGATGGGCAGGTCACCATTTCTTTTGAGCCAAAAAAGAAAAAGGTAGAAAACAACTTTGATCGGCAGAACCAACAGCCGTTTGGACATGGCTATTTGTCAGTGGAGCAAGCAAATCTGATCCTGAATCATTTGCCAATGGAGATTACCTTTGTCAATAAGGAAGATATTTTCCAGTATTATAATGACAGTGTGCCAGCTGATGAGATGATTTTCAAACGGACGCCGGGTCAAGTGGGGCGCAATGTCGAGCTGTGCCACCCGCCTAAGTTTTTGGAGAAAGTTCGCTTTATTTTTAAGGAATTGCGTGAAGGCAAGCGAGACAAGTTTGTTATGTGGTTCAAGTCGGAATCGCGGGGAAAATTTGTCCATGTGACTTATGCCGCAGTACATGATGAAGCGGGAGAATTTCAGGGGGTGTTGGAATATGTGCAGGATATTCAACCTTTCCGTGAGATAGATGGTGATGTTTATCGTGGTTTGGATTAGAAAGAAGGAACAATGACGTACGAACAGGAATTTTTAAAGGACTTTGAAGCTTGGGTTGAAACTCAAGTTAAGATTAACCAGATGGCGCTCAAGGAAAGTCAAGCTGTCTATGAAGCTGATAAAGATGAGCGAGCAAAGGATGCTGCGATTCGTTATGAAAGCCGGTTAGATGCTTATGAGTTTCTTGTAGGAAAATTTGCTAATTATCGAGCAGGAAAAGGATTTCATGATTTGCCAGACGGGCTTTTTGGTGAGAGAAGTTATTGATTTTCCGTAGGAAACATGATAGAATAAGGTCATTAGAGGTGTTTTGAGTCCCATTTGTCACAGAAAGCGGTGCTGCTGAGAAATCCGCACAAATGTCAAAACTGGTTGCTGATGGTTACAATGAAATAAAGAAAGCTGCGGGTTCTTGGCCCGAAATTGGGTGGTACCGCGGAGTGATTCGTCCCTGTCATGTATGGCAGGGGCGAATTTTTATAAGCGGAATGGGGAGAGAAATTATGATAAATATTTTAGGTCAAATTGAAGATAATAAACTTCCTGATATTGAGACAGAGCGGCTGTATTTGCGCGAACGTCTAGTCTCAGATGCTAAAGAGATTTTTGCTTATGCGAGTTTGGCAGAGGTGACTTGGCCAGCTGGTTTTCCACCTGCAGAAAGCGTGGAAGAAGAGGAAAATTATCTCGAAAACATTATGCCAAAGCGCTGGATTGAGCAAAAAATACCGTCTGGTTATGGTATCTGCTTGAAAGGAACAGATGAAGTCATTGGCTCGATTGATTTTAATAATCGCCATGCTGATGATGTTCTTGAAATGGGCTATTTGCTTCACCCAGATTATTGGGGGCAAGGTATTGTGACAGAAGCTGCGCGTGCGCTGTTGGAAGTTGGATTTACCCTACTCAATCTTCACAAAATCGAAATTGAATGCTATGGATACAACAAAGCAAGCCAGCGTATTGCTGAAAAACTTGGCTTCACCCTCGAATCTCGCGTCCGTGACCGCAAAGACGCACAAGGCAAACGCTGTAATTTATTGCGTTATGGATTGCTGAGGAGTGAGTGGGAGGGGAGATGATTATAGAAAATTCTATTTTAACAGAAGAACAAATAAAAGGAATCGATGAAAAATATTCTCATTTGAAAGATACTGATGTTATTGAAAGTCTGGGATGCTATGAAATGGATTCTGAACAAAATAATTTGGTTATTACTGAATTTCCAATTAATAAGGAAGATTTAATAGAAATTTCTAATCAAATTTCCAACATTCAACAGGAATTTGAAAGACTTAAAGTAATGTATAAAATGTTTATTTCGGACGTTTTTGATTTTTTGAAGTTGAATTCTGAGTTAGAGAAGAAAAATAAGGGGACTAATGAGCTTGATGTAAATCGTTTCATGATGCACTTACTTTCTAGTGGAAAATTATTTGTTGATTTTGCTGAAAATCAGATAAAAACAAAACATAGGCAAAAATTTAAAAAATTTCATAAACTTACTAGTCAACAATATGACAATAGTTTTGCTTATCGATTTTGCTATAATCTTAGAAATTTTTCACAACATGTTGGAATTCCAATCTCTGCACTTCATAAGAAACAAGATTACGTCGATGACGAAAAGGCAATTATTAGTCTTTGGATTGAAAAAGACTATTTATTAAATTCTAGTTTCAATTGGAAAAAATTGCGCAATGAAATAGAGGCAAGAAATGATATTGATGCAGTTAAGTTGGTTAAATCTTATATGGAAGCAATTACGATTTTATATGGTGAATATAATAAATTTCTTTTGAATATACACCATTGTAATTTAATAAATTTAAAACTTTCACTTGAAAATTTTGGATTAGTACATAAAAAATACTGTATAGTTGAAAGAACAAAATACAATTTAAAGTACAATCCAGCTAATATCACAACAAGACCTTTACTGGGATTAGCAGATATTGATGCAATTTATATGCATCTTAGTGAAATTGGAATTGTAAAACTAGTTAATAAAGAATAATATAAATTTAGGAGACACATTATGTCTAAAGAACTTTCACCAAAATACAATCCAGCCGAGGTTGAGGCTGGACGTTACGCTAAATGGCTTGAGGAGGGTGTTTTCAAGCCATCAGGCGACAAAAAAGCACCCCCTTATTCAATTGTCATCCCACCACCAAATGTGACGGGGAAATTGCACCTTGGTCACGCTTGGGATACGACTTTGCAGGATATTATCATCCGTCAGAAGCGTATGCAGGGCTTTGATACCCTTTGGCTTCCTGGTATGGACCATGCGGGGATTGCAACACAAGCTAAAGTTGAGGCACGCCTTGCTGAAGATGGTATCTCACGCTATGACCTCGGTCGTGAAAAATTCTTAGATAAAGTCTGGGAATGGAAAGACGAGTATGCTACCACTATCAAGGAGCAATGGGGTAAAATGGGGCTTTCTGTCGATTACTCTCGTGAACGTTTCACCCTTGATGAAGGATTGTCAAAAGCAGTTCGTAAAGTCTTTGTTGAACTTTATAAAAAAGGTTGGATTTATCGCGGTGAATTTATCATCAACTGGGATCCAAAAGCTCGTACAGCTCTTTCTGATATCGAAGTTATCCACAAAGATGTCGAAGGTGCTTTCTACCACATGAATTACATGTTGGAAGATGGCTCACGCGCTCTTGAGGTGGCAACAACTCGACCCGAAACCATGTTTGGAGATACGGCTGTCGCTGTCAATCCAGAAGATCCTCGCTACAAAGACTTGATTGGTAAAAATGTCATCCTGCCAATTGTCAATAAACCTATTCCAATCGTGGCTGATGAACACGCCGACCCAGAATTTGGTACTGGTGTGGTTAAAATCACTCCAGCCCACGACCCTAATGACTTCCTTGTTGGTCAGCGTCACAATCTTCCTCAAGTTAATGTCATGAATGATGACGGTACAATGAACGAACTTGCTGGTGAATTTGCTGGCATGGATCGTTTCGAAGCACGCAAAGCAACTGTGAAGAAACTGGAAGAAATCGGCGCTCTTGTCAAAATCGAAAAACGTGTTCACAGTGTTGGTCACTCAGAGCGGACTGGCGTTATGGTCGAGCCACGTTTATCTACCCAGTGGTTTGTCAAGATGGACCAATTGGCTAAGAATGCCATTGCCAACCAAGATACTAATGACAAAGTGAAATTCTACCCACCACGTTTCAACGATACTTTCCTTCAATGGATGGAAAATGTGCACGACTGGGTAATTTCTCGTCAGCTCTGGTGGGGTCACCAAATCCCTGCTTGGTACAATGCAGATGGCGAAATCTATGTGGGCGAAGAGGCTCCAGAGGGTGATGGCTGGAAGCAAGATGAAGATGTCCTTGACACTTGGTTCAGCTCTGCTCTTTGGCCATTCTCAACTATGGGTTGGCCTGACACAGAAGCAGAAGACTTCAAACGTTACTTCCCAACGTCAACATTAGTAACTGGTTACGATATCATCTTTTTCTGGGTATCACGTATGATTTTCCAATCATTGGAATTCACAGAACGCCGTCCATTTGAAAACGTTCTTATCCACGGTCTTATCCGTGACGAGCAAGGACGCAAGATGTCTAAGTCACTTGGTAACGGTATTGACCCAATGGATGTTATTGAAAAATATGGTGCTGACGCGCTTCGTTGGTTCTTATCAAACGGTTCTGCACCGGGTCAAGACGTGCGTTTCTCTTATGAAAAGATGGATGCTGCCTGGAATTTCATTAACAAAGTTTGGAACATTTCCCGCTATATTCTCATGAACAATGACGGTTTGACCCTTGACCAAGCTAGCCAGAATGTTGCTTTGGTAGTAGAGGGAAAAGCTGGGAACGTCACTGATTGCTGGATTCTTCATAATCTCAATGAAACCATTGCCAAAGTCACCGAAAATTTCGACAAGTTCGAATTCGGTATAGCTGGTCATATTCTTTACAACTTCATCTGGGATGAATTTGCTGACTGGTACGTTGAATTGACGAAAGAAGTACTTTACAGCGACAATGAAGACGAAAAAGTTATTACTCGTTCTGTTCTTCTTTACACACTTGATAAGATTTTGCGCCTCCTTCACCCAATCATGCCATTTGTTACAGAAGAAATCTTCGGTCAATACGTAGATGGTTCTATCGTGACAGCAGCTTATCCAACTGTTAATCCTACTTTTGAAAATCAAATGGCGCATTCTGGCGTGGAAAGTCTCAAAGACCTGATTCGAGCTGTACGTAATGCGCGTGCAGAAGTCAACGTAGCCCCAAGCAAACCTATCACCATCCTTATTAAAACAAGCGATAGCAACTTGGAAGACTTCTTCAAGGCCAATGTCAACTACATCAAACGTTTCACAAATCCTGAAAAACTTGAAATTTCTTCTGACATTGAAGCACCAGAATTGGCAATGTCTAGCGTTATCACAGGCGCTGAAATCTTCTTGCCACTTGCTGACCTTCTTAACGTTGAAGAAGAATTGGCACGTCTTGACAAAGAACTTGCTAAATGGCAAAAAGAATTGGACATGGTCGCACGTAAACTCGGCAACGAACGTTTCGTCCAAAACGCCAAACCCGAAATCGTCGAGAAAGAGCGACAAAAACAAGCTGACTACCAAGCTAAGTATGATGCGACTGTAGCGCGTAAGGCTGATATGGAGAAATTGGCTAAATAACCACAGAACACGGTGTAAAAGCTGTGTTTTTGTGTTATAATTAAAACAGATTGTTTTAAATTTTTAATAAAAAATATGAATTGAATGAAGTGAGAACTATAATGTATAGATATGTTAATTATGTTAATGAATATGAAAGAATTATGCAATTCAATAAAAATAAAGACATTAGTATACATAGGTGGTATCCTTTTGTTGAAGGATATTCAAAAGAATTTATTAACGCCATAGTAAACGAGCAACCTCAAAAGATAGAGATGTGCTTGGAGCCGTTTTCAGGAAGTGGAACAACAGCTTTGGAATTGTCTATAAGAGGAATAAGCTGTATATCGTTTGAGGTAAATCCTTTTATGTTTACTTTATCCAAAGCGAAGTTAAAAGTATCTCAATATAAAATACGGACAATTAAGTCTCATATTTTAAAAATGAAGAAACATGCATTTTCTTTAAATGATGAAGAAATTAATTTAGATAGTGGATTTTCTACATTAATTGAGGGGCAAGAAAAAAAGAAATGGAATATAGATCGTGAAGTCTTTATTGCAATTGGAAAACTTAAGAGCGCGATCAATAGTTTGTCAACGACTTTATATAAAGAAGTTTATACTGTTTGTTTAGCAAATATATTATTAGGATACAGTAATTTGTATCGAAATGGGAAGTGTTTATCTTATAAAAAAGGTTGGCAAGAAACTCAGTATTCCCAAGAACAAGTAATGACTAGTTTTTTTGATTTCATAAATAATGTGATCATTGAAGATATTGAGAAAAAGGAGGTAGGGAAGTTTTCTAATCATAATTTATTGTATTTAGGCGATTCAAGAAAACTTATTTTTGAAAATGTAGAAGACAACTCTGTAGATTTAATTATTACTTCTCCTCCATATCTGAATTCAAGAGATTATACGGATTCCTACATGCTTGAATTAAAGGCTTTGGATTTTCTAACAAACTATAATGATATAAAAAAAATACGTGAGCAGACGATTCGTTCACATGTACAATTAAAAATACCTCATTTAACAGGTGTAAAAAGTAAAATTCTTGATGCAGCAATATCAGAAATTAAATCTTCAAGTAGAAATTCTCTAGTGTGGAATTCAGAAATTTTAAAAATGATTGTAGCTTATTTTGAAGATATGCATATTATTTTTGAAGGAATGTATCAAAAGCTTAAGAAAGGCCGACGAGCATACTTCAATGTTTCAAATTCTGCATATTTTGGTGTTCTAATTAACACACTAGAGATTTGCTCTGAGATTGCTGAAAACATTGGATTTGAAGTCGTCGAAATAAGAAAAGCACGCTACTTAAATCCAAGTCCTCAGCAAAAAGAAAAAATCAGTAAGTTGCTTGAGGGTGTAATAGTATTGGAGAAAAAATAATATGATAGAATTTAATTATTACTTACCTAAGATTAAACGGTTAAAAATTGAAAATTTTGATTTATATCAGTGTCCTCTTGAAATAGAAATGTCTGATAAATTAAATATTATTTTTGGTACTAATGGTTTAGGAAAAACAACATTACTTAATATAATACAATATTCGATAATAGGTCCTTACAAGGGAAAAGTGGAAGTTCGAAATTATAAAGATCAACAAAAATCTAGACGTCCAATGTTTGAGAAGGATTATTTTAAAAATCGGATGCAATTACCTTCAAATAAGGCGGTAGTAGAAGTTGAATTTTCAATTGCCAATGACACTTTTTTAACCAGGCATAGCTTGTATTCACATAGGTTAATTAGCTTTAGTATCAATGGGGAAAAGAATGAAGAGAAAGAAAAAGAATTAGATTATGAGAAGTATGAAAGAAAATATTTTTCTTCAAGTAATGATAGCCAACTTAGTGAATCTTTAATTAATAAATATCATGAAGCAGTAATCAAATCTTCAGGATTTCCAGATATAAACTCATTCATTTTAATGATGACAGAAATAATGTTCTTTTCGGAGGCAAGGAACTTTGCATTTTGGGATGAAAATCTCAGTAAGTTAGTGTTAAGTAAGTTTATGCCAAGAGAAAAGTACTTTGAATATAGTGAAACTCAGAAGTTGATCAAAAAATATGATAGTCAATCAAGATTGAAATCGTATAAAATGTCAATGGTGAAAGATTTCTTAGGGGAAGATTTAAATAAGACTCCGGAGGAGGAATATTCTATTGAAGATTTAGAAAAGGTAGAATCAAAAATTAAGATAATTAATAAAAAAGTTGATGAAGCCAGAGAACTCTTAAATAGAAGAAATAAAGAACGAGTCCAAAATAGATCAGAAGCGGATAAACTTAGGACAGAAATAGGAGAGCTTGAGAAAAAATGGTATGGAAATATTTTTCCTAGTTCTTATCAAGAGTTTTATGATAAATTTGTTCCAGTTATAAATTCTGGAATGTGTCCATTTTGTGGAGCAAATCATATTGAATTTAATACTGATATTTTACAATGTTTTTTTTGCAAAAGTACAATACATATCAGCACAGAAACAGACTTAACAGTAATAGAAATCAATCAAAAAAATCTACAAATTAGAAAGAAAAAGTTAGATTTAATATATGAGCAGTTGAAAAATGAGATTGACAATATTAAAGAGTCAATAAGAAGTGAAGAATCCAAGCTTTTAAAAATAACAGATGAACAGTTAAAAATAAAAAGAAAAATTGATATTATTTCCAATGATAATATTATAAAATATAGACAATTAGAGCGAGAAAAAGAGCATTATTTAAACTTGTTGGAGAAAACAAAGCAAAAAGAAGTCCGATTAGCTAATGATATTGATCTAAGTATAAAAAAGGTGTTTAAAAATTTTAGTAAAATATTTTATAAGTATGCATACTCATTTTTAGGAAATGATTCGAAAATTAGATTAGAACTAGTTGGTAGCGGAGAAAATACATTGTTTAAGTTTTACCTAAATAATTCACCACGTGAGAGTGAAGAGTCACTCTCTGAATCACAAAGAATTTTTGTTGATATGGCCTTTAGGTTAGCTACATTAGAGTTTTTCCATAAAGATACTTATTTCATGAGTGAGACACCTGATAGTACTTTAGATTATTTTTTTGAAGGGCATGCTGTCGATACTTTTAATAGTTATATAAAATCAGGGAATACTTTATTTTTATCTGCTAATGCACGTAACAGTTCATTGGTAAGTTTACTTATAAAGAAAAATAGCGATACGATTAAAATTATTAATTTATTAGAAATTTCAAGGCTAGCAAATGAACATTATAAAGATATAGAAGAATTAGATATTTATAAATTATTAAGGAGATAATATGGACAAAAAATTATTTTACTATATGTCACTTTTCTTGTATTCACTTAGATATAAAGAAAATATAACTAAGAACGCAGTTTTTCGCTATATCTATATATTTACAGTTGCTAGCTCATATTTAAATAATGATGATGAAAATATAATTTTAGATGAATTGACAATAGATTCAGAAATTGGAATAGTTAATGCATCTCAAATGGAGGATACGTTGGCAATGTTAAATTCTCAAAACTATATTTTACTTGAAGGTTTTAAAATCAATATTTGCGAGAAATTAAAAAATTATTGTAATAAAAGGCAGAAAGAATCTGAAAAATTTAATAATGATTTAAAAGCAATTTCTTATTTTGTAAATCTTATTTCATCTTATAGCGATGAGATTGTTTTATCTGTTTTCTTCAATGAACCTAATATCGAAGAAGCATTGAGTAGAAATAAAACTGAAATTTCATTAAATGATAATCAACTTTATAATCTACTAGTAAAATTTCAGAACAACGCAAAATCAGCTGGTGTTATTTTAGAAAATTATGATGCATTTATTAGTTGGTTGGATTTTGTTTTTGAAGAATATCTTGAGGGGAAGAAAATGAATGGTTGATTTTGAAAAATTTTTAAAAAGAGCCCCACAGGCAGAAAGTGTAATTAGTGAGAGTAAATTATTAGATATCTTTGCAGAGCAGAAGAAAGCTGTCGTAATATGTACACAATGTACTTCAAGAATAACAGAACAATTAGATGATTTGTTGAAAAGGATATCAGGTTCGGCCAAATCTCAAATACATTGTATAAATGTAAATACAACTGAGATTACCTCTATGGAAATAGGCTCATGTAAAATTTCTGAATCTGAATTTATTAATAAGGTTTTAGATATTTCTAAAAGAGACAGTTGTATTGTCTATGCTGTTAATGAAGGGATGAAACTAGTTGCTCAGAATGGTGAGGTGAACACAGATGTAGAAGCCTGTTTAGCAAAGACTAAAACAATGCAAGATCAGTTAAACTCATTAAAGCCAATTTCATCATTAGAAGAAGTATTTGAAGTCTTTAGAATAGAGTGTCAATTTCAAAATGGCTATTATAATAAATGTTTTAATGATTCAGGTAAAATTAAAGCTGAAATAAAAGAACAAGAATTACGTAATATTTTATTAGAGTATTTAAGAAGTAAAATAAAAGGTGAGGTTTCTCCTGAATATTGTACATCATATAAACATGATGAGGAATCGGTAGATATATATTTAAATGATGGTCAAGAAAGAGCAATCATAGAAGTTAAATTTTCATTTATAAAATCTGTTTATGAAGGGAGATCTTACTATAAGTTGCAAGATAAGTGTCAATTAGGAATTGAGCAACTTAATAGATATGCAGTACATTTGAAACAAAATAATCGATTAGTTGAATATGGGTTTGTATATATGTTCTTTCACAATAAGAATAACGAAGAGGAACGTTTAAATGTAGAGAAAAGTATCAAAGAATACATTGCTTCGCAATCTTTATCTACTGAATTTCATTCAATTTATAGAAATCTTATTTTTAATAATGTTGCACTTTGGGGAACAAAGCCATAAATAATAGATAACTTTATTGCTCACTGTTTAATAGTTAAAACTAATATAGTACAATAAAACAGACTTCAGTTTTCAAATGATTGATAATCTAGTAGTAACATTTATAGTGAGATAGTTACTGAAAAATAAATGAAAGAATATTTTTCTATGAAATAATGAATTATTCAGTAAAAAGTATTTAATACAAGGAATCAAAAGATATATTTATTTGAATTATATTTTCTCCAGTTTTCCCCGAATAAATAAGTTTAGAAACCATCCAACTTGTTTCTTACCTCAAAATGTAGTAAAATATAACTGCAAAGAAAAATTTTAAAAGAAGTGATTTCATGGTAGTACCAACTTCAGTTTGTTTGGTCAGATGATTTAAATAAAGAATTGACTTTGCATTAGCAAATCTGAATTTATTGCACAGGTTTTAGCAGAAAAATTGGAAGATCTCTATGATATTCAAGAAGCTGATTTGGTTATGCAGGAGTGGCTTGATAATGGGCAAGTGACTTACTCTCATGATGAAATGATGGAGTACTATGGTTAAATACCAAGTTCGCTACCCTTCAACTTTTTTCAAGGCTATGGACAAACTGGATAGTGGAACGCAGAAAGTCATTGCTAGATGGATTGACAAACATCTAGTAGATGTTGATTTTCCTAAAGCGCGTTGGGGAAATATCTGACAGGTAATTTATCTGCTTATGTTCGTTTTCATGTAGGATCTTATCATATTATTGCAAGGTTGATGATGAGGACTTTGCCATTATAAATGTCCATGTGGCAAAGCGTTCCGATGTTTATAAAGTTTAAAGGTAAAAGATGAAAATAAATCTCTTAAGCAAGTTTAACTGCAAGGTTGGACTTGTTTTTTGTATAATAAAAGGCAGTTAATTAAGAAATAGTCTTTTGTTTTAGATAGTAAAGGAATAATTTTAATATGAAACCAACATACAATATTGACAATCCCAATTTCCCTTATTGAGCAAAGCGCGACCTTTGGTAGACTGGAGTTGGTTTTCAGCAAGTGGATGATTTAGTGTCGTTGGCTTATCTTGCGGTGCTTGAACGTGTAGCGGCATTTTCTACGAGCAGGCTTATAAAGAAATTATGGATTATCACAAGTCAACAGGTGATAGCACAGCCGAAGCGGATTTGGGATCCTTGCACATTGCGAAATTTCTGTTATACAGTAGCTTTAGTCCTGTTACATTGTTGACCATTTAGAAAGAACTCTTTCAGGATGTCTTTTATTCCGCTCTTTCCAAAGAAACTGTGGTGTAGCATATTCAGCCTTTCGTTTCAGAGATTGAGCAGATTATTTTTTAACAAGATACTTTAGTCTTGAACTAAAATTTTACAGAAGCATCCTGAAATAAGAAAGTTACCAACATCTTCCAACATCTCCATCCATCAAAAAAAGAACAGCTCTATCATTGAGTTGTTCTTTTTAAACTGTTAGTAACTTCAAATTAAAGTTTATACGTGTATATACCTCGATTTCTAAACCTCAAAATTATAGAGAGCGGTTGAGAGGTAGCGCTCGCCGTTATCTGGAGCAAGAGCTAGAATTTTTTTACCTGTTCCTAGTTTTTTGGCTACTTCAAGTGCAGCATAAATAGCTGCAGCAGAAGAAATACCTACCAGAAAACCTTCTTGTCCACCGATACGACGTCCAAGTTCAAGTGCTTGATCAGAAGTAACGCGGACAATACCGTCGTAAGCTTGAGTGTCTAGTGTTTCTGGGATAAAACCAGCAGAAATACCTTGAATCTTGTGAGGCCCGGGCTCCTCGCCGGAAAGAATAGCTGATTCATCTGCTTCAACTGCATAAACTTGTATATCTGGATTGACTTTTTTGAGAGCGTGAGAAACACCAGAAATAGTACCGCCTGTGCCAACTCCTCCGACAAAGGCATCCAATCCTTTTTCACCGAAAGCAGCGATAATTTCTGCTCCTGTTGTTCTTTCGTGTATTTCTGGATTAGCTGGGTTGTTAAACTGAAGTGGTAGCCAGCCGTTTCGTTCTTTAGCAATTTCTTCAGCTTTGGCAATCGCTCCCTGCATTCCTTCGCTTCCGGGAGTTAGTACCAATTCTGCACCATAAGCTTGGATAATTTTGCGACGCTCAACACTCATAGTTTCTGGCATGACAATAACAACCTTATAACCTTTTGCAGCACCTACCCAAGACAAACCAATTCCGGTATTTCCGCTGGTTGCTTCGACAATGGTTGTACCTGGTTGAATCAAGCCCTCTTGCTCAGCACTCTCAATCATGCTGAGAGCAATGCGATCTTTGACAGATGAGCCTGGATTAAAAGCTTCTAGTTTGACATAGACATCTGCTGCGCCTTCTGGAACCAGCTTGTTTAGCTTGACGATAGGAGTATTTCCGATGAGTTCTGTAATGTTACGATAAATTTTTGCCATAAAATAATACCTCAATTCTGTTGATACCATCAGTATAAAACGAAAAGAAGTCTTTGTAAAATATAAAAAAACTATCAAGGTGATAGCTTTTTTTAATATTTAGGATAAAGAAATGGGAACTTCAACTTTCCGCAATCCCTGGTCAGTAATGTCGATTTTTCCATTAAACAACTCAATCAACTCCTCTATAATGCTGTCCTTATCATCTTTATCAACAAAAATGGTCGTTTGGACTTGTTCTGTAAAGGATGTATCTTGTTCTTGTAAATGGTTAGCTTTAAGAAAATTGGGTAATTCTTGATATTGACTGTAAGAGAGAGCGATCCTCAGTCCAAGTTGTTCTTTTATATGGACGATCCCGATTTCTTTGATAGCTAAAGCAACGTTGCTGCTATACGCCCGAATAAGACCTCCTGCCCCTAGCTTGATACCACCAAAATAGCGTGTCACGACAGCACAGACATTAGTTAGTTGATGATTTTCTAAAACGCCTAACATAGGTACACCAGCAGTCCCACTTGGTTCTCCATCATCACTACTTCGCTTCATTTCACTCCGCTCTCCTAATATAAAGGCAGAGCAGTTATGAGTAGCTTTGTAGTGTTCTTTTTTGACAGCCTGAATAAAATTTCGTGCTTCGTTCTCTGTTGTTACACGCTTGATGTGACAAATAAAGCGCGATTTTTTGATTTCTTCTTGGACTTGTCCGTCCTCTTTGATTGTTCTAAACTCCATATCTTCATTTTACAAAAAAACTTGTATTTTGCCAAAGTTTTTTCGAATAAATAGATATGATAGAATTACAAGATTGCTTAGGTCGTATGTTTACAAAAGCACAACTACCAGCAGAATTGCAATTATATGCGCAAACTTTACCAGCAATGAAAGAAGAAAAAGGGAAATTATGTTGCAATCGCTGTGGGCAAGCAGTTGATAAAGAAAGACACCAACTGCCAATAGGTGCTTACTACTGTAGATCCTGCTTGATCTTAGGAAGGGTCAGAAGTGATGAAGAACTCTATTATTTTCCACAGGAAGAGTTTCCTAAAGCGGATGTCTTAAAATGGCAAGGAACGTTAACAGAATTTCAAGCCAAGGTTTCTCAAAGACTTGTGGAGGCAGTTGCCAAGCGAAAAGATAGCTTGGTCCATGCAGTCACGGGAGCTGGAAAAACAGAAATGATCTATCAGGTGGTAGCACAAGTTATTGATCAAGGCGGGGCCGTCTGCTTGGCTAGCCCACGAATTGATGTCTGTTTAGAACTTTATCGTAGACTGAAAATAGATTTTGCTTGTGATATTTCACTCCTGCATGGCGAATCAGAGGCGTATTTTCGCAGTCCTCTCGTGATTGCCACAACGCATCAGCTCCTCAAATTTTACCGAGCATTTGATCTGCTCATCGTTGACGAAGTAGATGCCTTTCCTTATGTAGACAATCCAATGCTTTATCATGCGGTTCATCAAGCAGTCAAAGAACAAGGCACGAAAATTTTCTTGACAGCAACCTCCACAGATGAGCTGGACAAAAGAGTTAGCAAGGGAGAGTTGAGCCGCTTAAGTCTCCCTAGACGTTTTCATGGGAATCCTTTAATTGTTCCTCGAAAAGTTTGGCTGGCAGATTTTCAAAAATACTTGAATCAAAAAAAGCTAGTTCCTAAGTTGGAACAATTTGTTAAAAAGCAAAGAAAAACAGGTTTTCCTCTTCTCATTTTTGCTTCTGAGATTAAAAGAGGACAAGAATTTGCAGAGGTTCTCCAAAACAATTTCCCTAATGAAAAAGTTGGCTTTGTTGCTTCGACGACTGAAAATCGACTAGATGTTGTAGAGAAATTTCGTCGAAAAGAAATCACAATCTTAATATCAACGACGATTCTGGAACGTGGCGTGACTTTTCCTTGTATAGATGTTTTTGTGGTGGAAGCTAACCATTGTCTGTTTAGTCGCAGCGCTTTGGTACAAATTGCTGGTCGTGTTGGTCGTAGTATGGAGCGACCAACAGGCGAGTTAATCTTTTTTCATGATGGTACAACTATGGCGATAGAAAAAGCTATTAAAGAAATTCGGGAGATGAATCAGGAGGCTGGTTTATGAATAACTGTCTGTTATGTGAAAGTCTACTTGATGAAAAGCTAATATTTTGTGATTTGCTGACTT
Source organism: Streptococcus sp. NSJ-72 (assembly GCF_014334035.1). Classification (NCBI taxonomy): domain Bacteria; kingdom Bacillati; phylum Bacillota; class Bacilli; order Lactobacillales; family Streptococcaceae; genus Streptococcus; species Streptococcus sp. NSJ-72. The sequence continues at coordinate 705,120 of NZ_CP060489.1, forward strand.
TGAAGAAGCCCAAAGCAAAGGCTTGTGATGCCTGTTTTGAAAAATTCCAGCGTATTTCAGCGCAACATTGCCCTAAGTGCTATCGTGACGGAATAGATGAAATCTGCATAGACTGTGATGTGTGGACAAAGAAAGGAAAAGAAGTTTGCCATAAGAGTTGTTTTGTCTATAATGGAGCTATGAAAAACTTCTTTAGTCAATATAAATTTCAAGGAGATTATGCTCTTTCTTCTGTATTTACTGAAGTTTTGCATCAAGAATTAAAAAATTATAGCGATTATACACTCGTGCCAATTCCTGTGAGTGTAGAAAAGTATCAAGCAAGAGGGTTTAATCAAGTAACAGCTTTTCTTGAGTGTACAAAGTTGAAATTTAAGGAAATTTTAGAAAAATATGATACAATTGCTCAATCAAGCAAGATGAGAGAGGAGCGATTGCAGAGTCAGCAGTGCTTTAAAGTGAAAGACAAGGTTACACTTCCAGCAAAAATTCTTTTGATAGATGATATTTATACCACAGGAGCAACCTTACAACTTGCCAAAGATATTTTAGTGGAAGCGGGTGTGAAAGAAATTTTGACATTTTCATTGGCAAGATAACAAAAAATTTGCAAAAAAAAAATGAAAGCGTTATAATAAAGTAAAGAAAAACAAAATGCTTAGAAAGAAGGTACTTATATGATTAAATATAGTATCCGTGGTGAAAATCTAGAAGTAACAGAAGCGCTTCGTGATTACGTAGTTTCTAAACTTGAAAAAATCGAGAAATATTTCCAAGCTGATCAAGAATTGGATGCTCGTGTAAACTTGAAAGTATATCGTGAAAAGACAGCCAAAGTTGAAGTAACTATTCCACTTGGTTCTATCACTCTTCGTGCAGAAGATGTTTCTCAAGATATGTATGGTTCTATTGACTTGGTGACAGATAAAATTGAACGTCAAATTCGTAAAAATAAAACAAAGATTGAGCGTAAAAACCGTAATAAAAAATCAACCAGTCAGTTATTTACAGATGCTGTTATTGAAGAAGTAGAAGCTGCACCTGCAAAAGTGGTGCGTTCAAAACAAATAGACTTAAAACCAATGGATTTAGAAGAAGCTCTTCTTCAAATGGATTTATTGGGACATGATTTCTTCATCTATACTGATGTAGAAGACAACACAACCAATGTTCTCTATCGTCGTGAAGATGGTGACGTTGGCTTGCTTGAAGTGAGATAATCAATCGGTCCTCTGATTTATATCAGGGGATTTTTGTTTGGTTTGCAATTATCTTGAGTTAATTGCAAAAAAACTGTATTGGTAAATCATCATATTTGAGCTGCATTCCAAAAGTTAGACAGAAAAACCAATTGACTTACAGTTATCACAGAAGAAAAACTGATACATTCTTTCGAGATTTTGTTATAATATTCTTTATGAGAGTTGTTGCAGGGAAATATGGGGGGCGTCCTCTTAAAACATTAGAAGGCAAAACAACCAGACCCACGACGGACAAGGTTAAAGGAGCTATCTTTAATATGATTGGTCCTTATTTTGATGGAGGACAGGTTCTGGACTTGTATGCTGGAAGTGGCAGTTTAGCGATTGAAGCTATTTCGCGAGGCATAACATCGGCTGTTTTGGTTGAAAAAGACCGCAGGGCGCAAGCGATTATCAGCCAAAATATCAGCATGACTAAGGAAAAAGAACGATTTGAACTGCTTAAAATGGACTCCAATCGAGCGCTTGAATTGGTCACAGGACAGTTTGATTTGGTGTTATTGGACCCACCCTATGCAAAAGAGCGGATTGCTGCAGATGTTGAAAAATTGGTTGAACGAGAGCTTCTGAGCGATGATGTACTGGTTGTTTGTGAGACAGACAAGTCGGTGGATTTACCAGAGGAAATCGCAGGACTAGGCATCTGGAAGCAAAAAATATATGGAATTTCAAAGGTGACGGTTTATGTCAGATAAAATTGGATTATTTACGGGTTCTTTTGACCCGATTACAAAGGGGCATGTTGACTTGATTGAGCGAGCTAGCAAGCTCTTTGATTGTCTTTATGTTGGTATTTTTTATAATCTTGAGAAAACGAGTTTTTTTAGTATTGAAGCGAAAGAAAAAATGATAGCAGCTGCTCTAGTTCATTTGGATAATGTTAAAATTGTCATTTCTCATGACGAATTAGCAGTAGAAGTGGCACGAAGATTAGGAGTGACAACTTTTGTACGGGGATTACGAAATAGCCAAGATTTGGATTATGAGGGAAAGCTCAACTTTTTCAATCATGAATTGGCACCTGAATTGGATACCATCTTTTTGATTAGCACCCCAGCTTATCAGCATCTCAGCTCATCAAGAATTCGTGAATTGATTGCTTTTGAGCAGGATGTTTCAAAGTATGTGCCCGAAAGTGTCGTAAAGGAGTTAAAGAAACAACATGGAAAAATCACGAACTAAATTTAAAAAATGGCCGATAGTGGCTGTAGTAGGGCTGCTTCTACTGTTCATGTCTTTTATAGTTCCTCTGCCTTATTACATTGAAGTGCCAGGTGGTGCAGCAGATGTTCGGCAAGTATTACGTGTAGATAATAAAGTGGATAAGGAAAAAGGTTCTTATAACTTTGTCACTGTTGGGATTCAGCATGCAACCTTTGCTCATTTGGTTTATGCTTGGTTGACTCCTTTTACAGATATTTATTCGGCGAAAGATCTGACTGGCGGAACTTCTGATAAAGAATATATGCGAATCAATCAATTTTATATGGAAACATCACAAAACTTAGCCAAATATCAAGGTTTGAAAAAAGCGGGCAAGGATATTAGCTTGAAATATTTGGGTGTTTATGTGTTGCAAGTTACCAAGAATTCAACCTTTAAAGGGATTCTAAATATTGCAGATACTGTGACAGGCGTGAATGATAAGACTTTCAACAGTTCAAAAGATTTGATTGATTATGTAGGCTCACAGAAAATTGGCAGCAAGGTCAAGGTGAACTATGTAGAAGACGGTCAGAAAAAATCTGCTATAGGTAAAATTATCAAACTTGAAAATGGAAAAAATGGAATTGGTATTAGCTTAATTGACCGAACAGAAGTCACAAGTAATATACCAATTGAATTTTCAACAGCGGGGATTGGTGGACCAAGTGCGGGCTTGATGTTTAGCTTGGCGATTTATACACAGATTGCAGACCCGACACTGAGAGATGGCAGAAATATTGCTGGGACAGGATCGATTGACCGTGAAGGAAAAGTTGGTGATATTGGTGGGATTGATAAAAAAGTTGTTTCAGCAGCTAAAAATGGCGCAGAAATTTTCTTTGCGCCAAATAATCCAGTCACCAAGGAAGTGAAAAAATCCAATCCTAAAGCGAAAACAAATTATGAGACAGCTTTGGCAGCTGCTAAAAAAATTAAAACTAAAATGAAAATTGTACCTGTCAAGACCTTGCAAGACGCAATTGATTACCTCAAAAGTACTAAAAAATCTTAAATAATGAAGAAAACTAAAAGAACCAGTTGGCAATATGAGACTGAGATGAAGGTCTTCAGTTTCAAAGAATACAATGCAATAGTTGAATGATTTCTAATGTGCTGAGGCTATCAGCTTTTGCAGACTTACTCAACTTTGCCGGGGGTGAGACGATAAAATCGATTTCTTACGAAATATCGATTTTTGTCCCATTCCCTTTTTTTATTCCATATTTCAACTGTCAAAAACACTTCTTTTTATGGTAAAATAAGATAATACAAGTAAATAACGTTTATAAAGGATAACTATGCGAAAAGAAATTGCACCTGAATTATATAATTACAATAAATTTCCTGGACCGGAATTTCGGCAAATAGGAACAAAAGTGATGGCTGAGACAATTGAATTTGATTTGGTGGACAACTACAAAGAAGGTTTTGATGTCACAGCTTTTAATCAGCGTTTTTCAGATATTTTAACAAAATTTGATTATATTGTTGGCGACTGGGGCAACGAGCAGTTGCGTTTGCGTGGATTTTATAAAGATGACAAGGCAAATGAAAGCGAGGAAAAAATCAGTCGCTTAGAAGATTATTTGTTAGAATACTGCAATTATGGCTGTGCTTATTTTGTCTTGGAAAATTTGAAACCGCGTCGAGCGTCCTTTGATAAAAAATCTCATCACAAAAAGGAAAATGAAATCAAACCACGCCGTTCTAAACAGGCTCGCTCCTATAAGGAGCAAGAGCAGCCGAAGCGTGAAAATCGTCAGCGTAGCAGACGCCAAAAACAGAGAACAAAAAGACAGAATGAGGGAAAGCAGCAGACAAACAATCAACGTCACTTTGTTATTCGTCAAAAATAGCAAAAACTGGGAGCTGGTATAGAGAGGAAGAACATGAAACCATCAATTTATAGTTTGACTCGTCAAGACTTGATAAATTGGATAGAAAGTAAAGGAGAAAAGAAATTTCGAGCTGTTCAGATTTGGGAGTGGCTCTATCGCAAACGAGTTCAATCTTTTGCAGAAATGACTAATATTTCAAAGGATTTGTTAACAAAATTGGATGATGAATTTGTCGTAAATCCACTGAAGCAACGAATTGTGCAGGAATCAGCAGACGGGACAGTGAAATATCTGTTTGAATTGCCAGATGGCATGTTGATTGAGACAGTTCTTATGCGGCAACATTACGGTCTTTCAGTCTGTGTAACCACGCAAGTGGGCTGCAATATTGGCTGTACTTTTTGTGCCAGTGGGCTGATTAAAAAGCAGCGTGACTTGAATAACGGAGAGATTATGTCTCAGATTATGTTGGTACAAAAATATTTTGATGAGCGAGGACAAGGTGAGCGAGTTAGTCATATTGTGGTCATGGGGATTGGAGAGCCTTTTGATAACTATGACAATGTTCTCAAATTTGTGCGAACCGTCAATGATGACAAGGGACTGGCTATTGGGGCTCGTCACATTACGGTTTCAACCTCTGGATTAGCGCATAAAATTCGTGATTTTGCAAATGAAGGAGTGCAGGTTAATTTAGCTGTTTCTCTTCATGCACCCAATAATGAATTGCGCTCCAGCATTATGAAAATCAATCGTGCCTTTCCAATTGAGAAGTTATTTGCGGCAATTGAATATTATATTGAAACGACCAACCGCCGAGTGACCTTTGAATATATTATGTTAAATGAAGTCAATGACGGAGTAGAGCAGGCATTGGAATTAGCTGAATTGCTCAAAAACATCAAAAAGCTATCGTATGTCAATTTGATTCCTTACAATCCAGTTAGCGAACATGATCAATATAGTCGCAGTCCCAAAGAACGTGTAATGGCTTTCTACGATACTCTGAAAAAGAATGGCATTAACTGTGTTGTTCGTCAGGAGCATGGTACGGATATTGATGCAGCTTGCGGTCAATTGCGCTCAAACACCATGAAGCAAGACAAGGAGAAAGCTCTTACCAAGCATGCTTAAATTGAACAATCTATTGAAAACAGATGGTGAATTAACCGTTAAGGGACGTACTTTTCTTACTTGGGGAAGCATTTTCTACATTTTATTATTATGTCTAATGTGTTTTCTCCCTCAAGTGCCAGAAAAGGGAATGGAGACGCCGGGGATTCAGCAGTTTGGTCGTATTGTAGTGCTTCTCATTCCTTTTAATTCTTTTATCAATCTTGGGCAAATTACTTCTTTCTTTCAATTAATTAAGGTTTTTGTGCAAAATATAATGAATATTTTTCTGCTTAGCCCACTGATTTTTCAACTTCTCTGGCTTTTTCCTAAGATGAGGAGCGCTAAGCGTGTGCTATTTGCCAGTTTTTCAATGAGCTTGTTTATCGAATGCACCCAGATTTTACTAGATATTTTAATTGATGCCAATCGTGTTTTTGAAATAGATGACTTATGGACAAATACATTAGGCGGATATCTAGCTTTTCTATTTTATAAATTTTTGGTAAAGCAACTCTCAAATAAATCATAAGGCATTTTGGTGAAGAACGATAAATTGTATCATTATCAGGATGCTGCTACCACAGAAAAGACAGGGAACAAAGGCTAACCTGTCTTTTTTTGATTTTAAACCAAAAAGGAGCAGACCAATGATACTAGCAATTTGAATAATGAGAAGAACTTCAGTCAGATGAAAAATAGTTGAGCAAGATGCCAGAAAAAGAAAGTCTCCTGCACCGATACGTAAATCAACGAAGTGAGCCAAAATCCCAAGTGCTAAAAAAGCAACCATTAAAAGATTGAAGCTTGTCAAAAAAAGGAGAAAAATATGAAAGATTAACCAGATGAGGAGAGGATATTCTTGTTCTCTTTGATCATAAAGGGATAAGGTCATTCCCATTGCAAGCAAAACGAGCCGGTTGATGTTTAGATAACCTAAAGATGTTGCAAGAAAGAGACAGCCACCAGTTAGTTCTAGAAGGATGTAACGGATGGGAATTTTTGAGTTGCAAAAACGGCAACGCAGCCGATTGATAAGCTGTGAAAGAACAGGAATTAAATCACGAGGTGCTAATTTCTGTCCACAAACGTTGCAATGACTAGCAGGTGTGATAATAGACTGTTCAGGAAAGCGATCAACGACCAGTCCTAAAAAGGAAGCTACAATACTTCCAACCAAGAAAAAATAAAAATGAATCATACTTTTTTATTCGTAAATTATTCTAAAAAATTGCAACTTCTCTAATAAAAGAAATTTATGAGTTTAATTAGTTGACTTTCTTATTTAGAAACATTATAATTAAATTATAATAAAAATTAGAATCATTCTAAATAAAGTGAGGTAAAGAAAATGATTAAAGTAAACAACGAAGCAGTCAAGGATGTTGCAACTTTCTCAAGTGTTGGATCTTTGAATAAGTCTCTTCCCAAAACAAAAGTGGTATTGAACCAAGCGGTAGCAGATTTATACACTGCTCGTATTGCTCTTCACCAAGTACATTGGTACATGCGTGGAGCTGGTTTCATGGTTTGGCATCCTAAGATGGATGAATATATGGAATCCTTGGATACAACTTTGGATGAAGTGAGTGAACGTTTGATTACTCTGGGTGGAACTCCATATTCAACTTTGAGTGAATTCATCCAACACAGCAATATTGAAGAAAAAGAAGGAAAATTTAGCAAGAGTGTCGAAGAAAGTTTGGAACGTGTCATCGAAATCTTCCGTTACTTGGTGAAGCTTTACCAAGAAGCTTTGGATGCAACAGATGAAGAAGGAGACGATGTTACGAACGATATTTTTGTTGGTGCCAAAGCCGATTTGGAAAAGAACATTTGGATGTTGACAGCAGAAATTGGACAAGTTCCAGGATTGTAAATAGAATTTTGAAAGTAGAAAATAAATTAAAAAAATTTTTTAGAGTTTAAGATAAGTTTAAGGAGATAGCGTTATACTAATACCATCAGATGAAGACCTCCTAACTTTATTTGATAAAATCCTAAACTTTTCTTTTTCATAATAATCTCCCTATAGAAGTCACCAAACTCGGTGGCTTTTTTGTCTGTTTTTGAATGCTTAAAGAGATAAACATCCTCTTTTTAACCTTGAAATACTCTTAAAATTCTGGTAAAATAAGGCTCATGAAAACACTTTATGATGTACAGCAATACCTCAAAAGTTTTGGTATTATTATCTATATGGGGAAGCGCTTGTATGATATTGAAATGATGAAAATTGAGCTAGAGAGGATTTACGATGCAGGCTTGATAGAAAAACTAGACTATCTAGAAGCTGAAAGCATCTTACGAAGAGAGCATCGATTAGAATTACAATATTTGAAAAAGAATGAGGAGAAAACATGTTAAACTGGATTTTATTGGTAATTATTGTTGGAATGTTAGGATGGATGGGCTTTAACTATGTACGTGTCCGTCGTGCGGCTAAAGTGGTAGATAATGCGGAATTTGGTGATATGATTCGTCAAGGTCAGTTGATTGATTTACGAGATCCAGCCGATTTTCGTCATAAACATATTTTAGGGGCACGAAATATTCCGTCACAGCAATTAAAAACAAGCTTAGGAGCGATTCGTAAGGACAAGGCTGTTTTACTATATGAAAATAGTCGTGGACAACGTGTGATGAATGCAGCTATTCTATTGAAAAAGCAAGGTTATCAAAATATTTACATCCTCTCTACAGGACTAGATGGATGGAAAGGAAAAGTTAAAAGTGAGTAATCTAAAAGGATTGCTCACTTTTAATAGCTTTTTTCTAGGTAGTGCTTCACTATTTCGAGTTCTGATTGGTTGAATGCTCGATATTCTCCTGCGGCTAAGTTTGGGTCTAACTCAAAAGCTCCAAAATGAGTCCGTTTAAGAGAAGTAACTTTGACACCGACAGTCAAAAACATTTTTTTGATTTGATGAAATTTTCCCTCAGAAATAGTGACTGTCGCAGTACTTTTGTTTGGAGTAGAAGAATGAATTGTAAGTAGAGCTGGTTTACAAATTGTTCCATCAAGAAAAACGATGCCCTTTTGAAAGGCTTTTATCATCTGGTTATCTAGGAGACCGTTCACTTCAACCTCATATGTTTTTGCGATGTGGTATTGAGGATGTAGTAGTTGAAAACCGAGAGGTCCGTTGTCGGTTATTAACAATAGTCCAGAAGTATCTCGATCAAGTCGCCCAACAGAATATAGGTGTTCATTGAAGTCTTCAGGTCTGATGAGATCCAGAACGGTTTGGTGTTTCATATCAGAGTTAGCAGTCACAACACCAGGTGGTTTATTGATCATAAAATATTGATGTGAATTGGTGAAGATAGGTTGTTTCTCTATTGTAATCGTCTGTAAGCTTGTATCAACATTTTGGCTAAGTTTTCGAGCAGGGCAGTCATCTACCAAGATTTTCTTTTTTAGGAGAGCTTGCTTCATTTTTTTACGGCTAATGTGAGCTTGAGCTAGTAGGACATCTAAACGCATATCATTTTCCTTGAATTTTTTCTTATCATACCATAATTTTTTGTGATAAGAAATGGAAATAAAATTGGAGAAGATTGATTTTTTAATGAAAACATTTACACCTGGTTTAACCGTGTTTTTTACCTCAATCTGTGATATAATTGTTCAGTTAGAAATAAAACATAAGATATAGAGGACAAAATGACAAAATTAAGAGAAGACATTCGCAATATCGCTATTATTGCTCACGTCGACCACGGGAAAACAACCTTGGTTGATGAGTTGCTTAAGCAATCACATACATTGGATGAGCGTAAAGAGTTGCAAGAACGAGCAATGGACTCCAACGATCTTGAAAAAGAACGCGGGATTACCATTCTCGCCAAGAACACAGCTGTTGCTTATAATGGTGTTCGCATCAATATTATGGATACGCCAGGGCACGCGGACTTTGGTGGAGAAGTTGAGCGGATCATGAAAATGGTTGATGGGGTTGTTCTAGTTGTTGATGCTTATGAAGGAACTATGCCACAAACTCGTTTTGTGTTGAAAAAAGCTTTAGAACAAGATCTTGTACCAATTGTAGTAGTAAATAAGATTGACAAACCATCAGCTCGCCCAGCGGAAGTCGTGGATGAAGTTCTTGAACTTTTCATTGAACTCGGTGCTGACGATGACCAATTAGATTTCCCAGTTGTTTATGCTTCAGCTATTAATGGGACATCTTCTATGTCAGATGATCCAGCTGACCAAGAACACACTATGGCACCACTTTTTGATACAATTATTGATCATATCCCAGCACCAGTTGATAACTCAGATGAGCCCCTTCAATTCCAAGTTTCTCTTTTGGACTACAATGACTTTGTGGGGCGTATCGGGATTGGTCGTGTTTTCCGCGGAACGGTGAAAGTTGGTGATCAAGTTACTCTTTCTAAACTAGATGGCACAACGAAAAACTTTCGTGTTACCAAGTTATTTGGTTTCTTTGGGCTAGAGCGTCGTGAAATTGACGAAGCCAAAGCGGGTGATTTGATTGCTGTATCTGGTATGGAAGATATCTTCGTTGGTGAAACCATTACTCCGACGGATGTGGTAGAACCATTGCCGATTCTTCACATTGACGAGCCAACACTGCAAATGACTTTCTTAGTGAACAATTCACCATTTGCTGGTCGTGAAGGGAAATGGGTAACGTCTCGGAAAGTTGAAGAACGCTTGCAGGCTGAATTGCAAACGGACGTTTCACTTCGTGTGGATCCGACTGACTCACCAGATAAATGGATTGTGTCAGGTCGTGGGGAATTACACTTATCAATCCTAATCGAAACCATGCGCCGTGAAGGCTATGAGTTACAAGTATCGCGTCCAGAAGTTATCGTCAAAGAAATTGACGGTGTGCAATGTGAGCCATTTGAGCGTGTGCAAATTGACACTCCAGAAGAATATCAAGGTTCGGTTATCCAAAGTCTTTCTGAACGGAAAGGTGAAATGCTAGATATGGTATCAACAGGAAATGGACAGACTCGTTTGATTTTTCTTGTTCCTGCACGTGGTTTGATTGGGTACTCAACTGAATTCCTTTCTATGACGCGTGGTTACGGGATTATGAACCATACTTTTGATCAATACCTACCATTGATTCCAGGTGAGATTGGCGGTCGTCGTCGCGGAGCTCTTGTTTCGATTGATACAGGAAAAGCAACGACTTATTCAATCATGTCTATTGAGGAACGTGGAACCATTTTTGTCAATCCAGGTACAGAAGTTTACGAAGGAATGATTATTGGTGAAAATTCACGTGAAAACGACTTGACGGTCAATATTACAAAAGCCAAACAAATGACTAATGTACGTTCTGCAACGAAAGATCAAACAGCGGTTATAAAAACACCTCGTATTTTGACATTGGAAGAATCACTCGAATTTTTGAATGATGACGAATACATGGAAGTGACACCAGAATCGATCCGTTTGCGGAAACAAATTCTTGATAAAAATCAACGTGCCAAAGCTGCTAAAAAGAAAAAATCAGCTGAATAATGAAAGAACGATTTGCTTCGTTGTTAATATATTAAAGAAGCAAATAGGCTAGAAAGGAGCAGAAATGTTTTATTTAATCTTTGGGATTCTCATTCTGTTATTTTACATTTTTGCTGCTCCGCAAAGCATTAAAGGGACTTTAAATGTAGTAGTTTTAGTGATTGCCCTAGTAGCCTTTATCATTTTATTAGGATTAGCAGTATTTCAAATTTTTCAATTACCGTCCGAATTTTTCATAGGAATTGCAATGATTGGCGTAGCATATTTTTCGCTACGTGATATTTCAAAATTGTCACAAAAAGATAAAAAAATATCGTTTCACTCAAAACTTCGTGACAGATAAGAATAAAAAGCCATAAAGGCTTTTTTATTTTCTGAAAAAAAGGTAAAATAGAGACAGAAGAATTAAAAAGAGGCGTGTTATGAAGCACATTACAAATTTTGCAAATAAGAAAGTTTTAGTTTTAGGCTTGGCCAAGTCTGGTGAATCTGCTGCTCGTTTATTAGATAAGTTAGGAGCGATTGTTACAGTGAATGACGGGAAGCCATTTGAGGAAAATCCTGCTGCTCAGTCTCTCCTTGAAGAAGGAATCAAAGTTGTAACAGGTGGGCATCCTTTGGAACTCTTGGATGAAGAGTTTGAATTGATGGTCAAAAATCCTGGTATTCGTTATGACAATCCTATGGTAGCAAGAGCTTTGGAAAAGAAAATTCCAGTTATAACTGAGGTTGAACTGGCCTATTTGATTTCAGATGCTCCAATTATTGGGATTACGGGTTCTAATGGAAAAACAACGACGACAACAATGGTTGCGGAAGTTTTGACTGCAGGTGGTCAAAATGGTTTGCTTTCTGGGAATATTGGTTTTCCAGCCAGTCAAGTTGCAACAACTGCAACAAAAAATGATACTTTGGTCATGGAGTTGTCTTCTTTCCAACTCATGGGCATTGAAACCTTTCGTCCAAAAATTGCAGTGATTACCAATCTGATGCCAACTCATATTGATTATCATGGCTCTTTTGAGGAATATGTAGCGGCTAAGTGGAACATTCAAAACAATATGACTAAAACGGATTTTCTTGTATTGAATTTCAACCAAACATTAGCGAAAGAGTTGGCTGCAAAGACACAGGCGACTGTCGTACCCTTTTCAACAAAAGAAAGAGTAGATGGTGCCTACTTAGAGGGAAATGTTTTGATGTTTCGTGGGGAGGCAATTATGGCAGCTGATGAGCTTGGTGTGCCAGGGAGTCATAATGTTGAAAATGCCCTCGCAACTATTGCAGTTGCAAAACTACGTGGCATTGAAAATCAAGTCATCAAAGAAACATTGGCAGGTTTTGGTGGCGTTAAACACCGCCTTCAATATGTTGGTGAAATGAACCATGTAAAATTTTATAATGACAGCAAATCAACAAATATTATAGCAACACAAAAAGCCTTATCTGGTTTTGAGAATAGCAAGGTTATCTTGATTGCTGGTGGACTGGATCGTGGCAACGAATTTGACGAATTGATCCCAGATATTCAAGGATTGAAGAAAATGATTATTCTTGGAGAATCCGCAGCACGTGTCAAGAGAGCAGCGGCTAAAGCAGATGTTAGCTATATTGATGCTACTGATGTGAAAGATGCAACTAGAAAAGCTTTTGCTGAAGCTCAAGCAGGCGACATTGTTCTGCTCAGTCCTGCAAATGCTAGCTGGGACATGTATCCAAATTTTGAAGTTCGGGGCGATGAATTTATTACAACATTTGAAGAATTAAAGGGTTAAGATGAAAAAGATTATATTTACAGGCGGAGGAACAGTTGGTCATGTGACGCTAAACCTTTTGCTCATTCCAAAATTCCTAGACGCAGGCTGGCAAGTTCACTATATTGGTGACAAACATGGGATTGAATACAAAGAAATCCAGAAGTTGGGATTGAATATAACTTTTCATTCCATAGCGACAGGGAAACTACGCCGTTATTTTTCTTGGCAAAATATGCTGGATATTTTCAAAGTAACGTGGGGGATTTTACAATCTTTAGGGATTATGGTAAAAGTTCGTCCACAAGTTCTCTTTTCCAAAGGGGGGTTTGTATCGGTTCCTCCTGTCATTGCAGCGCGTTTATCTAGAGTACCAGTTTATGTGCATGAGTCAGACCTCTCGATTGGTTTGGCCAATAAAATTGCTTACAAATGTGCTACGAAAATGTATTCGACTTTTGAACAAGCTCATGCTTTGACAAAAATTGAACATGTAGGAGCTGTAACAAAAGTAGGAGAAAAAATAACTGCACCAAATGAGCAGGTTCAAAGGATTCAGCAACATTTTGATAAAAATCTTCCGACCCTTCTGTTTGTTGGTGGATCGGCTGGTGCTAAGGTCTTTAATGATTTGGTAACGGAAAATAAAATAGAATTAACTCAGCACTACAATGTTATCAATTTATCAGGAGATGCTCATTTAGATGAATTATCCAATCATCTCTATCGGGTTGCCTATGTGACAGATCTCTATCAACCATTGATGAACTTAGCAGATGTCGTTATAACACGTGGCGGATCTAATACTATTTTTGAGTTATTGGCTATGGCAAAACTCCATGTGATTGTTCCTTTGGGACGAGAAGCAAGTCGTGGTGATCAGATTGAAAATGCAGATTATTTTGTAAAAAAAGGCTATGCTAAGAAGTTGGACGAGGGTCAACTAAACTTTGAAAATCTACAAAAAGTGATTGCCGAAATGCTTGAGCGGAAAGAAATGTATGAACGAACCATGAAACAGTCTCAAGAAATAAAATCGTTAGATGAATTTTATAACCTTTTAAAAAATGACATAGATAAAGGAAGAAAATGACAAAAAAGAAGCAAGAGGATCAGAAAGGACAAGAGACAGAAAAACTTTCTGAGTGGCAAAAAAGAAACAAGGAATATCTTGAAAAAAAAGCTCAAGAAGAAGCTGAAAAAGAGAAAGAACTGGCAGAGCAAAAAAAGCAGCATTTGCCAAATCCTGAGAAATTAGATGCAGGCGAGGAAGATGAAAAGCCAGAAGTAACATCTGATACTCAAAAAGCAGAATCAGAAGACTTGGAAGAATCCACTAGTACAGAGTTCTCTGAGGAAGAACAAGATAAGCCTCTTGATAAAACAGACTTGAGAAAAAAGAAGAAAGCAGAGCGCAAACAAGCCAAACAAAATGAAAAAGAGACTAGAGAAAAAATTGCTCCTCGTCATGTTTACCGTGCTCTTCCAGTCTTGATTCTAAGTTCTGTTTTGTTGATTTTAGCTGTTTATTTTATTAGTCCTTATTCAAAATTAAAGAATATAGAGGTGACGGGGAATAAGCAACTGTCCAAAACAGAGGTTCTGGAGGCTTCTAGTATTCAAAAAGAGGACTACACCTTGACAACCTATTTGAGCCAAAAAGCCCATGCTAAGAATATCAAACAGTCAAATTTATGGGCTGAAAAGGCAGAAATAACGTACCGGTTCCCCATTACATTCAAAATTAAAGTGACAGAATATAAAGTTGTCGCTTATGATTATTCTGGAGAGCAATATTTTCCAGTATTATCTAGCGGAGAAGAAATTGCTAACCCAGTTACTAAATCACAATTACCTAAAAGTTATATTAGACTTGATTTTTCAGATAAAGCTATGCTTAAGAAATTTGTGCGACAATTAGCAGGTATTTCCGATACGATCAAATCGGAAATTCAAACAGTTCAGCATACACCAAGTAAAGCGACCGAGGATTTGTTGACTCTCATGATGACAGATGGAAATAAAATTATAGTTCCTCTGTCAGAAGTGGCCAAAAAGCTACCTTATTATGAAAAAATTAAACCACAATTAACCGAAGCAAGTATTGTGGATATGGAAGCAGGGATATTTAGTTATCGAATTAGCTAAAATAATGCAGAAAATCTAACCACTTTTTAAATTTTTATGTTATAATATGCTTTGAATAACTATACTTTTTTGATAGTTAAATTGATAAGTGAGAAACTTGGTAAACAGAGAGGAATGGTCTAATGGCTAGAGATGGCTTTTTTACAGGATTAGATATCGGAACAAGCTCCATTAAGGTCTTGGTAGCAGAACACGTAAACAATGAATTAAATGTAATTGGGGTTAGTAACGCCAAAAGTGCTGGTGTCAAAGATGGTATCATTGTAGATATCGAAGCAGCAGCAAGTGCTATAAAGTCTGCAATTTCACAAGCAGAGGAAAAAGCAGGGATTTCAATTAAGTTGGTGAATGTTGGTTTGCCTGCTAACTTGTTGCAGATTGAAGCAACACAAGGTATGATTCCTGTGACAAGTGAAACGAAAGAAATTACAGATGCAGATGTTGAAAATGTTGTACGATCTGCTTTGACAAAAAGTATGACTCCAGACCGGGAAGTTATTACCTTTATTCCAGAGGAATTCATCGTAGATGGTTTTCAAGGAATTCGTGATCCTCGCGGAATGATGGGAATTCGTTTAGAAATGCGTGGTCTTCTATATACAGGTCCACGTACTATTCTTCATAATTTGAGAAAAACGGTTGAGCGTGCAGGAGTTCAAGTTGAAAACATTATCATTTCTCCGCTCGCTATGACAAAATCCGTTCTGAATGAAGGAGAGCGTGAGTTTGGTGCAACTGTCATTGATATGGGGGGCGGCCAAACAACTGCAGCTTCTGTTCGCAATCAAGAATTACAATTTACCAATATCTATCAAGAAGGTGGCGAATATGTTACAAAAGACATCTCTAAGGTTTTAAAAACATCTAAGAAGTTGGCAGAGAGCTTGAAGTTTAACTATGGAGAAGCATACGTACCTGCCGCTAGCAATGAGTCTTTCCAAGTGGAAGTAATTGGTGAAGTGGAACCAGTTGAAGTGACAGAGCGTTATTTAGCAGAAATTATTTCAGCGCGTGTTAAACATATCTTTGAACAAATCAAGCAAGATTTAGAGAGAAGACATTTATTAGAGCTTCCAGGTGGTATTGTTATTATTGGAGGCGGTGCGATTTTGCCGGGCGTGGTTGAATTGGCACAAGAAGTTTTCGGTGTTCCCGTTAAATTATATGTTCCAAATCAAATCGGTATTCGTAATCCAGCGTTTGCCCATGTTATTAGTTTATCAGAGTATGCAGGAAACTTATCTGAAGTGGATGTTCTAGCACAAGCTGCTGTTCATGGTGATGAACTTTTACGGCATCAGCCAGTTGAATTCTCTCGTTCAACACAGCAAAGTCAGTCGTTCAATCCGTTGCAACGCTTTACTCAACCACAACAGCCAACTGCGGCTTTGGTTGATGAAGCAGTAGAAGAAGTTGAATGTCCAGAACCACTTCCAACACAATCTCAACAGCCAAAAGAAAAATTGACAGATCGTGTTCGAAATCTGCTTGGTAATATGTTTGATTAAAGGAGAAGGTAATACATTATGACATTTTCATTTGATACAGCTGCGACACAAGGAGCAGTAATTAAAGTTATTGGTATCGGTGGTGGTGGCGGCAATGCCATTAACCGCATGATTGATGAAGGAGTATCAGGCGTTGAATTTATCGCTGCCAATACAGATGTTCAAGCTCTTAGTGGTTCAAAAGCAGAAACAGTCATTCAGCTTGGTCCAAAGTTGACGCGTGGTCTTGGTGCTGGAGGACAGCCTGAAATCGGTCGTAAAGCGGCTGAAGAAAGCGAAGAAACATTGACAGAAGCTCTTACAGGAGCTGATATGGTTTTTATTACAGCTGGTATGGGCGGTGGCTCTGGTACAGGTGCTGCACCGGTTATTGCTCGTATTGCAAAAGGACTGGGAGCTTTAACAGTTGCAGTTGTCACTCGTCCATTTGGCTTTGAAGGAAGTAAGCGCGGGAACTTTGCAATTGAAGGCATCAATGAACTTCGTGAGCATGTAGATACGCTTCTCATCATTTCAAACAATAATTTGCTTGAAATCGTTGATAAGAAAACCCCTCTGCTTGAAGCTTTGAGCGAGGCAGACAATGTCCTTCGACAAGGTGTGCAAGGAATTACAGACTTGATTACAAGCCCAGGACTTATCAACCTTGACTTTGCTGATGTGAAAACAGTTATGGCAAATAAAGGCGATGCTCTTATGGGAATTGGTATTGGTAGTGGTGAAGAACGTGTTATTGAAGCTGCGCGTAAGGCTATCTATTCACCACTTCTTGAAACAACGATTGATGGAGCTGAAGATGTTATCATAAATGTTACAGGTGGGCTTGATATGACTTTGATTGAAGCAGAAGAAGCATCAGAAATTGTCAATCAGGCAGCTGGTCATGGTGTGAATATCTGGCTAGGAACATCTATTGATGATAGTATGAAAGATGAAATTCGTGTGACAGTTGTTGCAACAGGTGTTCGTCAAGAAAAAATTGATCGAGTAAGTGGTGTTCGCCCAGTTTCTCAACAAAATTCTTATTCAACTGCAGTTCGTGGAAATCGTAATTCTCGAGGAACTCAAGGCTACGATCGTAACTTTGACTTGACTGAAAATCTTGAAGTACCAAAGCCAAGCCATCAACGAGCAGAAAGCCCAAAAGTTTCAGCATTTGGTGACTGGGATTTGCGTCGTGAAAATATTGTTCGTTCAACAGAAACGAATACTACACCAGCTGTAGAACGTTATGAAGATACTAGTTCTGATGACGATGAATTAGAAACACCACCATTCTTTAAAAACCGCTAAAATGGATTTAGAAAAGAATACATCTCAAATTTTGGAGAATGTAGCACAGGCTACACAACAAGTTAATCGCTCAGAAAAATCAGTAGAAGTAATAGCTGTCACCAAATATGTTGACAGCTCTACTGCTAAAAAACTGATTAAAGCAGGGATTCATCATATCGGTGAAAATCGAGTAGATAAGTTTCTAGATAAATATCAGGATCTACAAGATGAACATGTGATTTGGCACTTAATTGGTACGCTTCAAAGGCGAAAAGTGAAAGATGTCATTAACTATGTAGACTATTTCCATGCCTTGGATTCAGTAAAATTAGCTCAAGAAATCAACAAAAGAGCAGAGCATATCATTAAATGCTTTTTACAAGTCAATATTTCCAAAGAAGCCAGTAAACATGGTTTTACTGTAGAGGAAATTGATACTATTTTACCTGAGCTAGAAAAACTTGAAAAGATTCAGATTGTTGGTTTGATGACAATGGCACCATTTGAAGCGAATGAGGCTGAATTAAATGCTATTTTCCAACAAGCTAATCAATTACAAAAAAGATTACAACGTAAACAGTTACCCAACATGCCTTTTACTGATTTAAGTATGGGAATGAGCCGCGATTATGCAATAGCCATTGCAAATGGTTCGACTTTTGTCAGAATTGGTACCGCATTTTTTAAATAGGAAAGTATTATGTCTCTTAAAGATAGATTTGATAAATTCATTGATTACTTTACAGAAGATGGTGAAGACGCAAGCGTTCAAACGCCAGAGTTGCCACCGCGTGTGAGTAATCAATCTACACCTACCAAAGAAAGACTAGTACATACAGCGAGTAGCTCTTCACAATCTTCTACAAAGTCGGGAGCAAATGAGAACATTACTCGTCTGCATGCACGTCAGCAAGAATTGGCACAACATCGGACAATTTCAGATGACAAAGTGACAATCAATGTTCGTTATCCAAGAAAATATGAAGAAACAACTGAAATTGTTGATTTGTTAATTGTTAATGAAAGCATTTTGATTGATTTTCAATATATGACAGAAGTGCAAGCTCGTCGTTGTTTGGATTATTTGGATGGTGCTCGTTATGTGCTTGCAGGAAATATAAAAAAAGTTGCAAGTACAATGTACCTTTTAACACCAATCAATGTTGTTGTAAATGTTGAGGATTTGAAATTACCTGAGGATTTACAAAGTGGCGAATTTGATTTTGATATGAAACGTAGATAAAAACATGGTTTGGATTGTAAATATACTTTATAATTTGGTAAGAGTGTATTCATTTATTTTAGTGGTGTATGCTCTCTTATCTTGGTTTCCAGGTGCCTATCAAACATCACTTGGTCAGTTGATTTTACGGATAGTAGAGCCTGTTTTGAAACCATTTCAACGTTTCAATTTACAATTTGCTGGTCTTGATTGGACGATTCTTATCGTTATCTTTCTTTTGAATTTGGTTTCTGGCATCATTTTGAATGCTCTTTTGCTTTTAGCTTAAATTCATGAGGAATATTAAACATTTATACCAACATTTTACAGAAGAAGATCGTGAATTTGTTGATAAAAGCTTAGAAAAGATGCAGCGAGTTGAGGATTCTTATTCTTTTGAAGTAACTTCGTTTGTGAATCCACACCAAGTTGAAATTTTACGGAATCTTGGAAATCATTTGCAATTGCAAATATTTTCAAGTTCGGATTATTATACGAGTGAATTGGCTAAAGTCATTATTGCTCCTCTCTACTATGAGTTGCAAGTAAGTGATTTTGAAATAGATCTGTTAGAAATCAGCTATGCGAATAAATTTCACCACTTAACCCATTCGCAAATAATGGGAACAGTGCTGAATCAATTAGGAATTGAGCGCAAAGTTTTTGGTGATATTCTTGTTGCTTCTGGTAGAGTACAAATTATGGTAGATAGAAAATTTACTCAATTTTTCATCGATCATATCTCAAGGATAGCAAAGACATCTGTAAAATTGAAACAAGTGGATTTTTCACAACTGATAGCTGTTCAAGCAGATTCAAAGCTAAGAGATGTGCTTGTTTCTAGTATGCGTTTGGATAAAGTCTTAGCTGCTTCATTTCGTTTGTCACGAAGTGTTGCGACTAAGTTGATAGCAACAAAGCAAGTTAGGGTAAATTATTCTATGTTGGATAATCCTAGTCATCATTTGTTATTAAATGACTTGATTAGTGTACGAGGATATGGAAGAGTAAAAGTTTTAAGAGAAAATGACTTTTCAAAAAATGGAAAGTACAAATTAACTGTTGAATTATTGTCTAGTAAGTAAGGAGAAAATATGGCTATTACATCATTAGAAATTAAAGATAAAGCTTTTGCTCACAAATTTAGAGGATATGATGTTGACGAAGTAGATGAATTTCTTGACATCATTGTCCAAGATTATGAAGATTTGGTTCGTGTGAATCATGAGCAAGAGTCAAAAATTAAAAATCTGGAAGAACGTTTGACTTACTTTGACGAGATGAAGGATTCCCTTAGCCAGTCTGTATTGATTGCACAAGATACAGCAGAACGTGTGAAACAAGCGGCAAATGACCGTTCTGAAAACATTGTTCATAAAGCTGAGCAAGAAGCCCAACATTTGTTGGATGAGGCAAAATACAAGGCTAATGAAATTCTTCGTCAAGCGACAGATAATGCTAAGAAAGTGGCTGTTGAAACAGAAGAGTTGAAAAATAAAACGCGTGTCTTCCACCAACGTTTAAAATCAACAATTGAAAGTCAATTAAGCATTGTGAATTCTTCAGAATGGGAAGATATTCTTCGTCCAACAGCTACTTACTTGCAAACAAGCGATGAAGCTTTTAAAGAAGTTGTTCAATCAGCTCTAGGGGAAGTTGTTGAGACAGCAGAAGAAGATGAAATTGATCTGACACGTCAATTTTCTCCGGAAGAAATAGAAGAACTACAGCAACGCATTGAAGAAGCAAATCGTGAATTAGCAGAAACACAAGCATTTGAAACTTTAGACGAGTCTGTTTTGGGTTTGCATTTAACAAATGATGAGAACTCAACAGAATCAGTAGATATTTTATAAGAAAATGTAAAAACAAGATGCTAACAAAATATTCGCAGCGAGCAGGTGACGGTGAGAGATCTGTAATCCCTTTTGTTAGGATTATCATTTTACAAACTTAGATCTGAAAAACAGTAAGATTTAGCGCTTAACTCACGTTACGAGTAAGAGGGATAGGAATATTATTCTTGTCTAAATGAAGGTGGTACCACGAATTTTCGTCCTTTGGATGAATTTGTGGTTTTTTTATTTTAATATGTTACTAATATGAAAAAGGAGAACTTATGAAATTAAAGGAAACTCTTAATCTTGGAAAAACAGCTTTTCCAATGCGTGCTGGTTTGCCGAATAAAGAACCTCTTTGGCAAAAAGAATGGGAAGATGCAAAATTGTATCAACGCCGTCAAGAATTGAATGAAGGAAAACCGCATTTCACACTTCATGATGGACCTCCATATGCCAATGGAAATATCCATGTTGGTCATGCTATGAATAAGATCTCAAAAGATATTATTGTGCGTTCAAAATCAATGTCTGGCTATTATGCACCTTACATTCCAGGGTGGGATACGCATGGTCTTCCAATTGAGCAAGTTCTAGCGAAGCAAGGTGTGAAACGAAAAGAAATGGATTTGGCAGAATATTTAAAGCTTTGTCGTGATTATGCACTGAGTCAAGTGGATAAACAACGTGAAGATTTCAAACGCCTAGGTGTCTCAGGTGACTGGGAACATCCATATGTGACTTTGACTCCAGACTATGAAGCTGCTCAAATTCGTGTTTTTGGAGAAATGGCGAAAAAAGGCTATATCTACCGTGGTGCGAAACCAGTTTACTGGTCTTGGTCATCTGAATCAGCCCTGGCTGAAGCAGAGATTGAATACCATGATTTGGTTTCAACTTCACTTTACTACGCCAACAAAGTTAAAGATGGAAAAGGCGTTCTAGATACAGATACTTACATTGTTGTATGGACCACAACTCCATTCACCGTCACAGCTTCTCGTGGGTTGACAGTGGGTGCAGATATTGATTATGTTTTGGTACAGCCAGCAGGTGAAACTCGCAAGTTTATTGTAGCGTCTGAATTGTTGAATAGCTTATCTGAGAAATTTGGCTGGATTGATGTTCAAGTGTTGGCTACTTACCGTGGTCAAGAGTTGAACCACATCGTGACGGAACACCCGTGGGATATTGAAGTAGAAGAACTTGTCATCCTTGGTGACCATGTTACAACAGATTCTGGTACTGGTATTGTCCATACAGCACCAGGCTTTGGTGAGGACGACTATAATGTCGGTGTTGCCAACGGCTTGGAAGTGTTTGTCACTGTTAACGAACGCGGTATCATGATGGAAAATGCTGGTCCTGACTTTGAAGGCCAATTCTATGACAAGGTTGCACCAACTGTTATTGAGAAACTTGGTGACTTGCTCCTTGCTCAAGAAGAAATCTCTCACTCTTACCCATTTGACTGGCGTACGAAAAAACCAATCATCTGGCGTGCCGTACCACAGTGGTTTGCATCTGTATCAAAATTCCGTCAAGAAATCTTGGATGAGATTGAAAAGGTTAAATTCCACTCAGAATGGGGAAAAGTGCGTCTTTACAACATGATTCGTGACCGTGGCGACTGGGTTATCTCTCGTCAACGTGCTTGGGGAGTGCCACTTCCAATCTTCTATGCAGAGGATGGGACACCGGTTATGACAGAAGAAACGATTGAGCATGTGGCAGAACTTTTTGCTGTTCATGGTTCGATTGTTTGGTGGCAACGGGAAGCGAAAGACTTACTTCCAGAAGGATTTACTCATCCAGGATCACCGAATGGTATATTCACTAAAGAAACAGATATTATGGATGTGTGGTTTGATTCAGGTTCTTCCTGGAATGGCGTAGTTGTGAATCGCCCAGAATTGACTTATCCTGCTGACCTGTATCTTGAAGGTTCAGACCAGTATCGTGGTTGGTTCAACTCATCACTTATCACATCGGTTGCCAATCATGGTGTATCCCCTTACAAACAAATTCTTTCACAAGGATTTGCTTTGGACGGTAAAGGCGAGAAAATGTCGAAGTCTCTCGGCAACACGATTGCTCCAAGTGATGTTGAAAAACAATTTGGTGCGGAAATCTTGCGGCTCTGGGTAACGAGTGTAGACTCTAGTAACGACGTTCGTATCTCTATGGATATTTTGAGCCAAGTTTCTGAAACTTACCGTAAGATTCGGAACACCCTCCGTTTCTTGATAGCCAATACATCTGATTTCAATCCGAAAGAAGATACTGTTGCTTACGATGATCTTCGCTCCGTTGATAAATATATGATGGTTCGTTTTAATCAACTTATTCAGACCATTCGTAAAGCTTATGCGGACTTTGAATTTTTAGATATTTATAAAGCAATTGTAAACTTTGTGACAGTTGATTTATCAGCTTTCTATCTTGATTTTGCAAAAGATGTTGTTTACATTGAAGCAGCTAAATCATTAGAACGTCGTCAAATGCAAACCGTCTTTTATGATATTCTAGTAAACATTACAAAATTGTTGACTCCTATTATTCCACATACAGCAGAGGAAATCTGGTCTTACTTAGAGCATGAACCTGAAGTGTTTGTTCAGTTAGCGGAATTGCCAGATGCGCAGACTTTCCCTAATGAGGAAGAACTGTTGGATACTTGGACAGCCTTTATGAACTTCCGCAGTCAAGCTCAAAAAGCTTTGGAAGAAGCACGTAATGAAAAGGTTATTGGAAAATCCTTGGAAGCTCACTTAACGGTTTATCCAAATGAAGTAGTGAGAACATTGCTTGAAGCGATTAATAGTGATGTTGCTCAACTTCTCATTGTTTCCGAATTAACAATTGCAGATGAAATAGCCCCGGAAAATGCGGTTGCTTTCGAGGATGTAGCTTTTACAGTAGAGCATGCAGTAGGTCAAGTTTGTGAACGTTGCCGTCGAGTAGATGAAACAGTCACAGAACGTAGCTATCATGCAATTGTTTGTGATCACTGTGCAGAAATTGTTGAAGAACATTTTGCGCAAGTGCTTGCAGAAGGTTTTGAAACGAAATAAAGAGACTGAGCACACACTTAGTCTCTGGTCAACATAAAGGAATGAACAATAACAGAAAAGATTAAGCTCAACGTTTTTACTAACTTGGGCTTAGTTTTTTGTATAACGAGAATATTTGAAAGAGAGAAACTATTTACTTTGGTTGTGTTCTAACGGCGACATTTGCTCGCAGTCAAGGACTTGGGTGCAAGTTAATCCGGAGACTTGTGCTGAAAAATGGCTTGAAAGAGAGATTCGGATAGAGGAGCAAGAGTAGGTTGTTGGTTTGTATGAAAAATTTGCATTTAAATCTATTAGCGAACCCTTTATTCTAGAATCACGAGTCTATGTTATCATGATTTATAAGCAAGCGAGAAAAATGAACTAGTTTTTGGAATTGTGAGATAGAAGTACATCTTCTTAAAAAATAATTTGATTCATTTTTAAAAAAGCACTCATTTTTCCTGGAAAATATGATAGAATAGCTGTTAGGAGGAACTGTATGTTTCATAAAAGTAAGTTATTTTTTTGGACCACCGAAGTCTTACTACTGACAATTATCTTTTTTATCTGGCGACAAATGGAAGGTCTGATTTCCCCCTTTGTGAGTGTTTTAAATACGGTTTTAATTCCTTTTCTTGTCGCAGGCTTTTTATATTATGTAACCAATCCATTGGTGAAATTTTTGGAGAAAGAACTGAAAGTTAAGCGGATTTTTGGTGTTTTAATTACCTTGGTGCTTTTGTTTGGGCTTATTACCTTGGGTATCATTTATCTCTTGCCTATTTTAATTACGCAGTTGACTAGTTTGATCAATTCTACTCAGGATGTTTATGAAGGGTTACAAAAGTGGATTAATCAACTTTCTCAGAATGAATTATTTAAAAACTTTAATATTCAATCAATCTTGCGGCAGTTAAATTTATCTTATGTGGATATTTTACAAAATATCCTAAACGGTGTAACTAATAGCTTGGGAAGTGTTGTGTCAGCTGTTTTAAACACGCTTTTAATCTTGATTATGACACCGATTTTCTTGGTTTATTTCTTAATTGATGGAGACAAATTGCTTCCGATGTTGGAAAGAACTGTTCTGAAGCGAGATAAGCTGAATATCAGTAAGCTGTTGACCAATCTAAATGCAACGATTGCACGATATATTAGTGGGATTTCGATTGATGCTTTTATTATAGGAACGTTGGCTTTCATTGGTTATAGCGTCATTGGTTTGAAGTATGCTTTGGTATTTGCTATTTTTTCTGCTATTGCAAATTTAATTCCCTATATTGGGCCAAGTATTGGTTTAATTCCAATGATTATTACCTATTTGATTATGGACCCTCAAAAAATGGTCATTGCTGTTCTTTATATGCTCATTGTGCAACAAATTGATGGTAATATTCTCTACCCACGAATTGTAGGTGGTGTGATGAAGGTGCATCCGATTACCATTATGGTTCTCTTACTTTTGTCGAGTAATATCTATGGGATTGTTGGGATGATTGTAGCGATTCCAACTTATTCCATTCTGAAAGAAATTGCGAAGTTCCTAGCAAATTTATATGATAATCACCGATCAACACAGGAACAAAAGAAAAACGAAGAGTATGGGATTATCAACAAGTAAGAAGGGAAACAAAATCGGTATTGCGAAAGCAATTGATTTTGTCAGCCCACTCTCAACTACTGCGCTTCGTTATAAAAACAATATCTTGTAAGAGTTTGGGAAATTTGTATCCCAGACTTTTTGTTTTAAAGTTATCTGAATTACGTTCCGAGCTGGAAAAGACTTCTTTTTTATAATGCGTTTTATTAAAACTAAAAATGTATTTTTATGCTAAAATAGAACTAATAAGATAGAGGAGGTGCACTTATGGTAACACGTCGTAAATATTCTCCGCAGGAAATAAGAAAAGATTCTTCTTATTTCTCTCCTTTGAAGGCAATCATTGAAACAGCTTTTTATGAAAATCAGGTTGTTGCAATAAAAACCGTAGAAGAAGCTTATCAATTGGCTTCCGCAGCTGCTGGGACAATTGTTTTAGATATGCCCGTGATTCATACGAAGGAACTGGGCTTACCTTCTTATGCTCGTGTTTTATTAACGAATTCTGGCGCAGTTGTTGGTCGAACGGCTGAGGCTCGACGGATTTTTGGTAGAGACAGTGAGGAAGATGAAAGGCTGCTTTCAATTGTACGTAGTGCAATCTACCAGGCTCATCATCGGAGATTTTATAAGGCAGATGCAGTTGTGGGGCTTGATGAGGCTTTTATGGCTTGTGCTCATCTCATGGTTCCCGAGGATGAAATCAATAATTTGTATTCATGGCTTTTAAATTTCCAAATTTTAGATGAAGAATTTAAAAATCGGTTGAGAGCTTCTAAAAAGTATGATGAAAATGATATATTTGTCTTTTTCGATCCAAAATGGAAACATCCGGATTATCCTGAAGGATTGGTTTATTTTGACACTCGGCATAATTGTGTTACTATTCTGGGCTTAAATTACTTTGGTGAGTTAAAAAAAGCAACCTTAACCTTAGCTTGGGCAACAGCTGCCAGAAATGGTTATGTGGCGTGTCATGGCGGCTTGAAAATTTTTAAACAAGAAGCGGATAAACAAGATTATGTAGCTTCTTTCTTTGGTTTATCTGGTTCAGGGAAATCCACACTGACACATGCCAAACACAATGGAAAATATGATATTAAGGTTTTGCATGATGACGCTTTTATTATTTCTATAAAAGATGGCTCGTCCATTGCTTTGGAACCATCCTACTTTGATAAAACGAATGATTATCCAATTGGACATAAGGAACAAGATTTCTTTGTGACCGTTCAGAATTGTGGTGTAACACTAGATGACAATGGATTAAAAAAATTAGTGACAGAAGATATTCGAAACGGAAATGGTCGGACAGTCAAGTCTCGTTTTGCAACGCCAAATCGGGTCGATCGAATTGATGAATCTATCCAAGCTATTTTCTGGATTATGAAAGACGATTCTCTCCCGCCTTTAGTTAAAATCAATGATCCGCTGATGGCTTCTACGATGGGGTGTACATTGATGACCAAGCGTTCTAACGCTGAAAATGTGATTGGCAAGCATGATGATTTGGTGATTGAACCTTATGCTAATCCATTTAGAGTGTATCCATTGGTAGAAGACTATCGGAAATTTCGCAGCCTTTTTGAATCTGGTGTCGACTGTTATATTATCAATACTGGATTTTATATGGGAAAAGGAATTTCAAAAGAGATTAGTCTGAGTATTATTGAAAAAATTGTTGATGAAGAGGCAATTTTTAAACCATTTGGCTCGTTGGAAGGTTTTGAATATATGGAATGTGAGGGCTATCCTGTTCCAAGTTTTGATTCTCGCTATAAACAATTAATCAGAGAAAGAATGCAGGTACGGTTAAATTTCTTGCTTGCTTTCAACCAAAAATACCCGAAAACGGCGCTTCCTGTTGATGCAATCTCACGCCTGGAAACCGTTTTGCAAAATTTAGAATCTTAATAAATAATTTTCTTTGTAATTTCCTTCCAAATTTTTCTTTTTAATACTCCTTGTGCAAGAAGTCAAAAAGTATGCTATAATTAAGATTACTTATATATGAGGAGAGAACATTCATGGAAGACCCTAGCAGTCAGACCTTGTTACTGCAAGCTTTACTATTATTGGTTTTAACACTATTAAACGCCTTTTTTTCAGCAGCTGAGATGGCGATGGTGTCTTTAAACCGCGCTCGTGTGGAACAAAAGGCTGAAGAAGGCGATGCAAAATATATTCGCTTATTGAAAGTCTTGGAAAAACCTAATCACTTTTTATCCACCATTCAAGTTGGAATTACTTTGATTACAATTTTATCAGGAGCTAGTTTGGCTAATACACTCGGTCGGGAAATTGCTTCTTGGATGGGAAATTCTGAGACAGCAAGAGCGATTGCAAGCTTCTTATCTGTTGCTATTTTGACTTATGTTTCTATTGTTTTTGGGGAATTATATCCAAAGAGAATTGCTTTGAATCTCAAAGATGCTCTAGCAGTTCATACAGCACCAGTTATCATTTTCTTAGGGAAAATTGTTGGTCCCTTTGTTTGGCTTTTATCAGCCTCCACTAATCTGCTTAGTCGGATAACGCCGATGACCTTTGACGATGCTGATGAGAAAATGACTCGTGATGAGATTGAATATATGCTAACGAATAGTGAAGAAACCCTGGATGCTGATGAGATTGAAATGTTGCAAGGAATTTTTTCACTAGATGAGATGATGGCGCGTGAAGTGATGGTTCCTCGTACAGATGCTTTTATGGTGGACATCAATGATGATACCAAGGAAATTATTGAAAGCATTTTGAAGCAGAACTTTTCACGGATTCCGGTTTATGATGATGATAAAGACAATGTTATTGGACTGATTCACACCAAGCGTCTATTAAATGAGGCTTTTACCAATGGTTTTGATAACATTGTGCTGCGAAAGATTTTGCAAGAGCCACTTTTTGTGCCAGAAACGATTTTTGTAGATGACTTGTTGACAGAGTTGCGGAATACTCAAAATCAAATGGCAATATTGCTAGATGAATATGGTGGTATGTCTGGCTTAGTAACGCTTGAAGACTTATTGGAAGAGATTGTTGGCGAGATAGATGATGAAACAGATAAGGCTGAAGTAGAAGTGTATCAGGTTTCTGAGCATACTTACTTTGTCCTTGGAACCATGAGTTTGAATGATTTTAATGAGTATTTTGAAATGGAACTGGAAAGTGATGATGTTGATACGATTGCTGGTTATTATCTGACGGGCGTTGGCTCCATACCGGATGCTAAGGAACGTTTGAGTTATGAAGTAGAAAGTCAGAATAAAAAGCTCATTTTAACCAATGATAAAGTGAAAAATGGACGTGTGACAAAACTCAAAGTAGAAGTCTCTGAAATAGTAGAAGAAGAAAAAGAAGTTGAGAAATAATCTCAGCTTCTTTTAGTTTTTTTAAGTTGTGAAAGTGGTATTTCTGAGGGGGAGTTATCGTTTTTGTCGCTTAGCAAAGTCAATAAAACGGAATTTTTCCAGTTTATGGCGACTATCTGTGAATTGGAATTGCTGTCCATCTGTAAGATAGACTTTGGACTTAACAGAAACGACATGTTGATCATTTTCAATGTCCATCAAAATTTTATCGCGGTTCGTAGCTGGATCAATTGTGATTTCTTTTTGGGCATAAGCAATGTGCAGCCCTAGTTTTCCTTCTAGATAAGCATAAATCGATTGTTCTGCTATTTCTCGAGTCATGGAAGGGACAAGGCTCTTATCAAGGTAATCAATATCTAAGACGGAAGCGACGTCATCGACTACTCTCTGGCGGACAATTCGCCATACCAGACGGTATTCAGGAAAGCCTGTGAGATTGGATAACTTTTTATCAACCGTGATTTTTTCTAACTGAATGACATTTGTTTTAGAATTTATCCCATGCTGTTGCACGAGTTCTTGGTAACTAGTCAGATTGGAGACAGGAAAGTCAATCTGTTCTTGTTTAGTAACTTTAGAGCCCTGCCCTTTCAGTTTTTGGATAAGACCAGCTTTTTGAAGTAAATCAAGTGACTTGCGAATGGTATCACGGCTGACTTTGTAGGTTTGGACGAGTTCATGCTCGCTAGGGAGATAATCATTAACTTGATATTTTTCATTTAGAATATCTTGTTCTATGAATTTAAAAATTTGTTCATATTTCTTCATAATCCCCTCACTTGTTTGTTTTTTATCATACAACTATATTAATTTTATCAAAAATATGAGGAATATGCTACACACAACTTGCATACATCTTTGCTATCGTTTACAATAAAAACATCAATTGTACAATGATGAAAAAAAGAAGGAGAGTGTTAGGTTGATCCTAGCCAAGCAGAAAATGGGAAAATTTGAGAAAGATGCCAAGATTTTATTAGATGCCATTGGTGGCAAAGAGAATATCTCCGCAGTTAGCCATTGTGCGACTCGGATGCGTTTTGTGCTAGCTGATGAGAAAAAAGCAGATGTAAAAGCGATCGAAGCCATTCCAGCGGTTAAAGGAACCTTTACTAATGCAGGGCAGTTTCAGGTTATTATTGGAAATGATGTTCCGATTTTTTACAATGACTTCACAGCTGTATCAGGGATTGAAGGTGTTTCAAAAGAAGCAGCAAAAGCCGCTGCTAAGAGCAATCAAAATCCAGTGCAGCGTGTGATGACAATGTTGGCGGAAATTTTCACCCCAATCATTCCAGCGATTATCGTTGGGGGGCTGATTCTAGGATTCCGTAATATTTTGGAAGGTGTGCAAATTCAAGCTCTGGGGCAAAAGATCGTTGATGGTGTAGCACAGTATGCTAAAGATGGTACACCAGTTTATAATACGATTGTGGATGTTTCACAGTTTTGGAGTGGTGTTAACTCTTTCTTGTGGCTTCCTGGTGAAGCGATTTTCCACTTTTTACCAGTTGGAATTGTTTGGTCGGTTTCTCGTAAAATGGGAACTAGTCAGATTCTTGGGATTGTCTTGGGAATCTGTTTGGTATCTCCGCAATTGCTCAATGCTTACTCAGTAGCTGGTACGCCAGCTTCAGAAATTGCCAAAAAATGGGTTTGGGATTTTGGCTTCTTTACCGTCAGAAAGATTGGTTACCAAGCACAAGTTATTCCTGCCCTACTTGCAGGCTTGTCTCTTTCCTATCTTGAAATTTTCTGGCGGAAACGGATTCCAGAAATTGTATCCATGATTTTTGTGCCTTTCTTATCATTAATTCCGGCATTGATTTTAGCTCATACAGTTCTTGGACCTATCGGTTGGACACTTGGGCAATGGTTGTCAACAGCAGTGCTGGCAGGGTTGACTGGTCCCGTTAAATGGCTCTTTGGTGCGATATTTGGTGCTCTCTATGCTCCGTTTGTTATCACTGGTTTGCACCATATGACCAATGCTATTGATACACAGCTCGTTGCCGATACAGGTGGCACGGCTCTATGGCCAATGATTGCTTTGTCAAATATCGCTCAAGGCTCAGCTGTATTTGCTTATTATCTGATGAATCGTCGTAGTGAACGTGAAGCACAGATTTCCCTACCTGCAACAATTTCTGCCTATCTTGGAGTCACAGAACCGGCACTATTTGGAGTTAATGTGAAATATGTTTATCCATTTGTGGCAGGGATGATTGGTTCTTCTATTGCAGGCCTCTTGTCTGTAACATTTAATGTTACAGCAAATGCTATCGGAATCGGTGGGATTCCGGGTATCTTGTCTATTCAAGCGAAATACATGCTGCCATTCTTCTTTGTCATGCTGGTGGCTATTGCAGTACCGATGATTTTGACGTTCTTCTTCCGTAAGACAGGTGTGTTTACAAAAGCAGAAGATGAAAGTGTCAAATCACCGCAAATTGAAGCCATTGACGAAGCAAAAGAAGCAGCTCCAAAAGTGGATTTTGCAGAAATTGCTAGCCCACTTGCTGGAGAAGTGAAAGAATTAAGCCAAGCAACCGATCCTGTTTTTGCACAAGGTGCCATGGGACAAGGTGTAGTAATTGAACCGAGCGAAGGTGAACTCATTGCACCGGTGAATGGTGTTGTATCAGTGCTTTTTCCAACTAAACATGCTGTAGGAATCGTTTCTGATGAAGGTGTCGAGTTATTGATGCATATTGGTATGGATACGGTGAATTTAGAAGGAAAAGGCTTCGAAGCTCATGTGGCTCAAGGAGATAAAGTTAGTGTGGGAGATAAGTTGATTTCTTTTGACATGTCAGCAATTAAAGAATCAGGTTATGTGACAGAAACGCCGGTGATTATCACCAACCAAGATCAATTTCAAGCAGATGAACGTGGTCAACTTCCACGGATGATTGAACTTGGTGATAAGCTCATGACGGCTACACGAATTGGCTAACATTCATCGCAGGTAGACTGAGCTAGGTGAATGAATAACTGAACAAAGTATAGTCTGCAATAAAATATTCTTCTCTGATAAGTATAAAGTTTGAAGAAATTCGTGATACAATATAAAACTATACAGGGGTGGGAGCGTAAGCCCCATCTCTTTCTTTTGTAAAATAGAAAAGGAAAACAAATGACATTCGATAAAAGAAAAGTAGTCTATCAGATCTATCCAAAATCTTATAAAGACACTACAGGAAATGGTATTGGAGATTTACAAGGGATCATTGAAAAAATTCCTTACCTTGCTAAGTTGGGGGTGGATATGGTTTGGCTCAATCCTTTCTATCCTAGTCCACAGCATGACAATGGATACGATATTTCTGATTATACTGCGGTAAATCTACTCTTTGGGAGTATGGACGACTTTGAAGAAATGATTCAAGTTGGAAAAGAATATGGTATCGAGTTTATGTTGGATATGGTGCTCAACCATTGTTCGACAGAGCATGAGTGGTTTCAAAAAGCCTTGGCTGGAGATAACTATTATCAGGATTTCTTTTTCCTACGTGATGAGCCGACAGACTGGTTGTCTAAGTTTGGCGGCAGCGCTTGGGCTCCTTTTGGAGACACGGGTAAGTATTACCTGCATCTTTACGATGTGACGCAGGCTGATCTCAATTGGCACAATCCTCGTGTCCGTGAAGAACTTTTTAAAGTTGTTCATTTCTGGTTAGATAAGGGTGTGAAGGGGTTCCGTTTTGATGTTATTAATGTCATCGGGAAGGATGAAATATTAGAGAATTGTCCGGAGAATGACGGGAAGCCAGCCTATACTGATAGACCTATCGTACACGAGTATCTTCACATGTTGAATGAGGAGACTTTTGGAACGGATGAGGCTATTATGACTGTTGGTGAAATGAGCGCTACGAACATTGAAAATTGTATTCTTTATACAGCTCCAGAACGCCACGAATTATCTATGGCTTTCAATTTTCACCATTTAAAAGTAGATTATGAAAATGGACAAAAATGGACGTTGAAGAATTTTGATTTTGAAGAATTAAAGCGCCTTTTCCATACATGGGGCAAAGAAATGAGCGACCATAACGGTTGGAGTGCTCTGTTTTGGAATAATCATGACCAACCCCGTGCACTGAATCGTTTTGTAGATGTTAAGAATTTTCGCAATGAAGGAGCGACCATGCTTGCGGCAAGCATTCATCTGTCTCGCGGAACGCCCTATATCTATATGGGAGAAGAAATCGGTATGATTGACCCCGACTATGACAGCATGGAAGATTATGCAGATGTCGAATCTTTCAACGCTTATCAAATGCTATTAAATGCTGGCAAAACACCAGAAGAAGCGTTTAAGATTATTCAGGTTAAGTCTCGTGACAATTCCCGAACTCCTATGCAGTGGGATGATTCAGAAAATGCTGGCTTTACAAGTGGAACACCTTGGTTAAAAGCAGCTAAATCCTACTCTGAAATCAATGTTAATAATGAAATTCAAGGTCCAATTTTTACTTTTTACCAAAAATTGATTGCTCTTCGTAAAAAATTGTCTCTTATAGCGGAGGGCAGCTACAAACCAGCTTATGAAGATAGCCAGCAAGTATATGCCTTCGAGCGTCAATTGGGTGATGAAAAACTGTTAGTGCTCAATAACTTCTACTCAGATCCGATTACAGTAGACGTGTTACCGGAGTACCAGAATGGTGAAGTCCTCCTTTCTAATTGTGAGGTAGCTCAAATAGCAGCAGTTGTGACCTTGAGACCTTATGAAAGTTTGGCAATTATTGTGAATAAGCGCTAGATACAGTAAGAAATTCCAAAATCGACTGAATCATTCAGCCGATTTTTAAAGCCTGAGAGAAAGCGCTTGCAATATTCTTCCGTTTTATTTATAATAGTTACGGTAGAAATACATCTCAAGGAAAGCTGATTTCCAATTTATGATGTAAAGGAGAATATATGAAAAAAACATCAAAACAATTACCTGTTTTGTTTGCGACAGCTATTTTGCTCGCTAGCACTGTTTTAAGTCCTCTTGCTCAGGCGAATGAGACAAGCTCTTCATCTTCGAGCTCAGAATCATCTGTAACTACTTCGAAATCTAGCTCAGTTGCTTCAACTTCAACGACACAATCACAGCCATCAGAAGCAATTTCTGATAGTTCAACGAGCAATACGAATGAGCCAAGTAGTACAAGGGAAGAGACGCCTAAGACAGAAGCTGCAAGCGGTGAAGCCCATGTTACAACTTCTGAATTTACAACAGTGGCAAATATCGGTCAAATACAAGGGGAAGCCCATGAATCACCTTATAATGGGAAGAAAGTCAAGGTTTCAAATGTTGTTGTAACAAAGATAGATCGGTATGGTTTTTATGTACAAGATCTCAAAGCCGATGGCAATACTAAGACCTCAGATGCTATTTATGTCGTCTCAAAAGAAAAGGTTACAGTTGGCGATCAGTTGACGATTGAAGGTCAAATCAAAGAAGGTTATATGGAAGAACTCAGTGTTCGTCCTGGACAAACTTTCCGTAAACCAACTGACAGCTTAACTGTAACACAATTGATTGCTTCAAAAGTAACGAAAGATGGCACAGCTACATTACCAGAACCAGTTAATATTTCAGATCGTATGCCAAAAGATATCGTGGATAATACTCCGACTACTTATGATCCAGAACATGATGCATTGGATTATTGGGAAAGTCTGGAGGGTATGTTGACAACAGTGAAAAAACCTCGTGTGCTTGGCCCACAATATCGAGGAGATATTTATCTCTTGCCGAATGGTTATCAAGCGCTGCCGCTCAATAATATCGGTGGTGTCAACCTTCGCCCTAATGTCCAAAATACAGCAACTATCCCCGTTTATGTTGGGAATAAATATATTGCAAAAGCTAAAGATTACTTTAATGAAGATGTTTCTGGTGTTGTAACTTATCGCAGCAAGGTTTATAAGTTGGAGCCAACGAAGTTGCCAGATCTGCAAGATGGCGGTCTACAAAGAGAGGTTTCTAAGATTTATCCAAGTGAAGATAAATTGACTATTGCTTCTTATAATATTGAAAACTTCTCAGCAAACAATGCAGCAGGTGAGACGCCTGATGCAAAAGTGGAAAAAATTGCTAAATCTTTTATCAACGAAATTCATAGTCCAGATATTATTACTCTTATAGAAGTTCAAGACAATAATGGAAGCGTTAATGATGGTACTGTTAGCGGTGTGCAAAGCGGTGAAAAACTGGCTGCTAAAATTAAACAATTAGGTGGCAAAGAATACAAATATACCGAAGTCGCCCCTGTTGATGGAGCAGATGGTGGAAAGCCGGGCTCCAATATTCGTGTGGCTTACTTGTATAATCCTCAACGAGTGAAGTTAGTTGAGCGTGAAGCAGGAAGTAGCACAGAAGCAGCTGCCTTCAAAGATGGGCATTTGGTGAAAAATCCTGCAAGGATCGATCCAACCAATCCAGCCTTTACGAAAGTTCGAAAATCTTTAGCAGCAGAGTTTGAATTTAAGGGCGAGCATATTGTCGTGATTGCCAATCATTTGAAATCCAAACTCGGTGATGATGCAGTATATGGTTCTAAACAACCATCAGTGCAAAATACATTGGCACAACGGATTGAACAAGCTAAGTTGCTGAATGCTTTTGTAAAAGAAGGTTTGAAGCAAAATCCAAATTTGAAGTTTGTCTTAACTGGTGACTTTAATGACTTTGAATTTTCGGAAACTGCCAAAGCAGTGGCTGGTAATGAATTAGTCAATATGATGCTGAATCACGACGCAGCAGACCGCTATTCTTATTTTTACCGTGGTAGCAATCAAAGTTTAGACAATATCTTTGTTTCAAAAAATATTGCTGACAAAACAGTATTCTCACCAGTTCACATTAATGCTTCTTTCATGGAAGAACACGGTCGGGCATCAGACCATGATCCCGTCATTGCACAGCTTGACTTCAGTAAGAAGGATGAGTCACAACCAACTCCTCCTTCCGGTGATAGTACAACGCCACCAAATAAAGATGATAAACCAACTAAAAAGAGAATTTTACCATCTACAGGAACAACAGGCGCTGAAGTCGCTGTTGTAGGGATTGTCATCTTAAGCGCAACCATCCTTTGGCGAAAGAAAGTGACGGATTAAAAGGAATAGATGAACGAGAGAGTTTTAAGATTCTCTCGTTTTTTTGAAAAATATTGAAAATGAAACTGAAAAACAGATTATTTTCTAAAAAATAGATAAATTGTCCCTCTATCTAGAAAAGAAGTGTTATAATAGTATTATAAAACGTTTTCAAGAGGATAAGACGATGGAAAAAGAAGTCATTGATTATGGAAAAGTAACAGGTATGGTCCATTCGACTGAAAGTTTTGGAGCTGTTGATGGGCCTGGTATCCGTTTCATTGTCTTTTTACAGGGTTGTAAAATGCGTTGCCAATATTGCCACAATCCAGATACATGGGCAATGGAAACCAATAATTCAAGAGAGCGAACGGTTGAAGACGTTTTGCAAGAAGCGCTTCGTTATCGTGGCTTTTGGGGTAAAAAAGGTGGGATTACAGTAAGTGGTGGTGAAGCTCTTTTGCAGATTAATTTTGTGACTGCACTTTTTACCAAAGCTAAAGAATTGGGAATTCATTGCACTTTAGATACTTGTGCGATGCCGTTCCGCAATACACCAGAGTATCTCAAAGTTTTTGATCGCCTGCTTGAAGTGACAGATTTAGTGTTGCTGGATATTAAAGAAATCAATGATGCCCAGCATAAATTTGTGACAGGGCACACCAATAAGAATATTTTGGAATGTGCAAAATATCTGTCTGATAAAGGTGTTCCAATGTGGATTCGCCATGTTTTGGTTCCAACGTTAACAGACCGTGATGACGACTTAAAAGAATTAGGTGAGTTTGTCAAAACGTTAAAAACAGTTGATAAATTTGAAGTGCTACCTTATCATACAATGGGAGAATTTAAATGGCGTGAATTGGGCATTCCTTATCCATTAGAAGGTATAAAGCCGCCAACTGCTGATCGAGTAGCAAATGCCAAAGAACTTATGAAAACAGAATCTTATACCGAGTATATGAACCGCGTACATAATAGTTAATAAAAGCAGGAAGTGAGATTTTGATCAGCACTCAAAAAGTTAGACAGGAAAACTAACGATTGGGTGCTTTTCTATTCCTCTCTTTGTGAAAATCTTAAAATTGTGCTAAAATAAAGTATATAAAAAGTTTACGAGGTACGATCATGTCTAAAATTTTAGTTTTCGGTCATCAAAATCCAGATTCAGATGCGATTGGCTCAGCTGTGGCCTTTGCTTATCTTGCGCGTGAAGCTTATGGCTTGGATACAGAAGCGGTTGCTTTGGGAGAACCAAATGAAGAAACAGCTTTTGTTTTGGATTATTTTGGAGTAACGGCACCGCGTGTGGTGACATCTGCCAAAGCAGAAGGAGTTGAGCAAGTCATTTTAACAGACCATAATGAATTTCAACAATCTATTTCTGACATTGCAGAAGTAGAAGTCTATGGCGTTGTGGATCACCATCGTGTGGCAAATTTTGAAACAGCTAGTCCACTTTATATGCGTTTGGAGCCTGTCGGTTCAGCTTCTTCTATCGTTTATCGCATGTTTAAAGAATCTGGTGTAGCTGTACCAAAAGAACTCGCAGGTTTGATGCTCTCAGGTTTGATTTCAGACACGCTTCTTCTGAAATCACCAACCACTCATCCGAGTGATAAAGTGATTGCACCTGAGTTGGCAGAGCTTGCAGGAGTTGATTTGGAAGAATACGGTTTGGCTATGCTTAAAGCTGGAACCAACTTAGCTAGCAAAACAGCCGAGGAATTGATTGATATTGATGCTAAAACATTTGAATTAAACGGAAACCAAGTTCGTGTAGCACAAGTCAACACAGTTGATATTGCAGAAGTCTTAGAACGTCAAGCTGAACTGGAAGCAGCTATTGAAAAAACAAATGCGGCTAATGGTTATTCTGACTTCGTTTTGATGATTACCGATATTATCAATTCTAACTCAGAAATCCTTGCACTTGGAGGCAATATGGATAAAGTGGAAGCAGCTTTCCATTTCACACTTGAAAATAATCATGCTTTCCTTGCTGGTGCGGTTTCTCGTAAAAAACAAGTTGTACCACAATTGACTGAAAGTTTTAATGGATAAAAATTTGGAAGAAAAAGGAGTTTCGGCTCCTTTTTTGATACAATAGTTCTATGAAGATTCAAGATTTACAAAATGGAGATTTAATTTTTGTATCCAGTCAATCTGATATAGCAGAGGCCATTCAGCGATCAACTGGTTGGTATAACCATGTGGCAATCTTCTTTGCTGGTTGGATTTACCATGCGACAAGCAAGCGCGGTGTCATTAAAGAACCGATAGATCAATTTTTACAGGTTGATGAATGTTATGCTGTTTATGCTTGTTCTGACATAGATGTAAAAGCTGTCTGGAAAAGAGCAGAGCAACACCTTTATAAACCTTATAATAATAGCTTTTATCCAGATACGACAGGCTTTTATTGTTCTGAATATATTGCAGAAATCCTCCCCATTTTTGAAACCATTCCTATGCAGTTCGGTGATGAAAAAGAGGAAATAGCTCCTTTTTGGCAGCAGTATTACAAAGAGTTAGGTTTAGCAGTTCCTCTTCATCAGCCAGGAACCAATCCTAGCCAATTGGCTCAATCCGAAAAATTAGTTTATAAAGGAAGATTAGATGATTAAAGTAATCAATCCCAGTCGTTTAACACGTCAGCCTTTTTTTCATGAATTGATAAATTATTTAGACCGACATGATGATGTTACTTTGCGAGAGATAAAGTGCGAATTTGCAAACTTTTCCAATATTGATCGCTCTATAGAGGACTATATCAAGGCAGGCTATGTGGTTCGAGCAAACAAACGGTATCAACAAACCCTTCCTCTACTGCAAAATGTGACGGATTTGTCTTTGGATCAGGAAGTATTTGTACGAGATGACAGTTCTCTTTATAAAGAATTGCGGAATGTGCGCTTTAAGACACGCTTGACCAATCAGACCAACCAGGCTATTTTAGTGGAAACAACAGATTTTCTCAGAGAGCAGCTGACACTTTCCAATTATTTTTATAAGCTAAAGCAACAATATTCATTGAATAATCAGCAACAAAAGCTTTATAAGTTGATAGGAGATGTTAATCCGGAGTATGCTCTAAAATATATGACAACTTTTCTGCTAAAGTATGGTCGTAAAACTGAGCTGATGCAAAAACGGCACGATATTTTTGTAGATGCTCTAGTGATTTTAGGCTATATCGTACCTAACGAATCAGGAAACTATGAGTTGAAACTGGATTTTGATAAAGAAACCTTAACCTTTCGTGTACAAAAGTCTGTAGACTTTTACAATAAACATCATAGAATAATAAAATTTTGAGATTTTTTGATAGATTTATAGGTACAATGGTTATGGTTGGTATGAGGCTGGGATGAAAGTCTCTAGCTTCAAAGGATACGGTGCAATAAATCAACGATGCAGTAGCAGATTGCTCCAATAGTCCACTGGACTATTGGAGGTTGAAAAGAACCCTTCCATGAAGATGTGTCAAAAACACGGCTTTGAATTGGCGAATAGGGGGGTTAAAGCAAGCCTCAAGGTTTGTTCGCTTTTCAAGCTCGGAAGAGTACTTTTGACGAAAATTTCGTTTTCTGCACTCGCCACCTCAACAGGCTCCCAGACTGTTGAGCAACCTTGCGGAGTGAGACTATAAACTAAAGATTTTTAGTTTTGAGTTCCGTCCCTCTCCCATTTCGTTTTATGAAAGGAATATATCGTGAATCTTTTAGCAAGAATTTGTCCCACTCAACCCCCGAAGTATCTGAAATGGTTTGATATTGTCATCGTGACGGTCTTGCTATTTGGGCGATTTATCTATCGTTCAACAGAACTTTATCTTGCTAGCTTGTCTCCGTCCACTACAACAGCAGTAGCAGATGCAACTAGTAAAACAGCAAATGATGGAGCCGCTTATTCTAGTAACTTAGAATTACAACTTCTCATGTTAGCTTTGACGATAGCCTACTTAATACTTCGTCGG
The DNA here is from genome assembly GCF_014334035.1 of Streptococcus sp. NSJ-72. Classification (NCBI taxonomy): domain Bacteria; kingdom Bacillati; phylum Bacillota; class Bacilli; order Lactobacillales; family Streptococcaceae; genus Streptococcus; species Streptococcus sp. NSJ-72. Next base: position 744,897 of record NZ_CP060489.1, read on the forward strand.
TTTGATTTTAGACAGTTGCCGATTCGTCTATCGTGGTCTGTACTCTTTTGGGTTCCATTTATTTTTGCAGTTATGGGGATTCTAGCAGATACCGTGACGACCCTTAGCGGAGAATATAACTATTTTGATCCCCAGTTATGGAAATACATTGATCTATTAGAAATTTTCCGTAAATTTACCGATTTGACACCGATGATGATTCTCTATGCTTTGCTAAATGGCTTTTATGAAGAATTTTTCTTCTTAGGCTTATTAACTTCGGTAAAAGAAAAATATAAATGGTGGGTTCTTCTTTATTCGATGATCATTCGTGTTTCTTTCCACACTTATCATGGAATGCTCTGGGCACTGACGATCGGTGTTGGTTTTGGACTTCTATATTATTGCCTTTACAAATATAAGGTTAAAAATCTCTTACCTTTCTTCCTCGCGCATGCTCTTGCGGATATCTATGGTTCAAGTCTAATGTATGTTTTGATTAGTTGGAGAAAGTAAAATCATAAGGCAAGATTCTGATTTCTAAAAAATGATGCTTATTTTACTTTACTAATATAAAGTTGTTGTTTTTTCAATAATTAAAGGTCGAAGACTGTTATCTCGACCTTTATTCAATTCTATAAATACCTTTCCGCAATCGCGTAATCGCCTAGATAGACTGTTTTTTCTCCATTTATGATTTGGTAACAATCAGCACCTTTACCAGCTAGAATAACAGCATCGCCTTCTTTGTTTGTTAAGCTAAGAGCTTTTTTGATAGCTTCTTTGCGGTCTGCAATCGTGTAAACGTCAAAAGAAATGTAGCTGGCAATTTCTTTAGCAATGGCAATCGGATCTTCGTAGTTAGGGTCATCTGCTGTCAAGATAACTATCAATTCTGGATGGCGATTGAGTAGTTGTCCAAAATCTTTGCGACGACTTTCTCCTTTATTTCCGGTTGCACCAAGTACTAAAACAATTTTGCCTTTTTGGTGTTCTTGAACGACAGATAGGAGATTAGCCAGACTGACACCATTGTGCGCATAATCAACAAAAACTTTTGCACCATTGTTTTGAGTCAGTACTTCCATGCGCCCAGGTACACGTGTAGCAGCAATGCCTTTTTTTATATCAGAAATAGTGGCACCTAAGCGTAGACAGGCAAGGCTAGCAGCAAGTGCATTTTCTTGGTTAAAACGTCCGATTAGCTGAATGTCAAATTTTTCTGTGAGGATTCCGCTTGTTTCAAAAGAAAATGCTTGCGAATGATGAATTTGATTGTCGGAATATTGTCCATAGAAATCATGTTCTATAGATGCAACTTGCTCAGCCACCACTTGGAAATAATCCATTTCGCTATTAACGACAACAGTTCGGCTATTTTCCATGAGGAGTCGCTTATGATAAAAATAATCTTCAAATGTCGGATGTTCAATTGGTCCGATATGATCAGGGCTGATATTGAGGAAAACACCAACGTCAAAAGTTAAACCGTAAACTCGCTTTTTTAAATAAGCCTGGCTGGAAACTTCCATAATCAGATGAGTTCGGCCATTTTCAACCGCTGTCGCCATCATTTTGAACAAATCTAAGCTTTCCGGTGTTGTCAAAGTAGATTTGAAGAAATGTTCTCCATCGAGCGTCGTGTTCATAGTAGACAACAAAGCAGGCTGATGACTTTGTTGGAGGATGTGATAGGCAAAATAAGCCGAAGTTGTCTTTCCTTTGGTTCCTGTAAATGCGAGCAGTTTGAGTTTGTCTTGCGGATTTCCATAAAATTCCATGGCAAGAAGACTCATGGCTTGTTTGACATCATTGACTAGAATTACTGGGATAGTTACTTCAAAATCCGTCTCACTGACATAGAACCGTAAGCCTGATTCAACCGCTTTTCCCAAAAATTCTTTTTTAAAATTGTCACCTTTGACAAAGAAAAGAGTTGAAGCAGTCACATCGCGGCTGTCATAGCTGATGTTATCAAATGTGACATCAGTAATGTTATAATAGTATTCACCTTTATCAATGATTTCGCGGAAATTGTGATCATTTTTTAAAATTTTTAATGCGTTCTCAATTGTTATCATATTTCTATTGTAAACCTAATGGCGAGGTTTTACAAGCGGAAAGGAAAAGTTTATAATAAGATAAGACTACTTTTAGAGGTTATGTATGGATCAACAAACAACAACTCAACAAAAACAAATGCTTCTAGGGACAGCTTGGTTGACAGCAAGTAACTTTATCAGCCGTTTTTTAGGGGCGATTTATATCATTCCTTGGTATATCTGGATGGGCAAACATGGTGCAGAAGCTAATGGCTTGTTTACGATGGGATATAATATTTATGCTTGGTTTCTTCTGATTTCCACAGCAGGCGTACCTGTTGCGGTCGCTAAGCAAGTTGCGAAATACAACACAATGGATCAAAAGGATCATAGTTTTACCCTCATTCGTGAATTTTTGAAATTTATGCTCTTGTTGGGAGCCATTTTTGCAGTGGTGATGTATCTCTTATCACCTTTCTTTGCGCATGTATCAGGCGTTGGGAAAGAACTCATTCCTGTCATGCAAAGCCTATCTTGGGCAGTACTGGTATTCCCAGCTATGAGTGTTATCCGTGGCTTTTTCCAGGGATTTAACAATTTAAAACCATATGCAATCAGTCAAATTGCTGAGCAGGTGATTCGTGTTATTTGGATGCTTTTGACAACATTCTTTATTATGAAATTGGGTTCTAAAGACTATGCTGCTGCAGTTACACAATCAACATTTGCTGCTTTTATTGGCATGTTTGCCAGTATGGCGGTTTTGGTTTATTTCCTCTGGAAAGCGAATTTGCTGTCATCTATTCTGCATAAGCCAGTGTCAAGCACCAACATTAACAGTCGTGCTCTTTTAGTGGATACGATTCGGGAAGCTATTCCGTTTATTATCACTGGTTCTGCCATTCAGCTTTTCCAGATTATTGACCAAGTAACTTTTATCAATATTATGAAATGGTTTACGAACTATACGAATTCTCAGCTGGTGGTTATGTTTAGCTATTTCTCCGCTAATCCCAATAAAATTACTATGATTTTGATTGCGGTAGCGACTTCTATCGGGGGTGTAGGAATTCCACTGCTAACAGAAAACTATGTCAAAGGTGATTTGAAGTCTGCAGCACGTCTTGTTCAAGATAACTTAAGTATGTTACTGTTATTTCTCTTACCAGCAACAATTGGCTCTGTCTTAGTGGCGCGTCCATTATACACAATTTTTTATGGGCGACCAGATCGTTTAGCTTTAGGTTTGTTCATTTTTGCTATGTTACAGACAATTATTTTAGGCATTTATACTGTCTTGTCGCCAATGATTCAAGCGCTTTTCCAAAATCGCAAAGCTATTATCTATTTTGGCTATGGAGTTCTTGTTAAGCTTATTTTGCAAATTCCATTTATTTATTTATTCAGAGCTTATGGTCCGCTTCTTGCAACGACAGTCGGACTGATTGTTCCAATTGTTTTGATGTACCAACACATTCGCCAAGTAACAGGACTCAATCAAAGAATTCTCGTTAAACGGAGTTTATTGATAGGGATTTTAACTGCTATCATGTCTCTTTTAATTGCCATTGTGGAAGTGGTACTGGGAGTTGTCTTTTATCCAAATGGACGCATTTCTAGCATGCTTTATTTAATTATGATTGGTGGTCTGGGAATTATCATTTATGGAGCAATGGCTTTGCGGGTTCGCTTGTTAGACCGATTTATTGGTGAAAAAGCTCAAGTTTTACGTCAAAAATTTCATATTCATTAAAAAGTCGTAAGGCTTTTTAATGTTGTAGAAAATTTATAAAAATTAAGCTATAATAAAAATAGCTATTCTTGCAATAAAAGTTTATAAATGATGAATCCTTCAATAAAAATTATAGAGCAGCTTTTTTGAAAGGATATTTAATGCTAGGCTATTCTAGCGAAGATATCAAAATGCTATGGTTTAACAGATGATTTTTTCCGATTGTCCATTGGGATTGAGGATAGCCAAGATTTGATAACAGATTTAACATTTGCTTTGGAGGTATAATATGAGCAAATACAATTTTCAAACAGCACCGAATCGCTTGTCTCACCACACTTATAAATGGAAAGAAACAGAGACTGATCCTCAATTGCTACCAGCATGGATTGCAGATATGGACTTTGAAGTCATGCCAGAAGTGAAAAATGCGATTCACGACTATGCAGAACAGTTAGTTTATGGCTATACGTATGCGAGTGATGAGTTGCTCCAAGCGGTGTTGGATTGGGAAAAAAGCGAACATCAGTATTCGTTTGATAAGGATTCTATTGTTTTTGTGGAAGGTGTTGTGCCAGCCATTTCTATTGCGATTCAAGCCTTTACCAAAGAAGGAGAAGCGGTCCTAATCAATTCTCCTGTCTATCCGCCTTTCGCCCGTAGTGTCCAGTTAAATCATCGAAAATTAGTATCCAATTCTCTAAAAGAAGAACATGGTCTGTTTCAAATTGATTTTGAACAATTGGAAAAAGATATTGTCGAAAATGATGTGAAGCTCTATCTTCTTTGTAACCCGCACAATCCCGGAGGACGTGTCTGGGAAAAAGAAGTTCTAGAAAGAGTAGGTCAGCTTTGTCAAAAGCACCATGTTATTTTAGTATCAGATGAAATTCATCAAGATTTGACTTTGTTTGGTTATCAACATGTTTCCTTTAATACTGTTTCACCGGATTTTAAAGACTTTGCTCTGGTACTTTCTAGTGCTACCAAGTCTTTTAATATTGCAGGGACTAAAAATTCCTATGCTGTCATTGAAAATCCTACGCTATATGCACAGTTTAAACACCAGCAACTTGTTAATAATCACCATGAAGTGTCAAGTTTAGGCTACATTGCGACAGAAACAGCCTATCGTTATGGGAAACCTTGGTTGGTAGATTTGAAAGCTGTGTTAGAAGAAAATATTCAATTTGCAGTAGAGTATTTTGCCCAAGAAGCTCCGCGTTTAAAGGTTATGAAACCACAAGGGACCTATCTGATATGGCTTGATTTCAGTGACTATGGTTTGACAGATGATGAACTCTTTACTTTATTGCATGACCAAGCAAAAGTCATTCTCAATCGAGGAAGCGATTATGGAAGTGAGGGGGAGCTGCATGCGAGACTAAATATTGCAGCGCCTAAGTCTTTGGTAAAAGAAATTTGTAAGAGAATCGTGCGTTGCTTGCCCAAATAAAATAAAAAGAAATGTTCGAAAACAGTCACTTTTGGTTGACAATCGTTCTTAAGAGGAGTATAGTTAGTATGAAAAATCGGTAGGTGAGGCTACCATAGGGATACGGATGACTACCGCAAAGTAGTGGAGACACTATGCGCTGGTTAGCAGTTGAGATCGCTAAGGTTTTGACTAATGTCATTTCATTGCCCTACGGAGTTAAAGCTTGAACGGTAACACAAGACATACAGTCCTGCCATGTTTTTCATGGTAGGATTTTATTGTTTTGAGCTGATTTTTTAAAAAGAAAATGCAAGGGAAAGGAGTGGAGAATATGCCGAATGATGATCACCCGAGTCAACAGGAAAACAGTCGATTACCATATCTGAGCATTCCTCACGCTCCCTTGGAATCGACTCTAGCAAATGAATGACATCTGAGTAAAAAGGCTGTATGCAGCTATTTTGTCACTCGGATGTATCTTATATAGAGGAGAAAATAAGTGAAAACAGCAAAAGAAAGATTAACAGATGCTCTTCGTATGTCTGTAGTGGATACGATGACATTTTTCAACACATCTAGATTGGGTTTGACAGAGGAGCAAGTAGAAGAAAATCGCGATCTATACGGTGAAAATGAATTGACCAAAGGGCAAGAAGATTCAATTGTTAAAAAAATTTATGAGTCTATTATCAACCCATTTACCGTTATTCTTTTACTCATTGCATTGGTGTCCTTGGTTACCAATGTTTGGCTGGCAAAGCCAGGGCAAGAAGATCCGACAACGTTTATCATTATTGTTGTCCTTGTCTTGCTGTCTGGTAGTATTCGCTTTGTGCAAGAATTGCGGAGTGACAAAGCTGCCAGTAATCTTTCGCGTATGATTGTCAATACAGTGACAGTTGTTCGTGAGGGAAAAGAGCAAGAAATTCCGATTACAGAATTAGTGGTGGGAGATATTATCCGCTTGAGTGCAGGAGACATGTTGCCAGCAGATGTGCTAATTTTGGATTCGCGCGACTTCTTCGTACAACAGTCAGGTTTGACAGGTGAAAGTGACGCTGTTGAAAAAATGGCACTGGATAAATGTGAGATAAAAGAAACTGAGAGTTTACTTGAATCTGACTCACTTGCCTTTATGGGAACCAATGTAATCTCTGGTCGTGCTATCGCGCTTGTGCTTGTTGTTGGCGACGACACAAAAATGGGAGCTATTGAGCAAACGCTTAACACTTATGATGAACCAACTTCATTTGAACGAGAAATGAACAGTATTTCATGGTTGTTGATTCGTCTTATGTTGGTACTCGTACCTATTGTCTTTTTTATCAATGGTCTGACAGATGGAGATTGGCTAGAAGCTGGGGTATTTGCATTAAGTGTCGGTGTCGGTTTGACGCCAGAAATGCTTCCTATGGTCATCACAGCAAGCTTAGCGAAGGGTTCAATTCTTATGGCAAAAGAAAAAGTTGTCATCAAGAAACTCAATGCCATTCAAGATTTAGGAGCAATTGATATTCTTTGTACGGATAAGACAGGGACATTGACACAAGATGAGATTGTTTTGGAGTATCCACTTGATATTCATGGAGATCTTGATTTGGCAGTGCTTCGTCGAGCTTATCTTAATTCTTATTATCAAACAGGGTTAAAAAACCTGATGGATCGTGCCATTATCAATCGGACAGAAAAAGAAGCTGAAAAACACGAAATCGTTCGCAATTTAGACCAAACTTTTAAGAAAATTGATGAATTACCTTTTGATTTTGAACGTCGCCGCATGAGTGTGCTGGTTCGAGATGATGAGAATGTCGTTAGCATGGTGACAAAAGGTGCTTTAGAAGAAATGCTGGCCATTTCAAATTATGTCGAAGACAAGGGGAAAATCCTTCCTTTGACAGAAGAAATCCGTCAAGAAATTTTAACAGAAGTCGCACAGTTAAATGAGCAAGGTCTGCGTGTGCTGGGAGTCAGTTATCGTTCGGACTTGGATGCTGATTATGAATACACGGTCAAAGATGAGTCTGACATGATTCTGACAGGTTATCTTGCTTTTCTCGATCCACCAAAACCGTCAGCAGCCCCTGCTATTAAAGCATTAACCGAGTATGGCGTAGCTACCAAAATTTTAACAGGTGACAATGAAAAAGTTACAGAAGCAGTTTGTGAGAAGGTTGGCTTAGATGCAAAGAACATCTTGCTAGGCTCTATGATTGAAACGATGTCGGATGAAGAATTGAGCAGAGTTGTTGAAATCACAACTGTTTTTGCTAAATTATCGCCTGACCAAAAGGCGCGCATCATTTTACAACTGAAAGCAAACGGGCACAAGGTTGGTTATATGGGTGATGGAATCAATGATGCTCCTTCTATGAAAGTAGCTGATGTAGGTATTTCAGTTGATACAGCTGTTGATATTGCGAAAGAAACAGCTGATGTTATTCTGTTAGATAAAGACTTATTGGTGCTTGAAAAAGGCTTGGTGGAAGGTCGAAAAGTCTATGCCAACATGACCAAGTACATCAAGATGACAGTGAGTTCCAACTTCGGAAATATCTTTTCCTTGCTAATCTCAAGTATTTTCTTACCATTTTTGCCCATGGCACCGATTCATTTGATTGTGTTGAATTTGGTCTATGATATTTCTTGTATCGCTTTACCATTTGACAATGTAGACCGTGAATTTTTGCAAAAGCCTCGCATTTGGAGTGCAAAATCCATTACTCGTTTCATGGCCTGGATTGGTCCAATTAGTTCTATTTTTGACTGTACAACCTTTTTAATTTTGTTCTTTATCATTGCACCAATGATAACAGGGTCTGTTTATCATCATGGTATGTCTAGTAATTTCATTACGATTTTCCAAACAGGTTGGTTTATTGAGTCCATGTGGACGCAAACGATGGTTATCTATATGTTGCGCTCGCCCAAGTTACCATTTATTCAAAGTAGACCAGCTTTATCTGTAGTCATGACCACTCTAGCGGCAGTCTTCTTTGTGACTTTATTGCCCTACGGTCCTTTTGCAGCTCTTTTAAAAGTCACTCCATTAAATGGGATGTATTTCTTATTCCTAATCCTCATTATGGTATTGTATATGGCAAGTGTTACATTTGTGAAGCATTTATATATAAAAAAATACCACGAATGGTTATAAGGACTTGGTAATCTTTGAAAAGGCTTGTTTATTATAAGCCTTTTTTATGTTTTTTTGTTATAATAAGAAGAATAAATTGAAAGAAGGAACACCAATCATGGAAAAATTTCAAGTGATCGCACATCCGCTCATTCAGCATAAATTGTCTATCTTACGCCGTACAGATACATCTACCAAGGCTTTTCGTGAGTTAGTAAATGAAATTGCTATGCTAATGGGTTATGAAGTTTTACGTGACTTACCATTAGAAGATGTGGAAATTGAAACACCCATTACAAAGACAGTTCAAAAACAACTAGCTGGTAAAAAATTAGCTATTGTCCCAATCTTACGTGCAGGTATTGGTATGGTAGATGGTCTTTTGAGTCTTGTACCAGCTGCTAAAGTCGGACATATTGGAATGTATCGTGATGAAGAAACTTTGAAACCAGTTGAATACCTTGTGAAATTACCGGAAGATATTAGCCAACGTCAAATTTTCGTAGTGGATCCGATGTTAGCAACAGGTGGCTCAGCTATTTTAGCTATTGATTCACTGAAAAAACGTGGAGCACACAATATTAAATTTGTCTGTCTTGTTTCGGCTCCAGAAGGCGTGAAAGCTTTACAAGAAGCTCACCCAGACGTGGAAATCTTTACGGCAGCCCTTGATGATCACTTGAATGAAAATGGCTACATTGTTCCAGGATTGGGAGATGCAGGAGATCGTCTTTTTGGTACAAAATAATAAGTTTTATGTTTGACCTTTTTTGACCAAAAGGCTATAATAGTCTCATATTTGAAAAATCTTACTAAGAATTGTTGGTCAGATTAAAATATCAGATGAAAAGGAGAATACAATGATTCCTGTAGTTATTGAACAAACAAGCCGTGGGGAACGCTCGTACGATATTTACTCACGCCTTTTAAAAGATCGCATTATTATGCTAACTGGAGCAGTTGAAGACAACATGGCCAATTCCATTATTGCCCAATTACTTTTCCTAGACGCTCAAGATAGTACAAAGGATATTTATCTTTATATCAATACACCAGGAGGTTCTGTATCGGCGGGTCTAGCGATTGTCGATACAATGAACTTCATCAAATCAGATGTTCAAACAATTGTCATGGGAATGGCTGCGTCCATGGGAACCATCATCGCTTCAAGTGGTGCTAAAGGCAAACGCTTTATGTTGCCAAATGCAGAGTACATGATTCACCAACCAATGGGTGGAACTGGTGGCGGTACGCAACAAACCGATATGGCGATTGCTGCTGAACATTTGATGAAAACTCGAAACAATTTGGAAAAAATTCTTGCAGATAACTCTGGTAAGACCGTTAAGCAAGTTCATAAAGATGCTGAACGTGACTACTGGATGAGTGCTCAAGAAACACTAGATTATGGTTTCATTGATGAAATCATGGCAAATAACAACTTGAACTAATACTCTCTTTGCTATTATCTGAAAAAAATGTCCTCTGATGGGCATTTTTTTGATATACTTATAAATGAAAAAATGTTAGAAAGAAAACTCATGTTTAAAAAAGAAGAACGAACAGGTATCATTGTCTATTTATATTATAATCGTGACATAAAAAGAATTGCGTCCATTGGTGATATTGTCTATCATTCTAAAAAGCATCGTTATCTCCAGTTGTATGTAGATACTGCGCAAGTAGATGGTATTGTTGAGAAACTATCTAAGGAAAAATATGTCAAACAAGTACGGGTTTGTCATATTCAAGAATTGGATACAGACTTCGTTGGAAGTTTGTTTAGAGAGAAGGAAAACGTAAACATGTAAAAAAATTCTGTTGACTACTTGACAATTGTCAGATAATTCGGTATATTCTTAACATATTATTTTGAAACAAGGAGTTAAGAATATGAAAAAGAGAATTGCGCTATCATTTGTTGCTCTTGCAAGCGTTGCTCTTCTTGCCGCTTGTGGGGAAGTGAAGTCAGGTGGATCTAATGCAACAGGTACAAAAGTTGCTGATAAGACGATTAAAATTGGATTTAACTTTGAAGAGACAGGCGCAACAGCTGCTTATGGTACAGCCGAGCAAAAAGGCGCTCAGCTTGCAGTTGAAGAAATCAATAAAGCAGGTGGTATTGACGGAAAAAAACTAGAAGTAGTGGACAAAGATAATAAATCTGAAACAGCAGAAGCAGCTTCTGTAACGACCAACTTAGTAACCCAATCGAAAGTCAATGCAGTTGTAGGACCTGCGACTTCTGGTGCAACGGCAGCAGCTGTTTCTAATGCGACAAAAGCAGGTGTACCGTTGATTTCACCTAGTGCTACTCAAGATGGCTTGACAAAAAATCAAGAGTATTTATTCATTGGGACTTTTCAAGACAGTTTCCAAGGGAAGATTATTTCTAAGTATGTCACAGAAACGTTAAAAGCGAAAAAAGTTGTGCTTTATACGGATAATTCAAGTGATTATGCTAAAGGTGTCGCAAAAGCTTTCCGCAATGCGTATAAAGGCAAGATTGTTGCAGATGAAAAATTTGTCGCTGGTGATACGGACTTCCAAGCAGCTTTGACCAAGATGAAAGGGAAAGATTTTGATGCAATTGTCATCCCTGGTTACTATACTGAAGCTGGTAAAATTGTCAATCAAGCGCGTGGTATGGGAATTGATAAACCAATCGTTGGTGGTGATGGCTTTAATGGTGAGGAATTTGTCCAACAAGCAACTCCAGTCAAAGCCTCAAATATCTACTACATCTCAGGTTTTTCTTCGACAGTTGATGTCTCAGCGAAAGCTAAGAAATTCCTAGAAGCTTACAAGGCTAAATACAACAATGAAGAACCTTCAACATTTGCAGCGCTAGCATATGATTCTGTTTATCTTGTTGCCAATGCCGCCAAGGGTGCGAAAACATCTGTTGACATCAAAGACAATCTTGCCAAGACAAAGAATTTTGAAGGTGTAACAGGTGATACCAGCTTTGACAAGAATCATAACACTGTTAAAACAGCCTTTATGATGACCATGAATAATGGGAAAGTCACAGCAGCTGAAACAGTTAAGCCATAATCTTTCATAAAGAACTGCTTAAAATATATTTTATAGTGTATAGAAGAGTAACTATTTATGGTGGACATCGTAGATAGTTACTTCTCTTTATGTGGATTAAAAGAAGTAGTTAGGATAGATATCTTAGTTTTAAGAATGTAGCTCATTATGATTTGTAAGATAGAGTAACTGCCAGATCTGTCTTAAATTGTTTAACATCAATCAGCTATAAGGTGAGAAAAAGGAACTGACGACTTCTTTTGCTCAAACTTGGAATAGAGAGTGAGGAGAACTAATTTCTTTGAAACCGCGACTTACTCACTCTTTTTTGCGATAGGATAAGAAAGATGTGAATCACCACATCATCCTTTCATCGATATTATATTTAGAAAGTGTGGTGGCCATGCTCCAACAACTTGTTAATGGTCTAATTTTAGGGAGCGTCTATGCTTTACTCGCTCTCGGCTATACCATGGTTTATGGAATTATCAAACTCATCAACTTCGCTCATGGAGATATTTACATGATGGGTGCTTTTATGGGGTATTTCTTGATAAATTCCCTTCATCTTAATTTTTTCCTTGCCTTAATCTTGGCAATGATTGGGACAGCGGCTTTAGGCGTACTAGTCGAATTTTTGGCTTATCGTCCGTTGAGAAATTCGACTCGAATTGCAGCTTTGATTACTGCAATTGGTGTTTCGTTTTTCTTGGAGTACGTGATGGTGTATTTTGTAGGAGCCAATACTCGTTCGTTCCCCCAAGTGATTGAAACGGTTCGTTATAGTTTTGGACCGATTAGTCTCACCAATATCCAATTAATGATTTTGGCTGTTTCACTAATTTTAATGGTGTTGTTACAAGTCATCGTTCAAAAAACAAAAATGGGAAAAGCCATGCGGGCAGTTTCGGTCGATAGCGATGCGGCGCAACTAATGGGAATTAATGTCAATCGGACGATTAGTTTCACTTTTGCTTTGGGTTCTGCTTTGGCAGGAGCGGCAGGTGTGCTCATTGCGCTTTATTATAATTCCCTTGAACCATTGATGGGAATGACTCCAGGGCTGAAATCGTTTGTTGCTGCAGTTCTTGGTGGGATTGGCATTATCCCTGGAGCAGCATTAGGAGGCTTTGTCATTGGTTTGTTAGAAACCTTTGCAACAGCTTTTGGTATGTCAGATTTCCGTGATGCGATTGTGTATGGTATTTTAATCTTAATTTTACTCGTTCGTCCTGCAGGGATTCTTGGTAAGAATGTGAAAGAGAAGGTGTAAGCTATGAAGAAGAATTTAAAAATAAATATTTTATGGTTTGTTCTCCTTCTTGCTGGGTATGGGTTGATTACCTTGCTTGCTAGTGCAGGAGTTTTGAATGATTTTTATCTACAAATCTTACAACAAATTGGTATTAACATCATTTTGGCAGTAGGTTTAAATTTGATTGTTGGCTTTTCAGGTCAATTTTCTCTGGGACATGCTGGATTTATGGCAATTGGCGCCTATGCAGCTGCGATTATTGGCTCGAAATCAGCTACTTATCCGGCCTTTTTTGCAGCTATGGTATTAGGAGCGGTGATTGCAGGAACAGTAGCTTTGATTGTCGGGATTCCTACTCTTCGCTTGAAAGGTGATTATTTAGCGATTGCAACGCTTGGGGTCTCTGAAATCATTCGCATTTTAATCATTAACGGTGGTGATTTGACCAATGGAGCTGCGGGTATCTTGGGTATTCCTGCCTTTACCAATTGGCAAATGGTATATTTCTTTGTAGTTATTACAACTATTTTGACCATCAATTTTTTGCGTAGCCCAATTGGACGAGCAACCTTATCAGTTCGTGAAGATGAAATTGCGGCAGAATCTGTAGGGGTCAACACTACTAAAATTAAAGTGGTTGCGTTTGTCTTCGGAGCTATAACAGCTAGTATTGCAGGCTCACTTCAGGCTGGATTTATTGGTTCTGTTGTGCCGAAAGATTATACCTTCATCAATAGTATCAATGTCTTGATTATCGTGGTCTTTGGTGGTCTTGGTTCTATGACAGGTACTATTGTTGCAGCAATTCTCTTAGGTATCTTAAACATGGTGCTACAAAATGTGGCAAGTATTCGTATGATTATTTACTCTCTTGCTTTGATTTTGGTGATGATTTTCCGACCAGGTGGACTTCTTGGTACTTGGGAATTGAACTTCTCACGCTTCTTTAAAAACGATAAGGAGGTCAACTAATGGCGCTTCTTGATGTAAAAAATCTAACAAAAAATTTCGGCGGGCTGACCGCTGTGGGTGATGTAACCTTAGAGCTGAATGATGGGGAATTAGTTGGTCTCATTGGTCCAAACGGTGCAGGGAAAACAACGTTGTTCAACTTGTTAACGGGTGTTTATGAACCAAGTGAGGGAAGTGTGACTTTGGATGGCCATTTGATCAATGGTAAAGCTCCTTATAAGATTGCTTCGTTAGGGCTTAGTCGCACATTCCAAAATATTCGATTATTTAAGGATTTGACAGTGCTAGATAATGTCCTGATTGCTTTTGGAAATCATCATAAAGCACATGTCTTTGCTAGCTTCTTTCGTTTGCCAGCTTTCTATAAAAATGAGGCAGAATTGCGTGAGAAAGCTCTCAAATTACTGAAAATTTTTGACTTAGACGGAGAAGCAGAGACTCTTGCTAAAAATTTAGCTTACGGACAGCAGCGGCGGTTGGAAATTGTGCGTGCTCTAGCAACAGAACCCAAAATTCTCTTTTTAGATGAGCCTGCTGCGGGAATGAATCCGCAGGAAACAGCAGAATTGACAGAGTTAATCCGTCGTATTAAAAATGAATTTCAAATCACAATTATGTTGATTGAGCACGATATGAGCCTCGTCATGGAAGTAACTGAGCGAATCTATGTATTAGAATATGGTCGGTTGATTGCACATGGGACTCCTGATGAGATTAAAAATGATAAACGTGTTATCGAAGCTTATCTGGGAGGTGGAGCCTAATGTCTATGCTAAAAGTTGAGAATCTTTCTGTCCATTATGGCATGATTCAGGCAGTCCGAGATGTCAGTTTTGAAGTCAATGAAGGAGAAGTTGTTTCTCTTATTGGTGCAAATGGTGCTGGAAAAACGACGATTCTTCGGACAATTTCAGGACTGGTTCGTCCAAGTTCAGGAAAAATTGAGTTTTTAGGAAATGAAATTCAAAAAGTTCCTGCTCAGAAAATTGTGGCGGCAGGACTGTCTCAAGTACCAGAAGGACGCCATGTATTCTCAGGTTTGACCGTTATGGAAAATCTGGAAATGGGTGCCTTTCTGAAAACAAATCGTGATGAAAATCAAGCAAATCTAAAGAAAGTTTTTTCACGTTTTCCACGTTTGGAAGAGCGTAAGAATCAAGATGCTGCAACTCTTTCTGGAGGTGAACAGCAGATGCTTGCCATGGGACGGGCTCTCATGTCTACTCCTAAACTCTTGCTTTTAGATGAGCCCTCAATGGGATTGGCTCCTCTTTTCATCCAAGAAATTTTTGATATTATTCAAGATATTCAAAAGCAAGGCACAACTGTCTTATTGATTGAGCAAAATGCTAATAAAGCGCTCTCGATTGCTGACCGTGGCTACGTTTTAGAAACAGGAAACATTGTTTTGTCTGGCACAGGAAAAGAATTGCTCGCTTCTGATGAAGTTCGCAAAGCTTATCTTGGTGGGTGAAATGAGGACAAAAAGAAGTGGTTTTCTGCTTCTTTTTTATTCACTAATTTATTATTGGAAAGCGGAACAATGACTTTGAAAGCGTTTGAAATAAGCTGAAAAATACAGTATAATAGAACTGAAAAATCAGAGATAAAGGAGATTTCCATGGCAGTTAAAGATTTTATGACACGAAAAGTGGTGTACATTAGTCCAGACACGACGGTAGCACATGCTGCTGATATTATGCGTGAGCAGGGATTGCATCGACTTCCTGTGATTGAAAATGACCAATTGGTTGGTTTGGTAACTGAAGGGACAATTGCCGAAGCAAGTCCTTCAAAAGCAACGAGTTTGTCTATTTATGAGATGAATTATTTGTTAAACAAGACCAAAATCAAAGATGTCATGATTCGTGATGTGGTGACAGTGTCGCAATTCGCTAGCTTGGAAGATGCAACTTATTTAATGTTAAAAAACAAGATTGGAATTTTACCAGTTGTGGATAACCAACAAGTTTATGGTGTTATTACAGATCGTGATGTTTTTAGAGCCTTTCTGGAAATTGCTGGCTATGGAGAAGAAGGCATCCGTGTTCGCTTCATTACAGAAGATGAAGTCGGTGTGTTGGAAAAAATTGTGCATTTAATTGTTGAAGAAAATCTTAATATCTCTAATGCTGTCAATATTCCACGAAAAGATGGGAAAGTTGTTATTGAAGTGCAAATCGATGGCGATATTGATTTGCTAGCTTTGAAAGCAAAATTTGAAGATAAAGACATTCAGGTTGAGGATATAACCCGTACTTCAGCAAAAGCTTTATAACAAAATAAAAACGCATGGAATCAGTAAAAACTAGTAGCATGCGTTTTTTTATAGTTATTATCTTTGAAGTGGTTGTTTATTAGCATCTAGAGTAAAGCCTTCACCCAGAATTTCATGAGCATCTGTAATCGTAATAAAGGCACGTGGATCAACACTATGAATCACATTTTTCATCGTTTGCATTTCGTTCCGTCCAACGACACAGTAAATGAGTTTTAAGTTGTTTTCACTATAGTAACCTTGTCCATTGATGAAAGTAACTCCGCGGCTTAGATCTTCATCGATTTTCTTTGCTAACTCTTCTGGATGATTTGTGATCACCATAAATCCTTTACCAGCATAACCGCCTTCACTAATCAAGTCAATCACTCGTGAAGCGATAAAGACAAAAATCAAGGTATAAGTCACTAGGCGAACATCTTTAAAAACAAGTACAGTGAAAATAAGGACGCAGAAGTCTACAGTAAACATCAATTTTCCCATGGAGATGTTCGTATACTTGTTAGCGATTCTAGCAATGATGTCCGTACCACCAGTGGTGCCACCAGCATTGAAAACAATTCCCAGTCCAACGCCAGCAATAACCCCTGTTAGGAGCGCTACAATTACGAGATCGCCTTCAAGGTTAATCACGAAAGGAATTTTCTCAAAGATAGTCAGCCAACCAGAGACTGCAAAGGTTCCTAAGATGCTAGAGTATAATAGCCGTGAGCCAAAGACTTTCCAGGCAATGATGAAAAGAGGAATGTTGATGATGAGATTCATCAGTGAAACGGGAATTTTAAGTAAATAGTATGTGATGAGAGTCACCCCAGTTGCGCCCCCTTCATACAAATGATTTGGAATAATCAGATAATTGATGGCGAAAGCAAAAATTCCAGCTCCTAGAATAATCGTCAGATAGTTTTTAAACTTAGACATGATAACCTCCTAATAGTTTCTGCACACTCTATTGTATCAAATCTTGAAAGCTTATGTACAATTTTGAAACTAATTTTTAAAGTTTTTTTGTCGGTGATTTTTCTTTCTTTTTTTGATAAAATAGAGAATAGAAAAATTAGAAATGAGTTACTATGTCAAAAGGAATGTTCATCTCTTTAGAGGGACCAGATGGTGCAGGGAAATCAAGTGTTTTAGAAGCTTTGATTCCTATTTTAGAAACAAAAGGGCAGGCGTTTATCACAACGCGAGAACCTGGTGGAGTAGCGGTTGCTGAAAAAATCCGTGATATTATTTTAGATCCTAAGCATACAGAAATCGATGAAAAAACAGAATTGCTACTTTATATTGCTAGCCGCAGGCAGCATTTGGTAGAGCGCATCGTACCAGCCTTGAACCGCGGTGAGCTTGTGTTAGTAGATCGTTTTATTGATAGTTCTGTTGCTTATCAAGGATTTGGTCGCGGGCTCAAGGTAGCAGACATTGACTGGCTAAATAATTTTGCAACAGACGGTTTGAAGCCAGATTTGACTCTTTATTTTGATATTGAAGCAGAAGAAGGCTTAGCCCGTATTGCTAAGAGTAAGGATAGGGGAGCAGATCGTTTAGATCAAGAAAGTGTGGAATGGCATAAACGAGTCCGTAAAGGATATTTATCTATTCTTGAAAAAGAGCCAAATCGTATGAAAAGGATTGACGCCAGTCAGCCACTTGAAAAAGTAATTTCCGATACGGTAGCAGTGCTAGCAGAGCATGTTGAGAGTTTAAGATGAAAATAGAAGAATTAGCTCGGTTACAGCCAGTCTTGTTTGAGCGTTTTGAGCAAATTTTACAGCAGAATCGTCTGAATCATGCTTATCTGTTTACAGGAGCTTTCGGCAGTTTTGAGATGGCTAAATGTTTAGCTCAGAGTTTGTTTTGCACTAATAAAAATGGTGTCTTGCCTTGTGGAGAATGCCGAAATTGTCGTTTGATTGAGGAAGAGGATTTTTCAGATGTAACGGTTGTTCGACCAATCAATCATATTATAAAGACAGAGCGAGTCAGAGAATTGGTACGCAATTTTTCGCAGTCTGGATTTGAGAGCAACAAGCAAGTGTTTATCATTTGTGATGCGGACAAGATGCATGTCAATGCAGCTAATTCGCTGTTAAAGGTCATCGAAGAGCCGCAAAGTGAAGTGTATATTTTCTTGTTGACGGCAGATGAAAACCTTATTTTGCCGACCATTAAAAGTCGAGCGCAGCGATTTTATTTTCCGAAAAATAGTCCTTATTTACTAGAGAAATTAGAACAAGCTGGAGTGATGAAGACGCAAGCAGAATTGTTGACGGTTTACAGTCAGACGGAAGAAGAAGCTATGCGTTTGGCAGCTAGTTCATCATTTTTTGAACTAGTTAATGAATGTGAATGTTTTGTATCTTTTTGCTTGAATCAAAAAGCAATCGCCTATTTGCAGGTTGCGAAGTTAGCTGGTCTGGCTGATGATAAGGAAAAGCAAGGACAGGCTTTGAAGGTGCTGGAAATTTTATTTGCTAAAGAGATGGAAACAGAGTGTGGACGCTATTATTTAGACGGTATATTTACAGCGAGGAAAATGTGGCAAGCAAATGTTAGTTTTCAAAATGCACTCGAATATATGGTGTTACAAGAAAGAATCTGATGTGCTGTATTAGCATAGGAAAATGGTAGTGGGGATGAATAAAAAAGAATTATTTGATGCGCTGGATGAATTTTCTCAAAATCTGCTTGTGACTTTGGCAGAAGTAGAGGCAATTAAGAAAAATCTGAAAGGCGTAGTAGAAGAAAACGTAGTGCTTCGTTTGGAAAATGATAAATTACGAGAGCGATTGGGCCAAGTGGAGCATACAACAACACCAAAAACAAAAAGAAATCGCGATAATCTGCGTAAATTATACGAAGATGGTTTTCATGTCTGTACGGATTTTTATGGCCAACGCCGTGAAAATGATGCAGAATGCATGTTTTGTGACGAGTTGCTGTTTAGGGAGTAGGCATGCAGATTCAAAAAAGTTTTAAAGATCAGTCGCCTTATGGAAAGCTTTATCTAGTGGCAACTCCGATTGGGAACATGGATGATATGAGTATTCGCATGGTGAATACTCTGAAAGAAGTCGATTATATTGCAGCAGAAGATACCAGAAATACTGGTCTTTTGCTTAGACATTTTGACATTGCGACGAAGCAGATTAGCTTTCACGAGCATAATGCCAAAGAAAAAATTCCTGATTTGATTCGTTTGCTGAAAAGCGGGCAGGATATTGCTCAGGTTTCGGATGCCGGCTTACCTAGTATTTCTGATCCAGGGCATGATTTCGTCAAGGCTGCTATTGCTGAGGGAATCGCAGTAGTAACTGTGCCTGGACCGAGTGCGGGAATTTCAGCGTTGATAGCAAGCGGTCTAGCTCCGCAACCTCATGTTTTTTATGGATTTTTGCCACGCAAGGCTGGACAACAGAAAGAATTTTTTGAAAGTAAGAAATCTTATCCTGAAACTCAGATTTTTTATGAATCTCCTCATCGGGTCAAAGCTACTTTAGAAAATATGCTCAGTATCTATGGGGATCGTTCTGTAGTACTAGTACGAGAATTAACTAAGATTTATGAGGAATACCAGCGCGGCTTGATTTCGGAAGTGATTGGCTTTATTACGGAAAATCCACTAAAAGGCGAATGTTTGTTAATCGTAGAAGGTTTTAAGGAAGAAGAGGTTGAACAGTCAGAAGCGGATTTGTTGGTAGAGATTGAACAGTTAGTAGCAGCGGGGACAAAGAAAAATCAGGCTATCAAACAAGTGGCAAAAAAATACGGTTTGAATAAAAGTTCGCTTTATGCACGGTACCATGAACAAGCGAAATAGTGAGAAAAATCATGATTTTTTACAAACAAATGTATCTCTCTCCTTTAGGAGAAATGTCTCTTGTTGCTAATGAATCAGGTCTTGTTGGAGTTTGGTTTTTACAGCAGAAATATTTTGAACATGGTTTA
Organism: Streptococcus sp. NSJ-72; assembly: GCF_014334035.1. NCBI lineage: Bacteria > Bacillati > Bacillota > Bacilli > Lactobacillales > Streptococcaceae > Streptococcus > Streptococcus sp. NSJ-72. The sequence goes on from NZ_CP060489.1 coordinate 764,710, forward strand.
GAAGAAGGAAACCTGCTTCTGGAAAAAAATGACGTTTTGAAAGAAACGGAACTTTTGCTAGAACACTATTTTAGCGGAGATTGTCCAGATTTTTCGAGTCTTCCTTTAGCTTCTGTTGGGACAAATTTTCAACAACAAGTTTGGGCTTATCTGCAAACTATTCCTTACGGAGAAACAGTTACTTATGGTCAGATAGCAAAGAAGTTAGGTAATCGTTCTGCGCAGGCTGTTGGCGGTGCTGTAGGTAGAAATCCTTTTTCTATCATCGTTCCTTGTCATCGGGTGCTAGGCAGTCAAGGACAACTAACTGGCTATGCTGGGGGGCTGGACAAGAAACGGTGGCTTTTGGAGCATGAGGGCGTTGAGCTTAACGAGAAAGCTTTAGATAAATGATAAATGGAGGAGAAAATATGTTACGATTTATTGAATATCCAAAATGTTCGACCTGTCGCAAAGCTAAAACTGAATTAAACCAATTGGGTTTGGACTTTGAAGCAGTAGATATTGTCAAAGAAACACCGAGTAAAGAGGAGATTCTAACTTGGATTGAAAATTCTGATTTGAGCCTTAAATCTTTCTTCAATACTAGCGGACTCAAATACCGTGAGTTAGGTTTGAAAGACAAACTATCAGGATTGTCAATTGAGGAAGCCGCAGATCTTCTAGCAGCAGACGGCATGCTCATCAAGCGTCCGATCTTAGAAAAAGATGGGAAAATCCTGCAAATAGGCTACCGTACAGAGTATGCGACATTAGATTTATAGAATAAAAAGGAAGTGAGATGACGAAATGGATTTCTTTGAAACCATGACGGTTGTCCCACTTTTTTAAGCTCTACATTTTGGTATCATTGGCGTTCATGTTATAATATTTTTAATAAACAAAGGGAAAGGGAAAAAATGGTTTTATCAAAAAAACGTGCACGAAAGGTGATTGAGGAGATAATTGCCCTATTTCCAGATGCCAAGCCCAGCCTAAATTTTAGAAATCATTTTGAACTGCTGGTAGCGGTCATATTGTCAGCTCAAACAACAGATGCAGCGGTTAATACGGTTACACCAACCCTTTTTAAAGCTTATCCGACTCCATTAGAAATGGCTGCGGCGTCAGAAAGCGAAATTGCTAGCTATATCGCTCGTCTGGGACTGTATCGTAATAAAGCTAAATTTTTGAAAAAGTGTGCTCAGCAATTGCTCGATGACTTTGATGGTCAAGTTCCTCATACATGGGAAGAATTAGAAAGTTTGGCTGGTGTAGGGCGTAAAACAGCGAATGTGGTCATGAGTGTTGGATTTGGTATTCCTGCTTTTGCAGTGGATACCCATGTGGAGCGAATCTGCAAACACCATGATATTGTCAAAAAGTCAGCTACCCCGCTAGACGTTGAACAACGAGTGATGGAAGTTTTACCAAAAAGTGAATGGTTGCCTGCGCATCAGGCTATGATTTGCTTTGGACGCGAAATTTGCCATCCTAGAAATCCTAAATGCGATCAATATCCGCAGTTGTACCATTTTGATTGAAAAAAAAAGAGGGGAAACCTCTTTTTTTATAACTCAATTTCCAATACAATTGGTGTGTGGTCTTGCCTTGTACCTGAGTCAATCATTTCTGACTTGGTTACTTTATCTGCAATTCGATTGCTGGTCAACCAGTAATCAATTCTCCAGCCACTGTTATTGATTTTGCTGGTCTTGCTGCGTTGTGCCCACCAGCTATAAACATTTGGAATATCGCCGTGAATGTAACGGAAAGTATCAGTAAAACCACGATTTAACAGATTGGTAAATCCGGATCGTTCTTCATCTGTAAATCCAGGTGAGCGACGGTTGCCAGAAGGATGAGCGAGGTCAATCTCATTGTGGGCCACATTGTAGTCCCCTGTTGCAAGGACAGGTTTTTCTATGTCTAAAGCTGTTAGATAATCAGCATATTTTTGATCCCACACTTGGCGTTCTACTAGGCGTTTAAGTCCATCACCTGCATTGGGAGTATAGACTTGTGTGACAAAGAATTTTTCAAACTCAAGGGTAATAATACGCCCTTCGGCATCCATAGTAGAAGGTGCACCGATTTCTGGGAAGGTTATTTTTGGAGATAGATTCTCTTTGTATAAAAACATAGTTCCGGCATAACCTTTACGTGCAGGTTCTATAGAAGAGCGCCATGTAGTTTCATAATGTGGGAATAATTCATCCAAAACTTTTAGATGTTTTTTAGTTGGTCCATTAGCAGATAATTTAGTTTCCTGAATGGCGATAATATCAGCGTCTAATCCTACTAAAGTCTGTAAAACAGCTTGTGACAATTGCGCACGTGCGGAGTCGCTGGTCAAAGCTGCGTTGAGAGAGTCAATATTCCAAGAAATGAGTTTCATATAGATACCTTTTCTAGATTCATTTTTTTCTATTGTATCAAAAAATGACTGACTCGGCGAGTTTGAGGTTGTAAAAAGGAGAGTAAAGTGTATAATACTGGTGAAAGGAGATATAATGGGAGGACTATTGTTACATATTGTTTTATTCATATTCTTTATTTGGTACCTTATTAGGTTACTTCGTTTGAAGGGAAAGCAATCTTCTACTGAACCATTTTGGATACCTAAAGAAATCGGTGTGGGAATTGGGATCAATCCAAGGAACACAGCTGGTTTTTGGGTAAGTCTGGCTGTGACACTTTCTATTCTTACTGTTCTTCTTGTTTTGATAGTATCTTTGATTTTGTAAAAGAGATTTGGGAAAATGTTTTTATAATAATATTGTTTGTAAAACGCAGTTTAGTGTGGTTTACTCAAAAAATGTGGCAGGTGATAAATAGATCTTTCGTAGAAAGCAATAACAAAGTTTTAATCAAGTTTATTGACGCTGATCTCGTTAGCTGTATTTGTAGCCTTCAACAGCTCCTCGGACTACTGGAGCTAATCATTGCTGCTACGGAGCGGAATGACAAAATCCAACACTTTAAGTTATTGATTTTGTCCTGTCCTCTTTCTTTTTTAAAACTATTTAGAAAAAAATCTAAATAGGTCTTGTGTTTTTTAAAAGAAAGAGTATAATTCTATTTAGAAGATTATCTAAATAGAAAGTGTAACTTAAATGTCGAAGAAAACGGATATGCTTACTTTTATTTTTTTATCTTATAGCTTAGCTTGGTTGATTTGGATTGGGCTATGGTTAGCTGATGTCAAGCTTGGCGAGCCTATCGCTCAGGCTGGAACTATTCTTGCCATGTGGATGCCAGCTTTTGCTTTTTTTATCTTAAAGAAAATGAGATCAGCAAACATGAAATTACAGGCTCAATTTTCAACAAATCTCAAAGGATGTTGGCGCTATTATTTATTAGCACTTTGGTTGCCTGCGGTATTGAGTTTTTTAGGAGCAGGACTGTATTACATCGTCTTTAGCAAACAGTTTAGTCTTGGTTTTGAGACGTTGCGAGAAATGCTGGGAAGAACAGGTAGTTCTCAAATAAATTTTCCCATACAGATCGTTATTTTTGCACAACTATTTTCAGCTTTGACGTATGCGCCTTTTCTTAATAGTCTGTTTGCTATTGGTGAGGAAATTGGGTGGCGTGGTTATCTTTATCCAGCACTACGCAAGCGTTTTTCAATAGTTCAAGCGCACTTATTAGTTGGACTTATCTGGAGTATTTGGCATCTGCCGATTAATTTGCAGGGATATAATTATGGACTAACTTATTTTGCATATCCTTGGCTGGGAGTGCTTGCAATGTTTGTTTTTTGTTTTAGTTTAGGCGTTTTATTAAGTTGGGTGATGGAAAAGACGAATTCTATCTGGGCTCCAGCACTCTTGCACGGTGCTGTTAATGCCATTGTTGGCGTGGGTCTTTTATTTCAATTGCCAACAGAAAAAGCATTAGCCTTGCGTATTCTAGGTCCGACACCCACAGGACTTCTGGCAGTTTTACCTTTCTTGTGTTTAGCGCTAGCCATTTTACAAAAAGAAAAGAGGGAAACTCATGAGTTTCGCTAATACCTTTAAGGCCTTATCTCATCCTGTGAGAAGAGCGATTTTAGATTTGCTAAAAATGGGCAGTCTGTCCGCTGGGGAAATAGCGGAACATTTTGAGCTGACGGGAGCTACCATTTCGCACCATCTTAATATTTTAAAAAAAGCAGATTTGATTTTGGAGACGCGCCAGAAAAATTATATCTATTATGAACTCAATACTTCAGTCTTGGAAGACATTGTAGTTTGGTTAGCTGAATTGAAAGGAGATAAAACTAATGAAGATTGATAAAAAACTATTGATACTAACGAGTGCTAGTATTTTGGTGCCTATGTTGATAGGCTGCCTTTTCTGGCAACAGTTGCCCCAAACAGTCGCAACGCATTTTGATTTTTCGAATCAAGTAAATGGATTCAGTAGTCGAGGGTTTACAGTTTTTGGTATTCCTAGTTTTCTGCTGCTTCTACATTGGTTTTGTTTATTTGTGACTAGCAAGGATCCTAAATCTAAGAATATTAGCTTGAAAATGTGGCATCTGGTTTATTGGATTATTCCTTTGACATCTTGTTTAGTCATGACAGTTATTTACGCGCAAGCCTTGGGTTATGCAGTTAATCATGCTCTGATGAATGGTATGTTTTTAGGAGTTCTATTTATTGCTATTGGGAATTACATGCCAAAAACTCGTCGCAATTATACGGTTGGTATACGTTTGCCATGGACTTTGGATAATGATGATAATTGGATACGAACACACCGCCTGGCTGGTAAAATTTGGGTGATTGGTGGTATTATCATTTTCTTTAATGGTTTCGTTCAGATTGCAGTTACGTTCGTGCTTGTTTTTACTCTAATCATTATGATTGTAGTGCCAATGATTTATTCTTACTGGGTATCTAAAAGGATACACTGATTCATTGCTAGATTGGATTTGAAAAGAAAGACTCTTATTTCAGATGTTTATGATGCGACTTGTACGACACAGTTGCTGTTTAGCTTGAAACTTTTTTAGTCTAATTATCGTTGTGGGAGCGGGACGACAAAATTGAACTCTTTGAGTGACTGATTTTTGTCTCGCTCCTATTATCTTGTTAAAATACGATTTCTAGAAATATTGAAAAATATTGAAAAATTTTCTATAATAGACCGAAAAAATAGAGGGAGAAAAAATGAAATTTTATTCTTATGATTATGTTTTGAGTCAAATCAACCAGCAAAACTGGGGGACGATTGGACTTTCTATTTTGTTGTTACTTGTGACAGGTTTTTTTGCTTTTAAGGCTTATCGAAATAAGCGCGATTCGAAATTTCGTGAATTGGCGATTATCTCCATTTTGTCTTTGATTGCTATCGTTCTGATTGGGATTAGCACTTTTCAGACGAATCAAGCCTCTAATAACCAGTTCCAAATCTCTCTTCATTTTATTGAAGTTATTTCAAAAGATTTGGGAGTAGATAAGTCAGAGGTTTATGTCAACACTTCAGCTGCGACGGATGGAGCAATTTTAAAAGTTGGAAAAGATTTTTATCGAGCTATGAGTGGCAGTGAGCCAGATAAGTATTTACTGGAAAAAATTAAATTGCATAAGACAACAGATATCCAATTAGTGGAGGTTAAAAAATGACATTTTCTTATGTAGATGTTGCGATTAAGTTGGCACTTGGGTTATTATCTTTGGTTTTTGTTATCAATGTATCTGGCAAGGGCAATTTAGCCCCAAACTCAGCTAGCGATCAAGTTCAGAATTATGTTTTAGGGGGAATTATTGGTGGCGTGATTTACAATCCAGCTATTACCATTCTCCAATATTGTGTGATTTTATTGATTTGGACGATTTTGGTCTTGAGTTTGAAATGGTTGAAGACAAATAATCACTTTGTCAAACGTGTGATTGATGGCAAGCCGATTGTGTTGATTAAACGCGGTCAATTGGATGTGGAAGCCTGCCGTTCTGCAGGTTTAGATGCTTCGGACGTGGCACTTAAACTGCGCGGGCAAGGGATTTATCAAATCAAACAGGTCAAGCGAGCAGTTCTAGAACAGAATGGACAGTTAATTGTGGTTCAATCCGGTGAAGAAAATCCAAAATATCCTGTGATTACAGACGGAGTGATTCAAACCGATGTGTTGGAGTCTATTGATAAAACAGAAGAGTGGCTGCTGGAAAAAATGAAAAATGAAGGGTATAACAATTTGTCAGATATCTTTCTTGCTGAGTATGAAAATGGAAATTTGAATGTAGTGACTTATTAGAAAGAAATGAAAACTTTTGCTCAGCTTTTTGCCTCTTTATTTCTTGTTTCAAACCTTATGAAATATGATATAATGAGGTGTTACTAAAAAAGGTTTCATTTGCCTTGAAAGGAAAAACGATGACTGAAAAGAATTTTTATATTACAACACCGATTTACTATCCAAGTGGCAAGCTCCATATAGGGAGTGCTTATACGACTGTTGCTTGTGATGTCCTCGCTCGTTACAAGCGTCTCATGGGGTATGATGTTTTTTATTTGACAGGGCTTGATGAGCACGGTCAAAAGATTCAACAAAAAGCAGAAGAAGCGGGCATAACTCCTCAGAAATATGTGGATGGAATGGTAGAAGAAGTAAAAGAACTCTGGGAATTATTGGATATCTCTTATGATCAATTTATCCGCACAACTGATGACTACCATGAAAAAGTTGTGGCAGATGTCTTTGAACGTCTCTTAGCTCAAGATGATATTTACTTGGGTGAATATTCAGGCTGGTACTCTGTTTCTGATGAAGAATTTTTTACTGAAAGTCAGTTAGAAGAAGTTTTTCGTGATGAAACTGGCAAAGTTATCGGAGGAATTGCCCCATCAGGTCACGAAGTTGAATGGGTGTCAGAAGAATCTTACTTCTTGCGTTTGGGTAAGTACGCTGACCGTTTAGTAGATTTTTTCCATGCTCATCCTGATTTTATACAGCCAGATGGTCGTATGAACGAAATCATCAAGAACTTTATTGAGCCTGGTTTGGAAGATTTAGCTGTATCGCGTACTTCATTTACTTGGGGCGTTAAAGTGCCATCAAACCCTAAACATGTCGTTTATGTTTGGATTGACGCTCTCCTTAACTATGCAACAGCACTCGGTTATGGTCAAGATGACCATGCCAACTTTGATAAATTCTGGAATGGGACAGTCTTTCACATGGTTGGGAAGGACATTTTACGTTTCCACTCCATTTATTGGCCAATCATGCTCATGATGTTGGACTTGAAGATGCCAGAGCGCTTGATTGCCCACGGTTGGTTTGTTATGAAGGACGGCAAGATGTCTAAGTCTAAGGGAAATGTCGTTTACCCAGAAATGCTGGTAGAGCGCTACGGACTTGATCCGCTCCGCTATTATCTCATGCGTAGTCTGCCGGTCGGTTCTGATGGCACTTTTACGCCAGAAGATTATGTTGGTCGTATCAACTATGAACTTGCCAATGACCTCGGTAACCTCCTCAACCGCACGGTTGCCATGATTAACAAGTATTTTGAAGGTGAAGTTCCAGTTTATGTGGAAAATGCGACGGACTTCGATGCTGATTTGGCAGCAGTAGTTGCTGATAATTTGGCACAATACCACAAACAAATGAATGCTGTGGATTATCCACGCGCCCTTGAAGCGGTTTGGAATATTATTTCTCGTACCAATAAATACATTGATGAGACAGCTCCGTGGGTATTGGCTAAGGATGAAGCTAAACGTGATGACTTAGCAGCGGTTATGGCACATTTGGTAGCTAGTTTACGTGTGGTGGCTCATCTCATTCAGCCATTTATGATGACCACATCAAATGCCATCATGGAACAGCTTGGTTTGGAGGCAGATTTTGACCTAGAAAATCTAAATTTAGCAGGACTGCCAACGGGTATTAAAGTAGTTGCCAAAGGGACACCAATCTTCCCACGTCTTGATATGGACGAAGAAATTGCCTATATCAAAGAGCAGATGGAAAGTGGCAAGCCAGCTATTAAGAAGGAATGGAAGCCAGAAGAAGTAGAGCTCACACTCAACCGTAAAGAAATCAAATTTGACGACTTTGATAAGCTGGAAATTCGTGTCGCAGAAGTCAAAGAAGTTTCTAAAGTGGAAGGGAGTGATAAATTACTCCAATTTCGCTTGGATGCTGGAGATGCAGAAAATCGTCAAATCCTCTCTGGGATTGCTAAATACTATCCAAACGAACAAGAGTTAGTCGGTAAGAAGGTACAAATCGTAGCCAATCTTAAGCCACGCAAAATGATGGGACGTATCAGCCAAGGTATGATTCTCTCAGCCGAATATGGGGACCAATTGACCCTTCTCACAGTAGACTCAAGCGTACCAAATGGTAGTTTGATTGGGTGATTTAGAAAGAATAATATTAGAATAAAAAATGAATGACGGTCTTACAAATGTGATTAGTCATTCATTTTTTGATTAAATTAGTTAAAGTACTATTCATCTTTATTTAAAAATGAAAGCCTCTCCGCCAGACTAGCCCAATTCCCTCGTATATCGGTCATAAAAGTGGCTGGATTGGGTGTTTTAAAATCATCAATCCAAGTTTGGTAACGGATTGAAATGAGGAGTCGAGTTAAGCGGTTCAGCATTTCTTTTTCTTGGTCTGTTAGGGCTTGGGCATTTTGGACAATAGTCAGTAATTTCTTGATACTGTTGGGCTGGAAAAATTCATCAATAGATGTAATTTGAGCGTCTAAAATGAGACCGAAAAAGACATCAAAGAAATCTTTTAGATCGTCATCTGGAACAGCATCCACCCATTCTTTTAGAGTTTTGTCTGTCTGAATGCTGTCTGGATTGAGCGTGTTAAGTAAAACAAAGTGCTTATTGTCAATCTGCCAAGAGAAAGTGTCATGTTGAGCAATTCCACCAATGGCTACGCTTTTAACAATGTGAGCTTGTTTAGGCGTTTCCAACATCATTCCGACGATAGAGCCCTGCGGAATGTAGCGTTTGATTTTTGAAGCAATGCTTTGATATCCCTCTGTTTCAATAATCGTATGGTTTAATCCTGGAGCATCAAAACTGTAGATTTGCTTGATTCTATCTTGCAAAGCAGGCTCTACTTGGCTGCTAGCATAAGTCGCTAGATTACCACCTTTGGAATGTCCGGTCAAGATAAAGGTGGCTTTTGGAAATGCCTTCATAACCTTTTGAACGTAGTGCACAGCAGTTTGCTGGGCAGGGACATGTTCCATATAAGTCATATGGAAATCTTCCTTCCAGCCGATAATGGAATCATCTGTTCCGCGAAAAGCAATGACATAGGTGTCTAAGTTAATTTTATAAACCATAGCGGCAAATTGCTTTTGCATCTCAAGATCAATATCGTTTACATACCCAAAGAGTTTGAGGTTTTTATAACGCTTCACTATAGCAGCCTGCGTCAAAAGCTTTAAGCGATGTTTGGTATTCATCAGGGAGTTTACTTCAGACATATATTGTGGTACATCAATTAAACGGATCGCTTTTTGTAGTTCAAGACTGTCCGTGACGATTGTATCGTAGTTTAAGTAAGTAATTTCGGTTAGGAGCAAAAAATCCAGCTCTGTAAAGGGCTGATCATAGATGTTATCGTATTGTATGTCTTCTAAATAGTTAAAAATATTTCCCATAGTCATTCTCTTTCGTAGATTTACTGTTAGTATAGCATATTTCATCAAGTCTTTGTTATAATAGAAAAAGAAAACAGAAGAGAGGGATAGCATGCACAAGATATTATTAGTGGAAGACGATGCCGTCATTCGTCAACAAGTCAAAAAAATGCTGGAACAATGGGGATTTGAGGTGATTGCTGTAGAGGATTTTATGCAGGTGCTGACGATTTTTGTCAAGGAAGAACCGCATCTAGTCCTGATGGATATTGGTCTACCGTTGTTTAATGGTTATCATTGGTGCCAAGAAATTCGCAAGATTTCTAAAGTGCCTATTATGTTTTTATCTTCACGTGATCAGGCGATGGATATTGTCATGGCGATTAACATGGGCGGAGATGATTTTGTGACGAAGCCATTTGACAATAATGTCTTGTTGGCTAAGGTTCAAGGACTCTTGCGTCGTTCGTATGAATTTGGGACAGATCAAAGTTTGTTGGAATACCATGGGGTTATTCTCAATCTCAAGTCCATGGATATGATGTATGATGGAGAAGTGATTGCGTTAACGAAAAATGAATTTCAAATTCTGCGTGTGCTATTTGAGCATTCTGGCAGTATTGTTTCGCGTGATGATCTCATGAAAGAACTGTGGAACAGTGATTTCTTTATTGATGACAATACCTTATCAGTCAATATCGCCCGTCTGCGCAAGAAATTAGAAGATGCTGGACTGAAAAGTTTTATTGAAACCAAGAAAGGAATTGGGTACGGATTGACGAATGAATTCTCAAAATAAATGGTTGTTTTTCAGATATTATCTGCGTTCGCGTCAATTTTCTTTTATTATTCTGCTGATATTTTATATGATATTATTTGTTTTTAGTCTACTGTATGATGATGCGCGAGCTGTATTATACTATGTCATGTTGATGCTGTGTTTGCTTAGCATGATTGGTCTTGTGTTTGATATTGTTAAGCACTATCAAAACTTTCGACGAGCTGCTTTATATGGCGAGGGACAAGCAGATACACCTTTAGAAGCTCTGCTATTTTCCAAAATAGAAAAATTAGAGGATGAAAAAAAGGAGCTAAAAGCACAGGAGCGGGTTAGGCAGAATGATTTGTTGGATTATTATACACTTTGGGTGCATCAGATAAAAACACCGATTGCTGCTAGTAAGCTTTTGGTGCAGGATTTGGGTGAGCAAACACTGAAAAAGCAGCTGGAGCAAGAAATTTTTAAAATCGATTCTTATACCAATCTGGTATTGCAATATTTGCGCTTGGAGAGTTTTCATGATGATTTGAGTGTCCAGAAAGAAAACATAGAGGAAATGGTCAAGGAAGTTGTCAAAAAATATGCCATTTTCTTTATTCAGCAAGGCTTAAGTTTGGACTTGCATGATTTGAAACAAACGATTATTACGGACAAAAAATGGTTTGTGGTGATTTTGGAGCAAATTCTCTCAAATAGTCTGAAATATACCAGTCAAGGTGGCATTGAGATTTATTTTAAAGATGATACGCTTTATCTGAAAGATACAGGTCTGGGCATTCAAAACAGTGATATTTTGCGTGTGTTTGAGCGTGGCTTCTCTGGTTATAACGGTCGTTTAACCCAGCAATCATCTGGTTTAGGTCTTTACCTGTCTAAGAAGATTGCGGACGAGTTAGGACATGAACTGCACTTGCAGTCGGTTGTAGGTGAAGGGACAACCGTCATGGTTACGTTTAAAGAGCAGAAACTGCTGTTTGAATAAGCTGACAATCTTACAAAACTGTAAGAAAAACCGATACAAATGAAAGGTTATGTTATGGTGGTAACCTTTCTTTTTTTGTATCATAGAGTTAGAAAATAAGTTCATATTTAGGAGAAACTAAAATGAAAACAAAAGGTTTAAATGCTTTTCAGCTAAAATTGTTAATGGCTTTTCTCATGGTCTTTGATCATCTGGATAAAATACCAGGTTTATTATCGGGGGAATGGGCTGGTATTTTTCATGCTTTGACACGCTGTGTTGCGGCTTGGTTTGCTTTTGCAGCAGTGGAAGGTTTTATCTATACTCGCAGCCGTTTGCTTTACAATTTCCGTCTCTTTTCTTGGGCTGCTATTATGTTTATAGGAAATACAGTTATCAATTTTCTTTTCCAGGCAAAAAGCGTTCAGCTCAACAATAATATTTTCTTAACCTTGACATGTGGCGTGCTTGTGCTCAATCTTTTTTTCGGCATTTCCAAGAGTAATCATACTTATCGAATGAAAGAAAATTCTATTCGTTTTCTTCTGGGGATTCTTGTTTTGCTGGCAGCTAGTTTCATAACGGAAGGTGGCCTGCCCTTGATTCCATTTATGCTGATTACTTACACGTGTCGAGAGAAGAAAAACTTACGAAATCTGCTGTATGGTATTTTAGCGCTTGCCCTATTTTGTATGAGCATTCAGATTTATCCGACATGGGTTACAACCCTCTCAATGATGCTTTATAATTCGGATTGGCTCTTTATTACAGTGCTGCCATTCATTTCGCTCTATAATGGTGAGCGCGGTCCTGTGACTAAGTGGAGTAAATATTTCTTTTATGTATTTTACCCTGCTCATCTCTGGTTGATTGCTCTGATTGCTTATCTAGTGCAAAAATGAATCTTACAAAAATGCAAGATAAAAGCAATAAATGAAAGATTAAGTTATGGATGAACACCACAAGATATCTTACAATAAACTTGTCAGAAAGAAGAAGGAGCAGAAGATGAGACGATTGAAAAAACAATTCAAAAGCAAAACTTCACAAGGTCAACCTAGTTTGAAAGAAATTGAACGATCAGAATTTGGCTATGCAGTTCGTCAATCTGTTCAAACTCTCTACTTAGGATTTTAAAATAGATAGGAGAAAACGATGACATTATTAGATGTTCAACATGTTAAAAAGATTTATAAAACGCGCTTTCAAGGGAATCAAGTAGAAGCGCTGAAAGACATTCATTTCACAGTGGAAAAAGGCGATTACGTCGCCATTATGGGGGAATCCGGTTCTGGGAAATCCACCCTCTTGAATATCCTTGCCATGCTGGATAAGCCAACCGAAGGACGTGTCTTTCTCAACGGTACTGATACAGCAACGATTAAAAACAGTCAAGCTTCTAGCTTCCGGCGGGAGAAATTAGGTTTCGTCTTTCAAGATTTTAACTTGTTAGACACACTGTCAGTCAAGGACAATATTCTCTTGCCACTCGTCCTATCGCGCCGTCCCATCACGGAAATGATGCAAAAGCTAGTTACAATTTGTAACGAATTGGGAATTAACCAACTGCAAGAAAAATTTCCCTATGAAATTTCAGGTGGTCAAAAGCAACGGGTGGCAGTGGCACGAGCGATTATTACTGAGCCGGAGATTTTATTAGCGGACGAGCCAACTGGGGCGCTTGATTCAAAATCCTCTGCGGCGCTTTTAGATGTATTTGATGACATCAATGACCGCGGACAAACCATTCTTATGGTAACGCATTCGACAGCGGCGGCAAGTCGCGCCAAACGTGTGCTCTTTATCAAGGATGGGATTTTGTACAATCAGATTTTCCGAGGCGACAAGACGGAGCGGCAGATGTTCCAAGAGATTTCAGATACCTTAACAGTCATGGCAAGCGAGGTGGGCGATTATGTTCAAACTAACCAATAAACTTGCACTTTCAAACTTGGTAAAAAATCGGAGCTTATACTATCCCTTTGCTCTGGCAACCATTGTAGCGACAGCAATTTTATATAGTTTTGTATCGTTAGCTTATAGTCCTAATCTGGAATCTACTTATGGTGGATCGGCTGCTCGTACGACCTTGCAATTTGGAATTTGGGTAATTCAGATTGCCGTCTTGATTCTCGTGACCTATGCCAATAGCTTTGTCATGAAAAATCGCTCCAAAGAGCTGGGAATTTACAGCATTTTAGGAATGGAAAAGCACCAGTTGCTTCTGATGACCTTCTTTGAACTGTTTTATTTTGCTTTAGTAACTGTGGGGCTAGGACTTGGTTTGGGTCTCGTTTTAGACAAATTATTGTTTGCTGTTCTATTGAAATTTATGGGTCTGAAAGTCGTCATTGCTTCAACTTTTCAATGGTTGAATGTCTTTACTGTTCTAGTCAGTCTGAGTGTTGCCTTTGTGATCATTCTCTTGTTAAACTCTATACGCCTGCTTCGTTACAGCTCGCTTCATTTGATGAGAGAAAAGAAAGCTGGAGAAAAAAAGGGACGCTTCCTTGGCTTGCAAACATTCCTAGGACTAGGACTGCTAGCTATGGCTTATTACATTGCCCTCACAGTTGAGAAACCAGTTGCCGCAATTTTGAATTTTTTTATCGCAGTTCTCATGGTTGTGCTAGCAACTTATCTCCTCTTTAATGCAGGAACGATTACACTATTGCAATTTTTAAAGAAAAGAAAAAGATACTACTACAAAACGCAGAATTTTATTTCGGTTTCTAATTTGATTTCTCGTATGCGCAAGAATGCAGCTGGATTAGCAACGATTTCCATTCTTTCAACCATGCTCTTAGTAACACTGGTGGGCTCGCTTAATATTTATGTTGGCGGAAAAGATTACATGACTTCTTTGTATCCAAAGGATTACAATATCTCAATTACAGGTGAAACAACGACAGATAAAAATGCTGCAATTTTACAGGCGGTGAAAGACGTCGTGCGCAAAAAGGGAATACGCAATGCTCAGTATGAAGATTATAGTTATCAAATTTCCACTATTTCAAAAATCAAGGGAAACCAATTAACAGTTTCTGAAAATACAAAGCAACTAGGCATAGAAGAAGCTCAAAAAATGTTTGGAGGTTTTCTTATTATCAGTCGTCAAGAATACGAAAAAATGACAGGAAGGAAAGTTCATTTAGCTGATGATGAAGCGCTCCTTTATACCAAAAATCTTCAAATCAATCAAAAACAAGCTCTCACAATCAACGGAAAATCATGGAAAATAAAAGAGTATCTGACAACAGATTTCACACATGGAAAGATTAGTACTGACTTTAACTTCATATCACAAAAATTTATCTATATGGTGGTTAATCAGCCTAATCAAATTGGTCTTAAAGAAGCCTACACTTATTTTATAGGCATTCAATCTTCTGATAAAAAGGTCAAACTTCAAGAGAGTCTTTTCGATGCGATTCATGAGCAGCAAGGTCAAGAAAAAGGAGGCGTTGGTGTTTCTGAACGTAAAAGGATTGAAAAAGAATACCAAGGTGTAACAGGGACTCTCCTCTTTATTGGTATCTTCTTATCAGTGATTTTCTTGCTAGGAACAGTATTGGTTATTTACTACAAACAAATTTCTGAAGGATACGAAGACCGGGAAGGATTTGTTATTTTGCAAAAAGTCGGTTTAGATGAAAAGCAAACCAAGGCAACCATTCGCAAGCAGATTTTAACAGTCTTCTTCTTGCCACTTATTTTTGCCTTTCTTCACATTGCTGCTGCCTTTCACATGTTGCAGCTGATTGTAGCCCTCTTAGGCGCAACAAATGTACCACTTTTAATCCAAACAACCATTACAACCTGCGGGATTTTCCTACTCGTTTATATTCTTGTTTTCATGTTAACATCTAGAAGTTATCGAAAAATCATAGCAAGATAAGTATTTTGAACCATTCGTCTTTTGGCGAGTGGTTTTATCTTGCAATTCTGACCTCTTGTCTAGCCAGCAAAATCTCTTATCCAAAAATACGAGATTTTTTAAAAAATGAGGAGTATGATAAGCTCATAAAATCTATTGGAGGAACGTTATGATACTAGAAAAACGACATCTTAGTAAAATTTATGGTAACAAGAGAGCAGTTCATGATCTGAATCTTCAGATTGAAGCAGGCAGTTTTACGGCTATTTTAGGGACAAATGGTGCTGGAAAGTCCACAACAATTCAAATGTTAACCAGACTTTTACAACCTACAACAGGAGAGATCTTGTATAATAGTAACATTAAATTAGGCGTTGTTTTCCAAAATAGCGTTTTGGATGATATGCTAACAGTACGAGAAAATTTAGACATTAGGGCAGGTCAATATAATAGGATTGACAAAGGAAAAGTTGATAGTTTAATTGAGCAATTAGGGTTGAAAAAATTTTCAACACAATTATATGGGACTTTATCAGGTGGGCAAAAGCGACGAGTAGATATCGCACGTGCTTTATTGAATAACCCAGATGTTCTCTTTCTTGATGAACCAACTACAGGTTTAGATATTCAAACCAGAAAGGTTATATGGGACTTGATACATCACTTACAAATGAAAGAAAAAATGACTGTTATCTTAACTACTCATTATTTAGATGAAGCTGATGATGCGGATATGATTTATATTGTGGATTATGGGCAAGTCATTGCCAAAGGCTCTGCTGACCAAATTAAGGAACAATACGCCCAGAATTTTCTGAAGGTATTTGTGACGAATTCTGCTGACTTTAAAGAAATTATGGAAGGAAATATTTCTTTTGAGGAAGTCAGACCAAATGAATTTTTGATACATCCAGAAACGACAGGAATGGCTTTAGGACTTCTAACACGTGGTCGTTCTTTTATTCGGCAATTTGAATTTCGCCCAGGAACAATGGATGACGCATTTATGGCATTAACAGGAAGAGAGGTACGTTAACATGATGATGCTCATTAAAAGAAATTTCTTACTCTATTTTCGTAATCGTAGTGGAGTGATTTTATCCCTTCTTGGCGCGATGATTTCCTTTATTTTGTACTTAGTTTTTTGAAAGCAAATATCAAGGATTCTTGGAGTCAAGTCCCTCATAGCAATCAGTTATTGGATTCGTTGCTGATTAGTGGAACGCCTGCCATTACAGGATTGACCACGACATTTTCCAGTTTCTCTCAACTAGCAAAAGATAGAGGAAGCAAAGTAACACAAGATTTGATTCTGACAGACTTGGGACGTTGGGGCTTGTCTATCAGTTACCTTCTGAGTACGACCTTTATTGGATTTTTGATGCAAATCATTATGTTTGCTGTCATGGAAGGCTACTTTATCTGGGAAGATCAGATTGTCTTTGATTGGACTTTGCTGCCTCAAATTCTCCTTATTATGGTGCTCAATGCACTCTTATGTTCTATTTTTAATGGTATTCTTGTGAATCGTTTCAAATCAGTAGATACGCTTGGAAAGTTAGCAACAATTATCGGAGCTGCTTCTGGCTTCTTAGTTGGAACTTACATTCCAATAGGAGTTCTGCCATCGTTTGCTCAAATGATTATGAAATGTACCCCCTCTACTTATGTTGCATCTCTCTTTAGGCAAGTAATGATGAAAGATAACTTAGCTACTACTTTTCATCATAATACAGCAGCGCAAGATTATTTTAAAAAGATGATGGGGATTCAATTAAAATGGGACTCTCTATTGACAATAAAAGAAACATGCTCCCCCTGTTGCTAGTTGATTTTGCTTCACAAAAAAGCCCATTTGGTGTACACTGCAAGTGAAGAAAAAAGCAGAGAGGTAAACTAAATGGACACTTTCCATTATTCACCGAATCGTCATCCTCTTCAACTCAGTATGCCACAGCTTCGTGAAGTCTGATGTGACTTATAGCAAAAAGTCGCTCCTGATGAGCTGGTTCATTGTAAGTCGGATTAATCGTAAAAATTTTATTCAGATTTCTAAACATGCTGTTATCAATATTGATCATTTACTATCATTGTCGGATAGCTTTTCGGGAAGTATGACAGCTTGATTGACGAACAATATTAAATCAAGTGTTAGTCGAATATACATCAGATTACTAATGGATTATCTTGGTTTGTAGAAAGGAGCAAACATTAAAAATTGTAGTATCTATGCTAGAAGGTCTACGTACTGGTTCCTTAGCTTATTTACTTGTCTTGGCTTTTCGTATTCAGCAATCACCAGTGACAACCATTAATATCATCAGCATCTTGATAATGGGTGCTTTGATTGGTTTGTTTACTTTGCTATTTGAGGTTGACCATTTTTCTTATTTGCTGCAGTTGACGATTCATTTTTTTCTTACTTTAATGGTGGTTAGTGTCATGATGGTCTATAATGGTTGGGCTTTTAATATGGCACGGACTGAATTTTGGTTGGATTTTATTGTTATCTACATTTTAATTTGGCTGTTCGTTCGTTTAGACATTTATCTAAAAACAAAGAAAATCAATGAGGCACTTGTAAAATTAAGAAGAAATCGTACAAGAGAATAAGTTCGATATTGTGGTTATATTCAGAAGGCTGAGAACACATGTTCAAGCCTTTTTTCTTACAAAAATGTAAGTTTTTAGAGCCTAAATGAAAGGTTAAGTTATGGTAAGGCTGTGCTTGGAGTTGTATCATATAAATGTAAAGAAAAACAGAAAGTTTATAAGAATTTCTGATGACATTCAACTTTTACAAGGAGGCAGATCATGAAAACAAATTTATTAAAGAAAAAATCCATTGCAAGAACAGAAAAGATTTCCAAAGAGGAGATTGAAAAGACAAAAATGGGTTGTGCAACTAGTCAATATTATTTCTGGCTGCAATATAGTCATTGAGATATACCTTTTATATCAGTACAGATTCAAGCAATCTTACAAAAATGTAAGATAAAGTGAAAAAATGAAAGGTTAAAGTATGGAAAGTTGCTTTTCTTTTCAGTATGATAGATGTATAAAAATTATTAGGAGAAAACGATGACATTATTAGATGTTCAACATGTTAAAAAGATTTATAAAACGCGCTTTCAAGGTAATCAAGTAGAAGCGCTGAAAGACATTCATTTCACAGTGGAAAAAGGCGATTACGTCGCCATTATGGGGGAATCCGGTTCTGGGAAATCCACCCTCTTGAATATCCTTGCCATACTGGATAAGCCAACCGAAGGACGCGTCTTTCTTAATGGCACCGATACCGCAACGATTAAAAACAATCAAGCTTCTAGCTTCCGGCGGGAGAAATTAGGTTTCGTCTTTCAAGATTTTAACTTGTTAGACACCTTGTCTGTGAAAGACAATATTTTACTGCCTTTGGTCTTATCGCGCCGTCCGATTTCTGAAATGATGAAAAAGTTGGTGGTAACTTGTAATGAACTAGGGATTAACAGCTTACAAGAGAAGTTTCCGTATGAGATTTCAGGTGGTCAAAAGCAACGGGTGGCAGTGGCACGAGCGATTATTACTGAGCCGGAGATTTTATTAGCGGACGAGCCAACTGGGGCGCTTGATTCAAAATCCTCTGCGGCGCTTTTAGATGTATTTGATGACATTAATGATCGTGGTCAAACGATACTTATGGTGACGCATTCGACTTCGGCGGCAAGTCGTGCTAAGCGGGTACTTTTCATTAAGGATGGCATTTTGTATAACCAAATTTTCCGAGGCGACAAGACGGAGCGGCAGATGTTCCAAGAGATTTCTGATACCTTAACGGTCATGGCAAGCGAGGTGAATCAAGGTGCTTAGATTAGCGGGAAAATTAGCGGTTTCTAACCTAGTGAAAAATCGTAGATTATACTATCCATTTGCGTTGGCAACTTGTTTAGTCGTCGCTATTTCATATATTTTTAATTCTTTAACGTTTAATCCTCATTTACAAAAAATGCAGGGGGCAAGTTCTATTTCATTTGTCTTGGCTCTTGGAGTGATTATTGTGACGATTGCTGCAGCGATTATCGTTTTTTATGCTAATAGTTTCGTCATGAAAAACCGTTCGAAAGAGCTAGGTCTTTATGGAATGCTAGGGCTTAATAAACGTCATCTCTTTACCATGGTGTTCATTGAGTTATTGATTTTAGGAGCGACGACTGTCACGATTGGTCTTGGATTTGGTATTGTATTTGATAAACTGATTTATGCCTTTTTACTGAAATTGATGGGGTTAAAAGTTGTCTTAGTATCCACGTTTCAATGGGTAGTTCTTATTTCAGTTGTTGTCATCTATGGCGTTATTTTTGCGGGCTTGGTGCTTGTCAACGGTTTGAGGATTCTACGTTTTAATGCTTTGCAATTGGCCAAAGAAAAGAATAGCGGTGAAAGAAAAGGACGATTTCTTCTGATTCAAACGATTATTGGATCGATTTCTTTAGGCTATGCTTATTACCTAGCTCTGAGTGTCAAAAATCCACTGACAGCAATTGGTATATTTTTTATAGCTGTTCTCTTTGTTATTTTAGGGACTTATCTGCTGTTCAATGCAGGAGTTACGGTATTTTTACGGTTGCTTCAGAAAAATAAACGGTATTATTATCAACCTAATAATATGATTTCTGTGTCCAATTTGATTTTTCGGATGAAGAAAAATGCAGTGGGATTGGCAACGATTGCGATTCTTTCAACGATGGTTTTGGTCACCCTGGCTGGAGGTGTCAATATTTATGCAGGTGCTGGTTATCTTAAAAGCGTGATGTATCCCCAAGATTATACGATAAAGGGGAATGCAGTTTCAGCTGCTCAATTGGATCAGGCATTGACAGAATTTGCAAAAGAGAATCATTTAACAGTCACTAAGAAAAATGCTTATCAATATTATTCGATGGGAATTAAAAATCAAAAGGGCAATCAGCTTGATATTTATCCAAAAGGTGAAACACGAGTTTCTCCACAGGCTTATATTCTGCTGTTTTCAGCTGATGATTATCGGAAAATGACGGGCAAAATATTGAATTTAAAAGATAATGAGACAGTAATCTTTGCAAAAGGAATCTCTATCAAGCAAACTCAGCCTCTTAAGCTGAACGGGCAAGAATTGATAGTTAAAGAACTTTTAAAAGAGGACTTTGTTCTTGGAAACATTACAGATCAGTATAATATCATTATCCCTCAATCACTTTTTATGGTGGTTAATGACCCACAAAAATTGGTGGATTCCCAAAAGCAACATTACACGATTAATACAGAATTATATGGCGGCTTGAATATCAGGGCTTCTAATAAGAAAAAGGGCGATTTGGATACAGCTTACCAGAAGAAGCTGAAACAGTTCAATACGACGCTCCCCGATAATGCCGGTGTGTATGGTTATACAAGAATCCAAGGTGTGCAGGAAATTATGAGTATGTTAGGTGGCGTTTTCTTTATTGGTATTTTCCTTTCAATTGTCTTTATGCTGGGAACGGTTTTGGTAATCTACTACAAACAGATTTCAGAAGGGTATGAAGACCGAGACCGCTTTGTAATTTTACAAAAGGTAGGATTAGATGAAAAGCAGACCAAGCGCACCATTCGCAAACAAATTTTGACTGTGTTCTTCTTACCGCTTGCTTTCGCTTTTGTGCATCTGGCATTTGCTTATCATATGCTAAGTCTCATGTTGAAAGTTTTAGGTGTGTTGAATGCATCATTAATGCTAACTGTTACGCTTAGTGTTTGTACTATCTTCTTTATCGTCTATATACTTGTCTTTCTCATCACATCACGCAGTTATCGAAAGATTGTGTCGATGTAAGTTGGAGATTAGTGATAAGCATAATGAAAAATGTTATTGACATAGTAATTAAAACAGGAGTAAGTTAAATCTTACTCTTGTTTTAATTTCCTTCATAAAAAATAGTCTGTCGGATTCCTTTTTAGTTGCTTTTATGGTAGAATAATTCAATCTAGGAAATTGGAGTTTGGGATGGGTATATTTAGAAAAAAAGATGTTAGTCGAGATCGGACTGGCATGCGGCGTCATTTACGATTGTTGGATTTGATTTTGTTGGGAATTGGCGCTATGGTAGGAACGGGGATTTTTACGATTACTGGAACGGCAGCTGCCACATTAGCTGGTCCTGCTTTAGTTGTTTCGATTATTATTTCTGCTCTTTGCGTGAGTATGTCTGCTTTCTTTTATGCAGAATTTGCGTCAAGAATTCCTGCAAATGGGGGTGCTTATAGTTATCTTTATGCTGTTTTAGGTGAGTTTCCAGCTTGGATAGTAGGCTGGCTGACCATTATGGAATTTATGACAGCTGTATCTAGCGTGGCATCTGGTTGGGCATCCTATTTGAAAGGTTTGCTGAATGGATTTGGTTTGAGTATGCCCAAGATGCTCAATGGAACCTTTAATCCGCAGGCGGGGACTTATATAGATTTACTGCCGATACTGGTTTTGGTATTTGTAACTGGTGTGGTGCTGTTAAATTCTAGAGCAGCTTTGCGGTTTAATTCTGCTTTGGTTGTCTTGAAGTTCTCGGCACTTGCTCTTTTTATTCTGGCAGGAATCTTCTTTATTAAGCCTGAAAATTGGTCTCATTTTGCTCCATTTGGGTTTGGTAAACTGTATGGTGGTGAAGTTGGTATTATGGCTGGTGCTTCTCTGATGTTCTTTGCCTTTTTGGGTTTTGAGTCCATATCTATGGCGGTGGACGAGATAAAGGAGCCACAAAAAAATGTTCCACGAGGGATTGTGTTGTCTCTATCCATTGTAACAGTTCTTTATATATTAGTGACATTGGTTTTGACAGGGATTGTTCACTACAGCCAGTTAGATGTAGCCGATGCAGTCGCTTTCGCCCTTCGTAGTGTGGGGCTTAGCTGGGCGGCTAATTATGTGTCGGTAGTGGCTATTTTGACGTTGATTACTGTCTGCATTTCCATGACTTATGCTCTGTCACGCATGATTTATAGCATTGCGCGTGATGGTTTGCTGCCAAAGTCCTTTAGAAAATTAACTGCTACTAGCCGGGTTCCGAAAAATGCTACGATTTTGGTGGGAATAGCTGCAGCAGTTTGTGCGGGGATGTTTCCTTTAGCAAGTATTGCCTCCTTTTTGAATATCTGTACATTGGCTTATTTGATGTTGTTAGCAGTTGCTATTCTGAAGTTTCGAAAGGACAAAGGGCTTCCTCAAGCAGGGGAATTTAAAACTCCTTTGGTACCGTTGACGCCTATCTTATCGATTATTATCTGCCTGTCTTTCATGAGCCAATATGGTGCTGATACTTGGCTAGCATTTGGGCTTGCTTTACTAGTCGGAACGATAATCTATTTTATCTATGGCTACCACCATTCAGAAATCAATTGATGAGTTTTAATCCAGACAGCCAGCTAGGCTGTTTTTTGATATAATAGAAACAGAAATGAGGTATTTTGATGATTTATCATGCAAAATTGTCAGATGCAGCAGCTATCCAAAAAATCAACCTGGAGATCTTGGGTTACAATTATGATGTTGGAGCAACGAAAGCTCAATTAGCACGAGTTTTGCAGCAGCCAGGACAGATTATTTTAGTAGCCAAAAACCAAACTGGACAAGTGATTGGCTATGCTCATGCAGCTAGCTATGATTGCCTCTATTTTCCGCCTTTACTCAACCTGTTGGCATTAGCAGTTGACAAAGATTTTCAAGGTCAGGGATATGGCAAAGCTTTGATGCAGGCTATTCGTGAAGAGGGCGTGGCAGCTGGTTACACAGGTATTCGAATAAACTCTGGTATTTCACGAATGAAGGCTCATGAGTTTTATCGAAAATTGGATTGTGAGGAAAAAGCTGATCAGAAACGTTTTTATTGGGAATTTTGAGAAATGATATCTATGAAGATTGAACCATTAAGGCAAAGTAATGCAGAAGAAATTGCTAATGATTGGCATTATGAAGGAATTTATAGCTTTTATGATATGCAAGCAGATCCTGAGGATTATGAAGAAATTTTATCTCCTGAAGCGCGTGGCAATCACTATTATCAAATTCTCAAAAATGATGAATTGTATGGTTTTTTCTGTCTTTTCCCAGTTGGCAAAGACAAGCAAGAGCTAGGTTTAGGGATGAAGCCAGAGTATTGTGGTAAAGGTCAAGGGGAAGAGTTTTTACAAACTATTCTGCAGTTTATTGAAGAAAATATCTCAGTAAAAAGCCTAACTCTCTCAGTTGCAGATTTTAATCAAAGAGCTCAAAAGCTCTATCTTAGCTGTGGTTTCAATGTGATTGGGCGGCAGCCTCAGGAAAGCAATGGCGATAGTTACCTTTTTGTCAAAATGGAAAAGGAGTTGAAATGAGAGTTGCGGTTATCCAAGGAACCACTCGAAGAAATATGAATTCGCTGCTATTTGAATCTGTAAAAAAAGCAGTCCAAGCGTCTGACGAAGTGCTAAATTTTGGTATTTTTGAGGAGGAGAACGAGCAGTATTCTTATGTTGAGATAGCGATGATGATTAGTCTCTTAATAGAAAGTGGAGCAGTGGATTTTGTTGTAACAGGTTGTTCTTCAGGTCAAGGTATGATGCTTGCCTGTAATAGTTTACCAGGTCTTTTGTGTGGCTATATAGAGACCCCACAAGATGCTTTCCTCTTTGGACGAATCAATGGAGGAAATGTTGCTTCCCTGCCATTAGGGTTAAATTTTGGTTGGCAAGGAGAATTGAACCTGCAATATACATTGGATAAATTATTTGATGGCGAGTTTGGTATGGGTTATCCTGAAAATGAAGCGGAAAGAAAACGGTTGGAAGCAAGTAGTTTAAAGGACCTGAATCAGTTGACGAAACGAAGTTGGGAAGAATTAGTAGAACAACTTCCAACTGATACTTTCACTAAATTGTTGCAAAGAAAGATAGTGATGAATGCTATTATAACGAATGGAACCAATGAAGAGTTCATCCGTTTGCTGAAAGAAAAAATAGGTAAAAAGTGAAATGAAAAAGCGGAGGCACTAAGTAGATGTCCCTACACATTTCATTATCTTTGCAAATTTGACTGTTTATGGTAAAAAAGTGAGCTTGACATTATAACGTCATTTTAAAACAATAAAAAGACTGGGATTTCCAGTCTTGTCTTGTTTTATGCTAATGTTGTAATATTGACTGCTTGAAGACCGCGCTGACCTTCTTCAATGTTAAACATTACTTTGTCACCTTCATTCAGTGACTTGAATCCGTCAGATTGAATCGCTGAAAAGTGAGCAAAAACGTCTGGTCCATTGTCCTGTGAAATAAAACCATAGCCTTTTTCAGCATTGAACCATTTTACTGTACCTTGTGTCATACATCTTACTTCCTTTCTCTAAAAGATTGTGTAAAAAATAGAAAAAGTAAAGATGAAAAACAAAAATACTTACTCAAAATTCATTTACTCTTGCTAGTCTAGCAAAAGTAGCAGCAAAAGGCAAGGAAAAAACAGCGTAGGACATCATATTTTGCTATACTAGTTATATGAAAAGAAGAAAGAGGTATAAGATAATGACATTTGAAGAAATTTTACCAGGTCTGAAAGCTAAGAAGAAATACGTTCGTACTGGTTGGGGTGGGGCAGAGAACTACATCCAGCTTTTTGACAGCATTGAACAAAATGGATTGACACTTGATGTGACTCCGTACTTTCTTATCAACGTGTCAGGCGAAGGAGAGGGCTTTTCCATGTGGAGCCCGACTCCTTGTGATGTCTTAGCAGATGACTGGGTGGAAGTTCATGACTAAGACAGTATTGGTGACGGGAGTCAGTTCAGGAATTGGACGGGCACAGGCACAGCTCTTTTTGGGAAATGGCTTCCGTGTTTATGGTGTAGATCAATCTGAACATCCGAATCTAATGGGCGATTTTCATTTTTTACAGAGAGACTTGACAGCATCGCTTCAGCCGATTTTTGACTGGTGTCCGCAGGTAGATGTCCTCTGCAATACAGCTGGAGTACTAGATGATTATAAACCTTTACTGGAGCAGACTGCTCAAGAAATCCAAGAAATTTTCGAGATTAACTATGTGACACCGGTAGAATTAACTCGTTATTATCTGACACAGATGTTGAAGAAAAATTCAGGCATCATTATCAATATGTGCTCTATCGCATCGAGTTTAGCTGGTGGTGGCGGTCATGCTTATACCTCTTCTAAGCATGCTTTAGCAGGATTTACCAGGCAATTAGCACTTGATTATGCTGAAGCAAGAATTCAGATTTTTGGAATTGCACCAGGAGCAGTCAAAACCAAGATGACTGCGGCAGATTTTGAACCAGGTGGCTTAGCAGATTGGGTGGCAAATGAAACCCCTATTAAGCGTTGGATAGAACCAGAGGAAGTAGCTGAGTTGACTCTATTTCTCGCCTCAGGAAAAGCTCAGCCCATGCAGGGCGAAATTCTCAAAATCGATGGTGGCTGGAGTTTGAAGTGAGGGAATCAAAGGTGAAAGCAATGAAGACTAAGTATTTTTACTCTTGGTCTAAAAACATGGTTGTTTACGGCTTGGATGCTGGCCTAGGGAAGCTCTTCATAAATGAATCTGAGACAGCCTGCCTATACCAATTAGGAAATTTCATCTTTCCGGCTGGTCAGGCGGATTCAGATTTTTGGCAGGAGTATAGCACTAAATATAGCTTGGCTGACAAGGTCATTATCTCCGAGGAGCTTAGTTGGCAGGAGTTCTTGGATAGCCAGAGTGTGCTGCATCGGTTTACTCGCTATGCTTTTGCGGACAGGGTCGACTTTGACACAGAGGCTTTGGAGAAATGGCAGAGCAGGATACTAGCAAACTGCCAACTTTTTCTGATTGATGAGACGAGATATGAGCGTCTAGCTGAGGAAGTTTGGTCCCAGGATTTACAGGGTGACTTTGCTGATTTTAAACAGTTTCAAGCAGCGGGTGGTTTTGGCTTTATACTCTGTTTGGGAGAAGAAATCATTGCTGCTGTATCAACAGGATTGGTCTATCAAGGAGCCCTTAAGATTGAAATTACCACAAAGCCAGCATACCAAGGGCAGGACTTGGCCAAAATCCTAGGAGCCCAGATGATTCTAGAAGCTCAAAAGCGCTCACTCTTTCCTCTATGGGATGCGCACAATAGAGCTTCCAAGAAGGTTGCAGAAAGCCTCGGCTATCAGTGCCTAGGAGCTTATCCGGCTTATGAATGGAAAGGGAGTTTTGACCAATGAAGAAAAACCAAACCTATTTCTTAAAAGACATCATTGAGGCTGTAAAATCTGAAGAGCTAGATGATGATTTTTGTTTGTATGCTAAGGACAAGGGAAGATTGAATTTTCAGACTAGCTACTTGCTTGCTGATTATCCTCAAGTGGTGGATGCTAAGGATGTTTACCCTACACAGGTAAGGGAGCAAGGACTGGAGCTGATTTATTATGGTGAAGATTTTGCGGATGTTCTCTAATCAGTCATGGAGCAGAAAGCAGAAGCGACTGATGAAGAGTGCTTGCAGGCTCTGCTTTACTATTATGAGCATGATGACTTTTTAGATTTTGAATGATAAGCTTTATTGACTTTGATAAAGATACAGATTTGTAGGAAGATTTTTTATAAATAATAATTTTCACTTTAGAAAGGCAGGAGTAAATATGACTCCAAAAGAAATGTGGCAGGCATATAGGAAAATCAATCCAGCTATTGGCGATAAAATCGATGCTTGGGCCTTCGGAGTCTTTGCAGATCAACTGGCTGATTTGGTGCTGCGTGGAGAGAAGACAGCGACAGCTTCGGCTTATGAACTTTATAAGATTGAAAATGAACCCTTGCCGCAAGCAGGAACCTTTGATGTCATCTTAGACAGTCAGGGCAGGGCCGTCTGTATCATTAAAATTACTAAAGTCTCTGTAGTGCCTTTTTGTCAAGTCTCAGCAGACCATGCTTTCAAGGAAGGAGAGGGAGACAAATCATTGACTTATTGGCAGCAAGTCCATCAGGAACTTTTTACAGAGTGGTTGGCAGAAGTCGGTTTGGAATTTTCGCAAGAAAGCGGTGTTGTCTTAGAAGAATTTCACAAGGTTTATCCACTATAAAAGATGCAGATTAAAGCATTACAGAGAGAATCTTAACAAATGATACAAAAAGTGATATAATAAAGTAAATTTACTTTGATAAAAGGAACTATTATGACAAATTACGCAATTATTTTGGCAGCTGGAAAAGGCACTCGTATGAAATCAGATCTACCAAAAGTGCTCCACAAAGTTGCTGGAATTTCCATGTTAGAACATGTGTTTAGAAGTGTTACTGCCATTGCACCAAGAAAGACTGTGACGGTGATTGGGCACAAAGCAGAAATGGTTGAGCAAGTATTGGCAGGTCAGACAGAATTTGTCCGTCAGACCGAGCAGTTGGGAACTGGTCATGCAGTTATGATGGCAGAGCCTGCACTGAAAGGACTGGCAGGACAAACATTGGTGATTGCAGGAGACACTCCTTTAATTACAGGAGAAAGCCTGAAAAATCTGATTGACTTTCATATCAATCACAAGAATGTTGCAACGATTTTGACAGCAGAAGCGGAAAATCCATTTGGTTATGGTCGGATTGTCCGTAATCAGCATGGAGAAGTACTCAAAATTGTGGAGCAAAAAGATGCTTCGGATTTTGAAAAACAAATCAAGGAAATCAATACAGGGACTTACGTTTTTGATAATGCTCGTCTCTTTGAGGCATTGAAAAATATCAACACCAATAATGCGCAAGGAGAATACTACATCACAGATGTAATCAGCATTTTCCGTGAAAATGGTGAAAAAGTCGGCGCTTATACTCTGAAAGATTTTGATGAAAGTCTGGGAGTTAATGACCGTATAGCGTTGGCAACAGCAGAAGGCATTATGCATCGGCGCATCAATCAAGCTCACATGCTAAATGGTGTTAGTTTTGTTAATCCAGAAGGGACTTATATTGATGTAGATGTAGAAATTGAACCAGAAGTCCAAATTGAGGCCAATGTTACCTTGAAAGGAACAACGAAAATTGGTGCAGGCAGCATTTTGACAAACGGTACGTATATCGTTGACTCTATTATCGGAGAACAAACTGTGATTACAAATTCGATGATTGAGGAGTCTACAGTTGCAGATGGTGTAACGGTAGGACCTTACGCTCATGTCCGTCCAAATTCACATCTTGCTAAAAATGTACATGTAGGAAATTTCGTTGAAGTGAAAGGCTCTTCTATCGGTGAAAATACCAAAGCTGGACACTTGACCTATATTGGAAATTCTGAAGTGGGAGCGAATGTTAACTTTGGTGCTGGAACGATTACAGTGAATTATGATGGACAGCATAAATTTAAGACAGTCATTGGAAATAATGTTTTTGTAGGTTCTAATTCGACCATTATTGCGCCAGTGGAGCTTGGAGACAATTCTCTTGTCGGTGCAGGCTCAACCATTACTAAGGATGTACCAGCAGACGCTATTGCCATCGGACGTGGACGTCAGATTAACAAAGACGAATACGCAAAACGCTTGCCACATCATCCAGATAATAAGTAGGAACGGCTATGGATTTTGAAGAAAAAACGCTAAAACGAACAGAAATTTATCAAGGTCCTATTTTTAACCTTGTCAAGGATAAAGTTCAGCTACCGGCTGGGAAAGGTACAGCTTATCGTGATTTGATTTTTCATAATGGAGCTGTGGCAGTTATTGCATTAACCCCAGAAGACAAAATGATTTTGGTCAAGCAGTACCGCAAAGCTATTGAAGCAACCTCTTATGAAATTCCGGCAGGCAAGTTAGAAGTCGGTGAAAATGCGGATCCTAAAGCTGCTGCTTTGCGTGAATTGGAAGAAGAGACCGGCTATACAGGTGAATTGGAGTTGCTCTATGATTTCTATTCGGCGATTGGCTTTTGCAATGAGCGAATCCGACTTTATAGCGCTAGCTACTTGACAAAAGT
The DNA here is from genome assembly GCF_014334035.1 of Streptococcus sp. NSJ-72. Lineage (NCBI taxonomy): Bacteria > Bacillati > Bacillota > Bacilli > Lactobacillales > Streptococcaceae > Streptococcus > Streptococcus sp. NSJ-72. Next base: position 793,882 of record NZ_CP060489.1, read on the forward strand.
TGAAAATCCTCGTCCACAAGATGAGGACGAGACTTTAGAACTCTATGAAGTGACATTGGAAGAAGCGAAAGCGCTCCTTGCTAGTGGTGATATTTGTGACGCCAAAACCATCATTGCACTCCAGTATTGGGAAATGAAAACAAATCGAAGATAGGGGGATGCTCATGGGAAGACCTTTATTAACAGATGAAATGATTGAAAGGGCAAATCGTGGTGAAGATATTTCAGGTCCACCTTTGCATGATGAGGAAGAAACCAAAATTTTAAAAACGACTAGAAGCCAGTTTGGTTATTCCTCTCAAAATAGTGGCTTCAATCAAGATACGCTGCAAATTGATGTGGAACCAACGGTAACCAAAAGCCGACGCATTGAAAATGCAAAACGTGGAGTATTTCAAGCGAAATTAAACAAAATTTTATTTTGGATTGTCCTGCTTTTGATGGCTTTGATTGCTGCTATTATTTGGCTATAAAAAAGCGAGAAGCTTAGACTTTCGCTTTTTTTATGATAGAATGAGAGGAAATAATGAAAATCGGAATTATTGCAGCTATGCCTGAGGAATTAAAAATCTTAGTGGAAAACTTAGAAAATGCTGAAAAACACTTACGTTTGGGGCATGTTTACCATACAGGAAGTATCGGTCGACATGAAGTTGTGCTGGTAGAAAGCGGCATCGGCAAGGTCATGTCTGCTATGAGTGTAGCTGTTTTGGTCAATGACTTTAAAGTGACAGCTGTCATCAATACAGGTTCTGCTGGAGCGGTAGCCGAAGGGTTGGAAATCGGCGATATTGTAGTTGCTGACCGTCTAGTATACCACGATGTAGATGTAACAGCTTTTGGTTATGAATACGGACAAATGGCACGGCAGCCGCTTTATTTTGAAGCTAGTCGCTATCTGGTTGCTGAAATGAAGAAAGTTTTGGAAAAGACACATCAGACGAGTCGTGTTGGTTTGATTGCGACAGGTGACAGCTTTGTTGCCGGTCAAGATAAGATTAATCGCATCAAGGAGCATTTTCCAGATGTCTTAGCTGTCGAGATGGAAGGCGCTGCTATTGCCCAAGCTACTCACTCGATTGGCCTACCTTTTATGGTTATTCGGGCTATGAGTGACACAGCTAGTCATGATGCTAATGTTACTTTTGATGAGTTCATTCTTGAAGCCGGGAAACGCTCAGCAGAAACCCTGATTCAGTTTCTGAAAGAGTTGGTTTAAATAGGGGAGGAGATAGTATGTACAAAGAGTCTTATTTTGGTGGTGGTCTATTTTCTTACATTGGTCATGCTATTTTAGCTATCTTGATTACAGTTTTGACGCTGGGTATCTGTGCACCTTGAGGCATGTGTATCCTATATAATTGGAAGGTAAAGCATACGGTCAATGACGGGCACCGTCTCTATTTTGACGGTACTGCAATACAGCTTTTTGGAAATTGGATTAAGTGGTGGGTCTTGACGCTTGTTACTTTTGGTATTTATGGTTTTTGGCTTAATATCAAACTGACCCAGTGGATTACTAAGCATACTTATCATGCGAATTGAGAACAAGCAAGCGAGACTTAAGTTGCTCGCTTTTCCTTTTCTTCTGTCTTGCCAAAAAATCCCTTTTGATGGTATAATCAAGGAACTGCAATCAATGATAGAGGAGAAAAGATGAGTATTTTAGAAGTAAAAAATCTCAGCCACGGTTTTGGTGACCGGGCTATTTTTGAGGATGTATCCTTCCGTCTGCTCAAGGGTGAGCATATTGGCTTGGTTGGTGCTAATGGTGAAGGTAAGTCAACCTTTATGAGCATTGTGACAGGGAAAATGCTACCAGACGAGGGTAAGGTTGAGTGGTCCAAATATGTAACTGCTGGCTATCTGGATCAGCATGCTGTGTTGGATCAAGGCCAGTCTGTCCGCGATGTCTTGCGCACAGCTTTTGACGAGCTTTTCAAAACTGAGGCCCGCATCAATGAAATCTATATGAGCATGGCTGAGGAAGGAGTCGATGTTGATGGTCTTATGGAGGAAGTGGGCGAGCTACAGGATCGCTTGGAGAGTCGAGATTTCTATACTCTAGATGCTAAGATTGACGAGGTCGCACGAGCTCTGGGTGTCATGGACTACGGTATGGAGCGTGATGTGACAGAGCTATCTGGTGGGCAGCGGACCAAGGTTCTCTTGGCTAAGCTGCTTCTTGAAAAACCGGATATCCTACTCTTGGATGAGCCAACCAACTATCTGGATGTTGAGCACATTGACTGGCTTAAGCGCTACCTACAGAACTATGAAAATGCCTTTGTTCTGATCTCGCATGATATTCCTTTCTTAAACGATGTGATCAATATCGTCTACCATGTGGAAAATCAGCATTTGACTCGTTATTCTGGAGATTATTATCAGTTTCAGGAAGTCTATGAAATGAAAAAATCTCAACTGGAAGCAGCTTATGAGCGTCAGCAGAAGGAAATTGCAGACCTCAAGGACTTCGTAGCGCGCAACAAAGCCCGTGTAGCTACTCGGAATATGGCAATGTCCCGTCAGAAAAAGCTGGATAAGATGGACATTATTGAGCTGCAGAGTGAAAAGCCCAAGCCTTCCTTTGACTTCAAATCTGCTCGCACGCCTGGTCGTTTTATCTTTCAGGCTGAGAATTTGCAGATTGGGTATGACCGTCCGCTGACCCAGCCTCTTAATCTGACTTTTGAGCGCAATCAGAAGGTGGCTATCATAGGGGCGAACGGGATTGGAAAAACCACCCTGCTAAAGAGTTTGCTAGGTATCATTCCTCCAATAGCTGGTCAAGTCGAGCGTGGTGACTATCTGGAGCTGGGCTATTTCGAGCAGGAAGTCGAAGGTGGCAATCGTCAGACACCGCTCGAAGCAGTCTGGAACGCCTTCCCAGCTCTTAATCAGGCAGAAGTTCGAGCAGCTCTGGCTAGATGTGGTCTAACTTCTAAGCATATCGAAAGTCAGATTCAAGTCCTATCCGGAGGGGAGCAGGCCAAGGTTCGCCTTTGCCTCCTCATGAACCGAGAAAATAATGTTCTGGTGCTGGACGAGCCGACCAACCACCTGGATGTAGATGCCAAGGAAGAGCTGAAGCGAACTCTGAAAGAATACAAGGGCAGCATTCTCATGGTCTGCCACGAGCCTGATTTCTATGAAGGCTGGATGGATCAGATTTGGGATTTTAATCAATTAACGTAAGAATAAACAAAACGGGGGGGGTGGGATAAAAATCGGTATTTCGTAAGAAATCGATTTTACCATCTCACCTCTGCAAGGTCTAGTAGGTCTGTAAAAGATGAAACATTAGCGCATTAGAGCCCACTTAACTACTGTGTATAGAAAGCAAACGAGTCTGGAACATTTTTGTTCCAGACTCTGTTTTGTCTTTATTTCTTAAATGTATAATCTTTGATGATTTCAATTTTCTCAATTTTAATCTCTTTTTTAGGTTTATCGTTTTCACTGGTTTCTGTTGTAGCAATTTTATCTACAACTTCCATACCAGAAGTAACTTGTCCAAAAACTGTATAATCGCCGTCTAAGCTAGGATTCCCCCCTTTTTTATAGGCTTCAATGATTTTTTCAGGATAAGCATCGCTTGATAGTCTGCTAGAATTATCTTTATTGTTTTGATTGATAAAGAATTGGCTACCGTTAGAATTTGGATCTGAAGAACGAGCCATTGATAACGCACCACGGATATTGTAGAGATAAGGAGAAATCTCTGTTTTAAATCCGCTTCCAGAATCAATCTTTTCATTCTTTCCTTTCCAAATTGATTCCCCGCCAGTACCATTTCCTAGGGGATCTCCTGTTTGAATCATAAAATCTTTGATGACACGATGGAAAATCAAGCCATTGTAATAACCTTCTTTAGCATGAGTCAAGAAATTTTCTACAGCCAGCGGAGCATATTTAGGAAAAAGTTTTAGAGTGATAGCACCTTCCGTCGTTGTTATTTTCACTTGTGCTTCATTATCTGCGACTTTATCAGACAATTGTGGGAAAGAGATATTCTTATCTGTCAATACTTTTTTTCGTTCTTCAGCTAATTTATCTGTGGTATCTGAGCTGGATGTTGTTGTACTTGATCCCGAAGTCTCATTTCCCCGAATAGCTTTTTTTATGCTGCCACAGCCTGTTAAAAATAAGGCTCCAGCCAATGCTAAAATGAGTAATTTTTTCATACATGTCCTTTCTGAATTTAAAACTATTCACATTTTACTATAAACAAGCTAATTTTTCAAATCTTTTGAGGGTTATCTATGCTAACTAAAAGGCACTATCGGGCTCTTTTTTTGTACTAAAACAGCGTTTAGCAATAAAGAAATGAGGCATTTGCTGCCTAAGAATTTTAGGAAATCATTATTTTTTACAGTCCTCATGTGTAGCATGAGGGTTTTGGAAATGAGCATTTTGTAGTTGGCTGTTGTAGGGCATTTTTGGGGGATTCATTTAGCAATGGGATATGTGCCAGGATTGTTTATCGCTTTTTTCTTGGACCTACTTGTAGCAGAATCCGTTGTAAAAGAACTTGCTTTTAAATTTTTAACGGAATGCCATAAAACTTGGTAGAAAATTATTCTTGTTTCAGGTGGTATGGTTCTGATCATGGTTTCACCGATGCCTTTTTATGGTATATTTTTTAATAGCGTACCGCTTTCACTAGCCAATTATCTAGGAACTTGGCTAACCAATTTTATTGTAGCTTTTCTTTTGAATTTTCTGATTGTTGGACCAATTTCTCACTTTATTCTAGGTCGATTGCAAAAGTAATGTTTTTAATCCTGCTGACGATGAATTTTTGACAATTAGTATACGGAAATTCTTTATTAGATTAATTTAATGATAAACATTTTATGTTATAATAAATCTATAAAGGAGGGATAGAGAATGGCTAAAAGATTGACAAGAGACGTGCGAAATAAAAAAATTGCGGGTGTTTGTGCAGGTGTTGCAAATTATTTTGACATTGATCCTACCATTGTACGACTAATCTGGGGAGTAGCATTTTTTGTATATGGAATCGGTCTGATCCCTTACTTGATTTTGTGGTTTGTCTTGCCAGAAGATGATGGGAATGATGATGTGATTTGGAAGTAAGCAATGTTGTTTAAAAAGTGGAAACATGGAACTTCTGCTTTTTTCTTTCATTGGATTAGCAGCTAACTTATGATATAATAAAGGTTATGGCAAATAAGAAAAATAGTAGACAAGGCCGAACAACACGACGGCCGACAAAAGCAGAATTAGAGCGTCAAAAAGCTATTCGAAGGATGTTAGTAACTTTCGGAGTTGCTTTTTTGCTTCTTTTTGCAGCCTTAAAATGGGGTGCCGTTGGAATCACTCTTTACAACCTTATTCGATTGTTAGTAGGAAGTTTGGCCTATATAGCTATTATAGGTAGTCTCATTTATCTTTTCTTTTTTAAGTGGGTCAATAAGCATGAAGGTTATAAATCAGGCTTTTTCAGTATTTTTATTGGCTTTCTACTCATATTTCAAGCTTATTTTGTAAATATTTTAAATTTAAAAGAGCAGGTTCTGAGTATAACCTTGTCACGGATTTTAACAGATTTAAGCTCATTTAAAGTCAGTACTTTTGCTGGTGGCGGTTTATTAGGAGCTGCTCTTTATGCTCCTGTGGCCTTTTTATTTTCAAATATTGGTTCTTACTTTATTGGTGTTCTCTTGATATTGTTAGGTTTCCTTCTTATCAGTCCATATTCAATTTATGATATTTTTGAAAAATTAAGTGAAGTTTATCATACATGGAATGAAAAGCGGGAAGCGAAGCGCCAACAACGATTTGTGGAGAAAGAAGAAAAAGCTGCACAGGAAACAATGAATGCTATTCAGATGGAGCAAGATGAATCTCAAATTGATCCTGAAATGGGAGAAATTTTAAATGATGATGTTTTGGCGCATACTCCGATTCAATTTGAAGAGGGAGAACCGGAAATCTACGATTATGATGAGGATATAACTGAGAAATCACACGAAGAAGATCAGCAAGATGATATAGATGAAGATGTGGAAGTGAATTTCACTCCTAAAGAAAGTTTCGATTACAAACTGCCAACGATCAATTTGTTTGCGCCTGATAAGCCTAAAAATCAATCAAAAGAAAAGAAAATTGTCCGCGGAAATATCAAGATTTTAGAAGAAACCTTTGCTAGCTTTGGTATTCGTGCTACTGTTGAACGAGCTGAAATCGGACCATCTGTGACTAAGTATGAAGTTAAACCAGCTGTCGGCGTGCGGGTTAATCGTATTTCCAATCTTTCTGACGATTTAGCTTTGGCTTTGGCCGCTAAAGATGTGCGGATTGAGGCACCCATTCCAGGTAAATCTCTGGTCGGAATTGAAGTACCAAACTCAGAGATTGCGATGGTCACTTTCCGTGAACTCTGGGAACAGTCTAAGACAGATGATAAGAAATTCCTCGAAATTCCTCTAGGAAAAGCCGTCAATGGATCTGTTCGGACGTTTGATTTGGCAAAAATGCCTCACTTGCTAGTAGCAGGATCGACTGGTTCAGGGAAATCTGTTGCAGTCAATGGCATTATTGCTAGTATTCTCATGAAAGCACGACCAGATGAAGTCAAGTTCATGATGGTCGATCCTAAAATGGTTGAATTGTCTGTTTATAATGATATTCCTCACTTGCTTATCCCTGTTGTGACCAACCCTCGCAAGGCGAGTCGAGCTTTGCAAAAAGTGGTAGATGAAATGGAAAATCGTTATGAGCTCTTTTCTAAGGTCGGTGCTCGCAATATTGCAGGATACAATGCTAAGGTAGCTGAATACAATGCAAGTCAACCGGAATATAAACAAATTCCTCTTCCTTTGATTGTGGTCATTGTGGACGAGTTGGCAGACCTCATGATGGTAGCTAGCAAAGAAGTGGAAGATGCCATTATTCGCTTAGGGCAAAAGGCACGAGCAGCTGGGATTCATATGATTTTAGCTACCCAACGTCCGTCAGTTGATGTTATTTCTGGACTCATCAAGGCAAATGTTCCGTCACGAATTGCTTTTGCTGTCTCTAGCGGAACCGATAGTCGAACGATTCTAGATGAAAATGGCGCTGAGAAACTCTTGGGACGTGGGGATATGCTCTTTAAGCCGATTGATGAAAATCATCCTGTTCGTCTGCAAGGATCGTTCATTTCTGATGAAGATGTAGAGCGCATTGTAACCTTTGTCAAGAATCAGGCAGAAGCTGATTATGATGATAATTTTGACCCGGGAGAAGTATCTGAAAATGATATGGATTCAGGTAGCGAGAGTGAACAAGGAGATCCACTCTTTGAAGAAGCCAAGGCTTTAGTTATAGAAACTCAAAAGGCCAGTGCTTCAATGCTCCAACGTCGATTGTCTGTCGGATTTAATCGTGCAACTCGGCTTATGGAAGAGCTAGAAGCTGCTGGTGTTATCGGACCAGCAGAAGGAACCAAGCCAAGAAAAGTGTTATTGAACAACTAAAAATGGACTGTGCTATTGAAAAGTTTATACTCCTTGAGGTTGAGATAAGAAGATTTTCTAATTTGTTTGATTGAAACAAATGTTCTTATGAAAAAAGCCATTTTTGTTGTAGAATCGCTTCTTTTCATCAACTTTCAAAAGTTCTGTAGAAAAAGTATGGAAAATCTCATGTTTTTCAATTCTGTAACTTTTCTACGGTTTAAACTCGACTTTTTTGATAAAATTAGATCATGACTTGTAAATGGAGGCTATATGTCAAAAGAGATACTTACAGGGCTTAGTCAAAAAGAAGTTAAAGCACGCGTCCAAAAAGGCTTGGTCAACGAAGTAACGGTTAGCACGGAAAAAACAACTTGGCAAATCATTCAGTCGAATGTGTTTACTTATTTTAATTTTATATTTTTTGTCCTTGCTGTGTTGCTAGTTATTGTACAATCATGGAATAATTTACTTTTTTTACCTATTGTTATTATTAATTCTTTGATTGGAATTGTTCAGGAATTAAGAGCTAGAAAAATATTGAGTAAAATGCAGTTGCTTCATCACAATACGGCAATTGCCATGCGAGACGGAAGAGAAGTTCAGCTAGACACGAAAGATCTAGTACAAGATGATATCGTTCTTTTTTCCTCAGGTGACCAAATTTATGCAGACGCTTGCCTTGTATCAGGTGGTTTGAGGGTCAATGAAGCACAATTAACTGGTGAGGCTGACGAAATTGTAAAGAAAGAAAATGACACCATCATGTCAGGTAGTTTTGTCGTATCTGGCAAAGCTTATGCTCGTTTAGAAAAAGTAGGCGATGATTCTTACATCAATCAACTAACGTTGAAAGCCAAGGAAGTATCTGGAAAAGAAGAATCTGAAATGGTTCATTCTGTCAATAATCTGGTCAAGGCGATTGGATTTTTGATTATTCCTTTGGGACTCATCTTATTTTTCCAAAGCTATGTGACCAATCATGAAAGTTTTCAGGTTAGTATTGTCTCTACAGTAGGGGCGATTATTGGTATGATTCCAGAAGGTCTCTACCTGTTGATGACTTTAGCCTTAGCTTTAGGAGCGGTTAGTCTGGCGAGACAGAAAGTTTTGTTAAATAGCATGAAAGGGATAGAGTCTCTTTCTCGTGTGGATGTTTTATGTGTAGATAAGACTGGGACCATTACGGAAAATACGATGAAGGTCACACAAATTTTTTCTGTCCATCAAAACGAAAATACCTCACGCGAAGCCCTTAAACAATATCTCGCTGCAAGTCCAGATGAGAATGAAACGATTGCAGCGATTCGAAACTTTTTTGTGTCAGAAATAGCAAAAGAGTCTTGGGTTGTATTGTCAACCTTTCCGTTTAGCTCAAAAAACAAATTTGGTGCCATTTGCTTTAACGAGGGAACCTTTATTTTAGGAGCTCCAGAATTTGTATTAAAAGAAAAACTGGAAGAATATCGCAGCTATATCCAAAAGTATGCAGAAAGTGGAACGCGGGTTCTTGTTTTTGCTGAGTCAAAAGAACAACCATTTACAGGTGAGTTAACTCAAACGATAGAACCACTATTATTTATCCTTTTGGAAAATCCAATTCGAGAAAATGCGGCTGAAACATTTTCATATTTTAATGTTCAAGGTGTGGAAGTTAAAGTTATCTCAGGAGATAATCCTGTCACAGTTGCGGCAGTTGCTGCCAAAGCAGAGATTCCTCATGCAGATAATTATATAGATGCACAAACGTTAGATACTGATGAAAAAATCACTCAAGCAGTTGAAAAATATACTATCTTTGGTCGAGTAACTCCTCAACAGAAACAAAAATTTGTTCAAGCGCTTCAAGCCAATCAGCACAAAGTCGCCATGACAGGGGATGGTGTAAATGATATCTTAGCGATGAAGACAGCAGATTGCAGCATTGCTATGGAATCTGGCAATAATGCTACTAAGCAAATTGCACAAGTTGTTCTGCTGGATTCTGATTTTTCACATATGCCCCACATTGTGACAGAGGGACGCAGAGTTGTCAATAACATTCAACGCTCTGCTAGCTTATTTCTTGTAAAAAATATTTTTTCCATTTCGCTAGCTATTTTATCTAGCTTGTTTGCTTTTACTTATCCATTACAAGCTTCCCAAATTTCTTTGATTAGTGCATTTACGATTGGGATTCCGGGATTTATGTTAGCTCTGGAACCGAATAAACAACGCATTCGGGGGCGTTTTATTAGAACAGTTTTGCAGAATGCTATACCGGCAGCGCTTGTTGATTTGCTAGCCGTTTTGATTGTCATGGTGTGCGGTCGAATTTTTCGATTATCTACGCAAGAAGTTGCAACTTCTTCAGTTATCTTGTTAGCCGTAGTTGGTTTTATTATTATCATAAAACTAATCCAGCCACTCAATCGAATGAAAACGACGATAGTACTTTTTAATATTATTGGGTTAATAGTTTCAGGATTATTATTTCACTCTATCTTTTCTTTATCTAAAATCTCACCTATCACCATTATCCTCACAATCATTCTCTCTTTAATGTTAGAATCGCTAATGAGATTCTTTCAATATATTAGTAATCGATTATTTGCTACATGTGATCAATGGTTGAACAGATATCAAGCAGCAAAAAAAATATCGGAAATCTAAAACTTCCGATATTTTTTCATTTTGATAAAAACAAACCAATCACCATAGCGAGATATAGAAAGCAGGTCAAAATAAAACCAGCTCGCCAGAAGAATTTAAAAAATCTGGGATAGTAAAAACTGCGTTTAACTCTAAGAAAATAAACGGTAATAGCAATTGCTAAGGCAGAGAGCGCTAAAGTCAGCTCTGGCAATAAGCTGTGATAGAAAGCTTTATCTGAGATGACATAGAATTCTAGCACGAGAAGTGGAAAGGCCAAATCTGCAAAATTTAAGCCAAATTGTTTCAGACGAAATAATTTGGTGATAATAATAGTTAAAATAATAGTTAAAAAGATAAATAAAACAGAAGCTATTTTTAATAATGTCATAAGTTTATTTTACCATAAAAACTGGAGAAAGATAGAAAAAATTTTCGTATTTTTTCTTGCAATTTAGCAGTTTTAGTGTATAATAGAAAGGTATGCATGAGCATACTTGTGGGAGGTAAAAATCTTTAATTGCCGCCAAAACCACAAAGGAGGATTTAAAAATGGCTAAAAAAGTCGAAAAACTTGTAAAATTGCAAATCCCTGCTGGTAAAGCTACTCCAGCTCCACCAGTTGGTCCTGCGCTTGGTCAAGCCGGTATCAATATCATGGGATTCACAAAAGAGTTCAACGCTCGCACAGCTGATCAAGCTGGCATGATTATTCCAGTTGTTATCTCTGTATACGAAGACAAATCATTTACTTTCGTTACAAAGACTCCACCAGCTGCAGTTCTTTTGAAAAAAGCTGCTGGTGTCGAAAAAGGATCAGGTACACCTAATAAAACGAAAGTTGCAACAGTTACTCGTGCACAAGTACAAGAAATTGCTGAAACGAAGATGCCAGATTTGAACGCTGCAAACCTTGAGTCTGCAATGCGTATGATCGAAGGTACTGCTCGTTCTATGGGATTCACTGTTGTTGACTAATCAATAACACCCAAACCCGCAAGACTTCATCAGACGAGAAGGACGTGGGAGATGAAAATCGATTGAACCACTTACAAGGAGAATAGAAAATGGCTAAAAAAAGCAAACAACTTCGTGCTGCTCTTGAAAAAATCGACAGCACAAAAGCATACAGTGTAGAAGAAGCTGTAGCACTTGCAAAAGAAACAAACTTTGCAAAATTTGACGCAACTGTAGAAGTTGCTTATAACTTGAACATTGACGTAAAAAAAGCGGATCAACAAATCCGTGGTGCAATGGTTCTTCCAAACGGAACTGGTAAAACTCAGCGTGTGCTTGTTTTCGCACGCGGTGCAAAAGCAGAAGAAGCAAAAGCTGCTGGTGCAGACTTTGTTGGTGAAGATGATCTCGTTGCAAAAATCAATGACGGCTGGTTGGACTTTGACGTGGTAATCGCTACACCTGACATGATGGCACTTGTAGGTCGCCTTGGACGTGTCCTTGGTCCTCGTAACCTGATGCCAAACCCTAAAACTGGTACTGTAACAATGGACGTTGCAAAAGCAGTTGAAGAGTCTAAGGGGGGTAAGATTACTTACCGCGCAGACCGTGCAGGTAACGTACAAGCTATTATTGGTAAAGTTTCATTTGAAGCTGACAAGTTGGTTGAAAACTTTAAAGCATTCCACGATGTGATTGCCAAAGCAAAACCAGCTACTGTAAAAGGAACATACATGACAAATCTTACTATCACTACTACTCAAGGTGTAGGTATTAAGGTTGATGTCAACTCGCTTTAATTTAAGAAATAAAAACTCTATCGATGGATAGGGTTTTTTATGAATAACTCATATTAAAATGGAGTTTATCAGACTGATAAAAACAGTAGATAAAAGCAACAACGTTTTTGGAATAAATCAATTAATCTATTAAGAGAAAAAAGGATATGCTACATACATTATTGAAGTAGGAGACAGTCAAAAAAACTAAATTTCTTTTGTTAATTTTGATATTTTAAAAAATAGGACTATATAAAAATTATAAATTATGGTAAAATAGTACAGATAAAATAAGGAGAGTAAAAATGGTAGTCCCGAAATATAAACGTATTTTAATCAAGTTATCAGGTGAAGCTCTTGCTGGTGAGAAAGGGATAGGAATTAACATTTCAACCGTTCAAAAAATGGCAGAGGAAATCAAGGAAGTGCATGATTTGGGTATTGAAATCGCCCTTGTTATCGGTGGTGGGAATCTCTGGCGTGGAGAGCCTGCGGCAGAAGCAGGAATGGATCGTGTGCAGGCTGACTATACTGGAATGCTTGGGACCGTTATGAATGCTTTGGTGATGGCTGATTCATTGCAACAAGTAGGTGTGGATACTCGTGTCCAAACTGCGATTGCAATGCAGCAAGTGGCAGAACCTTACATTCGTGGACGAGCACTTCGCCATCTGGAAAAAGGTCGTATCGTCATTTTTGGTGCCGGTGTTGGCTCACCTTATTTCTCAACGGATACAACAGCTGCCCTTCGTGCGGCCGAGATTGAAGCTGATGCGATTCTTATGGCGAAAAACGGTGTTGATGGGGTCTATAATGCAGATCCAAAGAAAGATAAGACAGCTGTGAAGTTTGATGAATTGACTCACCGCGATGTGATTAACAAAGGATTGCGGATTATGGATTCAACAGCTTCTACCCTTTCAATGGACAATGATATTGACCTTGTTGTGTTCAATATGAACGAATCTGGTAATATTAAACGGGTTGTTTTCGGAGAACAAATCGGAACAACTGTTTCAAATAATGTAGAAAAAGAAGAGGATTAAGTTATGGCAAATGCAATTGTAGAAAAAGCGAAAGAAAGAATGACCCAATCACACCAAAGTTTAGCGCGTGAATTTGGTAGTATTCGTGCTGGGCGTGCGAATGCTAGTCTTTTAGATCGCATTACAGTAGAATACTATGGAGTGGAAACTCCACTCAATCAAATTGCTTCTATCACAATTCCAGAAGCGCGCGTGTTATTGGTAACACCTTTTGATAAATCATCTATCAAAGATATTGAACGTGCTTTGAATGCTTCTGATCTGGGTATTACACCTGCTAGTGATGGTTCTGTTATCCGCCTCGTCATTCCTGCTTTGACGGAAGAGACTCGTCGTGATTTGGCTAAAGAAGTAAAAAAAGTTGGAGAGAATGCTAAGATTGCTATCCGGAATATCCGCCGTGATGCTATGGATGAAGCAAAAAAGCAAGAAAAAGCAAAAGAAATTACTGAAGATGAACTGAAAGGTCTTGAAAAAGACATTCAAAAAGTAACGGATGACGCTGTTAAACACATCGATGAAATGACTTCTACTAAGGAAAAAGAATTGCTTGAAGTGTGATGTTTCTTTCCATGATTGAAAATGAAAAACTAAAACTCAGTTAGTTTGGCTAGCTGAGTTTCTTTTGAAAGGGAGCTGAAGCAATGCTCCTTTAAATGATAGAAAGAGAAAAATGAATACAAATCTTGCAACATTTATAACAGGTCTAGTAACCGATGAAAACGATCGCTTTTACTTTGTTCAAAAGGATGGTCAGACTTATGCTTTAGCTAAAGAAGAAGGTAAGTATCAGCTAGGAGAAACGGTCAAAGGTTTTGCTTATAGTGATATGAAACAGAGACTTCGCCTGACGACTCTCGAAGTCACAGCAACTCAGACGACTTTTGGTTGGGGGATGGTAACAGAAGTTCGCAAAGATCTGGGGGTCTTTGTCGACACAGGACTTCCGGATAAGCAAATCGTAGTGTCGCTGGACATCTTGCCGGAGATAAAAGAACTCTGGCCAAAAAAAGGGGATCAGCTTTATATTCGCCTAGATGTCGATAAAAAAGACCGAATCTGGGGACTTTTGGCCTATCAGGAGGATTTTCAGCGCTTAGCGCGTCCTGCATACAATAATATGCAAAATCAAAATTGGCCAGCCATTGTTTATCGACTCAAACTCTCTGGCACCTTTGTTTATCTGCCGGAGAATAATATGCTGGGCTTTATCCACCCCAGCGAACGTTATACCGAGCCACGTCTCGGTCAAGTGCTAGATGTGCGGGTGATTGGCTTTCGGGAAGTTGATCGTACCCTCAATCTTTCACTCAAACCTCGCTCTTTTGAGATGCTGGAAAATGATGCTCAAATGATTCTGACATATCTAGAAAGTCAAGGAGGCTTTATGACTTTGAATGATAAGTCGTCCCCAGAGGATATAAAGACTACCTTTGGCATTTCCAAAGGACAGTTTAAAAAAGCTTTAGGCGGTCTGATGAAAGCTGGCAAAATCAAGCAAGATGCAAGTGGGACGGAGTTGGTTTGAGATGCCAATCAGTCTTTTCCCAAGAGTTGTGATAGAGTAAAGAGTGTGTTAAAAAATAAATCTCGTAAAAGGAGGTTATCATGCTAGCAATTGAAGAAGTTAATCAGCTATGCTTAGAAAATTTGCCGGCCGTAACCATTTTGACTGGTGATGACGTGGGTCAGTTTGAATTATTAAAATCTCAGTTCTTACAGCAGATTTGTTATGAAGCTGCAGATTTACGTTATACCCATTTCGATATGAAAGAAGCTGCTTATCCAGATGTGGAGATCGATTTAGTGAGTTTGCCCCTCTTTTCCGAAGAGAAAATCGTTATTTTGGATCATTTTTTAGATATAACAACGGCTAAAAAGCGCTATTTGACAGATGAGGAATTAAAATCTTTTGAGCAATATTTGGAAAATCCTGCAGATACGACAAAATTAGTCATTTTTGCAGAAGGGAAGTTAGACAGTAAACGGCGAATTGTAAAATTGCTCAAGCGAGATGGTAAAATTTTTGAAGCAAGTGAGCCCAAAGAACAAGAATTACGCACCTACTTTAGTAAGCAAGTTCAAGAACAGGAGTTAGAACTTCGTTCGCAAGTTTTAGAAGAATTACTTATTAAATCTGGTTTCGATTTTAGTGAAATTAGTAAAAACTTAGCTTTTTTAAAGGATTATAAAAAAGATGGCATCATTACAAGCGAGGACATTGCTGAAGCAATTCCAAAAACTTTACAGGATAATATTTTTGATCTTACCCAGATGATTTTGCATCAAAAGGTGGACGCAGCGAGAAGTTTGGTACGAGATTTGACCTTGCAAGGTGAAGATGAAATCAAGCTGATTGCGATTATGTTGGGCCGGTTTCGTATATTTGCACAAGTGAAAATCCTCTTTGAAAATGGACGTAATGAAAGTCAGATTGTAGCAGATTTGTCTGGTTATTTGGGACGAAAGGTGAATCCTTATCAAATTAAATACGCCTTGCGCGATGTCCGCTCATTATCCTTGGAAATTTTACAAAAGTCTCTCTCCTGCTTGATTGAAACAGATTATCAAATTAAATCAGGGGTTTACGAAAAAGATTACTTATTTGACTTAGCTTTATTAAAGATTGTAACCCACAACTTATAAGCAAATAAGTTGAAAATTTTGTGGGTCTACGTTATCATTTTCATATAAAATGATAAAGGGGAAAAACCAATGGCAATTATTTTACCTGATCTACCTTATGCTTACGATGCTTTGGAACCGTATATTGATGAAGAAACCATGCACTTGCATCATGACAAACACCACAATACTTATGTAAATAATGTAAATGCGGCACTAGCAAAACATCCTGAAATCGGTGAGGATTTAGAGCGACTTTTAGCTGATGTTGAGTCTATTCCAACCGATATTCGTCAAGCAGTAATCAATAATGGTGGTGGTCATCTCAACCATGCTCTTTTCTGGGAATTGATGACACCAGAAGAAACAGCACCATCAGCAGAATTAGCAGCAGATCTTGAAGCAACTTTTGGTTCATTTGACGATTTCAAAACAGCCTTTACGACAGCTGCAACGACTCGCTTTGGTTCAGGCTGGGCTTGGCTAGTGGTAAACAAAGAAGGTAAGTTAGAAGTGATGTCAACTGCTAACCAAGATACGCCAATCTCTGAAGGAAAAACACCTATTTTGGGAATTGATGTTTGGGAGCATGCTTACTATGTGAAATATCGCAATGTTCGCCCAGACTACATTAAAGCTTTCTTTTCAGTTATCAACTGGAATAAGGTCGATGAATTGTACAAAGCAGCGAAATAAAATATAAAGCGAAATAGAAAAAGACGAATCTGAAAAGGGTTCGTCTTTTTCTGTTGTCATATATCATAAGAATTACTTATAAATTCCAGCCAAATAAAACCAGATTTGTTCCTTGAGAAATTTTAGAGAATGATCATTGGTTCGATCAATGACACCGAAAACAAGATAGTGATTTCTAAACAGCAGTTCATAATCAATATGTTCTCCAATAAGGACAATTTTCCCTCTTTTATCGTATTTTCGGATTGTTTCAATTCTTTTGGTGGCATCTTTAAATGAGAAAAATTTGGATTGTACCACAAAATAAGTAGTTGGACGAAAAGTTCTTTGTACAGAATGCGTCAATTGCAGCTTTATTTTAAATAATTGATGGATCGTGCGAAGATAGAGAGCGATAAAATATAGCGACATAGAGCTAATAAACGAAAAAGGTTGAATTTGAATCATTATGTTTCCTCCTGACTTATATCCTACCATATCAAATGAAAGATAACTGAGCAAATCCTGAACGGTCTATTATAGGTCCTGAACGGTATTTTTTGAACCATTCAGGACCTTATAGCTACCATTTGGGATTTTTTCAATGCTTTTCAGAAATATTTTGAGATAATCAGAGTATAAAAAGGAAAGGAATTCTTCTGTATACATGTTCATTTTAGAAAAAATATTTCATATTTCAAATACTGCATTATTACGACTAGAAAAATTTCAAAATTGGGGAAATAGCAATGCCACAGCACTGTTTATTCTTTTTTTATCACTCAGCTATTTATTTATCCATTCTATTCCCATATTAAGTATACTACTAACCGGCTCTGCTTTTAGTATGATGATAAATTATGTTTTAATAGACGCTTATCTCAAATTACGTGTCTACTATTAGCTACGTAAAAAATAATCCGAGTTTATTTTAGAAAGGAAATCATTGTTGTGAATGTTAAGAAAACATTTGTTCCTCAAATAGATGCAAGAGATTGCGGTGTCGCTGCGCTGGCTTCCATTGCAAAATACTATGGTTCAGACTACTCTCTTGCACATCTGAGAGAACTTGCTAAGACAAGTAAAGAAGGGACAACGGCTCTTGGAATTGTTCAAGCAGCACAAGAAATAGGCTTTGAGACACGACCGATTCAAGGGGATATGTCCTTGTTTGATATGGAAGCTATTCCCTATCCTTTTATCGTTCATGTTCAGAAAAAAGCTAAACTCCCACATTATTATGTTATCTATAAAAATACGAAAAAAGGTCTGCTAGTTGGAGATCCTGACCCAAGTGTAAAAATAACTAAGATATCAAAAGAAACATTTGCAACAGAATGGACTGGTGTTGCTATTTTTTTAGCACCAGAACCTAGCTATAAACCACATAAGGATAAGAAGAATGGGCTTACTAGCTTTTTACCACTCATCTTTAAACAGCGTTCTTTGATTTTTTATATTGTCTTAGCTAGTTTGCTTGTGACCCTCATCAACATTGTTAGTTCTTATTATCTGCAAGGGATTTTGGATGAATACATTCCAAATCAGATGAAATCAACTCTTGGAATCGTTTCAATTGGGCTTATCATTACTTACATCTTGCAGCAAATGATGAGTTTTTCCAGAGATTACTTATTGATTATACTTAGTCAGCGACTAACCATCGATGTAATTTTATCATATATTCGACACATTTTTGAATTACCGATGTCTTTTTTTGCTACGAGACGCACTGGAGAGATTATTTCTCGTTTTACAGATGCTAATTCCATTATTGATGCTCTCGCTTCTACAATACTTTCACTCTTTCTTGACCTTTTTATTTTGATAATGGTAGGAGGGGTACTATTATTACAGAATACTAACCTTTTCTTCCTCACTCTGCTTGCTATTCCTATCTATACAGTGATTATTTTTGCTTTTATAAAGCCTTTTGAAAAAATGAATCATGACGTCATGCAAAGTAATTCCATGGTAAATTCTGCTATTATCGAAGATATTAATGGCATTGAAACGATTAAATCTTTAACCAGCGAAGAAAGTCGTTACCAAAAGATTGATAGTGAGTTTGTCGATTATCTGAATAAGACTTTCAAGCTAAGTAAATATTCCATTATGCAGACAGCTCTCAAACAAGGAGCACAATTTATTTTGAATGTTGTTATTCTATGGGTTGGAGCCTCTCTGGCTATGTCTCAAAAAATTTCGATTGGACAGCTGATTACTTTTAATGCACTCCTTTCGTATTTTACAAGTCCACTTGAAAGTATCATCAATCTGCAAACCAAGCTGCAATCGGCTAAGGTTGCCAACAATCGGTTGAATGAAGTCTATCTGGTAGAATCCGAATTCAAAACCAAACAAGTCATTACAGAGAAAAATTTCTTGGCTGGTGATATTACGTTCCATAATGTTTCCTATAAATACGGTTTCGGACGAGATACGTTATCGGATATTAACTTAACAATAAAAATAGGAGATAAGGTGAGCTTAGTCGGTATCAGTGGTTCGGGAAAGACAACGCTTGCCAAAATGATGGTTCATTTTTATGAGCCTTATAAAGGGCAAATCCGTCTCAATGGAAATGATCTTAAAATGATTGATAAGAAGACGCTTCGTCAATATATCAATTATTTACCACAACAAGCCTATATTTTTAGTGGTTCTATCTTAGAAAACCTTACATTAGGGACGAATCAAATATTTTCTCAAGAAGAGATTATTCGCGCTTGTGAAATTGCAGAAATTCGTTCGGATATTGAACAAATGCCTATGGGATATCAAACAGAATTGTCCGATGGAGCTGGTCTATCAGGTGGACAAAAGCAAAGAATTGCTCTAGCACGCGCCCTCTTAACAAAGTCACCAATTCTTATTCTTGATGAGGCAACGAGCGGATTGGATGTTCTAACTGAGAAAAAGGTCATTGACAATCTGATGGGCTTAAAAGACAAAACGATTATTTTTGTTGCTCATCGTCTCAGCATTTCAAAGCGGACAAATCAAGTGATTGTTCTTGATAAAGGGCAGATTATTGAAACTGGATCCCACGCTGAATTGATGGAAAGACAAGGCTTTTATCATCATTTATTTAATAAATAAGGAGTGAATTATGAATCCCAATTTGTTTAAAAGTGTAGAATTTTATCATCGAAGATACCATAACTTTGCGACCGTTCTTATTCTTCCTTTGGTATTGTTCGTTCTATTTCTGGTTCTTTTTTCCATTATTGGTCAAAAGGAAGTGACTGTCAAATCTATCGGTGAAATTACGCCAACGAAAGTCATTGCTATGATCCAATCAAGCAGCAATAATACGATTTTGATTAACCATTTAGCTGAAAATAAGGCAGTCGTAAAAGGAGAGTTGTTGATTCAATATGTAAAAAATATGGAAGTCTCTCAACAAACAGCTATTAAAACTCAACTTGCGACTTATCAACGACAAAAAGTTGGCTTAGAAACACTCAAATCGAGTTTGCATCAAGGGATAAATCTTTTTTCGGGTGAAGATGAATTTGGCTATGCTAATACTTTTAACAATTTTATCAAACAATCACAGGATCTATCATTAGGAATTTCAAAAAGCAATATCGAAGTCAGTAAACAAGCTTCTTTGGCTCATAACACAATTGCTGCGATTGATCAGCAAATCAATGATTTAACAAAACAGATAAATGATTATCGTGAACTGCATCAGGTCATCTCAGAGAATGCTTCACATTTACCCAAGAGTAATCCACATCAAACAACATTCAACATGTATAAGAAACAGTATCAAGCTAATCCAGATACTTCCCTCACAAATCAGTATTTGTCTCAAATTGATACCAATATATCCAATTTAAACTCTTCCATTGCGAATCTAAAGATTCAAAAAGCTGGTACTGGAACTGCGGCGACTTATGACAATAGTCTTTCTACGAAAATCGAAGTGCTCCGCACACAATTTATCCAAACGGCTGACCAACAGTTAGCAACCCTTATAACGCAAATCACTGATTTACAGAATCAATTGAATCAAGCAAATGTACAGCTTCAAAACAATAGATTAGTCGCTCCCGAAACAGGTGTTCTGCATATTAGTGAAAAGTTAAAAGGGAACAACTTATTACCTAAAGGAACTGAAATTGCCCAAATCTATCCAGATATCACCAAAACAAACGAAGTCCTTATCACTTATTATGTACCTTCAGCCTATATGACCAATTTAAAAAAAGGACAAACCACTCGTTTAACTTTAGAAAAAATTGGAAAGCAGTCCATCACCATTATCGGAAATATCAATAAAATTGATACTTCCGCTACTGAAACAAAACAAGGAAACCTTTTTAAAGTAACTACCAAAGCTAAAATTTCTAAGTCCAATGGACAAGTTATCAAGTATGGTCTACAAGGAAGAGTAACTATTGTCATTGCGAAAAAATCATTCTTTGATTACTACAAAGACAAACTGTTAAACAATGTCGAATGACCGTTTAGGACGAAATCACTACCGTTTAAGATTTAACGATTCATTATTCAACAGTTGGATTATAATAAATATATCAAAAAGGAGGTTCCTATTATGGACAAAAAACAAACATTGGATCATTTTCATACACTTACAAGTCAAGAACTCGAACAAGTCGTCGGTGGCGGCTGGTTGGAAGACTTATTTAGTCCTTATTTAAAAAAGTATAAATTAGGCAAACTTGGACAACCTGATTTAGGATAACATAAAAACCATTACTGTACTTGATATTACAGCAATGGTTTTCTTTAATTCAGATGAATCTCAAGGACATGCTGGAAACGATAATTTTGACTAGCGCTAGTAAGAGAAACATTTGGGTACCTATCCAGAATTGCTAAGACATTTGATAATCCAATTCCTCGCCCAGCTCCTTTAGAACTAACTCCTGCATCAAAAATACGAGACATGTCTATATGTTCCTCTTTTATAGTATTTTCAATGGAGAATACCTGCTTGTTTTCTGACAAAACATAAGCAATCGTCATAGTTGGAGCGGCAGCTTCAATCGCATTATCACACAAAATGGAGACAATGGTGATAAAGTCAACTAATTCCATTCCTTGTGGGTAAATATCTTCTGGAACCTCCAATGAAACGGCTACATTATGCTCTTGAGCTTGTGCAAATTTAGCAGCTAGCAGGCTCTTTAAAGCTTCATTTTTGATATGGACTAACCGTCCGATATCATACTTGGGATTGCGAAAGCGCTTATTGGAATCTTTCAAAACAGAATGATATACATTCTTTACAATACTTAGATTATTTTGTTCAATTCCTAATTTTAAGGTCATTAAAATATTTTCGTAATCATGCCGAAAATTCCGAACTTCTGTGTACAGTTCTTCAATGTGATGACTGTAGTTTTCCATATTTTTTAACTGTAAATCTTTTTGAAGCATTAAATCATTTTGGATTCTCTCTCGTAAATGACGGTCTAAATAATTGGCAACACTCACAAAAAGGATAAGATAAAGAACTACTAAACTTTCTCTAAAATTTAGTGTCTGTATGTTACTCTCGTTTTCTAAATAAGATAGAACTTGAACAATAAGATGATAAACAATCATGCTGATATTTACAAAGATGATAATTTTCTTATCGTTGTGATTAATTTTTTGAGATTTTAATGTCTTAAAATTATATTGAATTAAACGCAAAAAAAGTAATACTATCAGCGTTGCCATAATTGATGTGACAATCGGACCAAAAAAACTTTTATTGAGGCATTCTACACTAAAACTAAATAAAGGAGATATGAAAAAAATAATCAAGCGTTGAATTAAATTCCATAGTGTGATTGGAAAAAGTCCGTAAAAAATTTTTAATGTTTTGTTGTAAGATTTTCCAACAATCCAAGAAAAAATTAAAAAATAAGTTGGACCTATCAGATAAGAAAATAAACTATTTGGAATAAAAGAAAAAATTATACTATAAAGTAAATTGGTTAGAATTGCTATCAGATATGTTCTAGTTGTTAATTTTTGTCCACTAATGTAGGAAAACAGAAACAACAATAAAAACATGTCTATGATAATCAATGATAATTGCACCATAATATCATTCCCTCCGGTGCAGGGCTGCAATGGCTTCTGTTAACCCTTTTATTTTTGATCTAGAAACAAGACAAGTAGCACCATTCTGGAAGTGAAGGATATGATTTACTTTATCCACTTGATGGACATTAGCTGGATTAACAACAAAGGAGCGATGACATTGGTAGAACCGTTTTTCTTTTTTTAAAATATCTAAAAGATTAGCAGTAAATTCCGTACGTCCTCTATGTGTGTAAAGAACTAAGCGGTGAGGACGAGAGGAAGTTTCAATATAAAGAATATCTTTAAATGGCACTTGTATTTGTGTATGAGGTGTTTCAAAGAGAAGAGCATCGTCTGCCAGCCCTTTACCTGTTAGGCTTTCAGTATGTAGCAGTGCAGTTTCGATCCGTTTTTTAAAGATTTCTTTTGATAACGATTTGTCAAGATAATCAAGGGCACCCACTTGCAGCTTAAACGCTGTAGGCATCAATTCAGAATGACTGGTTACAAAGACAATGATGGCATAAGGATCTATCTCGCGTATCTTTTTAGCAACGTCTAAGCCCTTTTCTTCCTCGGTTTTGATTTCAATGTCTAAAAAGAAAATCTGATGGCTTCCTTTCTCAGATATGGCTTCTAGTAATTGTTTAGGTTTTCCAACAACTTCAAAATGATGATATTGAAGATGATGTTTTTCGATAATTTCTTCAACAATAGTCTCCATATAATATTGTTGAGTAAGATCATCTTCTAAAATAAAAATATTCATTTTTATAATGTTCCCGATTGATAAAATATGTAAGAATTATGTGTAATTCTAGTATTTATTATATAAAAAGGATTGGAAGTTCACAAGAACAAAATATAAAAATATTCGATAGATTCAAAAAATAAACAAACTGATAACACTTTATAGCTATCAGTTTGTTTTTGCTTACTAAAAAAAGAAATGAAAATAAATCCAATTATAAAGGATATACCAGATAGAGGCTATGAAAGTATATAAATTCCACGATACATGAAAGAGAATCTGAAGTCGGATGTTTTGACTATAACGGTAAAATAGAGATAATGCCAATCCACTTAAAAAGTAAAAACTGAGATTGACCCAGTCTCTCTGAAGTAAGATCATGTGTCCTAACGTAAATAGACTAGCAGAAAGCAAGACGTCTAAATAATAGTTTGAATTGGTAAAGAACCGAGACATGACATATCCTCGATAAAAAAGTTCTTCTATAATTGGACTAATCAATACCGTTATGAGAATACTACAAATATCAAAAATTTTTCCTCCACTCCAGATACCAACCTTACTATAAAGTTTGGTATTCATAGTCGTTCGCGCCATATATTGCACCAAGTCTTTCCTTATGTCTGCCAATAAGAAAAAGATGAACAGTAAAGTAAGAAAAGCTGCGATATCACGTTTACGGATTTTCTTCCTTTTAAAAATAGAGGATAAATCTGCTCGTTTCAAGAGATAAAGGATGAAGAACAGCATCAATATCTCTTGAATTAATACCATAACACCAACTGCTGTCAAATTCCACTGAAACAAAATAGCAATATGAAGGGCTAAAGTTTCTGGAAGACCTGCCAGTAAAATAGTAAAAAGTATTATAAAAATGAGTGAAAATGCTAATTTCTTCATCGTATCTCCTATTTTGAAGTAACCTTATATTCTTATTCTACAAAATTTTTATAAAACATTTCATTGAGATCCCAAATGATGGCTTTGACGTCCTAAATGGTTAAAAATACCATTCAGGACGTCAGAAGTACCATTCAGGATTTGCAGATTTATAAAATATGTTATATGCTATACTAGATTCGTCAGGTTGCAACAGGACAAAAATATGAAAATAAAAAGGAGGTATTCATCATGAATACAAAATCACTCGAAAAATTTGAAGTACTGAACTCTGAAATACTGGCAAGTGTTGAAGGGGGAAAGAGACCAGGAGGAGCACCTGTTACAGGTATGACACAAGCACATTATACTTGTTTAGCCGCAACATGGGGAGCGACATTTGGAGGAATGTTAGCTCCGATTAGTTTAATAGGTAGCGTTCCGGGAGTATTAGCTGCATGTAGTGGTTTATAGTACAAACTAATAAAGAGGATAAACATAATGACCTATTTAAAGAAGCTACAATTATGTATTTTGTGTGGCTTGATAGGAGCCATGTTATTAGATTATTGGGCACATGATTTAAAGCAACTTTATGCGATTATTGTAACTTATACAGTGAGTTCAGTCTATATTTTTATCTGTATAAAAATATTGAAACTGAATAATAAAGTTACTTTGATATCTGCTATTACTTTGTCAGCTATAGTGATGCTTATTTGTCTACATGTTTTACCCCAGTTTACTATGTGACAAATTGAGTTTTATGTAATATTTTATCAAAAAATAGGCACGTTTTTTCAGAAAAAAGGTTCTAAGTGATTCGTTATTTAGAACCTTTGGTTTTTTGGTAGACTATTTTAAGATTTATACTATTCAAGATTTGGACAGCTACAAAGATAAAAATGTTATATCAAGTTTATTAGATTGAAATAGAACAAAGTGAGCTAAAAAATAGGTATTATGATGAATATAAAAATATTAGAAAAATTTGAAGTGTTGAATTCTGAAATTCTTGCAAATTTGGTAGAGCTAGTTATTAGGGAAACAATTTATTTGTTAAGGAGGTTAAAAGGGGATAAATATGAAGAATACACAGAGAGCAATAATAACAATGCTGATATCTATTATATTAATTACTATAGTAGGAATGTATTTTAAAATTAAAGTGATTAACATACTAAACCTTGGTCTCTCTAGTTTGGTATTAGAAATATTAATTCATTATTTTGCATACAAACAGAATAGACCTGAAATTACTTTATCAAAAACTTTTGATTTATACAAAAAGTTTGTTAAAAAAACATTGCTGATCTTTATTGTTATAATTACATTTGTTGGTTATAAAATTTTCTTCTCAGATATTCCTAATATTTTGTCCTTTTTCTATTGTCATATTATTGTTGTGTTTTATACTGTTGGTTATATTTTGTGTTTAAATAATAATATATTAAAAAATGAAAGAGAGTGAGAATTTTATGTTAAATCTAAAAGGTGAAGTTGTAAATGAGCTATCAGATGTTCAGCTTTCCGAAATTAGTGGTGGAGGTTCAGGATATTGAAAGCCTGTTATGGTAGGAGCAAATGGTTATGCATGTCGCTATAGTAATGGTCGATGAGATTATAAAGTTACTAAAGGAATATTTCAAGCAACTACAGATGTTATTGTTAAAGGCTGGGCAGAATATGGTCCGTAGATTCCAAGACATTAACAAGTCTTTTAAAAGCGAATATAAAAATTAGATTGTTTTAGGAGTAATATTATGGGAACTTTAAGATGGTTTGCTGGTGGGCAGGAAAGAAGAGGACGAGCAATTTTTCTTATCAACCAAATGTTTTCTGAATTTGATAGTAAAAACGCGAATCCACTATATCAAGTGCTAGATTCTTATCGAACAGAATTGAAGTTTGATGGGACATCTACACCTTATATATTGAATCGTATGAATATTGATATTTCTAAAGTACTTTTAAACAATAATATACGACTGTCAAGTACTGAATCAAGTCAGTTAAAGGAGCTGAGGGCTTTGTATCATATTAGAATAATCTAGGTATTTGTGTGGATTGATAATTAGCTTCTATGTAAGACCACTGAAAAGATTGGTACTGGACATGGTATAATAAGTGGACACAAAATTGTGTGGAAAATAGGAGAGTAGCATATCAAGAAAGATTTTCGATAATATCTGGGAGGGTGTAAATGAAAGCGATTTATAAAAATAAAATAGCTGATGTTTGGAAAATTAGCAGAGAAGCTGAACAACCTGATTGGGTGAAAGAAGCGTTTGCTAAAAATTACTTGTATTGGTTGGATGATCATCTTCGGATTTTAATGGCTGGTCTGAATCCTTCTACTGTGGAGAATTTAAAAATTGGTACAGTTGGAACAATAGGCGGTGGATTTGCAGGTTATGGTATGTATGTGTTGGGCTATATTGGTGATTATTTGGATATAAGCAATCATCGGGTAGTTTCTCAAAAAACATTTGAAAAAGAATACCGTATTCAAGAGAGTTTGTAGATAAATAAATTGATTTTTCTGACCACTTTTATAGCATTTCTAAAAAGGCTCTAAGTTATAATTCACTTAGAGTCTTTGATTTTTAGCAGACCAATTTGGAACAATCACTATTCAGGACGTCAGAAGTACCATTCAGGATTTGCAGATTTATAAAATACGTCGTGTGCTATACTAAGTTTATTAAGTTGCAACAGGTTGAAATTATTAAAATAAAAAACAGGTATTCATCATGAATACAAAAACATTGGAAAAATTTGAAGCACTGAACTCTGAAATGCTGGCACGTGTTGAAGGAGGAGGTTGTAATTGGGGTGATTTTGCAAAATCGGGTATTGCTGGTGGTGCAGGTAATGGATTGAGATTAGGAATCAAGACCAGAACATGGCAAGGAGTAGTTGCAGGAGCTGTTGGGGGAGCTATTATTGGTGGAGTTGGTTATGGAGCTACTTGTTGGTGGTAAGTGAAATGGGGGAATAAATGTTTGATATAAAAAGTTTCGCACTAGGTTTTATCACTATGATGATATTAACTTGGTTAGATAAACCAATTATTTACTTTCTGGATAAATGTAAGAAAATCTCAAAAAAATAAGATGATGATAAAATTTTTACTAATTAGTTTATTATATTTACTGGTTCTCTTGATAATATATTTTGTAACTTCACATAAGAAATTTATTATCATTCTTTCATTTCTATCAGTATCCTATTTGTGGTATATTTTCGTTCATATTTTAAATATTTAAGAAAATTTATCATTTGATATTGAAAATTATCGACAGGAAGACAGCTTGTTTGTTTTCCTGTTTCTTACTTTTTACCATTCAGGCTATCAGAGCTACCTTTTAGGATTTTTGAAAATGAAACCGAGATAGTTGTATTATACTGTAAATAGAACATAAAGGAGTTTAAAATGATGAAAAAACAATTGCTAAAATCACTTTTATTTAGTTCGGTGCTATTGCTTGCTTTTAGAAACGACATGGTTTTTGCTGATGGAGTTCATAAGGAGGAGCAACGCCCAGATACAACTGAAATAGTGTCTGAAGCTTCGACAGCAGCTGTTGTTAAAAATGACGCAAATCAAGATTCAATTGTAACAGATACGAAATCCGTAAGTATGCCAGAGTCAAAGGAAGATACAGTTGTAGAAAAGGAAAACTTGACAAACAATAAATCTGCTTCGACTTCAAACAAAACTTCTGCAGCAAATGGCGTTCCAAATTCTCAAGAATCAAAAGAGGTTGATGTTGCTACTTATCGTGAGAATATAGCTGAACTTCCTAAGGCTACGATAAAAGATGTTTATTCGGCTTTTACTTCGGATAATAAAGAACATACGATTTATGTAGGACGGGAAACTTGTTATTTTTGTCGACAATTCTCTCCTGAACTAAAAAAGTTTAATCAATTAACAGGTGGAAAATTAGAATACTATAATACGGACGGTGAAGATTTTGATGAATATGCCAAAGAATTTTTATTTAAAACAGTTGGTATTCCTGGGACCCCAACGATACTCTATCTTAAAAATGGCACATTAACTTCCGGTTGGGTCGGTGGAGGTATCACTGCTCAAGAACTCTATGATTATCTGTATTTTCATAAAGCGCCGGCAGGCAAAAAGCAAGAAGATAATTCTCAACATCAAGAGAATAAAAATGATAAAAAAGTTAAACAAAACCAAGAACCAGCTTCTATTGACTTAAAAAACAATGAGGAATCCTTACCAAAAGACTTTAGTGAAATTTCAAAATCAAATTCAGCAGACCATACTCATAAAACTTCAGTATTGCCGACAAATAGTGAAATGGAATTTAATGGGATAAAAGAGCAAAAGAATCTGCAATTACCCAAAACTGGCATCAAAAAGAGTAAAGGATTATTCCGATTTGGGTTGGCAATGGTTCTTCTTACATTATCATTTTATCTAGGGATGAGAAAAGGATTGAATGATAGAAAACGCTATTGAATCATCATTAGTAAGAATTAAAAACGGATGATGATTCTGTGCATTCCATCTTGTCAAATGTCCATTCTTCCTATATAATGAGGTATATAAGTTAGGAGGAGTGCGTGAGTAGAAAGACAATGATTCTTTGTTTGATTGGTTGCTTTATGATGTGTGGTGTATTAGTATCAAGTGCTGTATACTTTGGCCAAGCTAGAAAGGCACATCCTACGAAAGTAGCTGCAAATTATCCTACCAGTCAAGAAAAGCCAAAAAATTCGTCAAAAGAGTCGAAATTAGTCACTCGTGTTTCGTCAAAGAGTATGGAAGAAAGGCAGAAAGTCATGAAATCTGATTTGCCTGTAATGGAAGCCTATGGTTTGTATTATGATTATGCTAATCTAAATTTGGTTCAAGTTGTAAAGGCTTATCTAGATGAGATGGGAATAGAGCATTCGCAGGTTGCATTTTCTTATAAGGACTTAACGAGTGGACAAATCTACGCTATGAATGAAACGCAACCGATGACAGCGGGCTCGACTTACAAATTGCCATTAAATATGTTGGTCGTTGATGAGGTAGAAAAAGGAAATTTATCAATGACCGAGCGGTTTGATATTACCCATACTCGCTATGAGTATATCGGTGAACATAATAACTATGTAGCAGCATTTAATGGGACCATGAGCATCCCTGAAATGCAGGAGTATTCCCTTCTTTATTCTGAAAATACGCCAGCTTATGCCTTAGCTGAGCGCTTAGGTGGCTTGGATAAAGCCTATACAATGTATCAGAGCTATGGAAAAGGCAAGGGGGAAGTTGAGACGATCAACCAACAAAATCAAACCACGACTGACTATTATATTCAGGTTTTGGATTACCTTTGGAAACATCAGGAAAAGTATAAAGATCTTTTGTATTATATCGGTGAATCTTTTCCAAACGAATACTATAAACGGTATGTAAGAGATATTCCAATTTATCAAAAGCCAGGTTATGTTGCAGAAGCTTTAAATGTAGATGCAATTGTATGTGAAGAAAAGCCTTATTTGATTGCTCTTTATACAGCGGGGCTGGGTGGGACAACTCCTGAGAGTGATGAAATTAGCGGTGTTGGTATTACACAAGTTGGTCAATTAGCTTATGTTATCAATGAATGGCATCGTGTGAATATGAATTAAAGCGCATGGACGCAAATTCCAAAAATTGTGCTGGTAAAGATAGGATTCTATTAAAAATGTAAAGGCTCTCTTTTAGCTGAGAGCTTTTTATGTTATAATAAAAACAGAATGCAAAAAGGATCACAAGAATATCATGATTAACAAAGAGCATTATCGTTACATTAGAGAACATCCTGCTTTTAAAAATTTACCAGTTGAATTTTTTGATAAAATAGCTGTTGAGATTCAATTTCGCAAAGTGCCAAAAGGGCAAATTATTTTCTTTTCTGGAGACAAACGAGAGCGACTTTTTTTGATTTATAAGGGCTATGTTCGGATTGAACAGTATGACCAGACAGATTCGTTTAATTACATTGACTATGTGAAAGAAAATACCATGTTTCCTTATGGTGGCATGTTTGAGGATAAAGATTATCATTATTCTGGGATTTCTGTGACAGATTTAGAATATTTTTCTATTCCTGTTGACTTGTATGAATATTATTCCAAACAAATAATAGAGCAGATGTTATTTATCACACATAAGTTGTCAAATATTTTACGTTTTCATGAGTTACGTTTGCGAAATTCTGTTTTGGCTAGTGCGACAGAGCGAGTTATTCAAGCGATTTCAATTTTATGTATTGATTTTTGCCAATATAGAGATGACATCCCTTTTGCACTTAGTATGAAAGAGTTGGCTAAACTAGGTGCGACTACTCGTGAAACGGTGAATCAAGTTTTGAAAAAATTAACAGAAGAAAACATTATTCAATATAATCGAAAGAAACTCGTCTTTTTGAATAAAGAATACTTTTTAAAGTATTTTGAAGATATGTAGAAAAGAAGGACAGAATTGCAGTCAAAAAAGCAATTTTTGGTCCTTTTTTAATTTAGAAACCTAAACATTTAAAATATACTCAAAAACTTCATTTGTTTCTAAAAAATAATTATTCATAAAACCAATAAAATGCATAAAATATTTAGAGAAAGCGTTTTATTTTGAAATAATATTAGAATTTCTTTTAAAAAAAGCAAAGGATTTGGCATTCTAAATGTATAATTGATTGTGAAAGCGCAAACAAAAGATATTACAATAAAACATGTAAATAGGGCTTAAAGAAACTTAAGTCACAAAGAAAAAGAGGAGGACATAAGATGTCTACACATCCTATTCATGTTTTCTCAGAAATAGGAAAACTGAAAAAAGTTATGCTGCATCGTCCAGGTAAAGAGTTGGAAAACTTGATGCCGGATCATTTGGAACGTCTGCTTTTTGACGATATTCCATTTTTGGAAGACGCTCAAAAAGAACATGATGCTTTTGCAGACGCTCTTCGTAAAGAAGGTATTGAAGTTCTTTACCTTGAAAAGTTGGCTGCTGAATCATTGACTTCTCCAGAAATTCGTAATGAATTTATTGAAGAATATCTGAATGAAGCAAATATTCGCGGAGCACAAACAAAAGTTGCTATCCGTGATATTCTTCATGGTATAGAAGATAACCTTGAATTGGTTGAAAAGACAATGGCTGGTTTCCAAAAAGCTGAACTGCCAGAAATTCCAGTAGACGCCAAAGGTTTGACGGATTTGGTAGAATCTGACTATCCATTTGCCATTGATCCAATGCCAAACCTTTACTTCACTCGTGACCCATTTGCAACAATTGGGAATGCTGTCTCACTGAATCACATGTATTCAGATACACGTAATCGTGAAACACTTTATGGTAAATACATTTTTAAACACCATCCAGTATATGGTGGCAATGTTGAATTGGTTTATAACCGTGAAGAAACAACTCGTATCGAAGGTGGAGATGAACTAGTTCTTTCTAAAGATGTTCTTGCAGTAGGTATTTCACAACGTACAGACGCAGCATCTATTGAAAAACTCTTGGTCAATATCTTTAAGAAGAATGTTGGCTTTAAGAAAGTGATTGCATTTGAATTTGCTAATAATCGTAAATTCATGCACTTAGATACGGTCTTCACAATGGTTGATTATGATAAATTCACTATTCATCCAGAAATTGAAGGCGATCTTCGCGTTTATTCTGTTACTTATGAAAATGAAAAACTTCATATTGCAGAAGAAAAAGGTGATTTAGCAGAATTGCTTGCTAAGAATCTTGGTATTGATAAAGTTCATTTGATTCGTTGCGGTGGCGGAAATACAGTAGCAGCAGCACGTGAACAATGGAACGACGGTTCAAACACCCTTACAATCGCTCCAGGTGTGGTAGTGGTATATGACCGTAACGTTGTCACAAATAAGATTCTTGAAGAATACGGACTTCGTTTGATTAAGATTCGCGGAAGTGAATTGGTTCGCGGTCGTGGTGGACCTCGTTGTATGTCAATGCCATTTGAACGTGAAGAACTTTAAGATTAGAAAGAGGAAATAATAGAATGACAAACTCAGTGTTCCAAGGACGCAGCTTCTTGGCAGAAAAAGATTTTACACGTGCAGAATTAGAATATCTTATTGGTTTAGCAGCTCACTTGAAAGATTTGAAAAAGCGCAATATTGAGCATCACTACCTAGCTGGTAAAAATATTGCTCTCTTGTTTGAAAAAACGTCAACTCGTACTCGTGCAGCTTTCACAACGGCAGCAATTGATCTTGGTGCTCATCCAGAATACTTAGGAGCTAACGACATTCAGCTTGGCAAGAAAGAATCTACTGAAGATACAGCTAAAGTATTGGGACGTATGTTTGACGGGATTGAATTCCGTGGATTTAGCCAACGTATGGTAGAAGAACTAGCAGAATTTTCAGGCGTTCCTGTATGGAATGGTTTGACAGACGAATGGCATCCAACTCAAATGTTAGCTGACTATTTGACAGTTCAAGAAAACTTTGGTCGTTTGGAAGGCTTGACTCTTGTCTACTGTGGTGACGGACGCAATAACGTTGCAAACAGTCTCCTTGTAACAGGTGCTATCCTCGGTGTAAATGTTCATATCTTTTCTCCCAAAGAACTCTTCCCAGCTGAAGATATTGTGAAATTGGCAGAAGGATATGCGAAAGAAAGTGGCGCACATGTCTTAATTACTGACAATGCAGATGAAGCTGTTAAAGGTGCGGATGTCCTTTACACAGACGTTTGGGTATCTATGGGTGAAGAAGACAAATTTGCAGAACGTGTCGCACTTTTGAAACCTTATCAAGTAAATATGGATTTGATTAAGAAAGCTGACAATGAAGATTTGATCTTCTTGCACTGCTTACCAGCTTTCCATGATACAAATACTGTTTATGGTAAAGATGTTGCTGAAAAATTCGGCGTTGAAGAAATGGAAGTAACTGACGAAGTATTCCGCAGCAAATATGCTCGCCAATTTGACCAAGCTGAAAACCGTATGCATACTATTAAAGCAGTTATGGCAGCAACTCTTGGAAACCTTTATATTCCAAAAGTATAATTTAAAACTAAAACCGTTTACCAACAGCTATGAGGGCTGCGACTAATAGCTTTAGTCCAGTCCTCATTTTTGATAGTGCTCGTTTCAATTTTAGTATGATTTAAATAGGGGAAAAAGGCGATAAGATAAACAACTATGATTGCCGATGCAATCACCCTCAAAGAAATGTAGTTTGAGACATTATTATTCTAACCTCGTTCTAAAGTTTGTTATAGCTCATTAAAATGAATTGAAGCACTATAAGAAGAAAACTCTAAGGAGGCTAATTATTTATGGCAAATCGTAAAATCGTTGTGGCTTTGGGAGGGAATGCCATCCTTTCATCTGATCCATCAGCAAAAGCACAACAAGAAGCATTAGCAGAAACAGCAAGTCATCTTGTAAAATTGATTAAAAATGGTGATGACTTGATTATCACTCACGGGAATGGACCGCAAGTTGGAAATCTTTTGTTGCAACATTTAGCAGCAGATTCTGAAAAAAATCCAGCATTTCCGTTAGATTCGCTTGTTGCAATGACAGAAGGAAGTATTGGCTATTGGTTGCAAAATGCTCTACAAAATGCACTTCATGAAGAAGGAATTGAAAAAGAAGTTGCTTCTGTTGTGACACAAGTAGTGGTTGATAAAAATGACCCTGCTTTCATAAATTTAAGCAAACCAATCGGACCATTCTACACAGAAGAAGAAGCAAAAGCAGAAGCTGAAAAGAGCGGAGCTACTTTCAAAGAGGATGCTGGACGTGGCTGGAGAAAAGTAGTTGCGTCACCAAAACCAGTTGGAATCAAAGAAATTGAAACCATTCGTACACTCATCAATGCAGGACACGTCGTTGTGGCTGCTGGTGGTGGCGGTATTCCCGTCATCAAGGAAGACAATGGTCATCTTGCAGGCGTAGAAGCAGTAATTGACAAAGACTTTGCTTCACAATGTCTGGCGGAATTGGTCGAAGCAGATCTCTTCATCGTTTTGACCGGTGTAGATTATGTCTATGTCAACTACAATAAACCAGATCAAGCCAAGTTAGAGCGTGTCAATGTAGCTCAGTTGGAAGAATACATCAAGCAAAATCAATTTGCCCCAGGAAGTATGTTACCTAAAGTGCAAGCAGCTATTGCCTTTGTAAATGATCGACCAGAAGGTGAAGCGGTCATTACTTCTCTTGAAAACTTAGGCGCTTTAATTGAGTCTGAAAGCGGAACGATTATTGAAAAAGGATAACAGAGTGTTATTATTGCTTCGTTTAAAATTGTAATAAAACTTTTTAAAACAACGTTAATGTTTCCTATTTTTAGATTTGCTTTCTTTTGATCTATTTTACTGTTGTGAAATGATAATTTTTTTGGAAATTACTAGTTTTTTCCAGATGAATATGTTAAAATATAGTCAAAGGAAGCGCTTTCTGAAAATGGGATTCGGTTAAATTTTTACAATTTGTTACATTTAGGAGGAAAACAAATGAGTGAAAAAGCAAAAAAAGGGTTTAAGATGCCGTCATCTTATACCGTTTTGATGATTATCATTGCAATTATGGCTGTGTTGACCTGGATTATCCCAGCAGGTCAATACGATGCTGATAAAGCTGGTAATCTGATTACAGGAACTTACAAGACCGTTGCTCAAAATCCACAAGGGATTTGGGATGTCTTGATGGCTCCTATTCGTGCTATGCTTGGAAAAGAACCAACTTCAGCAGCGATTGATGTCGCCTTCTTTATCTTGATGGTTGGTGGTTTCCTTGGAGTAGTGAATGAAACAGGTGCCCTTGATGTAGGGATTGCTTCCATCGTCAAGAAGTACAAGGGTCGCGAAAAGATGTTGATTTTAGTCTTGATGCCTTTGTTTGCCCTTGGTGGATCAACTTATGGTATGGGTGAAGAAACCATGGCTTTCTATCCACTTCTTGTGCCAGTTATGATGGCAGTAGGATTTGATAGTTTGACTGCGGTGGCTATTATCCTTCTTGGTTCTCAAATTGGATGTTTGGCTTCTACTCTGAATCCATTTGCTACAGGTATAGCTTCTGCGACAGCAGGTGTAGGTACTGGTGACGGTATCGTTCTTCGGTTAATCTTCTTTGTTGTGATGACAGCTTTGGGTACTTATTTCGTATATCGTTATGCAGATAAGATTCAAAAAGATCCTACAAAATCTTTGGTTTACAGTCATCGTGAAGAAGATTTGAAGCACTTTAATGTAGATGCAGTTGCTAATGTAGAATCCACTCTTAGCAAGAAACAAAAACAAGTGTTGGTACTCTTTGTCTTGACCTTTGTTCTCATGATTATGAGTTTCATTCCATGGACAGACTTGAAGGTAACTATTTTTGAAAGTTTCAATAAATGGTTGGTTGGACTTCCGTTCATTGGTAAGATTGTTGGTAGTTCAACATCTGCTTTGGGTACCTGGTACTTCCCAGAAGGGGCAATGCTCTTTATGGTAATGGGTATCATCATTGGTTTTGTTTACCGCATGAAAGAAAGCCGCTTTATCACTGTCTTTATCAATGGTGCGGCTGATCTTCTAAGTGTTGCGCTTATCGTAGCTGTTGCGCGTGGTATTCAAGTTATCATGAACGATGGTATGATTACTGCTACAATCCTTCACTGGGGTGAAGTAGGACTCAAGGGTCTATCATCTCAAGTATTCATTGTATTGACTTACCTATTCTATCTGCCAATGTCATTCCTTATCCCATCAACCTCTGGTCTTGCCAGTGCAACAATGGGTATCATGGCACCACTTGGAAAATTTGTCAATGTGCAAGCAAGCTTGATTATCACTGCTTACCAATCAGCTTCCGGTCTTTTGAACCTTCTTACTCCAACATCTGGTATCGTAATGGGAGCTCTTGCTCTTGGACGGATCGAATTGAGTACTTGGTGGAAATTCGTTGCAAAATTGGCTGCTGGAATCTTTGTAGTAAGTATCCTACTTCTTATTTTAGGAACGTTCTTATAATAGGAAAATAACGAGGTGTTCTTTATGAAACAATTTTTAACCGAAGAAATTAAATCTGATTATTTAGAATCGCTGAAAACAATCGTTTCCTACCCGTCAGTTCTTAATGAAGGGGAAAATGGAACACCTTTCGGACAATCTATTCAAAACGTCTTAGAAAAAATGCTAGAGATCACTAGGAGTTTAGGTTTTAAAACTTACATTGATCCTAAAGGCTATTATGGATATGCAGAAATCGGTCAGGGAGAAGAACTCCTGGCCGTTCTCTGCCATTTAGACGTTGTTCCAGCAGGAGATTTGTCCGATTGGGAAACTCCTCCATTTGAAGCAACTATAAAAGATGGTTGGATACATGGACGCGGTGTTCAAGATGATAAAGGTCCATCCCTAGCTGCACTTTATGCTGTTAAAGCACTGATGGATGCAGGTGTGACATTTAACAAGCGGATTCGTTTCATCTATGGTACAGACGAAGAAACTCTGTGGCGCTGTATGGCTCGTTACAATGAGCTGGAAGAAACAGCGACGCTTGGTTTTGCACCGGATTCTTCTTTCCCGCTGACTTATGCTGAAAAAGGTTTACTGCAAGTTAAGTTACATGGTTCAGGTTCGCAAGAACTTGCTATTGAAGCAGGAGAAGCTTTTAATGTTGTACCTGCAAAAGCAAGCTATACGGGAAATTTAGCAGATTCATTAGAAGATGAATTGAAAAAACAGGCTTTTGAATACGAACGAACTGCAGATACAGTAACAGTCATTGGTGTCCCTAAGCATTCAAAAGATGCAGCCGAGGGAGTGAATGCTATTGTACGTTTGGCAATGGGGCTAAATCCACTTGTTCAACACTCTACTATTCAATTTATGGCTGAAGCAGTTGGTGAAGATGCTACAGGCAGCAGCTTGTTTGGTGAAATTTCAGATGAACCTTCAGGAACGTTGTCGTTCAATGTTTCTGGGCTAACTATAAATCAAGACGAGTCCGAGATTCGGATTGATTTGCGGATTCCAGTTCTTGCTGACAAAGATAAATTAGTACGAGAACTAAGTCAAATTGCTGAAAAATATCAATTACGTTATGAAGAATTTGACTATCTTGCACCGTTATATGTGCCACTTGATAGTGAATTGGTCAGCACCTTAATGGCTGTCTATAAAGAAAAAACCAATGATGATAGCCCTGCTGTGTCTTCTGGCGGTGCTACATTTGCTCGTACTATGCCAAATTGTGTAGCTTTTGGTGCACTTTTCCCTGGTGCTTTGCAAACAGAACATCAAGCGAATGAACGAACTGTGATTGACGATCTATATAAGGCAATGGATATTTATGCTGAAACGATTTATCGGTTGGCTGGAGAGGCTATTTAATTGCAAGTAATAAAAAGCTAGTATTAGTTAGAGGTAAACCGCCTCGAAAATTGGACAAATAATTATTGTAAGGATTTAGGACTCAATGTCAACTATAGTGGGTGACTTATAGCTGAGCACGAGAGGAGACGAAACTTGTCTTCTCTTTTTGCATGTTTAAAGCGATAAAAATACGAGTTTTAAGGTTTTCAAAGTTCCTAAACCCAAAGACGTCAAACATCAGGGGCTTGTCTTTAGAAACTTTTTAAAACTTTAAGAAGCCTGTTTTCATCACGTTAAACATCAAAAAAGAAGAGACCAATATGGTCCTTTCTCGATGTTGACTTTTCCTTACCCCCTACAGTTGACAAAGAGCCATTTTCCATTTTTATCTGAATTTAAAAAGCTCCATAGTCCCTGCGATGGATTTATCCACGACAGAAATTATAGAGTCTAATGAGAAACCTATATTTTTACAGATATTTTTATGAAATTTGCAATTTCTTCGGGGGTTTCTTTGAAACCATTTTTTATCCAAATAAAAATAATACTGATGATACTCGTAGTATATAAATCTAGAGCAAAATTTGGTGGAATTCCATAGGCCTCTCTAAGCTTTTGTTTATTTATTTTTTTAGAATGTAAAACGATTTCTTTTGCATATTCATTTACAATTAAGATGATATCTGGAAAATAGAGTATAAAAGCTAGAATGATATCCTTGTTATTATAAAGATAGGACAACATTTTTACTAAAATTTCAGTTTCAAAGTAAAGATCTGTGTATAATATTTTAGTGATTTCATCAAGTATTATTAAAATAGACTCATTAATGAATTCTTCTTTTGAATTGTAGTAGTTATAGAATGTTCCTCTACTCAAATTGGCTTTTTTACAAATTTCACTTACACTTATTTGTGATAAGTCTTTTGAATACATTAATATTGAAAGAGCTTTTAAGAATTCTGCATCAATTTTAGTTTTATCTTTCATTTTATTATCTCTACAATCAGCGTTAGATTCTTTAGCTATTATACTATACATTTGTACAAGTTTATAGTAATTAGTTTATGAATAGTTAACAAAAAGTGCTTATTTGTATAGAAATAATATTCTATTAATGGTAAAATAAATAAAGCATTGGGTTTATTCCCATATGATTATTATATAATTAAGAAAGGAAGTGTTATTTTGTTTAAGGTTAACAAGAAAACATACGATATTTCACAGACTAGACAACGTTTTTCTATTCGAAAATTTAAATTCGGGGCAGCGAGTATTGCTATCGCGACATTAATGTTTTTGGGATCGAATGCAGCAGTATCTGCAACTGAAATTACACCAAAAACTGCGACACAAGGTTCGGTGTTGAATTCAGAGGAAATTACAACGGTTAATAATAAAGAAGATAAAAAACAGGAAGAAATTTCCTCAGTATCTTCTGATTTAACTACTAACCAAGCTAACTCCACTACTGAAACTACTAAAAAAGTAGAAAAGGCATCAGAAACAGAGTCTAGCAACAATGTAGCAGACGATTTGATGAGCGAGTCTGCTCCTAAAACAACAGAAATTTCGGATTTAATAAAAGGTGCTCAATTTGTGACTGGTTCACAAACAAGAGACGCTGATTGGAAACCAGATGATAAATTAGAAGATAATAGTGTTGCTAAAACAATGGCTGAAACCGGTAAAGGTCAAATTTCTCGAATTAAATGGAGAAACGGTGTTACCGAAGTAACATATGCAGAGTTTAAAAATAATGATTTTTCAACTGGTTGGTCACAAAAACCCGGAGGGAATGATAACTATGCTGATGAAATTCTCCGTGTCAGAGCAGAATATGATAGAGAGCAAGATACTATCCACTGGCAAATTGTTGTAAAAGGCAATGCCTCAGGTAAATTTATGGGGGTAGCTAAGGATTTTTCTAGACCTTACTATCTTTTTACCACTTCACGTGGTCTTCACAAGCCAGAAAATATGGTGGTGCAGTCTGTGAGCTACACAGGAACACTACAAACTATGACTAGTTATCCTAGTGATGTAGACCGATGGGGGGCTTCTAGTAGAAAATTGTTTACCCCAAGTAAGGTTAACGTTAACGGGAAAGAAGCGGAGATTTTAGGTTCTTCTAAGTTTATGGACGATTGGACGAACGGTGATCGCTTAGGTAATACAGGTTCTAATAAAGAAAAAGGGCAAAAATATAATATTGAGAAACACGTATACTACTCTAAATATGGTTTTGAAGATTGGCTCGCTTCATCTAGTCAATCAGGTACTCGGATTTACAACTTTGATACAAAAATCAATAGACAAGAGTTAAATGAGTTAGGTCAGCTTCCTAATGTTGATAGTCAATTTGGTGATTGGATGGGTTGGGGGAGCCGTTTTCGCGAGAATACTGACCTAGTCAATAAAGTTTGGGTAACGGTTGGGATGACTTCTCGTGAAACTGGCGGAGGCATTGCTCATCCAGCTGGTCGCGGTATTTATAACTTTAGTAAAATTGCAACTGTAGATGTTTCTACATTAGCTAAAGATGCCGATGAATATTCGCCGCAGTATGATAATGGTTCAGGCTATCCAAATGATACAGTAAATCTTAAAATCAAAGAAAAAAATAATAAGCAAATTCCAGCAGGAACAACTTATAAGACCGAACCTAATTCGCCTATTACAGTTGATCAAAACACTGGGGAAGTAACTGTTAAGATCCCAGCTGATGCAAAACCAGGTAGTGCTATTACAGGTAATGTAACAGTGACTTACCCAGATGGTACTGTTGATACAGTTCCAGTTAATGTAACAGTTAAGAAATATCCAGATAATATTAAGTATTCACCAGAGGCTAAGCATAGGACTGTTGAACAACACGCGGAATTAGATGCAAAAGATAGCATTGCAAATACAAATGAATTGCCATCAAATTCAACGTATAAATGGAAAGATGGTCATAAACCAGACACCTCAACATCAGGTGAAAAAGACGGAATTGTTGAAGTTCACTATCCAGATGGTACTGTTGATGATGTGAATGTTAAAGTAACCGTTACATCGAAAAAAACTGATAATACAGCTCCAAAATTAACCGTCACTCCAGAGCAACAGACTGTTAAAGTGGATGAAGATATTACCTTTACGGTTACAGTTGAAGACGAAAATGAAGTTGCTCTAGGTTTAGATGATCTTAAAGCTAAGTATGGAAAAGATATCATTGCAGGTCGTGTTAAAATTGAGTATCTTACTAACGAAGCTAATAAGAAAGTCATGAAAGTGACAATTATGAAAGCCACTTTAGCAGATAAGGGCGCAATTACCTTTACTGCAAAAGATAAAGCAGGTAATCAAGCAGAACCTAAGACAGTTACCATCAATGTTCTTCCGCTTAAGGATAAGTACGAACCAAAAGGTAAGGACCAAACGGTTAAAGTAGGAGAAACACCAAAAGCGGAAGATTCCATTGGTAACGTTCCAGAATTGCCAAAAGGAACGAAGTTTGAATACGAAACACCGGTTGATACCACAACGCCAGGCGATAAAGATGCGAAGGTGATTGTGACTTATCCAGATGGCTCGAAGGATGAAGTTCCAGTGAAGGTTCATGTCACGAAGACTCCGACCCAAGCGGATAGCAACGAACCAAAAGGTAAGGACCAAACGGTTAAAGTAGGAGAAACACCAAAAGCGGAAGATTCCATTGGTAACGTTCCAGAATTGCCAAAAGGAACGAAGTTTGAATACGAAACACCGGTTGATACCACAACGCCAGGCGATAAAGATGCGAAGGTGATTGTGACTTATCCAGATGGCTCGAAGGATGAAGTTCCAGTGAAGGTTCATGTCACGAAGACTCCGACCCAAGCGGATAGCAACGAACCAAAAGGTAAGGACCAAACGGTTAAAGTAGGAGAAACACCAAAAGCGGAAGATTCCATTGGTAACGTTCCAGAATTGCCAAAAGGAACGAAGTTTGAATACGAAACACCGGTTGATACCACAACGCCAGGCGATAAAGATGCGAAGGTGATTGTGACTTATCCAGATGGCTCGAAGGATGAAGTTCCAGTGAAGGTTCATGTCACGAAGACTCCGACCCAAGCGGATAGCAACGAACCAAAAGGTAAGGACCAAACGGTTAAAGTAGGAGAAACACCAAAAGCGGAAGATTCCATTGGTAACGTTCCAGAATTGCCAAAAGGAACGAAGTTTGAATACGAAACACCGGTTGATACCACAACGCCAGGCGATAAAGATGCGAAGGTGATTGTGACTTATCCAGATGGCTCGAAGGATGAAGTTCCAGTGAAGGTTCATGTCACGAAGACTCCGACCCAAGCGGATAGCAACGAACCAAAAGGTAAGGACCAAACGGTTAAAGTAGGAGAAACACCAAAAGCGGAAGATTCCATTGGTAACGTTCCAGAATTGCCAAAAGGAACGAAGTTTGAATACGAAACACCGGTTGATACCACAACGCCAGGCGATAAAGATGCGAAGGTGATTGTGACTTATCCAGATGGCTCGAAGGATGAAGTTCCAGTGAAGGTTCATGTCACGAAGACTCCGACCCAAGCGGATAGCAACGAACCAAAAGGTAAGGACCAAACGGTTAAAGTAGGAGAAACACCAAAAGCGGAAGATTCCATTGGTAACGTTCCAGAATTGCCAAAAGGAACGAAGTTTGAATACGAAACACCGGTTGATACCACAACGCCAGGCGATAAAGATGCGAAGGTGATTGTGACTTATCCAGATGGCTCGAAGGATGAAGTTCCAGTGAAGGTTCATGTCACGAAGACTCCGACCCAAGCGGATAGCAACGAACCAAAAGGTAAGGACCAAACGGTTAAAGTAGGAGAAACACCAAAAGCGGAAGATTCCATTGGTAACGTTCCAGAATTGCCAAAAGGAACGAAGTTTGAATACGAAACACCGGTTGATACCACAACGCCAGGCGATAAAGATGCGAAGGTGATTGTGACTTATCCAGATGGCTCGAAGGATGAAGTTCCAGTGAAGGTTCATGTCACGAAGACTCCGACCCAAGCGGATAGCAACGAACCAAAAGGTAAGGACCAAACGGTTAAAGTAGGAGAAACACCAAAAGCGGAAGATTCCATTGGTAACGTTCCAGAATTGCCAAAAGGAACGAAGTTTGAATACGAAACACCGGTTGATACCACAACGCCAGGCGATAAAGATGCGAAGGTGATTGTGACTTATCCAGATGGCTCGAAGGATGAAGTTCCAGTGAAGGTTCATGTCACGAAGACTCCGACCCAAGCGGATAGCAACGAACCAAAAGGTAAGGACCAAACGGTTAAAGTAGGAGAAACACCAAAAGCGGAAGATTCCATTGGTAACGTTCCAGAATTGCCAAAAGGAACGAAGTTTGAATACGAAACACCGGTTGATACCACAACGCCAGGCGATAAAGATGCGAAGGTGATTGTGACTTATCCAGATGGCTCGAAGGATGAAGTTCCAGTGAAGGTTCATGTCACGAAGACTCCGACCCAAGCGGATAGCAACGAACCAAAAGGTAAGGACCAAACGGTTAAAGTAGGAGAAACACCAAAAGCGGAAGATTCCATTGGTAACGTTCCAGAATTGCCAAAAGGAACGAAGTTTGAATACGAAACACCGGTTGATACCACAACGCCAGGCGATAAAGATGCGAAGGTGATTGTGACTTATCCAGATGGCTCGAAGGATGAAGTTCCAGTGAAGGTTCATGTCACGAAGACTCCGACCCAAGCGGATAGCAACGAACCAAAAGGTAAGGACCAAACGGTTAAAGTAGGAGAAACACCAAAAGCGGAAGATTCCATTGGTAACGTTCCAGAATTGCCAAAAGGAACGAAGTTTGAATACGAAACACCGGTTGATACCACAACGCCAGGCGATAAAGATGCGAAGGTGATTGTGACTTATCCAGATGGCTCGAAGGATGAAGTTCCAGTGAAGGTTCATGTCACGAAGACTCCGACCCAAGCGGATAGCAACGAACCAAAAGGTAAGGACCAAACGGTTAAAGTAGGAGAAACACCAAAAGCGGAAGATTCCATTGGTAACGTTCCAGAATTGCCAAAAGGAACGAAGTTTGAATACGAAACACCGGTTGATACCACAACGCCAGGCGATAAAGATGCGAAGGTGATTGTGACTTATCCAGATGGCTCGAAGGATGAAGTTCCAGTGAAGGTTCATGTCACGAAGACTCCGACCCAAGCGGATAGCAACGAACCAAAAGGTAAGGACCAAACGGTTAAAGTAGGAGAAACACCAAAAGCGGAAGATTCCATTGGTAACGTTCCAGAATTGCCAAAAGGAACGAAGTTTGAATACGAAACACCGGTTGATACCACAACGCCAGGCGATAAAGATGCGAAGGTGATTGTGACTTATCCAGATGGCTCGAAGGATGAAGTTCCAGTGAAGGTTCATGTCACGAAGACTCCGACCCAAGCGGATAGCAACGAACCAAAAGGTAAGGACCAAACGGTTAAAGTAGGAGAAACACCAAAAGCGGAAGATTCCATTGGTAACGTTCCAGAATTGCCAAAAGGAACGAAGTTTGAATACGAAACACCGGTTGATACCACAACGCCAGGCGATAAAGATGCGAAGGTGATTGTGACTTATCCAGATGGCTCGAAGGATGAAGTTCCAGTGAAGGTTCATGTCACGAAGACTCCGACCCAAGCGGATAGCAACGAACCAAAAGGTAAGGACCAAACGGTTAAAGTAGGAGAAACACCAAAAGCGGAAGATTCCATTGGTAACGTTCCAGAATTGCCAAAAGGAACGAAGTTTGAATACGAAACACCGGTTGATACCACAACGCCAGGCGATAAAGATGCGAAGGTGATTGTGACTTATCCAGATGGCTCGAAGGATGAAGTTCCAGTGAAGGTTCATGTCACGAAGACTCCGACCCAAGCGGATAGC
This sequence comes from Streptococcus sp. NSJ-72, assembly GCF_014334035.1. Taxonomy (NCBI): domain Bacteria; kingdom Bacillati; phylum Bacillota; class Bacilli; order Lactobacillales; family Streptococcaceae; genus Streptococcus; species Streptococcus sp. NSJ-72. The sequence goes on from NZ_CP060489.1 coordinate 838,065, forward strand.
AACGAACCAAAAGGTAAGGACCAAACGGTTAAAGTAGGAGAAACACCAAAAGCGGAAGATTCCATTGGTAACGTTCCAGAATTGCCAAAAGGAACGAAGTTTGAATACGAAACACCGGTTGATACCACAACGCCAGGCGATAAAGATGCGAAGGTGATTGTGACTTATCCAGATGGCTCGAAGGATGAAGTTCCAGTGAAGGTTCATGTCACGAAGACTCCGACCCAAGCGGATAGCAACGAACCAAAAGGTAAGGACCAAACGGTTAAAGTAGGAGAAACACCAAAAGCGGAAGATTCCATTGGTAACGTTCCAGAATTGCCAAAAGGAACGAAGTTTGAATACGAAACACCGGTTGATACCACAACGCCAGGCGATAAAGATGCGAAGGTGATTGTGACTTATCCAGATGGCTCGAAGGATGAAGTTCCAGTGAAGGTTCATGTCACGAAGACTCCGACCCAAGCGGATAGCAACGAACCAAAAGGTAAGGACCAAACGGTTAAAGTAGGAGAAACACCAAAAGCGGAAGATTCCATTGGTAACGTTCCAGAATTGCCAAAAGGAACGAAGTTTGAATACGAAACACCGGTTGATACCACAACGCCAGGCGATAAAGATGCGAAGGTGATTGTGACTTATCCAGATGGCTCGAAGGATGAAGTTCCAGTGAAGGTTCATGTCACGAAGACTCCGACCCAAGCGGATAGCAACGAACCAAAAGGTAAGGACCAAACGGTTAAAGTAGGAGAAACACCAAAAGCGGAAGATTCCATTGGTAACGTTCCAGAATTGCCAAAAGGAACGAAGTTTGAATACGAAACACCGGTTGATACCACAACGCCAGGCGATAAAGATGCGAAGGTGATTGTGACTTATCCAGATGGCTCGAAGGATGAAGTTCCAGTGAAGGTTCATGTCACGAAGACTCCGACCCAAGCGGATAGCAACGAACCAAAAGGTAAGGACCAAACGGTTAAAGTAGGAGAAACACCAAAAGCGGAAGATTCCATTGGTAACGTTCCAGAATTGCCAAAAGGAACGAAGTTTGAATACGAAACACCGGTTGATACCACAACGCCAGGCGATAAAGATGCGAAGGTGATTGTGACTTATCCAGATGGCTCGAAGGATGAAGTTCCAGTGAAGGTTCATGTCACGAAGACTCCGACCCAAGCGGATAGCAACGAACCAAAAGGTAAGGACCAAACGGAAAACCAATCTAATACCAATTCAGGTACAAAAGCTTTACCAAATACTGGTGAAACTAATAGCCCATTCTTTACAGCTGCTGCAATGGCTGTCATTGTAAGTACAGGTGTATTATATGGTTTAGCACGTAACAAGAAAAGTGAAGAGACAGAGTAGTAAGTCTGGTAACGTACTCATATAGGCTCTTTATTAACTGTAGTGAGTTGACTGCATCTAACATCGAGAGAGGACAAAAAGTTGTCTTCTCTCTTTTGATGTTTAAGGCAATGAAAATGTGTGTTTTAAAGTTTGAAAAGTTTTAAAATCCGGAAGCTAGGTATTTGAGGTCCTTGATAAGCTTACTGATTGACTCCAAATTGGCATTGAAAATAAGAAAGCTTCAAGGTGCTCAGGATCTTGTTCTTGCCTTTCAAGAATGTCCTGAAGATAATCTGAAAGATAGGACGGACATTCGAGTAGGAGAAGTCGTTTTTGAATGAAAACTCTTTTAGTTTTGAGCCGTATATTTTTGTAGTAAAAAATATACCCGACAAAGGTAAGTGTAACAGTGGTACTGACATCTTAGATGATAATAGTAAATCAGTCCGTTCTCTTTGTAAGTTAATTTCATCGAAAAAGCACCCCAAAAGTTAGTCAGGAAATCTAACTTTTGGGGTGCAGTCGATAAAGGTAAGTGCTAGTTTTTTTATTGTTCAATCTTTACTGAAAAAGAATGGAGGTGCAAATTGTTTTAATTTGTTAAAACAGTCTTGCGCTTTTTGATTGTCCTCACAGATAATCAAGCAGACATCATCACCACAGACGGTTGCAACAATCTCAGAAAACTCCAAAGCGTCTAAGATAGAGCCGAATGATTGTGCCAAACCAGGGAGCGTTTTCATAACAACTTGATTTTGAACGGGTCGCAGCATAATCAAAGCATCTTCCATGTAGAGGCGCAAGCGCTTTTCCCAGCGTGAAGGCGCCATGCTGTTGATAATGTAATAAGAAACATCCGCTTCGTGCACTTTTACTAAATTTAAAGCTTTGATGTCGCGAGAAAGAGTAGATTGTGTGACAGTAACACCGTTTGCAGAAAGCAAATCTTGTAATTCTTGTTGTGTATGAATTTTTTTCTCTAGGACAAGCGAACGAATTAATCGATGACGGCTTTCAATTTTATTCATATTTCACCTATTATTTTATAAACATAGCATCTCCAAAGCTGAAAAAGCGGTATTTTTCATCAATGGCATGTTGATAAGCGGAGAGCACCAATTCTCGCCCTGCAAAGGCTGAAACGAGCATGACGAGAGTTGACTTGGGCAGATGGAAATTGGTAGAGAAAGCGTCTACGACTTTCCAATCGTAACCTGGTTTGATAAAAATGTTGGTCCAGCCGGAGTCAGCTTTAATTTCTCCATTAAACTTTGAGCCAATTGTCTCTAGTGTACGGATAGAAGTTGTTCCGACAGCTATGACACGTTTTCCACTAGCCTTGACTTGTCGAAGCGTTTCAGCGGCCTCGTCTGATAAAGTGTAAAATTCTGAGTGCATTTCATGTTCATCTACATTGTTTACAGAGACAGGTCGGAAGGTGCCTAGCCCGACGTGAAGCGTTAGATAAACTAATTTCACGCCTTTTGCTTCAATCTTAGCAAGTAATTCTTTTGTAAAATGAAGCCCCGCAGTTGGAGCAGCAGCTGAGCCATTTTCCTTGGCATAGACTGTTTGATAGCGTTCGCGATCTTTTAGTTTTTCGTGTATGTAAGGTGGTAAAGGCATTTCGCCGAGACTATCAAGTACTTCTAAGAAAATCCCTTGATAGTGAAAACGTACAATTCGTCCGCCGTGTTCTAATTCTTCTAAGACAGTTGCTGTCAAGCGTCCATCGCCAAAAGAAATAGCCGCCCCAACTTTTAAGCGTTTAGCTGGCTTTGCCAGCACTTCCCAATCATCACCTTCGATGTTTTTCAAGAGTAGCAATTCAACATGCCCGCCTGTTTCAGGTTTTTCACCGTGAAGGCGTGCAGGTAAGACGCGCGTATCGTTCATGACCAAAGCATCTCCAGGATGTAATTGATCAATAATTGCATCGAAGTGCGTATCTTCCATTTGACCAGTTTTGTGATTTACGACTAAGAGACGTGAGGCATCCCGTTTTTCTAAAGGGGTTTGTGCAATTAATTCTTCTGGCAAATGAAAGTCAAAATCAGCAGTATTCATATATTCTCCTTAAGCTGTAACTAAAATCCATAACGAATAACAACAAGCAAGCAGTGGCAGACACATGAGTAAAATTCCTAAAATCAGTAAGAGATAACGCCACATTTGCTTGGTGTTGAGAAAGATTGCAGTAATAAGAAAAGCAACTCCCATGAAAAATAAACAGAATAAATAGACTAACATTCTTCTATTATAGCACGATTTTTCGTGCAAACAAGCGTGGATTTTTTAAAAAGAAACAAATTCTCTTGACAAAAATTGGTCTATACCATATAATATGATTAAGTAAAGAAAAGGAGCTCAACGATGAGAATTATTCAAGTAGAAAATCAAGCAGCCGGTGGCAGAGTAGCCTTTGAATTGTTAAAAGAAAAATTAGCTGAAGGAGCAAAAACGATAGGTTTGGCAACAGGAAGCAGTCCTTTGAGTTTTTATGAGCAAATTGTTGAAAGTGACCTTGATTTGTCAGACTTAACCAGTGTGAATCTAGACGAGTACATAGGATTAAGTGGGGAAAATCCTCAGTCTTATCGTTATTTTATGCAAGAACATTTATTTAATCAAAAGCCTTTTAAAAAAAGCTTTTTACCAAATGGTGTTGCTGAAGACGCGGAAGCAGAAGTGAAACGCTACAACCAAATTTTGGTAGAGCATCCCGTTGACCTGCAAATTTTGGGAATTGGTACAAATGGTCATATTGGGTTTAATGAACCAGGGACGAGCTTTGATAGTACTGTTCATGTAGTGGATTTGGAGCAATCAACTATTGAAGCGAATGCTCGTTTCTTTGATAAAATAGAAGATGTACCGACGCAAGCTTACTCAATGGGGATTCGGAATATTCTCGATGCAAAATCTATTATTTTATTTGCTTATGGTGCTTCAAAAGCTAAAGCGATTGCAGGAACAGTAGAAGGACCGATTACAGAAGAATTGCCTGGAAGTGCTCTTCAAAAACATGAAGATGTGGTTGTTATCGCAGATAAAGAAGCCTTAAGCATTTTAAAAAAATAAGAATCTATTTCCTATCTAATTTTTAGGTAGGTTTTTTATTATTTAAAAAAAATTCCTTATCTTACAGGGAAAATATGCTATACTAGAAGATAAGTGAGAACTCAGGAGGATTCTAGTGAAAAAGTTGTTAACTATTGTTTGTTTTTTTGTGTTGTGTGTGGGAACAATCACTATTCATGCGGACGAGTTAGTTGATATGGCGCAAAAAATGTATCCAGACGAAAAGGTCAATCCAATCAATCGTCCGAAATCATCCTTGATAGTAGATGCTAATACGGGAAATATTCTTTGGCAAGATAATATCGATGAAGTTCGTGACCCAGCTAGCATGAGCAAATTGATGACTTTGTATTTAGTTTTTGAAGCGATTCAGCAAGGAAAGTTGAGTGAAAATACAGTTATCAAAGCGACACCACGTGATCAGGCTATTGCAAATATTTACGAGATTTCCAACAATAAAATAGTAGCCGGTGTAGATTATACTGTTTCTGAATTGATTACCATGACAGCAGTTCCTTCATCAAATGCAACGACAGTTATGTTGGCGAATTATCTATCAAACAATGATCCAGATACATTTTTGGACATGATGAATGCCAAAGCAAAAGAGTTGGGCATGACCAATACAAAATGGTTTAATGCCAGTGGAGCTGCAGCGGTTTCTTTTAAAGGATTATACACGCCACAACGTTATGATAATAATGCTGCCAATCAGACAACAGCACGTGATTTAGCTATTTTAAGCTACAATTTTGTCAAAAATTATCCAAATATTTTAAACTACACAAATAAATCAGTTGTAACGGTGAAAAAGGGAACGCCGTATGAAGAAACTTTTGAAACTTATAATTACTCACTTCCTGGTGCAAGATATGCTATAAAGGGGGTTGATGGCTTAAAGACAGGATCAAGTCCACGAGGAGCTTTTAACTACATTGCAACGATTAAGCGTGGAAAACAACGCTTGATTAGTGTTATCATGGGAGTTGGGAATTGGTCTGACCAAGATGGAGAATATTACCGCCATCCATTTGGCAATGCCTTGATTGAGAAAGCTTATGCTGATTATGAGTACAAAAAAATTTTCAAGGCTGGAGAACAAACAATCAATGGAAAAAGATATAACCTGTCAAAAGATTTCTATGCAACTGTGAAAAAAGGGGCGTCAGCAAAACCAGTTGTGGAAAATGGAGTGTTAAAAAATGATAATGGTTTGAAGCAACTTTCTTCGCTCATTGCAGATGGAGAAAGTGTCACAGACGTAAAGAAAAGAGCAACTAAAAATAATACAGCTAAATCAACAGTACAAAGTACTATAGCAAAGTCTAACGGAAAAAGTTTGAAGCAACTTTTTTTAGATTATTATATTTTTATTGCAGTTCCCATAGTGATTTTTTTGTTGATTATTGTTTTTGAAATCATGAGACGAAAGCAAAAAAGAATGAATCGCTCTTCTCATAGCAATACTCAGTTTTCTCGTCGTAACAAACGTTAATCATTTATTTGTAGAATAGAAAGCTCGATTGGTGATTCCAGTCGAGTTTTATCACATTTTTTAGGGAGAAAGAAAAAGTCATGTTTAGGAAATTTCAAAATAGCTATTTTGCCTATTTTTTAATGTATAACTTTTATTTTTTAGCATATGCACTTTTTTCGACTTTAATTTCAGTATATATGCTTGATAAGGGTTATTCAGCTAGTCAGGTGTCACTTGTTGTCTCTGCCTCATTCTTTTCTTCTATGATTGTTCAGCCACTCATGGGGATTTTAAACGATAAGATTGGCATTAAAAAAGTGACCATTTATAGTTTTCTTCTGATTAATATAGCTGCAATATTTTTTATGCAAGCCAATAATCTTTTATTGTTGACAGTCTGGTATAGTGCTGTTTTAATGTTGGTCAATGGAGTCAATCCTGTTATGGATGTGTTGGCTGCTAGAAGCCCTTATACTTATGGGAAAATCCGTATCTGGGGTACTTTTGGTTATGCAATGGGCTCACAATTAGCAGGATTGATTTATAAATTCATCTCACCGCAAGCAATTTTCATCGTGTTTATCGGTATGATGTGTGTGAGTATTCTTGGGGTATTTGGGATTGACCCAAAACATAATCAAGGTTCAAAAAAAGCCACACAAATGAAAAATGACTCTTCTATTGGGAAAATTTTCAAAAACAAAACATATTTGTTTTACCTTCTTATCGTGGCACTTTATTCTGGAGTTGGAAATACAGGGCATACATATATCCCTTCTATGCTAGAGCATAGCGGTTTAAGTGTTAATATGGCGACAACTGTGGTAGCTATTTCTGTAATTTGCGAGTCGCCATTGATTTTCTTTTCTTATCTTTTTATGGATAAGGTTCCAATTAAAAAATTGCTCTATATTCCTTTGGGGATTTTGCTTTTACAGTATGTGATTTATGGATTGGATTTGGGGCTTACTTCCAAAATTCTCTTAACTTTAATGTCAAAGCATGCTACAGGTATGTTGTTGATTATGGTGACTTTGAAGATTGTTGCTAACATAGTAGATGAGAATTATTTGGTCACAGCTATTGCTTTGGTGCAGACAGCGCGCAATTTGGGAACCATTCTTATTCAAAATATTGCAGGAGATATTATTGATAAATCTGGCTATGAAATGATGAGTTTTTTCTTAGCTGGTGTAATGGTTCTAGTGCTTGTTTTAGCTTTCTTTTTGAAAGTACCAAACAAGTCAAATCAGAAATTGTTTGGTTAAGAGAAGTATAAAGGGACTGGATTTTTTCCAGCCCCTTTATTAAGTACTTTGTCACTTTTGATGTTTGAATAAAAAGAGGCATGTACAGATAATGGAATCAATAGCTCGATAGATAGCTAAAAATGATAGTCTAATAGTAAAAGGTGATATTAAATCAAGGGAAGTTCCGTTTATTAAAGTCTACCTATGAATACGAATCTATCATTTTTCCGCATTATTGTGGCAAAAATATAGATTTTAAAAGCGCTTTCTTAGATGTATAATGAAAATATCAAAATCAGGAGGACTTTAGATATGTCAACTTTTAAAGATGGATTTCTCTGGGGTGGAGCTGTTGCGGCACATCAACTGGAAGGTGGCTGGCAGGAAGGTGGAAAAGGTATCAGTGTGGCGGATGTTATGACCGCAGCTCGTCACGGAGTGCCTCGGGAAATTACCCCAGGGGTCCTAGAAGGCAAGTACTATCCTAACCATGAGGCCATTGATTTTTATCATCGTTACAAGGGAGATATTGCTCTTTTTGCAGAGATGGGCTTCAAGTGTTTCCGGACTTCTATTGCCTGGACGCGGATTTTCCCTAAAGGAGATGAAAGAGAGCCTAATGAAGCCGGTCTACAATTTTATGACGACCTTTTTGATGAATGCCTCAAGTATGGTATTGAGCCTATTATCACTTTGTCTCACTTTGAAATGCCTTATCATTTGGTAACCGAGTACGGTGGTTGGAAAAATCGTCAGGTGATTGACTTCTTTGTCCGTTTTGCAGAAGTTGTTTTTGAGCGTTATAAGGATAAAGTCAAATACTGGATGACTTTCAATGAAATCAATAATCAAGCTAATTATCAGGAAGATTTTGCTCCCTTCACCAACTCTGGGATTGTCTACAAGGAAGGCGATGATCGCGAAGCAATCATGTACCAGGCTGCCCACTATGAACTAGTGGCTTCAGCGCGTGCTGTTAAGGTCGGCCATGAGATCAATCCTGACTTCCAAATCGGATGTATGATTGCCATGTGTCCTATTTATCCGGCTATTTGTAATCCAAAGGATATTCTTATGTCTATGAAAGCTATGCAGAAGCGTTATTACTTTACAGACGTGCATGTCTTTGGTCGATATCCTAAGCATATTCTCAAATACTGGGAAAGAAAGGGAATAAAGGTGGACTTTAGCGAGCAGGATCAGGAAGACTTGCTGGCGGGCAGTGTTGACTATATTGGCTTTAGCTACTACATGTCCTTTGCTATTGACTCCCATCGGGAAAATAATCCTTACTTCGACTTGTATATAATCCAATATTGACCGTTCCGTTTATTTTGGCTCCCATCGTCTCTGCTTCGATTGGTTACTGGTCTGTTCAACTTGGACTAGTTGGTAAAGCGATTGCCCAAACACCATGGCCAACACCTATTGGTATTGGAGCATACGTTGGTTCAGGTGGTAATATTGGTGCCTTTGTGGTTGCACTTATCTGTGCTCTGGCTGCCTTTGTAATTTGGTATCCATTTATTAAGATGTATGATACTAAGTTGTACAAAGAAGAAATGAACGGTGCTGAAGCGATTCAATAAATTTGTTTCCCCTTATAAAAGATTTGAGAAACTTTTTCGGAAGTTTCTCTTTTTTGCGAATAATTTCAGTAAAAGGGGAAAATAATTTATGCTAATAGCTTGTCAGGAAAATGGGAACCTACTAAATGCTGTGGAAGATACGGTAAATCCGCTGGATAAATTTCTCTGTCCAGCTTGTTTGGAGGCGGTCCGTTTTAAAAAAGGAAGAGTCATGCGACCGCATTTTGCTCATATTTCTTTAAAAGACTGTCATTTTTATACGGAAAATGAAAGCGCAGAACACCTGAATTTGAAAGCTGCCTTGTTTACTTGGGCCAGAAAGTCTAATCATGCAGTTCAAGTGGAAGCGTATTTACCTAAATTGCAACAAATTGCAGATCTGTTAGTAGAGAAACAGATTGCGCTTGAAGTTCAATGCAGTTCGCTGAGTCAAAAGCGCTTAAAAGAGCGTACGGACAGTTATCATCAGCACAGTTATCATGTTCTTTGGCTATTAGGAAAGAAACTTTGGCTGAAAGATTCTTTAACTAATTTACAAAAAGATTTTCTTTATTTCAGTCAAAATATGGGCTTTTATCTGTGGGAATTGGATGATAAAAAGCAGGAGATTCGGCTCAAGTATCTGATTCACGAAGATTTGCATGGTCGAGCTCAATATAAGGTCCAGTCTTTTCCTTTTGGTCAGGGCAGCCTTTTGACTGTTCTGCGAACGCCCTTTCAACGGCAGGAGATGACCAGTTTTTTAGCAAAAGAGGATAAAAATATTTGCCGTTATGTTCGTCAACAGCTCTATTATCAACAACCTAAATGGATGAAATTACAGGCAGAATTGTATCAAGCGGGTGATAATTTATTGACTAAAACGGCTAGTGACTTTTATCCGCAGGTTCAGCCTGTTCGTGCCAGCTCTTTTTGTCAGATTTTTCAAGACCTCACACCTTATTACCAACAATTTTCAGCTTATTATGAAAAGGAAAAGAATAAAAATTTCCAAATTCTCTATCCTCCAGCTTTTTATACAAGGATTTTATCAGTATTTATGATAGAATAGGAAAGACGGAGGAAATTTTATGGCAAAACAAAGAAATGAAATTGAAGAAAAATACACTTGGGATTTAACGACGATTTTCCCAACGGATGAAGCGTTTGAAATGGAATTAGCGCAAGTTTCAAAGGAATTAAAAGAAGCTAGTCATTTAGCAGGTCATCTTTTGGATTCAGCCGATAGCCTTTTAAAAACGACAGACATCCAAATGGATTTAATGCGTCGTATTGAAAAGCTCTATTCCTATGCTCACATGAAAAATGACCAAGATACGCGTGTGGCAAAATATCAAGAGTATCAAGCCAAGGGCATGGCTATTTATAGCGAGTTCGGGCAGGTGTTTGCTTTCTATGAGCCAGAATTTATGGCAATTACAGATGAACAGTATCAGGTTTTCTTAGTTGAAAAACCTGAATTGCAAATCTATCAGCACTTCTTTGACAAGTTATTGCAAAAGAAACCTCACATCCTTTCTCAACGCGAGGAAGAATTGTTGGCAGGTGCTGGTGAAATTTTTAGTGCTGCTGGTGATACTTTTGGAATTTTGGACAATGCCGATATCGTCTTTCCAATTGTACATGATGAAGAAGGCAATGAAGTACAATTGACGCATGGAAATTACATTAGCTTAGTGGAGTCAAAAAATCGTACAGTCCGTAAGGAAGCTTATGAAGCACTTTATAGCGTTTATGAACAATATCAACATACTTATGCTAAGACACTCCAAACAAATGTTAAGGTGCATAATTACAATGCAAAAGTACGTAAGTTTTCTTCGGCACGCGAAGCAGCCTTGTCTGCTAACTTTATTCCAGAAAGTGTTTATGAGAGCTTGGTGTCTGCAGTCAACAAACATTTACCGCTCTTACATCGCTATGTTCAGTTGCGAGCTAAGATTTTAGGCATTTCAGATCTCAAGATGTATGACGTTTATACACCGCTATCAGAGATAGATTATAAATTTACCTATGAAGCAGCTTTGATGAAAGCGGAAGAAGTTTTAGCAATTCTTGGAGATGATTATCTTAACCGAGTGAAAAAAGCCTTTTCAGAGCGTTGGATTGATGTTTGTGAGAATCAAGGTAAACGGTCAGGAGCTTATTCTGGCGGCTCTTACGATACTAATGCTTTTATGTTGCTGAATTGGCAAGATACCTTAGATAATCTCTTCACCTTGGTTCATGAAACGGGTCACAGTATGCATTCTAGCTATACTCGTGAAACACAGCCTTATGTTTATGGTGATTATTCTATTTTCTTAGCTGAGATTGCTTCTACTACCAATGAAAATATACTGACGGAGAAATTATTGGAAGAAGTAGATGACGATCAAACTCGTTTTGCGATTCTGAATCATTTCTTGGATGGCTTCCGCGGAACTGTTTTCCGCCAAACTCAATTTGCTGAGTTTGAGCATGCTATCCATAAGGCTGATCAAGAAGGTCAAGTCTTAACTAGTGAATTTTTGAATAATTTATACGCAGATTTGAACGAAAAATATTATGGATTGACGAAAGAAGATAATCCACAAATTCAATACGAATGGGCACGGATTCCTCATTTTTACTATGACTATTATGTATTTCAATATGCGACTGGTTTCTCAGCAGCATCTGCCTTAGCCGATAAAATTGTCAATGGAACACAAGAAGATAAAGAGAAATATCTCCATTATCTCAAAGCAGGAAATTCTGATTATCCGCTGAATGTCATTAAAAAAGCTGGTGTTGATATGGAAAAAGAAGACTATCTCAATGCTGCCTTTGCAGTCTTTGAACGTCGTCTTGATGAATTTGAAGCACTTGTAGAAAAGTTAGGCTTGGCATAAATGGTTAAATCCTATAGTAAAAATGCCAATCACAATATGCGTCGCCCCGTTGTCAAGGAAGAAATAGTTGATTTTATGCGGACACGGCAAAAACGAGTTTCGGGCTCTTTGGAAGAGCTCGAAAATTTTGCTCATGCAGAAAATATTCCCATTATTCCTCACGAAACAGTTGCATATTTTCGTTTTTTGTTAGAAACGTTACAGCCTGAAAAAATTTTGGAAATTGGGACAGCCATTGGTTTTTCAGCACTTTTAATGGCAGAACATGCACCACATGCGCAAATTACAACGATTGATCGCAATCCAGAAATGATTGCTCTTGCTAAAGCAAATTTTGCCAAGTTTGATAAGCGCAGGCAAATTACATTGCTTGAAGGAGACGCAATGGCTATTCTTCCCAGCTTGAAAGATTTCTATGACTTTGTCTTTATGGATTCTGCCAAGTCCAAATACGTTGTTTTTCTGCCGGAAGTTCTGAAACACCTTGATTCGGGAGGAATTATCATCATAGACGATGTTTTCCAGGGTGGAGATGTTGCTAAGGATATAATAGAAGTACGTCGAAGTCAGAGAACCATTTATCGTGGCTTGCAAAACTTATTTGATGCAACGCTTGATAATCCAGATTTAACAGCTACCTTATTACCGCTTGGTGATGGTTTGTTGATGATTCGAAAAAAATGAGATATTTGTGATTTTCTTATTATTAACAAGTTTTTAGAAAAATTTAAGATATTAAATTGATTTTATGGTACAATAAGAAAGTGAATTAAATAAAGGAGTTTTCATAATGAAGAAAAAAATTCTAGCAGGAGCTATTACGCTTTTGTCAGTTGTAACATTAGCAGCATGCTCACAAGCTGGTGGTAAAGACATTATCACGATGAAGGGAAATACAATTACTGTCAATGATTTTTATAATAAAGTAAAAAATAATGCAGCTGCTCAACAAGTACTTCTCAATATGACCATTCAAGAAGTTTTTGAAAAGAGTTATGGTAAACATGTTACAGAAAAAGAAGTCACTGAAACGTTCAATAAGAGTAAGAGCACTTACGGAACTGCTTTTCAACAAGTATTGGCAAGAGCAGGATTGACGGAAGATACTTATCGTGAACAAATCAGAACCAACAAATTGGTCGAATATGCTGTCAAAAAAGCAGCAGAAAAAGAATTGACAGATGCAAATTATAAAAAAGCATACGAATCTTATACACCAGAAGTGACTGCTCAAATCATCAAAGTAGACAACCAAGACAAAGCAAAAGAAGTATTGGCAAAAGCAAAAGCCGAAGGTGCTGATTTCGGACAAATTGCCAAAGAAAATTCTACAGATAAGAAGACAAAAGATAAGGGTGGCGAAGTGAAGTTTGACTCAGCTTCAACAGATGTTCCAGATGCTGTTAAAAAGGCTGCTTTTGCTCTTGAAGCAAATGGTATTTCTGATGTTATCACCGTTAAATCATCAACCTATTCTTCAAGTTATTACATTGTGAAACTAAATAGTAAGTCTGAAAAATCAGCAAACTGGAAAGACTATAAGAAACAACTGAAAAATGTTATCTTAACACAAAAGCAAAACAATCGAACCTTTATTCAAAGAATTGTTGCCAAAGAATTGCAAGCAGCTAACATTAAAGTGAAAGATCAAGCTTTCCAGAATCTGTTCTCACAATATGTCAAGTCAGATAGCAAATCAACATCTAGCTCGTCATCTTCATCAAAATAAGTTGACGAAAAGCTCATAAGCGAGTATAATAAATCTATTGAGAATTGATTTTTGACCTCTTAGCCCAGAGAATTGGCGGTGCTGCAAGCCATGTGAGAGCTAAAACCATGCTACTCAGAGAAAAAATTGCATACATAATGAGAATGACAAGTTCATTGAATGAAGGTGGTACCGCGGTTTTTCGCCCTTCGTCTAGTGAACTTGTTTTTTGGCGAGGAATTGTCATGAAAACCTACCTTGTAAAGCAGAAATTTCGCTTTGGTAGTGAAAAGTTTGATATCAAAGATGATCGAGGAAACGTTGATTATCAAGTGGAAGGAAGCTTTTTAAAAATTCCAAAAACCTTCACCATTTATGACTATAAAGGTGAATTAGTGAGTCAGATTAGTAAAAAAACACTTACTTTTTTGCCCCAATTTGAAGTTCAATTGTGCAATGGTTCGAATTTTTATATTCGTAAAAAATTTACCTTTTTACGAGATAAATATGAATTTGACAACTTAGGTTTGCGCGTGGAAGGAAACATCTGGGATTTAGAATTTCGTTTGCTAGATGATCAGGGACAAGTAATTGCAGAGATTTCAAAAGAGTTATTTCATCTGACTTCCACTTATCAGGTTACGATTTATGAGGATTCCTATGCTGATTTGATCATTTCATTATGTATCGCCATTGACTATGTGGAGGCTCTCGAAAATAGTTCTTAGAGTTCGAGATAGGCAATAGGAAAATCATCTAAAGAAAAGTTTTAAGGAGAAGAAAAAATGAAACAATTATCGAGCGCTCAAGTACGCCAAATGTGGTTAGATTTTTGGGCTTCAAAAGGGCATGCTATAGAACCGTCTGTTAGTTTAGTGCCAGTCAATGATCCAACCTTGCTGTGGATTAACTCTGGTGTAGCAACGTTAAAAAAATATTTTGATGGCACTATTATTCCAGAAAATCCACGGATTACCAATGCGCAGAAAGCGATTCGGACGAACGATATTGAAAATGTCGGAAAAACAGCGCGGCACCATACCATGTTTGAAATGTTAGGAAATTTTTCTATTGGTGATTATTTCCGTGATGAAGCCATTGAGTGGGCCTTTGAACTCTTAACCAGCCCTGAATGGTTTGATTTCCCGAAAGATAAGCTCTATATGACTTATTATCCGGACGATCATGATTCTTACAATCGTTGGATTTCAGTTGGCGTAGATCCAAGCCATTTGATTCCAATTGAGGATAATTTTTGGGAAATTGGTGCAGGACCTTCTGGGCCCGATACAGAAATTTTCTTTGACCGTGGAGAAGCTTTTGATCCTGAACATCAAGGACTTCGTTTACTTGCAGAAGATATTGAAAATGATCGTTACATTGAAATTTGGAATATTGTTCTGTCTCAATTCAATGCAGATCCATCTATCCCACGGAGTGAATATAAGGAGCTACCTCACAAAAATATTGATACAGGTGCAGGTTTAGAGCGTTTGGTAGCGGTTATCCAAGGGGCAAAAACAAATTTTGAAACAGACCTCTTTATGCCAATTATCCGCGAAGTAGAAAAATTATCCGGTAAGAATTATAATCCAGACGGAGATAATATGAGCTTCAAGGTCATTGCAGACCATATCCGTTCTTTGTCATTTGCTATTGGGGATGGTGCTCTTCCGGGAAATGAAGGACGTGGCTATGTTTTACGCCGCTTGCTCCGCCGAGCTTCTATGCATGGTCAAAAATTAGGAATCAATGAGCCTTTCCTTTACAAACTCGTTCCAACAGTTGGGAAAATTATGGAAAGTTATTATCCAGAAGTGCTTGAAAAGCAAGATTTCATCGAAAAAATTGTCAAAAGTGAAGAAGAATCATTTGCTCGTACACTTCATTCAGGTCAACACTTTGCACAAAGTATTGTAAAGGAACTAAAAACAAAAGGACAGTCTGTTATTTCAGGAACTGATGTCTTTAAACTTTATGATACCTATGGTTTCCCAGTAGAATTGACCCAAGAAATCGCTGAAGAATCAGGTATGACAGTAGACCGTGAAGGTTTTGAATCTGCTATGAAAGAGCAGCAAGAACGAGCGCGGGCTAGCGTTGTTAAAGGTGGCTCTATGGGCATGCAAAATGAAACACTGCAAAACATTACAACTGAAAGCCACTTTAACTATGAAAAAGAGGCTTTATCTGCGAAGTTGGTTGCGATTGTGGCAGATGATAAAGAAGTAGAAGAAGTGACTTCTGGTAAGGCTTACCTCGTTTTTGCAGAAACGCCATTTTATGCTGAAATGGGCGGACAAGTAGCAGACCACGGACAAATCTTTGACCTTGCAGGCAATCTCGTTGCACAAGTCGTAGATGTTCAAAAAGCGCCGAATGGACAACCGCTCCATACAGTAGAAGTGGTAGCACCACTCGCATTAAACCAAGAGTATAAGCTTGAAATTGACCACAATCGTCGTCACCGTGTTATGAAGAATCACACAGCAACACACTTGCTTCATGCGGCTCTTCATCATGTCTTAGGTAAACATGCAACGCAAGCAGGCTCTCTCAATGAAGTAGAATTTCTTCGATTTGACTTCACTCATTTCCAAGCAGTTACAGCAGAAGAGCTACGTCGCATTGAGCAAGAAGTTAATGAAAAAATTTGGGAAGCGATTGACATTAAAACTATTGAAACAGACATTGATACTGCTAAAGAAATGGGTGCGATGGCTCTCTTTGGAGAAAAATACGGAAAAGAAGTTCGTGTGGTGACAATTGGAGATTACTCTATTGAGTTGTGTGGTGGTACTCACATGAAAAATACTTCTGAAATTGGTCTTTTCAAGATTATCAAAGAAGAAGGAATCGGCTCAGGAACACGTCGCATTCTCGCTGTGACAAGTAAAGAAGCATTTGAAGCTTATCGTGAGGAAGAAGATGTGCTAAAAGCCATTGCTACAACGCTCAAAGTTCCTCAACTAAAAGAGGTCTCTCATAAAGTTGAAACTCTTCAAGAGCAATTACGTCAATTGCAAAAAGAAAACGCTGAGTTGAAAGAAAAGGCAGCTGCAGCGGCTTCGGGTGAAGTGTTCAAGAATGTTCAAGAAGTTAATGGACATAGTTTTATCGCCAGTCAAGTTTCTGTGTCCGATGCTGGAGCCCTTCGTACGTTTGCCGATACTTGGAAACAAAAAGACTATTCAGATGTCCTTGTCCTTGTGGCGGCTATTGGTGAGAAAGTCAATGTCCTTGTAGCTAGCAAGACAAAGGAGATTCATGCTGGTAACTTAATTAAAGAATTAGCACCAATTGTAGATGGTCGTGGTGGTGGTAAACCAGATATGGCTATGGCTGGCGGAAGCAACCAAGCAGCTATTCAAGAGTTACTTACAGCTGTTCCTGAAAAATTGTAATGTCATATTACTTTAAGCGAGATAGATCTGTGCTTGTCTCTACAAGGATTTCAAAAAATGAAATCTAAGAGAGTTGCATAAAAATCATACAAAAAACGAACAGTTTCGATATTCTGTTAGTCAGAACATCGGAATTATTCGTTTTTTTATTTGTACGATTAAGTTCTGGCGTTTTATAAATCCAAAAATAGCTTTCATATTTTTGATAGTTACAATTTTATAAAAATATGGTAAAATAGTTTTGGAGATAAAGCGCTTTCATATAGCTGATTATGTTGCGATAAAAAGACAAATATTGCCAGTTAGCGTATGATTTTTTGTAAAAATTTACAAATTTATGACAAAGGAGATGATGTCGTTCAGTAGTACAGTTTAAGGTAGCGGAAACATGCTTTTTAAAGAGAGAAAGGAGATTCTTATGGGACTCATTAAAGCAGGAATTGGTGCTGTAGGCGGCGTATTGGCTGACCAATGGAAAGAATTCTTTTACTGTGATGCCATGGACAAGTCCGTCATGGTGGTCAAAGGACAAAAGCAAGTATCTGGACGTTCATCCAATACGAAGGGCAGTGACAACATTATTTCAAATGGTTCTGGAATTGCTGTTGCAGACGGTCAGTGTATGATGATTGTTGAGCAGGGAAAAATTGTCGAAGTTTGTGCTGAGCCCGGTCAATTCACTTATGACACCTCTAGCGAGCCGAGCATTTTTACAGGTAATTTAGGTGATTCCATTAAGGAGACCTTCAAACAAATCGGAAAACGGTTCACTTATGGTGGTGATACAGGCAAAGATCAGCGTGTTTACTATTTCAATACCAAAGAGCTGATTGATAATAAGTTTGGCACACCAAATCCGATTCCGTTTCGTGTAGTGGACTCAAAAATCGGCTTAGATGTGGATGTTTCTGTCCGTTGCTCTGGTGTTTATTCTTATAAGATTGCAGACCCACTTCTTTTCTATACCAATGTCTGTGGCAATGTCGAAAAAGAATATTTACGTGAAGAGTTAGAATCACAACTGAAAACAGAATTTATCAGTGCTCTTCAACCAGCATTCGCTACATTGTCTGATTTAGAATTGCGACCAAATCAAATTGTTAGCCATAATACAGAACTCGAAAATGCTATGAATGAAGCACTCTCTAGCAAATGGGGCGAGCTTCGTGGTTTGAAAGTCATCAGTGTAGCTCTTGGTTCAGTAACTCTTCCAGACGAAGATGCTGAAATGATTAAGCAGGCTCAACGTGTGGCTATTATGAAGGACCCAACCATGGCAGCGGCTACCTTAGTCGGTGCACAGGCAGATGCTATGAAAGCAGCGGCTGAAAATCCAGGCGGTGCTATGACTGGCTTTATGGGAGTAGGAATGGCAGCGGGCGCAGGCGGTATGAATGCCCAAAATCTTTTTGCTATGGGACAAGAGCAGGCCGCTAGTCAGCAAACGCAAACAGCGAGTGCAACCTCTCAAACTCAAACTACTGCAGATAAATGGACTTGTCCAAATGGGCATGAAGCATCCGGCAAGTTCTGTCCAGAATGCGGTTCACCAAAACCTGTGAGTGACAGCTGGACTTGTACTTGTGGGACTGTCAATAATGGTAAATACTGTTCAAACTGTGGTCAACCGAAACCAGAAACCCGCCGTCAATATCGTTGTAGCAATTGTGGCTGGCAACCAGAAGATGCTTATAATCCACCTAAATTCTGCCCTGAATGTGGCAATGTATTTGATGAAAATGACCTTGTTTAAAAGCTTTTCTAACTATCTCATAGCTCGATGACAGTAGAAAGGAGGTCATCATGGCTGATTTACAAGAATATAAATGTCCAAATTGTGGCGGTGCTCTTGAATTTAATAGTTCAATCCAGAAAATGAAGTGTCCTTATTGTGATTCCGAATTGGATATGTCAAGTTTGAAGGAATTGGATGAACAATTAAAAACCCAGACTGATGAAAATATGACCTGGAGTATGCAGGCTGGTGGTGAATGGGATACGGGCGAGATTGATCAGCTATCAGTTTATGTCTGTAAATCTTGTGGTGGTGAAATTGTTGCTGACGAGTCAACAGCAGCCACTTCGTGTCCATTCTGCGATAATCCTGTTGTTATGATGGGACGCTTTGCTGGTGATTTAAAGCCAGATTATGTGATTCCGTTCAAATTAGATAAAAAGGCAGCAAAGGCGAATCTGAACAAGCATCTCATGGGGAAACGTCTCTTGCCAAAAGTTTTTAAAGACCAAAATCATATTGATGAAGTAAAGGGGGTTTATGTTCCGTTCTGGCTTTTTGACACAGAAGCAGATGCGGATGTTCATTATAAAGCAAGCAGGATTAGAACATGGAGTGATAGTGAGTATGACTATACCGAAACAAGCTATTTTTCAGTTATTCGTTCCGGTCAGTTAGCGTTTGAACATATCCCAGTAGACGGTTCAAGTAAATTGGATGATCAATTAATGGAATCCATTGAACCCTTTGATTTTTCAGAAGCTGTTGATTTTCAGACAGCTTACCTAGCAGGATACCTAGCAGATAAATATGATGTCGGAGCCGAGGAGAGCATTACTCATGCTAACAGCCGTGTCAAGCAAAGCACGGAGGAAGCCTTTGAAGATACAGTTACGGGGTTTTCTGCCGTTACCCCAGAATCTTCGAATATTCGCTTGATAAATGGTTCAACTAAGTATGTTCTCTATCCAGTTTGGCTCTTAAATACGACTTGGAGGGGCAAAAAGTTTGTCTTTGCGATGAATGGTCAGACTGGTAAATTCGTCGGAGATTTGCCCTTAGACAAGCAAGCTTATAGACGTTGGCTAATTGGACTGGGCGTGGCGGCAAGTTTAGTTAGTTATGCGGCTGTATGGATGATTCACTTACTGTAAGAAGGGAGGATGAGATTATGTTGAAGAAATTCATAACATTACTGACAACTCTTCTTCTCTCCTTTCTCATGATTGGGACTGTCTGTGCAGAAGAAACCAGCTATATTCGTGATGAAGTCTCAGCCTTTTCAAGCAAGGAAATAACAGAGATTAACAAAGCGGCTAAAGCTATTGAAGAACAATATCATTTGAAAGTTTACTTTTTAGCAGCAAAATCAGTAGGTGAAGATGGTATTTTGTCTTATGCTGAAAAGGTTTATCAAGAATCTGCAGGCACAGCTGAAGGTATTCTCCTTGCTGTTGATAAAGAAAAAAATGAATGGATCCTATATTATGCCGGAAACGCTAAAGAAAAGCTAGGAGCAAAGAGTGACGACATACTTTGGAAAGCTTTTGAGAGTGGGAAAAATATTTATAGCGGTGTTCGGTATTATCTCAATAAAGTAACCAAATTGCTCAATGCATCGGCCAATCCATTACTGGTAGATGAAGCGGACTTGCTGAAGCCGAATCAAGAAAAAGTCTTACTATCAAAGCTCCAAGACATTAGTCAGCGCCAAAAATGCGATGTTGTTGTCGTGACCGTTAAGAGTCTGGAAGGAAAAAGTGCTCAAGACTTCGCAGATGACTACTTCGACTACAATGGCTACGGTCAAGGAAAAAATCATGATGGGGTGCTTTTCTTAATCAGTATGGCAGAACGGAAGTGGCATATTTCAACGACAGGCTACGGCATCACTGCTTTTACCGATGCTGGCTTAGACTACCTATCAAAGCAGTTCTTGCCTGATTTAAAAGATGGTGACTACAATGCTGCTTTTACAACCTACGCTGAGCAGTGTGATGAATTCCTCACTCAAGCACGAAAAGGGCAGCCTTATGATGTAAAAAATCTCCCTAAGGAGCCTTTAAGTTGGTACTGGATTCCTGGAGCATTGGCTATTGGCTTTGGTATCGCCTTTCTCATCGTAACAGGAATGAAAGGTCAGCTCAAATCTGTCTATCATCAAACCGGAGCCACTGATTACATCAAGAAAAATAGTCTCCAGATTACCAATGCTCAAGAATTCTTCCTCTACTCAAATGTAGATAAGAAAGCAAAACCGGAGCCTAGCAGCTCCAGTGATTCTGGGGGTAGTAGCACACATACATCTTCATCAGACAGAAGTCACGGGGGCAGTGGCGGAAGTTTTTAGATGGATAATAGTGGAAGTTAAAAAAGGTCAGGATATTTATGCTGACCTTTTTATTACACTTCATTTTACAACGGGGCGAATTTTAAAATTTTCAAACGATGTTGTCCACAATAATTTTATTTCTAGGGGAATTCAACGAGGAATTGGAAACGCTATTATTTTGCTTTACATCATTTTCTAAATCGGAAAGAATATCTTTATCTGACAGTTGATTGTCATAAAGAAAAGCCGCAAATATCTTTCCTTTTAGCTTCTTATTAAAATCAGCAATGACCTTAGCATAGTAATAACGTTTTCCTGCTAAACCTAAGAGAATCAGGATATTTCCCAAAATTCCTAGTAGCAAGGTCTGCCAGAGAATCATTAAATGTTTCGCTTGAAAACTATCAATAATCATCCGAACGAGGGTAGGATTTAAGACCGACTCAACCCATGTCAGCACGATAAACAGAAAGTAAATCGCTAGTAGTTTTTTTGAAATAAATCGTTTAAGCATATCTGATAAATCCTTATAGAACATATGAATACTTTAAAAACTCTCAAAAAGCTGTTTGAGAGTTTTAAGCGCGCCGTAGCAATTTTTTAATCAAACTGAGAATTTTAAATTTTAATGGCTGTGGATAATAGCGGAAGGTACCCATTTTGCGAACAATATAACCATTGAAATTTTGTTTAAAGCGGAACACGCCGTCTGAACCGTCGAAAATTCCAGTAATACCAAGAAAATTATAAAAAGGAATACCTCGCTTGATAGCTTCTTTCATGACGTATTCTTGGAGAAGCGCTGGAGCATAAAATTTGTTAAATTCAGGATAGGAACCACTAAAGAGGTAAGTTGCCTCTTGTGGTGTGTACAGGAAAAGGCTGCCAGCCATCACTTGGTCTTCCATTCCATATTTATCTATCAATTCTTGTGCTTCGGCCTTACGTGTTTCAAAACTTTCAAATTGGCTAGAGAATTCACGCAGTTGATTGTGCTTTTTCTCCGACTGAGGATTTTTTTCTAAATCCGCTTCTAATTTTTGAATTTTTTGTCTGAGTTTTTTTTGATCATTTTGCAGATGTTGCAGATAATCTTGAAAATTAAGCGTTGCAATCATAAAGTCTGCTTGATTACCAAAAGCATCGTAGAAATCTTGGTAGTAATCTAAAGATTTGTCACTATATTCACGCCGTTCGGAAGTGGCAGAAGTGATTTCTTTGAAAATATTTAATTCATCTCGTTTCAGCTTTTTTAATTGAATGCCGAAAGTATTCGCCTTTTTGACGGTTGATTTGCCATTTTTGCTGAAGGATTTGATGAGGTCTTTTTCGGTAAGACTTGCCAGATCTTTGACATAGTGCCAGTCAGGTTCCCCACCGGGATAGCCAGTCTGTAAACCATCAAATTCATAACCTAAGTCTGTCAAATCTTTTATCAATTCTGTTTTTTCGGGCGAAGTAGGTTGACCATTGCTGTCAAATGTTTGATAAGTTTCATAAGGTTTGACAATTAGCTCTAAAGCACCATTTTCTTTGGCGTAGGTCTTGAGTTCACGGTAAAAAGCTTGCAGGTCGTGAGGATTTGTTGAAACAGGACCGCAATTGATTTCCATGTGAAGTCCACCTGTCATGGGCATACTGTAGAGCACAGCTGAAACAGTCACTTCGTCATGCTCATTTGTGTATCCTACATATTGACAAGTAAAGCCACATTTTGATAAGAGCTTCTCCATTTCTACCGTCTGCATAAAAGAACGTTGAGCGCAAGAAGCGCTGTGTTTTACAAATTCTTCCTGACGAAGTTGTTTGAGTGTCATGCGATTCCTTTCTTAGTGTTTGCTGCGGTATTTCTTTCTCAAAGTATAAGCAAAGTTCGAGAGATGATAGAGAGGATTAGTTGGGAGGTTAAATTCACCAACATATTCCTCAATAGTTGGATTGAACTTGGATTTGAAATGATAAAGCCCGCCGTTTAGATCGTTTTCAACTCCCCCCATATTTTGCCAATCGGCGCCACGTTCAAAGGCGTGCTTTGCGGTTTCATACCAAGTGAGGAGGGCTGGCTGGTAGCGGCGGTATTCTTCGTCCATTCCAGCATAGATATTTTCAGAAGTAGCTCCATATTCGAGAACTAAGGTTCCAGATAGAGGCACTGTTGTGACTCCTTGAGTCATTTTTTCTGCTAAGAAATCCATTTCTTCTTGCAGCCGTTTTTGTTCCTGCTTGTTGTTTTCAATTTTACCGGGCTTGGTTTTTTCAGTAAATTTGCTAGCTTCTTTTTCAGCCTTGGATTTTTGTACTTGGAGATTTTCTAGACGCTCGTTTAAATTAATACTTGCAAGTGTGATATAGGACTGCTCAGGGTAAGTATCCAGCAGTTTTTGATAATAATTTTGACCACGCAGATGGATACTTTTTCGATTTTCTGTTTTTTTCATCAAAGCAGAGAAATCGTCCAAAAGCTCTGAACCACCAAATTGGACTTGAATACCTTTGTTGCGAGCAGTGCGAATAGCTTGTCGTGTGCTTTTCGATAAAAGTTCTTCACTGAAATTATCCTTGTAAATATTTGCTTGAAAGCGTGGCTGAATGGTTTCATCCAATAATTCAGTGCGTCCAAGCCAGATAGCACCTGCTTTTTGCAAGTTGTTAATCAAATCAAGAGTTTTTGGATTATCCTGTCGTTCTTCCCCACTTTGGTTTTGAACTAAGAAAAGACTAGGATCAAACTTGATAAAAAGAGCTTTTTTAGTTTTGGCAAATTTTTTTAAAGAAGTCAGAACAAAGTGTAGCAATTCCTGATCTTGATAGTCCATAATAGGGCCACGCGGAATATAAAGCATGGTCATACTGAGCGGCAGTGGCTTGATGAGAATGCTAGCCGAGGCTACTAATTGATTATTTTTGTAAAAACCAATTCGTTCATTGTCCCAGTTATCTTTAACCTTTGCCCAAGAAGCGCTTTGAAGTAAGTTGGTTTGAGAACTTTGCTTAACAAAATCATCGTGTTCTTGAGCAGAGATTCCGATTTTATAAGTGTACATTAGTTTAAAACCCACTCTCTAATAGCGTATGCAACGCCTGATTCGTCATTTGATTTGGTAATGTATTTGGCGATTTTTTTCAGTTCATCAGTCCCATTTTCCATTACAACAGGATTTCCCACGACTTCTAGCATAGAACGATCATTTTCTTCGTCACCAATCGCCATAGTCTCCTCTTTTGTCAATCCTAATTTTTCTGCTAGATGCACGACTGCAGCTCCTTTGTTGACAGTTTTTTTGACAATTTCTAAGTAAAAAGGTGCAGATTTTACGAGTGTGTATTTATCGTACAATTCTTTAGGAAGTTTCGTGATTGCTTGATCCAAAATTTCTGGTTCGTCAATATACATGATTTTAACGATTTCTTTATCTATCATTTCCTCTGGAGTGCGGTAGTAGACTGGCATATTAACTAACCCAGCTTCGTAAACAGTATATTTTCCAATGTTACGGTTAGCAGTATAAATGCCGTCCTTGGTGATAGCGTGCATATGAACTCCTAGCTTGCGGCTGAGGCATTCGATGTCCAGATAATCCTCATAAGACAGGGGTTCTTTGATATATTCCTCCCCTGTTACTGTATCTTGCACCAGCCCGCCATTGAAGGTAATGACATAGTCGCCTGGCTCATTTAGGTGTAATTCTTCGAGTAAATTTCTCACTCCTGGAATAGGGCGTCCGGTTGCAATGACGATCTTTACTCCAGCAGCTTTCGCATCTTGTACAGCACTGAAAACCTCAGGTGTGACTTCTCTTTTATTGTTCAATAAGGTTCCGTCAATGTCAACGGCAACTAATTTAATACTCATGTTTGTGTGATTCTCCATAGATAAATTGGTCATTTTTGATATACGACAAGAAAGTTTTGCTATTTTCGCTAAAAAGTCCAGCATCTTTCAGCATTTCTTTTGGAAAATAGAAACGATTGTCACCGTGTCTTGTACCAGCTAATGCTTGGACAATAGCTGATAAAGTGGATAATTCAGCAAGACTGCCATCTTTTTGCACAATTTCAATCTGCGTTCGCGGATTTTCTACATGTGGTCGATAGAAATCATACGGCAAGTCAAAATTACGATGAATGGCAGTGTAGTAGTCAGGGTTAAAGCCGACTTCTGCAACTAAATTCCGCATGATATTCAGATGTTTTTCATTTTTTTCAGAGAAAATAATGGATTTAAAGACTTTACGGTTGATGAAACGCTGTGCTAAATCAGATAAAATCGTATCAGGACTCGTCATCCAAACTTGGAAATAGGTGTTCATAACTCCATCATCTAAAGCAAGATAATCTTTCAAAGTCACTCTTTTTTCAAAGAAAGGAATAAGGTTGGGAGAAGAGAGTGCAAAATAGTCTTTCTGCTTTTCATAGAGAAATTTAGCTCGTTTGAGTAAATTCTGTAAGAGTACTTCCATCGCACGGCTAGCTGGATGGAAATAGACCTGCATATACATTTGATAACGACTGACGACATAATCTTCCACAGCATGCATACCGCTGCGTTTGAAAGCAATGCCATTTTCTACTGGACAAATAACGCGCAAAATCCGTGTTAAGTCAAATTGTCCATAAGAAGCACCTGTATAGTAGGAATCTCGCAAGAGATAATCCATACGATCCACATCGATTTGACTGGAAATCAACTGAACAACTTGTTTATTAGGATAAGTATGGTTGATAACACTGGCTACTTTTTCTGGAAAATCAGGTGAAACTTGAATCAGCACTTGGTTAATCTCTGTTTCAGGGCTCGTGATAATCTGGCGTGTAATTTCTTCATGGTCGGTATCAAATAGACGCTCGAAAGTATGTGAATAAGCGCCGTGACCTACATCGTGTAAGAGAGCTGTTGCCATGACTAAGAGACTTTCATGACGATTCCAAACTTCTGGATATTTTTCGTTAAAAATCTTTGTGATGCGTCTGGAAATTTCATAGGCTCCAAGACAATGTGAAAAACGGCTGTGTTCGCCTCCATGAAAAGTATAGCCAGAAGTTCCCAGCTGTTTAATGCGGCGCAGTCGTTGAAATTCTTTAGTGTTTATTAAATCATAGATGACTTGGTGATCTACATGAATGTAATTGTGCACGGGATCACGAAATACTTTTTCAATCATGGCTCTATTATACCATAAAACAGAAGAAGACCACACTGAAAAAATTAAAGGAAAGAAAGGAAGAAATCTTTGAGATTTTCTGATAAAATAGAAAAGAAAAGCAGTAGATGAGGAGTTTATAGTGTGAAGATTAGAATCAAAAATCAGATACAGTTTGATGAACAAGTAGAACAAATTGATCAAACTTATGACGGAGAATGGCAGAAAAAGGGAGCTTATCATTACTTGCGTTTTGAAAATGAAGAGAATGAAAATGTTGTTTTGAAGTTTCAGGATGAAGAACTAGTCATGACACGCTTCTCTACTCCTAAATCTTTGATGCGGTTTATCAAAGGAGGAGAAGCCTTGATTGGAATTCCCACACCGGTCGGCATACAGCAATTTATCACAAAAACAAGTCATTACCAGGTTGATTTGAAAAAGCAGACACTTGAACTGCATTATCAATTGAGAACACCTGATGGCGGTCGAACTTTTGCGGATTATCAAATGGAAATTTCGTGGAGGTAGAAAGTAATGGGAAGAATCCTTTTTAGTTTAGTAATAGCGGCTATTTTTATTCTCAGCAGATTTATTTGGTTTTTTATAACAAGACAAAGCTTAATATGTTCTTTGACCTAACAGGGACACTTGTCATAGCGATTATTTTATTTATTGCGTCTTATTCTTTGTTGGGCAAAATAGATAGAAATTGAACTTTTTTGCTTGAAAAAATTGAAGAATCTGATATAATAAAAACACTCAAGGGAGTAGCTAGCGGGATATCCGTTACAAGGTCGTCAATACGAAAGCAATTTCCGGCCTTGTATGAAACAGCGAGACTTGTTACAGCAAACAGGTCTCTTTTTGTTTGTCAAAAAGAGATTAAAGGAGGAACTATTTTGTCGAAAGAACAAAAGCGCCAAGCGTTTTATACGCAAAGTTCGGAAGAAGTTTTAAAGAATTTGGAAACTTCTAATCAGGGTTTAACAAGCAATGAAGCTACTAAGCGTTTAGATGAGTACGGCCGCAATGAACTAGATGAAGGAGAGAAAAAATCCCTTCTGATGAAATTCGTTGAGCAATTCAAGGATTTGATGATTCTCATTTTGCTGATTGCTGCTATTCTTTCAGTTGTGACTTCAGGTGGTGAAGATATTGCAGATGCGATTATTATCCTAGCTGTGGTCATTATTAATGCCATTTTTGGAGTTTACCAAGAAGGCAAGGCAGAAGAAGCAATTGAAGCACTCAAATCTATGTCTAGCCCAGCTGCGCGCGCGCTGCGTGACGGGCATGTGACAGAAGTGGATTCTAAGGAATTAGTTCCAGGAGACATCGTTATACTGGAAGCTGGTGATGTGGTACCTGCTGATATGCGTCTTTTGGAAGCGAACACGTTGAAAATCGAAGAAGCAGCTCTGACTGGTGAATCTGTTCCTGTTGAAAAACATCTGACTGTTGATGTAGCTGCGGATGCAGGACTGGGTGACCGCATCAATATGGCTTTCCAAAATTCAAATGTTACGTATGGACGGGGAATGGGTGTAGTTGTCAATACAGGTATGTATACGGAAGTTGGTCATATTGCTGGTATGCTTCAAAACGCTGATGAAACAGATACTCCACTCAAGCAAAATCTAAATGGTCTGTCAAAAGTGCTCACCTATGCGATTTTAATTATTGCAGCTATCACTTTTGTGGTTGGTGTATTTATTCAAGGAAAAGATCCACTGGGCGAATTGATGACATCAGTCGCACTTGCTGTTGCAGCGATTCCAGAGGGGCTTCCTGCTATTGTAACCATTGTCTTGGCACTTGGTACCCAAGTTTTGGCGAAGAGAAATTCTATTGTTAGAAAGCTTCCTGCAGTTGAAACGCTTGGCTCTACTGAAATTATTGCTTCTGATAAGACTGGTACGTTAACTATGAACAAAATGACAGTTGAGAAAGTCTTCTATGATGGTAGCTTGCACGAAGCAAAACAAGCTATTGAGCTTGGGCTCGACTTGCCTTTGCTACGCTCGGTTGTACTTGCTAATGACACTAAAATCGACCAAGAGGGGAAACTCATTGGTGACCCAACAGAAACAGCCTTTGTTCAGTATGCACTTGATAAGGGCTATGATGTTAAAGCTTTCTTAGAGCAATATCCTCGTGTAGCAGAGTTGCCGTTTGACTCGACCCGTAAGCTCATGTCAACTATTCATCCTTTGCCGGACGGTAGATTTTTGGTTGCTGTAAAAGGTGCGCCAGATCAACTCTTAAAACGTTGTGTGTCTCGTGACAAGGCAGGAACTATTGCACAGATTGATGAGGCAACGACTCAGCTGATTAAAGATAATAACTCAGGTATGGCTCATCAAGCCTTGCGCGTGTTGGCTGGCGCCTACAAAATTATTGATGAAATCCCAGAAAACTTAACGTCTGAAAATCTTGAAAATGATTTAATTTTCACAGGTATGATTGGAATGATTGACCCTGAGCGTCTAGAAGCAGCAGAAGCCGTTCGCGTTGCCAAGGAAGCAGGGGTTCGTCCAATTATGATTACGGGTGACCACCAAGCTACGGCGGAAGCCATTGCCAAACGTCTAGGAATTATCAATGATGATAGTAAAGACCATGTCATGACTGGTGCCGAGCTTAACGAATTGTCAGACGAAGAGTTTGAAAAAGTTGTTGGTCATTATTCTGTCTATGCGCGCGTATCACCTGAGCATAAAGTACGGATTGTCAAAGCATGGCAACATCAGGGGAAAGTTGTTGCTATGACCGGTGATGGTGTCAATGATGCACCAGCCCTGAAGACAGCCGATATCGGTATTGGAATGGGGATTACAGGTACAGAAGTTTCGAAAGGTGCTTCTGACATGATTTTGGCTGATGATAACTTTGCAACGATTATCGTGGCTGTTGAAGAAGGGCGCAAAGTATTCTCTAACATTCAAAAGACCATTCAATATTTGCTTTCAGCCAATACGGCAGAAGTTTTGACTATTTTCCTAGCAACTCTTTTTGGCTGGGATGTGCTGCAGCCGGTTCACTTACTTTGGATTAATTTAGTGACAGATACTTTCCCTGCCATTGCTCTGGGGGTTGAACCTGCTGAGCCGGGCGTTATGACGCATAAACCGCGTGGCCGCAAGTCTAGCTTCTTCTCAGGTGGTGTCATGAGCTCGATTATTTATCAAGGATTCTTGCAAGGTGCTTTGGTACTTGGTGTTTATGCTTATGCATTGATGAATCCTGTTCATGTTGGGGATATGAGAGCCATTCATGCAGACGCATTAACTATGTCTTTTGCAACGCTTGGATTAATTCAGCTCTTCCACGCTTTTAATGTGAAATCTGTTTATCAATCACTTCTAACAGTCGGGCCATTCAAGTCTAAAACCTTTAATTGGTCTATCTTGGTCTCCTTTATCTTGTTGGCTTCTACTATTTTGATTGAGCCACTAGAAGGAATTTTTCATGTGACAAAATTGGATCTTTCACAATGGGCAGCAGTCCTTATTGGCAGTTTTTCAATGATTATCATTGTAGAAATTGTCAAATTTATCCAACGCAAACTTGGCTTTGATAAGAATGCTATTTAAGAAAGAAAAAGTCATCTTCGGATGACTTTTTCTAATAATCTAATAATCTAATAATCTAATAATCTAATAATCTAATAATCTAATAATCTAATAATCTAATAATCTAATAATCTAATAATCTAATAATCTAATAATCTAATAATCTAATAATCTAATAATCTAATAATCTAATAATCTAATAATCTAATAATCTAATTGAAAAGGAAAGATATGGAAAAAATACTAAAAGAAAAATTAGCACAGGATATGCCAATTTATCAACAAGAAGAAATCCTTTGGATGTTAGATCATATTGGTCATCCAAATTATAAAATACGAGATGACTTAATCTTTGTTTCTCTAGCCAGAGCCATACAAGAACAGTTATTTACAAAGGACCAGTTTGATTTTGTAGTGGTTGAAGCTCTTAAACGACAGGGGCTTTTGTATAAAAAGGAAGAAGTTGGTCAGGCTACTCTGATTCGATCTTTTACGGCTTTATTATTCGCTAATTTGCTAAATGCAGATGCTAAGAAAAATTCACTTTATTTTAAAAGACTTTCTAGTCATCAAAGAATGGCTCTATTTGAACAAGGTCTGTCTTATTTATTGTATGAAAATGATAGTACTGGTTATTCTGAAGAATATGGTTGGGTGCATGCCTTTGCTCATGGTGCAGATCTTTTAGTTGAGATTATCTATCATCCAGATTTTCCTATAACACGAGTAATCTATCAAGCTGTTTTAAATGAGAGGCTCTCACAAACCAGAGTTGCGGTTTGGTTAACTTCACTTAGCTTTCCGTTAGAAAACTCAATAGACTTCATACAGTTTTCCAATGTTCGTTCGTGCTTATTAGAAATTTATCTCCAATTAAATAAAGAAAAAGTTCTTGCAGACGAGCTGAAAGAAACCATTCACTTATTTTCGTACTAGATTTCAAAAGAGATAAGTGTAGCTACAATTTCTTCATTAAAGTGCTTCTTCTTGTATTTTAAAAAAAGAGATAGGAACGATTGTCGTCAAAAATCATAGGAATTTTTAAGTTTTTTAGTATAAAATTGAGGTAAAGAGGAGGGATAAAAGATAATCAAATTAGTGGCATTTGTTGTGGATGGTACATTTCTGTGCTCTGACAATACCTATGATGTGAAGTATTTCGAGAAAATTTATCGAATGTTGCAAGATAAAGATATTAAAGTAGTTGTCATCTCAGGTAATCAATATGCCCAACTGGCTTCGTTTTTTCCAAAAGATCAGCTCCACAAGAGATAATGGCTTTTGGAGACGGTGGAAATGACCTAGAAAAGCTAGCTTATGTAGAGCAGGCTATGCGATGAAAAACGAATCTGAAATAGTAAAGAGAGTAGCAAAGTATCAAGCACCAGGTAATCAAGAATCAGGTGTTTTAGAAGTTCTTGAGCGAGAAATTGCAAAGTAGAACACTACCATACAGATCATTTCGGTAAATCTATCTTCTTAATATTTTTCTTCAGCCAGCAACCTATCTAACAATCATGTAACAAAAAATGAAATTTCTTGATTACAACTTAGAAATTTTATACAATAACTATTATTGGATTCTGTCAGAAATTAGAAAAAAATACTGACTTGTGATATAATAAAACGATATGTGAAAAGAGGTAGATATGGACATTTCAGAAATTCGTCAAAAAATTGACGCAAATCGTGAAAAATTAGCTTCTTTCAGGGGGTCTCTTTGACTTAGAAGGTCTGGAAGAAGAAATTGCTATCTTAGAAAATAAGATGACAGAACCTGACTTTTGGGATGACAACATTGCAGCTCAAAAGACATCTCAGGAGCTCAATGAACTCAAGCAAACCTATAATAACTTTCAGCAAATGACTGATTTGTTTGATGAACTAGAAATTTTGCTGGATTTCTTGGCTGAAGATACATCTGTTCAAGAGGAACTAGAAGAAAAGCTAGTTGAATTGGACAAGATGATGGCAAGTTATGAGATGACCTTGCTTTTATCAGAACCTTATGATAACAACAATGCTATCCTTGAAATTCACCCAGGTTCAGGAGGAACAGAAGCTCAGGACTGGGGAGATATGTTGCTTCGTATGTATACACGCTTTGGCAATGCTCATGGTTTCAAGGTTGAAGTTTTGGATTATCAAGCGGGGGACGAAGCGGGAATTAAGTCTGTTACCTTGTCTTTTGAAGGGCCTCATGCTTATGGTTTGTTGAAATCTGAAATGGGAGTTCATCGATTAGTGAGGATTTCTCCGTTTGATTCAGCTAAGCGTCGACACACTTCCTTTACATCAGTAGAAGTCATGCCGGAGTTAGATGATACGATTGAAATTGAAGTTCGAGATGAAGACATCAAGATGGATACTTTTCGTTCAGGTGGTGCTGGTGGACAAAATGTCAATAAAGTTTCGACGGGGGTGCGTTTGACGCATATACCGACAGGAATTGTGACACAATCAACGGTTGACCGTACACAATATGGAAACCGTGATCGGGCAATGAAGTTGCTTCAAGCCAAGCTCTATCAAATGGAGCAAGAAAAGAAAGCAGCAGAAGTAGATTCGCTCAAAGGAGATAAAAAAGAGATCTCTTGGGGAAGTCAAATCCGCTCCTATGTTTTTACACCTTACACTATGGTTAAGGATCATCGAACTAGTTACGAAGTAGCTCAAGTTGATAAAGTTATGGATGGTGATTTAGATGGCTTCATAGATGCCTACTTGAAATGGCGGTTAAACTAAAAAGAAGACTTTTATCACAGAAAGTGTCATTTTAGTAACTTGAGTATTTAATGAAAGGACTCTTTGCAATATATGTCAATTATTGAAATGAGAGATGTTGTCAAAAAATATGACAACGGGACAACAGCCTTGCGTGGTGTGTCCATCAAAGTGGAACCAGGAGAATTCACCTACATTGTAGGACCTTCTGGAGCTGGGAAATCAACTTTTATTCGATTATTGTATCGTGAAGTGAAAGTTGATAAGGGAAGTCTGCAAGTTGCTGGCTTTAATCTTGCTAAAATTAAAAAACGTGATATTCCAATGTTGCGTCGTAATGTTGGCGTCGTTTTCCAAGATTATAAATTGCTACCCAAAAAGACAGTTTATGAAAATATCGCTTACGCCATGGAAGTTATCGGTGAGCGTCGTCGCAATATTAAAAAGCGTGTTATGGAAGTGCTAGATTTAGTTGGTTTGAAACATAAAGTTCGCTCTTTTCCAAATGAGTTATCAGGTGGTGAGCAACAACGGATTGCGATTGCACGGGCTATTGTCAATAATCCAAAGGTTCTAATCGCTGATGAACCAACAGGAAATTTGGATCCGGATAATTCATGGGAAATCATGAATCTTCTGGAACGAATCAACCTTCAAGGAACAACTGTTTTAATGGCCACTCATAATAGCCAAATTGTAAATACTTTGCGTCACCGCGTTATTGCCATCGAAAATGGTCGTGTGGTGCGTGATGAAGCAAAAGGAGAATACGGATACGATGAATAGTAGATTTTTAAGTCACCTGCTAGAATCGCTTAAAAGTTTAAAGCGCAATGGTTGGATGACGGTTGCTGCAGTCAGCTCCGTGATGATTACGCTGGGATTAGTTGCAATCTTTGTGTCAGTCATTTTAAATACAGCGAAGCTAGCAACAGATATTGAAAACAATGTGCGGGTCATGGTCTATATGCGTCCAGATACGGCAGATAATAAAGAGACGATTACAAAAGAAGGCCAAAAAGTTAAAAATGAGGATTATCATAAGGTCTATGATGCTCTTAATAAAATGGCCAATGTCAAATCTGTTACATTTTCTAGCAAAGAAGAACAATTAAAGAAATTAACGGAAGTCATGGGAAAAGATTGGAAACTCTTTGAAGGGGACGCCAATCCTTTGCATGATGCCTATATTGTGGATACGACAGAACCGAAGTATGTTACTTCTGTCGCAAATAATGCGAAGAAGATTGAAGGAGTTTCTGAGGTCGAATACGGTGGAGCCAATACAAAACGTATTTTTGCTCTGGCTAATTTTATTCGTACGTGGGGTATTGTAGGAGCACTCCTCTTAGTCTTTATTGCTATTTTCTTAATTTCAAATACTATTCGGATTACGATTATTTCACGCAGTCGTGAAATCCAAATCATGCGTCTGGTAGGTGCGAAAAACAGTTATATTCGAGGACCGTTCTTACTAGAAGGAGCTTGGATTGGCTTACTTGGAGCAGTTGTTCCAGCTGGATTAGTTTATTTTGTTTATGAAGTAGCTTATAAATCGTTCAATCCATCACTTGCCAGTCAGAATCTCTCAATGATTGTACCGCAAACCTTTATTCCATTGATGATTGCCTTCCTTTTTGTCGTAGGAATCATTATTGGCTCATTTGGATCAGTTCTGTCTATGAGACGATTCTTGAGGATTTAGTAGAAAACAATAATAAAAAGCCTGTTTAGGGCTTTTTTCATTGTAAAAATGGATTAAACATTTTTTCGTGAACAATGGTAGTCTGAGAACCATGACCGGGATAAACATCATAATTAGGCAAGGTCAGCAATTCTTCTTTAATTCCAGCAATGAGCTGTTCCAAGTTTCCAGTATAGAGATCCGTTCGACCGATTGCTTCACAAAATAAGGCATCACCAGTTAAAACAAAACGCTCGTTAGGAAAGACAATTGAAACGCCACCGATTGAATGTCCGGGTGTTGGTACGACATAAAAATAAAAATCATCTAAGCTGTAAGAATTATGATAATTATAGAAAACATCGGCAGGTTGGAGGATGATGTCGTCAATATCTTGGTGACGCTCTAGTCCAGATAGATTATACTCCGGACTATAGAGCCAAGTAGCTTCGCTTTCAGCGACATAGACAGGTGGATTGCTAAACTGTTGACGAACTAAATCAACACTCATAATATGGTCGTAATGGGTATGAGTCAGTAAAATAGCTGTAATTGGCTTATTGATTTCTTGGATTTTTGCTGCAATTTTCTCCCAGTCACTACCCGGATCAACTACGATAAGATGATGCTCGTTTTCTAAATAATAAGTATTTTCGTATGCTTGAGAATTTAAAGTTTTATGAATTGTTATCATGAGATCTCCCTTCCTTTCATAGTTTAACAAAAAATGTGAGAAATGACACAAAAGAAATATTACTTTATTCGTCAAAAGAAAATAAGACATAAAACGTGATACGAAATAGTTGGATTTATGGTATAATTTTTCTAGTATGACACAAGAAAAAAGAAAATATGCTGTGGTAGATTTGGAGGCGACCAGTGCCAGTAGCAATGCAAAGATTATCCAAGTCGGAATTGTGCTTATTGAAAATAGTCAAATTGTCAAAACGTATGAAACCGATGTGAATCCTCATGAAAAGTTGACTTCTCATATTCGCCAATTAACAGGATTGACAGATAAGCGATTGAGAAAGGCGCCAGACTTTTCTCAAGTGGCTCGTGAGATATATGAGTTGATTGAAGATGCCATTTTTGTGGCTCATAATGTGAAATTTGATGCCAATTTACTTGCAGAAGCCCTTTTTTGGGAAGGGTTTGAATTGGTGACTCCGAGGGTAGATACAGTAGAACTTGCACAAGTCTTTTTCCCGATGTTTGAAAAATACAATCTAGGAATATTATGTGAACAGTTAGACATCCCTTTAAAACATGCACATACAGCGATTGCGGATGCTTCAGCAACTGCTACCTTATTTTTAAAAATACAGGAGAAAATCCAAAAACTTCCAAAAGAGTTAGTGGAATATTTGTTAACTTTTTCCAATAGTTTGATTTATGAATCACGTTTGGCAATAGAGGATGCTTTTGATCACATGTCGGATTTCACTTGCCATGATTTGGTAAAGCGGCAGGGGATTTTTCTTAGAAAAAGTAAAAAGATTAAAAAAGCAAGGAAATTATCCAAAAATTTCCAACACAATATCAATTTGTTGGATTTAGAGGAACGAAAAGAACAAGATGAGTTTGCTCATGCGGTAGAACAGGCTTTAAAAAGTCATCAATCAAGCTTTTTACAAGCTCAGACGGGGTTAGGAAAGACCTATGGTTACTTACTTCCAGCTTTAGGTCAAACGAGCAAGCAAATCTTGGTGACGGTTCCTACGAAAGTATTGCAGGATCAGATTGTGGCAAATGAAGGACAGAACTTAGAACAAATTTTTCATATTTCTCTTCATAGCTTAAAAAGTCCTGCCAATTATTTGAAACTTGACTTCTTTTATGATAGTTTGCAACAAGTAGATGATAATCGTCTGGTCAATCGTTGCAAAATGTTACTTTTAGTTTGGCTTACAGAAACAGAATCGGGTGATCTGGATGAAATTGGCCAACGACATCGTTATCAGACTTATTTACAACAGGTTCTTCATGACGGGAAATTGAGCAAAAAATCTCATTTTGGGGATACAGATTTTTGGCAAAAAGGTCAAGAAAAATCGAAGCGTAGTCGTGTGTTAGTGACGAATCATGCCTATTTTTTGACGCGGTTAGAAGATGATAAGTCAATTGTAGAAAATCGGCTTTTGATTGTGGATGAAGCGCAGAAGTTGTTTTTAGCTTTGGAAAATCTATCTCGAAAATCACTTAATATGACAAAATGTTTGCAGCAGATTCAATTGGAACTAAAAGAAGTAAATACTATCTTAGAACGCCGTTTGTTAGAGGATATCCAATTTGAGTTAGCTCATGCAATAGAACAATTCCAACGCTACAGAAAAAATGAACTGGCAAAGGAAACTTGTTCTAAACTTCGACAAGACTTGTCAGAGATAAATACCTCCTCTCTTTCTGACTTACGCGCTATTTTCGCTACAAAATATGACCAGTTCTGGTTAAAAGAGGAGCGATTTGATGATTATCGAGTGACAATGTTGGAAGCTGCTTGCTTAGAAATGCTAGATTTTAGAGCCTTGCTACCCGAAGAAGTTCAAGTCTTGTTTGTTTCGGCTACACTGGAAATCAGCAAAAAAGTGCATTTAGCTCATTTACTTGGTTTTGAACATGCACCATTTTATCAGTTGCCACAAAAGCAGAAATATCAGCAAAAAATATGGCTGGATAAGAATTTTCCAAATGTTTTAGAGTTGGATATAGATATTTATGCAGATTTGATTGTTAAATGGGTACATAAGTTGGCTACTCAAGGGGTTCCTCTCCTCGTTTTGTTTACATCAAAATCGTTACTACTGGCTGTTTCAGAACGCTTGCGTCTTCCTCATTTAGCCCAGTATAAGAATGGTGAAGCCGCTAATATTAAACGACGTTTTGATAGAGGGGAAAGTAGTATTTTACTAGGAGCGGGTAGCTTTTGGGAAGGGACAGATTTTTCTAGTCAGAAACAAATGATTGAAGTTATTACGCGAATCCCTTTTGATAATCCGAGTGATTTCTTTACGCAGAAGCTCAATCGCAAATTGCGGCAAGAAGGTAAGAATCCTTTTTATGATTATAGCTTACCTGTTGCGATTTTACGGATAAAACAGGCTTTAGGACGTACAATTCGACACCAAGAGCAGCAATCAGCAGTCGTTATTTTAGACAATCGCATTTTAACCAAACGATATGGACGCCAAATTCAAACAGCTCTGGAAAAAGTTGCTCCACTATCCATCACAAGTATGAAACAAATTCCAAAAGAGATGGAGCAATTTTTGAAGAAGGAAACGATGTAACTTCAATTTATGAATGACTCAGTTCAAAGTAAACTGAGTTTTTTTGTTAAAAATACTGATTTTCTCTGCTGCTAGTTTTAAATTTTGTTATAATAGAAACACAAAGAAAGAAGGTTCAATATGTATCAAAAATATCTTCCAGGGATTGGTTTTGCTTTTGTATTAGCGGCAGTAGCAACCGTCTTGGGAAATTTCTTTCCCTTGATTGGCTCCAGCGTCTTTGCCATTCTTTTGGGAATTTTAGCCAATAATCTTTTTCATATAAAAAAGACTTATCATGCTGGTCTAGCTTATTCAGGTAAGAAATTACTGCAATATTCCATTATTTTGCTGGGGTTCAGCATGTCCATTGGTCGTGTCTCTGCTACGGGTATTTTCTCATTAAAGATTAGTATTTTAACGATTCTCATCGCCTTTCTTTCAGCTTATGTGGTAGGTCGTTTGTTGGGGATGGGTAAAGTTTTAACCACTTTGATTGGGTTCGGGACTGCTATTTGTGGTGGTTCTGCCATTGCAGCAGCCTCACCGATTTTAGAAGCAAAAGATGAAGACATCGCTTTATCTATTTCAACAATTTTTTTCTTTAACATTTTAGCAGTTTTTATTTTCCCATTTTTAGGGCATCTGATGCATATGAATAATGCAACTTTTGGAACTTGGGCAGGAACCGCTATCAATGATACATCATCTGTTGTAGCAGCAGGATACACTTACAGTCAGTCGGCGGGAGATTTGGCAACGATTGTCAAACTAAGTCGTGCTTTGATGATTGTACCAGCCTGTCTCATCTTTGCAGGAGTCCGATATATACGCTCACAAAACAGTCATCAAAAAGTTGATTTAAAGAAAATTTTCCCGTGGTTTATTCTGTGGTTTGTCGTGGCATCCATTGTTACTAGTATGGGGATTTTTCCAAGTTCATTTGTTCCTGCAACGAAGTTCTTGTCACAATGGCTCATGGCAATGGCTCTTGCTGGGATTGGGGCGAGAGTATCCTTTGGACAATTTAGAAAAGCAGGTGTAGCACCGTTGGTAACAGGTGCCTTTGCTTGGTTTGCAGTTGCTGCATCTAGCTTAATTATTCAATACTTTTTCTCGTAAAAGTTTTTGATGTTTATTACGTATGTTGGAGGAGATATGCCTTATCAAAAACGCTCGATTGATTCACGAGTGGATTATAGTTTAATATTACCAGTATTTTGTTTGCTTTTTATTGGTATTGTTGCCATTTATATTGCAGTTAGTCATGATTATCCTAAAAATGTTTGGCCGATTGTAGGGCAACAGATTGCTTGGATTGCTCTGGGGACAGTTATCAGTTTGATTATTATGCTATTTAATACAAAATTTCTTTGGCAAATAACGCCATACTTATATGTATTTGGCTTATCCCTGATGGTGCTTCCGCTTATTTTTTATAGTTCAGAATTAGTTGCTTCGACAGGAGCAAAAAACTGGGTAACTATAGGGCGTGTCACCTTGTTCCAACCGTCTGAATTCATGAAAATTTCTTATATTCTGATGTTGTCACGAGTCGTTGTTAATTTTTTGAAGCGCTATAAAGATAGAGAGCGAACAATTCAATTAGACTTTTTTCTGATTTTTGAATTAGCACTTTATACCTTGCCTGTCCTGATTTTGTTGGCATTGCAGAGTGACCTAGGGACAGCTTTAGTTTTTATTGCCATCTTTTCAGGAATTGTCCTCTTGTCCGGTGTGTCTTGGAAAATAATCGTACCAGTTGTTTTGACAGCTCTGATTGTAGGTGGTGGCTTTTTACTTATTTTCATTTCAAAAGACGGGCGAGCCTTTTTGCATCAGATTGGGATCCCAACTTATCAGATTAATCGAATTTTGGCTTGGTTGAATCCATTTGATTATGCGCAAACAACTACGTATCAACAGGCACAAGGTCAAATAGCAATTGGTAGTGGTGGTCTCTGGGGACAAGGGTTTAATGTATCCAATCTATTGGTGCCTGTACGTGAAAGTGATATGATTTTTACTGTCATTGCAGAAGATTTTGGTTTTGTCGGTGCAACGATTGTGATTGCCTTGTATTTGCTATTGATTTATCGTATGTTAAAAATTACGCTGAAATCAAATAATCAATTTTACACCTATATTTCTACTGGTTTTATCATGATGTTACTCTTTCATATTTTTGAAAATATCGGAGCTGTAACAGGAATTTTACCTTTAACAGGAATCCCGCTTCCATTCATTTCTCAAGGTGGTTCTTCGATTATTAGTAATTTAATTGGTGTCGGACTCTTGCTTTCGATAAGTTATCAAAATAATCTCTCAGATGAGAAACGCTCCCATTATCCTACAAGGCATAAAAAAGTAGTATTAAAACAATTAAAATAAAGGAGAAGAAGTATGATGAAAGTAGCTGTTATGTTAGCCAATGGATTTGAAGAGATTGAAGCGTTGACGGTTGTGGATGTTCTGCGTCGTGCTGATATTACTTGCGAAATGGTTGGCTTTGAAAAGGTTATAACGGGTTCTCATGGTATTTCAGTTCAAGCAGATAAAGTTTGGGCTGGAGAGTTAGAGGATTATGGTTTAGTAGTGCTGCCGGGAGGAATGCCTGGGGCGACAAGTTTGCGAGATGATGATCGTTTGATGTCAGCTCTACAGAAGATGCAAGAAGATGGTAAGTGGATAGCAGCCATTTGCGCAGCACCGATTGCACTCAATCGTGCAGGAATCTTAAAGGATAAACAGTTTACCTGTTACGATGGTATCGAATCAGATATTGATTCTGGTACTTATATCAAGCAAACCGTTGTTGTTGATGGGAAAGTGATTACTAGCCGAGGACCTGCAACTGCTCTAGTTTTTGCTTATGAATTAGTTCATCAGTTAGGCGGAGATAGTGAGCGGCTTGCAACGGCAATGCTTTACAATGATGTTTATGGTGATTGATTTTCTGGGATACTGAAACTTATTTGGAATTAACCAAGTAAGTTTTTTTATGGGAATTCATATCTAAAATAAGCTCTCCTATCCCTTTTTACCGCCATTTTTTAGAAAAATATGTTATAATAAAGGATATGGATTATCAAGATTATATTTGGGATTTAGGGGGAACTCTCCTCGATAATTACGAGACTTCAACGGCTGCTTTTGTAGAAACATTAGCTAGTTTTGGTATTCAAGCTAACCATGATGAGGTTTACAAGGCATTGAAGATTTCCACTCCCTATGCAGTTGCTCAGTTTGTGCCTGACATTCCTCCATTCTTACAAACTTATAAAGCGAACGAAGCGATAGAATTAGCTCATCCTGTTTTATTTGAAGGGGCTTCGGAGTTGCTTAAGAAAATTCTTGCGCAAGGAGGGCGTAATTTTCTGATTTCTCATCGGAATGACCAAGTTTTAGAGATTCTTGAAAAAACAGGGATTTTGGCATATTTTACGGAAGTTGTGACTTCTAGTAGAGGCTTTAAAAGGAAGCCAAATCCTGAGTCGATGCTTTACTTAAAAGACAAGTATCAGATTGAGAATGGTTTAGTCATTGGAGATCGTCCGATTGATATAGAAGCTGGTCAAACAGCTGGTTTTGCGACTTATCTCTTTGATAATATGGAAAATCTCGAGCAATTTATAAAAATATAGAAAAGGAATCGTATGTCAGAAGAAACTAAAGAAATGCAAGCACAGGATTATGATGCTAGTCAAATTCAGGTTCTCGAAGGGTTAGAAGCTGTTCGTATGCGCCCAGGAATGTACATTGGCTCAACTTCAAAGGAAGGACTTCACCACCTTGTTTGGGAAATTGTGGATAACTCAATTGATGAGGCACTAGCAGGTTTTGCAACTCATATTCAAGTATTTATAGAAAAAGATAATTCGATTACAGTTGTCGACGACGGTCGTGGGATTCCTGTAGATATTCAAGAGAAAACAGGTCGTCCTGCGGTAGAAACAGTCTTTACGATTCTCCACGCTGGAGGAAAATTCGGCGGTGGCGGTTATAAGGTTTCCGGTGGCCTTCATGGGGTGGGTTCTTCCGTTGTCAATGCCCTCTCAGCTCAGTTAGATGTTCGGGTTTACAAAAATGGTCAGATTCATTTTCAAGAATATCGTCGCGGTCAGGTCGTAGCGGATTTGAAAATTATTGGAAAAACAGATCGAACAGGGACAACTGTTCACTTTACTCCAGACCCAGAAATCTTTACAGAAACTGTTGAATTTGATTTTGAAAAATTGAATAAACGGGTACAGGAACTAGCGTTCTTGAATCGCGGATTGCGGATTTCTATCACAGATAAACGCGAAGGATTGGAACAAACAAAAGATTACCATTATGAAGGTGGAATTGCTAGCTATGTCCAATACATCAATGAAAACAAAGACGTTATCTTTGAGAATCCTATATATACAGACGGAGAAATGGATGATATTACTGTTGAAGTAGCTATACAATACACAACAGGTTATCACGAAACAGTCATGAGTTTTGCAAACAATATCCACACTCACGAAGGTGGAACTCATGAACAAGGATTCCGTACAGCACTCACGCGTGTCATCAATGACTATGCGAAGAAAAATAAACTTTTAAAAGAAAATGAAGATAATCTAACTGGTGAAGATGTTCGTGAAGGTTTAACAGCTGTCATCTCTGTCAAACATCCTAATCCTCAGTTTGAAGGACAAACAAAGACAAAGTTGGGCAATAGTGAAGTTGTTAAAATTACCAATCGTCTCTTTAGTGAAGCCTTTTCAGATTTTCTTTTGGAAAATCCTGCAGTTGCTAAGAAAATTATTGAGAAGGGAATTTTGGCATCTAAAGCTAGGATTGCAGCTAAGCGCGCACGTGAAGTGACCCGCAAGAAATCAGGACTAGAAATCTCCAACTTACCTGGTAAATTAGCAGACTGCTCTTCCAATGATCCGCACGAAACAGAATTGTTTATCGTGGAAGGAGACTCAGCAGGTGGTTCAGCTAAGTCTGGTAGGAATCGGGAATTTCAAGCTATTTTACCAATTCGTGGTAAGATTTTAAATGTTGAAAAAGCCAGTATGGATAAAATCTTGGCAAATGAAGAAATTCGTAGCCTTTTTACCGCAATGGGAACAGGCTTTGGCGCAGACTTTGATGTGAATAAGGCTCGTTATCAAAAGTTAGTCATTATGACCGATGCTGATGTTGATGGTGCTCATATCCGAACTCTTCTGTTGACATTGATTTATCGTTATATGAAACCTGTTTTGGAAGCAGGATATGTTTATATTGCACAACCACCTATTTATGGGGTGAAAGTTGGCAGTGAAGTGAAAGAATATATCCAACCTGGAGCCAATCAAGAAGAAGAGCTGCAGTTAGCTTTGGAACGTTATTCTGAAGGTCGCTCCAAACCAAGCATCCAGCGTTATAAAGGATTAGGTGAAATGGATGATCACCAACTTTGGGAAACAACAATGAACCCAGAACATCGCTTAATGGCGCGTGTTTCAGTAGATGATGCAGCAGAAGCAGATAAGATTTTTGATATGCTGATGGGTGATCGTGTGGAGCCTCGCCGTGAATTTATCGAAGAAAATGCCGTTTATAGTACATTGGACGTTTAAAAAAATCTGAAAAAATTCACATTTACCAGTAAAATTATGATATAATAATCATGATTATTTTCAAGTAATATTTTGAAGGAGTTTTACATGTCTAACGGACTAATCGTACTAATTATAGTGATAGCAGTTTTCTTAATTGTTGCTTATATAGCTGCTGTCTTATTGAGAAAAAGAAATGATGCTTTACTTGCTAAGTTAGAAGAGCACAAAGAAGAACTTTATAATCTTCCTGTAAACGATGAAGTAGAAGCAGTTAAAAATATGCACTTAATCGGACAAAGTCAAGTGGCCTTTCGTGAATGGAATCAAAAATGGGTTGATCTTTCTTTGAATTCTTTTGCCGATATTGAAAACAATCTTTTTGAGACAGAAGGTTACAATAATTCGTTTCGATTTTTAAAGGCAAAACACGGTATTGATAAAATCGAAAGTCAGATTGACCTAATTGAAGAGGATATCACTGCTATTCGTAACGCACTTGCTGAGCTAGAAAAGCAAGAGTCAAAAAACAGTGGTCGTGTCCTGCATGCCTTGGATTTGTATGAAAAGTTACAGGTATCTGTTGCGAATGATACAGAAAGTTATGGTTCAGCACTTCCTGAGATTGAAAAGCAATTAGAAAAAA
Organism: Streptococcus sp. NSJ-72; assembly: GCF_014334035.1. Lineage (NCBI taxonomy): Bacteria > Bacillati > Bacillota > Bacilli > Lactobacillales > Streptococcaceae > Streptococcus > Streptococcus sp. NSJ-72. The sequence continues at coordinate 881,485 of NZ_CP060489.1, forward strand.
TTCAATCTGAATTCTCTCAATTTGTAACCTTAAATTCATCAGGAGACCCTGTTGAAGCAGCAGAAATTTTGGATAAAACAGAAGATCACATCCTTGCTTTGACGCATATCGTTGAAAAAATTCCAACTCTTGTATCAGAATTAGTGGAAAAATTGCCAGAGCAGTTAGAAGATTTGGAATCTGGTTATCGCAAACTGTTGGAGTCAGGATATCACTTTATTGAAACTGATATTGAATCTCGTTTCCAACAGTTACACACTAGTTTGAAACGGAATAGCGAAAACATTGCCAGTTTGGAATTGGATAATGCGCAGTATGAAAATACGCAAATTCAAGAAGAAGTGGATGCTTTGTATGACATGTTCAACCGAGAAATCAAGTCACATAAAGTAGTTGTCAAGTTAGTCAATAGTTTACCAGGTTATTTGGGTCATACAAAAGAAAACAATCAAAATCTGTTGACAGAGATTGCCCGCCTTTCAAAATTATATCTATTGACAGAAAGTGATACGAATCATGTTCGTCGCCTTCAAAGTGAACTTTCGAGTTTAGATGATGTTGTTTTAGAAGCTATTGAAGATTCTTCAGAAAGAAAACAAGCTTATTCTGTTCTTCAAGAAAATCTTGAAACAATTCAAAAACGCGTGAAAGAAATTGAAGATGAGCAATTAGTACTGAGTGAAAAATTGGCTAAAATTGAAAAAGATGATGACAATGCTCGACAAAAAGTCAATATTTATATCAACAAACTGCATACAATTAAACGTTATATGGAAAAACGCAATTTGCCAGGTATTCCACGAAGTTTCTTGACCATTTTCTTTACTGCAAGTGATAACACGGAAAGTTTAGTGGCAGAATTGGAGCAGTATCGTGTCAATATTGAATCGGTGAATCGTATGCTGGAAATTTTGACAAATGATATGAATGAGCTTGAAAATGAAACCTATCGAATTGTTGAAAATGCAACGTTAACAGAACAATTATTACAGTATTCGAATCGCTATCGTTCATTTGATGAAGGTGTACAAGCTGCTTTCGATCGTGCATTAGAAATTTTTGAGAATGATTTTGATTATCAAGCTTCATTTGAAGAAATCTCACAAGCATTGGATGTAGTAGAGCCCGGTGTAACCAATCGTTTTGTTACATCGTATGAAAAAACACGAGAAAATATCCGATTTTAAATTGAAAAGTTATACAAATAAAGAGAAGGTTTATTTCCTTCTCTTTATTTGTATTATATGAAAACACGATTGTTTTCCATTCCTTTTTATAAGAAAATTACGTGGATCCTCAATGAGTAAATGTATAGGTGTTTTTTAATTCTTTACTTTCGGATCAGTCAAAAAGTAGGCAATGTTTTTTTAAGTAGCCCAGAATAATGGTAGCAATTTGTGAACTGATTTTATAGAAAGCTTTTTCTGTTCAATGCTCATTTGAATGTCATTACGGTCTGAGAGGGTTAAATGTTTGTATTTTAGTTTAATAAGTCCTACTAATGTTTTGCACTATTTTGTCATTTCAATCTAACTCTTATTTGTGATGAAAACTGGAGGTGACTTTAAGAAATTACCATTGAATTTGACATTGGATATTTATACATAATTAGTTGAAAAATTAAAAGAAAAGCATTAAAATTAAAGTGTAAGCGAATGCATTTGTTTAATAAAAAATAAAGGAGTAAAAAGTGGTTAATGGAGGTGTTGATTTGTTAACACCTTCAGAATACCCTCCTCTTGAGATAGGGTCAGGAACAAATACGTTGAAAGCAAAGCCACAACAAGTTATTTTAAATATACCATTCCAAACACAGATTAATGATTATTACTGTGGACCAGCATCGGCTTCTATGATTGTTAGGTCATTAGGATATAATAAAAGCCAACATCAAATGGCTGCACTATTGGGGACTACAACCAATGGTACTAATGCTGGTAATGGAGTAGCCAATGCATTGAATGCTGTTGTTGCTGGTTCAAGATATAGATTTAATTGGGAGTGGCATACCTATACACAAATTAGTAAAATGAAAAATCATATTACAGAAGCATTGAGTTGGGGAAATCCAGTTATGGTAAATACGATGGAAAGTCCTGGGGATGTGTATCTTCAAGGTCATAATATCGGAACAGCTTTGTATCATTTTGGTGTTATAGGAGACTATTTTGATAACGGGAACTCGGTTACATATGTTGACCCAGGATATGGAAGATATGGTGGTTTTGTTATGAACCAACGAGTTACGATTCGAAATATGAGCTATGCAACTGGTGGCCGTGGTTATGCATGGTAATAGTTTAGTTAGAATTTATCCCCTCTTTTTGATTTACATTGTTCTTCTTCTTTTAACAGGTTGTTCAAATAGGGATAATGCGAGCTCATCAAGTAATTCAACTGAGACAAAAACTAACCAGATTTCAGATGCAACAGCATTTAAAACTGTTGCATCTGAAGAATTATTGAAACCTTCTATAAAAATTTCTTATCCTGAAGGGGTATATTTCACTCCTACCTATCTTACAGATGATTCACTAGTCATAGGTGAAGCGTATGATATGAATAATCAAAGTGAAAATTATTTGGCAGTTCTAAACATTAAAGATAGAAGTTTTAAAAAAATAAAATATGTGGATAAAACATCGGAAATAGTAACTATTATTGTTAATTATGCCGATAAAGATTACATTATTTTTGAGGAATTTGATCAAGTAAATCGTAAATCAATATATTTTATCTTTAATTTACGTGAGGGGGACTATAAAATCATTCATTCAGTTTTAAATGTAAATCCTATTCATTATACGCAAATAGCGAGACAGGGTAATAAATTATATATGAATATGTTTTATAAGTCTGATATTTATAGAACGTATTCCTTTGATTTATTGTCTGGAAACATGAAAGTAATTGAAAAAGAAAATAGTAGTCACCCAATTTATTTTAATGGGAATGTATATTATATTTTAATAGATAACAGTCATCAAGTTACCAAGATAATTAAATATAATGAACATGACGAATTAAAAAAAGAAGTCAAGGAATTATCTAGGAAAGATAACTTTTATAATGGGCTTTTTTCTAATGATAAAAATGTTATTATATCCGAATATAAACTTGGAATAAACTATTTATCTTTAGGAAATATAGAAACAGAAAAACAATTCTTTTCTTCCAATTGGATTGAAACTCTTGATTATAAAGGAAATTATATTACATTTTTAGGCGATAGAATTGATAAAGATAGGGTTAGACCACAATATTATTTATTTGATCTTAAAAAAATGATTAATTACAACTATGATGATGGGATTATTCTATTATCAAAAACAGGTATTTTCTGGGTTGATTTTTTAAAGGATGAAAAAGAAATTGAGAAGGGACAAATTTTCACCAATGACAATTCTGTAATGAGATACCTCGCCTTTGATGAATAAAAGAAAGGGGTGACAAGCATGAAAAAGAATATTGGAATGCTAGTAGGTTTGCTGTTAATAATGGTACTAGTTGCTTGTGTTAGTAGTCAAAATTCCTCACTTTCCTCCAAAAACAATAGCACGTCTTCCTCGAAAGTTTCTGAGCAATCTAAGCCTAAAAATAAGACAGATGCTACGAAGAAATCAACTGTAGATTCTAGTAAAAAATCAGAAAGTTCTGAGAAAGAACAGAATTCCGCAGCGTCCTCTCAGTCTAGCAGTGACTCGCAAACAAGTCCAACACAAGGCGGGGAGTCAGGAGAAGTCGAGCCAAGTGAGAGGGGAGAGGGAAATCCTCCGACGGACTCTAGTGTTGCAGCGGAGTTGTTGATTGAAAAAGGTGTGCAGGGCAGTCAGGTGCAGGCTGTGGGGGGACAGAAAGTACGGTTAAATGTATCTCTCGTTATTCAGCGTTATTGGAATTACTGCGCTCCAGCAACAGTTTCCATGATGTTAGCTAGTAGAGGGATAAATGTTGATCAGGCTCAATTAGCTAATGAAATGGGAACAGATGAATCTTTCGGGACACATAACAGCAATGCGATAAGAGTTCTGAATAGATATATGTTTGGCTATGATGTCCCTTATGGTAATCAGGCAGGATATAGATTGGCTACAGTGACAAATCCAAATTCTGGTTCTGAAGATATGAAATTATTCAAAAAACGCTTGGTTCAAAATATCAATGACGGCTATCCAATGTATTACACTTTTGATAATTCAAAAATGTATCCAGGTAGAAGCGGTGAGCACAATGTTATTGGAGTAGGTTATGTGTTAACAGCAGATGGAACAGATGTGGCTTATGTATATTATTTAGATCCATCTTATATGGTTCAAGATCCTATTTATGGTGGCTTGAAGATAGTGAGTCCTGAAGAATTGCTAAATGCCATGGTTACTTGTATGGAGCCTAATTATGGATGGTAACATAAAATTGTGGACAAGATGTTTGTTAGCTAGATGAAAGCAAGTTCACCTCTAAAGTTAGATTTTGATGTCTAGTCTAGCTTTAGAGGTGTTTTTTCTATAAATAATATAGTTTGTATTTTGCAGTGTATTCCCTTTCTAGGGCAAAGAATCTGTCAAAGTAGGTTAAATTTCAATTCCTAAAAAGTTACTTATCAGTTTATTTTGGTCTTCTTCAAACAAGTTTAATTTTTTATTCGTTTAAGATATTTTCTCAAGTGATTTTTCATATAATTTTGAATCAGATAAATCACTTGTTCATGCAGACAATCTTATTTATTGTAATTTTAATTGTTTTTGAGAAATGTTCAATAACTTGATCTTATAAACTTATAACCAATGTCTTTCAAATTTTCTTCTACTTATATTGAATGAAAATCTCAGATTTCAGCAGGAATGCGTTTTTTATTTTAGGAATTATATAACAGTCTACACCAATCACAATATGTAGTTTTTTAAAACATGATTTTTGTAAATTTGACAACTATACTGTGCAATTGTGTAAATAGGTATGTAATCCCCTTATTTTTTAATGAGTAAAAGCAACACAAACGCCTTCCGGGACAAAGAAATCATGTGAGATTTCTGTTAGTTTTCCTGTTTCTGGGTCGCGTTTGAGGACAGTGGCATTGTCTGAGTCCTGATGAACTGCAATAATATACTGTTGATCTGGTGTAATATTAAAATCTCGTGGATTTTTTCCGTTAGTTGGAACAATTTCTACAAGTTCAAGAGTTCCGTCTCCTACCACTTTGTAAACAACAATTGAATTATGTCCACGATTAGAACCGTAAAGGAACCGACCATCTGTAGATAAACGAATAGCAGCTGTTCCATTAAATTCTGAAAAGTCTTCTGGTAAGGTTGAAATAGTTTGTAGGCGTTCAAATTGACCATCACCATCATAAATTAAAACTTCAATGGTAGAGTTTAATTCACAAATAAGATAAGCGATTTTGTAATGAGGATGAAATACGATATGACGTGGACCAGCACCAGATGTCGCGTGATAGGTATCTAATCGGATTAACCGACCATAATCACTAATGTCATATGTAATGACTTCGTCAGTCCCCAAATCACACGTAACCAGATAGTTATCTGGTGTCAAATCTGCAAAATGCACATGAGCAGCAGCTTGGTTTTCATGCGGACCATACCCAATGTGAACATCAGAGTCAACTAATTTTAAGCTGCCATTTTCTTGTCGTCTATAAACTAAGACTTGCCCCTTATGATAGTTTGCTCCGTAGACAAGACTTCTTGTTTCATCGACACTCACATAGCAGAGAGGAGCTCCCTCAGCTACAACATGGTTGAGTAATTGGAATGTTTTATTGTAAGCTGCAATACCTCCTTCCCCATATTCAGCTCCGACAGAGTACAGGTGATGCTGCTTGTCAAAAGCTAAATACGTAGGATTCGGTTCTTTGGCAACAAGTGTTAAATTTGTTAGGTCACCTGTACTAGTATCAAGATCAGCCTTGTAAATTCCTTCAGAGCTACGACGTGTATAAGTTCCAAAATAAACTGTTTGAGTCATCATTCACCTCGAAAAAATTTGATACTTTTATTATAACATAAAAATAGATGAAATAGTTTTCATAAATGAAAGCGCCTTTCATCCTTATGCTTAAAAAATAGATAAAAAATAGATTTGAGGTAGAAAGGGAACAGATAGCTTTGTTACAATAAAATAGATTTATAGAAGCGAAATAGGATTTTTCCAAAGGATAAAGAAGTTTGCTGTAATAAGTATTTTATAAAGGTTTTTAATTATCAAAAAAGACTAAGGAATTTGTCGCTGATTTCTGAAAATGCTTTGATTTTTTGAAGAAAATTTTATACTATATCACAATGTTCAATCTTTGTAAGTTCTCTATTTTGTTGTATAATAAAAGTAATCTTTATATGGATTATTCGTCATTTTATATTTATAATTTAAGGAGTAAAAAATGCATAAGATTTTAGTAGTAGAAGATGACACTACCATCAATCAAGTAATTTGTGAGTTTTTAAAAGAAAACCATTATGAAGTGACTCCCGTTTTTGACGGTGCAGAAGCTTTGCGTATATTTGAAGAAAAATCATTTGACTTAATCGTTTTGGATGTCATGTTACCTTCCATGAGTGGTTTGGATGTACTAAAGGAAGTCCGCAAAACTTCGCAGGTTCCAGTTATGATGTTAACTGCACTAGATGATGAATATACTCAACTAGTTAGCTTTAACCATTTGATTAGCGACTATGTTACTAAGCCATTTTCACCACTTATTTTAATGAAACGGATTGAAAATATTTTCCGTAGTACAGTAACAGAATCTGAAATTCTTGTTGGGGACTTGCGTGTTTCAATCGATGATTGTACAGTTTATTGGCAAGAAGAAAAAATGACTCCAACCAAAAAAGAATATGAAATCATCCAAGCTCTGGCTAAAAGAAAAAATCATTTAGTGACACGAGATCAATTGATGAATACAATCTGGGGTTATAGCGAACTAGATAGTCGGGTTTTGGACAACCATGTGAAAAATATTCGGAAAAAAATTCCCGGAATTCCTCTTAAAACTATTACCGGTATGGGTTATCAACTTGGGGGCGAAGAAGAGTGAGAATTGCTAAAAAGCATTTCCTTTTGACAGGAACGATTATTTTTATTGTCGTGACAACGGTTCTGGCAACACTTTATTTTGTGATGCCTGTTTATTATGATCAAGTCAAACATCGAGAGGCTAAAAGTGAGTTTTCCCAAATTGCCCAGCAGGTTCAAGGAAAACCGTCAGATGACATGGGAAAGCTTTTAAGTGACTACAATCGAAAGAATACACGCGTCTGGTTTAGCATATTAGATGCAAAAGGAAAACTTATTTATCCTCGTATTGATTTAGCTAATGAAAAGGGGGAATTTCAATTAACAATTTTACCCTCTGACATGAGCTTGAATAATCAAACCAAAAGTATGAGTAAGAAGATAAAAACGGCAGAAGGTACCACATTGACTTTGCGTGGAGAATATTCCCTCCAACCAATATCGGATGCTAATTATGTGCTGTTAAGCCTCTATCCTTATATCTTATTCTTTTCTTTAGCACTAGGTGGTGTGGCAGCTTTTCTTTACAGTCGATTTGCAACCAAACGCATTAAAGAAATTTCAGAAAGTACGCGTAAGATGGCAACTCTTTCTCCAGATGTAATTTGTCCAGTCAAAGGTCATGATGAAATTTCTAATCTTGCTCAAGATATTAACACTCTTTATCAAAATCTGTTGATGAGTATTGAAGCTTTGCGATTGGAAAATGAAAAAGTGGCTGAAAGCGAGCGGGAGAAAGCAGAGTTCCTTCGTATGACCTCTCATGAGTTGAAGACACCAATCACTAGCATGATGGGAATTGTAGATGGTATGATCTATGGAGTTGGTGACTTCAAGGATAAAGATAAATATTTACATAAATGTCGTGAAATTTTAGAAGAGCAATCTAAACTTGTGCAATCCATTTTGGCGATTTCTAAGATTGAAATGCGTATAGAAGCGGAAGAAGAGGAGTTTTCACTTAAGCAGCTTTTAGAGGAAAATTTAAATACTTATAAAATGCTGGCTGATATGAAAGGTTACAAGTTTATCGTTCATTTAGAAGAACTTCATGTGCATGGTAACAAAATGTATTTATTAAAAGCGATTAAAAATTTATTGGACAATGCTTTTCATTATGCATTAGCTGGCGGGGAAATTTTTTTAACGATTCAAAATGGTCAGTTAATGATTGAAAATGATGCGGAACATGTGTTGGATGAACAGCAAATCCAGCAAATCTTTCAACCATTTTATCGTCCAGATTACAGTCGCAATCGTAAAGACGGTGGAACAGGTCTGGGACTCTTTATTGTTCAACAAATTTTGGAGAAACACAACTTGCGTTATCGCTTCGAGGCGGTTGATGGCAAACGAATGCGTTTTATAATTTTTTTCTCAGATAAAGAAGACTAAAAGTGGGAATGGGATAGAACTAAATGAAACAAAAATTTAGTTCGTAGTCTCCCCTCGTAAAGTTGTTTAATAGTTTTCTAGACTGTTGAGGTGGTGAATGAAGAAAACGAAGTTTTCGTCAAAAATTTTCTTCCAAGCTTGAAAAGCGAACCGCCTTGAAACTTGCTTCGCAAGTTCTATCCGTTTCCTCAAAGTAGTGCTTTGAGGAATCAGTTACTGCGGCGTTGGTTTATTATATAGTATACTTTGAGGTTGGGAATTTTTGTCCCAACCTCACTTTTTTATATTTGACTTGGACGCAAGGAAGAAATTCACAAATGGCTACTTTTTCTTCAAGAATTTTTTAGTGAAAAATGCTACAATGAGATAAATAAAGAAAAGGATGTCTGTATGGAACATAAAAAGAAGGATTTCAGTCTATCGTGGTTTTTTCGATGGTTTTTAGATAATAAAGCAATCACTGTTTTTTTGGTGACATTATTGCTGGGATTGAATATTTTTGTATTAAGCAAAATTAGTTTCATTTTTATTCCTGTTCTAGAATTTATCGGGGTTATTATGCTGCCGGTTATTTTAGCGGGGCTTTTGTATTATCTATTGAACCCGATCGTGGATTTTATGGAGAAGCATAAAATAAATCGCTTGGTTGCGATTACGATTGTTTTTATTTTGATTGCTTTGCTTTTGATTTGGGGATTGGCTGTGGCAATTCCAAGTTTGCAACATCAGATTGTGAGCTTTGTAAGGAATTTACCAGCTAATTTGCAAAAGTCGAATAAAATCATTCAAGATTTTTTGGAAAATCGTATTTCTGATGATGTCAAGCCTCAATTGGAAGAAATTGCCAACAATTTTTCAGATCAAGTGACGACTTGGGCAAGTAATTTTTCATCGAAAGCAGTGAATTGGGTGAGCACATTGATTAGTACGGCTTCGCAAGTGATTGTAGCTATTATCATCATGCCTTTTATCCTTTTTTACCTTTTGCGAGATGGGAAAAATTTGAAATCTTATTTGACAAAATTCATACCAACAAAGTTTCGTGACCCTGTTGGTCAAATTTTGACAGACGTCAATACACAGCTTGCTAATTATGTTCGTGGTCAGGTGACTGTTGCTATCATTGTAGCGATTATGTTTATCATTTTCTTTAAGATAATAGGACTTCGTTATGCAGTTACGCTTGGAGTAACTGCAGGGATTTTAAATTTGGTTCCCTACTTAGGAAGTTTTCTCGCGATGTTACCGGCTCTTGTCTTAGGTTTGATTGCTGGACCGCTTATGTTATTGAAAGTTATTGTTGTCTTTATTGTAGAGCAAACGATTGAAGGGCGGTTTGTATCACCATTGATTCTCGGTAGCCAATTGAATATCCATCCGATTAATGTCCTTTTTGTCCTTTTGACAGCTGGTTCTATGTTTGGTATTTGGGGTGTTTTACTGGGAATTCCAATCTATGCTTCTGCAAAAGTTGTGATTACTGCTATTTTTAAATGGTATAAAAAAGTTAGCGGTTTGTACGAAGAAGAATTAGTAGATGAAACAGGAGAGAGAATTGAACAACAGTGAAAAAATGGTCGTTTCTCTACAAAAGCAGGATTTGGCGCATGCTAATAAATATTTTGAGAGAGCCCTAACAAATGATACAGAAGAAGAATTACTTGAATTGGCCGATTACTTAGAAAGTATCGGCTTTTTCCCTCAAGCTAAGCGAATTTATGAAAACTTAGCTCCCCACTATCCAGAATCCTATATTAGTTTAGCACAGATTGCTAGTGAAGATGGACAAGTGGAAGAGGCCTTTGCTTATCTAGAAGAAATTAATTTTGATAGTGATTGGTACGTGACAGCTCTATTGGTCAAAGCCGATTTGTACCAAATGGAAGGGTTGCCGGACGTTGCAAGAGAAAAACTAGCCGAAGCAAAGCAATTGACTGACGAGCCGTTAGTAACTTTTGGTTTGGCTGAAATAGATTTTGAATTGGGAAATTTTAAGCAAGCCATTAAAGAGTATGCTAGTTTAGACAATCGTATCATTTATGAGCAGACGGGTGTCTCTACTTATCAGCGCATTGGCGTTTCCTATGCAAGTCTTGGTAAATTTGAAGCAGCGATTGAGTTTTTAGAAAAAGCTTTAGAGATTGAATACGATGATACGGTGGCCTTTGAACTAGCAACGATTTTATATGATCAGAAAGAATATCAAAAAGCCAATCTGTACTTTAAGCAAATTGATACGATTTCGCAAGACTTTGAGGGCTATGAATACGGTTATGCTTTGTCGCTTCATGCAGAACATCAAGCAGAAGAGGCATTACGCCTCACGCAACAGGGGTTGAGCAAAAATCCATTTGATACACGTCTTTTGTTGCTGGCTTCACAGCTTTCTTATGAGCTACACGATGAGCAAAAGGCAGAAGAATATCTGCTGCAAGCGCAAGAACATGCTGAAGACGAGGAAGAAATCGTACTACGTTTGACGAATCTTTATGTGCAGCAAGAGCGTTTTGATGAAGTTTTGGCATTTGAAGAGCGAGATGTAGATAATGTTCTGACGAAGTGGAATATTGCACGTGCCTATCAAGCTTTGGAACATACAACAGCAGCTTTGGAGCGCTACAGTCTGTTGCTCTCAGATTTACAGGAAAATCCAGAATTTTTAGAGCAATATATTTATCTACTTCGTGAAATGGGTGAATTTGAAAAAGCAAAACACCAAGCAGAGCATTATCTTCGCCTCGTTCCGGATGACGGTATCATGCAGGAATTGTACGATAGTTTGTAAAAAGAGTAACAAGCACAATCCTATAAGACGCATGGGAATTATGATATAATGATGAGCGTGATATTCAGGAAGGACGAAGAAAATGACTGAAAAATTTGGTGCTGATCTAATTGTAGATAGTTTAATCAATCATAAAGTGGATTATGTGTTTGGGATTCCGGGTGCAAAGATTGACCGTGTGTTTGATACCTTAGAGGACAAAGGTCCACAACTGATCGTGGCTCGTCATGAACAAAATGCTGCTTTTATGGCACAAGGAATTGGGCGGATTACAGGAGAGCCAGGTGTCGTGATTGCAACCAGTGGACCAGGCGCTTCAAACTTGGCAACGGGCTTGGTTACTGCGACCGCAGAAGGGGATCCTGTACTAGCTTTAGCCGGTCAGGTCAAACGAGCTGATCTTCTCAAACGTGCACATCAGTCCATGGATAATGCTGCACTGTTTAAGCCGATTACCAAGTATTCTGTCGAAGTGCAAGATGGCAATACTCTTTCAGAAATTATTGCCAATGCTTATCGTCATGCCAAATCAGGAATGCCGGGAGCAAGTTTCATTTCCATTCCGCAGGATGTGGTGGATAGTCAAGTGCAAGTAAAAGCGATTAAACCGTTGACGGATCCGCAGTTGGGGTCAAGCTCGGTAGCTGACATCAACTATCTAGCGCAAGCGATTAAAAATGCTGTATTACCTGTTCTTCTCTTGGGGAATGGCGCTTCAAGTGCTAAAGTGACGGCTTCTATTCGTCAGTTGTTGGAGCAAGTACAGTTACCTGTGGTGGAAACTTTCCAAGGTGCTGGAATTGTTTCACGTGGTTTGGAAGAAGCGACCTTCTTTGGACGTGTGGGTCTGTTTCGCAATCAGCCGGGGGATATGCTTCTGAAAAAATCTGACCTAGTCATCGCTATCGGCTATGATCCGATTGAGTATGAAGCACGCAACTGGAATGCGGAAATTTCTGCCCGCATCATTGTGATTGACGTAGAGCCAGCAGAGATTGATACTTACTTCCAACCGGAGCGTGAGCTGATTGGAGATATTGCAAATACTTTGGATTTATTGCTGCCAGCGATCAACGGTTATCAATTACCAGAAGGGTCGCGGGAATATCTGCAAGTTTTGCGAGATAAAATGGACGGTGATGTGAAATTTGACCGCAGCCAAACTGAAACAGGACGACTACACCCGCTGGATATTGTCGAAGTCTTGCAGGAAAATACGACAGATGATATGACAGTTACAGTAGATGTGGGTACGCATTATATTTGGATGGCACGTTATTTCAAGAGCTATGAACCAAGGCATTTGCTTTTTTCAAATGGGATGCAAACGTTAGGAGTGGCATTGCCTTGGGCGATTTCGGCAGCCTTGGTTCGTCCCAACACAAAGATCATTTCTGTGTCTGGCGACGGTGGCTTCCTCTTTTCAGCTCAGGAGCTAGAGACAGCGGTTCGCCTGCAATTGCCAATTATTCATCTTATTTGGAACGACGGGCATTATAATATGGTGGAATTTCAAGAAGAAATGAAATATGGTCGTTCATCTGGAGTGGACTTTGGGCCTGTTGATTTTGTTAAATATGCAGAGAGTTTTGGTGCGAAAGGATTCCGAGCAACATCTCCAGCAGAATTAATACAGTTGCTCCAAAAAGCCTTAAAGGAAAATGGACCGGTTATCATTGATGTGCCAGTGGATTACAAGGACAGCAGTACACTAGGAGAAACGATTTTACCAGATGAGTTTTATTAAATTGAAACTGGGAAAGGGCTCAAGACTATTTCAAGAGAGTTCAATTTCTCATTTTCTTGTACGGTTAATGTGCAGTATTAGACAGTAAAAGGCTGGATGTGAGACCTGCTTTTTTCAAGGAAAGATAGTAAAAATTGCCTAGGAGGAGAAATGGCAAAGCTTGTAACATTATTTCACTACAATACTTTGGGGGCTTTGATGGCGGGGCTTTACAAGGGGACGATGACGATTGAAGAATTGCTTCAACATGGAGATTTAGGGATTGGTACTTTAGACTCTATTGACGGAGAGCTGATTGTGCTTGACGGCAAGGCTTATCAAGCCAAGGGAATAGGAGCAACTCCTGAAGTGATAGAAGTTTCAACAGATAGGACGGTTCCTTATGCTGCAGTGGCTTTTCACAGAGCAGAAGCGTGTTTTCGTCAGGACGTTGAGCTGACTGATGAAGCGTTGAAGAAGCGCATAGAAGCTAGCTATGTCGGGGAAAATCTTTTTCGCTCAATTAAGATTCATGGTGAATTTAGCAGCATGCACGTGCGAATAGCTCCAAAATCCTTTCCGGGAAAGAGGTTTGCAGAAATCGCAGCTCATCAGCCGGAGTATCATGCAGAACACATTTCAGGAACGATTGTTGGCTTTTGGACGCCGGAGCTGTTTCACGGCGTCAGCGTAGCTGGTTATCATCTTCATTTTCTATCTGATGACCACCAATTCGGTGGACATGTCATGGATTTTGTCATGAAAAATGGAGAGGTTGAAATCGGAACGATTGCGGCTTTGGAGCAGCATTTTCCGCTTCAAGACCAAGATTTTCTCTCTGCAAAATTGAATGTGTCGAAGTTAAAGAAAGATATTGAGAAATCTGAATAAAAACAGTGGACAAAGTTAGACAAAAGCTCAAATTCCATTCAAAATTCAAAAGAATGATGCCAAAAAGGCTTAAAATCGTGTTATTAAAAGCACTGATTTTAAGCCTTTTACTATTCTAAGAAGTTTTTTCAGTCCCTTATAATGAGAACAAGTTCGTCGCCTCGGTCGACAAAGTGAACGAGAACTGGTTTAAGCTGTCGTCCACATTGACGACCTGCTTGAGAACTGATTTACTCTGTCCGAGGGTCAGACAGCTTGCCTGAAAAGAGATTCATTCCATCCGAGGGTCGGATAACTTGCCTGAAAAGTAATTCACTCCATCCGAGGGTCAGACAGCTTACCTGAAAAGTAATTCACTCCGTCCGAGGGTCGGATAGCTTGCCTGAAAAGAGATTCATTTCATCCGAGGGTCAGATAGCTTGCCTGAAAAGAGATTCACTCCGTCCGAGGGTCAGACAGCTTGCCTGAAAAGAGATTCATTCCGTCCGAGGGTCGGATAGCTTGCCTGAAAAGAGATTCATTTCATCCGAGGGTCGGACATATAAAAAATAGTCAGAAAAAGGTGCCAGTTAGTAGACACCTTACATCTTCATGGATTTAATTTTGGCTTCATTAGGAGTAACGCGTAGGGTCTTTTGCCCCGTGTAGGTTACAAAACCAGGTTTACCACCTGTTGGCTTGTTAAGTTTTTTGACTTCAATCATATCCACCTGAACGAGATTGGACAATCTCGCCTTAGAAAAGTATGCCGCCAATTCCGCAGCATCTGTCTTGACCTCATCACTTGGTTGCAGGTTTCCTGTTATGACCACGTGACTGCCGGGAATATCCTTGGCATGAAACCAAAGTTCCTCTTTTTTCGCCATTTTAAAGGTCAACTCATCATTTTGCAGATTGTTTCGTCCAACCAGAATAATTGTCTGTCCATCAGTAGATAAATATTTCTCAGGTTTTTTTCGTTTTTGGATCTTTTCACGCTGACGCCGGCGAATAAAACCGGTCTGAATCAATTCTTCACGAATTTCAGCAATTTCTGTCAAGTTAGCTTGTGACAGGGCGGTTTCCACACTTTCCAAATATTGAATGGTTTCTTTAGTTTCTTCAATCAGTCCCGTTAAATGCTTGACTGCTTCTTTCAGCTTTTGGTATTTCTTAAAATAGCGCTGAGCATTTTGGTTAGGGGTCAAAGCTTTATCCAACACAATAGTAATTTTCTCGCTTGTGTAGTAATTGTCCAGTTCTACTTGGTCTTGATTGTTTGGAACTTGGTGCAAAAAAGTAGTGAGGAGTTCTCCCTTTTGTCGAAATTCTTCAGCATTTTCAGTCGCGACTAATTCCTGCTCTTGTTTTTTTAATTTCTTGCGGTTTTTTTCTAATTCATTTTCCACTCGATGAATCAGTTCACTGGCTTGCTGATTAACGCGATCGCGCTCTGCCTTATCTTGATAGAAAGCATCTAACAATTGTGATAAACTAGGAAATTCTTTCTGACTATCCGCAAAGAGAATGGGGGTAAATGACTTGCTAGTCAGGGTTGCCTGAGTGGAGCTAGTGAAGAAGGCGCGGAAGATTTTTAACTTATCACTTGTTAAGCGCTGGCTGAGTTCGGCTGCTGTATCGCGCCCCAATCCTTGAAATAAGTTTTGTAAAGAACGGGCCGACAAATCCTCTGTATGCAAAATTTCAAATAATTTTTCATCAGAAATGGTAAATGGATTGCGCTTATCTGTTTGAGGTGGAGTGACATAGCTTGAACCAGGCAGAATCGTACGGTAACTATTTTGAGAAAAGCCAACATGTTTAATAGCTTCAATAATATTGCCGCTTGCCTTATCCATTAGGATGATATTGCTGTGCTTGCCCATGATTTCAATGATAAGAGTTGCTGCCACGTTATCTCCAATTTCATTTTTATTGGAGACAGAAATTTCTAAAATTCGATCATTCTCGATTTGTGAAATGTTTTCAATTGTAGCGCCTTGTAGATATTTTCGCATAACCATGATAAATGTGGTGGGCACTGCTGGATTTTCAAAGGCGGTACGGGTTAGTTGAATGCGACTAAAAACAGGGTGAACAGACAAGAGCAATTTATGATTTTGTCGATTACTGCGAATTTGTAGCACTAATTCCTGATTAAACGGTTGATTGATTTTTTGAATACGACCGTACAGTAACTGTTGCCGCAATTCATCTGTCATGTGATGTAAAAAAAATCCGTCAAAGGACATGGTTTTTCTCCTTGAATGGTACTAAAGAAAATTATAACAAAAAATAGTAAGAAAAGGTTGAAAAATTATTATCAGAAAAGTTTGACAAAATACTTGACATTTATTTCAGAAACCTCTAAAATAATATCAAATTAGAAAAGTAATAAAATATTTGTTGGCAGAGAGCTTGTGGTTGGTGAAAACAAGCAGCAGAGTTTTATGAAATTGGGCTAATGAATAGAACTTGAATTTGAAACGATAAAAATTCGGTAAGCACACCTTATAGTGCAACTTGTTGTTAGACAAGATAGAGATGTGGGAAAAGTGTATGATTTTTCCCATAATTGAGGTGGCACCGCGATTTACGCCCTCACACAGGATGAACTGTGTGTGGGTTTTTCTTTTATTGTAAATGGAGGGGAAGTATGTTTAAGCGATGGCGACTCTGGATTTTACTTGAATAAACATTTGAAACATACGAAATGGAGAACAGATATGAAAAATAAACGACTAATGGCAATTATTGCACTTTTAGTAGTCTTAGTTGTTGGAGGAATCATTTATTCTAGCATTAATGATGGGAAAACAACAAAAATCAACAATACAACAAAAACAGTAAAAGTCGGCGTACTACAATATGTTAGTCATCCATCGCTGGATTTGATTTATAAGGGCATTCAAGAAGGCTTGGCACAAGAAGGCTACAAAGGCAAGAAAATCAAGATTGATTTTATGAATGCAGAAGGTGATCAAAGTAAAGTAGCAACGATGAGTAAGCAACTGGTCGCAAATAATAATGATGTGCTGATTGGAATCGCAACGCCTGCTGCTCAGGGGCTAGCTAGTGCAACGAAAGACAAACCAGTTGTTATGGGAGCAGTGACTGATCCAGCTGGAGCAAATTTGGTCAAAGATTTGAAACAGCCTGGCGGTAATATCACAGGTGTTTCTGATCACAATCCAGCTGAACAACAGTTAAATCTGATTAAACAGTTAACACCGAATGTGAAAACAATTGGTATTCTTTACTCAAGTAGTGAGGACAATTCCAAAACGCAGGTAGAAGAATTTACAACTTTGGCTGAAAAAGCAGGCTATAAGGTGCTTCCTTATTCTGTGCCTTCGACAAATGAGATTGCTTCAACCATGAATGTGATGACAGGGAAAGTAGACGCCATTTGGATTCCAATTGATAACACCATTGCTTCTGCTTTTTCAACAGTTGTTTCCAGCAATCAAACAGTTAAAAAACCTATCTATCCAAGTGCGACGGCGATGGTAAAAGAAGGTGGTCTAGGTTCCGTTGTAGTAGATCAAAAAGAACTTGGAGTAGCGACTGGAAAAATGACTGCGAAGATTTTGAAAGGGGCTAAACCAGCAAACACAGCGGTTGAAATCTTTAATACTGGAAAAACGGTTATAAATAAAAAAGTGGCTGCTCAGCTAGGAATAACGATTCCAGATGATGTTCTGAAAAAAGCAGGACAAATCATTGAGTAATCCGATTGATAAGAAACGATATTTTTTAAAGTTAGGACAACATTATGATTATTTCGATTGTCTCACAAGGCCTTGTTTGGGCCATACTAGGTTTGGGGATTTTTATGACTTTTCGTATTTTAAATTTCCCTGATATGACAGCCGAAGGCTCTTTTCCCTTGGGGGGAGCAGTGGCAGTTACGCTGATTAGTAAAGGTATCAATCCCTTTCCGGCGACTGTTGTTGCCATTCTGGCAGGGTGTTTGGCAGGTATGGCAACAGGACTTCTTTATACCAAGGGGAAAATACCTACTCTACTTTCTGGAATTTTGGTCATGACTTCCTGCCATTCGATTATACTCATGTTAATGGGGCGAGCGAATCTTGGTCTTCTAGGAACCAAGCAAATTCAAGACTTTCTGCCATTTTCTAGCGAAATCAACAATCTTCTAACAGGGCTACTTTTTGTTAGCTTGGTAATAGCTGCATTGCTCTTTTTCTTAGATACAAAATTGGGTCAAGCTTATATTGCTACAGGAGATAATCCTGATATGGCGAGGAGTTTTGGTATTCACACAGGGAGAATGGAGCTGATGGGGTTGGTGCTATCTAATGGTGTTATTGCTCTAGCTGGAGCCCTCATTGCTCAGCAGGAAGGTTATGCGGATGTCTCGCGCGGTATTGGAGTGATTGTTGTCGGACTTGCTAGCCTCATCATCGGCGAGGTGCTCTTTACTAGTCTGACATTAGCAGAACGTTTACTAACGATTGTTGTCGGAGCTATTTTCTATCAATTTCTGATTTGGGTTGTGATTGCACTTGGTTTTAATACCAGTTATCTCCGTCTGTATAGTGCGGTTATCTTGGCGGTTTGCCTCATGATTCCGACTTTTAAAAATAAATTCTTTAAAGGAGTCAAGTTAAGCAAATGACAGCAATTGTAGAATTAAAAAATGCGACGAAAGTTGTGAATAATGGCTTTGATGAAAAAACGATTCTTGACAATGTTTCCTTGACCATTCATAAGCATGACTTCATTACCATTTTAGGTGGAAATGGGGCGGGAAAATCTACTCTGTTCAACGTCATCTCAGGAACATTGCCATTGACGAGTGGCAGTATTTATATTCTAGGTGAAAATGTGACGAGTTATTCGCCAGAGAAACGTGCTAAGTATCTGTCACGTGTCTTTCAAGATCCAAAAATGGGAACAGCTCCTCGTATGACAGTGGCAGAGAATCTGTTAATTGCAAAATTTCGTGGTGAAAAGCGTCGTTTGGTCCCACGTCGTCTGAAGCGTTATCGCAAAGAATTTCAAGAAATAATAGAGAAAATCGGCAATGGTTTAGAAAAGCATTTGGATACGCCAATTGAATTTCTTTCTGGTGGTCAGAGACAGGCTTTGAGTTTGCTGATGGCGACTCTCAAGCGCCCAGAACTGCTTCTTCTAGATGAACATACAGCAGCGCTGGATCCGAAAACTAGTGTTGCTCTTATGGAGTTGACTGATGATTTTGTCCAAAGAGACCAACTGACGGCTCTTATGATTACTCATCACATGGAGGATGCTCTCAAATATGGCAATCGTCTCATTGTCATGAAAGAAGGACAGATCATCCAAGACCTCAAACAGGAAGAAAAAGCCAAAATGACCATAGCGGATTATTATGGTTTGTTTGAATAAAAAATTCCAATCTCATTTGAGGTTGGAATTTCTTTTTTGTGCTTCTCTGATAGTATTAGGAACCAGACGAATCCGCTTAATATCTGAAATACGAATAATGGTAGACATGCTTTTCTGGAAATTTTTTATAATGAGCTGCTGGCGTTCTTTGTCATATTTGACAAGATCACCCGTAAAACTTTTATCTAAAAAAATGACATGTACGCCTGATTTCTTTTGCAAAGCGGTTTCAATCATCTGCAAAATATTGGCGTTGTCCTCCTCTATTTCTTGCGTATTCTTTTTGTAATTGATAAATTCACTTGCGCGTTCTAAAATCATTTCGAGAAATTTTTTCATAGCTAAATTCTCCATAACTTGTTACAATATATTATATAATAAACTTGCTAAAAAAGTAAATTTTTTACGAATAAATCAAGAAAGAGGAAAAAGGAGAAAAAATGTCAGAGTTTAAATTTGAGATAGAAGAAAAATTATTGGTTTTGTCAGAAAATGAAAAAGGCTGGACAAAAGAGCTGAACCGAGTGAGTTTCAATGGTGCGCCAGCAAAATACGATATCCGTAGCTGGAGTCCTGACCATACAAAAATGGGGAAAGGGATTACGCTTTCCAATGAAGAATTTCAAGTATTAGTGGATGCTTTTAAGGCTTAGTAAAGCGCAAATAGAATCAAGGTAAGAGAGTGAGAGGCAGTCAATCTATAAATGGCGGCTATTGATGACTCTCTTTTTGTTGTAAAAAAAATAAGAAAATTTTACACAAAAACTTGAAAATCCGCTTTCAAAAGATTATACTATTAAATATAGAGAATCTATATATGCATATAGTAAACTTAGAATTTTAGGAGGTTTAGGATGCTTGAAATTCAGAATTTAGAAAAAAGTTTTGGGCAAAAACAAGTTCTGTTTGGTGTCGATTTTAGAGCTGAATCAGGACAAATCCTTGGTCTGATTGGAAAAAACGGTGCTGGGAAAACAACGATTTTTCATAGCATTCTGCGTTTTTTAGAATATAGCGGTAGGATTTCTTTTGAGGGCAAAGCTATTTCTCAAGATACTTATCGGGAAATTGGCTATTTACCAGAAGAACGAAGTTTGATGCCTAAGTTGACTGTCTATGAGCAGGTGCGTTATTTGGCGAATTTAAAAGGTGTATCAAGTGCAGTTGTGAGAGAAAAATTGCCTCAGTGGATGGAACGATTGCAAGTTAAAGGAAAATTGACTGATAAAATCAAGAGCTTGTCAAAAGGAAATCAGCAGAAAGTGCAGCTGATTATTACACTACTACATGAGCCAAATTTGATTATCTTAGACGAGCCTTTCAGCGGTCTTGACCCAGTTAATACGGAGATTTTAAAGCAAGTTATTATTGAAGAAAAAGAGCGCGGAGCGACCATTATCTTTTCTGATCATGTCATGACAAATGTGGAAGAATTATGTGATAAGATCATCATGCTTCGTGATGGTAAAGTCATTTTGGATGGTAGTGTACAAGAAGTTCGTAATCGCTATGGGAAAACACGACTCTTTGTATCTAGTGCGCTTTCTCAAGTTGAATTAGAGGCGCTTCCTCACGTAAGCAGAGCTAGTCTGACCAATCAAGGAACATGGCGATTGATATTAGATGACGAAACAGCTGGGAAGGACTTGTTTGACTTGCTGACTAAAGGACAATATATTGCAACTTTTGACCAACAAGCTCCAACAATTGATGAAATCTTTAAATTAGAATCAGGGGTGGAAGTATGAAACAGACGTTAATTGTAATCAAAGAGACTTATCTTCGTCATGTCAAGTCATGGAGTTTTGTCTTCATGGTTCTTTCTCCTTTCATCTTTATTGGTCTTAGTTTTGGAGTTGGGTATCTTTCTTCCATGTCAAGTAGCAATTCTAGCCGTATTGCAGTTGTAACAGACAATGCACAAATCAAGGAAGTTTTAAAAGATATCAAGAATCTGGACTTCGATTATAAAGATGAAGCAGCAGCCAAGAAAGCTATAAAAGACGGTGATGTCGGGGGGTATTTGCTGCTATCAGAAGCAGGCGGTCAAATTAAAGCAACCTATGTCGCTGATACAGGGATGAATGGCACTACAAAGGCAGCAATTTCACAGAAATTACTACAGTTACAGCAGGTTGCAAATATCAGCCAAGCTAATTTATCAGCAAACCAAGTTAAACTGCTTTCAAGGGGGATTGATTTTAAGGAAAAAATTGACGAAAAGAAAGAGGCTAAGAAAACGATTCAAACAGTTGTTGCAACAGCAATTGGTTTGATATTGTACATGATTCTCATTGTTTATACAAGCTCAACTGCGCAGGAAATTGCAAGCGAAAAAGGAACAAAGATTATGGAGGTTATTTTCTCCAGTATCAAGGCATCTGAATATTTTTATGGTCGAATGGCTGGAATTTTTGCAGTAATTTTGACACATGTAGGAATTTACGTGATAGGAGCAGTGCTCTTACTAATATTTTCTGACAAGGTTTCTTTTGTAAAAGAATTTTTGCAAGCTAATCCAAATTTGATGAAGCATCTAGGTGAAGCCATTTCTTTTAATACCATTGCTTTCATTACTTTGAGTGTCTTTATGTTTGTAGTCTTGTCTGCCTTTTTAGGCTCGATGGTAACGAGAATTGAAGATGTTGGGAAAGCTGTTCAGCCTGTTGTGATGCTAGTTGTACTAGGATTCTTGGGTGTAACAGCTCTTGGAAATGCAGGTGATACGATTTTACTTAAAGTTGGCTCGTATATTCCATTTATTTCAACCTTTTTTATGCCTTTCCGTGCTATCAATGGTTATGCAACTAGTTTGGAAGCGTGGATTTCCTTTGTGATTGCGTTCTTATTTACCACTGGAATGACGGTTTATATTGGTCGAATTTATTCCAGCTTGATTTTGCAAACAGATGATATTGGTATTTGGAAGAGTTTCAAAAAAGCTTTAGCTTATCGTTAAAAATAGTTCTCCACAAGTATTCTTGTGGGGATTTTTCTTGAAAAGGCATGCAGTCAATCGCTGTTGAAAAACCTTAAAAATGATATAATTAAACTATATTTTGACAGAAACAGGATGCTCATGAAATTACTTTATACAGATATTCGCAATCCCTTAACAACGATTTTGGTGAAAGAAGCAGAACGCTTGGCACAGGAAGGTAAGCGCGTGTTTTATATTGCACCTAATTCTCTTTCATTTGAAAAGGAGAGCGCTGTTTTGGCTCTTTTAGAAAACCATGCTTCCTTTGCTATTACAGTGACACGTTTTGCGCAGATGGCACGTTATTTTGTCCTCAATGATGTGCAAAAGGGAGAAAACATAGATGATATTGGGCTTAGCATGCTCTTTTATAAAGTGCTTTCAGAAATGAATGAGCATGATTTGAGGGTGTATGGTGGCATTCGGACGGATGCACAATTTATTCAGCAATTGGTTGAGCTCTATCATGAACTGCAAGTCGCTCAGATGAGTTATACAGACCTAGACTATTTGGAAGAAGCAGAGAAAAAAGCAGATTTAATCAAGATTTTTCAAGTAGTGATGTATCAGCTTAATCAGAGTGAATTTACTTCTGATTCAAATATCATGGCCTTTACCCATCATATTATAGCAGGTGATGTGGATGAGGAACTGCAGGATTTAGTCTTGATTATTGATGGGTTTACGCGCTTTTCGGCTGAGGAAGCTTATTTGATCGAGCTTTTGTATAATAAGGGTGTGGAAATTATCATCGGTGCTTATGCAAGTGAAAAAGCGTATCGTGCAAGTTTTCGAGAGGGCAATCTTTATCAGGCGAGTGTTGATTTCTTGCGACAGTTGGCAGGTAAATTTGAAGTGAAACCTGAATATATACCAGCAAGCCAGCCAGATGATGCTTTTGGAAAGATTTCAAAACTGTTAGAAAGTCGGTATGATTTCTCAGATGTTGACCTAAAGTTAACGGAGCAGGATCGCTCGCATGTGCAGATTTGGTCAACAGTCAATCAAAAAGAAGAATTAGAATATGTGGCAAAAAGCATTCGTCAGTTAGTTCATGATGGAGTTCGTTATAAGGATATTCGCGTTCTTTTGGGAGATGTGGAAGCGTATCATTTACAGTTAAAGACGATTTTTGATCAGTATCAAATCCCTTTTTATCTGGGACGAAGTGAGGCTATGGCCCATCACCCTTTGGTGCAATTTATTGAAGCTTTAGTGCGCTTAAAACACTACAATTTTCGAACGGAAGATTTGCTCAATCTCTTAAAAACAGGTCTTTATGGTCATTTAAAGCAAGAAGAACTAGACTTGTTTGAGCAATATATCCGTTTTGCAGACGTGAGAGGAATGAGTAAGTTTTCTAAAGAATTTACTCATAATCAACAACGAAAATTTAATCTAGTTCATATCAATCAATTAAGAAAAAATATAGTCACTCCTCTTTTGGAATTTTTTAAATCTCGCGGTCAAACAGCGACAGGCCTGCTTCAAAAATTTCATCAATTTTTAACAACAATTTCTTTTTCTCAGAATTTTGCTGGTTTAGTAGATTTTACGAATCCGCAAGATCAAGAACGGCAAGAAGAAGTTTGGAAAGCTTTTTGCCATGTTTTGGAACAATTTGCCAATGTCTTTTCAGCTAGCAAAGTCAATCTAGATGATTTTCTGACTTTGGTGCAGTCAGGAATGCTGTTATCTAATTATCGAACGATTCCAGCAACAGTAGACGTTGTGACCGTTCAGTCTTATGACTTGATTGAGCCGTTGTCAAGTCCTTTTGTTTACGCGATTGGTTTGACCCAAGACTATTTTCCCAAAATTGCACAAAATAAGACTCTTTTGTCAGATGAGGACCGTTTGTTGCTAAACGAAGTGACAGATGAGCATTCGGAATTGCTGATTGCTGCTCAGGAAAATCTCAAGAAAAATCGTTTTGTCGCCTTGTCACTTCTAAATGCTGCAACGGATAGATTGGTACTTTCCACTCCTCAGATTGTCAATGAAATAGAGAATGACATTTCTCCATATCTGTTGGAACTGCGTGAGCAACCAATTGCTTTGCCAATTGAGGTGAAGCATCCGCAGGCAACAAGTGATGATATTGGTACTTATCGTGCTTTATTGGCGAGGGTTATTGAGTTGAATCAAGGAGATATTGATAAAGAGCATTCTTTGACTGAGAAAGAACAGACTTTTTGGTCAGTAGCTGTACGAGTTTTGCGCAAAAAATTGGAAAGTGAAGGCATTTCGATTCCGAATGTCACGTCAAGTCTTGAGACAGAAACCTTGTCAGAGCAGACTTTGCAAATCCTTTATCCACCTCATCAAGCATTTCTATTGTCGACTTCAGCTTTGACAGAATTTTATCGTAATCAGTATGCTTATTTTTTGAAGTATATTTTGGCTCTGCAAGAAGAAATGACAATTTACCCAGATGCGCGCAGTCATGGAAATTTTCTGCACCGTGTGTTTGAAAAAGTCGTGCACGATCAATCGAACGAGCAATTCGACATCCGTCTAGAAAAAGCCATTCAGGAAGTAAGCTGTGAACCGGAGTTTGAAGCTCTTTATACCGAAAGTGCCAAAGTATTGTTTGCTCATGAAGTTTTGCTTGACGCAGCGCATGCGACAGGGCGTGTTCTAGAAAGAAATGATTTAGTAGAAACTATTCAGGAAGAGGCTGTTTTTGGGCAAGAGAGTGCAGAATTTTTAACCTTATCAGATGGTCGCAATCTTCAAATTCGAGGAAAAGTTGACCGTATTGACCGATTGAGAAGTAATGACAGTCTGGGAATTGTGGATTATAAATCAAGTGACACAGATTTTGATTTTCAAAAATTTTTCAATGGTTTGAATTCTCAATTACCTACGTATCTAATGGCATTGAAACAAGAAAAGTGGACGAATGATGAAGCACAGGTTTTTGGCGC
Source organism: Streptococcus sp. NSJ-72 (assembly GCF_014334035.1). Lineage (NCBI taxonomy): Bacteria > Bacillati > Bacillota > Bacilli > Lactobacillales > Streptococcaceae > Streptococcus > Streptococcus sp. NSJ-72. Next base: position 906,600 of record NZ_CP060489.1, read on the forward strand.
CATGTATTTGCAGATGACCAATCCACTCGTACCTTTAGCGAAGACCAAGTCGCAGAGTGATGCAGTCAAAGAGGTGATGAAAACGTTAGAATACAAGGGGCTATTTCTATCGGAGCAAGCTTATCAGCTCAATGATTTGTATAATAAAAAGAAAGTCAATTTATTAAGTCAAGAAGAGCTAGAAACTTTGTTAGCTTATAATGCACTCTTGTACCATCGTGCTGCCGAGCAGATATTGACAGGGCATTTTAAGATTAATCCTTATACAGAAAATGGCAAAAGTATTGCACCTTTTGTGGAACAATATAAGTCCATTACAGGTTTTGAAGCCAATCTTCATCTTTCTAGTGCCCGACATTTAGTGAAATTAGAAGGTAAGAACTCAACGGGTGAGAAGAAGCGTCAAGCGTGGATAGAAAAGATGAAGGAGGAGCTAGAAAAATGAAGAGACTACCATTTTTGAATCAAGCAGAGATTCGTACTTTGCAGGATCAGGAAGTTCAGTCTGACAAAGTTCAAAAACGTACAGTAGAACAGATTGAAGCCATTTACTCTTCTGGTCAAAATATTCTGGTTTCTGCTTCTGCGGGATCAGGAAAAACCTTTGTTATGGTGCAGCGGATTATTGACCAAATTATGCGGGGAGTTCGTATTGAGCAGCTCTTCATTTCAACTTTCACCGTCAAAGCAGCTAGTGAATTAAAAGAGCGCTTGGAGAAAGAGCTGTCCAAGGCTTTGAAAGAAACAAATGATGAGGAACTTAAACAACACTTGGCTCAGCAATTAGCCGATATTCCGAATGCAGATATTGGAACCATGGACTCTTTTACCCAAAAAGTCCTGAATAAATATGGTTATCTATTGGAATTGGCGCCAAATTTTCGCATTTTGCAAAATGCGAGTGAGCAGTTATTGCTACAAAACGAAGTTTTTGAGCAAGTTTTTGAAGACTTCTATCAATCTGATCAGGCTACTTTGTTTAAAAAATTAGTCAAAAACTTTACAGGTCAGAGAAAAGATTTGCTTGGTTTTCGCGAGCAGGTTTATAAGATTTATTCTTTCTTGCAGTCTACTAGTAGTCCAATAGAATGGTTGGAAAAAGACTTTTTGAAAGGCTATGAGTTTGCAGATTTCCAAGAAGAAAAAGCGCAACTTTTAGCACAAACAAAAGAAGCCCTCTTTGATTTAGAAGATTTTTTTAGCTATCATTTGGTTCATGAAGCCAAGGAATTTCCCAAAGCAAAATATCTTGAAAATGTGCAGCGTGTGCTTGATGACCTGGCAAGCTTACAAGGACAATCCTCTGAGGAAGCCTATCTCACAGCGCTCAATAACATTGTAGAAATATCGCGGGTCAGCAATGGGAAAGCCTTGACGAACAGCGGACGAAAAGAAGAATTAAAAGAAATTATCAACGACTATAACGAAAAACGCAAAGAAAAAATTCAAGTTTTACGAGACTTGGCAGATCAATTTTATCGTTTTGAATTTCAATTGACCTACCATGAGGAAGCAAAAGAAATTTTACTTGTTTTGCAACAATTTATGAAATTGTTTGTTACAAGCTATTTGAATCGCAAAAAAGAAGAAAATGCTTTTGAATTTGCGGACATTAGTCATTTTGCTATTCAGATTTTAGAAGAATGTTCGGATGTGCGTCAGTTTTATAGGAACAAATACCATGAAGTCATGGTAGATGAGTATCAAGATACCAACCACACGCAAGAGCGGATGCTAGAACTGTTATCAAATGGGGGTAATCGCTTTATGGTGGGGGATATTAAACAGTCTATTTATCGTTTTCGTCAAGCGGATCCGCAGATTTTCAATGAGAAATTCAAATTGTATCAAAGCGATAGTCAACAAGGGAAATTGATTGTCTTAAAAGAGAATTTTCGCAGTCATTTGGAAGTCTTGGAAGCCACCAATGATGTTTTTAAGCGCCTCATGGATGAAGAAGTGGGAGAAATTGATTACAATGAAACGCATTATCTGGTAGCTGGAAATCTTGATAAAAAAGAACCAAATCCCTTGTATCAGACAGAGTTTCTCATTTATGACGGAACTCTTGAGACAGATAATGAGGAGAATGACAAAGATGTTTCTTCTGTTTCTGCAGGAGAAGTGGCGCTGGTTATCAAAGAAATTATTCGTTTGCATAATGAAGAAAATGTCCAATTTGAGGATATTACTTTACTAACAGCTTCACGCACACGCAACGATATGATTCTAGCTGAGTTCGCTAAATATGGTATTCCTGTCGTTTCAGACGGTGGTGAGGACAATTACCTTCAGTCTGTTGAAGTCATGGTGATGTTAGACACCTTGCGTACAATTAATAACCCTCTCAATGATTATGCTTTAGTGGCGCTTTTAAAATCGCCGATGTTCAACTTTACAGAAGATGAATTGGCACGTTTAGCTTTGCAAAAGAAGGTGACTGAGGCAAATTATGTTGTCCATCAGGAAAATCTCTATGAGAAGTTGAAGAATGCTCTGAATGGGTACGGTCAATATCCTGAACTTATCACGCCTCCCCTTTTAAAAAAAATCCAGCAATTTCAAGGAACACTACAGGCTTGGCGAGAGTATGCAAAAACAAATTCGCTCTATGATTTGCTTTGGAAAATTTATCAAGATCGTTTTTATTACGATTATGTGGGAGCTTTACCAAATGGAGCGGGACGTCAAGCTAATCTCTATGCCCTTACTTTGCGCGCAAATGATTACGAAAAAATGAGTTTTAAAGGCTTGTCACGTTTTATCGGGATGATTGATAAAATCTTGGAAACACAGAATGATTTAGCTAGTGTAGTTAGTGCAGCTCCGAAACATGCGGTTCGCCTGATGACGGTTCATAAGAGCAAAGGTTTGGAATTTAAATATGTCTTTTTGCTCAATATGGACAAAGTATTTAATCGTAAAGATAGCAGTTCCGCTTTGATTCTCAGTCGTCAAAATGGTGTTGGAATCAAGTATGTGGCTGATGTAGCAGTAGATGTTGCTGATAAGTTAGCTCCAAACCATGTTCGTTTGTCTATTGATACTCTGCCTTATGAGCAAAATGAACGTGAGATTCATTTAGCCAGCATTTCGGAACAAATGCGTCTACTCTATGTCGCCATGACACGCGCTGAAAGGAAACTGTATTTAGTTGGTAAAGGTCATCAGAACAGTTTGGAGAAAAAAAGCTTCCCTACTCCAGTGAAGGGGCATTTAGCTGCATCTATCAGGCAAAGTATGACAAGTTTTCAAGATTGGATGTGGGCTTTACATGTAGTATTTGAGAAAGATAATCTAGCTTTTTCAACGCGATTTGTGACAGATAATGACTTGACAAGTGAAAAAATAGGTCAACTGAAATTGAAAGATACGGTTATTGAAGAGGATTTAATAGACAATCGCCAATCTGAGGATATTCGCAGGGCTTTGGATATTTTGGAAAATGTAGATCGACTGAATACTCAGTATCGATCTGCCATTCATCTACCGAGTGTTCAAACACCAAGTCAAATCAAGAAATTTTATGAACCAGTTATAGATACAGATGGCGTTGAAATTATGGAGAAAAGGAATCCGACCATTGTAGGAAAAGCTTCTTTTGAGCTACCAAATTTTGCTAAAAAAGCTCCAGTTACAGGAGCGCAAATTGGTAGCGCCGTCCATGAACTGATGCAGCGTATTCCTTTGGATCAAGCCCCTACGATAGCTATTTTGAGAAAAGTTTTAAAACAGGTTCAGGCAGAAGCAAGTGTTAAAAAGAAAATTGATTTGCAAAAGATAGCTAGTTTCTTTGGGACTGAACTTGGACAGCTCCTTTTGAAGTATACAGACAGAGTATATCGTGAAGCTCCTTTTGCTATGTTAAAGCAGGATCCAGCAAGTGGACAATATTTTGTAGTCCGTGGGATTCTGGACGGTTATCTACTGCTGACGGACCGAATCATTCTCTTGGATTACAAGACGGATCGATATACAAATCCAAGTGAATTAGTGGAGCGCTACCAAGCACAATTAGCACTTTATGCTGAAGCTCTTAGTCGTTCATACAGTATTGAAAAAGTTGAAAAATACTTAGTGTTGTTAGGCGGAGCACAGCTTCAAGTGGTGAAAGTAGAATAGATAAATCGCCCTCTTATTCACGAATGTTTTCTTCATAAAAATTAAAAATAGTTCCTAAATTTTGTGTTTTATTGAAAATATTGCTTGAAAATTTCAGAAAAGTTCGATAAAATAATAGTAAATCAGAGAGTGGAGGAAAAATATTTGAAATTAGATCGTAATTTTGCGATTTGCTACTATAAAATAAATAGAAAAGGCAGCATTGTGCGGCCTTTTTATAAAGCTATATAGACCTTTATGAAAATTTTCATTTAAGTAGCTTTGATATGTTAGTGGCTATTTAGTAGGAATGGAATGAAAATTTTAGAATTCCAACAAAATCTAGTTATTTTTAATAATAGTGAGTATTATTTGAAGAAAAGTTCGGTTTTGCGAATTTTTTGTAATAATATTGGAAATTTACTTGAAAAGCAATAGGAAAAATAGTAAAATAGAATTATAGAAAACGCTTACAAAACGAGGTGAAAAAATGGATAGACAAGAAGCATTGAGAACTTTTACCACAGGTGAAAATTTCCATTTGCAGCACTATTTGGGGGTTCATCAAGATGAAGTTGATGGACAAAGCGGCTATACATTTCGTGTATGGGCGCCAAATGCTCAAAGTGTGCATTTGATTGGAGACTTTACTGACTGGTATGAAAATCAGATTCCTATGACACGCAATGAAGGTGGTGTTTGGGAAGTATTCACGGATTTGCCAAAGGAAGGAGATATTTACAAATACAATATTAGACGAAGCAGCGGTCAAGAAATTTTAAAAATTGATCCTTTAGCTATCTATTTTGAAAAACGTCCTGGTACAGGTGCAGTTGTTCGGACAATTCCTGAAAAGAAATGGAAAGATGGCTTGTGGTTAGCTCGCAGAAAACGTTGGGGATTTTTCTCACGACCTGTGAATATTTACGAAGTTCATGCAGGTTCTTGGAAGCAAAATGAAGATGGCAGTTCCTACTCATTTGCTCAATTAAAAGAAGAACTGATTCCTTATCTGGTTAAAATGAATTATACTCATGTGGAATTCATGCCACTAATGGCGCATCCACTTGGACTGAGCTGGGGTTATCAGCTGATGGGATATTTTGCACTTGAGCATACGTATGGAACTCCTGAAGAGTTTCGTGATTTTGTAGAAGAATGTCATGTGAATAATATTGGAGTTATCGTAGACTGGGTGCCAGGTCATTTTACTATCAATGATGATGCCTTGGCTTATTATGACGGTACACCTACATTTGAGTATCAAGATCATGACCGTGCCCACAATTATGGCTGGGGGGCTCTTAACTTTGATTTAGGAAAGAATGAAGTACAGTCTTTCTTGATTTCTAGTATTAAGTTTTGGATTGATTTTTATCACTTAGATGGAATCCGTGTAGACGCAGTTAGCAACATGCTTTATCTGGATTACGATAGTGGTCCATGGCAACCAAATATTGATGGGGGTAATCGAAATTATGAAGGTTATTACTTCCTTCAACGATTGAATACGGTTATCAAGCTTGCTCATCCAGATGTCATGATGATTGCAGAAGAAAGTACGAGTGATACAAAGATTACGGGGATGATAGAAATGGGTGGTCTTGGATTTGATTATAAGTGGAACATGGGCTGGATGAATGACATTCTGCGTTTCTACGAAGAAGATCCGATTTACCGCAAGTATGATTTTAATCTAGTAACCTTTAGTTTCATGTACGCTTTTTCTGAAAACTTCTTATTGCCATTTTCTCATGACGAAGTGGTACATGGTAAGAAGAGTCTCATGCATAAGATGTGGGGAGATCGGTATAATCAATTTGCTGGTCTGCGAAATCTCTATACTTATCAAATATGTCACCCAGGGAAGAAATTACTATTCATGGGCAGCGAATGGGGACAATTCTTAGAATGGAAATGCGAAGAATCTTTAGAATGGCGTGATTTGGCAGATGATATGAACGCTAAGATGCAACATTTCACTTCTCAACTCAATCAGCTTTATAAAGAAAATCGTGTTTTATGGGAAAACGACTTGAATTGGGATGGCTTAGAAATTATTGATGCGGATAATACAGATCAAAGTGTACTTTCCTTTATTCGGAAAAATGACAAGGGAGATATGCTAATTTGCGTCTTTAATATGGCTCCGGTAGAGCGCAAAGACTTTACCATTGGTGTTCCGGTGACAGCCATATATGAAGAAATTTGGAATACCGAATTAGAAGAATGGGGAGGTGTATGGAAAGAGTATAATCAAACAGTTCAGTCTCAAGAAGGCTTGTGGAAGGATTATCCTCAGACGTTGACCTTTACTTTGCCAGCATTAGGGGCAAGTATTTGGAAAATTAAACGTCGTGTGAAATCAGCAAATGGAAGTAAGAAGTCCAAAAAGGAGTAACAGATGAAGAATGAAATGCTAGCTTTGATTCTTGCCGGTGGGCAAGGAACACGCCTTGGAAAACTCACTCAAAGTATTGCCAAACCAGCAGTACAATTTGGTGGACGCTACCGTATCATTGACTTTGCTTTGTCCAATTGTGCCAATTCAGGAATTCATAATGTTGGTGTCATTACTCAATACCAACCATTAGCTTTGAATAGTCATATTGGAAATGGTTCTAGTTGGGGACTGGATGGTATTAACACAGGAGTTTCTATTCTCCAGCCATATTCAGCAAGTGAGGGCAATCGTTGGTTTGAAGGAACTAGTCATGCGATTTATCAAAACATTGATTATATTGATACTATCAATCCTGAGTATGTCTTGATTTTGTCTGGTGACCACATTTACAAAATGGACTACGATGATATGCTTCAATCTCACAAGGACAACAACGCCAGTCTGACGGTAGCTGTTCTGGATGTTCCTTTAAAAGAAGCGAGTCGTTTTGGTATTATGAATACAGATGCCAATAACCGCATTGTCGAGTTTGAAGAAAAACCAGCTGAACCTAAGTCTACTAAGGCTTCTATGGGGATTTATATCTTTGACTGGAAACGCCTGCGTAATATGCTGGTAGCTGCTGAAAAGAGCAATGTAGATATGTCTGACTTCGGTAAGAATGTTATTCCAAATTATCTTGAATCCGGCGAAAGTGTCTATGCTTATGAATTTAAGGGATATTGGAAAGATGTTGGAACGATTGAGTCACTTTGGGAAGCCAATATGGAATATATTGACCCAAACAATGCTTTAGACAGCCGGGATCGTCAATGGAAAATTTATTCACGTAACTTGATTTCTCCACCAAACTTCCTTGGAGAAAATGCTCATGTAGAAGATTCTTTGGTTGTGGACGGCTGTTTGGTAGATGGTACGGTTAAGCATTCCATTCTTTCTACGGAAGCTCAAGTGCGTAAAGATGCAGTTGTAGAAGATTCTGTGATTATGAGTGGTGCTATCATTGGTCAAGGTGCAAAAATCAAACGTGCTATTATTGGTGAAGGAGCTATCATTTCTGATGGTGTAGAAATTGATGGAACAGACGAAGTACAAGTTATCGGATACAATGAGAAAGTGGGGGTACCATCAGATGAAGATTGATAAATATTCAGCAATTTTAGGAAATACAGTTGGATTTCATGATATGTCTACTTTGACAAATCATCGTCCAGTTGCCAGTTTGCCGTTTGGTGGGAAATATCGTTTAATTGACTTTCCGTTGTCTAGCCTGGCCAATGCAGGGATTCGGAGCGTCTTTGGCATTTTCCAACAAGATAATATTAGTTCTGTCTTTGACCATATCCGTTCTGGACGTGAATGGGGGCTGTCTACTCTTTTGAGTCACTACTATCTTGGTATTTATAATACGCGCGTAGAAAGTTCTACTGTTGGTAAAGAATACTACGAGCAATTATTGACCTACTTAAAACGTTCGGGCAGCGATCAAACGGTAGCATTGAACTGTGATGTTTTGGTGAACATCGACTTGAACCAAGTCTTCCACTTACATGGTACAACTGATCAACCGATCACAGTTGTCTATAAAAAATTACCAAAAGAAGAAATTTCCGAAGTCAATGCTGTTTTGGAAATTGATGAAACAGATCATGTGAAAAATCACCATCTTTTTGATGATAAAAAAGAACAGGATTTGTACAACATGTCAACGGATATCTTTGTTGTGGATACACCTTGGCTGATTGAAAAGTTAGAAATAGAAGCACAAAAAGAATTTCCTCAAAAATTACGTTATGTTTTACGTGATTTAGCTGCTCAGGAAAAAGCGTTTGCTTATGAATATACGGGTTATTTAGCAAATATTCATTCTGTCACTTCGTACTTCAATGCCAATATTGATATGCTTGATTCACAAAAATTCTATTCTCTTTTCTCTCCAAATCAAAAGATTTATACTAAAGTAAAAAACGAAGAGCCAACTTATTATGCAGTCGGTTCTAAGGTTTCAAATGCTCAATTTGCTTCTGGCAGTATTATTGAAGGAGAAGTGAGTGGTTCTGTCATTTCTCGTAATACTCGTATTAAAAAAGGAAGTCGTGTAAAAAACAGTATTCTTTTCCCACGTGTCCTTATTGGCGAAAATGCTGTTGTAGAATATGCAATCTTAGATAAGGGTGTTGAGGTTGCTGAGAATGTGACCGTTCGAGGAACAGTTGATAACCCAGTTGTTCTTAAAAAAGGCGAAAAAGTGACAGAGGATAGAATTCAATGAAAATTTTATTTGTAGCAGCAGAAGGTGCACCTTTTTCTAAAACAGGAGGATTGGGAGACGTCATTGGCGCTCTCCCTAAATCTCTTGTGAAAGCTGGTCATGAAGTGGGAGTGGTGTTGCCTTATTATGATATGGTAGAGACTAAATTCGGCGACCAAATGGAAGACTTGTTCCATTTTGAAGTAAAGGTCGGCTGGCGCGGTCAATATGTCGGTGTGAAACGTACAGTTTTAAATGGTGTAACCTTCTATTTTATAGACAATCAATACTATTTCTTTCGTGGTCATGTTTATGGTGATTTTGATGATGGTGAGCGTTTTGCTTATTTCCAAATGGCTGCTGTTGAGTTGATGGAAAGAGTAGATTTCATTCCAGATGTACTGCATGTGCATGATTATCATACCGCGATGATTCCATTTTTAGTGAAAGAAAAATACCATTGGATTCAAGCTTATCACGGAATTCGGACTGTTTTAACCATTCATAATTTAGAATTTCAAGGGCAATTTTCCGATGGCATGCTCTGGGATTTATTCGGAGTGGGTTATGAGCGCTATGCAGATGGAACATTGCGTTGGAATGACTGCCTCAACTGGATGAAAGCAGGGATTTTATATGCAGATCGTGTAACAACTGTATCACCAAGTTATGCACATGAAATTATGACACCAGAGTTCGGTTGCGGTTTGGATCAAATTTTGCGGATGGAGTCGGGTAAAGTCTCAGGTATTGTCAATGGAATCGATACAGATATTTATAATCCAGAAACAGATGCGTTACTGGATCATCATTTTAATAAAGATGATTTATCTGGCAAACTTGCTAATAAGCGTGCGTTGCAGGAAAAAGTTGGTCTACCTGTTCGAGATGATGTACCTCTAGTAGGGATTGTATCACGTTTGACTCGGCAAAAAGGTTTTGATTTAGTTGTGGATCAATTACACAATTTACTACAAGATGATGTACAAATTATCCTTTTAGGAACAGGAGACCCATCTTTTGAGCAATCATTTGCTTGGTTTGGTCAAGCTTATCCAGAAAAATTATCTGCCAATATCACTTTTGATGTGAAATTAGCCCAAGAAATTTATGCAGCTTGTGATATGTTCTTGATGCCGAGTCGCTTTGAGCCGTGTGGATTGTCCCAAATGATGGCAATGCGTTATGGAACATTGCCACTTGTACATGAAGTTGGTGGTCTTCGTGACACCGTTCAACCCTACAATGCTTACGAAGGAACAGGAACTGGATTTAGCTTTAATAATTTCTCAGGTTACTGGCTGAAATGGACATTTGACATGGCTATCGACTTATATTACAATGATAAAGAAGCATGGTATAACCTTCAAATACAAGCTATGGAACGTGATTTTTCATGGGATACAGCTAGCCAAGCTTACAGTCATTTGTACCAATCTCTTTATTGATAGAAAGGAGTTTGCCGTTAAGAAATGGAACTAACAAAAGAGCAGTTTCTTCATGATTTTAAGGACATTTTGCATGAAGAACAATTGATTAAAGTAGAAGATGCCACTTCGGCAGAACTGTTTCAAACCTTAGCACGTACAATTCGTAAATACATCACTCCTATGTGGTTGGAGCGACGAAACAAATTAGTAGAAGACAAGCAAAAAATTGCTTATTACTTTTCTATTGAATTTTTGCCTGGGCGAATGCTGGAAACCAATTTACTAAATCTTGGAATCCTCGATGTTGTCAAAGAAGGATTTGATGAATTAGGTGTTGATTTCACAGCTGTCAAACAGGCTGAGTACGATATGGCGCTAGGGAATGGCGGTTTGGGTCGCTTAGCAGCAGCTTTTATGGATTCATTGGCAACCACAGGTTATCCTGGATTTGGTAATGGAATTCGCTATCGCTATGGATTATTCAAACAAAAAATTGTGGACGGTTACCAAGTCGAGTTGCCTGATGATTGGTTTGGTAGTCTCGGAAATGTTTGGGAAACACGTAAGGATCATGATGTTGTAGATGTTAAAATCTTTGGAAATGTCTATCTGCAAGCCAACAAAGAAGGGCGAATGCTTCCCATTTATGAAAATTCGCAAACTCTCCGTGCAGTACCTTACGATGTACCACAAATTGGTTTTGGAAATGACGTTGTCAACAATCTTCGTCTTTGGGATGTCGAAATTCCTGAAGAATATGAATTAGACTATCCAACGATTGAAGCGCGTCGCAAGGTACAGGATATTACAGCCATTCTTTACCCAGATGATTCAAGTTATGAAGGAAAAGAGCTACGCTTGATTCAAGAATATTTCATGACCAGTGCCGGTTTGCAGACCATTATCAAATCCTATCGGAAACAAGGTCTGCCTTTAGAGCAAATTCATGAAAAGGTATCGGTTCATATTAACGATACACACCCAGCAGTTGCACCAGCAGAATTTATGCGACTTCTGTTAGATGATTGCGGTCTTGAATGGGCAGACGCTTGGAATGCGACAGTTCAGACGATGAGCTATACCAATCATACCATCCTTTCAGAAGCCCTAGAAAGATGGGATGCGGAACTCTTTAAAAATGTTCTTCCTCGTGTTTATCAAATTATTCTTGAAATTGACAATCGTTATATTGCTGATATGGCTGCGCGTGGCATTGACCCACAAGTGATTGAACATACTCGGATTGTCAAAGATAATCAAATCCACATGGCACATTTGGCGATTATTGGCGGTCATTCGGTCAATGGAGTGGCCAAACTTCACACAGAACTTCTCAAAGAAGATACGTTGCGTGATTTTTATGCTATTTATCCTGAAAAATTCAATAATAAAACGAATGGCATCATTCAACGTCGTTGGTTGCAAATTGCAGATGAACCATTGTCAAATGAAATTGATCGTTTGATTGGTAAGGGCTGGCGGACGGATATTCATGAACTTCGTAGACTCTTAGACTACAAAGATGATCAGCATGTTTTGAGCGAATTTTATAATGTTAAGCAGGAAGCTAAAGCACGTTTAGCAGCTTTCATCAAAGAATCTACAGGAGTGGAAGTGTCAACGGAAGCTATCTTTGATGTGCAAGTGAAACGGCTTCACGCCTATAAGCGTCAATTGCTCAATTTGCTCCATATTCTTAAGCTATATTGGGATTTGAAAGATAATCCTGATAAAGATATGGTGCCGCGAGTTTTCATTTTTGGTGCTAAAGCAGCACCAGGTTATCATTTTGCAAAATCTGTTATTAAATTAATCAACGAAGTAGCAAATCTTGTGAATAATGATGAAAGTTTACAAGGCAAATTAAAAGTTGTTTTCCTTGAAAATTATCGTGTCAGTTTAGCTGAACTCATCATTCCTGCGGCAGATGTGTCAGAGCAAATTTCTCTTGCTTCCAAAGAGGCTTCAGGAACATCTAATATGAAATTTATGATGACAGGAGCTATTACCTTGGCAACTCTTGACGGAGCCAATATTGAAATCAAAGATGAAGTTGGAGATGACAATATTGTGATTTTCGGTATGAACAAAAACGAAGTCTACGACCATTACGCACGTCATGATTATGATTCACGCGGTGTCTACGAAGACAATCCAGTCATTCGGCGTGTAGTTGATAGTTTCGTAAACGGAACCATTCCAAATGTCCGGAATGAAGGCGCTGAGATTTATGAAGCTTTGATTACACACAATGATGAATACTTCCTTCTAGAAGACTTTGCTTCGTACGTAGCTGCACAAGAAAAGATTGATCAACTCTATCGCGACAAAGAAAAATGGGCGCGTATGAGTCTTGTTAATATTGCAACGTCTGATAAATTCACATCAGATGATACGATTGAACAATACGCCAAAGAAATTTGGAACCTGAAAAAGGATTAAGCTAGGGGCTGGGACCTATCCAGCCTCTTTGTTGAAAAGTTAGTTTATTTCATTTGATAGAGGAAGATTTTGTGAAGTATCAGATTTCAATAAATAAGAACAAGATTACTATTTTTTTATAAAGGTAGATTTATAGTGAAACAAACTTCGTATTTTCGCTATCTAGGTTTATCATTATTGCAGAAATACCTTGCTTTTTTGGAAAATGAAGTAAATCCTTATAAAACGTTTCCAAAAGACAAAAACATTTGACAAAAAGAATTTTTAGGACTAAACTAAGTAAGTAAATTTTAAACATAAAGGAGAATTCATCATGAATTTAACATTTTTTGGATTATGTCTTGCCTGTATGGGTGTTTCGCTCGCTGAAGGTTTTTTAATGGCAAATCTATTTAAATCAGCATCACGTCAACCAGAAATCATTGGTCAGTTGAGAACGCTCATGATCATGGGGATTGCCTTTATCGAAGGTACTTTCTTCGTAACACTTGCGATGTCATTCATCATTAAATAAGAAAAGAAAGTTATCCTTTAGAAAAGGGGGTGGAGTTCGTTGGAAGAAAGTATAAATCCAACTATCACTTTAGGTCCTGTGACTTTTGATTTGACTCTACTTGCTATGTCTCTTCTAACTGTATTTATCGTATTTGCCTTTGTTTATTGGGCTAGTCGGAAAATGACGCTGAAGCCTTCTGGCAAACAAAATGTCTTAGAATACCTCTATGATTTTGTTATTGGCTTTACAAAGGGAAATATTGGCGATAAATATATAAAGAATTATTCTCTATTTATCTTTTCCTTATTCCTTTTCGTTGCAGTAGCTAACAATCTTGGTTTGATGGCAAAAGTGCAGACAACCAATGGTTATAATTTGTGGACATCTCCAACGGCCAATCTTGCCTTTGACTTAGGATTTTCATTTTTGATTACCTTAATTTGTCATGTTGAAGGGATTCGCCGACGGGGAGTGAAAGCTTATCTCAAGGCATTTGCGACACCTGCTGGAATGACTCCAATGAATATTTTGGAAGAATTCACTAATTTTGCCTCTCTGGCTCTGCGTATCTATGGTAATATTTATGCGGGTGAAGTTCTGTCTGGTTTGTTGTTGACTTTATCACAACAAGCTGCTGGTTGGTATCCAATTGCTTTTGTCTTGAATCTTGTTTGGACTGCTTTTTCAGTCTTTATTTCATGTATTCAAGCATATGTATTTACCATGTTGACATCTATGTATCTAGGTAAGAAAATTAACAGTGAGGAATAGAAGGGAGATAAGAGATGAATATTACTTTAGGTAGTCTTATTGGGGATTTTATCCTTGTAGCAGGCTCATTTCTTCTGTTAATCATTTTAATCAAGAAATTTGCCTGGGAGAATATCACAAGTACTTTTGAGCAACGTGCTAAAAAGATTTCAGACGATATTGATGGTGCAGAATCAGCTCGTCAAAAAGCAGAAGATTTAGCGCAAAAAAGAGAAACAGAATTAGCAGGTAGTCGTCAGGAAGCGACAACCATTATTGAGAATGCTAAAGAAACTGCTGAGAAAAATAAGGCAGGAATCTTGGCAGATGCAGCTGATGAAGCTGGACGTTTAAAAGAGAAAGCAAATCAAGAAATTGCTCAAACCAAAGCAGAAGCCTTGAACAGTATTAAAGGTGATGTAGCTGATTTGACTGTAAATCTTGCTAGTAAAATTTTAGGCCAACAGTTGGATCAAGAAGCTCACAAAGAGTTGATTGACCGGTACATTGACAAGCTAGGAGATGCTTAATGGACAAAAAAAGATTTGCGGTAGTTGAAAAATATACCACACCTTTTGTCCAACTTGTGATTGAAAAAGGGCAACAAAAAAATGTCTTTGAACAGCTTCATCAAATGAAAGACATTTTGGATGATACAAACTTAGTTGCCTTTCTATCGCACATTGGTGTTGATGATACAGAAAAAGAAAAAAGCCTTCGCTATTTTCAAGGATCTGATTCGCTTTTGATTGACAACTTCATTGAAGTTATTATTCACAATCATCGTGAAGATCTTTTTTATGATATTTTAGTAGAAAGTCTTCATCAGCTTGAAATGATTAGTAATGAATTTGAAGTGACGATTAAATCCATTCAGACTTTATCTGAGACTCAAAAATCCAAAATTATTCCAATTGTTGAGCGAAAATTTGGATTGCAAGTTCGTTCCTTAAAAGAAGAACTTGATGCGAGCCTTATTGGTGGCTTTATCATCACTGCTAATAATAAGACAATTGATGCAAGTATTAAACGTCAATTACAAACAGTAAAAGAAAAATTGAAATAGAAAGTGGTGTGAATTTTGGCGATTAACGCACAAGAAATCAGCGCTTTGATTAAGCAACAAATTGAAAATTTCCAGCCAAATTTTGACGTCACGGAAACAGGGGTCGTCACTTATATTGGTGATGGAATCGCACGTGCCCATGGTCTTGATAATGCCATGAGTGGTGAGTTGTTGATTTTTGAAAATGGCTCATATGGTATGGCACAAAACTTAGAATCAACAGATGTTGGGATTATCATTCTAGGTGATTTTACTGATATTCGCGAAGGTGATACAATCCGTCGTACTGGTAAAATCATGGAAGTACCTGTTGGAGATGCTTTGATTGGGCGGGTTGTTGATCCACTTGGTCGTCCGGTTGATGGACTTGGTGAAGTCAAGACAGACAAGACACGCCCAGTTGAAACGCCTGCTCCAGGAGTTATGCAACGGAAATCTGTATCAGAACCTCTTCAAACGGGGTTGAAAGCGATTGATGCTTTGGTACCAATTGGTCGTGGTCAACGGGAATTGATTATCGGAGATCGTCAAACTGGTAAAACAAGTATTGCAATTGATGCGATTTTGAACCAAAAGGGACAAGATATGATTTGTATCTACGTTGCTATTGGACAGAAAGAGTCAACGGTTCGTACGCAAGTAGAAACGCTTCGTCAGTATGGAGCGCTTGATTATACAATCGTTGTGACGGCGTCAGCCTCTCAACCGTCACCATTGCTGTTTTTGGCTCCTTATGCTGGTGTGGCAATGGCAGAAGAATTTATGTATAATGGTAAACACGTTTTGATTGTTTATGATGATTTATCCAAACAAGCGGTTGCCTATCGTGAACTGTCACTTTTACTTCGTCGTCCACCAGGTCGTGAAGCTTTCCCTGGAGATGTGTTCTATCTTCACAGCCGTCTTTTGGAACGGTCTGCAAAAGTTTCAGATGAACTAGGCGGTGGCTCTATCACAGCGTTGCCGTTTATTGAAACACAAGCAGGAGACATTTCAGCTTATATCGCAACTAATGTGATTTCCATTACAGACGGTCAAATCTTCTTAAGCGATAGTCTCTTTAATGGGGGGGTTCGACCAGCTATTGATGCCGGCTCATCTGTATCGCGTGTAGGTGGTTCTGCTCAGATAAAAGCTATGAAGAAGGTAGCTGGTACACTCCGTATTGACCTTGCTTCTTATCGTGAACTAGAAGCCTTTACCAAGTTTGGTAGTGATTTGGATGCTGCGACACAAGCAAAGTTAAACCGTGGTCGTCGGACAGTAGAAGTATTGAAACAGCCTGTTCATGAACCACTACCAGTTGAAAAACAAGTGGTTATCTTGTATGCATTGACACATGGCTTCTTGGATAGTGTACCTGTTGATGATATTCTTCGTTTTGAAGCAGAATTGTTTGATTACTTTGATGCTCATCATGAAGGCATCTATGAAACTATTCGTCGGACAAAAGATCTTCCAGAAGAAGCTGCTCTAGATGCTGCAATTACTGAATTTATCAATCAGTCTAGCTTCAAGTAAGAAGAGAGGTATCAGATGGCAGTTTCATTAAATGATATAAAAAATAAAATTGCATCCACAAAAAACACCAGTCAAATCACAAATGCTATGCAGATGGTGTCTGCTGCAAAGTTGGGAAAATCTGAAGAAGCAGCCAAAAATTTTCAAATCTATGCTTCTAAGGTCAGAAAATTATTGACGGATTTACTTCATGGACATGAAGCTCAAAATTCCAAATACCATCCTATGCTTGTTAGTCGTCCGGTTAAGAAAACGGCTTATATCGTTATCACATCGGATCGTGGCTTGGTAGGTGGTTATAATGCGACCATTCTCAAATCCATGATGGAACTTTTTGCGGAATACCATGATAAAGATGATTTTGTCATTATTTCAATCGGAAGTATGGGTTCGGATTTCTTTCGTGCTCGTGGTCTCCAACCAATTTATGAACTGCGTGGTTTAGCAGATCAACCAAGCTTTGATGAAGTCCGTAAAATCATTAACAAAACGGTTGAAATGTATCAAAACGAATTATTTGATGAATTGTATGTTTGTTATAATCATCACGTCAATAGTTTAACAAGCCAAATGCGTGTTGAACAAATGCTTCCAATTGTGGATTTGGATCCAAATGAAGCAGATGAAGACTACGTTTTGAATTTGGAATTGGAATCAAGTCGAGATGTCATTTTGGATCAATTGTTGCCTCAATTTGCTGAGAGTATGATTTATGGGGCAATTATTGATGCGAAAACTGCTGAAAATGCAGCAGGAATGACCGCCATGCAGACAGCAACAGATAACGCAAAGAAAGTTATCAGTGATTTAACGATTCAGTATAACCGTGCTAGACAAGCTGCTATCACGCAAGAAATTACTGAAATTGTGGCGGGTGCAAGTGCACTAGAATAGTGTCACATAAAATAAATAGATAGAGGAGAAAAGAATGAGCTCAGGCAAAATTGCTCAGGTTATCGGACCAGTCGTTGACGTTTCGTTTGCAGCTGGTGATAAATTACCTGAGATAAATAATGCACTTGTAGTCTATAAAAATGACGAAAATAAATCAAAAATCGTCCTTGAAGTAGCTCTTGAGCTTGGTGATGGAGTGGTTCGAACTATTGCCATGGAATCCACTGATGGGTTGACTCGTGGTATGGAAGTTCTAGATACTGGTCGACCAATTTCTGTTCCAGTTGGGAAAGAAACACTTGGTCGTGTCTTTAACGTTTTAGGCGATACCATTGATTTGGAGGCTCCATTTGGTGAAGATGCAGAACGTCAACCAATCCATAAAAAAGCTCCAACTTTTGATGAGTTATCTACTTCATCAGAAATCTTAGAAACAGGAATAAAGGTTATTGACCTTTTAGCCCCCTACCTCAAAGGTGGGAAAGTCGGCCTCTTCGGTGGTGCTGGCGTTGGGAAAACTGTCTTGATTCAAGAGTTGATTCATAATATAGCCCAAGAACACGGTGGGATTTCAGTCTTTACTGGTGTTGGGGAACGGACTCGTGAAGGGAATGACCTGTACTGGGAAATGAAAGAATCTGGTGTTATCGAAAAGACAGCTATGGTCTTTGGGCAAATGAATGAACCGCCTGGAGCACGTATGCGTGTAGCTTTGACTGGGTTAACGATTGCAGAGTATTTCCGTGATGTGGAAGGTCAAGATGTTCTTTTATTCATTGACAATATCTTCCGTTTCACTCAAGCAGGTTCTGAAGTGTCAGCCCTTCTTGGTCGTATGCCATCAGCTGTGGGTTACCAACCAACCTTGGCTACTGAAATGGGGCAATTACAAGAACGTATTACATCAACGAAAAAAGGTTCTGTTACCTCAATTCAGGCTATCTATGTGCCAGCTGATGACTATACTGACCCTGCGCCAGCTACAGCTTTTGCTCATTTAGATTCAACAACTAACCTTGAACGGAAATTGGTACAATTAGGTATTTATCCAGCAGTAGATCCGCTTGCTTCTAGCTCACGTGCGCTTGCTCCTGAAATTGTCGGTGAAGAGCATTATGCTGTTGCAGCAGAAGTAAAACGCGTCCTTCAACGTTACCATGAATTGCAAGATATTATTGCTATTTTGGGTATGGATGAATTGTCAGACGAAGAAAAGACCTTGGTTGCTCGTGCACGTCGGATTCAGTTCTTCTTATCACAAAACTTTAATGTGGCGGAACAATTCACCGGTCAACCAGGCTCTTATGTGCCAGTTGCTGATACGGTTCGTGGCTTTAAAGAAATTCTTGAAGGTAAATATGATCATCTTCCTGAAGATGCCTTTCGCGGCGTTGGTTCTATTGAAGATGTGGTTGCTAAAGCTGAAAAAATGGGATTCTAAGAGGTGACTTATGGCTCAAATGACAGTACAAATCGTTACACCTGATGGTCTGGTTTTTGATCATCATGCAACGTTTGTTTCCGTTAAAACTCTTGATGGAGAAATGGGGATTTTGCCGCATCATGAAAACATGATTGCTGTTTTGGCTGTCGATGAGGTCAAAGTGAAGCGGATTGATGAAGAAGATCATGTCAATTGGATTGCGGTGAATGGTGGAATTGTCGAAGTTGCTGATAATTTGATTACCATCGTTGCAGACTCTGCTGAACGCGCTCGTGATATTGACATCAGTCGTGCTGAAAGAGCAAAATTGCGTGCCGAGCGTGCCATTGAAGAAGCACAGGAAAAGCATTTAATTGACCAAGAACGTCGTGCCAGAATTGCCCTTCAACGTGCCATTAATCGAATTAACGTTGGAACAAGATTATAATACGAAAAGGCCAATTGGCCTTTTTATAATGGCTTTTTTGCTATCAGTACCTGATTTGTGTCTGATAGTTTGCTCTCATCTATTTTTTTGGTATAATGGGGATATGATTCAGTTAATTTTTACGCTTAGTAGCTACATGATTTTTATTTTTCTTTCATTTCACTTGCTTTCTACTGTTGTGAATTGGGAAAGACTATTAAAGGTGAATGCTGACAATGCTCTTAAGATCCGATTCCTAATTTTATTGCTTAGTATTGCGTTAGGGTTTTTGCTCAGTTCTTTCTTCCTTAATCTCTATACATTGGGACGAGATATGTTTAATAGTAATTTATAGGATAAGAAAAGAAATATAATAGGTGTTTTGGAGAAATATGGATAAAATTATTATACAAGGCAGTTCGAATCCATTAGTCGGTTCGGTTAAAATTGAAGGTGCCAAAAATGCTGTTTTGCCTTTGCTTGCAGCAACTATTCTAGCGACGACAGGGAAAACAACTCTAACCAATGTTCCGGTTCTATCTGATGTATTTACGATGAACAATGTGGTTCGTGGATTGAATACAAAAGTGATTTTTGAACAAGAAGAGAACAGGATTACGGTGGATGCTACACAGCCGTTGAGCGAAGAAGCTCCTTATAAATATGTGAGTAAAATGCGTGCTTCTATCGTGGTATTAGGTCCGATTTTGGCAAGAAATGGTTATGCCAAAGTTTCTATGCCTGGTGGCTGTACGATTGGAAGTCGTCCTATTGACCTTCATTTGAAAGGATTGGAGGCAATGGGAGCTGAAATTAAGCAGACGGCTGGATTTATTGAGGCCAAAGCTAACCGATTGCATGGAGCTCATATTTACATGGATTTTCCAAGTGTGGGTGCGACGCAAAATATCATGATGGCAGCAACTTTAGCGGATGGTGTAACAGTGATTGAAAATGCAGCGCGCGAACCGGAGATTGTTGATTTAGCTGTTTTATTGAACAAAATGGGGGCTAAAGTTCGTGGTGCAGGTACGGAGACACTAACCATTACTGGAGTTGAGGAGCTGATGGGGACAAGCCACAGTGTAGTACAAGACCGCATTGAAGCCGGGACTTTTATGGTAGCAGCTGCTATGACTGGCGGTAATGTCCTTGTGCAAGATGCTATTTGGGAGCATAATCGTCCACTTATTGCGAAATTGCTAGAAATGGGTGTGTCTGTTACGGAGGAAGATGAGGGTATCCGTATTCAATCTGACATTTCTAAACTAAGAGCAGTCAATGTCAAAACTCTTCCTCATCCTGGTTTCCCGACAGATATGCAGGCACAATTTACAGTTTTGATGACGGTTGCTAAGGGTGAATCCACTATGATTGAGACTGTTTTTGAGAATCGTTTCCAACATCTGGAAGAAATGCGTCGAATGGGTTTACACTCGGAAATTATGCGAGATACAGCTCGTATCGTTGGTGGTCAAGCTTTGCAAGGAGCTGAAGTGATGTCAACAGACTTGCGTGCGAGTGCTGCGCTAATTTTGACAGGTTTGGTTGCAGACGGTGAAACAAAAGTAGGTCAACTAACTCATTTAGATAGAGGTTATTATCAATTTCATAAAAAACTGGCTAATTTGGGTGCAAATATTAAGCGAGTGAAGGAAGAAGACGATGAATAATAATTTGAAATATGTTAAAAAACAAGTCGGAATTGTTTTGGCAGTCTTATTGTTTGGTTTGATTTTGTTTGCAGTTGGATTAGTGGTAGGATATGGTGGTAAGGATCCGTGGTCAATTTTATCACTAGATAAATGGCATACCATTATCAGCAAATTTACAGGACGATAATTTTAATAGCAAAAAGAGGCAAAATAAAAACTAACTTCTTATTCAAAAATGTTCGATTACAAGATGCAGTAATTGCGTGACTTCTAGTTGTTGAGTGTATCAGTTTTTAGAGGGCAATAACTTTGAGGGAGTGAGACAAAAGTCGTGATTTCGTAGAAATTGACTTTGTAGTCCCACCCCCTCCTATTTATTTAAAGGGGAGTAGAAATGGCGAGAAAGAAATCCAACCAGAAAGTAGCGCAAAGTGTAGCAGGCGTATTTCTTGCACTTGTTCTTGCGCTGGGAGGTTATTCTTTTAGCAATTATCATAATCATAGCAGTACGAAGCATTCTGACAGCACTGCTATTAACAGGAGTATTCGTAAGAATTATGCAGCACCCAGTCAAGAATTAGCACAGAGCATTTTAACAGATTCTGTCAAACGACAGCTCAAAGGGAAAATCGAGTGGAATGGCGCAGGGGCTTTTATTGTCAATGAGAATAAAAATGATTTAGATGCTAAAGTGGGAAGTATTCCTTATGCGGATAATAAGACAAAATTGGTCAGAGGTCGAACTGTTCCAACGGTAGCAGATGCTCTTTTGTCCAAAGCTACTCGTCAGTATAGGAATCGTGAAGAAACAGGTAATGGTTCAACAACTTGGACACCTGCTGGCTGGCATCAGGTGAAGCATTTATCGGGTGAATATCATCATGCAGTTGACCGTGGACATCTGCTAGGTTATGCCTTGATTGGTAACTTGAAAGGCTTTGATGCTTCGACTAGCAATCCTAAAAATATTGCGGTGCAAACGGCTTGGGCGAATCAAGCAAATGCTAGCCATTCTACAGGTCAAAATTTTTATGAAACGAAAGTACGTAAAGCTCTTGATAAAAATAAACGAGTTCGGTATCGAGTGACCTTGATTTACGCAAGTGAGCAGGATTTAGTACCGGTTGGTTCACATATTGAAGCCAAGTCTAGCGACGGTAGTTTGGAAATAAATGTCTTTGTGCCAAACGTACAGACAGGAATTCGATTAAATTATCAGACAGGAGAAGTGACGGTCACCAACTAAATTTGGAGTTAATAGCCCATATGCTTTTGCATTTTTATCATCTTTTTGTTATACTGTTTTTGCATAGGCGTGCTTTGGCACGCTCTATTTTGTCTAAAAAGTGTATAAGTGCTTTTTTATTGCGGATTATTTTATGATGTAGGGAGGAGAAACATGAAGTATATTTGGTCTTATTTGAAAAAATATCCCAAATGGTTGCTATTGGATTTCTTTGGTGCGGTCTTCTTTGTTGTGGTGAATCTCGGTTTACCGACTGTTTTAGCACGGATGATTGATGAAGGGATTAACCAAGAAGACAACAACCGTTTGTATTATTGGGCGCTTGTGATGCTTATTGTGATTTTGTTGGGAATTTTGGGGCGGATCGTGCTTTCTTATGCAGCTGGTAAGTTGACAACGAGTATGGTGCGTGATATGCGTAATGACATCTACGACAAATTGCAAGAGTATTCCCATCATGAATACGAGCAGATTGGTGTTTCATCCTTAGTGACACGGATTACCAGTGATGCTTTTGTTTTGATGCAGTTCGCAGAACAATCCCTAAAAATGGGTGTCATTACACCAATGATGATGATTTCTAGTGTGGTGATGATTTTTTTCACTAGTCCTTCCTTGGCTTGGATTGTTGCAATTTCTGTTCCTTTCCTCGGCATTGTCGTTTGGTATATAGCAGTCAAGACTCGTCCTTTATCAGAAAAACAACAAAAAACTTTAGATAAAATCAATCAATACGCACGTGAGAATTTAATGGGGCTGCGCGTTATTCGTGCTTTTGCTCGAGAAGAATTTCAAGAAGAGCGTTTCGCTTCACAAAATGATATTTATGCGAATAATTCGAATCGTCTGTTCAAGTTAACTGGTTTGACAGAACCTCTTTTTGTTCAAATTATCATCGCGATGATTGTTGCCATTGTCTGCTTTGCTTTAAAACCACTAGGTACAGGAGACTTGCAAATTGGAGATTTGGTTGCTTTTATCGAATACAGTTTTCATGCATTGCTGTCATTTCTGTTGCTGTCTAGCTTGTTTACTATGTATCCTAGAACTGCTGTTTCGAGTGAACGGTTAAAAGAAGTAATGGAAATGCCCATTTCGATCAATCCAAACGAA
Source organism: Streptococcus sp. NSJ-72 (assembly GCF_014334035.1). Classification (NCBI taxonomy): domain Bacteria; kingdom Bacillati; phylum Bacillota; class Bacilli; order Lactobacillales; family Streptococcaceae; genus Streptococcus; species Streptococcus sp. NSJ-72. The sequence continues at coordinate 929,819 of NZ_CP060489.1, forward strand.
GATGGTGTGACTGAGACAGACAGTCATGGTTATTTAGAGTTTGACAATGTTACCTTTGCATATCCTGGTGAAACAGAGAGTCCAGTCTTGCATAATATTTCCTTCAAAGCAAAACCTGGTGAAACAATTGCCTTTATTGGTTCAACAGGTTCAGGGAAATCATCTCTGGTGCAGTTAATTCCACGCTTCTATGATGTAACTTTAGGAAAAATTTTAGTGGATGGGGTAGATGTGCGCTCTTATAATCTAAAAGCATTGCGGCAGAAGATAGGCTTCATTCCACAAAAGGCTTTGCTGTTTACGGGAACAATCGCAGAAAATCTGCGGTATGGGAAAGAACATGCCAGTTATGAAGAATTGACACAAGCGGCAGATGTAGCACAAGCTAGAGATTTTATCGAAAGTAAGGAAGAACGCTTTGAAACCCATTTAGCTGAAGGGGGAAGCAATCTCTCAGGTGGGCAAAAGCAACGCCTTTCTATCGCACGTGCTGTCGTGAAAGAACCAGATATTTATATCTTTGATGATTCATTTTCTGCGTTGGACTATAAGACCGATGCCATTCTTCGAAGTCGACTCAAAGAAGTTACGCAAAATGCTACTGTATTGATTGTAGCACAACGCGTGGGAACCATTATGGATGCAGATCAGATTATTGTTCTGGATAAAGGAGAAATTGTCGGGCGCGGAACACATGAAGAATTGTTGCGACAAAACGACATCTATCGCGAAATTGCTAATTCTCAGTTTAATAGTCAATCACTAACAGAAGAATAGGAGGGAAAGATGAAACAACATAGTTTTATGCGCTTGTGGAGTTACTTAAAAGTTTATAAACTCTCAGTAATCCTTGCTATCTTTTTGAAGGTGGTGAGTATTGTGATGAGCGTGCTAGAGCCTTTTGTACTTGGTCTTGCTATTACAGAATTGACACGAAATGTGCTGGACATAGCAAAAGGAGTCGAAGGCGCCAGTATAAATACAACATATGTCTTTGGGGTAATGGCACTTTACCTTTTGCGTGGTTTGTTCTATGAAATTGGGGCTTACTATTCTAATTATTTTATGACCAATGCAGTGCAAAATACAGTACGTGACATGCGCAATGAGTTGAGTTCTAAAATTAATCAAATTCCAGTTTCTTACTTTGATAAGCATCAATTTGGAGATTTGCTAGGGCGCTTTACCAGTGATGTAGAGACTGTCTCAAATGCGCTTCAACAATCATTCTTACAAGTTGTAAATGCGGTTTTGACCATTACCTTAGTTATCGGAATGGTCTTGTATCTTAATTTTCAACTGGCTTTGATAGTGATTGCTAGCATTCCGTTGACCTATTTTGGGGCGACCTTTATTTTGAAAAAATCACAACCATATTTTAAAAAGCAAGCAGATACGCTAGGTGTCATGAATGGATTTGTTCAAGAAAATCTAACTGGTTTTAATGTGCTGAAACTCTATGGTCGTGAAGAAACATCTTCAGACGATTTTCGAGAAATCACGCAAAACCTCCAAGAAGTCGGGTTCAAAGCTAGTTTTATTTCTGGCTTGATGATGCCAATTTTGAACGCAATTTCAGATTTGACTTATCTGCTTGTAGCGGTCGTTGGTGGTTTGCAAGTCATTTCTGGACAATTAACAATTGGGAACATGCAAGCTTTTGTACAATATGTATGGCAAGTAAACCAACCAATTCAAAATTTAACGCAGTTAGCTGGGCAATTACAAAGTGCTAAGTCTTCGCTGGATCGTATTTTCCAAGTCTTAGATGAACCAGACGAAGTAACGGATATAAAAGAGCAATTAGAACATGATTTGACAGGACAGGTTAGTTTTCAACATGTTGATTTTCAATATGTAGAAAGCAAACCGCTCATTCGCGACTTCAATTTGGAGGTAAAGCCGGGTGAAATGGTAGCAATTGTCGGTCCGACCGGTGCTGGAAAGACCACCCTCATCAATCTACTCATGCGCTTTTACGATGTAACAGCAGGTTCAATTTCTGTTGATGGTCACGATATTCGTAACTTATCGCGCCAAGATTACCGCAAGCAATTTGGCATGGTCTTGCAAGACGCTTGGCTCTATGAAGGAACAGTAAAGGATAACTTGCGTTTTGGAAATCTGAGTGCAACAGATGAGGAAATTGTGGATGCTGCCAAAGCTGCTAATGTAGATCATTTCATTCGGACACTTCCAGGTGGCTATAATATGGAAATGAATCAGGAGTCTAGCAATATCTCGCTGGGGCAAAAACAATTATTGACCATTGCGCGCGCACTATTGGCAAATCCCAAAATCTTAATTTTGGATGAAGCAACCTCGTCGGTTGATACGCGCTTAGAGCTCTTGATTCAAAAAGCGATGAAGAACCTCATGCAAGGACGGACAAGCTTTGTCATTGCTCACCGCTTATCGACAATTCAAGAAGCTGATAAAATTTTAGTGCTTAAAGACGGACAAATTATTGAACAAGGAACTCATGAATCACTTCTAGCTGATAGAGGCTTCTATTATGATTTATATACGAGCCAATTTGCTAAGAAAGAAGCTTAATAAGTAAGAGAATAGACAAAACCTCTCAAAGTAATGAAAACACGACCTCAGTCTAGATTAGCAGTTAGCTAATTGGATGAGTTCGTGTTTTTTATTTTTGATCATACTAAGATTGAAAGGCAATCATTCTGTATCGCGACTATTTTTCACAACATCTTTGAGGGGACAGTCCATTTCTTCGATCAGTTTGGGAGATGTAGGGAATAGGTTTCGTTTTACATGTCAGCTAGGCTGATAACAAGAACGGGTTTTATACATAATTGTCCTAGTCGATAGCAAGCATTCATTTTAGTTTGCCTGTTATCCTCGTTGATGGTTTTAATCGTGGCTTGTGAATGGCTCCATTAAGGCAAATAGCTGCAAAGATTACATTATCGAAAGAGATTAATCAACCAAATAATGAAATAAAATCCAAGAAAAATAGCGTGCCATTTCCAATAGAGTACAATCAGTCCGATTGTTTCGCGAATCCAAGCTGATGGGAGAAAATAAAGAGCAGTCCTAGATCCGATGCTTCGCCCTTTTAAGCCAAGTTTTCGCATGTAAATACCAGCTCGCAAAGAGTGGAAAGAATTGGTGATGACCAAGCAATAGTAATTTTCCTTACTTTTTTCGTCTAAAATAGTTTTGCTAAACTGCAAATTTTCTAAGGTATTGGTTGACTGCCGTTCAATTATAATATCCTCTTGTGGAATACCTACTTGCCTTAAATATTGCGCCATTGCTTCTGCTTCTGCTATTGGTTCATCGACACCTTTTCCTCCAGAAACGACAATTTTGGGATAGTTATGAAATTTTTCATACATCGTCTTCCCCTTTTCGAGTCGTTGAGCGAGAAGAGGCGGTATTCGGTCACCAATCAATCCTGAGCCTAAGATGATAAGATAGTCCGGACGTTTTATGACGGGGAATATATTATAAACAAAACCGTAAAGGATATAGGACGTATAAAGATAGCTACCATAAATTAGAAGTCCATTTGTAAGAGATAGAATCTTATGAAGAAAGATAAAATGAGGGAAGAAAAAAGTAAGCACTAGGGAAAGAGCAATGGTGATACCATAAAAGAGGGAAAGGAGATTAGCTATATGCCTACCCTCATAAATCATCATCTGCCGGCCATTAAAAATGAGATAACTAGATGAAGCTATGACACTCAATGGAATGAAAAAGGCTAGGATGAGTAAAATAAGCATTGTTAGATTTCTATTGGCAAGTTGCTCAATATGGACTACAAAACGACCAGAAATAATTAGGGCGAATAAAATAAGAATGATACTAAAGAAATATGCATGGAAGAGTCGCCTTGGCTCTATATAAAATAAAATGAAAAAAAGCAGAGCAGGAAGAAACCAAACAAGATGCAATACCATATCTAGATAACAAACCTTTCAAACAAATTCCATTTTAGTATAGCATAAAAGTTCTTATAAAAAGTAGATTTCAAAAACAATGAGCGCAAAAAATTGAAATTTTTAGTAAAAGTGTGGTATAATGTTTTCATGTCTTGGGGTCGTTACGGATTCGACAGGCATTATGAGGCACATTTTGCGACTCATCAAGCGGATGTAAAGCGCCAGTTAAATATAACTGCAAAAAATAATAATTCTTACGCTTTAGCTGCCTAAAAAACAGCCAGCGTGACCAGATTCGGATCGCTCGTGTTCGATGACAGGTCTTAATAATAGCGAGATACGATTAAGTCTTGTCTAGGGACTTGATAAGAGATTAATAGACTCGCTTGGCTTTGGCTTGAGTTATGTGTCAAAGCGAAGTTAAATCCAATACATAACCTATGGTTGTAGACAAATGTGTTGGCAGGTGTTTGGACGTGGGTTCGATTCCCACCGGCTCCATTTATAAACGTGGAAGATTACTCAAGAGGTTTAAGAGGCTGTGTTGGAAACGCAGTAGGCGTGTAAAAGCGTGCGTGGGTTCGAATCCCATGTCTTCCGTTTTGGTACAAAACGCTCATTGGTGGCGTTTTTTTACTAGAAGATAAAATGAGTGAGAAACGAATTCACTCATTTATTTTTTGAAAAATATTGAAATTTTTCTGAAAAGTAGTAGACTGTTACTAGAAAGTTTGGAGGTTTCTTGTGAAATTATATGTACAATTGATGATTATTTTTTCGATTTCTTTGATAGGAGAAGGGATTTCCTATCTTTTTCATTTGCCGATTCCAGGAAGTATTATCGGTTTAATTTTTCTCTTTTTGGCTTTGCAATTTAAGATGTTAAGATTGCGGCATGTGAGCATGGTGGGAAACTTTTTATTAGCCAATATGACGATTCTATTTTTGCCGCCGGCTGTAGGAATTATGGATAAATTTCATGTCATTGCTCCTTATTTATTGCCGATTGTTTTGATTATTGTCGGAGCGATTGTCATTAATGTGATTGTCATTGCTGTGGTTGTTCATTTGATTAAAAATCGCTTTGAAGGCGACTACGGAGAAGGAGAAACAAGAAATGTCTAATTTGTGGGGCAATCCCTTATTTGGTTTGGCTTTATCGATCTTTGCTTATTTAGTAGGAATGCTGATATTTCGCAGATTTCCTCATCCATTGACAACTCCTTTGCTGCTCGCCACCATATTTGTTATTGTATTTTTAAAATTGACAGGAATTTCCTACAAGAATTACTATGTTGGTGGGGCCTATTTAAATAATCTCATTGTGCCATCAACGGTTGCGTTAGGAATTCCTTTGTATAAAACATTTCATCTCATGAAACACCACGCCAGAAGCATTTTGCTTGGTACTTTTGTAGCAGTAGTGGTTAATACCAGTTTTACAGCTTTGGTCGCAAAGGCTTTTGGAATGGATTTTTTCTTAGCCATTTCACTCTTTCCAAAATCAGTCACAACAGCTATGGCGGTTGGAATTACGGATAAAATGCAAGGGCTAACGACAGTGACTTTGGTGGTCGTAGTAGCAACAGGAATCTTGACAAGTGTGATAGGTCCGACTGTTTTAAGAATTTTAAAAATCAAAGATCCAGTTGCAGTGGGTTTAGCTCTTGGAGGAACGGGTCACGCTGTTGGCACTGGAACAGCTTTTAAATACGGACAAGTTGCAGGAGCTATGGCTGGTCTGGCTATTGGAGTGACAGGGATTATGTATGTCATTGTCAGTCCGATTGTCGCAAGTATTATTTTGAAATAGAAAGAGTTAGAACGACTTGTCATTTTTAATAGAATAAAAAATCTTGTACTAAAAAACTTTTCTGCCCTATTTCCTAAAAAACATGGTATAATAGGGAGTAAAAACTTTTTGATAGAAAGACAGTTATGGATTTAAAAGATTATATTGCAACCATTGAAAATTATCCACAAGAAGGAATTTTATTTCGTGATATTAGCCCATTGATGGCAGATGGGAATGCATACAGCTATGCCATTCGAGAAATTGTTCAATATGCTACAGACAAGAAAATTGACATGATTGTTGGTCCAGAAGCGCGTGGTTTTATTGTTGGATGTCCAGTAGCTTATGAGCTTGGTGTTGGTTTTGCTCCAGTACGTAAGCCTGGGAAATTACCCCGTGAGGTTATCTCAGCTAGTTATGAAAAAGAGTACGGTATAGATACCTTAACAATGCATGCAGACTCCATCAAATCTGGACAACGTGTACTGATTGTTGACGACCTCCTTGCAACGGGCGGAACGGTTAAGGCAACGATTGAGATGGTTGAACGACTAGGTGGTATCGTTGCAGGCTGTGCTTTCCTTATTGAATTAGATGAGCTTAAAGGTCGCGAAGCAATTGGCGACTACGATTATAAGGTTCTCATGCACTATTAAGATATAAGTGAAAGCCAGATCCTCTTTAAGCGAAAATGTCATTTTAAATTAAGAAATTATTAGCTGTCGACATTTTAAGATCTGAGAATATCTTGATTTTGAATTTAATGCCGCAAAAAATAGTGACGGAAACACAGTTGTTGCGCTAGATCCCCATATCCCAGAAAATTATTTCAACTCTATGTTTGCGATGGAATCTAGCTGAGGCACTGTTCTTCAACAATTGTATCAACTATGCTGTTTACCAAGAAACGCCATTTGACTGGAAAAATGCAGCTAATGTCGCTTTCTTGTTTGCTTATTTATAAGAGGTGTTATGACTTATTTATCAGCGTATAAGACGGGCAATTTAGTATTGCCAACAGAGCTTCTTTTTCATTTTCATGAGATATTTGATAATAGTGACGACTTTTTGGTTTGGCAGTTTTTCTATTTACAAAATACAACGTCATTAGAAGAGATTTCTCCTAATCGGATTGCGGAAAGTATTGGGAAGTCAGTCACAGAGGTCAATCGTTCTATGTCAAATTTGACAGAAAAAGGGTTGTTGCAGTACAAAACGATTGTACTTAATGGTGAGATTGAGGCTGTTTTTGATGCACTGCCAGCACTTGAACGATTGGATGAAATTGTAGAAAGTCACTCAACGGTCGTACAGCCTATTTCTCAAAATAATTTAAAAGACTTGGTTGAGACTTTCCAAAGAGAATTAGGTCGTCTCTTGACACCATTTGAAATAGAAGATTTAACAAAAACAATTCAAGATGATAAGACCAGCCCAGAACTCGTCACAGCTGCTCTTCGAGAAGCTGTTTTTAACGGCAAAGCAAATTGGAAGTATATCCAAGCCATCTTACGAAATTGGCGTCGTGAAGGTATTACAACAGTAAGCCAAGTCGAAGCGAAGCGAGAGGAACGTGAAACGACCAATCCGCAAAATATCACCGTTTCAGATGATTTTTTGAATGCTATGGATTTGTGGCGTGATTAAGATGTCGAAGTTTATTTTTCATGAAAAATTGAGCATGAAATAAGTAATAGTAAAAAATGATAATGAAGGCTCTATAATTTCTGTAGTGATAAAATCCACTTCAGAGATGATAGAGCTCATTTTTGATGCTGATTTATCCAAAGTTGAGTCTCTAGTCAATGATTGAAATAGTAGGAGAATATAGAAAACTGAGTATAAAAATGCCAATGCCTAATCATTTGAATGAGAGAAATTTTTAAATTTTTCAGAAAAATATTTAGTTATTCCTTCTAAAAGCATTTTAGATTTTTCCATTAAAACTAAAAAATACAAGCGTTTTAAATAAAAATCAGAAAAAGGATTGCTAAAAATGAAAAGGTAGTATAGAATGGAATTATTGAGAAATAATATATTAAAAGGAGTCGTTATATGAACTACAAAGAAGTTTATGAACAATGGCTAAACAATGATTTCTTCGATGAAGAAACGAAAGCTGATTTGCTGTCTATTCAGGATGATGAAGCTGAGATCGAAGATCGATTCTACAAAGGTCTTGAGTTTGGGACCGCTGGTCTTCGTGGGAAATTGGGTGCTGGTACCAACCGTATGAATAAATACATGGTAGGAAAAGCAGCCCAGGCATTGGCTGAAACCTTGAAAGACCATGGTGAAGAAGCGATTAAAAGAGGTGTTGCAATCAGCTATGATGTCAGATATAAATCAAAAGAATTTGCTGAGTTGACCTGCTCTATCATGGCTGCTCACGGCATCAAAACCTATATTTACAATGGGATTCATCCTACGCCAATGTGCTCGTATGCAATTAGAAAATTGTACTGTAAAGCAGGAGTTATGGTAACGGCTAGCCATAATCCACAAGAATACAATGGCTATAAAGCGTATTGGGAAGAAGGTTCACAGATTTTGGATGACATTGCAGGCCAAATTGCAGGTCACATGGATGAAATTGTCAACTTTGAAGACATCAAATCTATTCCTTTTGAAGAAGCTTTGGAAAGTGGTCTTGCAAATTATATTGATGCATCTGTCGAAGAAGATTACTACAAAGAAGTTCTTAACTTGACCATCAATGAAGATGTTGATAAATCTATCAAAGTTGGCTATACGCCTTTGAATGGTACAGGAAACATTCCGGTTAGAGAAATTTTAAAAAGAAGAGGTTTTGAAAATATCTATGTCGTGAAGGAACAAGAATTTCCTGATCCAGATTTTACAACCGTTGGTTATCCAAATCCAGAATTTCCGAAAGCATTTGCTTACTCTGAAAAGCTTGGAAAAGAAAATAATTGTGACATTTTGATTGCCAATGACCCAGACTGCGATCGTGTTGCGCTGGAAGTAAGAAATGCAAACGGTGATTATGTCTTTTTAAACGGAAATAAGATTGGTGCTTTGCTTTCTTATTATATTTTCTCACAACGTTCTGCTCTCAATAATTTACCTGAAAATCCTGTCATGGTGAAATCTATTGTTACAGGTGATTTGTCTAGAGCGATTGCGAAGAAATATGGTATTGAAACAGTAGAAACCCTGACTGGATTTAAAAATATTTGTGGCAAAGCCAACGAGTATGATCGTACTAAAGAAAAAACGTATGTTTTCGGTTACGAAGAAAGTATCGGTTTCTGTTATGGAACATTTGTTAGAGATAAAGATGCTGTCAGTGCTTCTATGATGATCGTGGAGATGGCTGCTTACTTTAAGAAACAGGGTAAGACTCTGTTAGATGTTTTAAATGATATTTATGCAGAATTTGGTTTCTATAATGAAAGACAAGTTTCTCTTGAGTTAGAAGGTGTAGAAGGTCAAGAGAGAATCGCTCGAATGATGGAAGAATTTAGAGAACATCCTTTGACAACAGTTGGAGCAATGGAACTTGAAAAAGTGATTGACTTTAAAGATGGCTACCTTGATTTTCCAAAACAAAACTGTTTGAAATATTACTTTAAAGATGGTTCATGGTATGCACTCAGACCGTCAGGGACCGAACCTAAAATCAAACTATACATCTATTCAATTGGTAAAGACGAAAAGGAAAGTGTTGAAAAACTCGATCTCATCGAAAAGGCTTGCCGAGAAAAAATGGATAGCGTGAAATAGGTGCAGTACATATAAAAACTTGAAGTTCTCTTTTGAGAACTTCAAGTTTTTTTGCGTCTTAAAGACTAGTCGAATGTTTTGGTTGTACTTTTTGTTCTGGATAGATATAATTCATAGCATTGTTGATGGCTGTAGGAGCTTCCCCAAGACCAGTTGCAATCAAATCAATTTTACCATCATAGCTGCAACAATCTCCAGCAGCATAGATCCCTACAACAGAAGTTTCTTGTTTGCTGTTCACAATAATCTTATGACGATTAAGCTCCAATCCCCAGTTTTTTAAGTTCCCAACAGATGATTTAAAGCCATAATTGACAAACAGTTGATCCAGCGGAAGAAGCTCCTTTTCATCACTCTTTACTTTAGTGATTTCAAGATGAGTAAGTTTGTTTCCTTCGCCGATAAGCTTATTTGGTACAAATGGTGTTTTGATTGTTACATTTGAAGTTTTTAATTCATTCACACTATGTTCTAAAGCTCGGAAGGTGTCTCGACGATGGATGATATGTGTCGGAGCGATTTTATCAAAAGCAAGTGCCCAATCCACTGCAGAATCACCACCTCCTAGAACCACAATGTTTTGTCCAGCGTATTGATTGATATTGGAAACGTGATAATGAATGTTTTCAAATTGTTCTACATTGTCCAAATCAAGTGAGCGAGGTTTAAAAGCTCCACCTCCCATGGCAATTAAAATTGCTCTTGAAATGTGTTTTCCTTTACTTGTCGTCAAGGAAAACAATCCATCATTTTTTTCAATATCTAATACTGTCTCATCAAGGTGAATGCTTGTTTCAAACGTTTTCAGTTGCTCAATTAAACGTTCAGTCAGTTCTTCACCAGTTAAATCAGTAAAACCAGGAACATCCAGAATTTTCTTTTCAGGATAGAGAATGGCTGGCTGTCCACCGAGCTGAGGAAGTGAATCAATCACATTCACCTTTGCTTGACGCATGTGTGCATAAAAAGCAGCAAAAAGTCCCACGGGACCTCCACCAATGATCGTAATATCAAAAATTTCAGACATGATTTCTCCTTAAAATGATAACGTATTTCTATTTTATCACAAAATGTAGGAAAACTATAAAGAATACGTGTTAGCAGGCATGAATTATGATACAATAGTTACAGATTATATTATTAATTAAGGAGAAATACATGCAAGCAGTTGCACATTTTATTGAAACATTTGTTCCAAATCACTATACGATTTTTTTAGATTTGAATCGGGAGCAAAAAACATTTACAGGTAAGGTAACTATTAGCGGAGAAGCAAAAGGTGAAAAAATCTCACTTCATCAGAAAGATTTAGTGATTCAATCTGTCGAAGTAGCTGGTCAATCACGCCCATTCTCTGTAGATAATGAAAATGAAGCAGTTTATATTGAGCTTGGTCATTCAGGAACTGTTGAAGTAACTCTCTCTTATACAGGTAAAATTACAGATAATATGACAGGAATTTATCCTTCTTACTATACTGTTGATGGAGTTAAAAAAGAAGTGCTTTCTACTCAGTTTGAAAGTCATTTTGCGCGTGAAGCTTTTCCAAGCGTAGATGAGCCAGAAGCAAAAGCAACTTTTGATCTTTCTTTGAAATTCGACCAAGTAGCAGGAGAAATAGCGCTTTCAAATATGCCGGAAATTGATGTAGAAAATCGGAAAGCAACGGGTATCTGGACATTTGCAACAACGCCTCGTATGTCTTCTTACCTCTTAGCATTTGCAGCTGGCGATTTGCAAGGTGTTACAGCTAAAACAAAGAATGGTACTTTGGTGGGGGTATACTCTACTAAAGCCCACCCTGCTTCAAACTTAGAGTTTGCCCTAGATATTGCAGTTCGCTCTATTGACTTTTATGAAGAATATTATGGGGTGAAGTATCCAATTCCTCAATCCTTACATGTAGCTTTACCAGATTTCTCTGCAGGTGCTATGGAAAATTGGGGCTTGGTCACTTATCGTGAGGTTTACCTCTTAGTAGACGAAAATTCAACTGTTACTAGTCGTCAGCAAGTAGCTCTTGTGATTGCTCACGAATTGGCGCACCAATGGTTTGGTAACTTGGTCACAATGAAATGGTGGGATGATCTTTGGCTCAATGAAAGCTTTGCTAACATGATGGAATATGTCTGTGTGAATGCCATTGAACCAACTTGGAACATCTTTGAGGATTTCCAAACAAGTGGCGTTCCTCTGGCTCTAAAACGGGATGCGACTGACGGTGTTCAATCTGTCCATGTGGAAGTAAAACATCCAGACGAAATCAATACCTTATTTGATCCTGCGATTGTTTACGCTAAAGGAAGTCGTCTCATGCACATGCTTCGTCGTTGGCTAGGAGATGAAGCTTTTGCAAAAGGCTTGAATGCTTATTTTGCCAAACATCAATATGGTAATACAATTGGTCGTGACTTATGGAATGCTCTTGGTGCAGCTTCAGGACGTGATGTAGCAGCCTTTATGGATTCGTGGCTAGAACAACCAGGCTATCCTGTTTTGACAGCGATTGTGGAAAATGATACTCTCAAAATTTCTCAAAAACAATTCTTTATTGGTGAAAAAGAAGAAAAAGGTCGTCTATGGGTTGTACCATTGAATAGTAATTGGACTAGTATCCCAGATACTCTAGAAACAGAAACGCTTGAAATTCCAAATTATACAGCTCTTGCAGCTCAAAATGAAGGAGCACTTCGTTTTAATACAGAAAATACAGCGCATTACATTACTGATTATCAAGGCGAATTGCTAGACAATATTTTGGCAACTATTACAGACTTAGATAATACAAGTAAGTTGCAAGTGGTGCAAGAACGTCGTTTGTTGGCTGAAGCTGGTTTTGTTTCATTTGCAGATTTGATTCCAGTGGTTGAAAGATTAACTAATGAAACATCTTATCTTGTGGTATCTGCAGTGAAGTCTGTGCTAACTAGTTTGAAGATTTTTGTGGATGAAGGGACAGAAACAGAGGTTGCTTTTAAGAAATTACTTGTTAAGCTGAATCAAGCTAACTTTGACCGACTTGGTTTTGAAGCTAAAGCAGGCGAAACAGATGAAGATGAATTGGTTCGTCAAATCGTTGTAGCGAATATGATTGCGGCTGATGATGAAAAAGCGAGTCAAAAAGCTAGCCAAATTTTTGAAGCTTATCACGATACTTTGGAAAAACTTCCTGCAGCCACTCGCTTGCAAATTTTGATTAACCAAATCAAACGCCATGAGACAAAAGAATTGACCGATAAATATTTAGCAAAATACATTACAACGGTTGACGGCAACTTCCAACGTCAATTGGCTTCGGCTCTTTCTTATACGAAGAACGAAACAACACTCACTCATCTTTTAGAAGAATGGAAAAATAAAGATATTGTAAAACCGCAGGATTTAGCAATGAGCTGGTATTTTACTTTCTTACAACATGATTTCACACAAGGAACTGTCTGGACTTGGGCGCGTGACAATTGGGATTGGATTAAGGCAGCTCTTGGTGGAGATATGAGTTTTGACAAATTTGTCATTTATCCAGCAAGTACCTTTAAGACGCATGAACGTTTAGCAGAATACAAAGCCTTCTTTGAACCACAATTATCTGATTTGGCAATTAGCCGTAATATTAGTATGGGAATCAAAGAAATTTCCGCTCGTATTGATTTGATTGACAAAGAAAAAGCAGCTGTTGAAGCAGCAATCAAAGCGACAGTATAATAGTATAAAAAAGGTTGAATGCGAATTTCAGCCTTTTCTTATTGTATTTCGATATTTTATTAAAAATGATAGTTTTTGAAAGAAAATGCTTGACTTTGAAATAAATTGGTGTATAATGAATCTGTAAACGATTGCAGGAAGGGGTGGAATTATCTTAAAATCAGAGCGAAAACAGGTAATTTTAGAGGAAATTAATCGTCATCAAGTTGTTTCACTAGATACTTTAGTGCGTCTATTAGACACGTCTGAATCGACAGTTCGTAGAGATTTAGATGAATTGGAGAGTGAAAGAAAACTACGCCGAATTCACGGTGGTGCAGAAAATATTCATTTCCTTCAAGAGGAAGAAAGCAATCAAGAAAAATCTATCAAAAACGTTCAAGATAAATTACGAATTGCTCAAAAAGCAGCGGAATTGATTCAAGAACAAGATGTTATTTTTATTGATGCTGGAACGACAAATGAATTGTTAGTGAATGAACTTTCAAATAAACATATGACAGTTGTGACCAATTCTATTCACCATGCGACAAAATTAGTTGAGAAAAACATTCCAACAGTTATTATCGGAGGGGTGGTTAAAAGCTCAACAGACGCTAGTATCGGGGGGGTTGCTTTGAATCAAATTGGTCAGTTGAATTTCAACAAAGCCTTTATTGGTATGAATGGAATTGATGAAAATTTCTATACAACACCTGATATGGAAGAAGGAGCAGTCAAACGAGCGATTCTTGAAAACGCCAAGCAGACCTACATCTTAGCTGATGCTTCAAAAATCGGTCATTCCTCTTTCGTGAAAGTCGCCCCTATCAAACGTGCTAGCATTATTACGAGTGCATGTGCCAATGAGCAATTGGAAAAGATAAAAGAAAAAACGGAGGTTATTGAAGTATGATTTATACTGTTACGCTTAACCCTTCTATTGACTATATTGTCCGTTTGGATAAGGTCAATGTTGGAAGCGTGAATCGTATGGAAAGCGATGATAAATTTGCTGGTGGCAAAGGCATCAATGTCAGTCGTGTGCTCAAACGTTTGGGAATTGATAACACAGCGACTGGCTTTATAGGTGGTTTTACTGGAAAATTTATTACTGATACCTTGGAAAATGAAGCGATTGCGACTAATTTTGTTCAAGTGTTAGAGGATACGCGCATTAATGTGAAAATTAAAGCAGATGCTGAAACAGAAATCAATGGAACGGGTCCGACCGTCTTACCAGAGCAATTAGCAGAATTGAAAGAGATCCTTTCAGGACTGTCAGAGCAAGATACAGTGGTGTTTGCAGGATCAAGTAACAAAAATCTGGGGAATGTCGTCTATAAAGAGTTGATTCGTTTAACAAGACAAACCGGCGCACAGGTTGTTTGTGACTTTGAAGGACAAACACTTATTGATTCACTGGAATTTCAGCCATTATTGGTCAAACCAAACAATCATGAACTGGGTGATATTTTCGGAGTAAAGCTGGAAAAGCTGGATGAGATTGAGAAATATGCTCGTGAAATTCTAGCCAAGGGAGCCCAACATGTCATTATTTCTATGGCAGGTGATGGAGCACTTTTGGTAACAAAGGACGGAGCATATTTTGCAAAGCCAATCAAAGGAATCGTAAAAAATTCTGTTGGGGCTGGTGACTCCATGGTTGCAGGCTTTACTGGTGAATTTGTTCGTTCAGGAAATCCTGTTGAAGCTTTTAAGTGGGGAGTAGCTTGCGGGACTGCAACAACCTTCTCTGATGATTTGGCGACAGCCGATTTCATTAACAAAACGTATGAAAAAGTAGAGGTAGAAAAAATATGAAGATTCAAGACTTACTGAGAAAAGATGTAATGTTGCTTGATTTACAAGCGACTGGAAAAACAGCTGCTATTGATGAAATGATTCATCGTTTAGTTGACAGTGGTTATGTGACAGATTTTGAAACATTCAAAGAAGGAATCTTGGCTCGTGAAGCTTTAACGTCAACAGGCTTAGGTGACGGAATTGCCATGCCACACAGCAAAAATGCCGCAGTAAAAGAAGCATCAGTTCTTTTTGCAAAATCAAACAAAGGTGTGGATTATGAAAGTTTAGACGGGCAACCGACAGATTTATTCTTCATGATCGCTGCACCAGAAGGAGCGAATGATACTCACTTGGCTGCACTTGCAGAATTGTCCCAATACCTGATGAAAGATGGATTTGCAGATAAACTTCGTCAAGTGACTTCACCAGACGAAGTGATTGCGTTATTTGACCAAGCGTCTGATAAAGCAGCAGAGTCTGCAACGGTAGAAACGGCAAGCAAAGATGGTGATTTTCTTGTTGCAGTTACAGCATGTACAACAGGTATTGCACATACTTATATGGCTCAAGAAGCGCTTCAAAAGGTAGCCGCCGAAATGGGAGTTGGTATCAAAGTCGAAACCAATGGTGCCAGTGGTATCGGAAACAAACTGACAGCAGAAGATATTCAAAAAGCAAAAGCAGTTATTATTGCAGCTGATAAAGCTGTAGAAATGGATCGATTTGATGGGAAACCACTGATTAATCGTCCGGTTGCTGATGGTATTCGTAAAACAGAAGAATTGATTAACTTGGCATTGTCAGGAAAAGCAGAAGTATATCATGCAGCCAATAAAGCAGCTGCGTCCTCTTCAGCGAATGCAGCAGGCGGTTTCTACAAACACTTAATGAGTGGTGTTAGCCAAATGCTTCCATTTGTTATTGGTGGTGGTATTATGATTGCTATTGCCTTCTTGATTGACCAAGCGATGGGAGTTCCAAAAGATCAATTGGCAAATCTTGGAACTTACCATGAGCTTGCAGCTATGTTTAAGAATATTGGTGGTTTGGCTTTTGGCTTTATGCTTCCTGTTCTTGCTGGTTATATCGCTTATTCTATTGCTGAAAAGCCAGGTTTGGCACCAGGGTTTGTAGCAGGTAGCATGGCTTCAGCAGGTCTTGCTTTTGGAAAAATTCCATTTGCAGCAGGCGGGAAAGCAACCCTTGCTCTTGCTGGCGTCCCTTCTGGTTTCCTTGGAGCCCTAGTGGGTGGTTTCCTTGCAGGTTACGTTGTAAACTTTCTTAAAAAAGCCTTGAGTGGTCTTCCAAAATCACTAGAGGGCATCAAGTCTATTCTACTTTACCCGCTGTTGGGAATCTTGCTAACTGGTTTCTTGATGTTATTGGTGAATATTCCAATGGCAGCTATCAATACTGGATTGAATAGTTTCCTAGAAGGTTTATCTGGTAGTTCAGCTGTCCTTCTTGGACTCGTTGTAGGTGGTATGATGGCTATTGATATGGGTGGTCCTTTCAATAAGGCGGCCTATATTTTTGGTACAGGAACTCTTGCAGCAACTGTTTCAACAGGTGGTTCAGTTGTGATGGCAGCAGTTATGGCTGGTGGTATGGTTCCTCCTCTAGCAGTCTTTGTTGCAACGCTTTTATTCAAAGACAAATTCACCGAAGAAGAACGTAATTCAGGTTTGACAAACATTGTTATGGGGCTATCATTCATCACTGAAGGTGCCATTCCATTTGGTGCTGCTGACCCTGCTCGCGCTATTCCAAGCTTTATGGTTGGCTCTGCCTTAGCAGGTGCCCTTGTCGGCATGGCTGGTATTAAACTAATCGCACCGCACGGAGGTATCTTTGTTATTGCACTTACTTCAAATGCTCTTCTCTATATCATCTTTATCTTGATTGGCGCAATTGTAAGTGGTGTGCTATTCGGAGCACTTCGTAAACCATTGAATAAATAATGATGAGTTTCATCATTCTAGGAGTTGGAGAAAAAATTCTCTGACTCCTTTTTAATCCTAAAAGAAACATTGGCAGAAGATGATTTTCATACTGATTAAAATAGTCAGGTGCTGGAAAATATGATATAATTTTACTAACGCATATTTTGAGGAGAAACGAAATGGAATTACAACGTGAAAAAGAATTTGTTAGTCAATATCATTATGATGCTCGTAATTTAGAATGGGAAAAAGAAAATGGAACTCCAGAAACAAAAGTGGACGTCAATTTTCAATTGTTAAATCAAGATCAGGAAGGGCAAGTGACCTCTATTGTTGTAATTGTGAGCTTTATGATTGTCTTTGATGCTTTTGTCATTAGTGGAACAATCTCGCAAGTCAATCATATTCTTGGGCGAATTGTGAACGAACCGAGTGAATTTGAGCAGGATGAGGTGGAGCAATTAGCTCAGCCAAGTTTGGCTGTATTAAATCGTTTGACCTATGAAGTAACAGAAATCGCCTTAGATTTACCAGGCATCAATTTGGAGTTTTAATGCATGAAATTAGCTGTAATTACTGATTCGTCAGCATATTTAAATAATAAAGTAGCCGAAAATGAGCATTTATTTGTCCTAGATATTCCCGTTAGTATAGACGGGGTTGAGTATATTGAAGGAAAAAATCTTTCTGCTAGTGAATTTTATCAAAAAATGGCAGCTTCTAGTGAATTGCCAAAGACGAGCCAACCGAGTATTGCTAGCTTAGTAAATATCCTTTCTTTAGTAGAAGGACAAGGTTATACTCATGTCATTGGTTTGTTTTTATCGAGTGGAATTTCTGGTTTTTATCAAAATATCCAGTATTTGAAAGATGAATTTCCAAGTTTAGAAATTGCTTTTCCGGATTCAAAAATCACAAGTGCGCCACTTGGAATGATGGTGGAGCATATTTTGAACTGGACTAAACAGGGATTATTGTTTGAACAAATTTTAAACAATCTTGAAGTTCAAATTAAGGGAATTGGTGCTTTCATCATGGTAGATGACTTAAATCACTTGGTGAAGGGTGGTCGTTTGTCTAACGGTGCTGCAATTCTTGGAAACTTGCTCAGTATCAAACCAATTCTTTACTTTAATGACGAGGGAGTCATTGAGGTTTATGAAAAAATTCGTACCGAGAAAAAAGCTACGAAACGTCTGGTTGAGATTGTCAAAGAACAGACTGCACAAGGAAATTACCAGGTGATGATTATTCATGGAAATGCACGGGAAAAAGCAGAACTTCTACATAAATTATTAGTAGAAGAGCGAATTACTGGAGAAATTCCCATTGCAACATTTGGCAGTGTGATTGGAACTCATTTGGGAGCAGGAAGTATTGCTCTTGCTTATATCCCGATTGTCTAAGGTGCAATTCGCCTATCCTAAAAGGCTTTATGGGAAATGCCTATAAGTTGGTGATAGAGCGTATTAAGAGCATGGCTTTGCTTCTGTGGTTAGAGTGATTGGGATGAAATTACAAAGTTCATCGAACCTTCACAGGCAAGATGGCTAGGAGATATGCTTGCTCCTAATTTTGCTAAGGGATAGATTTTCCCGATAGTGTGTTCAATTAAGTTTAAGTAGTAAATAATTTTCAAATGAGCCACATCATGATTAGAAAAATATGACGATTGGAATATTTATTATGAGATTAGAAAATCTGCCTTCTGAATTTCAGGAGGCTTTACCAGTATTAAAGAAGATCAAGAATGCCGGTTTTGAGGCGTATTTTGTCGGTGGGTCAGTCCGCGATGCTTTATTGAATCGACCGATTCATGATGTGGATATCGCGAGTTCCAGTTATCCAGAAGAAACCAAACGTATTTTTGAACGAACGATTGATGTTGGGATTGAGCACGGGACAGTTTTAGTATTAGAGGACAATCATGAATACGAAGTGACGACTTTTCGGACCGAGGATATTTATGTAGATTATCGTAGACCTAGTCATGTTACCTTTGTTCGTTCTCTAAAAGAAGATTTAAAGCGGCGCGATTTTACGATCAATGCTTTGGCTTTAGATGAAACAGGGAATGTGATTGATTTATTTGAAGGATTGAATGATCTAAAACATCAGATTTTACGTGCTGTAGGAACACCTTCGGAGCGTTTCACCGAAGATGCCTTGCGTATCATGCGAGGATTTCGTTTTCAGGCTACTCTGGGTTTTGCGTTAGACAAAGACACATTCAATGCCATGAAAATGTGTGCTCCGCTATTAGAAAAAATTTCTGTAGAGCGGACTTTTATTGAATTTGATAAATTACTGACAGCGTTTTATTGGCGTAAAGGATTGAAAAGTCTGATTGCCAGTGGTGCAACGGATTATTTACCTGACATGCGCAGCAGCCAATCACAATTGGAAACGATGTTTGATGTTGAAGCAGATTTTAAATTTACGAGTTCAGAGCAAGCCTGGGCTGCTCTTCTAATGGTTCTTCAAGTAAAAAATGTTAAAAAATTCCTAAAGCATTGGAAAACTTCAAATGAATTTCAAAAGCGTGTAGAGCAAATTGTTATGATTTATACTATTCGCCAAACGCATTTTCTGAATAAGGAAGAATGCTATCGTTTTGAGTTGGACTTGATGATACAAGCAGAAGAAATTCGTCAAGCACAGGGATTAGCTGTTGATTTTGAAAAGATTTATCTTACTTATAATTCACTAACGATTCATGATAAACATGAGATTGTCGTCAATGGTGGCCTGTTAATCAAAAAGTTTGGTTTTAAGCCTGGACCTGCTTTAGGACAGCTCTTGACTGAGATTGAGATGGCTATTGTGAATGGCGTCTTGGACAACTGCCTTGAAGCTATTTTAGCTTTTGTAGAGGAGAAAAGATGAGTGACTTTATTGTTGAAAAGTTGACTAAAACGGTAGGAGATAAGACTGTTTTTAAAAATATTTCCTTTATTATTCATGGTTTTGATCGCATTGGCTTGATTGGGGTTAATGGAACTGGAAAAACAACTCTTTTGAACGTTCTGTCTGGAAAATCTGGATTTGACGGGGATGTCAATCCCTTTTCTGCTCATTCAGACTATAAAATCGGTTACTTAACTCAAGAACCGCACTTTGATGACAATAAAACGGTGCTAGATACAGTTTTGTCTAGTAATTTACGAGAAATGCAGCTCATTCGTGAGTATGAGCTACTACTATCTAACTATGATGAAAATAATCAGTCTCGTTTAGAGAAAGTGATGGCTGAAATGGATGCTCTTCAGGTCTGGGAAATCGAAAGTCAAGTTAAGACAGTTTTGTCTAAGCTGGGGTTGAACGACTTATCTGCTAAGGTTGGCGATTTGTCAGGAGGTTTGCGACGTCGAGTTCAATTAGCACAAGTTCTGTTAGGAGATGATGACTTATTGCTCCTTGATGAACCAACCAACCATTTGGATATTGATAGCATTGAATGGCTGACGAATTTTTTGAAGAATTCCAAAAAGACAGTTCTTTTTATTACCCATGATCGTTATTTTTTAGATTCTGTTTCAACTCGAATTTTTGAGTTAGACAGTGGTAGTTTAGTTGAATATCAAGGAAATTATCAAGATTATGTTCGTTTGAAAGCCGAACAGGATGAGCGTGATGCTGCTCTTTTACATAAAAAGCAGCAACTGTATAAGCAAGAGTTGTCCTGGATGCGCCGTCAGCCACAGGCCAGAGCAACCAAGCAGCAAGCACGGATCAATCGTTTCCATGACCTTAAGCAAGATTTAGCGGGTCAGGCAACTGACAGTAGTTTGGAAATGAATTTCGAAACCAGTCGTATTGGTAAGAAAGTGATTGAATTTAAAGATGTTGACTTTGCTTATGGTGACAAGAAGATTCTTTCTCATTTTAACTTATTGATTCAAAATAAAGATCGGCTTGGAATTGTGGGTGATAACGGTGTTGGAAAATCTACTTTGCTCAATCTGATTGCTGGGAAATTAGCACCTCAATCTGGTCAACTTATGATTGGTGAGACAGTTCGTGTGGCTTATTTTTCACAGCAAATTGAAGGATTAGATGGGTCTAAACGTGTTATCAATTTCTTGCAAGAAGTGGCTGAGGAGGTTAAAATAGGCAATGGAACAACATCAATTGCGGAACTATTGGAGCAATTCCTCTTCCCGCGCTCTACTCATGGTACTTTGATTGAAAAGCTTTCTGGTGGAGAGAAAAAGCGTCTTTATCTACTGAAACTTCTCTTGGAAAAGCCGAATGTCTTGCTTCTTGATGAGCCAACCAATGATTTGGACATTGCAACTCTGACGGTATTGGAGAATTTTCTGCAAGGTTTTGCTGGACCAGTCATTACAGTCAGCCATGATCGCTATTTCCTTGATAAAGTAGCAGATAAGATTTTAGCTTTTGAAGAGGGAACTATCAGAGAGTACTTTGGGAATTATACGGATTATTTAGATGAAAAAGCTTTTCTGGCTGAGAGTTCTGCCATTTCCAAAAAGACTGGAAAGGAAAAGCCAGTGAAGGTGCGTGAGGAGAAGAAACGCATGAGCTATTTTGAAAAGCAGGAGTGGGAGTCTATTGAGGGTGATATAGAGAAACTTGAAGAGGAAATTGCAACTATTGAGCGGAAAATGCTGGAATATGCTTCGGACTTTGGTCGACTCGCTGAACTCCAAAAAGAACTGGATGTTAAAAATGATTTCCTTTTGGAGAAATATGAGCGCTACGAATACTTGAGTGAGTTAGTATAGAATTAACAGCTACATATATGTATCATGAGTATCATTACATATTTAAATAAGCTCTATTTACAAATCCTATAAAATTTGGTATAATACCAATTAATTAAATAAGAATCCGCAAGACTAGTAGCTTAGGGGAAGTTTGACAGGGAGAAGAACCAGAGACTGAGAGTTTTTTAGATGAAAACTAGGTAAATTCACTTGCAAAGGGATTTAGAATTAAGGTCTGGAAAACCAGATGAAAACGGATGGTACCGCGTGTCAACGCTCCGCTTATGGAGTCTGACAAGCGGTTTTTTATATTTGGAGGAATTATGTTAACCATTGAGGAACAATTAAATAAGCTTAGAGAAGAAACTCTGGCGTCGCTGAAAAAAATTTCAACTGAAAATGAAAAAGAAATGCAGAATCTGCGTGTTTCTGTCCTTGGAAAGAAAGGCTCTTTAACAGAAATTTTAAAAGGTATGAAAGATGTCTCTGCTGATATGCGTCCGATTATCGGGAAACATGTCAATGAAGCACGGGATGTATTGACTGCTGCTTTTGAAGAATCTGCAAAACTATTGGAAGAGCAAAAAGTTGCTAATCAGCTGGCTAGGGAGTCAGTAGATGTAACTCTTCCGGGTCGGAAAATTATTGCTGGGAATCGTCATGTTCTTAGCCAGACAAGTGAAGAAATTGAAGATATTTTTATTGGAATGGGTTATCAAGTTGTAGATGGTTTTGAAGTCGAAACAGACTATTACAACTTTGAGCGGATGAATTTACCAAAAGACCACCCAGCGCGTGATATGCAGGATACTTTCTATATTACAGAAGAAATTTTACTGCGGACTCACACTAGTCCGGTTCAAGCTCGAGCGATGGATGCACATGATTTTTCTAAAGGACCTTTGAAGATGATTTCGCCAGGGCGTGTGTTCCGACGGGATACGGATGATGCAACGCATTCTCATCAATTTCATCAAATTGAAGGTTTAGTTGTCGGAAAAAATATTTCTATGGCAGATCTTCAAGGAACATTGGAGCTCATTGTGCAAAAAATGTTTGGTGAAGAGCGTCAGATCCGTCTGCGTCCATCTTACTTCCCATTCACAGAGCCTTCTGTTGAGGTGGATGTTTCCTGCTTCAAATGCGGTGGTCAAGGGTGCAATGTTTGCAAAAAGACTGGCTGGATTGAAATTATGGGAGCCGGAATGGTGCACCCTCGTGTTCTTGAAATGAGTGGCATTGATCCGGATGTTTATTCTGGTTTTGCCTTTGGCCTTGGGCAAGAACGTGTGGCTATGTTGCGCTACGGAATCAATGACATTCGCGGATTTTATCAAGGAGATGTTCGGTTCTCAGAACAATTTAAATAAATGTATGTTAATAAAAGTAAAAGAAGAACAGGCTGAAGTTCTAAGAGCACTAGAAGTGCAGACTTATCTAGAAACTTTTGGCCCTTACATCAAGGCAGAAGACATGCAAGATTATTTTGCGAATGAGCTCTCACTTGAGCGGATTCAGAAGGATTTGGCACTGGTAGAGTCAGAGACCTATTTTGCGTCAGATGAAACAGAGAAGATTGTTGGTTTTCTCAAATTTAACTGGGGGCAGGAACAGACTGAGCCAGTAGAGGCAGACTATTCAATGAGGAATGCTTTTGAGGTGCATCGCATCTATGTTTTGAAACCGTATCAAGGACAAGGTTTTGGCAAGGAAATGTTTGAATTTGCCCTGCAGGAAGCTATGAAACGAAAATGTTCATGGGTGTGGCTAGGCGTTTGGGAAAAGAATTTTAAGGCCCAAAACTTTTACTTTAAATATGGTTTTGAGCGTTTTAGTGAGCATGAATATGTGACAGGTGAAACGGTTGACATTGATTGGCTCATACGGAAAAAATTAAAATAATTGAGAAAGCGTTGAGCACTGTTTTCGTGTTCTCAATAGCTCTGCGAATTAAAAGAAAGGAAATAAATATGAGGTGAAATTTTTGAGAAAAAGCAAAAAATTCTCAAAGATTTTGATGTACTCATATAGATGAATTATGCTAGTAAGTTATAAATGGTTAAAAGAACTAGTTGACGTAACTGTTCTGAGTGAAGAATTAGCTGAAAAAATGTCAACGACAGGGATTGAAGTAGAAGGGGTTAGCTCTCCTGCTGAGGGATTGTCAAAAATTGTAGTTGGTGAAGTGGTCAGCTGTGAAGATGTGCCTGAGACGCACTTGCATGTATGTCAAGTGAACGTGGGAGAAGAAGCACTTCGACAAATCGTTTGTGGCGCTCCAAATGTACGAGCAGGAATCAAGGTTATGGTAGCTCTTCCCGGAGCTCGTATTGCGGATAATTACAAGATTAAAAAAGGAAAAATCCGCGGTTTAGAATCTCTTGGAATGATTTGTTCTCTTGGAGAATTAGGTATCTCTGACTCGATTGTCCCAAAAGAATTTTCTGAAGGGATTCAAATTTTGCCAGAAGAAGCTGTACCAGGAGATTCCGTTTTTCCTTATCTTGACTTGGATGATGAAATTATTGAGCTTTCTATTACGCCAAACCGTGCGGATGCTCTTTCAATGCGTGGGGTAGCATATGAGGTGGCAGCGATTTATGACAAATCAGTTCATTTTCAAGATTTTCCGTTACTAGAGACAGATAGGCAAGCAGCAGAACAGCTATCTGTTGCTATTGAAACAGAAAAGGTACCTTTTTATGCAGTGCGTATTTTAGAGAATGTTACCATTACTCCAAGTCCGCAGTGGCTTCAAAATCTACTTATGAATGAGGGAATTCGCCCAATCAATAATGTAGTAGATGTGACAAATTATATGTTGCTATATTTTGGTCAACCAATGCACGCCTTTGATTTAGATACTTTCGAAGATAATCAAATTGTCGTACGTGAAGCGCATGCAGGTGAAAAGTTAGTAACTCTTGATGATGAAGAGCGTGATTTAGAAACGAGTGATCTTGTTATTACCGTAGCAGATAAGCCTGTAGCATTGGCTGGTATTATGGGTGGAAGTGAAACGGAAATCTCCCCTAAATCAAGGCGTGTAGTGCTTGAGGCAGCAGTTTTTGATGGAACTTCCATTCGTCAGACGAGTGGGCGTCTCAATCTTCGCTCAGAATCATCCTCTCGTTTTGAAAAAGGAATTAACCTAGCAACAGTAACAGAAGCCCTCGATGCGGCAGCTAGCATGATTGCAGATCTTACAGGAGCAAATGTACAAGCTGGCATCGTTTCAGCAGGTCAAGTGGACACATCGGATGTTGAAGTTGCTTCAACATTGGCAGATGTCAATCGTGTGCTTGGAACAGAATTGACTTATACTGATATTGAAGATGTTTTTCGCCGTCTTGATTTTGGTCTTACTGGTAATGCAGAGAAATTCACAGTGAGTGTACCACCTCGTCGTTGGGATATTCATATTGAAGCTGACCTTTATGAAGAAATTGCACGTATTTATGGTTATGACAGATTGCCGGCAACATTGCCTAAAGATGATGGAACTGCTGGCGAATTAACAGAAACCCAAAAACTTCGTCGCAAAGTTCGTACTGTTGCAGAAGGTGCTGGTCTGACGGAAGTCATCAGCTATGCCCTAACCACTCCTGAAAAAGCTATGCAATTTAGTATGAAGCCAAGTAACTTAACAGAATTGATGTGGCCAATGACAGTAGAACGCAGTGTTCTTCGGCAAAATATGGTAGCTGGTATTTTGGATACTGTTGCTTATAATATTGCACGAAAAAATAAAGATTTAGCGCTGTACGAAATCGGAAAAGTCTTCGAGCAAGCTGGAAATCCAACAGCAGAATTGCCAACTGAAATCAATAGCTTTGCCTTTGCTTTGACAGGTTTGGTATCTGAAAAAGATTTTCAAACTTCTGCTGTACCAGTTGATTTCTTTTATGCAAAAGGAGTTCTGGAAGCACTGTTTGACCGCCTTGGACTGAAAGTAGAATACACAGTGACGCAAGCATTAGCCAGCATGCATCCGGGACGTACAGCAGCCATTTTGCTGGACGGACAAGTTATTGGCTTTGTTGGTCAAGTTCATCCAGTAACTGCTAAGGATTATAATATCCCAGAAACGTATGTAGCAGAAATCAACTTAACAGCTATTGAAAAAGCGGTTCAACCAGCAAAACCATTTGTAGAAATTACTAAATTCCCAGCTGTAACACGTGATATTGCTTTGCTTCTTAAAGCAGAAATCAGCCATAAAGAGGTGGTTGCAGCTATTGAAGCTGCTCGTGTGAAGCGCTTAACAGATATTAAATTGTTTGATGTTTTCTCAGGTGAAAAACTTGGGCTTGGTATGAAGTCCATGGCCTACACTTTGACTTTCCAAAATCCAGAGGATACTTTGGAAGATGAAGAAGTGGCTCGCTATATGGAAAAAATCCAAAAATCTCTTGAAGAAACGATTGGTGCAGAAGTGCGGTAATATTAAAACTAGGAGTGAGACAGAACTAAAAATTTTAGTTCTTAGTCTCACCCCTATTTTTATCTTGTAAATCTTTCTTCTTCAAAAAATATGGTGTATAATAAGGGCAAAGTTTTTTATAAATAAGTTGACATAGGAGAAAATAATGACAGTTTTTGCGAAGCTTTGGAAAGCATTTTCTGACTTGCCAGAAGTGACAGCTATTGCTTTAGGAGGTTCTCGTAGTGGAGAAACTTATGATGAGACTTCGGACTATGATTTATATATTTATTGCACAAGCATTCCAGATGAAAATAGCCGAGAGTCGATTTTAACTAAATATTGTTCTTACATGGAAATGAGTAATCAGTTTTGGGAATTGGAAGATGATTGTACCTTAAATAATGGTGTTGATATTGATATTCTTTACAGGAATATCTGTCATTTTGCAACAGATCTTGAAAATGTTATAGAAAAATACCAAGCCGGGAATGGCTACACTACCTGCTTTTGGCACAATTTAAAAACCTGCAAGATTCTGTATGATGCGGATGGAGAATTAGGTAAATTGCAAGAACGGTTTAACGTTCCCTTTCCTCCGAAATTAAAAGATAATATCATTTCACGAAATTTTAGTTTGTTAACTGGACATTTGCCGTCCTACGATACGCAGATTTTAAAAGCAGCAAAACGAAAAGACTTTGTTAGCGTTAATCATCGTGTTACAGCTTTTTTAGAATCCTATTTTGACATTATTTTTGCAGTTAATGAATTGACCCACCCCGGCGAAAAGAGAATGATGTCGTATGCAAAAGCTCATGCAAGCCTTCTTCCCAATCAATTTGAGAAATCTTTAAATGCCTTATTAATGAGCATCACTGCTAGTCCTGAAATTCTTGAAAAACAATTAAGAGAAATAATTGTAAATTTAGAGGGAATTTTATCATAAAATCGGCTGGAATTGAGTATAAAAAAACGGTTTAAGCCGTTTTTTGTATTTAGTAGATTTTTCTTGAAATCATTATAAAAAGCTCCTTTAGTAGTTTCTTCTGCAGAGAGAGTCAAAAATATTTTGGGCAGTCTTATTGTTTGGTTGTGGCTAGTCATGTTTTTCGGATTGCAGTTTTTTTCTCTCTGACTCATGAATTTTTCCTATTTCTTTAAAATTTTTTCCATGATTGTTTGTTGGGGCTTTAGATCTAAACGTTCATAAAAGCGCAAGGCAGCGACATTATCATTCCATACATCAAGGGTTAAGTTGTAACAGCCAATTTCTTGGGCAAATTCTTCTGCAAAATGGCAGAGCTGCTCACCAATTTTTTGACCACGAGCATTTTATCAACGCAAAGGTCTTCAATAAAAAGCGTTTTGATAGGTGTTTGTGCGAGACTTTGTGGTTCTTTAATGATGCAAAAGAGATGACCTAAGATTTTTCCTTCTTCATTTTCAAAGACAAAGATTGGTGTATTTTCCTGAGACATCAGTGTTTTCAACTGTTCATCGTTGAATTTGCGACCACTCTCTTTGAAAATATCTGGTCGGACTTTATGATGAACAAGCAAGACTTGCTCTAAAAGATGATTGAGTACTGGAATATCGCTTGGGATTGCTTTTCTAATAGGCATAGTGAACTCCTTTTGTGACCGCCGGTCATTTTTATATAAAATATTATATGACTATCAGTCATTTTTGTTAAGAACAAAATTCAAAAAATTTTTGAGTCATATAAAAATAACCTGCTATGAGCGAGTTTTAAGATTGTTTGTACAATATTTATTTTATTAGCTTAAAGTAAGGATGGTTTTTTAAATTTTTAAAAATAGGAATAGTAACAAGACTAATTACGATAAGTTTTATGAGATCTGGTAGGATAAAAGGAATAATTCCAACAGTGATAGCTTTATCTAAGCTAAATCTTGCTAATAACATTAAACCAAGTACGCCGCCGACAAAAACCAGAGCATCTCCGAGTAGATTGGCTAAGAAAATCGTTAAAAAACTGCTATCTTTTGAAATCAGACCAGCTGTTACCAAAGCATAGAACAAGTAAAACCAGAGATAGCCTGCGTTTGGTCCAACAAGTGCCTGCAATCCGCCACTTCCGCCTGCAAAAACAGGGAGTCCAATAGCACCTAAAAGAAGATAAAGTGTAACTGCTAATAGAGCTTCTTTTCGATGAAAAATAGTGGCTATTAAGCCAACTGCCATATTTTGCAGAGCAAAAGGAACTGGACCGATAGGAATGGTAATCTGAGCAAGGACAGTTATCAAAGCTGCACCAATAGCTGGCAGGACAAGTGTAAATGATTTCTTCATTATTGTAACCCTTTACTTTATAATATGGTAACTATTATAAAGTAAATACGAAAAATGTCAAGTAATAAATAAAAAGGTGAAAGCATAAACTGAATTCACCTTTTGTCGAAGTAGTTTAATTATTTTTTGCGGTATATTACTTTTCCTTTATTTTTGTTGCGAAAGTATAATATCAAAAATGCAATTAGTCTAAAGATATTTAAAAAGATAAGTAAAATAGTTACAAGAATTATTTTTACTTTTTTCATAGGAAAATCTCCTAAAATAGGTTTGATATGATCAGAACAAAGATTTACATCTTTATCGACTAAAAAATCAAAGAAAAAAGGGAGGCTGGGACAAAAGTTTTCAACTTCTGAAAGAGTTTCGTGATAAACAAATGACGCAGTAGCTGATTGGACTCTTTCTTCGCTGTTCAAGCTCGCAAGAGTTCCTAATCATCTTTGCGGGGGTGGAACTACGAACTTAAAATTTTTAATTTTGAGTTCTGTCCCACTCCCAGCGGATAAAATGAAGGAATAAGTTATGGAATGAGAAGAAGTTATCGTGTAAACTAAAAGAGTCAGAAATGCAGCCAGCATTTCTGACTCTTGAGATAAGGCTGGAAAAATTTTAAGAGTAAGACATTTATGGGAATTGTTTCCACTCTCAGCGCATGGTAACAAATTCTTCTGATCCAGTAGGATGGATGGCAACGGTCGCATCAAAATCTGCTTTGGTCGCTCCCATTTTAATAGCAACTGCAAACCCTTGAATCATTTCATCAACTCCGTAACCGATTCCGTGGAGACCAATGACTTTCTCATCTGTTCCTGTTGTAATCAGTTTGAACTTAGCTTGTTGTCTGTGTTGGGTGACAGCTGAATACATGGAAGTGAAACCAGAGGTATAAATGTGAAGGTTTTCTGCTCCATATTGTTGAATGGCTTGTTCTTCAGTCAAGCCAACTGTCCCAATTGCTGGGTGAGAGAAGACAACAGTTGGAATGTTAGAATAATCCATTTTAGCTTCAGATTTTCCATTAAATAAGCGCTCTGCTAAGGTACGTCCTGCCTTGATAGCAACAGGGGTTAATTCTTTTTCTCCTGTAACATCTCCTAGGGCATAAATACCTGATGTTGCTGTATTTTGAAATTCATCGACTGTGATAAAGCCACGAGTATCAAGGGTAACACCAGCAGCTTCTAAATTCAACCCTTTGGTATTTGCAGTCCGCCCTGTTGCCCAGATGACGTGTTGGGCGAAGTGGCTCGTTCCGTCCTCAAAAGTGATGCGAAGCAAATCGTTTTCAACTTTTTCAAGCTTTTTTGGTATTTTGTGGGTGTGTAGAGTAGGACCTGATTTCTTCATTTCTTCTACAAGACCTTCTATGATATAAGCATCAAAATTACGGAGAGGACGTTCTCGACGGACAAAGAGATCGGTTTGTACACCTAAAGCATGTAGAAGTCCGGCTAATTCGACTGCAATATAGCCTGCACCAAGAATGGCAACAGACTGCGGGAGTTCTTCCCATGCAAAGACATCGTCAGAAGTTTCACCTAATTCTGCTCCGGGGATTGCTGGAATATGAGGATGAGCACCAGTTGCGATAACAATATGTTTAGCTTGAATGATCTCGCCATTTACTTCAACTGTATGGCGGTCTATGAATTTGGCATGACCTTCAATCACCTCAACTCCATTCCGAGTGAAACTATTATGGTAAGAATGGCGTGCACGGTCAATATATGCTTCGCGATTCTTTCGAAGTGTCCTAAAATTAAATTGCTGATTATCTGAAGTAAATCCATAATCTGGTCCATAGTCTTGAATAGCTTCGGCAATTTGTGCACCATACCACATGATTTTTTTTGGAACGCAACCGACGTTGACACAGGTGCCTCCTAATTTCTTTTCTTCAATAACGGCAGCTTTTGCACCATGTTCTCCAGCACGGTTCATGGTTGCTATTCCTCCGCTACCGCCACCAATGGCGATGATGTCAAATGTTCTCATACGAGTCTCCTTTTTATCTGTAGTATGAAATTATTGTAACGTTTTTAGAAAATGATTGCAAAAATCTGCTACAAAAATTGATAGAAGATTTGACTATTTAATTGTATTATTGTATTATATATTTAATACAAAAAGAATAAAGAATAGAAGATAGAAGAATGATAAAAGAGTAAAGAAATTGTTTGTAAATGTTTTCTTATTTCTAATTGTGTATGTTATAATATAAAAAATAATGGACGATTTTCATCAGGAGGAGAAAGAGATGAAAAAATTGAAGAAATGGCAGTTGTTTAGCCTAATTGGTGTAACTACGGTTGTTATTTTAGGAGCGATAGGTACGATTCTCTTGTTCAATGGTAATAATGTCGCTGATAAAGAGAAAACGATCCAAGTGCAAAAAGTGAGGGAAGGATCAGTTGCTTCGTCTGTCTTATTGTCAGGAAATATTGCAGCTACTAATGAGCAGTACGTCTATTATGATAGTACCAAAGGTGATTTGGATAGTGTTCTTGTAAATGTTGGAGATAAAGTAACAGCTGGTCAAGCTTTGGTACAATACAAGAGTGTGGAAGCACAAGCTGCTTACGATACTGCTGTTCGCGCGTTAAATAAAATCGATCGCCAAATTTATGATTTAAAAACGTATGGAACAACTATTGAAACGACAGGTGATGCAGCTACGGATGATAAAACAACTGCATCTGCACAACGGTCTGTTGATTCCCAACTAAAGGATTTGCAAGACAATCGTGCAGATGCAGAAGCTAATGTCAATAAAGCACAAGCCCAGCTAAATGCGACGACTGTAACGAGTGCAAATGATGGAACCGTAGTAGAAGTAAATCGCGATGTTTCTAAGTCTACAACAGGAGCAAATCAAACACTTGTTCATATTGTTAATAACGGCAACCTTCAAGTAAAAGGGGAGCTATCAGAGTACAATTTAGCAAATCTTTCCGTTGGACAGGAAGTGACGATTACGTCCAAGGTTTATCCAGACAAGAAATGGACTGGAAAAATCAGCTATATCTCCAATTATCCGAAAGACAACCAAAATACAGCAGCAGCTGGTGCAGGGAATGCGAGCTCAGGAGCAAAATATCCATATACAGTTGATATTACAAGTGAAATTGGTGATTTGAAGCAAGGTTTCTCCATTAATATTGAAGTAAAAAATAAGACAAGAGGTATTCTTGTGCCAGTCAGCAGTATCGTTTCTGAAAGCAATAAGAGCTATATTTGGACAATAGAAAAAGGAACTGCGAAAAAAGTTCAAGTGACACTTGGAAATGCAGATGCTAAACATCAAGAAATCTCATCTGGTTTGACAAAAGATAGTAAAGTTATCACCAATCCGACAGATAGCTTGAAAGATGGTCAAGAGGTGAAATCATATGAAGAAACTCATTGATTTAAAAAATGTGAATAAAAGTTATCGCAATGGAGATCAAGAACTTCAGGTCTTGAAAGATATTCATTTGGCTGTTGAAGAAGGTGAGTTTGTTGCAATTATGGGGCCTTCTGGTTCAGGTAAGTCAACGCTAATGAATATCATTGGTATGCTCGATAGACCAACGAGTGGAGAGTATTATTTAGAAGGAGAAGAAGTCGCCGAACTAGGTGAAAAGAAGTTAGCAAAAGTCCGCAATCAGCAGATTGGCTTTGTGTTTCAACAATTATTCTTGTTGTCAAAATTAAATGCTCTTCAAAATGTAGAACTTCCTTTGATTTATGCCGGAGTTTCTCAATTCAAACGAAAAGCTTTAGCAGAGCAATACCTAAAAAAAGTTGAGCTAGAAACGCGTATGCACCATTTACCGTCAGAACTTTCTGGCGGTCAAAAACAGAGGGTAGCCATTGCGCGTGCCTTAGTTAATCATCCTTCCATTATCTTAGCAGATGAACCAACCGGTGCTTTGGATACCAAGACAGGTGAGCAAATTATGGAATTGCTGACGGAGCTAAACCGTGAAGGGAAAACGATTATCATGGTCACTCATGAACCAGAAATTGCAGCCTTTGCAAAGCGCCAAATTGTCATTCGTGATGGTGTCATTTCATCGGATACTAAGAAAGGAGAAGCATGATGCAGAATTGGAAATTTGCAATTAACTCCATTATGGGGCATAAAATGCGTTCTTTCTTAACGATGTTGGGCATTATTATTGGTGTTATGTCTGTCATGGTGATTGTGGCTCTAGGAAGTGGTATGTCAAAAGCTTTCACAGATGTCTTAGGTGGCGCTCAGCAAGATGTCTCCATATTTTATTCACATAAAAGAAGTAAAAATGGAGATGGGGTTAGAAGTTATCAAGAAATGCGTGAAGATGCTGACAGTGGAAATAGCGATGAGACGGTTTCGACTGAAGTAGAGCCCGAAATCAAAGAAGCTTGGGTCAAACAAGCAGTGAATGAGATTAGCGGGATTGATAACTATTATGTCACAAATAACACAACTGCTACGGTAAATTATGGTAAGAAAAAAGCGGATAAGATTCCTATAATAGGTATTAATTCAACTTATTTTACAGTAAAGAAATTTCAAATCGTTGCAGGTCGGATTCTGACAGCAAATGATTATCAAACATTTGCAAGAGTTGTTTTGATAGATACAAAATTGGCTGATATTCTTTTTGGAGGTGCAGACAAAGCACTCAATCAGATTGTTCAGCTAGAAAATAATAACTACCGTGTAATTGGTGTTTATAAAGATCCAAATGAAACACGAAATCGTTTAGCCAATATGAACAACGGAAATTTGCTAATGGCTAACACCCAGTTGGCGGTGGAATACAATGCTGCCGAGATTATGAATGTCGTGGTGCACGTCAAAAAATTAGATAATGTATTGAAAGATGGAAGTGCAGCAGCGCGTTTGATGACAAAGTTGTCTGGCGTGAAAGAAGGCGAGTACCAAATGTTGGACCAAGCTGGTCAATTGGCTTCTATTCAAAGCCAGATTGCTATTGTACAAATAGTTTTTGGTGCAATTGCAGGAATCGCCCTCCTGGTTGGCGGTATCGGTGTGATGAATATCATGCTTGTATCGGTGACAGAACGCACCCGCGAAATCGGTCTTCGAAAAGCGCTTGGAGCAACTCGTGGAAATATCTTGATGCAATTTGTCATTGAGTCAATGGTGTTGACTGCAATCGGTGGTCTGATTGGGCTTGCTTTAGCAGCTCTTATCGTAGCCTCTATTGGTCATAACTTAGATTCATTTTTCGGAGCTCCTCCTACTATTACAACAGTATCTGCTGTTGGAAGTGTCTTTTTTTCAGCGACTATCGGGATTATTTTCGGGATTTTGCCAGCTAATAAGGCGTCCAAATTGGATCCGATTGAATCCTTACGTTATGAATAAACGGATAATCTTCACAGTGTAAGAAAGAATGTTTTATAAAAAAACTCCAACAACTACTCATCTTTTAGTGAGTTACTTGTTGGAGTTTTTATGGTATATAAGCTAGTTTAGTGTGATACACGTTTACGAGCTGCTTTTTTGCGATTTTCTTCGATGAAAGCTGCTTTCTTTTCTTCTGGTTCAATCACTTTTTTCTTAAATGTATAAACTGCACCTGCAACAGCAGCAACAGTACCAGCAACCCCAGTAACAACCCCTTTAACAAATCCTTTAGCCATTAGATTTCTCCTTTTTTGAACTTTATTTATGTTATAATATATAGTAACGAAAAATTAAATTTTTTTCAAGGGAAAAGATGAAAACAAAGGTAATTGTGATTATAGGCCCTACAGCAGTAGGAAAGACAGCTCTTAGTGTAGAAATTGCAAAACGTTTTAATGGTGAGATTATTAGCGGTGATAGCCAGCAAGTCTATAAAAAACTGGATATAGGAACGGCTAAAATCACTCCAGAAGAGCAAGAGGGGATTCCTCATTATTTGATAGATGTGCGAGAAGTGAGTGAAGCTTATTCAGCTTTTGATTTTGTAAAGGAGGCAGAAACTGCTATTAAAACGATTTTAGCAAAAGGAAAAATACCTATCATTGTGGGAGGAACAGGACTTTATATTCAAAGTCTACTGGAAGGTTATCATTTGGGTGGTTCAGCTTCTCGTGAGGATATTTTAGCCTATCGATCAGAGTTAGATATTTTAACAGATGAGGAATTGTTTAGCACAATAGCAAAGCTAGGATTGACTATTCCCCAGATTAACCGTAGGAGAGCTATGCGAACATTAGAAATTGCTCATTTGGGGAAGGACCTTGAAAACAAACAGTCTGATTATGATGCCCTGCTAATTTGTCTAGATGATGCCCGAGAAGTTCTCTATGAGCGTATCAATCAGCGAGTGGATCTAATGTTGAAGGCTGGGCTTTTAGAAGAGGCAAAGTGGCTTTATGATTATTATCCGCATGTTCAAGCTAGTAAGGGAATTGGCTACAAGGAACTTTTTCCTTACTTTGCTGGGGAGCTGACCTTGGAGGAAGCTACGGATAAAATCAAGCAACATACTCGTCGCTTTGCCAAACGCCAGCTAACTTGGTTTCGCAACCGTATGAATGCAGCCTTTTATCAGGTTTCAAAACCGAAGGACAAAGAGCGGATGATGCAGGATATAAAGGAATTTATGAATGATTGAAACAGAAAAACAGCAGGAACGAGTCATCCTTATCGGAGTAGAATTGCAGGGAATAGATAATTTCTCCCTGTCTATGGAAGAATTAGCCAGTCTAGCCAGAACTGCTGGTGCTCAAGTGGTGTCCTCTTACATTCAGAAACGAGAAAAGTATGATAGCAAGACTTTTATTGGTGCTGGAAAATTAGAAGAAATAAAACACATGGTAGAGGCAGATGAGATCTCCACCGTAATTGTCAATAATCGTTTGACACCTCGTCAGAATATCAATTTGGAAGAGATTCTAGGGGTCAAGGTTATTGATCGTATGCAGTTAATTTTGGATATTTTTGCTATGCGGGCTAGGAGTCATGAAGGGAAGCTTCAAGTGCATTTGGCTCAGCTCAAGTACTTATTGCCGCGACTGGTTGGACAGGGTATTATGCTTAGCCGTCAGGCTGGGGGAATTGGTTCTCGTGGCCCCGGTGAAAGTCAGTTAGAACTCAATCGTCGTAGTTTTCGTAATCAGATTCATGATATTGAGCGACAACTCAAAATTGTAGAAAAAAATCGAGCAACTGTGCGGGAAAAACGTTTGGATTCTAGTGTTTTTAAAATCGGTCTGATTGGTTATACTAATGCTGGGAAGTCCACTATTATGAATGCCTTGACGAACAAGAATCAATATGAGGCAGACGAGCTTTTTGCCACTTTAGATGCGACAACTAAAGGTGCTAATCTGACGGGGAGGCTGAATGTAACATTGACGGATACGGTTGGTTTTATTCAGGATTTGCCGACTGAGTTAATATCTAGCTTCAAATCGACCTTAGAAGAGAGCAAAAATGTGGATCTTTTGGTTCATGTGATTGATGCCAGTGATCCGAATCACGAGGAACATGAAAAAACGGTCTTGGCAATTATGAAAGACTTGGATATGCTAGATATTCCTCGCTTGACCCTTTATAATAAAGCTGACAAAGCAGGAAATTTTCTTCCAACTTTAACTCCCTATGTCTTGATTTCGGCAAAGATGGAAAATAGCAGAGCAGTCTTACAAGAAGCTCTGTTGGATAAGATGCGAGAATTATTTGTTCCTTTTTGTATCAAGGTTGGCTCTGGCAAGGCCTATAAGTTGTATGAATTAGAAAGTCTAGCAATTATCGATAAGAGAGAGTATGTGGAAGAAAGTGAAATGATTTCTGGCTATATAGCAGAAAAAAATAAATGGAGACTAGAAGAATTTTATGACTGATTATATCAATTTAGCGCTTAAATACGGTGGCTTTACGAGTTTAGATCGTATTTATCTAGAAAAAATTTTGGATAAGCTGTCCAATTCGCAAAAGTTGACTTTTATCACACCGCCACCTAGTGTAATCAATGCGTATTTTTCTGAACTCTACCAAAAAAAGAGTCCAGAGGCAGCAACGGATTATTTTTTAGAATTGAGTAAGGAATTATCACTTTTTAACAGCTCTCCTAATTTTGAGGAGGAAAAGCCTTTTATCCGACTGAATCTTTCAGGTAAATCATATGGTTTTTGTTTTGAAAACGAAGATGGAATTGGATTAATTTTTCCAGAAATTCCAGAGGTGATTGAGCAGGATTTACTCTTTGAAATTGCTCAGCTTTTCCCTCATTATCTAGTTTATGAAGATGGAAAAGTTATTCGGATGATACCGGCTGCTCCTGAAGAAATTGTGCAAAAGCAGGCGCTTTCCGCTCTAACTGACTGCTATGAATTGGCGGATGGGCGGATAAAACTGGAAGGCTATAATCAGGAAGAGTTAAGTCAGCTGGCTCAAACCTATTCCGGTCAGCTTTATTATCGTTCTCAGAATCGCTCTGCGATGATTTATATTAATAAAAAATAGAAAGAAAAAGATGCAACTACAATTTTTAGGTACAGGAGCTGGTCAGCCTTCTAAGGCTCGTAATGTTTCTAGTCTGGTTTTGAAACTATTGGATGAAATCAATGAAATTTGGATGTTTGATTGTGGTGAAGGAACCCAGAATCGCATTTTAGAGACGACGATTCGTCCCAGAAAGATTAGAAAGATTTTTATCACTCATTTGCATGGGGATCATATTTTTGGTCTACCGGGTTTTTTATCCACTCGATCATTTCAAGCTAATGAAGAGCAAACAGATATTGAAATATATGGACCGGTCGGCATTAAAAGTTTTGTCATGACGAGTCTTCGTGTGTCGGGGTCGCGCCTGCCTTATCGGATTCATTTTCATGAATTTGACGAAAAATACTTAGGGAAAATTTTAGAAACTGATAAATTTACAGTTTATGCCGAGAAGCTAGACCACAGTATTTTCTGTGTAGGCTATCGTGTTATGCAGAAGGATTTGGAAGGTACATTGGATGCTGAGAAATTGAAAGTCGCAGGTGTTCCTTTTGGTCCTCTCTTTGGTAAGGTAAAAAATGGGGAAGACGTAGTGCTAGAAGATGGGACGAAAATTATAGCAGCAGATTACATTTCAGCTCCGCGACCTGGCAAGATCATTACTATTCTGGGAGATACGCGTAAAACGCATGCCAGTGTGCGGCTTGCTGTCAATGCAGACGTCTTGGTACATGAGTCCACTTATGGCAAAGGAGATGAGAAAATCGCTCGCAATCACGGTCACTCTACCAATCTACAAGCAGCAGAAGTTGCTAAAGAGGCTGGTGTTAAGCGTCTCCTGCTCAACCATATCAGCGCGCGTTTTC
This sequence comes from Streptococcus sp. NSJ-72, assembly GCF_014334035.1. Classification (NCBI taxonomy): domain Bacteria; kingdom Bacillati; phylum Bacillota; class Bacilli; order Lactobacillales; family Streptococcaceae; genus Streptococcus; species Streptococcus sp. NSJ-72. The sequence continues at coordinate 967,477 of NZ_CP060489.1, forward strand.
TATCAAAGGATATTGGTCAAATGCGTAGAGATGCCAGTTCTGTTTTTGAAAATGTCCACTTGGTCAAGGATTTAGAAGAGGTGGAATTATAAAATTCTGCCAAGCTAGCTCTTGAAATTTGCAAGAAAGAGGCAATGATGAATCTATTATTTGTTAGACATGGAAAAGATTCTGACCAACATAGAGGAGGATGGAGTCAACTTGATTTGCTTTCTGAGGGAAAAAGGGAAGCAGAAACATTGGCAAATTACTTAGCTCAACACAAAGAAAACTATCACTTTACAAAAGTGATTACGAGTGATTTGAAAAGAGCTGAGACGACTGCAATGATTTTAGCAGAGAAGCTTCAGCTGCCATTGGAGAAAGTAAGAGACTTACGCGAAACAAATAATGGCGATTTGGCAGGAATGTTAAATAGCGAGGCTGATCAAAAATTTCCTTATCTTTATTTTAGAAGTCTTGCAATGGACGAGCATTATCCAAATGGAGAAAGCCCGATAGAATTTTATCAACGGATAAAAACTTGGTTTGAACTTTTTTTGAAGGAAAATCATAACTCAGATGAGACACAAATTGTGGTTACACATGGTGGAGTGATAAACATTATCTATCATTTGGTGAACCAGATAGAATGGACGAATAAGAGTCGGCTTTTTCTTGTGAAACATTGCAGCATTAGTTTATTGAATACAGAAACGCTTGTTTTTGAGATTGAAAACCAAACGGATTTTTTGAAAGAAAAGTAAGGAGAACACATGCGAACAATCGTTATCACAGGAGCCAGTGGCGGTGTGGCTCAGGAAATGGTGAAGCTGTTGCCAAATGATCAGCTGATTTTAGTAGGACGCAGTCGGGAAAAATTAGTAAAGCTTTATTCAAATCATGCACATTGCGAATTCGTTGAGTTGGATATTACGAATGACCAATTTTTAGAAACCTTTACTAAAGAATTATACTGTAAGTATGCACAGGTAGATGTTCTCGTTAACAATGCTGGTTATGGGATTTTTGAAGAATTTGACAAGATTAGCAATGATGTAATTCATGCTATGTTTGAGGTGAATACGTTTGCTCTTATGAATCTATCTCGTCTCTTTGGGGAGAGAATGAAGCAAGCGGGTCATGGGCATATTGTCAATATTGTTAGTACAGCTGGGTTGATTGCTAGTGCTAAATCTAGTCTCTACTCAGCCACTAAATTTGCTGGAATTGGTTTTTCCAATGCTTTGCGTTTAGAGTTGATGCCTTACAATGTCTATGTGACGACGGTTAATCCAGGACCGATTAAGACGGCTTTCTTTGACAAAGCTGACCCCGATGGTAGTTATGTTAAGGCGGTTGATAAATACATTTTAGAAGCAGATACTGTTGCTAAGCAGATTGTGAACAATTTTGGGAAAAAGAAGCGAGAGTTGATCATGCCTTTCACACTGAAGGCGGCTCACAAGCTCTATACGCTTTTTCCTAACTTTGGTGACAGACTAGCTAGTAAAATGTTCAATTATAAGTAGGAGACGTTTATGGACGTGGCAGCTTACAAGGAATTTTTAAATCAACCATGGGGGAAGCTTTATTATGAGATTCTATTTGCTCAGTTAGCACATATAAAAAATAAAAAGGTATTAGATTTTGGGAGTGGTTTTGGTTTGGTGGCGGATTTTTTGGCACAAAACAATCAGGTAATAGCTATAGAACCAAATGACGAGATGATTGCAGAACGTCAGCAGAATTTCCATTATCAGCAACTACAAGGCAGTCTAGAAATGTTGAAAGATATTCCAAATGCTCATTTTGACCTCATTATCTGCCATAATGTTCTGGAGTATGTGGATACTCCAGCTCTTTATCTAGCTGAATTTAGTAGATTGTTGAAAAAAGGTGGACAAATTTCGCTCGTTAAGCACAATGAAGTGGGGCGAATTATGCAGACAGTAGTGTTTGCAAATGATACGAATTTAGCGTTAGATTTATTATCAGGGCAGTCTTATCAATCGCATACAATGGGACAAGCAACCTATTATGATTTAGCAGACTTATTACAAAAGGTCACGTCTGAATTGACTGTTCAGAATTATCAAGGAATTCGAATTTTTTATGGCTTGCAAGACAATGCAGTTAAAACAGCAGTCACTTGGCAGGAAAAGATGTTGAAGATAGAGCTTGCAGTTTGCCAACAGTCTCCTTATCGTGATATTGCTGCTTTTCAACATATTTGGCTGCAAAAAGGATTCAAGAATGATTCATTATGTTGAAAATAAACAAATAACTGTTGAGGAATTGCTTCTGCTTTATCAATCTGTTGGTTGGAGTAACTATACGGATTATCCAGAGCGACTAGAGCAGGCCTTTCAAAATTCTCTTTACACTGTGGCAGCGTATGACAATGACTGTCTTGTCGGTCTTCTTAGAGCAGTAGGAGATGGAGCTTCTGTTCTTTTTATCCAAGACCTACTGGTTCTACCAAATTATCAGAGACAAGGCATCGGACGTAAACTCTTACAGACTACTTTGGAAGAATGGTCAGATGTTTATCAGATTGAGTTAGTGATAGATCAATCTGATAAGACGCTATCTCTTTATCAATGCCTTGGATTTCGAAAACTGTCTGATTCGAATTGTACAGGTTTGATTTATGTAGGATAACCTAAAATGCTATATGTATAAAATTAGAAGTTCAGACTAGTGAAAGCTAGTCTTTTCGTGTTATAATAAAAGTTATATTGTAAAAGAAAGATGATTTCATGATTACATCAAAATATGATTGGCAGATTGCCACAAATTTTTCAGATGAGGACTTTATTAAAAAAGCTAAAAAACTGGGCTTGGAGACTTCGGTAGCTAATCTAGTCTACCAGAGAGGTATCCAGACAGAAGAAGCATTGCGAGACTTTCTAGAGCCTAGTTTGGACCAGCTGTATGATCCTTATGAATTGCATGATATGGATAAGGCAGTGACGCGCATTCGTCAAGCGATTGAAAATGATGAACAAATCTTGATTTATGGAGATTACGATGCGGATGGAATGACTTCAGCTTCCATTGTTAAAGAAGCGTTAGAGCAACTTGGAGCAGAGTGTCAGGTCTATTTGCCCAATCGATTTACAGATGGTTATGGTCCTAACGCGAGCGTTTATAAGTATTTTATTGATAATCAGGGTATTTCCCTCTTCATTACAGTGGATAATGGAGTTGCAGGATTGAAAGCTATTGAACTAGCTCAGTCTATGGGAGTGGATGTGATTGTGACGGATCACCACTCTATGCCGGAAATACTTCCTGATGCTTATGCAATTGTTCACCCGGAACATCCAGAAGCTGATTATCCTTTTAAGCACTTAGCTGGCTGCGGCGTGGCTTTTAAGCTAGCAACTGCCCTTTTAGAGGAAGTTCAAGTAGAGTTGCTGGATTTAGTAGCTATTGGGACTATCGCAGATATGGTCAGCTTGACAGGGGAAAATCGGATTTTGGTCAAATATGGCTTGTCTGTTTTGAAAAACACCCAGCGCATCGGTTTGCAGGAACTTTTCAAAATAGCAGGTATACAGTCTGACGAGCTGAACGAAGAAACAGTCGGTTTTCAAATAGCCCCTAGACTCAATGCTCTAGGTCGATTGGATGATCCCAATCCTGCTATTGAACTTCTGACCGGTTTTGATGAAGAAGAAGCGCGTGACATTGCCCTGATGATTAATCAGAAAAATGACGAACGCAAGGAGATGGTGCAGCATATCTATGATGAAGCTAAGTTTATGATTGATCCTAAGAAGCCTGTTCAGGTTCTAGCTGGCAAGGGGTGGAATCCAGGTGTTTTGGGAATTGTAGCAGGGCGACTTTTAGAAGAGTTGCATCAGCCGATCATTGTGCTGAATATTGAAAATGGTTTAGCCAAAGGTAGTGCTCGCAGCATTGAAGCAGTTGATATTTTTGAAGCTCTAGATCCTCACCGAGAGTTATTTGTAGCTTTTGGTGGGCATGCAGGGGCAGCTGGCATGACTCTTGATGTCAGTCGATTAGAAGAACTCAGTCAGGTTTTGACAGCCTATATTGAAAATAATCAGCTGGATTTGTCAACTAAGAATGAACTCTTTTTGGATGAAGAATTAGCTTTGTCAGATCTGACATTAGAGACCCTCAAAAACTTTGAAAAGTTAGCTCCTTTCGGCATGGACAATAAAAAGCCTATTTTCTATTTGAAAGATTTTAAGGTTGAAAATGTCCGCACTATGGGGATGGGAAATGCGCACCTTAAGCTGAAAATTTCTCAGGCTAGCGCAGTTCTTGAAGTAGTGGCTTTTGGTCTAGGTGAGCTTGCGACAGAATTTTCTCAAACTAAAAATTTAGAGTTAGCAGTGACTCTGTCGGTCAACAAGTGGAATGGTCAGACTAGCCTACAGCTTATGCTGATGGATGCGAGGGTCGATGGAATTCAGCTTTTTAATATCCGAGGTAAAAATGCTCGGTTGCCTGAAAATGTTCCTGTTTTACGTTTTTCAGGAGAAATTCCTGATTTGAAAAAGAGCAGAGCAGTTGTAGTGTATGACTTACCTGAGCACCTAAATCAGCTCAAAGCAATTATTCAACAGGGCAATTTTGAAGCAATTTACTTTAAAAATGAGATTGTTCAGCCCTATTATTTGACAGGTTTCGGAACAAGAGAGCAGTTTGCTAAACTCTATAAAACGATTTATCAGTTTCCAGAGTTTGATATACGCTACAAATTGAAAGAACTAGCTGCTTATCTCAAAATTGATCCCATCCTACTCATTAAGATGATTCAAATTTTTGAAGAGTTAGGCTTTGTGACGATTCAAGATGGGGTTATGCAGGTAAATAAAAACGCAGAAAAAAAAGCTATTGAAAGTAGCCATATTTATCAGGAGCTTAAAATAACTGTCAAAGAGCAGGAACTTATGGCTCTAGGAACGGTACAGGAAATTTATGATTATCTGATAGAAAAAGATGAATGTTCAAACTAGAAGTTAGATGAACCATTTATTTTGAGGAGTTAGCCTTTGTAGTCAAGCTATGAAATGGGCTATGAAGCTTTGAGTAATGAAAAAGTCATGAGTAAGATGAACTCATGACTTTATTTTTTGTGAGTATTGCTATTAGATGGTATTATCTACTGTAAATTTACTTTATGTTTGAGGATATAATAAGTTCCAGCATAGTAAATCAGACCTAAAAGAAGAGATACGACTATCTCACCAAAACTACCTAAAGTATTAAGTGATGGGAAAGCCGAAACGCTCAAATTAGCGACGATAAGCAGAGAAAAATGAATTCCAAAATAAGTTAGAAAGGCTATTGCAGTGCGGTGATCTTGGAAGAGTTGACCGATAGAGATAGAAAGATAAATCAATAGGATATTTGGGATAAGGACTACAAGATAGTATCCAAATGATTTCAAGGCTTCACCAGTCATTTCCCAAAAGTGTTTACCAAGTAATCGAACAACTGTTTCAATTTCAGATTGTGTATGAAAAGCAGTTCCCACAATAAGGGCAATGATGAAAAAACTAAGAAATAATGCAATGGTACTAAGAATCGTCCATATAATAGCGCCAAGTAATTTTGAAAGGATAATTTGGTGTTCATTAACTGGTAAGGTGAGCGTTAGGTATCCTTCTCTTTCATAAACACTATTTTTAAAACGACGAATAATCAGAAAGAGTGTTGAAATTGCAAGTGCCACAAGGAGACCTGAGAAAATCAGCATTGTAAAACCGAAGAAAGTACTTGTCATACTCCCTGCTTCATTAGTAGAAGACTGCAAACGGTCGAAAAAGTTCCTTCCGTTTGCAAAATGTCTTAGCCAAAGTCCAATACTAATAGATAGAAAGAGTACGATTCCATATAATCCTAAATACCACTTATTTACATTTTTAAATTCATATTTTAATAAATTCCAAAACATAGTTAATCTCCTTCATTTATCTTAAGCTTTAAATTCTTGTCGGAAGAGTTGGTCAATGGATCCACCAGACTCATAACGAATATCATCTACATTGCCTTGCCGAACGACCTTGCCATTATCAATAAAGATAATTTCATCTAAGATTGGTTCAATATCTGAAATCAAATGTGTTGAAATGAGAACAGAAGCACTAGGTGAATAATTGTTGATAATCGTCTGTAAAATGTAGTCTCGTGCTGCTGGATCAACTCCTCCAATTGGTTCATCAAGAACATAAAGTTTGGCTTGGCGGCTCATGACCAAAATCAACTGAACTTTTTCTTTGTTTCCTTTGGATAATTTTTTGAATGCTAGATTTTCGTCAATGTGAAGATCTTGTAACAAGGCTTGAGCACGCTCCATCTCAAAATCTGCATAGAAAGATTGAAAGTACTGCAAAGCATCTTTGACTTTCATTTTTTCATTCAGGTAGGTCGTATCTGGTAAATAAGATACGATTTTTTTGGTTTCTGGTGACGGTTGAAGCCCATTGATGAGAACTTTCCCATCATTTGGCTGGAGCAAACCATTGATAAGTTTAATTATAGTTGTCTTTCCAGAGCCATTTGGACCGAGCAAGCCGATAATTTTTCCAGCTTCGATTTCAAAATTGATGTGTTCTAAAGCAGGTGTGCTGCCGTAGGATTTTGAGACATTTTCAAATGCAAGTAAGACCATTTCCTAAACTCCTTTTATATAATCTTCAACAATTGTTGGTAATTCTTTTTTCTGATAACCAAAATGAATCATACCATTTACAAATTTCTCCACTTCCTCCTTAGAAAGTTTTTGTCGAGTTTTTAAAATCAAGTCATGATTATCAGTGACAAAACGTCCTGCTGTACGTTGAGAATAGACAAAACCATCTTTTTCCAAGTCAGATAAAGCTCGTTGGATAGTATTTGGATTTACACCGGCTTCTGCAGCTAATTCTCTAACGGCAGGTAATTTCTCACCAGCTTGTAGCTGGTTGGAGATGATTTGCAATTTAATCTTATCCATAATCTGTAAATAAATGGGAAGATTGTTATCAAAAGTCCAACTCATGATTTCTCCTTTTTGTATCTTTGTACTAATTAAACAATACAATATTTTTGAAAAAATAGCAAGTTTTTAGAAAAAAATTCTGTATTTTTTCTTCAGCAAGCAAAATAGAAATTTAGTATAATAGAAAAGAGAAGAAACAAAGGAGAATGCCGTGGTTGCTCAATTAGATACGAAAACTGTTTATACATTTATGGATAGTTTGATTTCTATAAAGAAATATGTGAAAACAGCTAAAGCATTAGGATATCAAACTCTAGGGATGATGGATATTGACAATCTCTATGGAGCTTATCATTTCATGGAAATTGCGACTGCGCAAAAAATTCAGCCGATTTTAGGTATAGAAATGACCTTGGATTATGCAGGAGTTCCTCTTAATCTCCGTTTTCTAGCTCTTGATAGTCAAGGGTATCGCAATTTAATGAAACTTTCTACATTAAAAATGATAGGAAAGAGCAAGTGGGAAGAGTTGCAGCATTTATTGGAAGGGATAGCGATTATTGTTCCTGTATTTGATGGAATTCGAGACTTGGATTTGGGAAAAGATTTTTATATAGGTGTATTTCCAGATACTCCTCAACAAGATTTCATGCATAAAACTGTACCCTTGCATACGGTTCGTTACTTTGATACTGGAGATTTAGAAACATTGCAGATGCTACGGGCCATTCGGGAAAACAGTAGTTTGCGAGAAGTTGGACATTTGCCAAGCAATGAGTATTTATTATCGTCTAAGCAGTTTACACAGGCTTTTCAGAAAAATTTTCCAGAGAGTCTGGATAACCTGGAGCAGTTAGTCGCAGGTGTACATTATGAAATTAATACAGAGTTAAAATTACCGCGTTTTAATCCAGAACGACCGGCAGTAGAAGAGCTACGAGAACGAGCTGAGGCTGGATTAAAAACAAAAAAATTATGGACAGAAGCGTATCAAGAACGCTTGAATCAAGAATTGGCTATCATTCATCAAATGGGTTTCGATGATTATTTTTTGATTGTCTGGGATTTGCTGCGCTTTGGTCGCAGTCAGGGTTATTATATGGGCATGGGTCGTGGATCTGCAGTTGGAAGCCTAGTTGCCTATGCTCTTGAAATTACAGGGATTGATCCTGTTGAGAAAAATCTAATTTTTGAGCGATTTTTAAATCTGGAACGTTATACTATGCCTGATATTGATATTGATATTCCCGATGTCTATCGTCCAGAATTTATCCGCTATGTCCGCGATCGTTACGGGACGATGCATACAGCGCAAATCGTGACCTATTCTACTTTTGGGGCTAAGCAAGCAATTCGTGACGTTTTTAAACGCTACGGGGTGCCAGAATATGAATTGACCAACATTACTCGTAAAATCAGTTTTCGTGACACATTGACTTTAGCTTATGAAAAAAATATGTCTTTTCGTCAGATTATTAACAGTAAACTGGAGTATCAAAAAGCTTTTGAAATTGCGAAAAAAATTGAAGGGAATCCACGTCAGACCTCGATTCATGCAGCAGGTGTGGTGATGAGTGATAATGATCTGACAGAACACATTCCACTTAAATATGGGGAAGATATGTACATCACGCAATATGATGCACATGGGGTTGAAAGCAATGGCCTGCTCAAAATGGATTTTCTTGGCTTGCGCAATCTGACCTTTGTTCAACGAATGAAAGAAGCAGCTTTGGAGAAGTACGGTGTTGCTATTAACATTGCAAAGATTGATCTGGAGGATACTATAACCTTGCAGCTTTTTGCAGCGGGTAGAACCAAGGGTATTTTTCAATTTGAGCAAGCAGGCGCTATTAACCTTTTGAAGCGTGTTCAGCCTGTGCAATTTGAAGAAATCGTCGCCACTACATCACTCAACCGTCCGGGAGCTAGTGATTATATAGATAATTTTGTAAAAAGGAAGCATGGCCAAGAAAAGGTAGAAATGCTGGATCCAAGTTTGGAAGACATTTTGGCTCCAACTTACGGTATTATGCTGTATCAAGAGCAGGTAATGCAGGTTGCTCAGCGTTTTGCTGGTTTTAGCTTAGGCAAAGCCGATATTTTGCGAAGAGCTATGGGAAAAAAAGATGCTACTGAAATGCATCGAATGGAAGCAGAATTTGTTACAGGAGCACTTGATCTTGGACATTCTGAAATCAAAGCAAAAGAAGTGTTTGCGGTTATGGAAAAGTTTGCAGGTTACGGATTTAATCGCAGCCACGCTTATGCATACTCCGCCCTTGCTTTTCAGTTGGCATATTTCAAAGCGCACTATCCTGATATTTTCTTTGATATTATGCTGAATTATTCAAGCAGTGATTACATCACAGATGCGTTAGAGTTCGACTTTCAAGTCGCTTCTTTAAATATCAATAACATTCCTTATCGAGATAAATTCCAAGACAAGCAGATATATTTAGGCTTGAAAAACATTAAAGGATTGCCACGCGATGTTGCTTATTGGATTATTGAAAATCGTCCGTTTTCAAATGTAGAAGACTTCGTTTTGAAATTACCAACACAATATCATAAGGTTCAGTTACTAACTCCCTTAGTACAAATCGGCTTATTTGATGTATTTGAAAAAAATCGTCAAAAAATCCTGCAAAATCTTCCCAATTTGTTTATCTTTGCAGATGAATTAGGCAGTCTTTTTGCAGATACAAATTATAGTTGGACAGAAGCGGAGGCTTATACAGAAGCAGAGAAATTTGAGCTAGAAAAGGAAATTATCGGTGTTGGTTTGAGCGAGCATCCTTTGGTAAAGCTTGCAAAAGCTGCTATTCAATCCTTTACTCCTATTCAAGAGTTAGTTGAAAACACTCATGCGACGATTTTAGTAGAAATTTTGTCTATTCGTGTCATTCGTACCAAAACGGGTGAAAATATGGCGTTCTTACAAGTAAGTGATACTAAAAGAAAAATGGAAGTGACAGTGTTTCCAGATGCCTTTAAACAGTTTGGCAAAGGTTTGCATGAAAAAGGTTTCTATTATCTGACTGGTCGGATTCAGAAACGAGAGAATCGTTTGCAGATGATTTTAAACCATTTGCAGGAAGCTAACACAGAACGTTTTTGGATACAAGTAGAAAATCATGAAAGTGATGCAGAAATATCCGCTATTTTACAGCAATTTCGAGGAGATATTCCAGTCGTTATCCGTTATGAAAATGAAAGAAAGACAGTAGCAATTACGCAATATTGTGTTCAAAAATCAGATAAATTACAAAAAGAATTGAAAAAAATAACCATGAAAACGATTTATCAATAAAAAATTAGGAAAAAAGAAGAATTTTGATTTTGATTGTGGTATAATCAAGGGTGAATGTAAAAAGAAAAAGGAGCACAAACGAATGAAACGTATTGCTGTTTTAACTAGTGGTGGAGACGCCCCTGGTATGAATGCTGCTATCCGTGCAGTTGTTCGTAAAGCAATTTCAGAAGGAATGGAAGTTTACGGTATCTATGACGGTTATGCCGGCATGGTTGCTGGTGAAATTTATCCGCTTGATGCCGCATCAGTTGGAGATATTATTTCACGTGGTGGTACTTTCCTTCACTCAGCTCGTTATCCAGAATTTGCCCAATTAGAAGGACAATTAAAAGGAATTGAGCAACTCAAAAAACATGGTATTGAAGGAGTTGTGGTTATCGGTGGAGACGGTTCTTATCATGGCGCTATGCGATTGACAGAACATGGCTTCCCAGCTGTCGGACTTCCTGGCACGATTGACAATGATATCGTTGGTACAGATTTTACAATCGGTTTTGACACAGCTGTTACAACTGCGATGGATGCCATTGATAAGATTCGCGATACCTCATCTAGTCACCGTCGTACTTTTGTTGTTGAAGTAATGGGACGTAACGCTGGAGACATCGCTCTCTGGGCTGGTATTGCTACAGGTGCCGATGAAATCATCGTTCCTGAAGAAGACTTCAAAATCGAAGATATCGTTGCAAGTATTAAACGTGGCTATGAAGAAGGTAAGAAACATAATATTATTGTTCTTGCAGAGGGTGTTATGTCGGCCGATGAATTTGGTAAGAAGTTGAAAGAAGCTGGTGATGTGAGCGATCTTCGTGTGACGGAACTTGGACATATTCAACGTGGTGGTTCCCCGACTGCTCGTGACCGTGTTCTTGCTTCTCGTATGGGTGCTCATGCCGTTACCCTTCTTAAGAAGGGTATTGGTGGTGTTGCGGTTGGTATTCGTAATGAACAAATGGTTGAAAATCCAATCCTTGGTACAGCAGAAGAGGGTGCTTTATTTAGTTTAACAGAAGACGGTAAGATTATTGTTAATAATCCACATAAAGCTGATCTTGATCTTGCTAAATTAAACCGTAGCATTTCAATGTAATTTTAATTTGTTATTCTGGTCATAAAGACCATTTAAATAAAAAGGAGTTTTCATATATCATGAATAAACGTGTAAAAATCGTTGCAACTTTAGGTCCTGCGGTAGAAATCCGTGGTGGTAAAAGATTTGGTGAAGATGGCTATTGGAGCGAAAAATTAGATGTTGAAGCATCGGCTCAAAATATTGCAAAATTAATCCAAGCTGGTGCAAATACATTCCGTTTCAACTTCTCGCATGGTGATCATGCAGAACAAGGTGATCGTATGGCTACTGTGCACCGTGCAGAAGAAATTGCTGGTCAAAAAGTTGGTTATCTTCTTGATACAAAAGGACCTGAAATTCGTACAGAATTATTTGAAGGTGACGCTAAAGAATACTCTTACAAAACGGGTGAACAAATCCGTGTTGCAACGAAACAAGGTATCAAATCAACTCGCGAAGTTATTGCTTTGAACGTAGCAGGTGCACTTGACATCTTTGATGACGTTGAAGTTGGGAAACAAGTTCTTGTTGATGATGGTAAACTTGGTCTGCGCGTTATTGCAAAAAATCCTGCTACACGTGAATTTGAAGTAGAGGTTGAAAATGATGGAATTATCGCAAAACAAAAAGGTGTGAATATTCCAAATACAAAAATTCCTTTCCCAGCGCTTGCTGAACGCGACAATGATGATATTCGTTTCGGTTTGGAACAAGGAATCAACTTTATCGCTATTTCATTCGTACGTACTGCAAAAGATGTTAATGAAGTTCGTGCAATCTGTGAAGAAACTGGTAATGGACATGTGAAATTGTTCGCTAAAATCGAAAACCAACAAGGTATTGAAAACTTGGATGAAATCCTTGAAGTAGCTGATGGTATCATGATTGCTCGTGGTGACATGGGTATTGAAGTTCCATTTGAAATGGTTCCAGTTTACCAAAAAATGATTATCACAAAAGTCAATGCAGCTGGTAAAATTGCGATTACAGCAACAAACATGCTTGAAACAATGACTGAAAAACCGCGTGCTACTCGTTCAGAAGTATCAGACGTGTTTAACGCTGTTATTGACGGAACAGATGCAACAATGCTTTCAGGTGAATCTGCAAATGGTAAATACCCACTTGAGTCTGTAACAACAATGGCTACAATTGATAAAAACGCTCAAACTCTATTGAACGAGTATGGACGCTTGTCATCAGTTGATTACGCACGTAGTTCTAAAACAGAAGTTGTGGCATCAGCTGTTAAAGATGCTACAAACTCAATGGACATCAAATTGGTCGTAACAATGACTGAATCAGGAAATACAGCTCGTTTGATTTCTAAATATCGTCCAGATGCTGACATCTTGGCAATTACATTTGATGAATTGACACAACGTTCATTGATGTTGAACTGGGGTGTTATTCCAGTAGTAACTGAAAAACCTGCATCTACTGATGATATGTTTGAAGTTGCTGAAAAAGTTGCTCTTGAAAGTGGTCTTGTGGAATCTGGCGACAATATTGTGATTGTAGCTGGTGTTCCGGTCGGAACTGGTGGAACAAACACAATGCGTATCCGTACAGTTCGTTAATTTGTATTACTAAAAGAAAAGAAGCTTATCAATCAACGTTTTTCTAGCTTGATTGGTAGGTTTTTTTAGTTGCAGATAAAAATAGGAATAGCAATTTACTTTTTCCGCCTTTGTTTATTTTCTGAAAACATGATATAATAAATAAAAGAATAGGAGAGAGAATGGTAAAAAGAGATTTAATTAGGAACATTATTATTTTATCCGTCATTGTAATAATTATCGCTTGTTTGCGAATTTTTATTTTTACACCATATGGCATTACCGCAAAAGATGCGAATCATTTTTTGAAAGACAGAGATATTGTTATTGCCAATAAGAACAAAAAAATCAAAAGAGATGATTTTGTATTGTATGAGGTGGATGGAAAAGAATATGTCGGACGTGTCGTTGGTTTAGGAAATGACTCTGTCGTTTATATGGATGATGTACTGTACTTAAATAATAAAATTAAGTCAGAAGATTATTTAACGAAAGATAAGGAAAAATATTTAGCGAAGGCTACTAATACAGGCTATTTCACTCATGACTTTACTATTCAGACATTAACAAAATCAAATACAAATATAATTCCAGCAAAATCTTATTTGATCTTAAATGATAATCGACAAAATATGGAAGATAGTCGGAAATTTGGTTTGATTGCAGAGAAACAAATTAAGGGAGTTATCTCTTTTAGAGTGCTCCCCTTGGATCAATTTGGTTTTATTAAAATGAAGTAGCATTAAATGTTAAAAAAGCGAAACTGAAAATTTATGTTTCAGTTTCGCTTTTTCGTGTTTCCTGATGAAAAACATTTTGCCATGTTTCGTGACGACGCCAAAGGCTGGTATGGATAATTCCATCTTCTTCATAACAAATTAATTTTGTTTTTTGACTGATAGAAGTTAAATGGAAATTTTTAATAGGAGATTGCTTTCCTTTTTCGATTTGAAATTCTTTTTTGTTCATTTGGTAGCCATCTTGGGAAATGTAAACAAATTCAGGAGCTAGTAAGTCCTCTAATTGGCTTCCCTGCTCGACTAATTGTTCTCTCATAAATAATTTTCGATAAACATTGTCCAAAATTTCATCCTCTGGGATAGGTGCGGGCTCAATGTGGATGTCAATATCAAAAACTCCAAATCGATCTTTGAGCATAAATTCAACTTGATCGGCAATTTCATGGCTTTCATAGACAGATAAGTCGGGATTCATTTCTAAAATGAGGTCAAGATAGATGTTACTACCATAAGTACGACCTCTTTGAGATTTAACACGGGAAATTTTAGGGATTTCTAAAATGGCTTCTTTGTATTCTTTTAAAAGATTTTCATCAAAACCGTCTGATAGACTAAAAGAGGATTCCATAAAAATTTCGTAAGCCGTTTTAAGAATGAAAAAGGTGATAATGATGGCAACAAGTTTATCCACGATCGGGAAATTTAAGGCACTTGCGATGATTGCAATCGTTGTACCAAGAGAAGTGATAGCATCAGATAAATTATCTTTGGCAGCAGCATCAAGAGCTTTAGAATGTGCTTTTTTTGCTAAGGATTTATTATAAAAGTAAACACCAGTCATAATCAAAGCGGAGACCATTCCAACTAACGCACCCAAAGGATCAATGATTGTTTCTTGGCGAGAGATAATTTTTTGAACGGTATCAATCAGAACATCAAAGCCAACAAAAAACATGATAAGGGAGGTGACAAGACTAGCCAAGTCTTCAATTTTCCAGTGGCCAAATTTATGATCCGTGTCAGCCGGTTTGCGTGCCATACGAAGCCCTATTAAAACGGCAATATTAGCCACAATATCTGAAACATTGTTAAAACCATCGGCTGTCAAACTGGAGGATTGTAAGGTAGAGCCAGCAATAATTTTAGCAATTGATAAGATGATGTAGGTTACAATAGCTAAAATAGCACCGCGCTCTGCGAGTTTAAGATTTTTTGCTGGATTATTCATGAGTTTTCCTTTCAGAAAGTTTATTATAACGCTTTTTACGTGATTTTTCAAACTTTTATAGGACGAAATGTGTGAAGACTTCTCTTTCTAGTTTAGCTTATGAGTTATTTTTGTTATAATAGAACCATTGACTTTGAAAGAGGAAAAAAGATGAATCCCTTATTAACAGGTATGAATAACCGTCAAATGGAGGCAGTTCAAACAACGGAAGGTCCTTTGCTGATTATGGCAGGAGCTGGGTCTGGAAAAACACGTGTTTTAACCCACCGTATTGCCTATTTGATTGATGAAAAGTTAGTCAATCCTTGGAATATCTTGGCGATCACCTTTACGAATAAGGCTGCTCGAGAAATGAAGGAGCGAGCATTTTCCTTAAATCCCGCAACAGAAGATTGTTTAATTGCGACTTTTCACTCGATGTGCGTGCGGATTTTGCGTAGGGAAGCTGACCATATCGGCTATAACCGCAATTTTACGATTGTCGATCCTAGTGAGCAGCGAACACTGATGAAACGGATTCTCAAAAATCTCAATCTCGATCCTAAGAAGTGGAATGAGCGCGCCATTCTGGGCACCATTTCCAATGCCAAGAACGACCTGATTGATGAGGTGGCCTATGAGAATATGGCTGGTGATATGTATACAGAAATTGTGGATAAGTGCTATACAGCTTATCAAAAGGAACTGCGCCAGTCAGAGGCTATGGACTTTGATGATTTGATCATGCTGACCCTGCGGCTTTTTGACCAAAATCCTGACGCCCTGACCTACTACCAGCAGCGCTATCAGTATATCCATGTCGATGAGTATCAGGATACCAACCACGCCCAGTACCAACTGGTAAAATTGTTAGCTTCTCGCTTTAAAAATATCTGTGTAGTTGGGGATGCTGACCAGTCTATCTATGGCTGGCGGGGAGCCGATATGCAGAATATCCTGGATTTTGAGAAGGATTATCCGGAGGCCAAGGTGGTCCTGCTGGAAGAAAATTACCGCTCGACCAAGACCATTCTGCAGGCTGCCAATGATGTTATCAAAAATAATCGTAACCGCCGTCCCAAAAATCTTTGGACTCAGAATGAAGATGGCGAAGAAATTGTCTACTATCGAGCTAATGACGAGCAGGATGAAGCTCTCTTTGTTGCTCGGACCATTGTTCAGCTGACCCGAGAAGGCTACAGTCATAAGGATTTTGCAGTTCTTTACCGGACCAATGCTCAATCACGGACGGTGGAAGAAGCCCTGCTCAAGGCTAATATTCCTTATACTATGGTGGGGGGCACCAAATTCTATAGCCGTAAGGAAATACGGGATGTCATTAGCTATCTAAATCTCATTGCCAACACCAGTGATAATATCAGCTATGAGCGGGTGGTGAATGAGCCCAAGCGTGGTGTTGGGCCGGGAACAGTAGAGAAGATTCGGAATTTTGCAGCCAGTCAAAATGTGTCTCTTTTAGAAGCCTCCTCACAGATTATGCTTTCACCTGTCAAGGGGAAAGCCGCTCAGGCAGTTTTTGACTTTGCTAATCTCATTTTGAATCTGCGCGAACGATTGGATGAGTTGACGGTGACAGAATTGGTGGAAATAGTTCTTGAAAAGACGGGTTACACTGAGCAATTAGTAGCTCAAGGGACGCTGGAAAGTCAGGCTCGGATCGAAAATATTGAAGAATTCTTATCGGTTACCAAAAATTTTGATGAACATTCTGAAAATGATACAGAAGAAACGGGGCTTAATAAGTTAAGCCGTTTCCTTAATGATCTGGCTTTGGTTGCGGACACAG
The DNA here is from genome assembly GCF_014334035.1 of Streptococcus sp. NSJ-72. Classification (NCBI taxonomy): domain Bacteria; kingdom Bacillati; phylum Bacillota; class Bacilli; order Lactobacillales; family Streptococcaceae; genus Streptococcus; species Streptococcus sp. NSJ-72. Next base: position 984,121 of record NZ_CP060489.1, read on the forward strand.
ATGACGCTGGCACTCAGGAAAACTCAGAAGTGACACTTATGACGCTACATGCTGCCAAGGGGTTAGAATTTCCAGTTGTTTTCATTATTGGTATGGAAGAAAATGTCTTCCCACTTAGTCGTGCGGCAGAAGATGAAGATGAGCTAGAGGAAGAGCGCCGATTAGCCTATGTCGGAATTACTCGTGCTGAAAAAGTCTTGTTCCTAACCAATGCTAGTTCACGGCTACTTTACGGGAAAACTAATTACAATCGGCCAACTCGTTTTCTCAATGAAATTAGCTCAAGCTTGTTGGATTATCAAGGATTAGCTCGACCGGTCAATACGTCTTTTAAAGCCTCCTATGTAAATGGAAAAACTATCCAGTTTGGTCAAGGAATGAGTCTCGCGCAAGCATTACAAGAACGAAAACGACAAGCAGCACCAAGTAGTATTGCCTCAAGTCAGTTGCCGTTCGGTAAGAATGTGGAAGCGACTCAGCCAGATCTTGATTGGGCTATCGGTGACATTGCGCATCATAAAAAATGGGGAGACGGAACTGTATTGGAAGTATCAGGTAGCGGTAGTAGCCAAGAATTGAAAATCAATTTTCCAGAGATTGGATTAAAGAAACTTCTGGCCAGTATTGCCCCTATTGAGAAGAAGTCATGAGTAACATTTTGATTGAACTTAGATAGACAAATTTAGCTTTCATGGGTTTAGGAAAAACCAAAAAAGGCGATAGAACTGGTTCAGAAAGATATATCGTTCTAGTTATTACTACAAGGTAGTTGAACCAGTTTTAGAAACAGATCTAGAGATGAGAGTGAAAAATATTTTTTGGAAAACAAGGCTCGATTTGGAGCTAGAAAAATCAAACAGGTGCTTAAAGCCGAAAGATTTCAGCTATCACGTCGTTGAATCCGCTGAATCATGAGTCGATTAAACCTCGTTTGTGTGTCTCAAAAAATGACCTTTAAGCCTTAAGCCCCATTTAAATATGAGGCTTTTTTCTGCAATGAAAAAAGCCCTTTAATCTCTACAGTGGATTTACTTACTACAGAAATGATAGAGGCGAAGTTTACTGTTTTTCATTTGTATCTAAGAATGATATAATGAAATGTAGAAATTTCTTGAATGAGGTGTCTTATGAACGAAATCAAATGTCCCAATTGTGGGGAAGTCTTTACAGTCAATGAAAGTCAGTACAGCGAGCTTCTGGCTCAGGTGCGAACGGCGGAGTTTGACAAAGAGATCCATGTTCGAATTGAGCAGGCGTTAGCTCTGGAAAAACAAAAGGCACAGAATGAGCAACAGCAAACATTAAGCCAGAAAGAATTTGAAATCCAAGAACTCAAGGCGACTATTTCCAATTTTGAATCACAAAAAGAACTGATAAAAAAGGATACAGAGCGGGCGCTGTCTGAAAAACTCATTAATAAAGACAAGGAGTTGCTGGACTTGCAGTCGCAACTGGATCGTATGAAGTTGGAACACCAAAATGAATTACAAGCTTCGCTGACAACCATTGAAAAAGAACGTGACCAGATTCAAAACCAGCTTTTGTTGCAAGAGAAAGAAAATGAATTATCTCTTGCATCTATTAAACAAAATTACGAAGCTCAGCTAAAGGCAGCCAATGAACAGGTGGAATTTTACAAGAACTTTAAAGCACAACAATCTACTAAAGCCATTGGAGAGAGTTTAGAACACTACGCTGAAAGCGAATTTAACAAAGTTCGCAGTTTTGCTTTTCCTAATGCTTACTTTGAGAAGGATAATAAAATTTCTGAACGAGGATCCAAAGGGGATTTCATTTTCCGTGAGTGTGGTGAAAACGGAGTAGAAATCATTTCTATTATGTTTGAAATGAAAAATGAAGCGGACGATACGGAGAAGAAGCATAAAAATGCTGATTTTTACAAAGAATTGGATAAGGACCGCAGGGAAAAGAAATGTGAGTATGCTGTTTTGGTAAGCATGCTGGAATCAGACAACGACTATTTCAATACCGGTATTGTCGATGTTAGCCATGAATATGAGAAGATGTACGTGGTGCGGCCACAATTTTTCATTCAGTTGATTGGACTTTTGCGCAATGCTGCGCTCAATTCTCTCAAATACAAGCAGGAGCTGGCTCTGGTTCGCGAGCAGAATATTGACATTACCCACTTTGAAGACGATTTAGAAACCTTTAAAGTAGCCTTTGCTAAAAATTATAATTCAGCTTCTAAGAATTTTAACAAGGCGATTGAAGAAATCGATAAAGCCATCAAGCGAATGGAAGCAGTCAAACAAGCACTTCAGACGTCAGACAATCAGCTGCGCTTAGCTAACAACAAACTGGACGATGTCTCAGTCAAAAAACTGACTCGCAAAAATCCAACTATGAAAGCCAAGTTTGAAGCCTTGAAGGAAGACTAGAAGGATCCTATGCAGATACGTAAAGCAACCATAAAAGATGCTGAAGCCTTATTGCCTCTATACGAAGACATAGGCTATCCAACGACCGCTTCAAATCTGGCTCGGTGTTTAGAAATAATTCTCTCTCAGCCGCATTATAGCTATCTTTTAGCTGAAAGAAACGGAGAGATTTTAGGTTTCTTAGGTTATGCAAAGCTCTTCTTTTTTGAAGTAGCTGGCTCTTACTATCGTATTTTGGCTTTGTCTGTTGCAAAAGAGGTAAGGCGACAGGGAATTGCTAATAAGCTCATCAATAAGTTGAAAAAACAAGCGGTAAAAGAAGGAATTAAGGTACTGGCTCTAAACAGTGGATTAACTGCTAAACGAAATGTTGCACATTGGTTTTATCAGGCAGTTGGATTTGAAAAAGTGACTGCCGGCTTTGCTTTGTATTTAAAAAGTCAACACAAATAAATCATGAGAAAAATAGTAGAGGAAACAAAGTAATGTCTACAGCAAAAGGGCGGATCTTATATTTTAACGAAAAAAGTATCGATTATATAACTTTTGGAAAGGGCAAGGAAACTCTCGTTATGATACCCGGTTTGGGAAATGGACTAAACACAGTCAAGGGAATGGCACAGAGTTTATCTTTTGTTTATAGATATCTAGGGAAAAGTATCAAGTATATATATTCAGTCGTATCAATGAGTTACCAAAAAAATATTCTACAAAAGACATGGCTGCAGATATAGCGAAAGCTATGAATGCTTTAAGCATTGAATCGGATTTTGTATTGGGGGGCACAAGGTGGAATGATTGCTCAGCATTTAACCTTAGACTTTCCAGAAAAGGTGAAAAAATTGGTGTTAGCAGTGACGGCAGACCAATCCACTAGTTTACTTGAAAAACGAGTTAAAAATTGGTTATTGCTAGCGAGAGAAGGAACTTATACAGAATTGATGTTGGATATAGCCCGTGTTTCTTATACAAGTAAGAGTTATTCCTACCTTCGTTATCTTTATTGGTATTTAAGTCAATTTGGGAAAATAAAAGATCAGCATCGTTTGTCAATACAAGCGCAGTCTTGTTTAGAACATCGAGCGAATTTATTAGAGAGCATAATATGTCCAACACTTATTGTTGGTGCAGCTGATGATCAAGTTATCGGACTGGATGCATCGTATGAGCTAGAAAAACTTATTCCAAATAGTCGTTTGGAAATTTTAGCAGACTGTGGACATGCTCTTTATGAGAAAAATAAGGAATTTAATCAATTGTTGCTAGGATTTTTAGCAGAATAAAGGAATCAAATGGACGGAATTATCAATTTAAAAAAGGAAGCGGGGATGACCTCGCACGATGCGGTTTTTAAGCTGCGCAAGATTTTACAAACTAAGAAAATCGGTCATGGAGGAACATTGGATCCAGATGTGGTAGGGGTTTTGCCTATTGCGGTCGGGAAAGCCACGCGATTGGTAGAGTTTATGCAGGACGAAGGTAAAATCTATGAAGGAGAAGTCACTTTAGGTTTTTCAACAACAACTGAAGATGCGAGCGGTGAGGTGCTTGCAAAGACTCCTGTATTGGCTCCCTTGGATGCAAAATTGGTAGATGAGGCTATCGCTAGTTTGACAGGTCTCATTACTCAGATTCCTCCCATGTACTCGGCTGTCAAGGTGAATGGACGAAAACTCTACGAGTATGCTCGAACTGGAGAAGCAGTAGAGAAACCGAAGCGACAAGTGGCAATTTACAGCTTTGAGCGGACTAGCCCCATTTCTTATGAAAATCAGACAGCCCGATTTAACTTTCGAGTTAGATGTGGCAAAGGCACTTATATCCGCACGTTGGCAGTTGATTTTGGAGTAAAATTGGGATATGCTTCTCACATGTCTCAATTGACTCGGACTTCTGCAGCTGGTATGCTTTTGGAGGAAGCCTTGACCTTGGATGAAATAGCAGAGCAGGTAACAGTAGGGGATTTCTCCTTTCTTCAACCACTCGAATTGGGTATAGGAGATTTGCTTAAGGTAGAGCTTACTGAAAATCAAGCTGAAAATGTTCGATTTGGTCGATTTATTGATGTAGATTCAAATGAAACTCAAGTAGCTGGATTTTTTCAAGGGAAATTACTTGCTATTCTAGAAAAGCGTAACAAAGAATATAAACCTAGAAAAGTATTTCTTTAACATTTTGTGATAAAATAGATAAGTGATGAAAACGATTAGAATTAAAAATGAGCAAAACATTCAACAAATTGAACATACAGTATTAGTGCTAGGATATTTTGACGGATTACATAAAGGTCATCAAGCACTGTTTGCTGAGGCGAGAAAGATTGCAGCAGCAAAGGATTTGAAAATTGCAGTGCTGACTTTCCCAGAATCTCCCAAATTAGCCTTTGTACGGTATCAGCCTTCGCTAATGCTTCATTTGACAAGCCCAGAAGAGCGCTTACAACAATTAGAAAATCTTGGCGTAGATTATCTTTATTTGGTTGATTTCACTAGTCAGTTTGCTCGCAATACGGCTGAACAATTTTTTACAAAATACATCTCGCGTTTGAAAGCAAAAACAGTCATTGCAGGTTTTGATTATCATTTTGGTTCTGATCGACGCAGTGCGGAAGATTTGGAGAAACTGTTTGAAGGACAAGTTATCATAGTTCCTTCTGTAAATTTCAATGGAGTAAAAATTAGCTCAACTCGCATTCGAGAGACGGTACTGGCAGGAAATGTCGCAGAGAGCAATCAATTGCTGGGCTATTCGCTATCCACTAGTGGAATTGTTGTTCATGGCAATGCAAGAGGGCGAACGATTGGCTATCCAACAGCAAATCTTGCTCCGCTGGATCGAGTTATTTTACCAGCAGATGGTGTCTATGTGGTCGATGTAGAGCATGACGGACAGATGTATCGCGGAATGGCTAGCGTCGGGAAAAATGTTACTTTTGAAGGTGATGAACTTCGTTTTGAAGCCAATATTTTTGATTTTTCACAAGATATTTATGGTGATACTATTCGTATTTTTTGGTTGGATAAAATTCGAGATATGGTAAAATTCGATAATGTGGACGAGCTAGTCAAGCAATTGCAAGTTGATAAGGAAATCGCAAGATATTGGTCTCCTAAAAATGAAAACCACTAAATCATGTATTAAGCTTCTTATTTTTCCTAAAAAAATAGGAGAAAATTTGTAAAAATGCCTAGTAATCTTACATAAAATTTAGTATAATGATAACAGTTACAAATAATAAGAAGAGAAATGCATGGTTACACTATTTTTATCACCGAGTTGTACAAGTTGTCGCAAGGCGCGTGCATGGCTATCCAATCATGAAGTTCCTTTTGAGGAGCACAATATCATGACGAGTCCTTTGTCTGCTCCAGAATTACAACATATCCTTTCTCTGACGGAGAATGGAACAGATGACATCATTTCAACTCGCTCCAAAATATTTCAAAAATTAAATTTAGATGTTGAAAGTTTATCAATTTCTGAGTTACTTCGTTTAATCGAAGAAAATCCAAGTCTTTTGCGTCGCCCGATTATTTTAGAAGGTAAACGAATGCAAATTGGATTTAACGAAGATGAAATCCGTGCGTTTTTACCTCGCGGATATAGAAAACAGGAATTGCGCGATGCAACTCTAAGAGCTGAGATTGAATAATATGAATAAAAACTATCGTTACCCACTAGACATGTCGTGGAGCACTGAAGAGCTTGCTTCAGTGCTTTCTTTTTTGAATGATGTTGAGCAGGCTTATGAAGCGAAAATAGCAGCAGAGAAGATATTGGCGTCCTATCAACTCTTCAAAAAAATTGTTCCAAGCAAAGCTGAAGAAAAGCGGATTGGACGTGAATTTGAAATAGCAAGTGGCTATTCCTTATATCGAGCTGTTCAAGCTGCAAAACAAAAGGAGAAAGGAATGTTTTCTCTTGGAAAAGAAATTTAATTTTGCCAAACAAATTGTTCTGAATGTAGCTTCTTACATCAAAGAGCATTTGGATGATCAATTAGAAATCGAAACCAAATCCAGTCCGTCTGATTTGGTAACTCAAATGGACAAGGAAGTTCAGGATAATTTAGTAACCTGGATTTTAGAAGCTTATCCTACGGATCACATTTTAGCTGAGGAAAATGGACTGCGTCATTCTATTTCGGATGGCAATGTTTGGGTCATTGATCCTATTGATGGTACAAATAATTTTGTCGCACAAAAAGCTGATTTTGCTGTTGTATTGGCTTATTTTGAAAATGGGATTGGTCAATTTGGTGTCATTTATGATGTGATAGGAGACAAGTTGTACCATGGTGGTGGTCAATTTGATGTCTATTGCAATGAGCAGAAATTGTCCCCTTACCAAGATCGTCCCTTGAATCAATTTTTAATGGCATCAAATGCTGGTATTTTTGAGCGCAATGATTGGGGAATTGCTGACTTAGCGAAAGAAACCTTAGGAGTTCGAGTGTATGGAAGTGCTGCAATCAGCTTTAGTAAGGTTTTGTCAGGTCAACTTTTGACTTATATTTCCTATATTTGCCCTTGGGATTATGCTGCAGCTTCCATTATGGGAGATAAATTAGGATATACGACAGTGACATTTGATGGTAAGCAGCCTGATTTTGAAAGTCATCAGGGGATTATGATGATTCCAATGATGAAATTGGACGAAATTAAAAAATACATATATCGAAAGCGAGAGGATTAGATGCATTTTCCAAAAGGATTTAAAGAAAAATACTACAATCTTTTGGGAGAGGAGGCTCCCTCTTTTTTTCTAACTTTTGATGAGGAGCCGGTTTCCGCTTTTCGAGTAAATCCACTAAAAGCACATCAAAAACATTTTCTAAATCCTATCTCCAACACGAACTGGGGTTATTATGGCAAGATTTCTGGAAAATCAATAGAGCATGTTACAGGCTTGGTGTATTCTCAAGAACCTGCTGCGCAAATGGTTGCTCAAATTGCAGCACCGCGTCAAGATATGAAAGTGCTTGATTTGGCTGCAGCGCCGGGTGGGAAATCCACTCATTTGTTGTCATACTTGAATAATACAGGTGTGCTTGTTTCCAATGAAATCAATTCAAAGCGTTCGAAGGTTTTAGTAGAAAATATTGAGCGTTTTGGAGCGAGAAATGTAGTGGTGACGAATGAATCTGCTGATAGGTTAAGCCAAGTTTTTCAGGGTTATTTTGATTTGATTGTCTTAGATGCACCTTGCTCTGGTGAAGGAATGTTTAGAAAGCAGCCGGAAGCAATGGAATATTGGAATGAATCTTATCCGACTCGGTGTGCACAGGTTCAGCGTGAGATATTGGAAAATACGGTAAAAATGTTGGCGACGAATGGCGAACTCATTTATTCCACTTGTACTTGGTCGCCAGAGGAAAACGAACAGATAGTGGATTGGTTGTTAGAAAATTATCCACTTGAATTAGTCGAAATTCCTAAAATCAATGGGATGATTGCAGGTATTAACTTTCCAGAAACTGCACGTATGTATCCTCACCATTTCAAAGGTGAAGGTCAATTTGTTGCAAAATTTCGCCTTTGTAGTAAGCAGTCAGCAAAAAAATTAAAAGTAAAAAAGAGCCATCTGACATCTGAGCAGAAGATGTTGTGGCAGAAGTTTCAAAGAGAACATCTAGCTATAGATCTGACTGGAGAGTTACAGACTTTCGGTGATCATTTGTATCTGTTACCACTAGGGCTGCCAGATATGTCGAAATTAAAAATTGCTAGAAATGGCTTATATCTGGGAGTCTTTAAGAAAAAACGTTTTGAACCAAGTTTTGCTTTGGGTCTTGCTTTAAAACCAAACGAGGTGAAGCGAGTAATTGAAATTGATGAGGAGCAATTTAAAAAATATGTTGCTGGTGAAATAGTAAATCTCGATCAAAAATATGGAAATGGTTGGTACCAGATAATCGTTCAAGGCAATGGTCTAGGATTTGCAAAAGTAACTGGAAATATTCTGAAAAATTATTTTCCAAAAGGCCTCAGATTTCAATAAAAAATCTTTCCAAAATCATCTATATATGTTATAGTGAGATGAGATGCAAAGAAGTTAGAAAAACCATAGATCAACAAGCGTTTTCATATCTTAAAAGGAGATTATTTTGGTAAAGCATAAAAAAATACTTTTGTTTATTACTCTTATGTTTTGTAGTATCAGTTTGTCAGCTTGTGCTTCCTGGATTAACCGTGGTGAATCAATAACAGCTGTAGGCTCGACTGCTTTGCAGCCTTTGATTGAAGCAGTTGTAGACAAATATACTGAAGAAAACCCGAAAAAAATTGTCAATGTGCAAGGTGGTGGATCAGGTACAGGATTATCACAAGTTCAATCAGGTGCAGTAGATATTGGAAATAGTGATTTGTTTGCAGAAGAAAAAGACGGAATCAGGGCTAAAACTTTGGTGGATCACCAAGTTGCTGTAGCGGGTACGGCGATTATTGCAAATAAAGGAATTAAGGTAAATAATTTATCAACAGATCAACTACGCAAAATTTTTACTGGTGAATATACGAACTGGAAACAAGTTGGCGGGCAGGATTTGGAAATTACAATTATCAATCGTGCGGTCGGTTCTGGTAGCCGTGCTGTTTTTGATAGTATTATTATGAAGGGCAAGGAAGCTAAGCAGGCGCAGGAGCAAGATTCTAACGGAATGGTCAAAACGATTGTGTCGCAGACTCCAGGTGCTATTTCTTACTTAGCTTTTTCTTATGTTGATACAAGTGTAAAAAGTTTAAATTTGAATGGCTATAAACCCACAAAGAAAAATGTAACACTTAATAATTGGCCACTTTGGTCTTATGAACATATGTACACTAAGGGAGAACCCAATAAACTTGCTAAGAAATTTCTGGATTATATAATGACAGCAGAAGTACAAAATAATATTGTGGGAAAAATGGGCTATATTCCTATCAATGATATGAAAGTGACTCGTAGTCTTGATGGAACAATTAGCTCAAAGTAACAGAAAGAGTATAGAATAACATGAACGAAGTAGCAAAAAAAATGCTGACAAAGTCAAAGAATTCTCGTTTAGAATCTTTTGGAAAAACCATTACCTTTCTTTGTATGAGTTTAATTGTCTTTGTCGTTGCAATGATTTTATTGTTTGTAGCAGAGAAAGGTCTTTCGACCTTCTTTGTTAATAAAGTAAATATCTTCAGTTTTCTTTTCGGAGCAACATGGAATCCATCTGGTAAGGAGTTTGGCGCTCTACCGATGATTCTTGGCTCTTTCCTCGTAACTCTTCTATCAGCGTTATTGGCGACACCATTTGCAATTGGAGCGGCTGTTTTTATGACGGAGGTTTCTCCTAAAGGTTCAAAAATTCTCCAACCAGCTATTGAACTTCTAGTCGGAATTCCATCGGTTGTGTATGGATTTATTGGATTACAGGTAGTTGTTCCCTTTGTTCGCAGTATCTTTGGTGGAACAGGTTTTGGAATCTTATCAGGAATTTTTGTTCTTTTTGTCATGATTTTACCAACGGTGACCTTTATGACAACAGATAGCCTGCGTGCTGTACCGCGACATTATCGAGAAGCTAGTATGGCAATGGGAGCGACTCGTTGGCAAACGATTTGGCGTGTGACGCTAAAAGCAGCTCGTTCAGGTATTTTTACGGCTATTGTCTTTGGAATGGCTCGTGCCTTTGGTGAAGCTTTGGCGATTCAAATGGTTGTAGGAAATTCAGCGGTTATCCCAACTTCTCTGACAACACCTGCTGCAACCTTGACCTCTATTTTAACAATGGGAATTGGAAATACCGTTATGGGAACCGTTAATAACAATGTCTTGTGGTCGCTTGCTCTGGTTCTGCTTTTGATGAGTTTAGCCTTCAATACTGTGATTAAATTGATTACAAAGGAAAGAGGTAAGAAGAACTATGCACGCTAAAAAGATGGATAAATTAGCAACAGGCGTCCTCTATACCATTGCAGGAATCATTGTTGCTATTCTTGCTTCCTTGATTTTGTACATTTTAGTAAGGGGCTTACCTCATGTTTCGTGGAAATTCTTGACGGGACAATCGTCTTCATACCAAGCGGGCGGCGGAATTGGAATTCAGCTCTATAATTCATTGTTTCTGTTAGTTATCACCTTGATTATTTCCATTCCTCTATCAATGGGAGCAGGGATTTACTTATCTGAGTATGCAAAAAAAGGTCCGGTAACAGATTTTGTCAGAACCTGTATTGAAATTTTATCCTCCTTGCCCTCTGTTGTTGTGGGTCTCTTTGGATATTTGATTTTTGTTATTCAATTTCAATATGGTTTCTCAATCATTTCTGGTGCTTTGGCTTTGACTGTATTTAATCTGCCACAGATGACACGTAGTGTGGAGGACAGCTTACAGCATGTGCATCATACACAGCGCGAAGCTGGGCTTGCACTTGGCATCTCTCGCTGGGAAACGATCGTCCATGTCGTCGTTCCAGAAGCGTTACCAAGTATTGTGACGGGGATTGTATTAGCTTCTGGACGTATTTTTGGGGAAGCTGCTGCGCTTATCTATACAGCAGGTCAGTCTGCCCCAGCACTTGACTGGTCAAATTGGAATATTTTCAGTGTAACTAGCCCAATTTCTGTTTTTCGTCAAGCTGAAACTTTGGCTGTTCACATTTGGAAAGTCAATAGTGAAGGAACGATTCCTGATGCAGTAGAAGTGTCAGCTGGATCAGCGGCAGTACTTCTTATCTTTATTTTAATCTTTAACCTTGGAGCTCGTAAGCTCGGAAGTTATCTGCATAAGAAATTAACATCTGCCTAAAAGGAGAAGAAATGACAGAATATAACTGGAATGAAAAACATATCGTTACTTTTCCTGAGGAAGAGGTTGTTTTATCAACGAAGAATTTGCATGTTTACTATGGTAAAAACGAATCCATTAAAGGGGTTGATATGCAGTTCAAGAAAAATAAGATTACAGCTCTTATCGGGCCTTCAGGTTCTGGTAAGTCAACCTATCTTCGCAGCTTGAATCGGATGAATGATACGATTGACATTGCTAAGGTCACTGGTGAGATTTGGTATGAAGGTATTGACATTAATCGCCCAGATATCAATGTCTATGAAATGCGGAAGCATATCGGAATGGTCTTTCAAAGACCAAATCCTTTTGCCAAATCTGTTTACCGCAACATCACCTTTGCGCATGAACGTGCCGGTGTTAAGGATAAGAAAATCTTAGATGAAATTGTAGAAACATCTCTAAAACAAGCAGCTCTGTGGGAACAAGTAAAGGATGACCTTCATAAATCTGCTTTGATGTTATCAGGCGGTCAGCAGCAACGTCTCTGCATTGCCAGAGCCATTTCCGTGAAGCCAGAAATACTTCTAATGGATGAACCTGCTTCTGCACTCGATCCAATCGCAACAGCGCAGTTAGAAGAAACGATGTTAGAGTTGAAGAAGAACTATACGATTATCATCGTGACCCACAGCATGCAGCAAGCGGCGCGTGCGAGCGATTATACTGGTTTCTTCTATCTTGGTGATTTAATCGAATATGATGAAACAGCCAATATTTTCCAAAATGCTAAGTTACAGTCTACAAATGACTATGTTTCTGGTCATTTTGGCTAAGAAAATTGCTGCTTAATTAGAATTTATTAAAGGATTATCAGAATGACAGAACCTATTTTACAAATCAAGGACTTGTCGGTTTATTATAACAAAAAGAAAGCCCTCAATAGTGTATCATTAGATGTATTGCCTCATGAGATTACAGCTTTGATTGGTCCTTCTGGATCGGGAAAGTCAACCCTTTTAAAAGCAATCAATCGGATGGGAGATTTGAATCCAGAGGTTACAACGACAGGTACTGTAATTTACAATGGACATAATATTTATAGTCCGAGGACAGATACGGTAGAGCTTCGAAAAGAAATTGGAATGGTTTTTCAACAGCCCAATCCATTTCCAATGACGATTTATGAAAATGTTGTCTATGGTCTGCGAATCAATGGTGTTAGAGACAAAGAGGTGTTAGACGAAGTTGTTGAATCTTCACTCAAGAGTGCATCTATTTGGGATGAGGTGAAAGATCGTTTATATGATTCAGCCATTGGCTTGTCAGGTGGTCAGCAGCAACGTGTCTGTGTGGCGCGTGTCTTGGCAACGAGTCCAAAAATTATTCTTTTAGATGAGCCGACATCAGCACTTGATCCCGTTTCTGCCGGAAAAATTGAAGAAACACTGCATGGACTGAAAGATAAATATACGATGTTATTGGTGACGCGTTCGATGCAGCAAGCTAGCCGTATTTCAGACAAGACAGCGTTCTTCCTGGGTGGAGATTTAATTGAATTTAATACTACAAAAGAAATGTTTCTCAGTCCAATTCATAAAGAAACAGAAGATTACATTACAGGAAAATTTGGCTAGAAAGATGGATGCTACTTTTTGTTAGTTCAGCCAATCACGAGGATTATTGATCCTCTTTATATCTGACGAAAGGAAATTTTATGCTTAGAGTACAATTTGAAGAAGATTTAGCAAAACTTCATAACCAATTTTACGCGATGGGAAATGAAGTGTTATCACAGATTAACCGCACAGTTCGTGCATTTGTGACCCACGATCGTGAATTGGCAAAAGAGGTTATTGAAGAAGACGCAGAGGTCAATGAATATGAAGTAAAGTTGGAGAAAAAGTCTTTAGAAATCATTGCTTTGCAGCAGCCTGTTTCACAAGATTTACGAACCGTTATTACAGTTTTGAAGGCAAGTAGTGATGTGGAAAGAATGGGGGATCATGCCGTTTCCATTGCACAAGCGACGATCCGTATGAAAGGAGAAGTTCGCATCCAATCTGTTGAAGAAGAAATCAGCAAGATGGGGCGTGATGTTAAGAACTTTGTGGAAGCAGCACTTGAACTTTATCTTAATGGTGATGTGGATAAGGCTTATGAAGTTGCAGCTATGGATGAGAAAATTAATCAGTATTTTGATGATATTCGAGATTTGGCAACGCAAGAAATTAAGGCAAATCCAGATTTGATTGTTACAGGTCGTGATTATTTCCAAGTTATTTCATATCTGGAACGTATTGGTGATTATGCTAAAAATATCTGCGAATGGGTTGTTTACTTTGAAACAGGTAAAATCGTTGAAATGTAAATACTAACTTAAAAAATTTGAGAATAATTTCTCAGATTTTTTATTTTCTTCTTCCTTTTCCGAATAAGGATATGAGGAGGTTTTTTATGTATAGTATTTCATTTCAGGAAGATTCTTTATTGCCAAGAGAACGTTTGGTAGCAGAAGGTGCAGAACAATTGAGCAATCAAGAATTGTTATCCATTCTTATCCGCACTGGCAATAAAAAAGAAACTGTTTTTCAAGTTTCCCAACGAATTTTATCAACAATTTCTAGTTTAAATGATTTGCGTAATATGACACTACAAGAATTACAATCAATTTCTGGAATTGGACGTATCAAAGCTATTGAATTGCAAGCCATGATTGAGTTGGGACAGCGAATTAGTAAAGCAGAATTGATTATGCAAGAGCAAATTTTAAGTAGTCAAAAGTTAGCGAAAAAAATGCAACAGGAATTGGGGCATAAAAAACAGGAACATCTTGTTGCTTTATATCTAGACACTCAAAATAAAATCATTCATCAACAGACTATTTTTATCGGCAGTGTGTCACGTAGCATTGCAGAGCCGCGAGAAATTCTGCATTATGCCGTGAGGCATATGGCGACATCCGTTATTTTGGTGCACAATCATCCGTCAGGAGCTGTATTACCAAGCAGAAACGACGATGAAGTGACCAAACATGTAAAAGAAGCGTGTGAGCTAATGGGCTTCATCTTACTGGATCATCTCATCGTCGCTGAGAAAGATTATTATAGCTATCGAGAAGAAACGGAATTGATTTAAAGTTTATTGACAACATAGTCAAAGAGTAACCGATCTTTAGGACGTGTTTCAAATAAGAATTCTGGATGCCATTGAACTCCCAGATAAGCGATTTCATCAGTTGTAGTAATGGCTTCAATGGTATTATCTTTTGGATCATGGGCGATGACTTCGACATTTTCTGCTAAATCTTTAATACTTTGATGATGGAAAGAATTTATATGAGATACTTCACCATAAATCTTTTCCAAAACAGAACCAGGTTTGGTAACTAATTTTTGAGTAGTATACTCTGCAGAACTGTCTTGCCAATGATGTTCAATATCTTGATAAAGAGTTCCGCCCATTGCGACATTAAACAATTGTGTACCGCGGCAAACAGTAAAAATTGGTTTTTGCTGTTGGATCGCTTCATGGATTAAGGATAATTCAAACACATCACGCTCCAAATGATAATCATCACTATCAATCATTTTTTCTTCACCATAGAATTGTGGTGATACATTTTGTCCACCTGTTAGGATAAGTTTATCAATCATCTTGATGTAATGCTGAGCCATGTCTGCATCTCCAATTGGCAATATGACAGGAATTCCACCAACTTCTTTTACGCCTTCCACAAATCCTTTAGCAGCATAGCTCATGATGGCAAATTCGTCTTCAGGGTTGGGTCTTTCATTTCCAGTAATTCCGATAATGGGTTTCTTCATAAATAAATATCTGCTCTTTCTAATTATTTAATACCCTTTTTTCATAAAGTAGAGGAGTGTTTGCAGCTCACTTGTCAAGTCAACATATTGAACAACAACATCTTTTGGAACGGTTAAGTGAACGGGTGAGAAACTGAGAATACCTTTTACGCCAGCTTCTACAAGGATAGTTGCCACTTCTTGAGCTCTTGTACTTGGAACCGTCAAAATAGCGGTCTTTACATCTACATCTTTTAGTTTATCATTTACTTGTGAAATGCCATAAATAGGAATCCCGTCATTTGTAATCGTTCCAACTTCAGGATGATCATCGGTGTCAAATGCCATAACAATCTTCATTTTATTACGTTCATGGAAGCGGTAGTGGAGTAATGCGTGTCCCATATTACCGATACCGACTAACATCACATTGGTAATAGAATGATCATGAAGTAAATCAGCAAAAAAATTCATGAGTTTTTTTACATCATAACCATACCCACGACGACCTAATTCACCAAAGTAAGAAAAATCACGACGAACAGTTGCAGAATCAATCCCGATAGCATCTGCGATTTGTTTTGAATTGGCTTTTTCAATTTTTTCAGAATTAAATCGTTTAAAAATCCGATAATAAAGAGAGAGCCTTTTAGCAGTTGCGCGTGGAATGGTTGTATTTCTTTCAGATTTCACAAAATCACATCCTTTCAAAGACTATTTTATAGAAAGTTTGTGAAAAAATCAACTTATTTGATGGAAATAGAAAAGGAGTAGGAGAAAAACCAAAACTTTCGATTTGTCACCCTACTCTATTTTTTATCTTTTTACAGTTCTAAAATGAACTGTTGAGCTATAGCTATTTACTTAATGTTCTTGTTTGGTGAAAATACCACGTTCAACCAAACTATCCATTAGAAAATAAAATTTTTCTTGAATGATCTGATTGGTTTCTGATTTGAAAATGTTAACCAAGCGAAGACCAGATTTGTCTGTAATATTGATTTTCACACCTGAAAGCTCTTTGTTGATAATGATTTTTAACAAAAAACCATCACCACTATTTGGAACACTTTCTAATAAACGTGTTAATTCATAATTTCCAACTTTTGTTTCAGAAAAAGTGTTATCACGCAAAGTAAATTTTTTTACGTTTTCTCCAAGAGAGTAGCTGTATGGGCAATCTTTTAAGTGAATAGTGGTCTGAAAAGCCATCTATTTATCCTCCTAAAATTTCTTTTAATATTGTGGTAAATTGGTGAACTTCTTCTGAAGTATTTTGTTCTGAAAAGCTAATGCGGATAGATTCCTTTAATCGCTCTGAATCACTACCATAAAAAGCTTCAAGAACGTGACTTGGTTCAACTGTACCTGCTGTACAAGCAGATCCGGTTGAAATAGAAATTCCTGCCAAGTCTAAACGCATTAGTAATAAGTCATTAGCCTGTTTAGGAAAGCCAAGATTTATTACATAGGGAAGTGTATGAGAATCATTATTGACATAGTAGTCTATTCCGTCCAGTTCAGCGAGAAGCTGTTTTTTTAAGCTTTCCACATGACTTATATTTTCTGGATAGCCCTTAAGATTTTCTTTTAAAGCTGCAATCATTCCAGCGATAGCTGCTAAATTTTCAGTACCTGCACGTCTTTTATCTTCTTGATCTCCGCCATGTAAAAATTTATCAAATTTCATCTGATTGGCGTACAAGAAACCAATGCCTTTAGGACCATGAAATTTATGAGCTGATGCACTCATAAAATCAATTCCTAGTTCTTCGGGATACACAGGTAATTTGCCCATAATTTGTACTGCATCCACATGATAAGCAGCGGGATGATGTTTCAAAACTTCAGCAATTGCTTTGATTGGAAGCAGGTAGCCAGTTTCATTGTTGGCATACATAGTGGAGACAAGTATAGTATCCTCTCTAAGAGCTTCTTTTATCTGCTGAGCTGTGATTTCTCCATTTTGGGGTTGGATATAAGTCGCTTCAAAGCCAAACTTATCTACCAGATATTCAATAGTTGCAAGCACAGAATGATGTTCGATAGCAGTGGTGATAATGTGCTTTCCCTGGTCTTGATGGGCTAAGGCATACCCTTTTATGGCTGTATTGTTACTTTCTGTCCCACCTGATGTAAAGATGATATGTTGACTTTTAGTATGAAGTAGGTCAGCAAGTTCTTGTCGGGCTTTGCGAAGAATTTTACTAGCAGCTCTGCCGTGGCTATGAATGCTAGATGGATTGCCAAAGGTATTTTCCATAACCTGTGTCATAGCAGTCATAGCAGTCTTTGACATAGGAGTTGTTGCTGCATTATCGAAATAAATCAAGATTTCTCCTTATTTCTTTTTATTGTAAGCAAACAGTGGACTGACTGGTTTTCTTTTATGGATACGAACGATTGCATCTCCGATTAGCCCACTTGCAGTGATGTATTGAACATTTTTCGGAGTTTTTTCTTTCGTTGCAACTGAGTCAGTAACCAGGATTTCTTTGATAGGAGAGTTATCTAACTTTTCAGCGGCTCCCTCAACAAATAAACCATGACTAGAAACTGCATAAATTTCTGTTGCACCTTCGCGTTCAACAATTTTTGAGGCTTCAGCAAATGTACGACCAGTATTTAAAATATCATCAATAAGGATAGCTTTTTTCCCAGCTACATCTCCGATAATATAGCCTTCGTTACGGTGGGTATCGTCTTGAGCGTAGTCGATAATTGCAATCGGAGCATCTAAATGCTCTGCTAAGCTTCTAGCACGTTTAACACCAGAATTTTTTGGACTAACCACAACAACATCTTCACCAGACAAGCCTTTTTCACAGTAATGTTTGGCAAAGAGAGGGACAGTGTAAAGGTTATCAACAGGGATATCAAAGAAACCTTGAACTTGAACGGCATGCAAATCAAGGGTTAGAACACGATCAACTCCTGCTTTTACCAACATATTTGCTACCAGTTTTGCCGTAATTGGTTCACGAGGAGCAGCAGTGCGATCCTGGCGCGCATAGCCAAAATATGGCATCACGACATTGACAGAGTTAGCGCTAGCGCGATTGCAGGCATCCACCATGATGAGAAGTTCCATCAAATGATTATTGACAGGGAAACTCGTTGACTGAATGATAAATACATCAAAACCACGTACACTTTCTTCGATGTTAACTTGAATTTCACCATCTGAAAATTGACGTGAGGATAGTTTTCCAAGAGATACGCCAGCAGCTTGAGCAATTTTTTCGGCGATATCGTGATTGGAATTTAGTGCAAACAACTTCATCTGTGCTTTATCCGTCAGTATATCCATCATAACTTATATAAGACTCCTTTTGATTTCTACACTCCATTTTATCAAAAAATAAGCAAAATTTCAGCTTTTTATTCATAAGTTTTGAGCAAATCTTGCAACTTTAGGTTTTGCATATTTATAATGGATATGATGAGCTTGTAAAAAGTAATTGAATTGTTCTTTTCCAATTTCAGCATCTGTCACTTCCAGCTCTAATTCATAGTCTGTTTTGTCAAAATAATGATTTTCATCAAGTGCCATCAAGCCAATAGTAGTTTCTTTTTCATAGCGAATAGTTGTCAAGCTCCCTAGAACCTTTAATTTCTCGAGGTTGATAGCAGCTTGAGTCAGCAGGGTGCGTATTTTTCCTTCAGGTAGCACACATGTATTGATGAAAGTGTGAGACTCTTCTAAAGTGAGAAATTGATTGTATTCCATATTACCGACCTGCTGCGGAATTTTCAAAGTTAATTCGGCACGAGTTTCAAAAGTACGAATCCGAAGTGCCATTTTTGCATCTCGAATTGAAAAGTCGGCTGTGTCAATATAGTAGTTTATCTGCTTGGTAGCTTTTATCTTTGAAAACAGTGGTAACAGCTGTTGGTACTCATTTTTTGTCAGAAGCGTTTTGTATTCAATTTCCAAATGATTCATTTTCCAATCCTTTTCTTTTGTTTGAAAGCGATTTATGTTATAATAAGTATTGTGTTTATTTTATAAAAAATTAAGTAAAATGACAAGGTGAGTGTATGCAATTAGAGTGGGAAGAGTTTCTGGATCCTTATATTCAAGCGGTTGGTGAATTAAAGATCAAACTGCGTGGGATTCGTAAACAGTATCGAAAACAAAAAAAGCATTCTCCGATTGAGTTTGTGACAGGTCGTGTAAAACCGATAGAAAGTATCAAAGAAAAAATGGCTTTGCGCGGGATTAAAGAGGAAAATCTAGCGCAAGATATGCAAGATATAGCAGGTTTGCGGGTCATGGTTCAATTTGTGGATGATGTGGAAGAAGTTTTGGATGTTTTGCGAAAGCGGCATGATATGCGGATTGTTCAAGAGCGAGACTATATTAAAAACCGTAAGGCTAGTGGATATCGAAGTTATCATGTCATTATTGAATACCCGGTTGATACCATTGATGGCAACAAAACAGTTTTGGCAGAGATTCAAATCCGCACTTTGTCCATGAACTTTTGGGCAACAATTGAACATTCGCTGAATTATAAATATAAGGGTGAATTTCCAGATGAAATTAAGAAACGTCTGGAGATTACCGCAAAAATCGCCTATCAATTGGACGAAGAAATGGGGAAAATTCGTGATGATATTCAAGAAGCGCAAGCTTTATTTGACCCAATCAGTCGCAAATTGAATGACGGCGTAGGAAATAGTGACGATACAGATGAAGAATACAGATAAAAGAATAGGAATTATCAGTAATCGCAGACGGCAAAGCCAAGAAATTTGTCGCCAATTAAAACAAAAATTAAAGCAAAATCATTTTATTTTGAATGATAATAATCCTGACATTGTCATTTCAATCGGTGGCGACGGGATGCTTTTATCAGCTTTTCATAAGTATGAAGAGCAGTTGGATAAAGTTCGTTTTGTCGGTGTCCATACGGGACATTTGGGCTTTTATACGGATTATCGAGATTTTGAATTGGACAAATTAATTAATAACTTAAAATTAGATACTGGTGCGAAAGTGTCCTATCCGATTTTAAATGTTAAAATTTTCCATGGAAATAATGAAATTTGTATAAAGCGTGCATTAAACGAAGCGACAATCAAGCGTTCTGGACGAACAATGGTCGCCGATGTTATTATTAATCAAGTGCATTTTGAGCGCTTTCGTGGTGATGGTATTTCCGTATCAACTCCGACAGGAAGTACAGCTTACAATAAATCGTTAGGCGGAGCTGTTCTGCATCCAACGATTGAAGCTCTTCAGATTGCAGAAGTTGCAAGTTTAAACAATCGTGTATTTCGAACCTTAGGCTCCTCAATTATCGTTCCTAAGAAAGATAAAATTGAAATCGTGCCGACTTGGAATGACCGACATGCGATTTCGATTGACAATCAGAATTTTATGATAAACAATATTTCTAAAATTGAATTTCAAATTGATCAACATAAGATTAACTTTCTTGCTACACCGAGTCATACGAGTTTCTGGAATCGTGTAAAAGATGCTTTTATTGGCGAGGTGGAGGAATGAGGTTTGAATTTACTGCAGATGAACATGTTAAAGTTAAGACCTTTTTAAAAAAGCACGAAATTTCCAAAAGTTTGCTCGCAAAAATTAAGTTTTCTGGTGGAGATATTCACGTAAATGGTAAGAAGCAAAATGCCATTTATTTGTTAGATATTGGCGATAAAGTTGCCATCGATATTCCAGCTGAAGAAAGTTTTAGCAGTCTACGAGCAGTAGAAAGAGAATTAGAAATTGTCTATGAAGATGAACATTTTCTAATTTTGAATAAGCCATCTGGTATAGCAAGCATTCCTAGTGTGAATCATTCTAATACAATGGCAAATTTTGTAAAAGCTTATTACATTTCTAATCATTATGAAAATCAACAGATTCATATTGTGACACGTTTGGATAAAGATACAAGTGGTCTGATGCTGTTTGCAAAACATGGTTATGCTCATGCAAGACTGGACAAGCAGTTGCAAAAGAAAATCATTGAGAAACATTATTATGCTTTGGTCAAGGGTTCTGAACCGTTAAAGCCAGAAGGAGACATTGTTGCTCCCATCGCGCGAGAAGATAGCAGTATTATTACACGCTGTGTAGCGAAAAATGGGAAATATGCTCATACGAGCTATAAGGTTCTAGCGCAATATGGTGATGTTTATCTTGTCGATATTCATCTTCACACAGGACGGACACACCAGATTAGGGTACATTTTTCTTATATTGGCTTTCCGTTATTAGGAGATGATTTGTATGGTGGCAGCTTGACAGATGGCATGACACGACAAGCTCTTCATTGCCATTCATTGCGTTTTTACAATCCATTTCATGAGGAAGTTGTGAATAAATCGAGTCCTCTTCCGGAAGATTTCCAAGCAGTGATTCAAAAATTAAGCAATAAAAAGGAGTAAAACATGAAAATTTTTGAAACGATTCGTGAAGCACTTCAAGACAAAGAAGTAAAAATTGTTCTACCAGAAGGTGAAGAACCACGTATTCTTCAAGCGACAAAACGTTTGGTAAATGAAACAAGTATTACACCTGTTTTGTTAGGAAATCCTGAAAAAATTCGGATTTATCTTGAGATTGAAAGTGTGACAGATGGTTATGAGGTTATTGATCCTCAAAATTGTTCTTGCTTTGAAGAAATGGTGGCAGCTTTCGTTGAACGCCGTAAAGGAAAAATCACAGAAGACGAAGCTCGGAAACTCTTGAAAGAGGATGTCAATTATTTTGGTGTCATGCTCGTTTATCTTGGAAAAGTACAAGGGATGGTTTCTGGTGCAGTTCATTCTACTGCAAGCACAGTTCGCCCAGCCCTTCAAATTATTAAAACCCTTCCTTGGGTTTCTCGTACATCTGGTGCTTTTCTCATGGTTCGTGACGATGAACGTTATGTTTTCAGTGATTGTGCCATCAATATTGATCCAGACGCTAAAACATTAGCAGAAATTGCCATTAACTCAGCATTAACTGCACAAATCTTTGGTATTGATCCGAAAGTAGCGATGCTTAGTTATTCAACTAAAGGATCTGGATTTGGTGAAAAGGTTGATAAAGTCGTTGAAGCCACAAAACTAGCGCAGGAAATGCGACCTGACCTTGCCATTGATGGAGAATTACAATTTGACGCAGCTTTTGTACCTAAAACAGCAGAATTAAAGGCTCCTGGCAGCAATGTAGCTGGACAAGCGACTGTTTTCGTCTTTCCTAGTATCGAAGCTGGAAATATCAGCTATAAAATGGCAGAGCGTCTCGGCGGTTTTTCAGCAGTTGGTCCTATTTTGCAAGGGTTGAATCATCCAGTAAATGATCTTTCACGAGGATGTAATGCTGACGATGTTTATAAATTGACGTTAATTACTGCCAGCCAAGTAGTCGGTCATTATTAGAAGAATGACAAAGAATCCAGAGTTCACTTTCTGGGTTCTTGTTTTATTTTATGATATACTAAATTCATGTTAGATTTGAAGAAATACGGAATTGAAATGTGGGAGGATGAAAAAATTACATCCTTTCGCCAAAAGTTACTAATGTGGTATGATGAAAATAAACGTGATTTGCCTTGGCGGAGAAGTAATAATCCTTATCATATCTGGATTTCAGAAATTATGCTTCAGCAAACACGGGTAGACACGGTCATTCCTTACTATGAGCGCTTTTTGGATTGGTTTCCGACAGTCCAAGATTTGGCAATCGCACCAGAAGAACGCTTACTAAAAGCATGGGAGGGACTAGGATATTATTCGCGAGTGCGCAATATGCAAGAGGCGGCTCAGCAGATTGTGGCAGAGTTTGAGGGTGAGTTTCCTCACACTTACGAAGGAATTTTCAGTCTTAAAGGGATTGGTCCTTATACAGCAGGCGCTATCGCTAGTATTGCTTTTGGATTGCCAGAGCCAGCTGTTGATGGGAATGTGATGCGAGTTTTGAGTCGTTTGTTTGAGGTGAATTTAGACATCGGTATTCCAGCCAATCGGAAAGTTTTTCAAACTATGATGGAAATGTTGATTGATCCCGAAAGGCCAGGAGATTTTAACCAAGCTCTGATGGATTTGGGTTCAGATATTGAAGCGCCGGTGAATCCCCGACCAGAAGATAGCCCTGTAAAGGAATTTAGTGCTGCTTACTTACATGGAACCATGGAGAAGTACCCTATCAAAGCTCCTAAGAAAAAACCAGTTCCAGTTTATTTATATGGTTTGATTATCCAAGATGCTCAAGGACAGTTTCTCTTGGAAAAAAATGAGACTAGCGGCCTTTTGGCCGGATTTTGGCATTTTCCTTTAATTGAAGTAGGTGAATTTCCTGATGATGAACAGTTATCGCTTTTTGAAATAGCTGAAAATCAAGTTTCATTTGACTTATCTCCCAAAGAAAGCTTTGAACAGGATTATGATGTAGTAGTGGATTGGCAGTCAGTACACTTCCCACAGATTCAGCATGTATTTAGTCATCGCAAGTGGCAGATCCGTTTACTTTATGGTCAGGTAGTAAATGCTACGGAAATGCCTAAACAGGAACAAGTTTTATGGTTGCATCCTGATGAATTTGACAACTATCCATTTGCTAAACCTCAGCAAAAGATGTGGCAAACTTTTCAAAAAGGAAATTAAATATTAAAAGACAGGGACGATATGATCCCTGACTCGTTTGGTGATAGTAAAAAGTTACTGCTTAGTTAGTTTATAATATACTTTGAAGTTGGAAATTTTAATTCCAGCTTCATTTTTATAAGTTAGCGAATGTCTTGATTTCGTCAGCTGTCATAGAAGAGTCACAACGGACAGTCACCTGACCATTCTCTGTGTGTAAAAATCCTGGCACAGTTGGGATTCCATATTCGGAACGGAAAGCTTGGAGTTCTTCCAGTTCACTAGGTTCCTCACTATTGATAAAGAAAATGTGTGCTTGGGTTTCAGCGACAACACTAGCTAGCGTAGTGGCAAATTTACGACAGTAAGGACATGTTTTTCGACCAATGAAAAATGTAGCTGTTTCCTTGTTTGCAATAGCTTTTCGAGCACGATTAACAGTAGTCATTTCTAAAACTTTGATATCTTGTGCAAATTTTTTCATAAAATAACCTCATTTCTTTTGCTCATTCCAGTATGCCATAAATATAAAAATAATGCAGAGATTTGAAATGAAAAGTAAAATATTGAAAGATGAATGAGACAAAGCAACAGCCTACTAGACTGTTGGAAGTTGTAAATAGAGAAAAGATTATTTTCTTTGGAATTATATACCTGTTTACACAATCACAAAGTTTAGTTGTAAAATTTACAAAAATCTTATTTTAAAATACTCCATATTGTGATTGGTGTAAATTACTATATAGTTCCCTTATTTTTTATTAGTCATTCTTTTAAGTTTGAAAAGCAAATAGCATTTGTGGCTTGCAAAGCAGATTCAAAGCACTGTTCTTTATTATAAAAGCAGTCGAGTCTGAGACATGATCGTCCCAGACTCGAAATTTGAAGATTATAGAAGTGAGATTCCGAAACCAAAGGCTTCAGTTTTTCTGCTTATTGTACAAAGTCGTTGATTTCTGCTTCAATTGTATCAATTTTTGCTTGAGCGTCTTGGCTGGAATTTCCAACAACGGCAATATAAAATTTGATTTTTGGTTCTGTTCCTGAAGGACGTACAGCAATCCATGAACCATCAGTAAGCGTATATTTTAATACATCACTAGGGGGTGTTGTAAGGGCAGTGACTGTTCCATCAGTAGTAGTGGCAGTCTGAGCTTTGAAATCTTCTGTGACTGCAATAGCAGTAGCATTGAATTCTTTTGGTGCATTATCACGAAACTTGCTCATTATTGCCTTGATTTGTTCAGCGCCATCAACGCCAGACAAGGTGACTGAAATTGTCTTTTCAGCATAATAACCATATTCTTTGTAGATTTCTTCGATTCCGTCTGCAAGAGTCAAGCCGCGAGAACGATAATAGGCAGCCAATTCTGCAACAACTAATACCGCTTGGATCGCATCTTTGTCACGTACAAATGGTTTAATCAAGTAGCCAAAACTTTCTTCAAAGCCCATCATGTAAGTGTGATTGTGCTTTTCTTCAAATTCTTGAATCTTTTCAGCGATAAATTTGAAACCAGTTAAGACGTTGAACATGGTTGCGCCGTAGCTTTCAGCAATCTTGGCTACAAGATCGGTAGATACAATAGATTTGCAAAGTGCTGCATTTGCAGGAAGTGTTCCAGCTATCTTGTGTGCTTCAAGGATATACTTGGCCATAATTGCACCAATTTGATTTCCTGAAAGATTGCGATAGCTACCATCTTTTTGGAGAACTTCAACACCTACACGGTCAGCATCTGGGTCTGTTGCGACAAGGACGTCCGCACCAACTTTGCGTCCCAATTCTTCAGCGAGAGAGAAAGCCGCCTGGTTTTCTGGGTTTGGTGATTTGACAGTAGAAAAGTCTGGATCTGGCACACATTGAGCTTCAACAACCTGAACAGAATCAAAACCAGCTTGGGCAAATGCTCGACGTGCTAACATTTCACCTGTACCATGAAGCGGAGTGTAGACGATTTTCATGTCTTTGCCGTATTCTTTAATCAATTGTTGGTTGATGTTGACGTCTTTAACTTCCTTGAGATATTCGGCATCAATAGTTTCACCAATAACTTCAATCAAACCAGAAGCTTTTTCGGCTTCAACATCAGCTACTTCAATAGTAAATGGATTTTCAATGGCACGAATATAAGCTGTTAGAGCATCAGCATCATGAGGCGGCATTTGACCACCATCTTCGCCATAAACTTTATAGCCATTAAATGGAGCAGGGTTGTGGCTGGCTGTAATCATAATCCCGGCAAAAGCTTTTAAGTGACGAACTGCAAATGATAATTCTGGTGTCGGACGGAGACTTTCAAATACGTAAGATTTAATGCCATGTTTTGCTAAAACCGCAGCAGATTCAAAGGCAAACTCTGGTGAGAAATGGCGAGAGTCATAAGCAATAGCGACACCGCGTTTTTTGAAATCCTCACCTTTTTCATCAATCAAACGTGCTAAACCTTCAGTTGCCTGACGAACGACATAAATATTGATACGATTTGTACCTGCACCAATCAAGCCACGCATACCAGCGGTACCAAATTCAAGATTTGTATAAAAAGCATCTTCTTTTGTCTTTTCGTCCATCGAATCCAATTCTTTACGAAGGTAGTCTGGAAGTTCTGTAAAATTAAACCATTTTTTGAAATTATCTTGATAAGTCATTGTGAAGTCTCCTTTTATCAATTTGGAAAGTTTATGAAAACATCTGAAAAATAGCAGCTAACTTTCTTTCCTTAGCGGAATGATGAACATTTTATTTTTCTTAGAATTCTAAACTTTTTATTATTTAACCGTTTTCATTATAGCATTTTTTCATAAAAAAATCACGTTTTCACGTGACTATTTTCTAACTTTTTCAAGTGCTGGGATAATGGTAACCGTCAAAACCGCAGAAATAATCATTTCAGCAATAGAATTGGTTGAAATGACAGAGGCAAGCAGCAACTGAATGTTTCCGTTATACACTTTGGAGAATAGTAGAAAAATCCCTCCTAAAACAAATATCGTATTTGTCAATGAACCAACTGTTCCTGCTAATATAAGTCCAGTTTTATTTTTAAGATATTTATAAACAAAATAAGGTGTGACTCCGATTAAAATTCGCGGAACGAGAGCAATGATAAGCGAATAAATATTCCCATTAGGAACAAATGGACTAAATAGATGACTTGTTGGCAAGAGGACAATTGTATTTGTAACTAGACTAATAATTCCCATTAAAGCACCTAAAAGTGCACCAACTTTTGGTCCATAAAGGATACTAGCAATAATAACAGGAATATGAACAATCGTTGGTTTAATCGGGACGGGAAATAGGTTGAATATCACCGAACTCAATAGATGAATGACGAGCATAATAGCAAAAAAGATAGCAATTTGAGCAATATTAGATTGTTTTTTCATAAATCATTTCCTTTACTTTTTTTATAATCGTTTCTACAGAAGCAAGGGCGCCGATTCCGTGGTCACCACAAGCTAGGACAGTTTCTTTAGGCTGAATA
This sequence comes from Streptococcus sp. NSJ-72, assembly GCF_014334035.1. Classification (NCBI taxonomy): domain Bacteria; kingdom Bacillati; phylum Bacillota; class Bacilli; order Lactobacillales; family Streptococcaceae; genus Streptococcus; species Streptococcus sp. NSJ-72. The sequence goes on from NZ_CP060489.1 coordinate 1,011,170, forward strand.
ATTTGCCAGCCGTATTTTTCTAGTTTAGATAGATTTTCTTGTGTGATTGGATTTTCATACATTTTTGTATTCATAGCAGGAGATAGCACTTTTTTGACTGTTATAGGCAAAGCGAGAGCAGTGCTTGTTATCATATTGTCTGCAAAGCCACTGGCTAATTTAGCGATGGTATTAGCAGAAGCGGGTGCCACTAAGAAGAGATCTGTTTGCTTAGCGATTTCAATGTGATTGACCTTGTTTGGCGCAGGCTCTTTCATGACATCTGAGTGAACTAGATTTTTTGACAAAACTTGCAAAGTCAAAGGTGTAATAAATTCAGTTGCAGCTTGTGTCATCAGTACCGTAACTGCAAAGTCTTCTTTAGTCAATTGACTAGTCAAGTCAGCAGCTTTATAGGCGGCAATACTTCCCGTGACAGCTAATGTGATATGTTTCATAGATTGTCCTTTGCATGAATATGTGTAAGCAATAGTTGAGCAATTTCTTCTTTAGTGGTTGCTTCTATTACAGAATCTTGTTTAACTAAGTAAGCATGATGTTGATGATTGGAAATATGATCCAAGTCATTTGCCACAATTATTTCAGCTTGATTTTTTACAAGGCTGGCACGAGCAACTGCCAATAATTTTTCCTTAGAAACTTCAACTAAGAGTTTAAAACCGATTAGACGGATATTGGGATTCCATTTTTTTACTTGGCTGATAATTTTCGGCGTTTGTTTGAGGAAGAGAACTTGATAATCATCTTGTGATGAAATCTTCCCTTGGACGTTTGTTTTGTTCAAAAACTCTGTTAAATCCTGCGAAGCAGTGATTTGGTCAAATCCTGCCATATAAATAGGAGTATAGTCAGAAACGGCCATTGAATGAATTAAAACATCATGAGTTTTGACCAAAGGCTGCATTGTTTCCAGCAAATCTTGTACATTTTTAATAATTTGAATGGTTAAGTTCGGATGAGAAGCGGGTTTGACAGCACTCTGTGTAGTGACTAAGGTGACCTGATCGCCTCGTGCCAAAAAACTTTCCGCAATAAGTGCACCGAGTTTTCCTGTCGAGTGATTTGTAATAGAACGAACTTGATCAATTTTCTCGCTCGTTCCGCCAGAAGTAATCAATAGTTTCATAATTAAATTTTACACAAAAAAAGTTAATTCGTAAATAAAAAAGACTTTTCCGAACGTTTTTGAGAAGTTTAGCTTTAAAAGAATTTGTTTTCTTTATTTTTTGGTATAATAATCTTATCAAAACTGGAGGATTCCCAATGAAAACGGATATAGAAATTGCTCAGAGTGTTGACTTGCAGCCCATTGCTGATGTGGTGGAAAAAGTTGGAATTGATTATGATGATTTAGAACTTTATGGCAAATACAAAGCTAAATTGTCTTTTGATAAGATTCAGAAATTGCAAAAGAGTCCAGTTGGTAAGTTGATTTTGGTAACAGCGATTAATCCGACATCTGCCGGAGAAGGGAAATCGACAATTACCATTGGTTTAGCAGATGCTCTTAACAAAATCGGAAAGAAAACCATGATTGCGATTCGAGAACCGTCTCTTGGGCCAGTTATGGGAATTAAAGGCGGAGCTGCTGGAGGGGGTTATGCACAGGTTCTACCAATGGAGGACATCAACCTGCATTTTACAGGAGATATGCATGCGATTACTACCGCTAACAATGCTCTTTCTGCTCTGATTGACAATCATCTTCATCAAGGAAATGATTTAGGAATTGACCAACGGCGTATCATTTGGAAGCGCGTGGTAGATTTGAACGACCGTGCTTTGCGGCACGTTACTGTCGGTCTGGGGAGCCCAGTTAATGGAATTCCACGGGAAGATGGTTTTGATATTACGGTTGCATCTGAAATAATGGCTATTCTCTGCTTATCGACAAGTATTGAAGACTTGAAAGAACGTTTAGCTAGTATCGTTATTGGTTATCGTCATGATCGGACGCCTGTTTATGTTCGAGATTTGGAAGTAGAGGGAGCTCTTGCTCTTATTTTGAAAGATGCTATAAAGCCGAATCTAGTACAGACTATTTATGGAACTCCTGCATTTGTTCACGGCGGACCGTTTGCCAATATCGCCCATGGCTGTAATTCTGTTCTGGCGACAACAACAGCTCTGCATTTGGCGGACTACACAGTGACTGAAGCTGGTTTTGGCGCGGATCTAGGGGCTGAGAAATTCCTAGATATCAAGACACCAAACTTACCAACTTCACCGGATGCTGTCGTTATCGTAGCAACACTCCGTGCCCTTAAGATGAACGGAGGTGTAGCCAAGGATGCCTTGACCGAAGAAAATGTAGAAGCAGTGCGGGCTGGATTTGCCAACCTCAAACGTCATGTGGAAAATATCCGTAAATTTGGCATTCCAGCTGTTGTAGCAATCAATGAGTTTGTTTCTGATACAGAAGCTGAAATTGCTGAGCTGAAAGTACTTTGTGCTCAAATTGATGTACCTGTGGAATTAGCTAGTGTCTGGGCAGATGGTGCTGACGGTGGATTGGCTCTTGCGGAAGTTGTGGTCAAAACGATTGAAACGAGACCCGCCAAATACACTCGACTCTATGATAATAATCTGACAGTTGAAGAAAAAATCGAGAAAATTGTCAAGGAAATCTATCGTGGAACAAAAATTAATTTTGAAAAGAAAGCAAAAACTCAAATTTCTCAAATTGTCAAGAACGGCTGGGATAAGCTGCCAATTTGTATGGCCAAGACCCAGTACAGTTTTTCAGATAATCCAAATCTTCTGGGAGCGCCAGAAAACTTTGAAATCACTATCCGCGAAGTAGTTCCAAAATTGGGTGCAGGTTTTATTGTCGCCCTAACTGGTGATGTTATGACGATGCCCGGCTTGCCAAAACGACCTGCAGCACTCAACATGGACGTAGCAGCAGATGGTACAGCGATTGGACTGTTTTAAATAACAAGGTTCGCAAGAGCCTTTTATTTTTGAATTTGGTAAACTATGTATAGTTGTATAGGCTTAAATAAAAAGGTTGGAAAGAAAGAGTCGTTAGGCTGAACATTAGATTAGCTCATAAATCTGATGTTGCATCCCTTGTAGCGCTCTACGCTCCTTATGTAGAAAATACTGCTATTACATTTGAATGCCAGATTCCCAGCGCCGAAGAATTTACCGATCGTATTGAAAAGACTTTGAAAAAATATCCTTATCTAGTGGCAGAGGAAAATGGGGAAATTTTCGGTTATGCATATGTTTCGACTTATGATGATCGAGAGGCCTACAATTGGACGGCTGAATTGTCAGTTTATGTAGCTAGTGAGAGTCGTGGTCGTGGGGAGGTAGCTCCCTCTATGATGAATTGGAACTGCTTATTGAATAGCAAAGCATTGTCCATTTTCTAGCTTGTATTGCCCTGCTGAATGATGCCAGTATTTCTTTCCATAAAAAACGTGGTTACCAGCAAGTGGATCATTTTCCTAAAATTGGTTACAAATTTGGTCAATGGCACGATAACAACGTGGTTGCAGAAGAGTTTGGGTAAACCAGAAAAATCAATTAAATTAGTCAAAGATGTGGGTGTTGAAAATGAACGGTAGTTTGAATGTAGAAGATATTTTTCAAGATTTAAAAGAAGTAGCTAACAGTGATGATGCGGTTCACATGAAGGCGTATATGAGAAATCAGTTTGAATTTTTAGGAGTTAAAACACCTATTAGGCGGCAAATTTCTAAAATATTTTTTAAGAAAAGTCACAAGTCTACGATAGATTGGAAATTTATCAATCAGGCTTGGGAAAATCCCTATCGTGAAATGCAATATGTGGTGCTGGATTATTTACAACTAAAACAAAAATCTTTGACCTCAAATGATTTGCCAAAGATAAAGCAATTGGCACAAATAAAGCCTTGGTGGGACACGATTGACTTTTTGTGTCGCTCGGTAGGTTATATTTGTTTACACTATCCTGAGACAAAGAAAATAGTATTGGATTGGAGTACGGATGAGGACATTTGGTTGCGCCGATTGGCTATCGAACACCAATTACTTCAAAAAAAGCAAACGGATGTTCTGCTGCTGGAGCAAATCCTTCTCAATAATCTGGAGCAGACAGAGTTTTTTATCAATAAAGCCATTGGCTGGGCGCTACGTGATTATTCAAAGACTAACCCTGATTGGGTGCGGGATTTTATCCAAACGCATAAAGAAGGTCTGACATCTCTCAGTATCAGGGAAGGAAGTAAGTACTTGTAAAGGTATATAAAGTTTCGATTTATTGATGAATGCTTTTGATAATAGTAAAACGCCCTAAATTATGTTTAGAGCGTTGCGTAATGTTAAATATTCTTTTGTTCTAAATGATGGATACGATTATATCTAGTATAATGGACGATAATAATGGTTAAAATAGCAGTGACTGTCCAGATAGCATATTGATGAATGAAGCGTGTGAGAACTTCAGTGAAAATAGCTCCTCCGATGAAACTGGCAACAATCATAGAGTAATTAACAGCCTGTCTTTGAATAATATGTCTACGCTCTTTAAAACGAATATACTCGTACCAAGCAGTGACCATTTTCCGATAATTTCCTGAGGTCATCATAATCATGTAGGGGTGAGACTCGACTTTTGAGCCTGTATAAGTTAACATGACCATTCCTGTAGAGGTTGCAAATAATATCACCCAGATAAAATAATGAGAGTGAAAGAAAGGAAAGAGGAAAGTCGTGAGAGTCAACGGTAAGATTCCCCAAGTACGCCAATGTGAACTTTGAGCCTGTTCTTTAAGTAGAATACCAAGGATAAAACCAAAAGTAAAGAAGACAAGTGAAAGAATGCGATAAGCCGTCTTTACGGTTGGATCATCCCAGTCGGCTACAATTAAAAGAATATTCCCTGTTTGGGTTGCGATTAGCGTACTAAATTGCATATGCGAGAAAACATCAAGGCAGCCACCTACAGCACCAAGTAAGAGAGCCATTATTCTCGTGTCCTGAGGCATAAGGACAGGCTGTTTTGTTGTATCCATAACTTTTTATCCTCCTAAAATTATTTTACTCTTTTAAAATGTTAATTTCAAACGTGGAAGGAGTTGAGAATGTAATAGTTTTTCTTGACATAATTTGATAAGTATAGTAAGATTGGTTCATGCGATGAGTCGATAGGTGGCGCAAGCCACATATTGAGCATGGGAGGTCATATACGCAGGAGCGGACCTTGATGAGTTGTGTGAACCTGCTCATCACACATAAGTGCCCTTAATCCCTACTTTTTTAGTAGGGATTTTTTGTAAGTCTTTTCAATTCTTTAGAAAAGTAGTATAATACAAGCAATACACAAATTTTTTGAAAATTCAGAGAGGTATGTGATGGGATACACAGTTGCTGTGGTGGGAGCTACAGGTGCCGTTGGAGCTCAAATGATTAAAATGTTGGAAGAATCAAGTCTTCCAATTGAAAAAGTACGCTATTTGGCTTCAGTACGTTCAGCGGGGAAGAAACTATCCTTTAAAGATCAAGAAGTGGTGATTGAAGAAACAACCGAGGAAGCTTTTTCTGGTGTTGATATTGCTCTCTTTTCAGCAGGTGGTTCAATTTCTGCTAAATACGCTCCTTATGCAGTAAGAGCAGGTGCAGTTGTAGTAGATAACACCTCTTATTTTCGGCAAAATCCTGATGTTCCATTAGTAGTTCCAGAAGTGAATGCGCATGCACTTGATAATCATAAGGGAATTATTGCTTGTCCAAATTGTTCAACAATCCAAATGATGATTGCGCTTGAGCCAGTTCGCCAGAAATGGGGGGTGGAGCGCATTATCGTATCTACCTATCAGGCTGTGTCTGGAGCTGGTATGGGAGCTATTCTAGAAACGCAACGGGAACTACGTGAAGTTTTAAACGATGGTATAATGCCAAAAGATTTGAAAGCAGAAATTCTTCCGGCAGGTGCTGACAAAAAGCACTATCCGATTTCCTTTAATGCTCTTCCTCAAATTGATGTCTTTACGGACAATGATTACACTTACGAAGAGATGAAGATGACCAATGAAACCAAAAAAATCATGGAAGATCCAACAATTGCAGTTTCTGCAACTTGTGTACGTATTCCAGTTCTTTCAGCGCACTCAGAGTCTGTCTATATCGAGACAAAAGAAGTAGCGCCTATTGCAGAAGTCAAGGCAGCTATCGCAGACTTCCCAGGAGCAGTATTAGAGGACGATGTTAGCCGTCAAATTTACCCTCAGGCTGTCAATGCTGTCGGAAAACGCGAGACATTCGTTGGACGGATTCGCAAAGATCTGGATACTGAAAAAGGTATCCATATGTGGGTGGTTTCAGACAACCTGCTTAAAGGTGCTGCTTGGAACTCTGTTCAAATTGCTGAAACCCTGCATGAGCGTGGCTTAGTGCGTCCGACAGCAGAAGTTGTTTTTAAGATGAAATGAAGTATGAGATAGCATTTATATCATTGTATTTTGCAAGCTAGTTGGATGAGGACAAACTAAAAAGGCTGCTCAGATTCAACGTCAGTTATTACCCAAAATAGAAGCTCTCTTTTCCGTAACAAACCTAGCGTCACTTAAAACTGTGCTAAATTATCAAGGCTTTGCAGTCGGCTCACTCCGTCTCCCACTGGTTGCTTGTACAGAGCAAGAAAAAGCCGTTATTCTTTCATTTTTTGAAGATTGAAGGAAACATTTTAGGCTTGTAAAATGTTGGGAACATTTACGATGAACTAGTGAATTTTTTATTACGGAGGACTTTAGCATTTAAATCTGCAAGAAGAAATGTTTGAAAAGACAAAACTAGGCTGAATGGAAACACTGATATTACAAGATTGTCATATTTTTTGTTATGACGAGATAAGGGTGGGATATTTAGTACAATAAAAATGGATAAATTGAAAGTTGATGAGAAGTTGGAACATATGAAGAAAAGAAAATTAAGAATCAGTTCCATTGAAATTATGGCGATTTTAGGATTGTTAATTTGGCTACTCACAATATTTTTAAGAAAATATTATTCAATTAATTCAGTTGTTCCTATCTTTTGTGTGGAGGAGCATGGATTGCAACAGCTATGCTAAAACAACCTTTTAGTCCAACATTCAGTGCAAATAAAGTCTCAACTATTGAATTTTCTAAAAAGACACTTATGTATATATGTATAGTGGTTGTACTGAGGTCTTTTATTAATGAGTTATTACCATTGATTAATACTAGTGTAGTATTTGACGTATACGATGTGCTTGCTACTGTACTAGCGGAAATCATAGCTTTTAGCATACTTGTCATTCTAAAAGAAAAGACTTTAATAGATTACCGTTGATTTTGGGAAGATTAAAAAACCAGTGTCGAACTGAACAAGGAATAAAAACACATTAGACGGTAGAATGAAACATTCTATCGTCTTTTCGTATTAGTTCTTACCATTTTCTCTTTTTCCGACAATTTAATAAATCTACGAATCAAAAAGGATAGCTTTTCACTCCAATTATAAAAAATGATCAAAAAGTCTTGTAATTTTTTCTTATGTTACCATTGTTAATAGTTAGAAAAAATTGTCAATTAGTGCAGTAAAAGCTTAGCCTTTGATGTTTTTAGACAATAGTTTCATTTTTTAATAGCTTTTTTGATTTACAATAAAACATGTGAAATTTCTTTCTTCCACGCAAACCTATAAATTCCGTACAAATTTGATGGGGGATAAATTTTCCTATCGTTTATACTATAGGCAAGGAGGTAGGAAGATGAATTTATACTTTGGTGATATTCCGATTTGTTATTCTCATTCGACGGCTATGGCCTTACAGGCTGCGGGCTATGATTTTCGCTCGGACTACCTAGAAGCGATCATGGTCATGGGTAATGGATCTACCCTTGTGAAAAAAGATGACAGACATCCTTTGGTTTTCTTTGATAATGGCATGCCAGATGAGTCCATTAGTCATTGTTTACAAATTCTTGGATTTGACTATGAGGAGTTTTTCTGTGATTCTTCAGAGCCAGTCAATGTGATAGAACTAAAAGAAAAACTCAAGACATATCTAGACCATGGCTCTGTTATTGTAGGTCCTTTGGATATGGGATATCTGACTTATAATCTCAATTATAACCATCTACAAGGTGTGGATCATTTTGTTTCAGTTTATGACATGGATGAGCATTGGATTTATTTCCATGATCCGGCAGGCTATCCTTGTGTGAAAATGGATTTTCGTGATTTTTGTAAAGCGTGGAAAGCAGAAGCGATTGACTATAAAAGAGGAGCTTATTCCATGTGGGGAAATTTGCAAAGAAATAAGCTTCCAACAAGTCAGGAGATTTATCACAGTGTCTCTGTTATCATGAAACAACGATATGAAAATGGTGAGGTTGGTATAATTGAGGACTATGCTAAAACTATTCGAGCAAACGGCTTAAATGCGGAACAAAAACAACTTCATCAATTTTTTTCATTTCGTTTGGCAGCAGTTAGAAGTCTTTACTTGAGTCAATTTTTGAAAGATTATGATCCTGTCAGAGCAGACTTGAAGGAAAAAATTGCTATGCTTTTTAGCCAAGCTTATCTGGACAGCAGGCAGGAAACCTATAATTCTTTAGCAGATACCCTGATGGAGATTGCCCAATTGGATGGACAGTTTAGGGATTTGTGCCTTCAATGTATCAAGGGATAAAACTCTGAAAGATTATTGTACTAAAGGTAAAGAAGTTAGAGATTTTGGTATCTTTACATAGGATAAAAAAATGAATAGAGGTAAAATATGCAGATAATTCAATTTTTTAATGAAACAATTAACTACATTGAAAGTGTGCTGGATAGCGAAATAGATGAAGATAAAATTACCCATTTATCCACTTATTCTTATCCTATGTTTAGCAGACTCTTTTCTATATTAACAGATACAACATTGTCAGAGTATATTAGAAGTCGAAGGTTGACAGAAGCGGCTGTTTTACTGAGAGATACCAATATTAAAGTTATTGATATAGCGATGAAGTATGGATATGAATCATCTGATTCATTTGGGACTGCATTCAAAAAATTTCATGGATTTACACCTTCAGAGGTAAGAAATGGAAAACCATTCAAAATAGTTTCACGAGTGCAGCTAGCACTAAGTGTAAGAGGAGGAAGAAGTATGAACATCACAATTCAAAAGAAAAATTCATTTACAGTTGCAGGTAGGAATGAACAAAATATCAATTCATCATTATGTCCGAGTGTTTGGAATAAACTATATGGAGAATATCGTCATGATGAATTAGCAAGATTGGGAGAAGGTCAAAGTGTCGGTGTTTGTTACAATGTAGAACAACCAAGTACTATTAATTACATAGCAGGGTACATCGTTACAGATGTAGATAAAGCAAAAAGTATGGGTTTAGATGTTTTGAAAGTTGAAGAAGCAGAATATGCCATTGTAGAGTTAACAGGAAGTGTTCCGGAATGTATTCATAATGGTTGGAAATATGCAATGGAAGTATTTTTCCCAGAACATGGTTATGTCCATTCAGGAAAACCTGACTTTGAATATTATTATGAAGGGGATATGGATAGTAAAGACTACAAAATGGAACTTTGGATTCCAATTGTAAAAGCATAATAAACATAAGATAGTTAGAGCAGATCTTTATGGTCTGCTTTTTTTATTTTTCCAATAATTTAATAAATCTGCTAACTAAAAAGAATAGATTTTCGTTCTAGTTATAAAAATTATTAAAAACTCTTGCAATCTTTTTTTTCTTATGTTACAATCATTAATGGTTTGAAAAAACTGCCTAAGACAGTAGGGGAGCTTGACTCATAAAAATCCTACCGAGGACAAAACGGATCGTGTAAAAGAAACGTATTGTACTTTCGTGTCTAGGTTTGGGCGCGTTTTTCTTTTGGAAAATCCCCAAGCAAAATAATTACGGAGGTGAAACACTAAATGAGTGAAGCAAGTATTGCAAAAAAAGCGGAACTAGTTGATGTAGTTGCTGAAAAAATGAAAGCAGCTGCAAGTATCGTTGTTGTTGATGCTCGTGGTCTTACAGTTGAACAAGACACAGTTCTTCGTCGTAATCTTCGTGGAAGCGAAGTTGAGTATAAAGTTATCAAAAACTCAATTTTACGTCGTGCAGCTGAAAAAGCTGGACTTGAAGGCCTTGCTGATGCTTTTGTTGGACCATCTGCTGTTGCATTTTCAAATGAAGATGTTGTAGCACCAGCAAAAATCATCAATGATTTTACTAAAGAAGCTGATGCACTTGAAATTAAAGGTGGAGCTATTGAAGGTGCTGTTGCATCTAAAGAAGAAATTGTTGCTCTTGCAACTCTTCCAAACCGCGAAGGACTTCTATCTATGCTACTATCTGTACTTCAAGCGCCAGTTCGCAACGTTGCTCTCGCAGTCAAAGCTGTTGCAGACAACAAAGAAGAAGCGGCTTAATGTTAAGTTGCGCGTAGCCTATGCTACAAACTAATAATAAAATAACGAAAATATATTTGGAGGAAATAACAATGGCATTGAACATTGAAAATATTATTGCTGAAATTAAAGAAGCTTCAATCCTTGAATTGAACGATCTTGTAAAAGCTATCGAAGAAGAATTTGGTGTAACTGCAGCTGCTCCTGTAGCTGTAGCTGCTGCTGGCGCTGGTGAAGCTGCTGCTGCAAAAGATTCATTTGACGTGGAATTGACTGCAGCAGGCGACAAGAAAGTTGGCGTTATCAAAGCTGTTCGTGAAATCACAGGTCTTGGTCTTAAAGAAGCTAAAGAACTTGTTGATGGAGCACCAACTGTTGTTAAAGAAGGTGTTGCAACTGCAGAAGCTGAAGAAATCAAAACTAAATTGGAAGAAGCTGGAGCTTCAGTTACTCTTAAATAAGAAGCACATAGCAATTTGAGAGCGGAATCCCGATTTACCAGTCTTTTAGAGCTCATAGCGATTTGAAGAAACTGATAAATTGATTCGGTTTCCTGCCAAAAATCCTGCCAAAAAAATCTTTGGCAGGATTTTTGTTTTTAAAAAAAGAATGAATTGAGCAGAGTGGTTATTGATATCTGCTTTTGTGTTAGATGAGAAAAGTTTTTTTATTCTAGCGAGAACGTTTTAATAAGTGTTCTCGCTTTTTTATTTTCAGGAGGAGGAAAATCATGGAAAAAGAAGAAAAGTCATCACGGTATGCTGTGATGTGTCATCTCATGGCTATCATGAGAATTGATGTTGATGAAGCAACACATTTAGTTGCTGAAATGGAGAAAGCAGAGTTGATTCAATTTGATGAACTGGGTAATGTTGGATTTTTATTGTTGGAGGGACAATCATGAAACGTATTACCGCAAATCACTATCAAACGTCAGAGCGTTACTACAAGCTCCCAAAACTTTTATTTGAGAGTGACCGCTATAAGGAGATGAAACTAGAGGTTAAGGTGGCTTATGCGGTCTTAAAAGATCGATTGGAATTATCTCTGAGTAAGGGATGGATTGATGAGGATGGAGCTATTTATCTCATTTATTCCAACTCAAAATTGATGGCACTTCTTGGTTGTTCCAAGTCTAAATTGCTGACGATTAAAAAGACATTGAGAGAATTTGGACTCATTGATGAAGTCCAACAGTCTTCCAGTGAAAAAGGGCGTTTGGCTAATAAGATTTATTTAGGGGAGTTGGAACATGACACCACCCCAGTCTTACATTCAGACGGGGGTAGTGTTCAAAAAACACTAGGGGGGTCTCCAAATCAGCCAGGGCCGGTTTTAAATTCAGCCCCTAGTGAGACTGAAAGAAGTGAGACTGAATATAGTGAAACTGAAAAGAGTGATTTCCTTTTTGAGGACGAGGAGGAGAGACAAGTTGTAGTTGAAAAACAAGAAGATACCTTTTCTCCCAAAGTTGACTCAGTGACCAAGTACGATCGAGATTATATTTGGGGCTTGGTTCATGACCAGTTGAGACAAGTCGGTTTATCACAGGTAGCTAGTGATTACGCCATGATTTATTTTAGTGACCGTTATCAGTACGCTTTGGAACATATGAGATTTGCTCGGTCGGCAGAAGCGATAGCTGAATACGTGTTTAATGGTGTGCTGTCTGAATGGACCAAGCAACTAAGGCGACAAGAAGCTAAGGGAGGTGATTAAGATGATTTGATGGATACTAGGTGGAGTCTATCTCATCTCCCTTATTATTTTATTGATTGAAATCATCCGTGCACCAGAGACGGATGACCATATTTAAGTAAGAGTTTTACAAATAGTAAGGCTCTTTTTATTTTGAAAGAGAGGAAAAATGAAATTTTTAGATTTGTTTGCTGGAATTGGAGGCTTTCGACTGGGATTGGAGCGTCAAGGCCATGAGTGTGTTGGTTTTTGTGAGATTGATAAGTTTGCGAGGAAATCTTACAAAGCTATGTATGAGACTGAAGGAGAGATAGAATTTCATGACATTAGACAAGTCACAGACCAAAATTTTAGACAACTTAGAGGACAAGTGGACATCATCTGTGGGGGATTCCCTTGCCAGGCATTTTCACTCGCAGGCCGACGATTGGGATTTGAGGATACTAGAGGTACTTTGTTCTTCGAAATTGCTCGAGCGGCCAAACAGATCCAACCACGTTTTTTATTCTTGGAAAACGTCAAGGGCTTACTCAATCACGACACGGGAGAGACATTTCGAACAATCCTCGCTACATTGGATGAGTTGGGGTATGATGTTGAATGGCAAATCCTTAACAGTAAAGATTTCCAAGTCCCCCAAAACAGAGAAAGGGTCTTTATTATCGGACATTCTAGAAGATACCGTCCCCGATTCTTATTTCCTCTCCGAAGAGAAAGTAGCCCAACTGGTCTTGAGCAATTAGGCAATGTTAATCCATCAGGAAAAGGCATGAGTGGGGAGGTTTACTTGAGTCACGGATTATCCCCAACCCTAACCAGAGGAAAAGGGGAAGGAGCTAAAATTGCTATATCAGTTTTAACACCAGATAGACTGAAGAAACGCCAACATGGCAGACGCTTTAAGGACAATCAAGCCCCTATGTTTACTCTAACTGCTCAAGATAGGCATGGTGTCGTTGTCGCAGGAACCTTACCAACATCTTTTGTTCAAACGGGACGCATCTATGATATCTCAGGGGTATCCCCAACACTTACCACCATGCAGGGAGGCGATAAAGTTCCTAAGATTCTTTGTCGTGAAGAAGCTCCGCATTTAAAAATCAAAGAAGCTACTAAACTAGGTTATGCCAAGGCGACAATAGGGGATTCTGTCAACCTTGCTTATCCAGAGTCCACAAAACGAAGGGGACGAGTCGGTAAAGGGGTGTCTAATACGATAACCACTTCTGACAATATGGGGGTAGTTGTGGCAGCTCTTGAATATCGCAAGGACAAGTGGTATGAGGTGACAGGGATTGTCATTGATGGGAAACTCTATCGTTTAAGAATCAGACGGCCGACTCCCAGAGAGTGTTTTAGACTTCAGGGTTTTCCTGACTGGGCCTATGAAAGAGCGGAAAGCGTCTCCAGTAAAAGCCAGCTGTATAAACAAGCAGGCAATAGTGTGACCGTGACAGTCATCGAAGCCATCGCTGGAGCATTTAGAAAGATTGAGGAAGAAGAACATGAAGTTGTTACATAATAAAAGTATTAGGGAATGTACAGAACTGGATGAAGCCATCCATCAAGCTGAAGTGGAGATGACAAGTCTGATTACGATTGAATGTTTCGGCGAAGGCAAGTCTCCGATTGATAGGAGTAAAGTTTTCACACCACTGACTCAAGAATTGCAGAAGGATTTATCCGTATAGGAGGGAGACATGTTAGAAATCTATTTAAGTCGAAATACCAGTCGTAATCAGAAACTCCTTAACTTTTGTAGGTCACATGACATTTCCTATACCTGTAAAGATGTTGGTCACTTGGCCCATGAGGATTTACTGGACTTATTTGCCAAAACCAGTGATTGTTTTGAGATGTTAGCTCCATCCTTTCAGCGCTTTAAACGTCAGGAACGGATGAAATTGAGTGAGTTGGTGACTTTGGTTCTTCGAAAACCTGAACAGAATTTACGTCTCCCTCTCGTGGTTTGTCAGAAGAAAGTGTATCCCGATATGAGTTTAGAAGAGGCACGAACCTTTCTTTCAAGAGACCATAAGGAAGTCCTCTTTCGTGAACATCTCTTTAAGGACTTGACAGAACAGGAGGATCTATGAACGAACGCTTTTGGGAAAATTTAGAAATCCTCCTCATTGATAAGGGCATGTCTTGGGCAGATTTAGCACGGAAAATCTTTAAAGGTCAATATGTCTATCCCAGTGAGTTTAATCGTCTCTATCAGACCTTCCGTCATTATAAGTCCAATCGCCTCATGCCTCAACTCAAATGGGTGGAGAGAATTGTAGCAGTCTTAGAGATTGATTATGAAGATTTGTTTAGGAGGTAGAGATGGGACGAATATTACTGATGTACGGAGCCATTCATGCTAATGTGCTCTTAGTTAGTCTCTTCTTAATGGGATGGCTTGATGGGATAGGCTTAATCGTCTTACAAGTTGCTTTTTTAACTTTTTTGCTGTGGTTTTGGAAACACTATGGCATTCCCAAAAGAAACATGCCCTGGATAAAGAGAGGAGTTTGGCTTTTAGGGAGCTTTGGCGTGATGGTGAGTATAGCTCTTGCCATGAGTGTCACGCTTTCAGGAATTGAGACTAACCAACAAACAGTCCTGTTTATTCAAAATCAAGTTCCTAAAATCTCCTTTATTCTATTTTTAGTCAATGCCAGTGTGGTGGAAGAAGTGGTGTATCGAGAGTTATTATGGGAAAAGCTGACTTTTCCAGTCCTACAGGTTGTTTTGATCAGTTTCCTCTTTTCCTTAGCGCACCACCCTTCTAGCGTGATAACTTGGTTCATTTATGGCAGCTTAGGAGTGACATTAGGACTGGTTCGTCTCAAAACGGATGTTTTAATGTCTACTCTGGTTCATCTCTCTTGGAATGGTGCGGTTTTTCTTCTATCATTTCTGTGATACCAAAATCAAGAAGGCTTTCGTATTATGAAGGCACCCTGATTTTTATGAGGGAATCATACAAAGGAGGGAGTTATGTCTTCAGAACAACAGGAACGCCAAGCTTTGCAATATGCGGAGAGAAGTAGCCTGTTTACGGTTCAAACGCTCTTAAAGCTCTTAGAGTGGTCGGCTAGGCAAGCCCTAGCTCAAGACTCCGCTTATAAGATTGGGGTTCAAAAGTTAGAAGAACTGCTTCAAAGTCCCTATGCCATTGAATCGGTAAACGTGACCAAGGATATGTTGGATAAACCGATTGATGTGGAGAAATTCAAGGAACTGATGGAATCCGAGAACCTTCCCATTGCCATTAGCTGGCAAGGGAACTATCTTCATTTCTACGCCAAGGACAAGTCTCTTTTAGACAGGCACCTAGATGAGTTACTGAAAAAGTTAGTCTCTAATCCAGAAAAACTTCAAGACTTAACATTCGATAAAACCCTTGATGAGGAAATTGAAAAGGCTAAGGAACAGATTGTGGTGTCAGAATCTTCTGCCGTGAAGACCAAGGAGGTGACTCTCTAGTGTATTCAGGGAAAAAAGCCCTCGTCTTTGGGAGCTTAGGGGTTGTATTTGGCTATTTCTGTCATCGTTTGGTTTTGCTGTACGAGAGTCTTCCCAATCAGCCACCCATTGAACGTCTTGCTTATCTCTTAGGAGAGGGACAAAACCAAGTGCTTCATCCCTTGTGGGATGTCAACTTCACTGGAAAATCCTTCTTAGGCTTTCTCTTTGGACTGGTGACCATGGGGCTTGTCTATCTTTACATCTCAACAGGCAAAAAGGTTTACAGAGAGGGGGCTGAGTATGGCTCTGCTCGTTTTGGAAATAGTCGTGAGCGTAAAGCCTTTGCCAGTAAGAATCCTTTGAACGATACCATCTTGTCTCGAAATGTCAGGTTGACTCTTTTAGAAAAGAAAGCTCCACAGTTTGACCGAAATAAGAACCTGGTCGTTATTGGTGGGTCAGGAGCAGGGAAGACCTTTCGCTTTGTCAAACCAAATCTGATTCAGCTTAACTGTTCCAACATTGTGGTTGATCCCAAGGACCATTTGGCAGAAAAAACTGGGAAGCTCTTTCTAGAAAATGGCTATCAGGTCAAGGTCTTAGACATAGTGAATATGACTAATTCGGATGGTTTTAATCCCTTTCGTTATGTGGAAACTGAGAATGATTTGAACCGCATGCTGACGGTGTACTTTAACAACACGAAAGGTAGTGGTTCAAGAAGTGATCCCTTTTGGGATGAGGCCTCCATGACCTTGGTGCGAGCAATTGCTTCCTACTTGGTGGATTTTTACAATCCTCCAGGGAGTAGCCGAGAAGAAGCCGACAGTCGTCGCAAACGCGGGCGTTACCCAGCCTTTTCAGAAATTGGAAAACTCATTAAACTCTTATCTAAAGGAGACAATCAAGATAAGAGTGTTCTTGAAGTTATGTTTGAAAATCATGCCAAGAAGTATGGCATGGAGAATTTTACCATGCGAAATTGGGCAGATTTTCAGAACTATAAGGACAAAACATTGGATTCAGTGATTGCTGTGACGACGGCTAAGTTTGCCCTCTTTAATATTCAATCCGTCATTGATTTAACCAAGCGGGACACCATGGACTTGAAGACATGGGGAACTCAGAAGACGATGGTCTATTTGGTCATTCCTGATAATGATACGACCTTCAGATTCTTGTCTGCACTCTTTTTCTCCACGGTTTTTTCAGCCTTAACCAGACAAGCTGATGTAGACTTCAAAGGAGAACTTCCCATTCATGTGAGAGCCTACTTAGACGAGTTTGCGAACTGTGGAGAAATCCCAGACTTTGCCGAACAAACTTCAACGGTTCGTTCTCGAAACATGAGTCTCGTACCTATTCTTCAAAATATTGCTCAACTTCAAGGGCTTTATAAGGAAAAAGAGGCTTGGAAAACCATTCTTGGTAACTGTGACAGTCTGCTGTATCTGGGTGGGAATGACGAAGAGACTTTCAAGTTCATGAGTAGTCTTTTAGGCAAACAAACCATTGATGTGAGGAACACCAGTCGGTCTTATGGCCAAACAGGGTCTGGTTCTACTTCTCATCAAAAAATTGCAAGGGACCTCATGACCCCTGATGAAGTCGGAAATATGAAACGAGATGAGTGTTTGGTACGAATTGCAGGAGTTCCAGTCTTTAAGGAGAAGAAATATTTCCCATTGAAACATAAGAACTGGCAATACCTTGCAGATAAGGAAACGGACGTTCGTTGGTGGCACTATGAGATTGACCCTCTAAGCAATAAGGAAGCACTTCTTGACTTATCGGATTATAAGATCAGGGATTTAAGTACAGAAACCACACTACACTAATAGAAACGAGGAATCATATGAATCAAAAACTTGCAGGCTTTGTTTACGGAGTGGACGCCAGCTCCATGTTTGCCCAAGCCATGTCTCTCTTACAAAAAGGCTTGATTGCCGTAGGGGCTTTTCTTGTTGTGATGGGCATTATCAACCTTTCGACCAATATCAAAGATGGAGGACCAGGTGTCCGTAATGCCATCTTAGAAATTGTGGGTGGGGTGATGGTCGGTGCTGCTGGTGCCTTTGTTACCCAGATTACAATTTAGGGGGTTAGGTATGACATGATAATGAAACTAACCTCAGCTTTTGTCTTTCTAGCCTCAGAGAAAATTTCAAGCGACAGCCTTTTTGAAGGCTTTAATGTGGATTTAAAATCAACAGCTGATTTAATCAAATCCTTGGCAGAATACAATCCAACCGTCTGGTCTTATATGTCTGCTGTCACCAAAGGGATTATGCAGCCTTTGGGGGTAGCGATTTTAGCGGTTGTTTTGATTCTGGAATTTTCTAAGATGGCTAAGAAAATTGCGGGTTCGGGAGGCGCCATGACTTTTGAAGCCATTGCCCCAATGATTGTCAGCTACATCATGGTGGCTGTGGTGATTACCAACACCACTGTGATTGTGGAAGCTATCTTAGCTGTCGCTTCCCACATCATCGAACAGGTGGCAGGCGTGGTGTCACATGGGGGAACAGCCTATGATACCATCTCAGGCTTTAAAGGCTCAGGTATTGTTGGAAAAATGATTGTTGGACTCTTTGCCATCATGATTTGGCTGGTTCGTTTAGTCAGTGTGATGGTCGTGAATATTCTTATTACCATTCGCTTTATCCAGCTTTATCTCATGATTCCTTTTGCGCCGCTGACGATTCCAGCTTTCCTTAGTGATGATTGGCGTGGCATTGGGATTGGCTATCTTAAAAATATTATGGTCTATGCCCTGCAAGGAGTTTTGATTTTCCTCATCGTCTCTCTTGTACCTCTTTTTGAATCAGCTGGAAAAATCGCTGTTTCAAGTGGGGCAGGGATTATGGAAAGCCTAGCCATTATGTTTGGTAGCTTAGTGCAGGCTATTTTGTTAATCATTGCCTTGGTGGGCAGTCAACGCACTGCCCGAAGTATTTTGGGCATGTGAGAGTAGGATAGCTTAAACAGTCCAGTGGACTGTTTAAGGTTGTTCCTTGGAAATCGAAGAGGAACAAGGTACTGCTTTACGGTCGATTTCGTTGTCCGACCTCCGCAAGGACGACTAGAACTGTCATAGCTAGGAACTAGCGTAGAGAGTTCAGACGCCTACTGCGTCAAAGTCACAAAACAATTTAAACTGGACTAAGATTTCCATCTTGGTCCTTTTATCAAAGAAGGAGTTACTATTTTATGAATACACGTGTTTTTAAGGACGTTACAAAGGTTCAACACAGGGCTTGGTTAGGCTTTACCACACGGCAAGTCATTTTTGTCTTGCCAGCTATTGCCATCACCATCCTTGTCTTAGGGCTAAATCTCTTTTATTGGCAATTTGGGGACTGGTTTGTCTATGGATTTGTTTTTACGTTTACCATCCCCCTCATGTTATTTGGGGTTTATCGTCCTAATGATCTCCCCTTTGAAACCTATTTAAAATACCGTTTTCATTACGAGATGACGGTACCAGACCGCACCCTAATCGAACAGAAAGGAATTCACCATGAAAAACTTAAAACACTTCATGAAACCAAAGACCTCTTCTAAGGTCAAAAAGATAACCCCAAAGAAACAGGAGGTTTTACCAACAACACTTAATACTCTTCTTTATCAAGGTCTCTTTCCCAATGGCCTCATGCAGGTAAGCCCAGATTATTTCTCTCAGTCCTATCTCTTAGGGGATGTCAATTACCAGACCGTGGGATGGGAGGATAAGGGGGCTATGGTTGAGAAGTATTCAGATTTAATCAATTCGCTGGACGATAAAACAAATTTCCAACTGACCATCTTTAACAAGAAGGTCAACTTGGAACAATTCCGAAAAAGTGTCCTTTATCCCTTGCATGAAGATGGTTTTGATCCCTACCGTGAGGAACTCAACCGTATGATGGATGCTAACTTAGAAGCAGGAGAGAATAATTTTTCAGCTGTCAAGTTGATTTCTTTTGGGAAAAGTGACCAAACGCCTAAACTGGCTTACCGCTCTTTGTCTCAAATTGGAGAATACTTCAAGAGTGGTCTTTCAGAAATCGAGGCTAGCTTTAACCTCTTGACAGGAGAAGAGCGAGTCCATCACCTGGCCGATATGTTGCGCGGAGAAAACCATCTGCCCTTTACTTATCAAGACCTCGTGCGTTCAGGACAAACCACCAAACATTTCATTGCACCACCAAGCTTATCTTTCAAACATAAAAATCATATTGAAATAGACAATCGACTCCTACAGATTGTCTATGTTCGGGATTACGGTATGGAGTTAGGGGACAAGTTTATTCGTGATTTGATACAGTCGGATTTGGAAGTGATGATGAGCCTGCATGCCAAAGGCTCAGTTAAGTCAGAAGCCATGAAGAAGCTCCGAACCAAGAAAACATTGATGGAATCACAAAAAATTGGCGAGCAACAAAAGATGGCACGATCTGGTGTTTATTTGGAAAAGGTTAGTCAGGTTCTTGAAAGCAATATTGATGAAGCTGATGAGCTGCTTAAAACTATGACACAGACTGGCGACAAGCTCTTTGACACCCTCTTTTTGATTGGGGTCTTTGCGGATACTGAGGATCAGCTGAACCAATCCTTAGACATTGTCAAACAAGTGGCCGGCTCTAATGGTCTCATCATTGACAATTTGGCCTATATGCAGGAAGCTGCCTTTAATAGTCTGTTACCTTTTGGGAAGAATTATTTAGAAGGGGTGTCACGCTCGCTATTAACGTCAAACATTGCCGTCAACTCACCTTGGACTTCTGTTGATATTCAGGACAAGGGCGGGAAATTTTACGGGATTAACCAGATTTCAAGTAACATCATTACCATTGACCGTGGGAAACTCAATACCCCATCAGGTCTTATTTTAGGTACATCAGGATCAGGGAAAGGCATGGCCACAAAACATGAAATTATCTCGACTAAATTAAAAGAAGCGAATAATGATACCGAAATCATCATCGTCGATCCTGAAAATGAGTACAGTATCATCGGTCAAGCCTTTGGTGGGGAAAGCATTGATATTGCGCCTGACTCCACCACCTTCTTGAATGTCCTAGACTTGTCAGATGAGAATATGGATGAAGACCCTGTTAAGGTCAAGTCAGAATTTCTCCTGTCTTGGATTGGGAAATTGTTGGACCGCAAAATAGATGGTCGTGAGAAGTCTCTGATTGACCGTGTGACACGCTTGACCTATAAGCATTTTCAAGAACCGTCTTTGGTGGAATGGGTCTTTGTCCTCTCCAAGCAACCTGAACAAGAAGCGAAGGACTTGGCTCTTGATATGGAACTGTATGTGGAAGGTTCTCTAGATATTTTCTCACACCGCACCAACATCAAAACCGATAGCCATTTCCTCATTTACAATGTCAAAAAGCTGGGCGATGAACTCAAACAAATTGCCCTCATGGTGATTTTTGACCAGATTTGGAATCGAGTGGTGAAGAATCAAAAACTAGGGAAGAAGACATGGATTTACTTTGATGAAATGCAGCTATTGTTATTGAATAAGTACGCTTCTGATTTCTTCTTCAAACTCTGGAGTCGGGTTCGGAAGTACGGGGCAACGCCAACAGGGATTACGCAGAATGTGGAAACGCTGCTTCTTGATGCCAATGGCAGACGCATTATTGCCAATAGCGAATTCATGATTCTCCTAAAACAGGCTAAGAATGACCGAGAAGAATTGGTTCACCTCTTAGGTTTATCCAAGGAGTTAGAGAAATACTTGGTTAATCCAGAAAAAGGAGCAGGTCTCATTAAAGCTGGCTCAACGGTTGTGCCTTTCAGAAATAAGATACCACACCAAACCAAGCTCTTTGACATCATGAGTACCGATCCAGAAAAGATGAGGATTGACAAATGATATCAGATAAGAAAAGCATTAAAACTGCACGAAAAACCTTTCAAAGCAGTTTAAAGTCTAGTCGAATTCATTACCGTAGGGAGAAGAAAGCCATACAAATAGCTCTCCCTAAGAAGCGCTTTCTCACCAGACGAGCTGAGAAAGCAGAAGCAAAAGAACAGAAGAAAACTCTTAAAGAAGCCTATCAAGATGAAAAAGCAGCTGCGACAGAAACTTTTAAGGAGTCTATCGCCTATGTATCTCCCAGATGATTAAAGGCAAAAGAAATCAGAAAGTACCGTCTCCCACAAGCAAGAAATCGTCTGAAGCTTGCCCGAAAACACTTGGCAGAGGTCAAGCTAGAAGAAAAAGAGAAAACTGTCAATCCTAAGTTTACCTATCACAAAGAGTCAAAAGAAACGAAAACTTCACGGTTTCAGTTCCAAAAAGAGAAAAACCTTGACCGCCTTCAGGCAGAAAAAGAAGTCACTTCCGCCAAACGTGAGGTTCATCAGCTCAAAAAGGCTCATAAGGCCAAGAAAACCTCTACCAAAGTTAAACGAGGGTTGCGTTTTCTAGAGTCCGAATCGCTAGATGTAGTTGCTCAAGACGATGATTTAGATGGTCTTAGAACCCTAAAAGATACCAGTCTGAAAGGCAGACTCTATGCTAGATTTACCTATCAAGCTGGAAAAGTCGTTGTGAAAGGTGGGCAGACTGGACATCGTTTTGCCAAAAACAAGATTGCTCATGGCAAGGAACGGTATCAGAACTTTAAAAAGGGGAAGGGCTGGAAACGCCAAAAACCTTTAAAGCCAAGAAGACGTTACCAAACTTTTCTTAAACAGGCTGGGAAGCAAGGTATTGCAGGCTTTTCAAAAATAATCCAAGCCATTAAGGGGAGCCTGACCTTCTTTTCAGCTCTTATCACAAATCCAATGACTTGGGTGGTATCAGGCCTCTTGTTTCTGTTTCTTCTCATGATGAGTTTTGTCATGGGGATTTCAGGAACCAGTCTCATCCAACAAGATGAGATAGAGTTGACCAAGAGTTATACCCATCTGACCTGGGAGGATGCGGAGCACACGAGAACCAATGATAAAGACATTACCTACTACACTAAGATTGATGAGGTCATGGCCTTCATGAATCACAAGTATCAGGATTATGCCTTAGACGAAGTGATGGAAGAAGGTTCTCAAACCTATCAAGCTTATTTGAGTCAGCTTTGGCAGGACTTAAATGGTGGCTCATCTATTCAATCCATGTCAGACCTAACTAAGAATCCTCCTTATAAACTCTCTGATGAAGAACGAGCTGACCTGAAGGAATGGAGCGAGGAAGGAGCTTACCTTGCCCTTCAGGAATTGGAGAATCCCTTTCAAGGACAAACGGAAGATGATGCTCTAACCATGACCGTTCGCTATGGCTACGAAGTAATGGATGAGAAACCAATGCTTCATCATCATATCATTCTAGAGGCTAAAGAGAACCAAGTGATTGTGGCACCTATGGATGGGAAAGTCTCTCTTGATGGGGATAATCTTATCCTCACATCAGGCAAGGGACTAAACAAGACTCAACTCACTCTTTATAATGTTCATACTGGTCGAGTGACGGCTGGTCAGCGAGTCCAAGCAGGAGAGGTCATTGGCCAAACTAAAGATGGTACGGGGCTAAAAGTCACCTATCAAAAGGTAGATGATGACACGGACAAATTGGTTTATGTCAATCCAGCCTTTTACTTTCCTAAAGTGATTCAGCTTCAAACCACTATTATACCAGCCATTGGTCAGTTTGGCGGGGATGAGTTTGCGAGAGCGAAAGCGATCTATGAGTACCTGAAAAGTCAAGGAGCGACCAATCAAGCCATCGCAGCTATCTTAGGAAACTGGTCGGTAGAATCCTCTATCAATCCCAAACGAGCTGAAGGCGACTACCTATCTCCTCCAGTTGGGGCAAGAGAAAACTCTTGGGATGATGAGGGGTGGCTATCTCTGAGTGATCCAGCTATTTATAACGGTCGTTACCCTAATATCTTGAGACGTGGACTAGGATTAGGACAGTGGACAGATACTGCTGATGGGTCACGCCGTCACACACTTTTGTTAGAATATGCCAAACGAAAGAATCAGAAGTGGTATGACTTAGGCTTACAACTGGATTTCATGTTGCATGGGGATAATCCCTATTACACCAACTGGTTAAAGGACTTTTTCAAACATTCAGGAAGTCCAGCAAACCTTGCTCAACTCTTTCTCATTTATTGGGAAGGAAATAGCGGAGATAAGCTCTTAGAGCGCCAAACCAGAGCAACTGAGTGGTATTACCAAATCGAAAAAGGGTTTAGCCAGCCAAATGGTGGGACCGCACAAAGTGATCCAAAAGCTTTGGAAGCTGTTCGTGGTGACCTTTATGACAATTCTATCCCAGGTGGTGGTGACGGTATGGGCTATGCCTACGGTCAATGTACATGGGGAGTAGCTGCACGGATTAACCAATTAGGATTAAAACTCAAAGGTAAAAATGGTGAGAAAATTCCGATTATCAATACCATGGGCAATGGTCAAGATTGGGTACGAACTGCGGCTAGTCTCGGTGGTGAAACAGGAACCATCCCTAAAGCAGGAGCGATTGTCTCCTTTGCGGGTGGACAGTACGGGCATGTGGCATTTATTGAGAAAGTTTATCCAGATGGGTCATTTCTTATCTCAGAGACCAACTATAATGGCAATCCCAACTATACCTTCCGCAAGTTATCAGGAGTGGATAGTACCATCAGTTTTGCCTACACAACGAAATGAAAAAAGGATATGCTAACAAAGTATAAAAATGTTAGCATATTCTTTTTGTTTTTTATGGCAAGGTCAGCTGCTAGCTTTAAAGTCTTTTAGTCACGATTTAAGCGTTATGATTAGAATTGAGGGCTATCAGGAGGCTGATAATCTCATTAAGTATATCTGTGAATAGAATGTCTTTTGTATAGCTATATTTTTTTGAATAATTTTGCCATTGTTGCTGTTGAACAGAGTCAGATTTGAATCTCTCCAGTAGTTCAATGATTTTATTGAAATCGAGTTCAGTTTCACGATAGGAAAAGGTTCTTTCACAAGCAACCTTTAATTGTAAAAAATCAATGTCATCTTTCTTTAGCTTTGAAAGGATATAGACATCGTAAAAATCTTTGCTGCGACTGTTCAAGAAATTTCGTGAATAAATGGTTTGGAGTTTTTCAGCTAAGATTGTTTCAATCGTATAAGCAATGATTGGAAAATTGCCATCATCAAAAATGGCTTTATAGTCATAGGTAACAGGGTAAGGTGTGACAATGTCTCCAGTCGCAATATCTAAATGGATAATTTGTTTAATATTTTCTAGTTGACATAAAATGGTTGCTCGATAACCACCATAATCATCGCTTTCCTTAATAGCTGTTATGGATTGAATTGAAAATTGAATACCATCTTTCGCTTCAGTTAAAATTTCTTCAAGTTGTTGTTGAATATTTTCTTCTGATAAAGTTTGTTTATGAAACAGGAAGTCAATATCCGCCGTACTACGAGATTCGACCCCAATGACGTTTGAAAGTAGGAACCCACCTTTGAAAATATAGTGATTTGAATAAGAACTCTGACTTAATTTTTTCAGAATAGCTTCAAGAAAGTAATAGGTCATGACGGAATTAAAAGTTAATCCAGTATTCTTCGATATTTTATGGCAGAGTGCTGTTAATTTTGCTTTATTCACATTAGAACCTCCAGAGTTCGTTTAACTTCATCTAAGATATTCATTTTTGTAGCATATTTATAGATCTTTGCGAGATTTCTTTTAGGGAAGTTGCTATAAGTTTGAAGTGTTTTAACAAATAGCTCAGCATCAATGCTATCTCGATTAAGGATAAAATCACACAGAACACGTTCAAAATTATAAACGTTAACGGTGTTTCCCATTGGAGTTTTTACACTGATGACCCCTAGGTTGACAATATCTTTAGAAACAGTGTGAATATTTAAATTTAATGGTGTATTCCTAAAACGGTAGTCCTTTGGAACTGTTACTTCAAAATATTGAGGAATTTCATCTGTAAGTCCCTGTAGATAAAGAGCAGAGATATGAGAAAAAACAGTTCTGGGGTAACGATACTGAAAGAAATAGTATTCATCATAATCTCCACTAGAGGACAGATAGATTCCTTTATCGACCCTAAAGATAACCCCTTCGTTTTCTAGTCTAGTTAGATAAATGGTTGGAATACCTAATTTTTTACAATCTCTATAAGTAATCATGCCATTGTGACTGTCTAAGTACTCAAGTAACAATTCTTTTTTAGACATATTCGACCCTCTCTTTGTTGCTTTTGTACCGCAATTTTACCATTTTTACGGCACGAAAGCAACATTTTTAGATGTTATATATACAGTTTACTATTCTCATACTTGATGTGATACCAAAATCAAGCCTTCTTTTTTATGATGGGGAAAGAGTGACAGTTTGTTGCTACTTATCAAAAGAAAAGAAGGATTAGTTATGACAAAACAATGTCATCATCACTTTTTAGTGAATCAGGAAAAAGGCGAGAAACACGTCTTTCGTAAAAGTAAGAAGTATCGCACACTGTGTTCGGTAGCTCTTGGAACCATGGTGACAGCTATTGTCGCATGGGGCGGTGCAGTGGCGCAGGCTGACGAAGTAACGACACCACAGGATAACATCATTCAACGAACGGAAAATCCTGCCACCAATTTAGCTCAAGCACAGCCAGCACCAGTTGTGGAACAGACGAAGAGTCTTGCTTCAACTGGTCAAACAGATGGTGCGATTACTGTAACTGTTCCACATGATACAGTGACCCAAGCTGTCAATCAAGCGAAAGCAGAAGGTGTCAAGACTGTTCAAGACCAACCACTGGATTTGGGCAACACGACATCAGCTGGCGAGACTAACCAACAATTAAACAAGGCAGAGGCCGATGCTACCAAACAAGCTGAGGAGATTTCTAAGGTCACAGAGACCTACAAATCTGCTAAAGCAACCTATGAACAAGATAAAACACGTGTTGAATCACAGAATGCCACGTTAGAGACCAGTCACAAAGAAGCGACTCAAGCAGGAAACACCTTAAACAATTCGGTGGATAGCACAATTTCGGAATTGAAGTGTCAAGATAAGTCTGCTAATGTGACCGTAACGGCTCAAACGGTATCGTCAGGAGATGGCTCGACTGTTTCAGGCTATCAGGATTACATATCTTCAGTAGCTACTATTAATCAGAAAAATAAGGATAATCTTGCAGAATATGTGACCAAGAAAAAAGCCGCAGACGCCCTTGTCGCAAAGAACCTGGCTACTCAAAAGGAAAATGAAGCTGGGTTAGCTAAGGCAAAGGCTGATAATGAAGCGATTGACAAGCGAAATCAAGCCGGGCAAAAAGCAATTGATGATGAAAACAAAGCCGGTCAAGCTGCTGTTGATGAGTACAATAACAACCAGCAGAAATTGGCCACAGATCGTGCGGATGAAATTGCAGCTATCACCAAACGCAACAAGGAAAAAGAAGAAGCCGCAAAGAAAGAAAATGAAGCCATTGACGCTTATAATGCAAAAGAAATGGACCGATACAAACGTGATTTAGCGGAGATTTCTAAAGGAGAAGAGGGCTATATTTCAGAAGCCCTTGCTCAAGCCCTAAATTTGAATAATGGAGAACCACAAGCTAAACATGGAACGAATACCCGCAATCCAGACCGTATTATTGCGAAAGGCGATGCCATGCTTGGAGGCTATTCTAACATCTTAGATTCCACAGGCTTCTTTGTATATGACTCTTTTAAGACAGGTGAAACCTTAAGCTTCACTTATCAAAACTTACAAAATGCCCGATTTGATGGAAAGAGGATTAGTCGTATCACTTATGATATTACTAATCTTGTTTCGCCAACGGGCACCAATGCAGTGCAGTTAGTCGTGCCAAACGATCCAACAGAAGGTTTTATCGCTTACCGAAATGATGGAACAGGAAATTGGCGAACCGATAAGATGGAGTTTCGTGTTAAAGCCAAGTATTTCCTAGAAGATGGAACGCAAGTAGCTTTCACTAAGGAAAAACCAGGTGTCTTTACCCACTCCTCACTGAATCATAATGATATCGGTCTGGAATATGTAAAGGATTCGTCTGGTAAATTTGTGCCTATCAGTGGCTCAACGATTCAAGTGACAAATGAAGGCTTGGCTCGTTCACTAGGTTCAAACCGTACCAGTGATTTGAAGTTGTCAGAGGAATGGGATACGACTTCTAGTCGCTATGCCTATAAAGGTGCAATTGTCTCAACCGTCACATCAGGGAATACCTATACAGTGACTTTTGGGCAGGGAGACATGCCGATGCAGGTGGGTGGAAAGACCTATTGGTTTGCTTTAAATACTTTGCCCGTCGCACGGACTGTTAAACCGTATAGTCCTAAACCATATGTGACCCCAAAACTGGATCCCGTACCTGATCCGATTAAGGTGGTGCCAAAAACTTTCACACCAAAGACGTTTACACCTGAGCCACATGTGACTTTTAAAGAGAAACCACTAGAGAAAGTGACACAACCTAGCTTGACCTTAACAAAGGTCACTTCGCCGAAAATTCCTACTTCAAAACCCTTGCCCAAAGCACCACAAGTGCCAATGGTTCACTACCATGACTACCGTCTGACAACAACGCCCGAAATTATGAAAAAAGTGGTGAATACAGACCAAACTAATCTTCATGGCAAAATAGTCGCAAAGGCTTCAACTGTTATTTACCCACTGACAGTAGACGCTTTTTCTTCCAATCGTGCCAAAACAACAAGCCTTACTTTCGAAGACTACCTGCCAGCAGGCTATGTGTTTGATAAGGAAAAAACACAAGTGGAGAACGGAAACTATGAGGTGACCTTTAATCAGGAAAAGAACTTTGTGACCTTAACTGCCAAGGAAAACTTGTTGCAGGAGGTTAATAAAGACTTAACCAAGGTTTATCAACTGACTGCCCCAAAACTTTATGGAACTGTTCAAAATGATGGGGCCACTTATTCCAACAGCTATAAGCTCTTGATGAACAAGGGAACACCAAATGCTTATACCGTCACTTCAAATGTTGTAACCATTCGGACACCAGATGATGGAGATACGACCAGCCACATTGTACCTCAGAAATGCAATGAAAATGAGGACGGTGTCGTCATTAACGATACCGTGGTTGCTTTAGGAACCACCAATCACTACCGTTTGACTTGGGATTTAGACCAATACAAGGGAGATAGCTCTTCTAAAGAGACCATTGCACGTGGCTTCTTCTTTGTGGACGACTACCCTGAAGATGTGCTGGATTTAGTGGATCAGGGAACAGTCATCACCACTCGTGATGGCAAGTCTGTGTCAGGAATTTCTGTCAAAGCTTACGCTTCTATAAAGGATGCTCCTAAAGACCTTCAAGACAAACTGGCTCGTGCCAAGATCACACCAAAAGGGGCCTTTCAAGTTTTCATGCCTCACGATAACCAAGCCTTCTATGACCAGTACGTTAAAACAGGAACTTCATTGGAACTGCTAACCAAAATGACCGTTAAAGAGAGTCTTTATGGTCAAACTGTTAACTACAAGAATAAGGCTTATCAAGTCGATTTTGGCAATGGCTACGAAACCAAGGAAGTGACCAATACCCTTGTTTCTCCAGAGCCTAAGAAACAAAACCTGAATAAGGATAAGGTGGACATCAATGGGAAGCCCATGCTTGTGGGAACTAAAAACCATTATACGCTGTCATGGGACTTGGACCAATACCGAGGCATTAAAGCAGATAAGACTCAAATTGCACAAGGATTTTACTTTGTAGATGATTATCCCGAAGAAGCCCTATTACCAGATGAAACAGCGATTCAGCTAACCACATCTGATGGTAAAGCAGTATCAGGTGTTACAGTGAAAACTTATTCTAGCTTATCAGAAGCGCCTAAAAACCTACAAGCAGCCCTTTCTAAACGAAAGATTGAGCCTAAAGGAGCCTTCCAAGTCTTTATGGCAGAAGAGCCTCAAGTCTTTTATGATACTTATGTGACTAAGGGACAAAACATTACTATTACACTGCCTATGACCGTTCGTGAATCCATGCTTCATTCAGGGAAGTCTTATGATAATGTGGCTTATCAAGTGGACTTTGGGCAAGCCTATAAGACCAACACGGTGACTAATCATGTACCCAAAGTTACCCCACACAAGTCTAATACTAATAAAGCAGGTAGCACAATTGATGGCAAGACCATTCTTCCTAATACCATCAATTACTATAAAATGGTTCTGGATTACAGTCAGTACAAGGACTTGGTAGTGACAGATGATACCCTTGCTAAAGGTTTCTACATGGTAGATGACTATCCCGAAGAAGCTCTGACTTTAAATCCAGATGGTGTTCACATCATGGATAAGTCAGGCAATCTTGTCAAAGGTGTCTCTGTTAAAACCTACGCCAGCCTATCAGAAGCCCCCAAGTCATTCAAGAAGCTATGGCCAAACGCCAGTTTACACCCAAAGGAGCCATTCAAGTCTTAAGTGCCGATGATTCAAAAGCCTTTTACGAGACTTATGTTAAAACAGGTCAAACTTTAGTCGTGACACTGCCGATGACCATTAAGAATGAGCTGACAAAGACTGGTGGCAAGTATGAAAATACGGCTTATCAGATTGACTTTGGCATGGCCTATGTGACAGAAACCGTGGTCAATAATGTTCCAAAACTAGATCCACAAAAAGATGTGGTGGTTGATTTGTCTCAAAAGGAGAAGAGCCTTGATGGCAAAAGTCTTGCTATGAATCAGGTCTTTAACTATCGCTTAGTAGGGGCACGCATTCCAGCTAATCGTGCGACACCGCTCATTGACTATCGTTTTAACGATGATTACGATGAAAGTCACGATGCCTATAATGGTGTCTACAAGGCTTATACTTTGGTGGATGTCACCCTAAAAGATGGAAGTGTTCTACCAAAAGGTACAGAAGTGACCAAGTACACGCTACAAGAGGTGGATACTTCAAAAGGCACAGTCACCATTCGCTTTGATAAAGATTTTTTAGAAAGTCTCGCAGAAAAATCTGAATTTCAAGCAGATGTTTACTTGCAGATGACACGAATCGCTTCAGGTGAGGTGGAAAATACAGTGCTTCATACTGTTAATGGTTATACCATCAGTTCAAACACCGTTAAGACGCACACCCCTGAACCAGAACCACCAACTCCAAATCAGCCAGCACCATCACAACCACCAGTTGAGACTCCTGAGCCACCAGTTCTTGCTAGTGTTCTCCCAAATACAGGGGAGAGTCAGTCTCTCTTGGCGCTTGTTGGTGGAGGGCTTCTTTTAGGCTTAGCTTATGGCTTTTCAAAGCGGAAAATGGAGGACAACTAGATGGAACCTAAAACGATTTACAATACGGATTCTGACCAGGATGGCTTAACGGACGCTGTGGAACTAGATCTAGGAACCAATCCCTTGAGCAGTGACACGGATAGTGATGGGCTAACGGATCTTGAAGAAGTACAACAAGGTTTATGGCCAACTCAACATCAGCGTAAGGAGAGAAGCTATGACTTGGAACTATGAAACCATTTCTAAGACATTTTCAGAGATGGCACGAGAAAACTATGAAGATATGGTTAAAGCCTTTCTAGCCATGGAGTTAAGTGTTGATAATATGTCACTACTTGATACCCTCTATCGTGACTTTATGGCAATAGATGACTTGCCTTTGGTTAGTGATGATTTACGCCTAAAGGCAGAAGGATATCAGGAACAGCTTCAAGAAGAGCTGACCGATTTGTTGGAGAAACTCTATCGAACAGGGGAGGGAGCTAGTTTCATCATGGAAGTGATAGCGTCCAACAACATTTCGGACACCCTTGCTCGGTATGAGGTTTTGGATGAGGATGATTATTCGTCTCTCACCTTAGAGACCTTGCAGGACATTCTCCAAAAAGATTTAACCCTAACCAGCCAAGATTATTTTGGAGATGTGACCTACATGGCTTTACAGAAAGACTTATTGGACCAGAAAAGTGATTTCTTACAACACTATGTGACGACTTTAATGGATAAGTTGCCACAAGAAAAAGACCAAAGAGCCTTGGTCCTAGATTAAAGCAGTGGGCTGAGAATACCTCTCAGCTCATTTTTGATTGGAGGGAAGCATGAATCAAGAACACTTACTAGAGATGTTGCGGGCAAGATTGCCACGTGACCCCAGCCTTTTAGAATCTTTTTTACGTTATCAGGCAGCCCATTTTGATGAGGACTGGGACAGTCTGATCCAACACTTTACGACCCATAGGGGAGAGGTCAAACCACTTGTTCAAGTGGTTCAGTTTGAGACGGATGTCTCTGCCTTTGTGGCAGCTAGTCCATTTGAAGCAGCTCATGACTTACTCACCTATACGCAAACATTTGGTCAGGCTGGACTAAATAAGTTACCCCAATTATCAACCAATGAGAAAGCCTTAGTGATTGAGGTTGCCCTCTTTAACCTGGCGACTCGCTTTCAACTCTTAGACCAAGAAGGCGCTTATCAGTCCATTTCAGTATCCTCTCTGTTGGAAAAAGGCAGAGCCGCAAACTTAGTCAATGTGTACCGTGTGGCTAATAACCTGTCTGACCGTATCAGTCGTGATATTGAACAGTTTCTTTTGAGCTATGAACCAGAAGCAGAGGCAGTGAAACCAAAAGTTATTGAAGAAGAGAAAGAAGTCATAGGACCAGAACCACTTCAAGAGATTACTTTTCGAGAAGAAGGCTTTATCATGATTGCAAGCCTTGATGAAGACCTGTCGCAACTGGATTTTCGAACGGGTCAAACAGAATACTTACCAGCTTATGAGAAATTGAATTTGACTCAGAAATTTGAGATACTGAGCCATTTTGACCAGGTACGAAACGACCTCCCTAAACTTCCGAACCTTAGACGTGGGGATTTTGATCATGAGATGGAAATAACCCCAATCTATGAAGGTGACACGCTTCTGACGTATTTGGAAGCAGATGGGACAGTTTATAAACTTCAGCGTCCTTTAACGATACAAGAAGAAGCTCTTTTAGGTGAGATTGGGCAAACAATTTTAACAGAGAATACGGAAAAGCTCACCAGTTTAGGGATAGACTTGACGAGCTTTGATGAGAATCAACATGGGCTTTTGCTAGATGCAGCAGGTCGCTTCCGTTTGGAAAATGCGGACCTTGCATTATTAGGTGGCTATCCCAAAGCCACAGTAACTCAACTAGCTCTTGCGACAGAATTGCTTCAGATGGGACTTAGCCATGAAAAGGTTGAATTTTTCTTGACCAGTCAGCTGGATTTGGAAGATTTAAGACCAGTTGCTTATGGCTTTTTACACGAAGACTTATCTTTGGAAGAAGCTAGAACTTTTGAAGCAGAAAAACAGGAAACTCCAGACCTTGTCTTTAAAGACTGGAGGGACACCTTTATTCAAACTGAGGCTGAAATGTCCATTCCTCAGCCAACCCCCAACAATCCTATCCTACAAGAAGCTCTTGAACGTTTTCCCCTTGACTCTATGGTAACTTATAAGGGACAAGACTTTAAGGTGATAGCCATAGAAGAGTCAGGGGTTAATGACCTCATTCGGATTGAATTACAAAATGATTTCACGGATTTGATTGAACAAAATCCAGTCCTTTTCTTACGGACACTAGACGACATCACCCAAGCTCTCCATGTTCCTTCTGTCGAAGAAAAAGAAGAGATGGAGCAAACCAGTCAGGAATTAGATCTCTTTTCCTTTATGGATATGGAAGAACAAAAAGAGCCAGTTTCTCAAGTGATGATGACAGCAAAACCAGTCAATGCAATAGAAGAGAAAGTACCAGAAAGTATTGAGATGGAGACTGATTCAGAGGTAGCTGATGTCGTTGAAACCATTCCTACTGTTGATTTTCACTTTCCAGAAGATCTGACAGACTTTTACCCTAAGACAGCTAGAGATAAGGTGGAGACAAATATAGCCGCTATTCGATTGGTAAAAAATCTAGAAGTAGAGCACCGCAATGCTTCACCAAGTGAACAAGAACTTTTGGCCAAGTATGTGGGTTAGGGCGGACTCGCCAATGATTTTTTTGATGACTATAATCCTAAATTTTCTAAGGAACGGAACGAGCTCAAGAACTTAGTCACAGATAAAGAGTACTCAGATATGAAACAGTCCTCTCTGACTGCCTATTACACAGACCCTGCCCTTATCCGTCAGATGTGGGATAAGTTGGAAAGAGATGGCTTTACAGGTGGTAAAATCCTAGATCCTTCCATGGGAACAGGGAATTTCTTTGCGACGATTCCAGCACATTTGAGAGAAAAAAGTGAGTTATACGGTGTGGAGTTAGATACCATTACAGGAGCTATTGCCAAACACCTTCATCCAAATGCGCATATAGAAGTCAAAGGCTTTGAGACAGTTGCTTTTAATGATAATAGCTTTGATTTGGTAATTTCAAATGTACCGTTTGCTAATATTCGGATTGCAGATAACAAGTACGATAAGCCTTATATGATTCATGACTATTTTGTGAAGAAGTCGCTTGATTTGGTGCATGATGGTGGGCAAGTGACTATTATCTCCTCCACAGGAACCATGGATAAACGGACGGAGAATATTCTTCAAGATATTCGTGAGACAACCGAGTTTCTTGGTGGTGTGCGTTTACCAGATACTGCTTTTAAGGCCATTGCAGGAACCAATGTTACAACAGATATGTTGTTCTTCCAGAAGCACTTGGACAAAGGATATGTGGCAGCTGACCTAGCCTTTTCAGGTTCCATTCGTTATGACAAGGATGACCGAATTTGGCTCAATCCTTACTTTGATGGAGAATACAATCGCCAAGTTCTAGGAACCTATGAAGTCAGAAACTTTAACGGTGGAACTCTTTCTGTTAAGGGAAAAACGGATAACATAATTGCAATCGTTCAGACTGCTCTGAATCAGGTAAAGGCCGCAAGAGTGATTGATAGAAATGAAATCATTATCAATCCAGATGTGTTGACCAAACAAGTCATTGATACCTCCATTCCAGCTGAAATGAGGGAGAATCTAGGTCAGTACAGTTTTGGTTACCAGGGTTCTACAGTTTACTATCGAGATAACAAAGGCATTCGAGTCGGAACCAAGACGGAAGAAATCAGTTACTATGTCGATGAAGAAGGCAACTTCAAAGCATGGGACACCAAACATTCCCAAAAACAGATTGATAGATTTAATAGCTTAGAGGTGACTGATAGCACTGCTCTGGATGTTTATGTGACCGATGATGCAGCCAAACGTGATCAGTTTAAGGGTTATTATAAAAAGACAGTTTTCTATGAAGCTCCTCTGTCTGATAAAGAAGTGGCACGAATCAAAGGAATGGTAGACATTCGTAATGCTTACCAAGAGGTCATTGCCATTCAACGCTATTATGACTACGATAAGGAGACCTTTAACCACTTGTTAGGCAAACTCAATCGTACCTATGATAGCTTTGTCAAACGCTATGGGTATTTGAATAGTGCTGTTAATCGCAATCTTTTTGATAGTGATGATAAGTATTCACTTCTTGCTAGTTTGGAAGATGAAAGTCTGGATCCAAGTGGAAAAACCGTTATCTACACCAAATCCCTTGCCTTTGAAAAGGCTTTGGTGCGTCCTGAAAAAGAGGTTAAAGCAGTCCATACAGCCCTTGATGCCTTAAATTCTAGCCTGGCTGACGGTCGTGGTGTTGATGTCGCTTATATGATGTCCATTTATCAGGTGGATTCTAAGATGACCTTGATTGAGGAGCTAGGAGACCTTATTATGCCTGATCCTGAGAAGTATTTGAATGGGGAGCTGACCTATGTTTCTCGCCAAGACTTTCTGTCAGGTGATGTCATCACCAAGTTAGAAGTGGTGGACCTATTCATTAAACAAGACAATCGCGATTTTGACTGGACGCACTATGCAAGACTTTTAGAAGCGGTCAAACCAGCACGCATTACTTTGGCAGATATTGATTATCGGATCGGTTCACGCTGGATTCCACTGGCGGTCTATGGGAAATTTGCCCAAGAAACCTTTATGGGGAAAACTTATGAGCTTTCTGACCAAGAGGTGGCGACAGTTCTTGAAGTTAGTCCCATTGACGGAGTCATCACTTACCAATCTAAGTTTGCCTACACCTATTCCAACGCAACGGACAGGAGTTTAGGTGTCCCTGCCTCACGCTATGATAGTGGCCGAAAAATCTTTGAAAACCTCCTTAATTCCAATCAACCGACTATCACAAAACAAATTGTCGAAGGAGACAAGAAAAAGGATGTGACCGATGTCGAGAAAACAACGGTTCTTCGTGCTAAGGAAACACACCTACAAGAACTCTTTCAAGACTTTGTGTCAATGTATCCTGAAGTTCAACAAATGATTGAAGACACCTATAACAGTCTTTATAATCGCACGGTATCCAAGGTCCATGATGGCAGTCATTTAACCATCGATGGGCTTGCCCAGAATATTTCCTTACGTCCTCACCAAAAGAATGCCATTCAACGGATTGTGGAGGAAAAACGTGCCCTACTAGCTCACGAAGTCGGTTCTGGAAAGACCTTAACCATGCTTGGAGCTGGTTTCAAATTGAAAGAATTAGGGATGGTGCATAAACCTCTTTATGTAGTTCCTTCTAGTTTGACTGCCCAGTTTGGTCAAGAAATCATGAAATTTTTCCCAACCAAGAAAGTCTATGTGACCACCAAGAAGGACTTTGCCAAAGCCAAACGCAAGCAATTTGTATCACGCATTATCACAGGAGACTATGATGCCATTGTCATTGGGGATTCCCAGTTTGAAAAAATCCCCATGAGTCGTGAGAAGCAGGTCACCTATATTCACGATAAGCTAGAGCAACTCCGAGAGATTAAGTTAGGAAGTGATTCTGACTATACAGTTAAAGAAGCAGAGCGCTCCATCAAGGGATTGGAACACCAATTGGAAGAACTCCAAAAACTGGAGCGAGATACCTTTATTGAATTTGAAAACCTTGGTATTGATTTTCTCTTTGTGGATGAGGCTCATCACTTCAAGAATATCAGGCCCATTACTGGACTTGGTAATATCGCGGGCATTACCAATACCACTTCTAAAAAGAATGTGGATATGGAGATGAAGGTGAGACAGGTTCAGGCAGAGCATGGAGATAGAAATGTCGTTTTTGCGACAGGAACACCCGTATCCAATTCTATCAGCGAACTTTATACCATGATGAATTACATTCAGCCAGATGTCTTAGAACGATATCAGGTATCCAATTTTGATTCGTGGGTTGGAGCTTTTGGGAACATCGAAAACTCAATGGAGCTTGCCCCAACAGGGGATAAGTACCAACCCAAGAAACGCTTTAAGAAGTTTGTGAACCTGCCTGAGCTCATGCGAATCTACAAGGAAACTGCTGATATTCAGACTTCAGACATGCTTGATTTACCTGTTCCAGAAGCTAAGATAACTGCGGTGGAAAGCGAATTAACGCAAGCTCAGAAATACTATTTAGAAGAGTTGGTCGAGCGTTCAGACGCTATCAAGTCAGGTAGTGTTGATCCTAGTGCCGATAACATGTTAAAGATAACTGGTGAAGCCAGAAAACTAGCTATTGATATGCGGTTGATTGACCCTGCTTATACTTTAGCGGACAATCAGAAAATCCTTCAAGTCGTTGATAATGTTGATCGGATTTACCGTGAGGGCGAAGGTGATAAAGCAACTCAGATGATTTTCTCTGATATTGGAACGCCTAGAAGTAAAGAAGAAGGTTTTGATGTTTACAATGAACTCAAAGATCTTCTTGTGGATCGAGGGATTCCAAAAGAGCAGATTGCTTTTGTGCATGATGCCAATACCGATGAGAAGAAAAACTCCTTATCTCGTAAGGTCAATAGTGGTGAAGTACGGATTCTCATGGCTTCGACGGAAAAAGGCGGAACAGGTCTAAACGTGCAATCACGAATGAAAGCTGTCCACCATTTGGATGTTCCCTGGCGTCCCTCTGACATCCAGCAACGCAATGGACGTTTGATTAGACAAGGTAATTTGCACCAAAATGTAGAGATTTATCATTATATTACAAAAGGTTCTTTTGATAATTATTTGTGGGCAACACAGGAAAATAAGTTGCGTTATATTAAACAAATTATGACATCTAAAGAACCTATTCGAGCAGCAGAAGACATTGATGAACAAACCATGACAGCTTCTGATTTTAAGGCTTTAGCGACTGGTAATCCCTATCTCAAACTCAAAATGGAGTTGGAAAATGAACTAACGGTGTTAGAAAATCAAAAACGAGCCTTTAACCGCTCCAAAGATGAATACCGCCATACCGTTTCCTATTGCGAGAAGTACGTCCCTATCATGGAAAAACGATTGAGTCAATATGATAAGGATATTGCTCAATCCCTCGCAACTAAGCACTTAGACTTTGTCATGCGATTTGACAATCAGGAAAAGGATAATCGTGCTGAAGCAGGGGACTACATGCGTAAACTTATTACCTATAACCGCTCAGAAACGAAGGAAGTCAGAACACTTGCCACATTTAGAGGATTTGATTTAAAAATGACAACTCGAGGTCCTAGTGAGCCCTTGCCAGAGACTATTTCTTTAATGATTGTAGGTGATAACCAATATACAGTCGCCCTTGATTTGAAATCAGACGTGGGAACCATTCAACGGATTAGTAATGCTATTGATCATATTATTGATGACCAAGAAAAGACAGAAGAGATGGTAAAGGACCTAAAAGATAAGTTACAAGTAGCGAAAGTTGAAGTTGAGAAAGTCTTTCCAAAGGAAGAGGATTATCAGTTGGTCAAGGCAAAATATGACCTCCTTGCCCCATTAGTGGAACAAGAAGCAGAGATTGAAGTTATTGATGCAGCTTTGACAAAATTTAATGAGAATACCCAGATTCAAAAAGACCAACAAATATTGCTTGATGTTTAAGAAATGGAGTGAAATAGTTGTCATAAAAAGCAAGCATAAGAAATTGCTTGCTTTTCCACTTATTTTATTGTTTAGTTTGTGTCTTAGCTAAATAAACTCCGGCTAAAGTAATCAAAATCGCAATCATTGATTGTGTGTCTAAACTTTCTTGGAATGCAATCCATGCATAGATAGCGGCTATAACTGGCTGAGATAATGTAATTAGTGATAAGAGACTGGCATTTACCTTTCCAAGGCAAAAAGCTAATAGTCCTTGACCAATAATTTGAGAAATAAGTGCAAGTGCCAATAGTGGCCAAAGTTCAGAAAAGTTATGTGGAATATGAAAACCTTCTGTAAAAAAGATAACAATTCCTAGAATTAGTAAACTTCCAAAAGCACTAATGAACATAATAACATTGCTTTTAATATAATTTCTAAGTTTGTAAACAGTCAGCATAAACATAGCGTAGAAAGCAGAAGTTATGATACTTAGAAGATCCCCTAATAATCTATCTGATGTTAGGGTTAATCTATTTCCCGTTAAAATTATAACACCTAAAAAGGTAATGATGCTTCCTAGAAAAAAACGCTTAGTCATTTTTTCTTTAAAGAAAAAGTAGCTAAAAGGAATTACTGTAAAGGGGGTTAAATTGGCAAGTAAATTTGCATTTGCAACACTTGTATATGAGAAAGAAATATTCCATAGTGTTAAGTCTCCAGCTAGAAAAGCACCAGCCAGCACAATAGTTAAAATTTGTTTTTTACTTAATTGGATGTCTTCTTTTTTGATAAGAGGGAGTAACATGGGAATAGAAAAAAGTACTCGGTAAAAGCCAGTATTTATAGGTGGTAAAGAGCTTAATTTAACGAATATTCCTCCTGTTGCTAGAAAACAGATAGCAACAAAAGTTAGAAATATATGGATGGTTGAGTTTGAACGATTAGGCTTCATATTATAAAAAAACTCCTTTTATTTTATTGTACATATATAATTGTTTCGCTAATGATGCGATTATTTTTTAGAAAATGTAGTTTAAGTGATGAAAGAAAATCATTATTTTCTACAGTTATGCTATTAGCATTTAACATGGATGATTTAAGAGTATTATTCTTAGACAAATATTGGACATCGCTTAGACCATTTTCAAATAAATCTGAGGAAAATTATCATCAAATGAATTTTTTTGATTTTATTAGGGGTGTGTTTCCTATAGCTTTAAGAATAGAGATGATTGTTTAACCTTATATGTATACTAGCGGGTAACTCTCACCAGTATAAACCCTTTCTTTAATTATTTTTTAGATTTGTTTTATACTTAGTTTAGCTTTGTGGATTAGTAGATTTTACAATCACTTTGACGATTTAAATGAAGTTATAATCACAGATCTTTGTTTAATTGGTAATGAGCATGATAACATCTAGATGTTTTATTTTATGTAAGAATACAAGGCAAAGAGTGCGTGGAACAAACAACAGTCTCTAATAACCTCTTTTTTAAAAATTTTAATAGATAAGTGGTATAATAAAAAGTACCAATATCAGAAAATTTTTAGGTGCCACTATGGAGGAGACATGATTAATCTTAAAAAAGGTGAGGGACAGCGTCCATTATATGAACAGATTTATAATCAAATCAAGTTAGATATTATAAATGGTTATTTATCACCTAATGAAAGAATCTTAGGAGCAAGAACATTAGCTAAAATGTTAGAAGTTAGTAGGAATACTGTTGATAGAGCCTATCTTCAATTAACACTTGAAGGATATATTGAAAGTCGAAAAAATTCAGGATTTTATGTTTTAAAACTTCCCAAAATGCTCCATTCTGGAAAAGAGAAGTGTACATTTGATGAAAGTTATAAGGATGAGGAGATACTGACTCAAGAAGATGTCGTTTATGATCTTACTAACAGTAGCCATACAAGTAATCTCTTTCCTAAAAAAGTGTGGAAGAAGCATTATCTAACCGCAATTGATCAACTTGAATTGTCAGAAAAATTATCTAGTCTACAACCTTTTCAGGGAGATGTAGCTTTAAGAAAGGAAATCTGTCGTTATTTAAAGCGAATAAGAGGAGTTGTTTGTCACCCTAGACAGATTATTATCACAAGTGGCTTACAACAATCTTTAGATTACTTATGTCAATTTTTAGGAAAAAGTAAAAACGTACTAATGGAGGAGCCAAGTTATCCAAAAGCGAGAGAGATTTTTAGAAAGAACTCTTGCAATATTAGTACGGAAAAAGTAGATGATAAAGGACTATATATAGGTGACCTTTCTAATACATCTAAGATTGACATGATTTATACAACTCCATCACATCAATTTCCGTTGGGGATGATTATGCCAATTTCTAGACGTCAAAAGTTGTTAGAATTTGCTGAACAGAACGATTCGTTTGTCATTGAAGATGATTACGATAGTGAATTACGCTATTATGAAAAACCTGTTCCTGCATTGAAATCAATAGATTATCCTGATCGCGTTATTTATTTAGGTACTTTCTCAAAAATTTTATCGCCTTCTTTCAGAATGAGTTATATTGTTTTACCTGAACAATTTACTGAAGGATTTTTAGAAAGATTTAAGTTACATAACAGTACTGTGAATCTTATTAATCAGATTGCACTCGCTAACGTATTGAGTAGTGGCGATTATGATCGATTGGTCAGAAAGATGAATCACATTTTTAAAAAACGATACGAGGCATTTCAGGATGGATTTGATAGTTTTCAAATACCTATTAAGGTTTCTCATAATGTTAGTGGACAATACTTTTTGGTAAATTTTCCAACTAAAATTAATCAGTCTGAAGTGATAAAACGTGCACTTGATGAGGGCGTTAAAGTTTATGATACGATGCAATTTTGGCAGGACGAGGCAGAGTGTCCACATGAACATTTGTTTTTAGGATTTAGTAAAATAGAATTAGAGGATATACCT
This sequence comes from Streptococcus sp. NSJ-72, assembly GCF_014334035.1. Taxonomy (NCBI): domain Bacteria; kingdom Bacillati; phylum Bacillota; class Bacilli; order Lactobacillales; family Streptococcaceae; genus Streptococcus; species Streptococcus sp. NSJ-72. The sequence continues at coordinate 1,052,520 of NZ_CP060489.1, forward strand.
GATTGCATGAAAAGATTAAAAAAAGCCTGGGATATATAATTTTTGAAAAGGCTGACAAAAATTTTTGAACGCGGTAAAATGAAGTTAAGAAATTACTAAAGGAGAACACGCGATGACTCAAAACATAGAAGATTTACGATACCAACTAGAAGAATGGTTGGCTCAAGGATTTGTATGCCCTGAAGATAGAGCAAATTACCAAACTCTAAAGGAACAGTATGAAGATGAAACCCTTGATGTTAGCTTTTCAAAACAAGAAATCACTAGTCAATTAGAGGTCATCATCACAACTCGTGAGAATGACTTTCCAGACTTGGATGAAGTGACGAAAGAAGAATACCTTGATTTGGTTGCCCAACTAGATGAACTCGACAAGGAACAAGCTAACTATTACCGTAAGCAATTGGGATAGGGGGATCGTATGCAAGAAGTCGTGAAACAGGTGTTACAGGTATTTCTGATTGTTGCCGCAATAGGACTGATTTTACTTGTCCTTTATCAGATTGTGAAAGTTTCAGGTGCTTTGTTTCTTATCGGACTCATCAGTGGATTAGTCTTTATAGAAATCTATGGGATTTACCTCTTCCTCACAGAACGAAATCTCTATACAGAAGATTTAGCAACCAATGGTATTTGGAGCTTTACAGGATTCTATATTGTCTTTAATATTCTGCTGGCGCTTGGTATTGTGACAAAAGTTGTGAGAAGTAGAATGGCATGAAAATAGGGCTACCTTAATGAGGTAGTCTTATATTTTTTAGAAGTAAATAGATGCAATAGGGTTATAAGAACTTAGTATTTCTTTTTGTTTAGACTGTGACACATGGGTATATATCTGAGTTATAGAAATAGAACTATGACCAAGTATCTGCTGGATGTAACGAATATCGACATCGTTATCTAATAACATCGTAGCAAAGCTATGACGAAACATATGAGGTGTGATCGTTGTAGTTAGTCTGGTTTGGTCTTTTGCCGTTTTCAGAAGTAAGCGAACACTTTGTTCTGTCAGTGGTTTTTGTGGGGATTTTCCAGGAAATAGATAATCGTCTAAATAGCTACAATAGCAAGAGATATAAGCTTTTAGCAACTGAAAAGTCCGTTCATCCCCTAAAAAAATAATGCGTTCTTTTTTTCCTTTTCCTAGAATTTGAAGCGTTTGTTCAGTTAGGTTAATATCTTTGATTTGAATATGACAAAGCTCAGAAATCCGAATACCAGTTGAAAGTAATAATGAAATAATTAACAAATTTCTTTCAGCTTTTTGTTTTTGATAAACAGTTTTGGAAGAGACAACTTTTTGTTTTAGATAGGTATATAGGATTTTTAAACTATCATGAGGTATTGTCTTAGGCAATGTTTTTTCTGCTCGAAATTGAAAACGTAACTGATTAAAAGGATTGTCTGCAATGATGTTTTGTGACTGTAGATAGCCATAGAACACTTTTAAACTTGCGATTTTTCGTCGTAAAGTACTTGTTTTTAAGTTTGAATGTGTCAAACCTTCAATATAACTTACCACACATTCTTTATTTGAATTGTAAAATTGCATTAAATCGTTTTTATAAGCACGAAGGGTATGTGCACTCAAACGTTTATGAGTTTTGCAATAATCTAGGTAATTAGAAATAATAGTATAATCCATGATAGTCTCCTTTAACGATAATGACGCTATTATAGACTGATTTATACACTTTGTATAGTGATAATAAATAGTTATCGGTAGGAGATTGAAAAATGAACAACCAATATCTTGAAAATAATTACAAAATTAAGTTAATTAAGTCATCATCCGATATTGACTATATTGATTCTGTTAGAATTTATGCAAGAGTTACTCCTTCAGACATTAGAACAAACACAAATGAGCTAACATATTGGTTAGATAATAAAACTGTAGAATTTGAGAGCTACTTTTTCTCTCTCTTCCTAAACGATACAAATATTGGCTTAGCAATGTGTACATACTTAAGATCCACTAAAACAGTTGTAATTGAGTATATAGCTGTTGAAGATGCATACAGAAAAAATAATACTTACCTTAGCTATTTAAATGAACTGAGAATGTTTATATCCAGTTTATTAGAGGTCACATATTTCATTTGTGAAATCAGTAATAAGAATAACGGAGTTGAAGTTGACGATGAGAGTAAAATATTTAAAACTATTCTATTAATAGAGAATTTTTTCACTATAGATGCTGATTACCATACACCACCTTTAGGGATTGATAATGAGTTCAGCAGCTTTGATGCTAAATTAATGATTAATTCAAATACTAACATAAAGACGATTCCCAAAGAGACTTATATTAGAATTATTCAATCTTTATATTTTGAATACTATATAAATTGGTATACACCGTTTTTTAGTGAAAGTGAAAGACTTCGTTACAATAAGCAAATACAAAATACTTTTGCTAATATTCAAAATAAACTTGAAGAGTTACCTGAACCATTGCAGTTTATTGAAGTTCATAAAGATAAAATCAAAAGTGCAGGTAGCGTTGAAAAGCTACCTACACCTAAAAAGAAACTAAACCATAGTTTAACATCTATGTTTATATCAATATTCGTTTTTCCAATTATTATCATTATGTATTATAAAGTATTTAATTATTTTGGAATTGATACAACTACAATCTTTACCCCAATAATTGGTGGAATTTCTAGCATAATCGTTAGCATACTCCCGTTCTTACTAAAGAAAGATACTGTCTAGTTAATTTTAGTACATTTCAAAATTATATTACTAGAACAGTTTCGAATTCCTGGAAAAAATTTAAAAATGTTATCTAGTCCAGTGAACTTTGCTGCAAAATTGTAGTTATTTGTTATTCTCAGAATGATAGAACTTATTATATGAAATTGCTGTTTTTTATTAATTTGAAATCCTTGTGATTTTAATAAATTTTCAATATATTTTATAGAAAAGATCCAATTACGATGTCTAGTCTTTAAGTAATCCGTTTCAATTATAGAGACGGATTTTTTATATTTATTACTTCCAAAATACTCAAAACTATTGCTAGGTTCAAATTCTAAATATAAAGTACCATCAACTTTTAACACACGCTCAAATTCACTAATCACTTTGCTGGCGTCACAATAATTTATCACAGAACCTACACAGATAATATGATTAAAGTACTCATCGTTAACAGGAACATTCTCTATATTTCCAATAATTTTGTTAGAAACTGTACTTAATGTTCTTTCAGCAATATCCATATGGATTGTGTTCCCTGATAGCCCGTAAGTATTCCCTCCTGATCCTGCATTTAGAATAATTTCATCATTAGAAAAACTACAATTTTTCTGTAAAAATAATTCAATTGACTTATTCGTATATCTATACCAACTGTTATACCAGATAACTTCATGTTCATTATAAAACTTTTCTATTTCAACTAAATCTACTTTATCATTCACTTTCAATCTCCTACCGATAACTATTTATTATCACTAGTATATCATAAATTATAATGATTCTTACGATATTTTTGTGATAACTTTTCCAAGGCAATCTTGTTATGATGTTGCTATCTTGTGAAAAAAGGAGAAAGCCATGTTAAATAAAGTAAAGGCTAGATTTCTGATTGGAGTAGGAGGTTTAGTCGCAGTAAGTTTTATGGTCATGATTGGCTATACGATTGGCTCACAATCCGTTTCAAAGCAAACTGAGCACCAAATACTAGCAGAAGCAAATAAGCTAGTGACAAAGGAAAGGCAGGAAGAAAAAGCAACGGTCTTATCAGATGAGCTAGTTAAAGAGTTTTTGACACAGTATTATACTAAGGTTCAGCTAGGAGAAAATAACGCTCGTATCAAACCCTATATGACAGATTCTGTTTATAAGGAAGAAGTGGCTCGCCAAGAGGATTCCATCAATCAGGTCTATAAGGACTATATTTTGGATTACCGCTTTGAAACCGCTCATATCTATGTTAATACGGAAACCAATGAAGCTCTCGCAGAAGTATCCTATCAAGTGACCTATATATCTGATTTGAGTAAGAAGCAACAACGAACTACTCAGACAGAAACTAAGACGATTAAGTTGTCCTACTCCAAGGTTTCAGACAAGCTCCTGGTTAATTATCTAACCATTTGTAATGGAAAACTAGAGAACTTAAAAGAAGCTACTGATGGCGCTAACTCTAGTATTCCAAACATTCAAGGAGATATCACACATGAGACAAACTAGCAGGAGAGATTCTTCTGCTTTTTTGATAGGGAGATGAGATGACAATAATTAAAGCAGTAAAACAAAAGTCCATTTTAGATGTGGCTGAGAGTCTGGGTTATTCCTTTAGACGTTTATCAGGACAAGTTTATGAACACCCAGAACATGATTCCTTTCGGATTTTTGCCGATACCAATACTTTCAAATGGTTTTCAAGAGATATACAAGGAGATGTGATTGACTTTGTTCAGTTAGTGGCAGGTGTTTCTTTTAAAGAAGCCGTGTCCTATCCTGAAACTGGAGATTTTAAACAGGCTAAAACGATAGAAGAAACTTATCGACCTTTTCGTTATTATTTGCCTGAAGAAACTTTTCAGCAAGCAAGAACTTACTTGACCCAGGTTCGTGGATTAAGTGATGATGTTATTAATGCCTTCGGTAGAAAAGGAATCTTGGCTCAAGCATGTTACCAGACAAAGACCTTTCAGGAATCTGTCCTTGTCTTTAAGAGCTACAACTACCATGGTCAGCTAGAAGGAGCAAGCCTTCAAGGTCTCGTCAAAAATGAACAAAGACATGATCGAGGATACTTGAAGAAAATCATGAAGGGGTCTCATGGTCATGTGGGTATTAGTTTTGATGTTGGCAAACCTAATCGACTCATCTTTTGTGAATCGGTTATTGATATGATGAGCTATTATCAGCTTCATCAAAAGCAGCTATCAGATGTTCGCCTGGTTTCAATGGAAGGCTTAAAACTTTCAGTGATTACATACCAAGTCTTGTGTCTAGCAGCAGAGGAACAAGGGAAACTAGATTTTTTAGACACCGTCACACCTAATCGGTTAACCAACTACCTATATGCCATCAAAGATACGACACTCTATTTTAATGAACACCCTGAAATGATAACATTGGCAGTTGATAATGATGAAGCCGGGAGAGACTTTTGTCAGAAATTGTCAGAGAAAGGTATTCCAATCGTTCAAGAATTGCCACCATTACAGGGATTTGAAACCAAGTCAGACTGGAATGATTTGGTGAAACAACAAAGGGAAATTTCTTTAGGGGAAGTTATCCAATCAGTCCAAGCACAAGTCATTAGGAATCATCCTCCACCTAAACGAGAGACTGTTTTAGAATTGTGATAACAAAATCAAGAGTCTTGTCATAAGCTAGAGTGTGACAAGGAGGAATGTTTTATGAGTGTGATTGAACGTCTGGCTGAAAAAGTGGCTAGACAAGAAGAAAAAGTCTCGCGAGAGACGGAAAAATTGGAAAACTATCGTGACCAACTTCAAACAGTTATGTACAGTACCTTTATCAAACGGCAACAATCTAGTCATTTATCCTTTCATGAAGCTTTAGAACAGGCCTTTGGTAAAGAAGCCCCACTCCACCCAAATGATAGAAATGAGGATACAGAATGAGTAAATCATGGAATTTTGATCAGCCACTAGACGATGCGACACCAACATCTTCAAATGAAGAGCGAGCTAAAATCGCAGCACTCTTCCATAAAAAGGATGATCAGCCAAATGAAGAAGTGGATTATGTGGCTGCTTTTGAAAAGCAAAAAAAGAATCCAGAAGCTAAAGTAGAATCAAAGACTGAAGAAAAAGATAAGCAAAGTCAGTCGCTGAAAGTAAATATCACTAGTGACTACAAACAACATTTGGCGAATACAATTGCACAAAACAACAATGACATTTCAGCTTGTCAAAAGCAAATTGAAGAACTCCATCAGCTGATTGATGAAAAGAAGATTCAAAATAAAAAGCTACAGGCTATTTCCGCAGCTATTGATGACCTATAAGCGAGAGCAGTCCAGCTGGACTACTTTTTATAAGGAGAAAAATATGCGATTATTCAGAAAGAAAACTCATAACCAGAATAGCTTTAAACGTCTCATTCATCGCTTATCAGGGATGTCTGAAGCCGAATTATTTAAGGTAGACCAATTACTAGATGTTGTCTTTGATTCAAAAACTCAGACCACTAGAGCAGAAGAAACCATCTCAAAACCTATACCAAGGGAACGAACTTTAGATGAAACCATTACTGATGTCAAGAACAAACTGAACACCGAGCAACTGGCGAAACGGATTGAAGAATTTAAGCAGGCAAAGAAACCAAAGAACGGATAATGCACCAAAATTGGTGCATTATCCGTTCTTTGTGGTATAATAAGAGTAAATACAAGGAGGGAGCAGTAAATGATTGGAGATAATATTAAGTCCTTACGACGAACACATGATTTAACGCAGCCAGAGTTCGCTAAAATTATTGGAATTTCTCGCAATAGTCTAAGTCGATATGAAAATGGAACCAGCTCCGTTTCAACCGAACTCATTGATCGGATTTGTCAGAAATTTAATGTGTCTTATGTCGATATTGTTGGAGAAGATAAGCTGATGACACCCGTAGAAGATTATCAGCTGACTATAAAAATTGAAGTTTTGAAAGAACGAGGTTCTGCCATTTTATCAAGACTGTATCGCTATCAAGATGAGCAAGGGATTGCATTTGACGATGAATCGAATCCGTGGATTCTGATGAGTGATGATGTAGCAGATTTAGTGAATACCAAGATTTATCTTGTCGATACCTTTGAAGAGTTAGAGCGTTACAATGGCTATTTAGATGGTATTGAGCGGATGTTAAACCTTGCCAATCACCAGGTGGTGGCCTAATGACTTTATCAGAATTTAGTGAGGCGGAGTTTCAAAAAGCTTTAAAGCGTAATATTCGTGCCTTAACTCGTGGAAAAACAGTCTCGCTACATCCCCAAGCAGTTCTGCTTTGTGGTCAAAGTGGAGCTGGAAAGACGACTATTCATCGGATCAAGCAAAAGGAATTTCAAGGAAATATCATCATTATTGACGGAGACAGCTTCCATTCGCAGCATCCAAATTATCTGGCTTTGCAGGAAGAGTATGGCAAAGATAGCGTTGATTATACCAAAGATTTTGCGGGGAATATGGTTGAACACCTCATTGATGAACTCAGCAAACAAAGCTATCATTTATTAATTGAGGGAACACTAAGAACAACAGAAGTCCCTCGAAAAACAGCTCAATTATTAACATCACGAGGCTATCAAGTATCACTTGCGCTCATCGCAACAAAGCCAGAACTATCCTATCTTAGCACCTTGATACGCTATGAAGAACTTTATGACATAGATCCTAGTCAAGTCAGAGCAACACCAAAAGAACATCATGATGGAATTGTGGAACACTTGGTTGATAATATACGAGAGTTAGAAAATGATAAACTTTTTAACCGGATTCAAATCTATCAAAGAGATCAATCGTGTGTTTATGATTCGTATGTAAATAAAACCTCAGCAGCAGAAGCACTACACGAATGCCTATTTGGAAAATGGAACAAAGTGGAGGAGGAGATGATGAAGTTGGGGCAGGAACGGTTGAGGGAGTTAAGGATGAGAACCCCAAAATAGGAGAGAATTTTTATGTATTTAAAAAGTTTATCAATAAAAAATTATAGAAAATATGGTGCAGAGGAACAAACTATTGACTTTGCTCATAGCAAATGGCCAGAAATGTCAGACCTTGAAGATGAACTGAAAAAGATAAATATAACAGAAGAGTATATTTCAAAAAGTTCATCATTAATTGTAGGTAAAAATAATTCTGGTAAAAGTACAATTGTCAAATTATTAAATACACTACAAAATAGTAAGTCAGGCAGTCGTAGTATATTCAAACATACCGATTTTAATTTAAAAATATTATCAGATTGGTATCATGAAAATATTGACAATAAATCTGAAGAAGAGATAAAAAGTATTGATAAATCTCATTTTCCTAAACTAGAGTTTCAGTTGATATTAGGAATTGATGATGGAAATGATTTGATTTCAAGTTTTGAAGATATATTAATTTTAAGTGGTATAGAGACAGTTGAAACTCATGAAAATCAAGAGATCGCTGAAGTGACTATCGATGTTAAGTATGAAGTTGCGGATGAAGTGGCTTTTTTAGAAGATCTGGTTAAAATTAAGACTAGCTATTCTAATGATAGTCAACAGTACGATGAACTATATAAAAAAGAGCTTCAATATCGACAATTTTTAGCTTTATTTAGCAGTAATTACTTTGTATTAAATTTTTATCCTATAGGAAGAGAGGAGCCGGCTAAAGAATTTTCTTTATCTTCATTACTAAAAGTAGAAACTATAGAAGCAAATACGGTAAAAAGTGACAAGACACTTTCACAAGCTTATAATAAAATAGTCTCAACTTATATAAAAAATAATGATATTGTAGAGATTAATAGTTTAGTTGATGATATTAATTATCAAGTAAAAGATATGGTTGATGCCAATATAAAGGATATTCTTCAAAGTGCCGTATCTAGTATTGAGTCAATTAAGAATTTAGAGATGAATTTACATCCAGATGTAACTTTAGAGAAGATTTTTGCAAATAGTATTATTTATGAGTACCAAGAGGGGAATAACAATATACCTGAAAGTCAGTTTGGTATGGGATACACAAATTTGATGGTTATTATTGCAAAGATTGTTGATTATATTGAGCTATACAACGAGAAGGATATTAATGGTTCAGTAAACATTCTCTGTATTGAAGAACCAGAGTCATTTATGCATCCTCAGATGCAAGAACTATTCATAAAGAATATTTCAAAAGCAATTGCTACATTACTAGGTAAAAAACAGCAGCTAGATACCTTTCAAATTATCATTACAACTCACTCAACACATATCTTAAACAGTAAGATTCAATCAGGAAACACTCTAAATAATATTAGTTATCTAGGCCAAGCAGGTGTAAATAATATTATAAAAAATATAAGTGATGACGCAATAGTATCTGGTAGAGATATTGACAAAAAAGCTTATGAATATATCAAGAAATATTTAAGGCTAGAGGTATCAGATATTTTCTTTGCTGATGCAGTCATTTTAGTTGAGGGTGTTTCAGAAGAAACCTATTTAAGATATGAAATTGATAAACATCCAATATTGAAAAATCATCATATTAAAGTTTATAGAATTGATGGTGCCTATGCCCATCAGTTCGTTAGTTTATTAGATTTGTTAGGAATCAAAACTGTTATTTTTACAGATTTGGATTTAAAAAGATCTGAAGATGAAAAGAAAATTGATATAAAAGATAATGGTGAACTGGATGTGATTCCATCAAACATATCAGATTTAGAGGCGAACTATGTGACTGCGATAAGCTCTTTGAGTACGAACGGTACTCTGCAATATTTTATAAAAAAGGAACTAAAAGATGAAGAAGCTAAATATTGTGAGATTAATAACAAGATAATCGAAAAGCTTATTAACAACGAAGAATTGATTATTGATTACAATAACATCACTATGTTCTCGCAAGGTAAAATAAATGGATATTATGCTACTAGCTTTGAGGAAGCGATTGTTTTAACGAATGCAGGAAACGAAGATGAAAATAAATACAAGAAATCCTTGATTAAAGCACTACAATATGTCCATCCTAACATGAGGTATTTTGGTGATATTGATGAAACATCAGAAATAGCCGATAAATCTTATATGTATCAAGTTAAATTATCTGATGGGAAATCAAAATTTTCTACTGGGATTGTATATTTATCGATAACCGATAAAGAGTTCAGTCTCAAGCGACCTCAATATGTTGAATCAGGTTTGAATTTACTTTGTGATTATTTTGAGGAGTAAATAATGACATATACAATTAGTACAGAGAATAAACAATTAGAGTTAGACATTCAGAAAGATATTAATGAGTGTTTAGATAACTTTGAGAGCTTTTGTTTTGATGCCGGTGCTGGTGCAGGGAAAACCTATGCATTACAAAAGTCAATTGAACATATTTTGAAGACGGAGGGAGAAAATTTAAAATTACGAAATCAAAAAATCTTGTGTATCACTTACACTAATGCTGCTAAAGATGAGATTCTTAGTCGGATTGGTAAAAATTCTGCAATACTGGTCTCTACAATCCATGAATTTCTATGGGGGTTTATTTCTATTCAGCAAGAGTTACTGACTATAGAACATGAGAAAAAAATTAAAGAGGAACTTAACGGAATTGAACAAAAGATAATTGATAATCCTCTTTCTGGCAGTGTTAATCTGGTTGATTTCCATAATGCGATTAGTGATGAAGAATTTCTGAAAGTATTCTATAGTACACCAATTAGTCCTGCAGGAGATTTTAAATCTATGATTAAAGGGTACAGTGAATACTTTAGCCCCTATCTAAGTAATGTTAATAAGTTTAACAGTTTAGTTAAGAATGTTGATAAGAAGTACAAACTTGAAGAAACATTGAAAGAAATTAAGAATAAGAAATCTAAAAAAATCATCTATAATCCTATTCGAAATCGTGATAAACTTGAAAATTATGTCATTAGCCATGATACATTATTGCTTTACTGTAGGAATATCATTACGAGTCAGAATTTATTAAAGAGATTGTTTTCAGATAGATATCCATATGTCTTAGTTGATGAGTATCAGGATACGGATGAAAAAGTTGTCGATATAATGGATAGTATTAGAAAATTCACAATTTGTAAAAAAAACTTTGTGGTAGGTTTTTTTGGTGATACTCTACAAAATATTTATAGTTCCGGAGTGGGAAAACTTCCAAATAAAGAAGAATATAAGAGTATAACTAAAATTTTTAATCGTAGATCGTCGAACCAAATTGTAGAGTTGATTGAAAAGATTAGAAATGATAATTTTGGTCAACAATCTATATATACTGATTTTGATAATGGAGCCTATAATTTTTATATAGCTGATGACGATTTTGACTTAGATATTTTTTTACAGGAAAAAAACTTAGTTAGTAATACTGCTTGCCTTTTAATGAAGAATGATGATATTGCTAGGGTACGCGGATTCGATGTATTATTAGCAATTATAAAAAAATTTCCTAGATTTAGTGGCAATAACTTTGATAATGTGAATAATGAATTTTTGCAGAAAAATTTGCAGCATATGGGATGGCTTTTAAGAGAGATTCTTACTTTCATAGACTTTATTCAAAAGTCATCAGATTATAACTCAACTGTTAAGGAAATTGTTCAGTTTATAGGATCGTCTAAATCAACAATAACATTCGGAGAGATGAAACAGTTTATTAGTAGTTTGAGAGGAATTAACTTGTCAACATTGACAATTGATGAATGTATTAATAAAATTGCTAATATCCAAGAACGAATATCAGGTGAAGATATTTTAAGAAAAATATTCTCGATAGATGATACTACTGAAAATATTTTATTGAACATTAAAAATCGTGCCTATGATTATTTTTACTATTTGCAGGATTCGGAGGAGTATTCCGAAAGAGAAATGACAGTTATTGATAATTTTTTTAGGTTAGATGTTACTCAATTTATCAAGTGGTATAAATATATTTTTGATGATTTAAAAAATGAGGGGATTAGTTATTATACATTGCATGGTTCAAAGGGATTAGAATTTGATAATGTAGTTGTTGTATTACAAGATAACTTTGCTAGGAAGAGAAATTATTGTAAGTATTTTTTTGAAAATTATAATAATTTAACTGATTCTGATTTACAATTTCAAGAAGTTCGCAATCTTCTTTATGTAGCATGTTCAAGAGCAAAAATAAAACTTTGTGTAATCTACATTTCTGATACACTGGAAGATGCGTTAAAGAATATTGAAAGTATTTTTGGTGAGATTCAATATTTAGCATAATCTAAATTTCCATAAGAGAGCCACGAGGCTCTTTTTTTCATCCCCTCATTTCCCTGTGATAACTTTTCCAACTCCACCTTGTTATCCTTATATCATTCCTAAGAAAATCAGGTCTTGATTTTTCACTGGGGGTTTGGGGGCGAAGCCACCAAGTTATCTTATCGTCGGCTGATAAACCTGTAAGGTTTTGGTTAGCTGGCGATTAGATTTTAGGTTATTGTGGACACAATAACTGAGCTCGCAAAGACCGAACAAGAAACGAGTGAGGTCTTTAAAAATTCTCCGTATGTATTACGGGGGCGGGTTAAACCCGAGGAATGATAAAAGTGGGGAAACTGAGATGACAGAACAATATCGAGATGTCCGAAAAGAGATCAATCTAACTGCGGAGGAGATGGATAGAATTGAAAAACTGATGAATCAAGCGAATTATAGACACTTTTCTCCTTTTGTAAGGGATAAATTATTGGCCTTTGATGAAGAAAAGTTAACCATAAAGTCTTGTTTTTCTCTGTGGCAATCTCAAAAGTTAGAACAAATTAGCCGTGATGTTTATGAAGTATTGGTTATAGCAAAAGAGAATAAGCAAGTGACTCAAGACCATGTTTCAATTCTTTTAAATTGTGTTCAGGAATTGATTACAGAAGTGAACAAAATTCATCAACTCAGTCCAGAGTTTCGCGACAAATATATGGATTAGGAGATTGCTATGGAGCATCGTTATCGAACAAACTTGAAAAAAGTTTTTCTGACTGACTCGGAATTGAACCAACTGAATAATCATCTTTCTAAGAGTAGATGTAAAACTTTTTCTGAATATGCTAGAAAAGTTTTGCTTAACCCTAATATGAACTTTCTTACGATTGATACGACAACTTATCAAGACTTGATTTTTGAACTCAAGCGGATTGGAAATAACGTCAATCAAATTGCACATGCAGTTAATCAGAACCATATTATTTCTCACGAACAGTTTCAAAAGTTGCGTCAAGGCATGGTAGAGCTTGTATCAGAGGTTGAGAAGGATTTTCAAATAAAGGTGGAAAAAATAAAGACATTCTATGGTAGTCACTAAACATTTTGCGACTCATGGAGAAAAATATCGCAGACGATTGATTAAGTATATCCTTAATCCTGACAAAACAAACAATTTAAAGTTGGTATCTGATTTTGGTATGAGCAATTACTTAGACTTTCCAACTTATGAAGAAACAGTGGAGATGTACAATACTAATTTTCTGAATAACGACACTCTCTATAATTTCAGAAATGATCGTCAAGAAAAGCGCCAACAAAAGATTCATGCTCATCATTTGATACAATCTTTTTCTCCTGATGATAACTTATCTCCAGAAGAAGTCAATCGCATAGGGTATGAAACAATTCAAGAATTAACTGGTGGACAGTTTCGATTTATTGTAGCAACTCACACGGATAAGTCGCATCTTCATAACCATATAGTGATAAATTCCATTGACATCAACTCAGACAAGAAATTTAAATGGGACTATGCCCAGGAGAGAAATTTTCGCATGATTTCTGATCGTATTTCTAAAATAGTTGGTGCAAAGATTATTGAGAATCGTTATTCGCATCGTGATTATGAGGTCTACAAAAAATCGAACCACAAGTTTGAGCTGAAACAATGTCTCTATTTTTTGATGCAGCAGTCTGACTTTTTTGAGGACTTTTTGAAAAAAGCAGATCGGATTCATGTTAAAATAGACTTTACTAGCAAGTATAGTCGTTTTCTGATGACAGATAGAGATATGAAGCAGGTTATTCGTGGAAACAAACTTAGTAAACGGGATTTGTATGATGAAGAGTTCTTCAGAACCTATTTTGCCAAACAAGATATTGAAAAACGATTGGAATTTTTACTAGATAAAACAAATTCTCTAGAGGAATTACTTTTAAAAGCTAGAGAATTAAATCTTACTATAGATTTCAAACAGAGAAATGTGACCTTTACTCTAGAAGAAGATGGACGACGGATTAGTTTAAACCATAAAGAAATAAGTGATAAGAAACTTTATGATGTTCAATTCTTTCAAAGTTATTTTGGAGAGAAAAATATAATAACACCAGAAGAGCAGGGAAATTTACAAGAACACTATCGTAACTTTAAGGAAGAGCAGGAACAGGAAAAGGTTAGTATTGATGAGACTGAATCAGCTTATGAGGAATTTAAGAAGAATCGAGATGCTGTACATGAATTTGAGGTAGAATTAGCAGCGAATCAAATTGAGAAGTTAGTTGACGAAGGAATCTACATCAAAGTTTCTTTTGGAATAAAACAAAACGGTATCATCTTTATTCCGAACTACCAACTGGATATGATTGAAGAGGACGATAGAACAAAATACAAAGTCTATATTCGAGAAACGACCTCTTACTTTGTCTATAATAAAGAGAGTTCGGACAAAGACCGCTATATCAAAGGATGCACTCTAATAAGACAGTTAACCCAGGATAGTCAAAAACTTCCCTATAGGAGAGCGACTGTTGCTAGTATTCAACAGAAAATTTCTGAAATCAATCTCTTGATTGAGCTAAATACTAGCGATAAGAGTTATCATGAAATGAAGAATGAGTTTGTAACGGAAATGGCAGAGCTAGATATTAGACTAGATGAGACACAAGAAAAAATCGCCATCTTAAACAAGATGGCGGAAGTGTTTATTAATCTGAAAAGTGACAATCAGGAAAGTAGAAAGCCTGCGAGATATGATTTCGCGAAATTGAATTTATCAGAGAGTGCTACTTTGGAGAAAGTAAATCAATATATGATAAAACTTCAAGAACAGTTCAGTCACTATTTAAATGATTACGAAGATCTTGTAAGGAGACTAGAAACTTATGTGGAGATATTGAATCAGCATTTAGGGAAGCCTGAAGTGTCTGAGGAAAGGTTAGTTCTTCGGGAGGCGAATAAGGAATTTGAATAGATTATAGTATTTAGCTAGAACATCTCTCAAAGTGAACTTTTTTGACAAGACTAAAGCACCATCGTGAGAATTGCTTATTTATTTCCAACTAAAAGCGATTATATGAAACTATTTAAATAATCATCTGTATTTATTAAATATATTGATACAAAGCCATTTTCAAGAAATCGAATTTGGCTTTTTGTTTTTATTACAATTTGAGAAAATCTTGATTCAATACTTTGAACATTCTAAAATGACATTTAAATATAAAAAAATTGAAGTAGATAATTGACAAAAAAGAAAATCCATTATATATTATACATATACCCCGTTAAGGTATCTAAATTTAAGTGGTTGATTTGCACTAGATATAGCAGTTTACTGTTGTGTGAAGATGCAATTTTTAAGTTATAAAGGAGAACTAATGAATAAAACTGCATTGGAAAAAGTAGAGTCGGTTGTTCAATGGGTAATTGATAAAAAGATAACAGCTTATCGTATCAGTAGAGCAGAAAGAGTTAATGAAGCTTCAATAGTTGCACTTTCGAAAGGGCGATCTAAAATAAGAAATATTACATTTGAGACAGCTCTTGCTCTTATGGACTGTTATGATAAAAATTACGAAAAGTTTGACTCTTAGGATTTATTTAACATACATTTTGAAGGAAAATGTGATCGGGGAGTGATGTATGAAAATATGACAAGAAAATCAATTTGTCAGAAAAAAGAGGTAATTGGAAAAGTTTATGGGAAACTGACTGTAGAAGATGTATATTGCAAAGAAAGAACATCTTGGTGTCGTTGTTCATGTAGTTGTGGAAATAAAAAAGATATTCGCTACTATAATCTTGTTTCTGGAAGAACAAAAAGTTGTGGGTGTTTAGAATACGAAAACAGGCACAAGTGCAAGAATGTAACAGGAAAAAGTTTTGGAGATTTGCTTGTTACAAGAAAAACAGATAATCGGAAGAATGGTTTAGTAGTTTGGGAATGTACTTGTCAAAAATGTGGAGAAATACACCTTAGGACAACTAAGGATTTGCATCATGGTTGGAAGACAACTTGTTCCAAATTTCCTAAAAAGAGAACCGGTCGTAAAACAGATTTATCGGGAAGACGTTTTGGCAGATTAAAGGTTATAAACGACACTTTTAAAAGAGATTATAAAGGTTCTGTTATTTGGAATTGTTTATGTGATTGTGGGAATAAGAAAGAGTATTCAGAAGACTCGTTAGTTCATGGTCATTGTACTAGCTGTGGGTGTAAAAAGCGAGAAATCACTGAGAATATAAGAGACCAACTAACTTTTGTGGATCAGACTTGTATTGAGTGGTTGAAATTTAGAAAAACACGAAAAGACAACACGAGTGGTTTTCGTGGAGTGTTCCAAAAGAACAACGGGAAATATCAAGTTAGAATCGGTTTGCAACGAAAAAGTTACAATGTAGGTTCATTTGATACATTTGAACAGGCTGTGGCGGCTAGATTGGAGGCTGAAAAATTGTTGCATGGTGGTTTTATACAGGAATATGAAAAATGGCAAGAAAAAGCTATTATTGATCCTCAATATGCTGCTGAACATCCATTTCAATTTTATGTAAAACAGATAGAGGGGCGATTTTATGTCTCTTCAAGTGTAACCGAATAGAGAGGAAGTATTAAAAATTAAAGAATATCAAAGTTCAAGGCGAAGAAATTTCAAAATAATAAATTAACTATAAATCATATCCTGTTATCAATATATAAAGAGAGGAAGAAAATAAGATATGGATTGGAAAAAACACGAAAAGTATTCTATAAGAAAGTTAAGTATTGGTGTTGCTTCTATTTTGGTAGGACAATTTTTTGTCAATCATGTTCAAGAAGTAAAAGCGGACGAAGCGACAGCGGCTTTGGTTGATGAGCAAGCTACAGAGGCTGCTACTTCTTCTACTGTAGCTAATGCTGGAACTAATGTTGAAAATACAGGGAGAACCTCCCCTAGCGCTGTTAATTCAAGTGAAAAAGAGGACTCTACAACGCCTCCTACCGTTGAAACCGTAGCACCAACTACTACAGCTTCAGAAAATCCAGCACCAACTAAGCAAGTATCACCAGAGCCAAAAACAACGAGTGATTCACAATCAGTAACTGGAAAAACAATAGTTTCTAAATCCGAAGCATCAGCGACGATGTCAGAGAAAACGCCAACAACTGCGAATAAGTCAGAGAATAGTTCTTCAACCGAAGAAGCAGAAACCTCTTCAGTTTCTTCGCCTGTTGATAAAAGTCAATCAAATATGTCTTCTCATACAAGTAGTGTCTCGTCCAATCAAGCAATGAATGATAAGTCTAAGACGCATTCTGATATGTTAAGAACAAAAGGAGGAAGTATAGGAGAAGAGCGTGATGCAAATAATACACAGAACGGCACAGCTACGGCAGTTCATCAAGACGGAAGTCCAGTAAGTTGGACAAGTGAGTCAAATCCAGGGAAAGTTGTTCAAGATTTCAAGAAAAACGAAGAGTTAAAGAAGATATTTGAAAAGATCCAATTTACTTCTACTGGAGCTGTTGTTAAATTAGCTGCAGGAGCAGAATATAGAACTGATTATAAAGACACGGGACGTAGGGGAGGAAAGTCTGGTGGTAAAGTTCAGATACCACCTGGTGTATTTCATACAAAGGATTATATTCCAGAGTATCATTGGAGTGGTCCAGGTCGTCATTCAGGTATCCACTATAGAGAACCTAAAGGAACTGCCTTTTGGATGCACGGGTTAAAATATGTCAAAACGCTGCCAAATGGCGAAATGGTTTTTGATTATATTGATAATGAGCTTGTTAAATTAGAGAGTCTGACGGATATTGTAAAACACAATATAGAAGGTATGAAACGTGACGAAGGTGAAGAATCTTCTAGTACTAGAAGAACCACTTTATTAACAGAGTATAAAAATAATGTTTATACTCCTATGAAACCGATTGTACATAAAGCTAATGATGCAGCTACGGCAGTTCATCAAGACGGAAGTCCAGTAAGTTGGACAAATGAGTCAAATCCAGGGAAAGTTGTTCAAGATTTCAAGAAAAACGAAGAGTTAAAGAAGATATTTGAAAAGATCCAATTTACTTCTACTGGAGCTGTTGTTAAATTAGCTGCAGGAGCAGAATATAGAACTGATTATAAAGACACGGGACGTAGGGGAGGAAAGTCTGGTGGTAAAGTTCAGATACCACCTGGTGTATTTCATACAAAGGATTATATTCCAGAGTATCATTGGAGTGGTCCAGGTCGTCATTCAGGTATCCACTATAGAGAACCTAAAGGAACTGCCTTTTGGATGCACGGGTTAAAATATGTCAAAACGCTGCCAAATGGCGAAATGGTTTTTGATTATATTGATAATGAGCTTGTTAAATTAGAGAGTCTGACGGATATTGTAAAACACAATATAGAAGGTATGAAACGTGACGAAGGTGAAGAATCTTCTAGTACTAGAAGAACCACTTTATTAACAGAGTATAAAAATAATGTTTATACTCCTATGAAACCGATTGTACATAAAGCTAATGATGCAGCTACGGCAGTTCATCAAGACGGAAGTCCAGTAAGTTGGACAAATGAGTCAAATCCAGGGAAAGTTGTTCAAGATTTCAAGAAAAACGAAGAGTTAAAGAAGATATTTGAAAAGATCCAATTTACTTCTACTGGAGCTGTTGTTAAATTAGCTGCAGGAGCAGAATATAGAACTGATTATAAAGACACGGGACGTAGGGGAGGAAAGTCTGGTGGTAAAGTTCAGATACCACCTGGTGTATTTCATACAAAGGATTATATTCCAGAGTATCATTGGAGTGGTCCAGGTCGTCATTCAGGTATCCACTATAGAGAACCTAAAGGAACTGCCTTTTGGATGCACGGGTTAAAATATGTCAAAACGCTGCCAAATGGCGAAATGGTTTTTGATTATATTGATAATGAGCTTGTTAAATTAGAGAGTCTGACGGATATTGTAAAACACAATATAGAAGGTATGAAACGTGACGAAGGTGAAGAATCTTCTAGTACTAGAAGAACCACTTTATTAACAGAGTATAAAAATAATGTTTATACTCCTATGAAACCGATTGTACATACCGGTTCAGGAACCAACACCGGTTCAGGAACGAATACAGGTTCAGGAACTAACACAGGTAGCGGCACGAACACCGGTTCAGGAACCAACACCGGTTCAGGAACCAACACAGGTAGCGGCACGAACACAGGTTCCGGCACTAACACAGGTGGCGGTACGAACACAGGTAGCGGAACCAACACTGGCACAGGCACTAACACCGGTAGTGGCACGAACACAGGTTCAGGCACTAACACAGGTAGCGGAACCAATACCGGCTCAGGAACGAATACCGGTTCAGGAACGAATACAGGTTCAGGAACTAACACCGGTTCAGGAACGAATACCGGTTCAGGAACCAATACCGGTTCAGGAACCAACACCGGTTCAGGAACGAATACAGGTTCAGGAACTAACACAGGTAGCGGCACGAACACCGGTTCAGGAACCAACACCGGTTCAGGAACCAACACAGGTAGCGGCACGAACACAGGTTCCGGCACTAACACAGGTGGCGGTACGAACACAGGTAGCGGAACCAACACTGGCACAGGCACTAACACCGGTAGTGGCACGAACACAGGTTCAGGCACTAACACAGGTAGCGGCAGCAACACAGGTTCAGGAACCAATACAGGTAGCGGTACGAACACAGGTAGCGGAACCAATACCGGCTCAGGAACGAATACAGGTAGCGGAACGAATACAGGTAGCGGCAGCAACACAGGTTCAGGAACCAATACAGGTAGCGGTACGAACACCGGCTCAGGAACCAATACAGGTAGCGGTACGAACACAGGTAGCGGAACCAATACCGGCTCAGGAACGAATACAGGTTCAGGAACTAACACCGGTTCAGGAACGAATACCGGTTCAGGAACGAATACCGGTTCAGGAACCAATACCGGTTCAGGAACCAACACCGGTTCAGGAACGAATACAGGTTCAGGAACTAACACAGGTAGCGGCACGAACACAGGTTCAGGCACTAACACAGGTAGCGGCACGAACACAGGTTCAGGCACTAACACAGGTGGCGGTACGAACACAGGTAGCGGAACCAACACTGGCACAGGCACTAACACCGGTAGTGGCACGAACACAGGTTCAGGCACTAACACAGGTAGCGGAACCAATACCGGCTCAGGAACGAATACCGGTTCAGGAACGAATACAGGTTCAGGAACTAACACCGGTTCAGGAACGAATACCGGTTCAGGAACCAATACCGGTTCAGGAACCAATACCGGTTCAGGAACCAACACCGGTTCAGGAACGAATACAGGTTCAGGAACTAACACAGGTAGCGGCACGAACACCGGTTCAGGAACCAACACCGGTTCAGGAACCAACACAGGTAGCGGCACGAACACAGGTTCCGGCACTAACACAGGTGGCGGTACGAACACAGGTAGCGGAACCAACACTGGCACAGGCACTAACACCGGTAGTGGCACGAACACAGGTTCAGGCACTAACACAGGTAGCGGCAGCAACACAGGTTCAGGAACCAATACAGGTAGCGGTACGAACACAGGTAGCGGAACCAATACCGGCTCAGGAACGAATACAGGTAGCGGAACGAATACAGGTAGCGGCAGCAACACAGGTTCAGGAACCAATACAGGTAGCGGTACGAACACCGGCTCAGGAACCAATACAGGTAGCGGTACGAACACAGGTAGCGGAACCAATACCGGCTCAGGAACGAATACAGGTTCAGGAACTAACACCGGTTCAGGAACGAATACAGGTAGCGGAACCAATACCGGCTCAGGCACGAACACAGGTAGCGGAACCAATACCGGCTCAGGCACGAATACAGGTTCAGGAACTAACACCGGTTCAGGAACGAATACAGGTTCAGGAACGAATACAGGTAGCGGCAGCAACACAGGTTCAGGAACCAACACCGGTTCAGGAACCAACACAGGTAGCGGCACGAACACAGGTTCCGGCACTAACACAGGTGGCGGTACGAACACAGGTAGCGGAACCAACACTGGCACAGGCACTAACACCGGTAGTGGCACGAACACAGGTTCAGGCACTAACACAGGTAGCGGAACCAATACCGGCTCAGGAACGAATACCGGTTCAGGAACGAATACAGGTTCAGGAACTAACACCGGTTCAGGAACGAATACCGGTTCAGGAACCAACACCGGTTCAGGAACCAACACAGGTAGCGGCACGAACACAGGTTCCGGCACTAACACAGGTGGCGGTACGAACACAGGTAGCGGAACCAACACTGGCACAGGCACTAACACCGGTAGTGGCACGAACACAGGTTCAGGCACTAACACAGGTAGCGGAACCAATACCGGCTCAGGAACGAATACCGGTTCAGGAACGAATACAGGTTCAGGAACTAACACCGGTTCAGGAACGAATACCGGTTCAGGAACCAATACCGGTTCAGGAACCAACACCGGTTCAGGAACGAATACAGGTTCAGGAACTAACACAGGTAGCGGCACGAACACCGGTTCAGGAACCAACACCGGTTCAGGAACCAACACAGGTAGCGGCACGAACACAGGTTCCGGCACTAACACAGGTGGCGGTACGAACACAGGTAGCGGAACCAACACTGGCACAGGCACTAACACCGGTAGTGGCACGAACACAGGTTCAGGCACTAACACAGGTAGCGGAACCAATACCGGCTCAGGAACGAATACAGGTTCAGGAACGAATACAGGTTCAGGAACTAACACCGGTTCAGGAACGAATACCGGTTCAGGAACCAATACCGGTTCAGGAACCAACACCGGTTCAGGAACCAACACCGGTTCAGGAACGAATACAGGTTCAGGAACTAACACAGGTAGCGGCACGAACACAGGTTCAGGCACTAACACAGGTAGCGGCACGAACACAGGTTCCGGCACTAACACAGGTGGCGGTACGAACACAGGTAGCGGAACCAACACTGGCACAGGCACTAACACCGGTAGTGGCACGAACACAGGTTCAGGCACTAACACAGGTAGCGGAACCAATACCGGCTCAGGAACGAATACCGGTTCAGGAACGAATACAGGTTCAGGAACTAACACCGGTTCAGGAACGAATACCGGTTCAGGAACCAATACCGGTTCAGGAACCAATACCGGTTCAGGAACCAACACCGGTTCAGGAACGAATACAGGTTCAGGAACTAACACAGGTAGCGGCACGAACACCGGTTCAGGAACCAACACCGGTTCAGGAACCAACACAGGTAGCGGCACGAACACAGGTTCCGGCACTAACACAGGTGGCGGTACGAACACAGGTAGCGGAACCAACACTGGCACAGGCACTAACACCGGTAGTGGCACGAACACAGGTTCAGGCACTAACACAGGTAGCGGCAGCAACACAGGTTCAGGAACCAATACAGGTAGCGGTACGAACACAGGTAGCGGAACCAATACCGGCTCAGGAACGAATACAGGTAGCGGAACGAATACAGGTAGCGGCAGCAACACAGGTTCAGGAACCAATACAGGTAGCGGTACGAACACCGGCTCAGGAACCAATACAGGTAGCGGTACGAACACAGGTAGCGGAACCAATACCGGCTCAGGAACGAATACAGGTTCAGGAACTAACACCGGTTCAGGAACGAATACAGGTAGCGGAACCAATACCGGCTCAGGCACGAACACAGGTAGCGGAACCAATACCGGCTCAGGCACGAATACAGGTTCAGGAACTAACACCGGTTCAGGAACGAATACAGGTAGCGGCAGCAACACAGGTTCAGGAACCAACACCGGTTCAGGAACCAACACAGGTAGCGGCACGAACACAGGTTCCGGCACTAACACAGGTGGCGGTACGAACACAGGTAGCGGAACCAACACTGGCACAGGCACTAACACCGGTAGTGGCACGAACACAGGTTCAGGCACTAACACAGGTAGCGGAACCAATACCGGCTCAGGAACGAATACCGGTTCAGGAACGAATACAGGTTCAGGAACTAACACCGGTTCAGGAACGAATACCGGTTCAGGAACCAACACCGGTTCAGGAACCAACACAGGTAGCGGCACGAACACAGGTTCCGGCACTAACACAGGTGGCGGTACGAACACAGGTAGCGGAACCAACACTGGCACAGGCACTAACACCGGTAGTGGCACGAACACAGGTTCAGGCACTAACACAGGTAGCGGAACCAATACCGGCTCAGGAACGAATACCGGTTCAGGAACGAATACAGGTTCAGGAACTAACACCGGTTCAGGAACGAATACCGGTTCAGGAACCAATACCGGTTCAGGAACCAACACCGGTTCAGGAACGAATACAGGTTCAGGAACTAACACAGGTAGCGGCACGAACACCGGTTCAGGAACCAACACCGGTTCAGGAACCAACACAGGTAGCGGCACGAACACAGGTTCCGGCACTAACACAGGTGGCGGTACGAACACAGGTAGCGGAACCAACACTGGCACAGGCACTAACACCGGTAGTGGCACGAACACAGGTTCAGGCACTAACACAGGTAGCGGAACCAATACCGGCTCAGGAACGAATACCGGTTCAGGAACGAATACAGGTTCAGGAACTAACACCGGTTCAGGAACGAATACCGGTTCAGGAACCAATACCGGTTCAGGAACCAACACCGGTTCAGGAACCAACACAGGTAGCGGCACGAACACAGGTTCCGGCACTAACACAGGTGGCGGTACGAACACCGGTTCAGGAACCAACACCGGTTCAGGAACCAACACAGGTAGCGGCACGAACACAGGTTCAGGCACTAACACAGGTAGCGGAACCAACACTGGCACAGGCACTAACACCGGTAGTGGCACGAACACAGGTTCAGGCACTAACACAGGTAGCGGCAGCAACACAGGTTCAGGAACCAATACAGGTAGCGGTACGAACACCGGCTCAGGAACTAACACCGGTTCAGGCAGCAACACAGGTAGCGGAACATCAATCATTAATCCAATGAATTTAAGTCGTACTAGAATTGTTAGAAGAGATTCGGGAGCTTCTGTTTCAAATCGTAATGTAGATGTAGCACAAGGTGTAACACGTGGTTCAAATCGTTTACCACAAACTGGTGAAAGTAATGATATGACTTTATCCCTTCTTGGCAGTGCGACTATTCTTAGTCTATTAGGTGTAGTACAAATGCGTCGTAAAAAGGATGGTCAATAGTGGTGAGTCTAGGAAAAATGATTTTTCTTATAAAATCTTAGAAAAATAAGGTTTGCCTTGATTCTAAAACAGACAACTTTTAATATAAAAAGTTGTCTGTTTGGATTTTATATAATAGATAAATACTAGATATCACTTATTAAATAAACTGTTGGACTGGTTGCAGTTTATAAAAAAGAGGATATGCCTCTTTAATATGAAACAATGTGAAGGAGAAATATGGCAACAATTTGTTTAAATATGATTGTTAAAAATGAAGCTCATATTATAAAAGAGACCTTAGATAATATTTGCCAATATATTCCACTGGATTATTGGGTTATTAGTGATACGGGTTCCACTGACAATACTATTTCTGAAATACAAGAGTTTTTTCAAGAGAAAGAGATTCCTGGTGAATTATATCAGGATGATTGGGAAAATTTTGCTGTTAATCGTACACTGGCCTTGAGGCATGCAGACGGTAAAAGCGATTATATTTTTGTCTTTGACGCAGACGATCGTTTTGAAGGTGAAATTCATTTGCCTGATCTGGTAGCAGATGGATATTCTTTTAGGTTAAAAGATGATAATGGTGCAGTATATGACCGTTTACTCTTATTTAAGAATAATCCAGAGTTTCATTGGAGAAGTGTTGTTCATGAGTATATTGTGACAGGTGATAAAAATTGGCATGTAAAGATTGACGGTGATTATAATGTATTATCCGGTCGATTTGGGGGACGTAGTCAGAATCCTAATAAATACTATGATGATGCACAAGTGCTGGTTGCTGCATTTTACAATCCAAATAAAGATGTAGATTTGAAACCACGCTATGCTTTTTATGCTGGTCAATCCTTTATGGCAGCAGGAATGATCCAAGAGGCAAGTGAATGGTATTTAAAATTTATAGAAATTGGTTATTGGGATCAAGAAATATCATCTGCTTATGCACGTGTGGGATGTTGTTTTGAACAATTGGGAGACGAAGCTAAAGCTATGTATTATTGGTTAAAAGGGTATGAATATTATCCTCAGAGATTAGAAAGTTTATATGAAGCTATTCGTTATTCGCGTGAACATGGGAATTATCACTTAGCATATGTATTCGCTAAAGCTGCTAAAGATGCTCATATCCCAGAAAAGGAAGCCATTGTAATACATCTGCCAATTTATCAATTTTTGTTGCATTATGAGTTAGCAATGATTTCCTACCATGTGGGAGAATTGAAACAAGGATGGGAAAGTGCTAAACGTGTATTGTTTAGCAAAGAGGCTTTCCATTGGACAAAATATCAAGTATCAGAAATTTTGCTCAACTATTTACCTGTTTTTAAAGCAGATAGTTGGAATAATCGTCAGGCAGTGATAGAGATTCTTGAGAATTTTGAATGTGAAGGAGCTTCTGTTTCAGAAGTGCTCGCAGAATTACGTCAGTTGAATACTTTTTAATTTGTTTTCTAAAAAATCAAGTTAAAATGAGAGCTTTTATTCTGCTATTTAGATTAAAGTTAATAATTTTTAAGGAATATAAATATGGAATTATCGAAAAAGTTGATTGGATATTCACCAGCTAAGGTTAGAAAAGAGCTATCAATATTAGAAAAAAGGACGGAAGACCTTCAAATACTTTTACAAGAAAAAAACAAACAGAACCAAGATTTAAAGCGTGATTTAGAATACTTTAAGAGTCGAGAAGACTTATTTAAGCCAATTCTAAATCAGGCAACTGATTTATCAGAAGAACTGATTTCACGGGGAGAAGGAGAGGCTGAAGCTATTATTGAAACGACAAGACAAGAACTGTTATCAAAACGAGCAGAGCAGATATTTTTAGACGATGATATTAAAGCAAAAAAACAAATGATTCTAGAACAAGAGGTATTAATTAAAAACGACATACGAAACAAATTAATGCAATTGTTAGAATATTTAAGGTCTTCAGATTCTCGTCTCTTGGATTCTAATATAAAGACAGCAACCTCCGTTATAGATGAACTAGGTACAAGATTGATGACCTTGATTCAATCATTAGACAGAGATAAGGCAGAAATCCGTTTGAAAGAAAGCGAGGGAGAATCTGTACCTGAATTTTCAATTGAAACGAATATAAGGGGTAACAAGAAATGAAAAAAAAATTATTTTCGAAATCTATTTTTGGATATGATGTTGATAAAGTTGAAACAGAGATTGAGAAATTAAATGAACAAATTCGTCAATTGAATGTTGAAATTACATTAGCAGAAAATGTTGAGCGAGAGTTAGCTGAACAAGTAAGACAGTATAAAGAAAACGAGTCTCAGCTTATCGAAATTCCAATGCAAGCTCAAAATAGTACTAAAGAAATGATAGCTAGTGCCAATAAAAATTCGGTTGAAATGAAAGATAAATATAACATCCAGTGTGAAGAATGGCTCATAAGCAATAAAGAAGAGTATGATTATTTAAATGAAATGTTAAAACAGATTTTAAATCGTCGTGATACTATGATGACGACATTAGAAAAGCTATTAGAACATTACATTGCTGATTTAGATAGTATACATCTTTCTTTAGATAAAGAATATAAACTTCAAGAATTGGATTTGCTTAAAGAAGAAGCTAAAAAAGATGAAGAAAAGAACATTATTAACTTTCCTTTACAAGAAGATGATCAGAACGATATTCCACTATTAACTATCAGAAAGGTAAAATAGAGCATGGAAGAGTTAGAAAAACTAAATCAAGATTTTCAACAACTTTTAGTCCAGAATGATTTTCCAATGAAAGTGAGTTTTAATGATAATCAATGGCTTTATCAAGGGAAATTAGAAATATCAGACTATCATATTCTGGATTTTGCAATTTCATTTAGAAAAATTGGAATGCTAGAAGGAGCGATTTGCCAAATTATATTTAATAATGTAGGCTTTTGTAAATCCTATGAAAAAAGAGGTGAATGGTTAGAATTTCTGAACCAATTGAACGTCGAAATGGGACTTTATTATTATTTAGGTTTAGAAAATGACGGGCGCATCTTTGCGCGACACATTACGAAAGTTCATCATGATGTTCAGATGATTTATGATCTATTAAATGAAGGGGCGAATGTTATGGTGTATGTTATTGAACAAATGGAAGAAAAATTTGGTCCAATTGTGAGTTTTTAATGAAATAGCGAAATATTGTTATTACATTGAAAGACAATTTTTCTTATTCATAAGTAAGGGTAACGTAGGATGTTTTAGAAATTGAAAAATAATGGAATTAAACATAAGAAAATTATTTA
Source organism: Streptococcus sp. NSJ-72 (assembly GCF_014334035.1). Lineage (NCBI taxonomy): Bacteria > Bacillati > Bacillota > Bacilli > Lactobacillales > Streptococcaceae > Streptococcus > Streptococcus sp. NSJ-72. Next base: position 1,079,898 of record NZ_CP060489.1, read on the forward strand.
GTAAAAACCTCTTAGAATTGCACAAATATCGTAAATTAGCGAGTAGTATTGAGCAACTTCAAAATAATTATAAAAATTATTCAGAAAGTGACTTTAAAAAAGAAACTTTGTGGTTTAGAGAACGTCTTGTTAAGGGAGAAACTTTAGATCATATTCTCCCTGAAGCTTATGCTTTAGCCTGCGAAGCTATACATCGTTTATTTGGTTTTAGACTTCATACAGTTCAAATTATGGGAGCAATTTCTTTACATGGTGGTAATATTGCTGAGATGAAAACCGGTGAAGGAAAGACTGTGACAGCAGTATTACCAGTATATTTAAATGCTTTGAGTGGTGATGGCGTTCATGTTGTGACAGTTAATGATTATTTAGTCAAACGAGATGCCGAAGAAATGAAGCCGGTATATACTTTGCTAGGACTGAGCGTTGGTATTAATGCAAGTAATTCTAAATTATCTAAATCTGATAAAAGAGCAGCCTATAATTGTGATGTTACTTATACGACAAGTAGTGAATTGGGATTTGATTATTTAAGAGATAACTTAGTAACAGATATTTCTGATCGTGTTCAGCGAACATTGAATTATGCTGTGATTGACGAAGTGGATTCGGTTTTATTGGATGAGGCAAAAACCCCATTGATTATATCAGGTGGTTCATTAAAATCTGGAAATTTGTATTTTCAAGCTGATTATTTTGTTAAGAGTTTACATGAAGATACTGATTATATGATTGATATTCCGACTAAAGCGATTGCTTTGACGGAATTAGGGATTAAAAAAGCAGAATCTATTTTTAAGATTCGTAATTTGTATTCTAACCATAATATAAAATTAGTTCATCATATAGACCAAGCATTAAAAGCAAATTATACGATGGAGAAAAATATTGATTATGTAGTAAATGATGACGAAGTTCAACTTGTTGATAGTTTTACAGGACGTATTTTGATTGGGCGGCGTTTTTCTCATGGTTTACATCAAGCATTAGAAGCTAAAGAGAATGTTACTATAAAAGATGAAAATAAAACTCTTGCAACAATAACATTTCAAAATTTTTTTAGAATGTATAGCAAATTATCTGGAATGACAGGAACTGGAAAGACGGAAGAATTAGAATTTCAAGAAGTGTATAATATGACTGTTCATGTTATTCCGACAAATAAACCTATTTTAAGATTTGATGATCAAGATTTGATTTTTACTACATTAGATAGTAAGTTTCATGCTGTTGTGAAAGAAATTCAAAAACGCTATGCAATTGGTCAACCTGTGTTAGTTGGAACAGTATCTATTGAAAGCTCAGAACGTCTATCAAGAATGTTGACAAATGTTCTGATTCCTCATCATGTTTTGAATGCTAAAAGTAACCAAGCAGAAGCTGAAATCATAAAATTAGCTGGTCAAAAATATGCAGTGACGGTAGCGACCAATATGGCTGGTCGAGGAACAGATATTAAATTGACTCAGGAAGTTCGTGATTTAGGTGGTCTTTGTGTGATTGGCACGGAAAGGCATGACAACCGTCGAATTGATAATCAGCTTAGAGGAAGATCGGGGCGCCAGGGAGAGCCGGGATATTCACGATTTTATATTTCTTTAGAAGATGAGCTACTTGTTCGACGTGGAGGAGAACAAATTAAAAAGCTTTTGAAAAAACTAAAAGTAGATGCTGCTCCTATAGAAAGTAAAATGCTCAGTCGTTATATAGAATCTGCGCAATTACAAGTTGAAGGAAATAACTATGATGACCGACTTAAAGTTTTGCAATATGATAATGTCATAGCAGAGCAAAGACGCATTATATATAACGAGCGCACTCGATTATTAAAGATGAATGGTGGTTTATCAAGATATTTTGAACAGATTATCCGTCGCACACTCAATAAAACTATAAATAATTATTGGCAAGGTTCTAGTAGTGAAAAGATATATGAGTTATTAGACAATTTACAGGATTTTTCCTTAGTATTATCAAGCGATCAAGTGCATAACTTGGAATCTAAAACACAATCATTCATAGAACGATTTTTAGCAGAGCAGGCTTTACTTTTTTATCGAGTAAAAAAAGCACAATTAGGTGAAGCTTTTTCTGAAGATAATATCAAATTAATACTTTTAAGCATTATTGATGAAGAGTGGACAGCACATATTGATTTAATGGAAATAACTCGTCAAAGTATTGGAATGCGTGCTTATGCTCAAAATATTCCATTGATTGAATATCAGCGAGAAGCTTTTGAGCAATTTAAGACAATGATTCAGCAAATTGAAACAAAATTAACTTTGTTTTTATTGCAAACTTATTGAAAAAAGTTGCTGTGATTTAACTTTGCTGAGAATGAATGTCAGTTAAAAGCATTTCATGTCATGATAACTTCCTAGTCTTAATTTGTTCAAGAAGTCTATATTGGTATTTTTAAGGCTATCATTAATGTGTCATCTGCACTTAATAAATTTTAAAGAATAGGGTAATGATTTTAGTACGTACTTCAAAATAAATCGATTGAGATTTTACTCAACCGATTTATTTTTTATTTATCATGTTCCCTTACAAGATATTTAATGACTTTTTCTATCCTTTTTCTTTGTTTTTTGGGGTCGTCCAGAGGATTGTCTAAACAAGTATATAGATGCTTTGTTATCACCAATTCCATGACGCGGTTAATACTTGAACGTACTGCTGTTAGCTGAACAATAATATCCATACACTCACGTTCTTCTTCTAGCATCTTTTGTATTCCTCTAAGTTGTCCTTCAGAGCGTTTCAAACGCATAATAAGTTTCTCTCGTTCCATATTTTGTGTAGTCTCCAGCGTATGTTTTTAATTATTCTATATTAAAATTTTCCAATAGTCAAATATGGGGCTTGCTATAAAACACTTACTATGATATATTATATATACCGTATACCACTACAGGGTATGTAGGAGGTGAAATATAGAAAATTAAAATATTGTTTTTGAGCAGTCCGTGCGTTTATAGAAACAAGAAAGGAGAATAGAGAATCAGTGTCAATGAAAAAACAGTTATTATTTGGGTATTCTAAATCAAAAACGGATGATTATATTGTCTCTCTTTTAGAGGAGAAAGAAAGAATTCAGAAAAAGCTAAATTACTATATGGATATTAGTGAGTCCTTAAAAGAGCAAGTGAAAGTTTACCAATCTAGAGAAGAGGAAATCACTCAGATTTTAGTAGAGGCTCGGAAAAGTGCAGATAAGATTATTCTTGACGCAAAAGAAGAGGCTGATAAATTGATGAGAGGTGTGGAAGATGATGTTCAGCAACGCTTAGAGGTTGCTGAGAAAGATATTCGTTTGCTTTCGGATCTAAAGCAACAAATCTTGGTACAAGAGCAAAGTATGAAGCATTCTGTTGAGAAGTTGTTAAATGATTATTTAAATGCGGTGATGTCAATCGATGTTCGCTTGTTATCAGAGCAGGAAGAGGAAGTATCTGACAAAATAGAAGAAAGTCAAGAAACAATTCAAAAAAATAGAAAGATTATTTCCTTTTCGAAAGAATACAACAACATAGAGAAAGAGAGTATTCCAATCTATAATTTTGATTGATGAATAAGGAGGTAAATGTGGATCAAATAAATGAAAAATTTCAACGGTTCTTAGATGGGAAGAAATTTGCTCTAAAGAAACAAGAAACAGATCAGTCTTGGATCTATCAAGGGAAGTTGCAAATCAACGAATTTCATATGGTTGACTTTGCAATTCAGTTAGATAAGGAAGACAAGGAAGCAATTTATCAAATCGTTTTTACAAATATTGCTTATTGTAGGAATCTTGAAGAGCGTTCCAAGTGGGAATCTCTAGTAAATGAATTGAATGTAGAACAAGCGGGAAGCTATTATTTTTGTATAGATAATGATGGAAAAGTTTTTTTGCGTCATATCGGGATTGTGAAAGATGATTTAGAGCAGTTGTTCAGAATATTGACTTCGGCTGGAGAGGTCATTCGCCAAGCCTCTCAAAAAATTGAACATCAATTTGGTGTGACAGTTATTTTATAGAAAGAGTAAAGAATGTTATATTTTGTAGATATTGGAATGATTTCTGGAGTTCCGTTTGGAATTGAAAAAGCACAAATTCGAAGGCAACGTTTTTTAGACGAACTATCAATTCCATATCGTTATATTGCTTTAAAACACAATCCAAATGTTAATCAGCTTCAAGATTACAAAGAGAATGGTTATGACATAAATAATGTTCAATTGATGTTACAAGTATTTACGGATTTACCTTTTGATGATTATTCTTATGATAAAAAGAAGTTTTTAGAAGAGTTACCTGCAAGTCCTTTATCTATTGAAGAAAATGAAGAAACAAATGAATTGATTGTGACTATGGAGAGTGGTGATATATACAGGTGCCTCTTGTTTGGTGACCGGAAACGAATTTTTCTTGTGAAGCATTATGAAAAGAATAGTCTAAAGGAAGTTGATTATTATTCGACTCAAAAATACCTTAGCATTATTTATAAAGATATTGAGCAAGATGGAGTTCATTTTTTAGAAAATTCAGAATACAATTATTATAATTCAAAAGGTGAAATTGTTCTCAAGAAAATAATTGATACTTATACTTCGGAAAAATATGTATATAATGGGAAAACGTTTGACCTCAGTCAACTATTAGAGATTTATTTTCAGAAGCAGGGCATTATCAATAAAGATGTAATTGTTTTTGAAAGAATTGAGCCTAAATTATATCCGTTCATTTTAAATCATCAGACAGCTCGCATAGCCTACTATCTTCATGAGACGATAGAGAACTATGATGGAGAAGTCTTTGGTTTTATAGCTGATAATTTATCCTTAATTGGTCGTGGGATTGACTTTGTTTTATCGACAGAGATTGGTCAGCCTGATAAAGTAAGAAATTATGTACATCAGCACTTTAATCAAAAGGCTAGAGTTTATTTTGTCCCGGTTATGCATGTGGAGGAGCATGCTATCTGTAAAATTCGGAAAAGAAATAGTTTTTTAAGCGTTTCAAATCTTGTACCAGGTAAAGGTATTAAAGCTGCAATTGAAGCCGTTGTACGAGCTAGGAAAATTATTTCAGATATAAGCTACGACATATACGGAGACGGAATATTATATCATGAGTTGCAAGAGTTGATTGATCAGCATGAGGCAAATGATTATATTCAGTTAAAAGGTTTTCACAAGAATATCATGACTAAATATTCTGATTATGAAGCGTATCTTGCTTCATCGTATTCAGAAGCATTTGCAACGACATTGGTGGAAGCTATGAACCAAGGAGTCGCTTTGATTGCGAGAGGCAATGTTGCGATTCATCAAGCTTATGTAGATGAGAATAAAAATGGTTATTTGATTAATAATAAAGACTATGTCAATGGATTAGCTGAAAAGATTGTCCGGTATTGTCGTTTGTTAGAGAAAGACTCGTTTGCTCAGGCAGCTTACGATAAGTCTCTTGAGTTATTTTCATATAAAATGGTTCAAAATGCTTGGAAAAAAGTGATCGTTCAAGAACAAATAGAATCCATATAATAAAGAAGAAAGAAGGAAGAAGGAAATATTATGGAATGGGAAAAAAGACAGAAATTTTCAATTAGAAAATTAGCAGTAGGGGTAGCCTCGGTGTTAGTTGGTCAATTATTTGTAGGTGCTACTTTGCAGGATCAGGTTGCTGAGGCAGATAGCCTTAGCGCAAGTACAACTGAAGTGCTGACAGAAAAAGAAGCCACTACTTCTACAAATGCGGATAGCGCCTTGTCAACAAAAAACAATCAAGAAATCTTGACTACTTCAGCTGCACCTTCAAAAACAGGAACTACTTCAACAGAAAATCAAGCAGTTGCAGAAACAGCAAGAGATTCTGCAATCTCGGAAAATCCTGTAAGTAGTACAAATGAGGATAAAGCAGTTGAACAACCAGCCACAGCTGAATCATCGCAATCACCAAATGCTCCTGTGACTGCTGTTGAGAAAGAGAGCACATCTGTTGCAAATAAGGAAGCTCAACCACAACCTAAAAACCTTGAAATGGTTTCTCGGTCGCCAAAGGCGCCCGTTGAAAACGAGAAAAATAATCCATCATCTGGAGTTAATATTTCACCATCAGGGACTGATCTAATCCCGCCGAGCACATATGATCTTGATATTCGTTCACAGACTGAAAACGAAAATACTAAGAAAACAAATCAAATAGCTGAAAAGTTACTTTCTTTGGCAAAAGAACATCAACCAGAGGTTGAAAAAAAGAAAAGTGTGACACACCGGATCACATCTTCAAATGATAACAAGTATGATTATGGCTATACTGTCATAGAGGATGTGGATGGGAAATTAAAGTATAGAGCAGGTATTCTGGGATTGGAAAAACCTGCAGATTATACTAATAGGAATGATAAAGGGCCTTTTTCGAAGGAGTTGACAGATGCGGAGGAAGCAAAAGCGAATGGCTATTCTTTTTATAATAATAAAGAGTTTCAAGAAGTCACTCCAGAAGTAGCTAAAAAGTTGGCAAAAAGCAATGCGAAACTCTATATGATCACCAAAGAGCAAGTTCAAAAATATATTGACGGAGATAAAAAATATACACGAACTTATACATTTGGAGAGTTATATGAGATTAAGGAAGAGGACGATGATTCTAATAAAGATTTACTCCTTGAAAGCAAAACAAAGGGAGATAAGTCAGGGATTGCATTTAATTTCAAAAGTGAAAGCCTAAAAGAAACAGAAACGAAACCAGCTGAAGTTGCCAAGAAAATATGGAGTGGTGTTCAGCATAATCCCACAGCAAAAATCCGACCTGTTGTGACTAAAGGACATGGTGATGAAGATAAATACGAAGCATTCACATTTGAAACTTGGGATAAGAAATCTTACGCTTTAGATTTGTTACAAGATAATTCCAAAAATAAAATCGAGTATGGTCATTTAGGCTATGAAAAAGTGGACTATGATACACGCAGAGAAGATGGAACATTGGCAACGGTGTACTATAGAGTGTATCGCCGGAATATTAAAAATGAACTGGAAGGAAAACGAACAAAGACCGTTGAAGATGATGGACATTATAACAAGAAAGATACATATTCTGTATTACAGAAAGATGAACGCCATTTTATCACCTATAAGTTGGAATGGGTAGGTGAAAAACCGAATCCTTTAATGGCGAAAGGAGAGACGAAGACTTATCAATATAAAATTGTTGCCTATTATGATGGAACACAAAAAGTTTATGAGACAGAAGTCAAAACTGTCACGCTCCAAGGCTGGGATATGATTTCAAAGGATAGCCAAAGTCATCAATATACAGGAACAACTCATAAGCAAGTTTACGATAGATGGGATGATTGGTACAAAAAGGAATATTCTACAGGTCATTCTCTAAATGTTGTAACTCAGGCGAATGGTGTGATTGAAGGAGGAATAGGTGGTAGATGGAATTCAAGTGGTAGATGGGATAAAATTGAGAGAGATTCATCGTCTAGTTTGTTGGCTCGTGCAGGCTTCCAAATAGACCAAGATGCCCAAAGTTTTAAAGATTATCGTGGAGAAAGCTATGAACTAACCAATAAGGATAAACAACCGTATGCTTATGAAGCGATTGTCCGGCAAGTTCCTTTTGAAACAGAAATCCGTGAAAATAAAAATCTTCCAAAAGGGACGCGAAATATCATCAAATTTGGTGAGACGGGAGAAGATAATGTCACTTATGCTTATGATAAAGACCATGCCTATTACGGTAAGGAGCATTTCTTTGAGTATTTCGCTAAAGAAATAAGTCGTAAGCGTCTGAAAGACCCTGTCAAAGCGATTGTTGAAGTTGGGACACAAGAAGTAACGATTGAAAAAGAAACCGTCACGACAAAAATCCCTTACACAACAGAGTACGAATTTGACTATAATTTGCCATATGGTACACAAACCGAGACACAAAAAGGTGAAGATGGCGAACGGACGATTGTGTATAACAAACGGATAGTGAATGGGAAATTAGAAGGACGCTATGAAATTTCTAACTCAGTCACTAGAGAAGCGAAGCCGCGAAAAATAAAAGTTGGAATGAAAGTTACTGTTAATGCCACTCATAGTGGATTGACCGATCCGCAGCCAACATTAGGTGTAGATGGAGATACTTATATCAACTTAAGCACAAAGGATCTATTCAAACGAGAAAATGGAGTATGGGTCAAGAAAGGCAATTTCAAAGGAGAAACAGGTAAAGATGGACAAGCCGGCAAAGACGGACAAGCAGGTAAAGACGGTAAGTCAGCTTATGACATCTGGAAAGAATTACCAGGTAATGCCAATAAGACACCTGACGATTATGTGAAGTCTCTCAAAGGAGAGAAGGGCGACAAAGGTGATGCTGGTAAAGATGGTAAGTCAGCCTACGACATCTGGAAAGAATTACCAGGCAATGCCAATAAGACCCCTGACGATTACGTGAAGTCTCTCAAGGGTGACAAGGGCGATAAAGGCGATAAGGGTGACGCTGGTAAAGACGGTAAGTCAGCCTATGACATCTGGAAAGAACAGCCAGGCAATAGCAATAAGACACCTGATGATTATGTGAAGTCCCTCAAAGGTGATAAAGGTGACAAGGGTGATAAAGGTGATAAAGGTGATGCTGGTAAGTCAGCTTACGACATCTGGAAAGAATTACCAGGTAATGCCAATAAGACACCTGACGATTATGTGAAGTCTCTCAAAGGTGACAAGGGAGACAAAGGTGATAAAGGTGACGCCGGTAAAGACGGTAAGTCAGCCTACGAAATCTGGAAAGAACAGCCAGGCAATGCCAATAAGACACCTGACGATTACGTGAAGTCTCTCAAGGGTGACAAGGGCGATAAAGGTGATATGGGTGACGCAGGTAAAGATGGTAAGTCAGCCTACGACATCTGGAAAGAATTACCGGGTAATGCCAATAAGACCCCTGACGATTATGTGAAGTCCCTCAAAGGAGACAAGGGCGATAAGGGTGACGCTGGTAAAGATGGTAAGTCAGCCTACGACATCTGGAAAGAATTGCCAGGTAATGCCAATAAGACACCTGACGATTACGTGAAGTCCCTCAAAGGAGACAAAGGCGATAAAGGTGATGCTGGTAAGTCAGCTTATGACATCTGGAAAGAATTACCAGGCAATAGCAATAAGACCCCTGACGATTACGTGAAGTCCCTCAAAGGCGATAAAGGCGACAAAGGTGATAAAGGTGATAAAGGTGACGCTGGTAAGTCAGCTTACGACATCTGGAAAGAATTGCCAGGCAATGCCAATAAGACCCCTGACGATTACGTGAAGTCCCTCAAAGGCGACAAAGGTGATAAAGGTGATAAAGGTGATAAAGGTGACGCTGGTAAGTCAGCTTACGACATCTGGAAAGAATTGCCGGGTAATAGCAATAAGACCCCTGACGATTACGTGAAGTCCCTCAAAGGAGACAAGGGCGACAAAGGCGATAAGGGTGACGCTGGTAAGTCAGCCTACGACATCTGGAAAGAATTGCCAGGTAATAGCAATAAGACCCCTGACGATTACGTGAAATCCCTCAAAGGTGATAAAGGTGACAAGGGCGATAAAGGTGATAAAGGTGACGCTGGTAAAGACGGTCAAAACGGTAAGTCTGCTTATGACATCTGGAAAGAACAACCAGGCAATGGCAATAAGACCCCTGACGATTACGTGAAGTCTCTCAAAGGAGACAAGGGCGATAAAGGAGATAAGGGTGATGCTGGTAAGTCAGCTTACGACATCTGGAAAGAATTACCGGGTAATAGCAATAAGACCCCTGACGATTACGTGAAGTCTCTCAAAGGAGACAAGGGCGATAAAGGAGATAAGGGTGATGCTGGTAAGTCAGCTTACGACATCTGGAAAGAATTACCGGGCAATGCCAACAAGACCCCTGATGATTACGTGAAGTCTCTCAAGGGTGACAAGGGCGATAAAGGTGATAAAGGTGATGCTGGTAAGTCAGCTTACGACATCTGGAAAGAATTGCCAGGTAATAGCAATAAGACACCTGATGATTACGTGAAGTCCCTCAAAGGAGACAAAGGCGATAAAGGTGATGCTGGTAAGTCAGCTTATGACATCTGGAAAGAATTACCAGGCAATAGCAATAAGACCCCTGACGATTACGTGAAGTCCCTCAAAGGTGATAAAGGCGACAAAGGTGATAAAGGTGATAAAGGTGACGCTGGTAAGTCAGCTTACGACATCTGGAAAGAATTGCCAGGCAATGCCAATAAGACCCCTGACGATTACGTGAAGTCCCTCAAAGGCGACAAAGGTGATAAAGGTGATAAAGGTGATAAAGGTGACGCTGGTAAGTCAGCCTACGACATCTGGAAAGAATTGCCAGGTAATGCCAATAAGACACCTGACGATTACGTGAAGTCCCTCAAAGGAGACAAGGGCGACAAAGGCGATAAGGGTGACGCTGGTAAGTCAGCCTACGACATCTGGAAAGAATTGCCAGGTAATAGCAATAAGACCCCTGACGATTACGTGAAATCCCTCAAAGGTGATAAAGGAGACAAGGGCGATAAAGGTGATAAGGGTGACGCAGGTAAAGACGGTAAAGACGGTAAAGATGGCAATACACATCAAGGCGGTAAGTCTAATCCAGATGGTAATACACATCAAACTGACCAGAATATCCAAAACGGAAATAATAATCAGGTCGGAAACAAGAAATCAAATACATTTGCCTCTGTTCAAAATTCAGTGGCTCCAACTAATTTGGGTTACAGATCAAAAGTTCCGTTTTCAAATGTTCAATCAGTGGGATCTAAGTTTACCTCTGTTGGAACTGCGAATACTAAATTACCAAAAACAGGCACTAAAGAATTTCCATTCTTGCCTTTAATAGGCTTAGTCGGTCTAGCGTCTTCAGCTACTTTAATTGGTAAGTCATGGAAGAGAAAGGAAGAATAAAATGTAAATGTATTGTTAAGTTATCTCCTTTAGAAATGGGATGGGAATACTCCCATCTCATTTTCTTTTATAAATAGACAGGGTAAGGGTGTTCTATTTTATAAGATTTTAGAATTATAAAAGTATAAATTCTATTTTCAAATGGTCACTCGGAAATTTTAAAATTTACCTCTGTTAGTTTAACTATCTTAACTGCTATGATTGGCAATTATGGAAAAGAATGACTCTATGTATTGATAGTTTTTTAGTGAGTGGGATAAAAACATTTTTGTTCAGCTTACTCATTTTTATAAAAATAGGAGGTAGTGATTTAACTATCTCTTACTAAAAGAAGAAAAGTAGGTACCTTTTAAGAGTAGTTTTTTCATTGTTATGGAGAGGTTTTGGAAGTGGAAAATGTTGATATCATGTTAAAAAAGATTGAACTAATTATCGAATTACTGTGTGCTAAGAAAATCTCAGCTTACAGAATTTGTAAAGAAACGAATTACTTAGTTTCTCAAACTAGCTTATTTTATCTTAGAGATGGCAAAGTAAGGGTACAGAGTATTAAATTTACAACAGCGCAGGCCTTATTAGAATGGTTTGATGCAAATTATGATAGATATAAATAATATAATAATAGTTCAAACTAGTATTTAAATCGTGGTTCAAAAATTGATAAACAGTAATTATAGAAAAATAATTACTTACAGGTTGGTTAAGCTTGAAAGCCAAGTTTTAAAGTCTGATGTTAATTGTTGAGGCGATAAAAAGCGAGGGACAATTATCGCTCTCCATCCCCTATTAAGATTTGTCTTAGTAGGGGTTTTTGTTTTCTTGAGAATTCCCTTTATTCATGATAAAATAAAAAAGATAATGCTAGTACTTGGAGAGAAAATGAACTATTATAATGTTGGAAAGATTGTGAATACGCAAGGTTTGCAAGGTGAAATGCGTGTACTATCGGTGACGGATTTTGCAGAGGAACGTTTTAAAAAGGGAAGTATGTTAGCCCTTTTCGATAAGAAAGATAATTTTGTCACGAATGTGGAAATTTCCAGTCATCGTAAGATGAAAAATTTTGATATTATCAAATTCAAAGGAATGTACCATATCAATGACATTGAGAAATATCGTGATTTTACTTTGAAAGTGGCTGAAGAAGATTTATCGGATTTAGATGAAGGCGAATTTTACTATCATGAAATTATTGGCTTGAATGTTTATGAACAGGATATTTTGATTGGAACAATTAAAGAAATTTTGCAGCCCGGTGCTAATGATGTCTGGGTGGTAAAGCGCAAAGGCAAGCGTGATTTACTGTTGCCTTATATTCCACCTGCTGTATTGAATATTGATCTTGAAAATAGTCGAGTAGATGTGGAAATTCCGGAAGGACTGGACGATGAAGATTGATATTTTGACCCTATTTCCGGAGATGTTTGCCCCTTTAGAGCATTCAATAGTTGGCAAGGCACGCGAAAAAGGATTACTAGAGATTCACTATCATAATTTTCGAGAAAATGCAGAGAAATCGAGACACGTTGATGACGAGCCTTATGGGGGCGGTCAGGGAATGCTGCTCAGAGCGCAACCAATTTTTGATGCTTATGATGCGATTGAAAAAAATCAGCCACGAGTCGTTTTGTTGGATCCTGCTGGTCGAACATTTAATCAAGCCTATGCGGAAGAACTTTCTCAAGAAGAAGAATTAATCTTTATCTGCGGGCATTATGAAGGTTATGATGAGCGGATTAAGAGTTTGGTGACAGACGAGGTTTCTCTTGGAGATTATGTTTTGACCGGTGGAGAGTTGGCTGCTATGACGATGATTGATGCGACGGTACGACTGATTCCTGAAGTTCTTGGTAAGGAAGTTAGTCATACTGATGACAGTTTTTCATCAGGTCTTTTAGAATATCCTCAATATACGCGCCCTTATGATTTTCGTGGAATGGTTGTGCCAGATATTTTGATGAGCGGTCATCATGAAAATATTCGAAAATGGCGTCTGTATGAGAGTCTGAAAAAGACTTATGAACGTCGTCCAGATTTATTAGAAAAATATGAATTAACAGCCGAAGAAGAAGGAATGCTAGAAGAGATTCATAGAGAAAAGAGCAATGATATAAAAGATTAAAAGTTTTCTAATTTAGAGGGCTTTTTCTTATTGTTAAAAAAATAGATAAAAAATTCTTGACAGTTAATTTCTATCGTGGTATCATATTAACCGGTTAATAAACTGGTTAAGGAGTAGTTTATGAAATTAAAGAAATATCTATTTTCTATTTTTGTGGTAGGATTGACTTTGTTGTTGACAGCGTGTGGAACAAGTCCAAAAAAACAGAGTAAAGGTCTGAAAATTGTAACAAGTTTTTACCCGATTTATGCCATGGTCAAAGAAGTATCAGGCGATTTAAACGATGTTCGGATGATTCAATCAAGTAGCGGTATTCATTCCTTTGAACCATCAGCCAACGATGTAGCAGCTATCTATGATGCAGATGTCTTTGTTTATCATTCTCATACGTTAGAATCTTGGGCTGGAAGTTTAGATCCGAGTTTGAAAAAATCTAAAGTGAAGGTACTTGAAGCTTCAGAAGGGATGAAGCTGGAGCGTGTGCCGGGATTAGAAGATGTAGCTGCTGGTGAAGGAGTGGATGAAAAGACTCTTTACGATCCACACACGTGGTTAGACCCAGAAAAAGTGGCAGAAGAAGCACAGATTATCGCTGATAAACTTTCGAAGATTGATAGTAAAAATAAAGAAACCTATCAAAAAAACGCGAAAGAGCTGGCAGGTAAGGCAAAAGAATTGACTAAAAAATATCAACCGATTTTCAAAGCTGCAAGGCAAAAAACATTTGTGACTCAGCATACTGCCTTTTCTTATTTGGCGAAGCGATTTGGATTGAGGCAGTTGGGGATTGCCGGGATTTCTCCAGAGCAGGAACCAAGTCCGCGCCAATTGACGGAAATTGAAGAATTTGTCAAAACTTATAAAGTTAAAACCATTTTTGTGGAAAGTAATGCTTCATCAAAAGTTGCGAAAACTTTGGTCAAATCTACAGGCGTTAAACTAAAACAATTAAACCCTTTGGAAGCTGATCCGCAAAATAATCATACTTATCTTGAAAATCTAGAAGCCAATCTAGCGACATTGGCAAAAGAATTGAAAAAATGAGGAGAATCATGAAGAAAAAATATCTTATCGGTTCTGTTGCAGTTGTTGTCCTAAGTTTGTGTAGCTATGAGCTGGGGCGTCATCAGACAGTATCTAGCAAGGAAAATAACCGTGTTGCTTATGTAAATGGAAAATCTAAAGCAAACAAGGGCAAGCAAGCAGAGAATTTGTCGCCTGATGAAGTGAGCGCAAAAGAAGGAATCAATGCGGAACAGATTGTTGTCAAAATTACAGACCAAGGTTACGTAACTTCTCACGGTGATCATTATCATTATTATAATGGGAAAGTCCCTTATGATGCGATTATCAGTGAAGAGCTGATTATGCGGGATCCAAACTATACCTTGCAGCAGTCTGATATTATCAACGAAGTGAAAGATGGCTACATTATCAAGGTAAATGGGAAATATTACCTTTACTTGAAAGATCCAAATCATACCAGTAATGTTCGTACAAAAGAAGAAATTGCTCGCCAAAGGGCAGAGTATAGCGGCAAAGGCCATAAGGGAGCGAAAGGTGGTGCTGTAACAACAGCTGTCAAAGAAGCTCGTGCGCAAGGTCGTTATACGACGGATGACGGCTATGTCTTCAATCCGACAGATGTGATAGAAGATACTGGAGATGGCTTCATCGTACCGCATGGTAATCATTTCCATTATATTCCAAAGAAAGATTTGTCTCCTAGTGAGTTAGCTGCTGCTCAGAGCTATTGGGACAACAAACACAAATCTGGCGGTACGACATCAACTCCGAGTCCAAGTCCAACGCCATCAAGACCATCAAATGGCGGAACTACACTACCTTCCATCCATTACCAACCATCAACGCCGGGAACACAGACCCATCAGGGCAATAATCATCATGCGCAGCCATCACAACCAAGTCATCAGAATACTCCATCTGCTCATCAAGAAATCATCAATCTGTTAAAACAACTGTACTTGATGCCGTTAAACCAACGTCATGTGGAATCTGATGGTTTGATATTTGACCCGGCACAGATTACTAAAAAATCTTCTAGTGGGGTGGCAGTGCCACATGGTAATCATTATCATTTCATTTACTATAGTCAAATGTCGCCACTAGAAGAAAAAATTTCGCGGATGATTGTTCCTGGTACGGACTATTCAGAAGCGAAAAAGCTAGCTGGTCAAAGTAATCAACAGACAAACCCAAGTAAACCGAACCAAGATACGGGCAAGGACCAAACACAGCCAAACAAACCTAATGGTGGCAAGCAAACTGAGCCAAGCAAAGAGCCTGAAAAGCCAAAAGAAGAACCATCTGAGACAGAAGTGACGGATGAACAGATTCAAACCTTTATCAATAAGGCTGAAAGTTTGATGAGTAAGGTGACAAATGCTAGTCAAAAGGCAAACTTTGAAGAGCAACTCGCTGGTATCAAATCTGGCTTCACTCTTGGAACAGAAGAAAAAGCAACAGTGCTTCAAAAAGTGAAAGATTTGTTGTCTGAAATCGTCAAGGCGGTTGATCCGGAAACACAAGCGGGACTGACAAAGAAAAATGCTGAAATCGTTGCTGCTTTCAAGAAAGTCTTAACACCAATTCGTCAAACGCTTGAAAGCAAAGGGGATAAAGCACAACTGGCAATGGTTGAAAACCTCATGCAACAGGCTGCCAATCCGAATGTGGATAAGCTTGCCTTATTGGATAAGGTTTTGAAATTGTCAAGTGAGGTACAGCACCCTGACCGCGCAGGCAAAGCAAATTCGCAAATTGTTTATACGGCTGATGAAGTAGCATTAGCTAAAGCTGCAGGTCGTTATGCAACATCAGACGGCTATATCTTTGATCCACATGATGTGATTAAAGATGAAGGAGATGGCTATACTGCTCCACACATGACACACAGCCACTATATTCCTAAGAATGATTTGTCAGAATCTGAGCGTAAAGCGACGGAAGAGTATCTGAAAACGAAAACTCCGAAAAAGAAAGAGGAGAAGCCAAGTACGGATCCAAAACAACCTCAAAAAGAGACTGCACAAGCAATCTATGAGCGTGTGACACCGGCTAAAAAGGTACCTGTTGAGGTAATGCCATATAATACAGCTTATGTCGTTGATTATAAAAATGGTCAATTGATTATTCCGCATCATGACCATTATCATAATGTCTCTCTTTCTTGGTTTGATCAAGGACTTTACAAAGCACCTGACGGCTACAGCATGGAAGATTTCCTTGCGACCGTGAAATATTACGTCACTCATCCAGAAGACCGTCCGCATTCTGACAATGGTTTTGGTAATTCTAGTCAGCATGGTAAGAAAAATCAATCAGATAACGGAAAGAACTATGCACCAAATGAAGAGCCAAAAGAGAACGCAGACAAGTCTGCAAATAAAGAATCGGATGCTCAAAAGGAAAAATCTGAGGAAACAGAAGAGCAGCCAACTGTTGATCCTGAAGAAGCGGCAGAAGAAGCAAGAGCAAAAAGCTACGGTTTATCAGTACAAGAATTTAAAAAGAAACTGATTAAAATTGCTTTCAAATATAATGTTAGCTTAGAAAATCTCAGCTATCAACCAGCCAATAAAACAGTTAGCTTTACAGATGCTTCAGGTACAACAAAAGTTGTCAATATCCTCACAGCTGAAGTGGTTTCTTAATATGCACCCCTCAAGAGTTGAAAACTTGTTTTTCAGCTCTTTTGCTTATTCTATGTTTATAGAGGGAGATTTTATCGTGTCCGCTGGGCAGCTAGGATAAATTAAAAGCGATTCATTCCGTCCGAGGGTCAGCTTGTTTCAACTAAAAGTGGTTCGCTCCATCCGAGGGTCGGACGATCTTCTATAAATTGACAAATCTATCATTTTTGAGGAATTACTTTACTGGTGGTATAATAGGTCATAGAGAAAGAAAAAAGGGATACACACAATGAAAGATAGACCAGATTTTACAACGATGAAAACCTATCAAGAGTTTTCACACTATTATTGGTATCGTACAGAATTAGCAGATATTTGTAAACAATTGGGATTGGAGTATTCAGGTATCAAAACAGAGCTAGAAGAGGAAATCAAACAGTATTTTGCAGGGAATGTTGTTCAGAAGAAAGTTCCTTTAAAAACCAAGAAAAAGCAAGGTATAGAGCTTACTTTAGACACGCCCTTGTTATCCTGTGATTTTGCCTTTAATACCCGCTTTCGGGAGTTTTTCGCCCAGCAGACAGGTGTTAGTTCATTCAAGTTTACAGCGGACATGGCGGCAGCTTGGCGGAAGGTAAAAGCAGAAAAGGATGTCGAGTTTACACTGCGAGATATGTTAGCAATTTATCAAGGTCAATCAACTTACGCTAAGTATGACAATACCAGCTGTCAATGGAATCAATTTGTCAAAGATTTCTGTGCTGATAAAAATAATGCTGCTTTTCAACAAAAACTTAAAGTTGCAGCTATTCTTTGGCAGAAAGTGAAACATTCAACTGCTTCTAAAGTCTATCACCAGCAGCTAGTAAAGAACAATTGGGATGATATTTTTATGTATCTGAAAGGGAAATAGGAGATAGTACTTGTCCATTTGCGAAAAAACAGTCACGAGGCTGTTTTTTTTGGTATAATAGAGAGTATGAATCAATCAGAAAAAATTTCAAATTATCAATTACTTTTAGCACAGCTTGAAGCATTACTTGAGGGTGAAAGCAATGCTTTAGCTAATCTGTCAAACAGCTCTGCTTTGCTAAATCAAACCTTGCCACATTCCGTTTTTACCGGCTTTTATCTTTATGACGGAAATGAGTTGGTTTTAGGACCTTTTCAAGGTGGTGTATCCTGTGTGCACATTGCGCTAGGAAAAGGAGTCTGCGGAGAAGCTGCCGCCAAACGGCAGACGGTGATCGTTGAAGATGTTACTCAGTATGGTAACTACATTTCTTGTGATAGCAGGGCACGTAGTGAGATTGTGGTGCCTATGGTAAAGGATGGTCGCTTAGTAGGAGTTTTAGATTTGGATTCTCATCTGCTGGGGGACTATGATGAGATTGATCGGGAATATTTAGAAAATTTTGTAGCCGCCTTGCTAGAGAAAACAAATTGGAATTTTGAGATGTTTGGAGACAAAGCCTAATGTATCAAGCTTTATATCGGAAATACAGAAGTCAAACTTTCGGTCAGTTAGTTGGGCAGAAAGTTGTAGCAACAACTTTACGGCAGGCAGTTGAACAGGATAAAATCAGCCATGCTTATCTCTTTTCAGGTCCTAGAGGAACAGGAAAGACCAGCGTAGCCAAGATTTTTGCCAAAGCTATGAATTGCCCTCATCAAAAGAATGGTGAACCTTGTAATGAGTGCTATATTTGTCAAGCTATAACAGAAGGAAGCCTAGAGGATGTTATTGAGATTGATGCGGCTTCCAATAATGGTGTGGATGAAATCCGAGATATTCGAGACAAATCTACTTATGCTCCTAGTTTAGCTAAGCACAAGGTTTATATCATTGACGAGGTTCATATGCTCTCAACTGGAGCTTTTAACGCTCTTCTTAAGACTTTGGAAGAACCGACAGAAAACGTGGTCTTTATCTTAGCAACGACAGAATTGCACAAGATACCAGCTACTATTTTGTCACGGGTGCAACGCTTTGAGTTCAAGTCAATTAAGACCAAGGATATTGTTGCTCATATTGAATGGATTTTGCAGCAGGAAAATATTGGATTTGAAAATGATGCGGTGCAGGTTATCGCCAGACGAGCAGAAGGCGGTATGCGAGACGCTCTATCTATCTTAGATCAAGCTCTCAGCCTAACCCAAGACAATCAGCTGACAACGGCTATTTCAGAAGAAATTACTGGCTCTATTAGTCTAGGTGCACTGGATGCTTATGTGACAGCTGTGTTGACGCATGATACATCAGCAGCATTAGAAAACCTTGATGTGATTTTTGATAGTGGCAAAAATATGGCTCGTTTTGTCACTGACCTGTTACAATATCTTAGAGATTTGCTCATTGTTAAAACGGGTGGTGAAAATACCCATATAAGTGAAATCTTTTTAGGTAATCTCAATACACCACAGGAGAGATTGTTCGACTTGATTGAGATTGCAACGAAAAGCCTTTCGGAAATTAAGAATAGCTTGCAACCCAAGATCTACACAGAAATGATGACCATTCGACTGGCAGAAGGGCAAGAAAAAGCAGAATTACCATCCAATCTAGTAAGCGAGATAGAAACACTAAAAGATGAAATTAGCCAGCTTAAGGGTCAATTGGCAAGTTTACAGTCAAGTTCTGCACCTAGCAATCCGGTACAGGGAACACAATCAGCCAAAACAAGCAAAGGATACCGAGTAGATCGTCATAAAGTAAATGCGATTCTGCAAGAGGCAGTTGAAAATCCTAGTCTGGCTCGGAGTAATTTAACTAAGTTGCAAAATGCTTGGGGAGAAATTATTGAAAGTTTAGCTGGTGCAGATAAGGCACTTTTAGTTGGTTCTCAACCTGTTGCGGCTAATGAAAACCATGCAATTCTTGCATTTGAGTCGAGCTTTAATGCAGAACAAACCATGAAACGGGAAAATCTCAATACAATGTTTGGGAATTTACTCAGCAATGTGGCTGGATTTTCTCCGGATATCTTAGCTATTTCGATGACCGACTGGACAGAGATTCGGGCTGAATTTTCCGCTAAGGCGCGTGGAGAAAATGTCAATCCAACAGACGAGACAAAGGAAATCATCATTCCAGAAGGTTTTGCTTTCTTAGCAGAAAAAATTAGCATTCAAGAGGACTGAATTTAGATTTTTCTATTTTTTCATGCTATAATAGAATTATGACAAGACAACAATTTCTTACAACAGCTTTTTTCACAGCAATTGAAACCTATTTTTTTAACGAAGCAATGATGTCAGGACACTATTTATTTGCTGTTTTTTGGGCATTTCTAGTCATTCGCAATTTACAAGTGAGCTACGTCATGGGAAAAATAGTAGACGAAATCGATAAACATATCAAACGAAAAAAATAAAAAGAAAGGTTGAGGCAAAATTCCTTGACCTTTTTTCTTCTGTTTGATTTAAAAAATCTGCACATGGTAGAATAAAAGGAATTGATTTTGTGTTGAAAAAAGAAGGAGAAAGTTGATGGTTACTCAACCTTCTCCTTCTTTTATTTACCAACTTGTTAAAGAAACTTCACCGCTGTTTAGCCACAATTCTTGTCCGGTATCTAATTGGATCAATAGCTGCCCGGTATCTGATATTTCCTTGGCAACTCCTTTGTATTCTTTGTCATTCTGGCAAAAAGTGATTGTCCGACCTAAGATAAGAGAATGCTGTTTGTAAAGGTAAATCAGCTCGTCTGGATCACAATCATAAAAATCTTTCCAAATTTCAGCAATGAGTTCATTGCGCGTGATAGGTTGCTTTTCGTGGAAGAGAGAGTTAGCTTTATTTTTTAACTCTTTAGGAAAATTAGAGATTGCGAAATTGATACCCACTCCAATAATCACATCAGTGACTAAGCCGGTTTCGACAGAAGTAATAGCTTCAGTTAAAATGCCGGCTATTTTCTTGCCTTTGTAATAAATGTCATTCACCCATTTAATTTCCATCTCCATTAAAGTGAGATCTTTGATGGCCTTGTAAATGGCTCCAGCAATCAAGACAGTGTAGGCGGGAATTTGTGGAAAAGGCAGATTGGGCTTCAAGTGAAGCGTCATATAAATTCCTCCTTGTTCTGGAGCAAAATAACTTCTGCCAAAGCGTCCACGACCAGCTGTCTGAGAAGAAGCAAGATAGAGCGTATTGGCAGGCTTACCAGCTTCAATACCAGCTTTGGCATCTAACTGAGTGGATTGGCAGTTTGGATTGAATGAAACGTGGATGGGAGCAGCTTCTTCTATTTTTTTAGTAATCAGCAAGTCACCAGAGATGAGTTTATAACCTTTATTTTTTATGGATTCAATACGAATCCCTTCTTTTTCCAAACGCTGAATAGCTTTCCAGATAGAAGTACGTGAAATCCCTAACTTTTGTGCTAATTTTTCACCACTGACATAGTCAGACTCTTGACTAAGAATGTCAAATAAAATTTCGTATGTTTTCATGTCTATAAGCTGCTCTTTCTTAGGGTTAGTTTGGTAGCGAGAGTAATCATGCGTGGAATAGATGGTTCACTATGTTGAAATTTCTCATGCAGCAGTTGTAGGCCTTGTCTGCCCATTTCCTCTGTAAAGACAGTAACCGTGCTGAGTGGTGGATAGACGTACTTGGCAATAGACGTATCATTAAAAGCAATTACATTAACACGATCTGGCACAGGAATATCTGCTTCTTGCAGTGCTCGAAGTGCACCCACAGCTAAAGCATCACTTGCTATGAAAAATGCAGTCGGAAGTTGTTTGCCTAAATTTTCAATCAATTCTTTCATCATATAATAACCTGATTCAGATGAAAAGTTTCCTATTTTGACATATTTTTCTTGATAGAGTTGTTTTTTAGTTAGGTAATTTTTAAATGCTAGCAAGCGTGGATCGGATAGAGTAGTGGTTTTGTCAGAAGTTTGTTCTTGACCAATCAGCAATCCAATTTGTTGGTGTTGCTTTTCTAAAAAGTGATTAAGAACAGCTATAACAGAATTTTCAAAGTCTGTCGTGACGCAGCTATGTCCATAGGCTAGCGTATTGCTATCAATAAAGACAAGTTTATCTGTGTAGAGTTCTAGTTCTTTAATTTTTGGGGTGCTAAATTTTCCAATCGCGATGATGCCGTCAACTTGATCGAGATGATTTAATTCTTCATTATTGAAAAAGCGCATAACATCATAGGCCAATTCTTGAGCTTTTTTCTCTACTCCAATACGGATGGCATAATAGTAGAGGTCATCTAATTCCTCCTCTTCTGTGTACCATTCCACAATCGCAATTCTATGGTTGTGGGAATTGCGATTGCTTCCTCGTTTTATTTTTTTATATTGTAGTTCTTCTGCAATGTCAAATATTTTTTGGCGCGTCTCATCGCTGACAGACATGGATTTGTCATGATTTAAAACGCGTGACACAGTTGCTGGAGAGACACCAGCTATTTTTGCTATATCTTTAATGGTTGCCATTATTTTTCCTATTCTCTCTAACGAATAAGTATATTATACCTTAAAAATTAGTAAAATACAAAAAATATTTAGTAAAAACCTAGAAGCTTTTGTTATCGAATTTTATCTTTAAAGACCTTTAAATATCAGTAATTAAATTTGGTAAAAATTTACTAAAATACTTGAAGTTTTACTAATGATGTTTTATAATAAAGATACTAAAACGGTTACAAAACTATACAAAAAGGAGATCTCTTATGTCAACTACTATGTCTATTCAACAATTGCGTTCAGATTTTGCAACAGTTTTTGGAGCAGAAGCAGAGCACACATTTTTTTCACCAGGCCGCATTAACCTAATTGGTGAACATACAGACTACAATGGTGGTCACGTCTTTCCTGCGGCTATTTCACTAGGAACTTACGGAGCGGCGCGCAAACGTGACGATAAGACACTTCGTTTTTATTCTGCGAACTTTGAAGACCAAGGGATTATTGAGGTGCCTTTAGAAAATCTTCGTTTTGAAAAAACGCATAATTGGACAAATTATCCAAAAGGGGTACTTCATTTCTTACAAAAGGCAGGGCATGTCATTGATAAAGGAATGGATATCTATGTCTCTGGGAATATTCCAAATGGTTCAGGTCTCTCTTCGTCAGCTTCATTGGAACTATTGACAGGAATTATTATAGAGAAACTGTTTGATTTAAGATTGGAACGCTTAGATTTAGTAAAAATCGGTAAACAAACGGAAAATGAATTTATTGGTGTGAATTCAGGAATCATGGATCAGTTTGCTATTGGCATGGGAGCAGATCAACGAGCGATTTATCTAGATACCAATACACTTGAATATGACTTAGTACCTCTTGAACTTAAGGATAATATGGTTGTTATCATGAATACAAATAAGCGCCGTGAACTAGCAGATTCCAAATATAATGAACGCCGTGCTGAGTGTGAAAAAGCTGTTGAAGAACTTAACCGTAAGCTGTCTATCGCAACCTTAGGCGAGTTGGATGAGTGGTCCTTTGACGAGTATAGCTATCTGATAGAGGACGAAAATCGTCTCAAACGGGCTCGTCATGCCGTCTTGGAAAATCAACGTACTTTGCAAGCGCGGGCAGCTTTGCAGGCAGGCGATCTTGACAAGTTTGGTCGTCTGATGAATGCTTCTCATGTTTCGTTAGAGCATAACTATGAGGTGACTGGTTTGGAGTTGGATACGTTGGTTCACACGGCCTGGGAGCAAGAAGGTGTTCTGGGGGCTCGAATGACTGGAGCTGGCTTCGGTGGTTGTGCCATTGCTTTAGTTCGTAGGGATGCGGTGGAATCTTTCAAAGAAAATGTCGATCACAAGTATCAAGAAGTTGTCGGCTATGCCCCTAGCTTTTACATCGCAGAAGTAGCCGGCGGTAGCTGTCTATTGGATTAAGTAAATGTGTTACGTAATAGCAAAGAGAGGCCGATGAGAGTTTCAGCCTTTTCTATGAAAGAAAGGAAAAACAATGGCAGGAAATTTACTAGATGACTTTGTAACAGAAGTCATAGCAAATAGTTCTTTTACAGAAATGGATCGAACCTATTTGATAAATCGTGTCATGGGTCTAATTGGGGAAGAGGCTGAGAAACAGAAAACATCAGCAAGTGGTTTAATTGATCTCAAAGATGATTTACTAAAAATTGCTTTAGCAACTGGGAATGTTGGTTCGACTCATGCAGAACAGGATATTCTTGGGGCAAAGTTGATGGATTTAGTCACCCCAGCTCCTAGTCAGCTAAATCAACAATTTTGGCAGACCTACGAACAAACTCCTGAGCAGGCCATTGCTAATTTTTATGAGCTCAGCAAGTGCAACGATTATATTAAATTGAAAGCCATTGCTAAAAATATTGTCTATCAAACAGCCACTGAATATGGCGATTTGGAGATTACCATCAATCTTTCTAAACCAGAAAAAGATCCCAAAGAGATTACAGCAGCTAAGAAGGCCAAAACGAGCCATTATCCAGCCTGTCAGCTTTGTTTTGAAAATGAAGGGTATCAAGGTCGACTAGATCATCCAGCACGATCTAATCATAGAATTATCCGTTTTGACTTAGTCGGACAAGAATGGGGCTTTCAGTATTCGCCCTATGCTTATTTTAATGAGCATTGCATTTTTTTAGATAGCAAGCATACTCCTATGACTATCAGTCGTGTTACTTTTGAGCGCCTTTTGGACATTGTAGAAATTTTTCCGAGCTATTTTGCAGGTTCTAATGCTGACCTTCCTATCGTGGGAGGATCTATTCTCACACATGATCATTATCAAGGGGGAAGGCATACTTTTCCTATGGAAAAAGCAAATCTGGACAAAGTTTTCACCTTTGTAGGATTTGAAACCGTAGAGGCTGGTATTGTCAACTGGCCTATGTCGGTTTTGCGGTTGAAATCAACTGATAAAGCTGCATTGATAGAGTTGTCGGATACGATTTTACAGAAATGGCGTGCATACTCTGATCCGACTGTTCAGATTTTAGCTGAGTCAAATGGTGAGCAACATCACACTATTACTCCTATTGCTCGGCGAAAAAAGGGCAAGTTTGAATTAGATTTGGTTCTTCGAGATAATCAAACATCCAAAGAGCATCCGGACGGTATTTATCATCCTCATCAAGATGTTCAGCATATCAAGAAAGAAAACATTGGTTTGATTGAGGTCATGGGCTTAGCGATTCTTCCACCTCGTTTGAAAAATGAATTAAAAGAAGTTGAAGAATTTCTTTTGGGACAAAGAGAAGAAGTGGCTCCTTATCATCAGGCATGGGCTGACCAGTTAAAAGCTCATCATCCAGATGCAACACTAGAATCGGCGCAAACAATCGTGCGCGCTTCAGTCGGTCGGATTTTTAAACGCGTCTTGGAAGATGCGGGTGTTTACAAGCGAACAAAAGAGGGGCAAGCGGCTTTTATGCGCTTCATTGAGTCTATAGGTCTTGTAAAATAATGCTCATAAAGCTCATTTTATGATAAAATATAAAAATTTAGAGTGAGTTGCCTTATGTTAAGATGATGATAGAAACAACTTGAAAACAGTCTTTGACAATCCTGATAGTTAGAATGTTTGATACCAAAATCCAGTAGGAAGTTTGCTGGATTTTTCTTTGCGGAAATTTGCAATTGAAATGCATTCTTTTCAGCTAGTATTTGAAAAACTCTCACCTTCATGTTACAATTAAGAGAACAAATTAAATACATAGAGGTAATATTGTGGCTTTTGGTGATAATGGACAACGGAAAAAAACAGGATTCGAAAAATTGACTTTGATTGTAGTTGTTATCATGTTGTTGGTAACTGTTGGAGCGATCTTTGCAAGTGCGCTTGGTGCTCTGAGTAATTTCTAGTCCTCGAACGCTTGAAAGAGTGTTTTTTTAAAGTGAAAATCGAGAAAAGAGAAAAATATGAGTATGTTTTTAGATACAGCTAAGATTAAAGTCAAAGCTGGAAATGGCGGTGATGGTATGGTAGCATTTCGCCGTGAAAAGTATGTCCCCAATGGCGGTCCTTGGGGTGGCGATGGCGGTCGTGGCGGCAACGTCATTTTTGTCGTAGATGAAGGGCTTCGTACCCTGATGGATTTTCGTTATAATCGTCATTTTAAAGCTCAGTCTGGTGAGAAAGGAATGACCAAGGGAATGCACGGTCGTGGTGCGGAAGATTTGATTGTTCATGTGCCGCAAGGGACGACGGTTCGTGACGCCGAAACAGGAAAAATCCTAACAGATTTGATTGAAAATGGTCAAAAATTTATCGTAGCGCACGGCGGTCGCGGCGGTCGCGGCAATATCCGCTTTGCAACACCTAAAAACCCAGCACCAGAAATTTCTGAAAATGGTGAACCAGGTCAAGAACGTGAGCTACAGTTGGAATTAAAAATTCTAGCAGATGTTGGTTTAGTTGGCTTCCCGTCTGTTGGGAAATCAACTCTGCTAAGTGTTATCACATCCGCTAAACCGAAAATTGGAGCGTATCATTTCACGACAATTGTACCTAATCTTGGAATGGTTCGAACGCAATCTGGTGAATCATTTGCTGTGGCAGATTTGCCTGGATTGATTGAAGGTGCAAGTCAAGGAGTAGGATTGGGGACACAGTTTCTTCGCCATATTGAACGAACGCGTGTCATCTTGCACGTCATTGATATGTCAGCTAGTGAAGGGCGTAATCCTTACGAAGATTATCTTGCAATTAATAAGGAATTGGAATCGTACAATCTTCGTTTGATGGAGCGTCCGCAGATTATTGTCGCTAATAAAATGGACATGCCTAATAGTGCAGAAAATTTGAAGACATTTAAGAAAAAATTAGCAGAAAATTATGATGAATTTGATGAACTGCCACAGATTTTCCCAATTTCAAGTTTGACCAAACAAGGATTATCAATGCTGTTAGATGCGACTGCAGAATTACTAGATAAAACTCCTGAATTTTTACTTTATGATGAGTCTGAAATGGAAGAGGAAGCTTATTATGGCTTTGATGAGGATGCTCCTGCCTTTGACATCTCACGTGATGACGATGCAGCTTGGGTACTTTCAGGTGATAAATTAGAAAAACTTTTTGTTATGACGAACTTTGATCGTGAGGAAGCAGTCATGAAATTTGCCCGTCAATTGCGTGGTATGGGTGTAGATGAAGCCTTGCGAGCTCGTGGCGCAAAAGATGGGGATCTGGTTCGTATCGGCAACTTTGAATTTGAATTTGTGGATTAGAAAGGAGTGATACTGTGGGTGATAAACCGATATCCTTTCGTGATGAAAATGGTAATTTTGTTTCTGCAGCAGATGTCTGGAATGAAGAAAAGCTCGAAAAACTTTTTAACAAACTCAATCCGAACCGAAAGTTTCGTTTGGAGCGTGAGAAATTAGCACAAAAGAAAAAAGAATAGGACTTGCTCGTTTTTGAGCTAAGTCCTATTTTTCAGTTTGTAGCAATTTCATTCAATAAATCTTGTGCAGTTGTTGTTGGATTGACGCGAATACGGTTGAGGGTCAAAAGTCCGTCATTAAGAGAAGCCAGTCCGTTGTTGGTTGTCAATCCCATTTTATAACCAAGGCTTTCAGCAATCTGTGTCGTTGTTTGAGTATAACGCCCTGAAGGATATGCAACCGTTGTCGTATTTTGTGAAAGGTTATTGTCTAGGTATTGTTTGGAAGATTGTAATTCTGTCGTTTGTGTCTCTGTACTTGCAAGGGATAAATCTGGATGGTTAACCGTATGATCTTCAAAAGACATTCCCTTTTTTTTCATTTCTCTGATTTGCTGCAGAGTTAGCATATCTTCGCGCCCATTTTCGACAAAGCCAGTAATGACATTGTTTGTTGCTTTCATTTGATATTTTTGAAGCAATGGAAAGGCGTTTGTATAGAAATCCCTCAGACTATCATCGAAAGTCAACCAAACGACTTTTTTATTTTCCGGAAGGACATTTTCAGTCAAAACTTTATATGCTTCTTCTGGAGTAAGAGTATAATAACCAGCATCTTTTAAGGCTTTTAAATGACTTTCAAATGTTTCTGGTGAGACAATTAAACCTGCATTTGCTGCTTCAGAAGGATCCATATTATGAATCGCATGATACATCAGAATAGGAAATTTAACCGGTTGATCCTGTTTCACCCATTTGATTTTAGTCTTTTTGTGACTAGAGTCCATTGTCTTTTTAGCTGTTGATTGTGAGGAAGAAGATTTATTTACTGTTGAATCAGCAGATTTTGTTTGGTTATTAGCGAGGTTTACTCCAGAGTGTTTCCACATGAATGTCCCTGCGATTACTAGAATGACCAATAAGATGAGACTAATAATAGTGCGCCGTTGTCTCCTTTTACGAATACGATTTCGTGCAGAACGATTACCAGAATGTTTTCCCATTGTAGAACTCCTTTGATTATTAAATCACTAATTTTATTGTATCATAATTCTTAGCGTCAGTTTATAAAATTTTAAAGAATAATTTATTATTTTTATAAAAAATATAAGAATTTGCTCAGTAGAAAAAAATAAGTTTATTTGCTATAATGAAAAACATAAAAATCGCAAGGAGTGCCTATGTCTATTAAAATTGCTTTACTTGGTTTTGGAACAGTTGCTAGTGGTGTTCCATTTTTATTAAAAGAAAATAATGAGAAGATTGTGCAAGCAGCTCATTCAGAAATTGAAATCACGAAAGTATTGGTGAAAGATATTGCTGAAAAAGAGCGCTTGTTAGCAGCTGGGAATCATTTTAATTTTGTTACGACAATTGACGAAATTTTAAATGATAAGGAAGTAAGTATTGTTGTTGAGTTGATGGGGCGTATCGAACCAGCAAAAAACTTTATTACACGTGCATTAGAGGCGGGTAAGCATGTTGTTACCGCAAATAAAGATTTGTTAGCAGTTCATGGTACGGAGTTGCTTGAAATTGCTAATAAAAATAAGGTGGCTCTTTACTATGAAGCAGCGGTAGCAGGAGGGATTCCGATTTTACGCACACTTGTTAATTCTTTAGCATCTGATAAAATTACGCGTCTTCTCGGTGTGGTCAATGGGACGTCTAACTTCATGCTGACTAAAATGCTAGAAGAAGGTTGGTCTTATGAAGCAGCGTTATCTGAAGCGCAACAACTTGGATTTGCAGAAAGTGATCCAACTAATGATGTCGATGGCATTGATGCTGCTTATAAAATGACTATTTTGAGTCAATTCGCCTTTGGCATGACAGTTAAATTTGAAGATGTTGCTCATCAAGGCATTCGCAAGATTACACCAGAGGATGTAACAGTTGCGCAGCAATTAGGCTATGTTGTCAAATTAGTTGGTTCTATTGAAGAAACAAAATCAGGTCTTGCTGCAGAAGTCACACCGACTTTTTTACCAAAATCTCATCCTCTTGCTAGTGTGAATGGTGTGATGAACGCAGTCTTTGTGGAATCTATCGGGATTGGTGAGTCGATGTATTATGGTCCAGGTGCTGGACAAAAACCTACAGCAACAAGTGTTGTTGCAGATATCATTCGGATTGTTCGCCGGATCAACGAGAGAACTGTTGGAAAAGCTTTTAATGAGTTTCAACGTGAACGAGTCCTTGCAAAACCAGAAGATGTTAAGAGTTCTTACTACTTTTCAATATTGACACCGGATTCGAAAGGTCAAGTTTTACGTTTGGCAGAAATTTTTAATACTGAGGATGTTTCCTTGCAGCAAATCTTACAGCAAGGAACAGACGGAAATACTGCACACGTTGTGATTATTACCCATGCTGTCAACAAAACACAACTAGAAAATGTCACTCGAAAGTTGCAGGCAACTTCTGGTTTTAAATTATTGAATACGTTCAAAGTATTAGGAGAATAAAATGAAGATTATTGTACCTGCAACGAGTGCTAATATTGGACCGGGATTTGATTCGGTTGGTGTAGCTGTCAGTAAATATCTGATCATTGAAGTTTTAGGAAAAAGTGATCAGTGGATTATTGAGCACGATTTAGGGCGGCGCATTCCTTCAAATGAACGGAATTTGTTGATTAAAGTAGCGCGTCGAATTGCTCCAGCCATCCGACCTCATCATTTAAAAATGACGACTGACATCCCTTTGGCGCGTGGTTTGGGATCTTCTAGTTCTGTTATTGTTGCAGGGATTGAACTAGCCAATCAATTAGTGAATTTACAGTTATCAAATACGGAAAAGTTAAATCTTGCGGCCAAAATTGAAGGACACCCAGATAATGTGGCACCTGCTATTTATGGTAATTTGACGATTTCTAGTTATGTAAACGGAGAAGTTTCAACAGTTGTGACGAAATTTCCAGAAGTAAGCCTTATTGCCTACATCCCAAATTATGAATTGCGCACAAAAGATAGCCGTGGCGTTCTTCCAAAAGAGTTATCTTATCAAGAAGCTGTTGCTGCAAGCTCGATAGCAAATGTGGCAATTGCTGCTTTAATGAAGGGAGACATGGTAGTAGCGGGACAAGCTATTGAGTCCGATCGTTTCCATGAGCACTTTCGCCAAGGCTTGATTAAGGAATTTCCCAAAATCAAGATGATGGCAAAAGAAAATGGTGCGTATGCGACTTATCTATCAGGAGCAGGACCTACTGTGATGATTCTAGTACCAAAAGAGCGCTCGAATACACTAAAAGAGAAGATAGAAGAGCAACAATTTAAAGGACAAGTTTTTGAACTTCAGGTTGATTGCAAAGGCGTTCGAGTAGAAAAATAAGAAAAGGTAAAGAGTTGACATGACCTGCATCCCAAAAAGTTGGACAGAAACTTTAACGATTGGGGGTGCAGGTTAACATTAGTGCAACTCTTTTTATATTTCTACAACTAATTTCCTCTTGTCTAATTATTTAAAATTATGCTATAATAAAATTAGAATATATAAAGGGGTGTAATTATGAATAAACTTGATTTGCAGGCACTTGCGGATGAGTTGGGATTGCAGTTTGATGAAACATCAACCGTTATTTTTGGACAGAAAGATGGTTATACTTTCTATATTGAACAAATGAATCAAAAAAATCAATACCGTATTTGTTGTTCGGTAAAAAATGGCGAAACGTTGCCTTCTTTGGAAGAATTTAAAGAGTTGACGAAGTCTTCTAAGGCATTGAAAACCTATCAAGTTAATTTGTATAAATCAAGCTTTGATATTAAAGTAGGTATGACCAAAGGAAAAACACGTGAGCATATTCGTCAGGGTTTACAAGATATTATCTCTTTTTTGAAAGAAAGAAATTTTACAAATGTGTGCGAGCAGACAGGAAAAGCAGGACAAGTGGATGTTTATCAGGTAGGAGGAAATTTGTTGCTTCTTTCACCAGAAGCCTTTCAGGAATTAAGTTCGGATTTGTCTATCGCCAATCAAGCTTATGATCATCAAAAAGAAAGTATCCTAGCAGGTACAGTAGGGGCATTTCTGGGAAGCTTGATAGGGGGAATTGTTACCTTAGTGATTGCTCAACTTGGTTATGTAGCTGTTGTCTCAGGAATTGTCATGGGAGTTTGTACAGTAAAAGGGTACGAATTGTTAGGTAAAAAGTTGTCTAAAGTTGGTATCGCGATTAGTGTTGTTTTTATGCTTATCATGATGTTGGTTGCGCACCAATTTGACTATGCAATTCAGCTTGCAAAAGCAGAAAGAGCAGATGTTTTTACCGCTTTTACTTATCTGACAAATTATATCTTAAATGGCAATGAAGTACATATCTCTTATTGGACAAATCTTGGTTTGCTATTATTGTTCACAGGTGCTGGGGCTGTGGGTACGATTATCAGTGCTCTTTCCGCACAATCACAGAAATATCTTACAAGAAAATTAGGGTAAGTTTAAATGTTTTAAGGCTTGGATTTTTATCTGAGCTTTTTTAGATTTAACTTACAAACTATTGAATATTTGCTATGGTTATTCGTCAAAATATTTAGCATGTTATTTTTACTTAGTCTAATTGAATTGTCGTCTCAACTATGCTACAATCAAGCTATGATCTTCAATAAATTAGGTAGAAAAAAATTTGTAAATCAATATTTACTGAAAAAGATGATTGCTTTTCGACGGAATAGTTTTATTAAAATTATGCAAAAAACCTTGGTATCACTATTTCCTTTTTTCTTGCTGACAACGATAACAATGGTTTTGTCAGAGTCTATTTTTTCAGTAAATGGTTATATTAACAACCTATTCAGCGTTCGCTCTTGGTTTCCGTATTTTTCGACAATTGGATTGGTTTTGACAAACTGTACTGCTTTGATAGGTGGGCTGTCGGGCCCGTTAGCGACTTATTTTAGCGCGAAATATACGGCTGGTCACTATGGACGTAGCACAGGAACGGCAGGAATTACTGCTTTTATTTTTAGCTTGTTAATTCATTCGCGAAAGTTATTCTCCGTACTTTTAAAAGATGGTGCCTTGATGAGAATTAGCCTTCCTGTCAATATCAATTTAATAGTTGCCATATTGATGGGTTATATAGTAGGGCAAATCTTTCGCTTTTCGAGTCCAAGTGATGATCAAATCGTGGATAAATATTTTGTTTATCGTCCAAAAACAGTTCGTCCCATTCTTTCTTCTTTGTCTCTAGCACTTATTTACAGTTTCTTTCTGTTCCTAGGTAATCGTTATAATGTATTTTCGACCATTTCTAATTTTTTCTCAAACTTAATTGTTAATCGAAATAATATCTTCGTGATTGAAATGAACACTGCCTTACGGACTTTTAGTGCTTGGATTGGAAATAGCAATCTCTTTAACAATATTCCTTTTGTCAATGATTCGTTTGCATTAGATAATCTTAATTATGCTTTAAAACAACATACGACGAGAGGAATTCCTTATCCCTTTTCCTCAACAAATCTTTATGATGCCTATGGTATCTTTGCAGGACTTGGTGGAGGATTAGCACTCTTAGTTGCTATTTTATGGAAATCTCGTAGCGACAAAGATCGTGATGTTAGTTTGAAAAGTATTTTCCCTTCTCTTTTTAATCATGGCGCTGCCTTCATGGTTGGCATTCCTATATTTTTCAACTTTCTTTTTTTGATTCCTTTTATTCTTGTACCCATGATAAATGTCTTTATAGCCAGTATTTTTCTTTATTTCAGACTAATGCCACCAGCTGTGTATCCGGTTCCTAGCGGAGCACCGAGTGTACTATATGCTTTCATTGGGACAGGAGGAAGTTTGCGAGCTCTAGCAGTTGGTATTTTCATTTTTATCATTGATGTTATGATATATCTTGCATTTGTTACATTTAATGATCAGATTCATGATGAACTTCGTCAAGTAGATCCAAAAGGAGGTAAGCATGACTAAACAAGTAAAACTTGTTTTGCTAACGGTTTTAATTTTCCTCATTGTTTTAGCAGTCCCCTCTTATAGTTGGACAAGAAAAAATATCGATGAAATTGCTAAATTTTATAATGCTCGTTTGTCGCCAATCATTATGATACCGGGAAGTTCTGCTACAGAAAATCGATTCGATAGTTTGGTTCAAAAACTAAATCAAAGACGTCGTGAGGTTAAGCATAGTTTACTTAAAGTGAAAGTATGGAACGATGGACGGATTACTTATAGTGGTTCGATTGCTGCTAATGACAATGAACCGATTATTGTTATTGGATTTGAAAATAATAAAGATGGTTATAGTAATATCAAAAAGCAAGCTAAAATGGTTAATACTGCGTTTGAGGACTTGCAAGGAAAATATAATTTCAATAATTTTAAAGGATTGGGGCATTCTAATGGCGGTTTGATTTATACAGCATTTATCGAGAATTATCTTGGAGATTATGATGTGAATCTAAAAAAGTTAATGACAATCGGAACGCCTTATAATTTTACTGAAACAAATATTAATAACAAAACAGAAATGTTAGCTGACTTTATTAAGAATCGTAAAAATATTCCTAGGACCTTAGCGATGTACTCCGTAGCAGGGACTATTACTTATGATTCGGATGAATTAGTTCCTGATACAAGTGTAAGTGCTGGTAAGTATATCTATCAGGGACAAGCAGCTCACTATACAGAAACTACCGTCACAGGAGAAGATGCACAACACTCTGACTTGCCAACCAATGATGAAGTTGTGTCGTTAATCCAAGAACGCCTTATAGACAAACAAACTAAGAGGAACCAAAAAAATTAGTGGTTTAATGGCAATATCAACTTTTGGGGGTCAGTACAGCTTCGTTCTCTTTTTAGAGAATTGAGTGCTTTTAGACTGTTTTATCGCAATATTCCATCAAATATCTTTTTGCCCTCCTCAAACATGTGCTTTTCGGTGTAAAGTCTCAGTACTTTCTTAACAATTACCTGAGATGTTTTTTAATACTTTTTGAGTAGCTAACCTCATTTTAGAACTTTCAGTGGAGAGAATAGAGAATGCGTAAAAACTATTGCCTAAAATCTCTTGACAAATCTTTCAATCTATTTTATACTTAATGCAATTAAATACAACTTTAATCATGTCCTGTGAGGCATAAAAGTAATCATTAAAATGGATTAGTGCGCTAATCTGCTATTTTACTGTAAACTTTTGACTCGGGATTTCCTGAGCTTTTTGATTTATAGGCTGTATTCAATTAATAAATGTAGTCTGTGAGCTACAATTAAGGAGGATGTGCATGTCTTTAGACAAAAATAATAAGCGAGCACTGGTTGCTGCGATTGTTGCATCAGGAACGGACGATTTAAACGTCATGTTCTTAGCTTTTTCGATGTCATCTATTATTTCAGAATTAGGTGTTACTGGAGCGCAAGGAGGCTGGATTGCAACAATTACCAATCTAGGAATGTTGGTTGGAGGCCTGCTCTTTGGTATACTGGCAGATCGCTATCACAAGTTTAAAGTTTTCAAGTGGACGATTGTTATTTTTTCATTAGCAACAGGGTTGATTTACTTTACACAAAATATTTATTATCTATATCTCATGCGTTTTATCGCTGGGATAGGCGTTGGTGGAGAGTATGGAGTTGCCATCGCGATTATGGCAGGTATTGTTCCTATTGGAAAAATGGGGCGCATTTCATCTCTGAATGGAATTGCAGGGCAAATCGGTTCTATTACTTCAGCGCTTTTAGCAGGTTGGTTGGCACCGGCACTTGGCTGGAAAGGTCTTTTCCTCTTTGGGCTTGCTCCTATTGCTTTGGTTTTGTGGATGATGCTAGCGATTGATGATGATCATATCCGAGATAATGGCAATGTGACATTAAAAGCAGAAGGACGCCAGTCTGTTAAAATGAGTGAATTATTTAAAACACCATCTCTAACGGCTCAGACAGTAGCGCTTATGGTTATGACGACGGTACAAATTGCTGGTTATTTTGGTATGATGAACTGGCTTCCGACCATTATCCAGACAAGTTTGCATATTTCTGTAAAAGATTCCTCACTTTGGATGGTTTCAACGATTTTAGGGATGTGTCTGGGAATGCTCACCTTCGGTCAAATCCTTGATAAATGGGGACCGAGATTCGTTTATTCAATCTTTCTTCTAGCATCCTCCATGTGTGTTTACCTCTTCCAATTTGCCAATTCAATGCCTGCCATGATTATCGGCGGTGCGATTGTTGGTTTCTTTGTAAATGGAATGTTTGCGGGTTATGGTGCGATGATTACGAGATTGTATCCAGCTCATATTCGCTCCACGGCTAATAATGTCATCTTAAATGTTGGCCGAGCAATTGGAGGATTTTCATCTGTGATTATTGGGAAAATTTTAGATATCTCGAGCGTTTCAATGGTCATGATTTTCCTAGCAAGCCTTTATTTGATTAGCTTTGCTGCCTTGTGGACGATTAAGAATTTAAAAGCAGAACGTTACTCACTATTAGGAGAAGAATTGGTTGCAGAAGAAATATAACAATAGTATTAGCATAATTAGGAGACTGAGCTTAGGTCCGGTCTCTTTTTTCGGGCAAGCAAAATATATGGAAGTAGTTATTGAGTAGTATTTTGCTCATTTTTTAAGAAAGGCTGTAATGTTTGCACATTACAGCCTTTCAACGTTTTTTCCTGCTATTGCTATTTCACGATATAATAAAATCAAGTAAGTACAGGAGGAAATGGAATGAATTTTAAGCAGCTATCTTATTTGGCTCTGTAATTTCTGTAGTGGGTAAAACTACTTTAGGAATTATGGAACCTATTTTGATGATTCATTTATCAAATTGAACTTCATTCAACAGATACTCAATGAATTTATCCCCCATTTTAGATAAGCTAGCTTTTTCATGTTTAATATAAACCAGCTCAATAGGGTCATCAATATCTAGCGGAATAGAAACAATATTGTCACCATTGAGATTGCTATTTAGAATACCAGTTGCAATAGTGTAGCCATCAAGACCAATCAAAAGATTAAAAAGAGTTGCTCGGTCGCTGACGACGATGGACTTTTTATGGTGTTCTTGCGATAGGATTTCTTCTGAAAAGTAAAAGGAATTGTGGGTTCCTTGATCGTAGCTGAGGTAAGGAAAATCTTCCAAATCTGATAATTGGATCAGTTTCTTCTTTGCTAGAGGATTGCTCTTGCTAACAAAAATATGTGGCTGGGCAGTAAAGAGATGTGTGGCAAGCAAGTGATTATCATCTAGCATTTTAGAGAGGACATCGCGGTTGTAGCTGTTGAGAAACAGTACGCCAATCTCGCTGCGGAAATTTTTGACATCATCAATGATTTCCCAAGTTCGTGTTTCGCGCAAGAAAAGCTCATACTTTTCCATATCACTTTTTTTGAGCAGAGAAACGAAAGCATTGACTACAAAGGCGTAGTGTTGAGAAGAGACGCTGAAAAGCTCTCGATTGGCAACTGGATTTTTGTAACGTTCTTCTAATAACTGAGTCTGTTCTACCACTTGACGAGCATAGGAGAGAAATTCCATACCGTCTTTGGTCAGAGTAATACCTTTGGGATTGCGGATGAAAATCTCAATGCCCATTTCATTTTCCAAATCGCGCACTGCATTGGACAGACTAGGCTGGGTAATAAAGAGTTGCTTGGCAGCCTCGTTCATGCTGCCAGTCTCGACGATTTTAATAATATAGTGCAATTGTTGAATTCTCATAAGCTTATTTTATCATATTGGAATTGACAAAACACATTTGAAGTTGTAAAATAGATTAAATTTAACCTTTAAGAAAGTCCAGCGAGGCTTCCAAGGTTTCGGGTGAAGGAAGAGTGAGAAAACCGACTCTTTATTTTCGTGAGGCCTTGTGTATATGCAAGGTCTTTTTTAATAAAGAAATGAGGTAGAAATGACAAGCAGCTCATGCAAGAAGAGACTCGGAAAAATCATGTTGGAAAAGATGACTATTGTGCACCAAGAGAAAATTGCTCCACGAATTTTTGCTATGGATTTACTAGGAGAAATGGTTGGCCAGATGCAGGTTGGACAATTTCTGCATATCCGAGTTCCAGATGATACAAAGCTTCTACGTCGTCCTATTTCGATTTCAGAGATTAACAGAAAACGGAAAATCTGTCGGATTATTTACAGGATAGAGGGAGCAGGTACAGAACTCTTCTCTCGGCTGGAAAAAGGTTTTCAGTTAGACGTCATGGGGCCTCAGGGAAATGGTTTTGATTTATCTGATTTAGGTATTGCAGATACAGCTCTAATTATAGGAGGTGGGATTGGTGTCCCCCCCTTGCTACAAGTGGCAAAAGAATTACATAGCAAGGGAGTGAAGGTCACTTCAGTTCTTGGATTTGCAACAAAAGCAGTTGTCATTTTGGAAGAAGAAATGAAAAAATACAGTCGTGTCCTGATAACAACGGATGATGGTTCTTATGGTCGCAAAGGCTATGTTTCCTCCATTGTGAATGAGTTATCAGAAGATTTTACTGCGGTATATGCTTGTGGAGCTCCTGGTATGCTCAGATATGTGAATGAAACATTTTGCAGTCATCCGCGAGCTTAC
This sequence comes from Streptococcus sp. NSJ-72, assembly GCF_014334035.1. Classification (NCBI taxonomy): domain Bacteria; kingdom Bacillati; phylum Bacillota; class Bacilli; order Lactobacillales; family Streptococcaceae; genus Streptococcus; species Streptococcus sp. NSJ-72. The sequence goes on from NZ_CP060489.1 coordinate 1,117,506, forward strand.
ATTTCTATGGAATCACGAATGGCGTGTGGAATGGGGGCTTGTTATGCTTGTGTACTTCATGTTGCTGGCGAGGATCAAGCAGTCAATAAGCGGGTTTGTGAAGACGGTCCAGTTTTTGAGACTGGTACAATCGTGATGTAGGAGGTTGATATGTCTAAAAGTCGTTTAGCAATTTCTCTTCCTGGCTTGGAACTGAAAAATCCAATTATTCCAGCTTCGGGGTGTTTTGGTTTTGGTCAGGAATATGCCAAATATTATGATCTCAATGTACTTGGCTCCATAATGATTAAGGCGACCACGCAGTACCCTCGTTTTGGCAATCCGACGCCACGAGTGGCAGAAACACCAGCTGGTATGCTCAATGCTATTGGACTACAAAACCCTGGGGTAGATGTGGTGTTGACAGAAAAACTTCCTTGGCTGGCTCACCATTATCCTAATCTTCCGATTATTGTTAATGTTGCGGGATTTTCTAACGAAGAATATGCTTTTGTTGCAGAAAAAATATCTGAAGCTCCAAACGTCAAGGCTATTGAACTTAATATTTCCTGCCCCAATGTTGATCATGGTAATGGGGGCTTGCTAATTGGTCAGGTGCCAGATTTAGCATATCAGGCTGCTAAGGCAGCGGTAGACGTGTCGGAAGTGCCAGTCTATGTAAAATTGACACCTAGTGTAGCAGATATTACACAAATAGCGAAAGCAGTTGAAGATGCAGGAGTTTCTGGTTTAACCATGATTAACACTTTAGTTGGAATGCGATTTGATTCAAAGAGCAGAAAGCCGATTATTGCAAACGGAACAGGTGGCATGTCGGGGCCGGCAATTTTTCCAGTTGCCTTGAAGTTGATTCGTCAGGTAGCACAATCTAGTAGTTTACCAATCATTGGTATGGGTGGAGTAAACTCAGCAGAAGCAGCCATTGAAATGTTTATCGCAGGAGCTTCAGCGATTGGTGTTGGGACAGCAAATTTTACAAACCCTTATGCGTGTCCTAATATTATTGAGGATCTACCTAAAGTCATGGATAAATACGGTATTGAAAGTTTGGAAAGCTTGCGAACAGAAATTAGAAAAAACTTGTTGTAGCCTCATTTTTTGCTTGACAATAGACGGAGTAAATTATAAAATAATTGAAATGGAACCTTTAAAGAAGTCCAGAGAGGCTACTAAGGCTGATACGGTTTAAAGCGGCAGTAAACTGTCAATTTTCGTGTAACCTTGCCTCAGGCAAGGTTTTTCTATAGCTCTTAAGAAGTTTGTACGAAGTGTGCTTAAAAGTTTCGACAGGGATTTAAGACGATGGGTAAAGCTTTCGTTAGGAAGTGTCAGTGACTTTACTTCTATTGAAATCAAGCGGTCAGGATTAGCAAACGAAACCGTAGTACAGACAGTATTTCAAGTTATTAAGACCCTGTGTCCAAAGGTTAAAACGACAAACTGCCTATAAATTAAATAAGGAGATGAACCTATGCGTGAAGAACGTCCTATTATTGCTCTTGATTTTCCCTCTTTTGATGATGTTAAAACCTTTCTGGAACATTTTCCAAAAGATGAAAAGCTTTATGTCAAAATTGGTATGGAATTTTTTTATGCTATTGGTCCAGAAATCGTTCACTATTTGAAAGGTTTGGAACACAGCATTTTCCTAGATTTGAAATTGCATGACATTCCCAATACGGTGCGCTCGGCTATGTCTGTTTTAGGAACTTTTGGAGTAGATATGGTCACTGTGCATGCAGCAGGTGGTGTCGAGATGATGCGGGAAGCTAAAAAAGTTTTGGGAGATAAAGCAAAATTAGTGGCTGTAACTCAGTTGACTTCTACTAGCGAAGCCGATATGCGAGACTGCCAAAATATCCAAACAACTGTTTCAGAATCGGTTGTCAATTATGCTTGCAAAGCTAAAGAGGCCGGCTTGGACGGAGTTGTGTGTTCAGCTCAGGAAGTTAAGCTGATTAAAGCGGCGACGTCAGAAGATTTTCTGTGCGTTACTCCAGGTATTCGACCAGCTGGTTCTGAAATTGGGGATCAAAAACGGGTCATGACACCGCAAGAAGCACATCAAATTGGTAGTGACTATATTGTGGTTGGACGTCCCATTACACGAGCTGCAGATCCAGTAGCTGCTTATCGCGCTATTAAGACGGAATGGATAGATGGCTAGAAAAGTATATCAAGCAATCATTGACAGACCCATCGGTTATCAAGATAGTTTTGGAAATCGTTATCCTATCAATTATGGTTATATTCCGAATTTGTTTGCTGAGGATGGTGAAGAGCAAGATGTTTACATTGTGTCGGAAAAGGTACGAGAACCGTTAGAATACTTTGAAGGAGAATTGGTTGCTGTTATTCATCGACAAGATGATGTTGAAGATAAATGGGTGTTAACTTTATCTAGCGAGATCGTCACTTTAGAAGACATAAAAGAAAAGACTTATTTTTTGGAACAATATTTTGATTCCACTATTGAATTATTATAAAGGAGAAATCATGACTTTGGCAAAAGATATTGCGCGTGACTTACTGAAAATTGAGGCTGTTTACTTGAAGCCGGAAGAGCCTTTCACTTGGGCTAGTGGCATCAAGTCTCCAATCTACACAGATAATCGTGTGACCTTGGCCTATCCAGAAACGCGGACTTTGATTGAAAAAGGTTTTGTTGAGAAAATCAAAGCTGAATTTCCAGAAGTAGAAGTGATTGCTGGGACAGCAACAGCAGGTATTCCTCATGGAGCCATCATTGCTGACAAGATGACTTTACCATTTGCTTATATTCGTAGCAAACCAAAAGATCATGGTGCTGGAAATCAAATTGAAGGTCGAGTAAAAACAGGTCAGAAAATGGTCGTGATTGAGGATTTGATTTCAACTGGAGGGTCGGTTCTGGATGCGGTGGCTGCTGCTAAGCGTGAGGGGGCTGACGTCCTTGGAGTGGTAGCTATTTTTACTTATGAATTGCCTAGGGCAGAAAAGAATTTCTCAGATGCGGGTGTTCGATTGGTAACGTTGTCGAACTACACCGAATTAATCAAGCTGGCGGAACAAGAAGGCTATGTTTCGGCAGAAGGCTTAGCTCTACTTGAGAAATTTAAACATGATCAAGAAAATTGGCAGGGATATTGATGAGGAAGTTCTTTCCCACGAAATGAGAGACTATTAACTTTTTCGTCAAATAAATTTGCAGCGAGATTTAATTTCTAAACTTATTTTTCTTCTTTTAACGATATTTGTTTACACACCACTCATGAGTTTTGGTATTTTAATTGACTTTTTTGTTCTGAGGATTCTGGGTCCAATTAGAGGTTAAGCAGCAATCTGATGATTGTTGTTTTTTTTAAATAGAGAAACAAATTAGATTTTGATATAATGGTCCTATGCTAAAAATGTACTCTTTTTTCTTTGGAATCTTGCAAAAAATTATGTTCATTATGGGCTTGCATTGGTTTTTTACTGCTATTATTCATCTAGGGACAATTTCTAGTCTTGCTTTGATTGGAGCAGTCATACTAGTATTTCTAGCTTATCGTTATCTAGAAAATTTAAAAAAATGCTACCACTACATGATGAGACACAAAGTTGCTATTATGATAGCAGTGATTGTATTTCAGTTGGCAATGCTTTTGTCTGCTCAGTTGCTGATTCGGCGAGATGCAGCAGTTGTTTTCAATGGTGCTTTCAAGTACTCAAAAGAGACTTCTATTTCCAGTTATTTGACACGCAATCCTAATAACTTGTTTCTCTTTTTGTATGAGCGCTTTTTTTATAATATCTTTGGAAGCTCAGCTTTATGGATTTTGCAGGGATTAAATATATTTTATGCCGATATAACGGCACTCATTTTGTACAAGGGAATGAAAAAATATGTGAGTGAGTCTGCTGCTGATGTGACATTTAGTTTGTATGTCTTGCTAGTTAGCTTTTCACCTTATTTTTATTCGATGTACACGGATATATGGCCTCTTCCGCTCATTGCTTTACAAATATTCTTACTTTTTGATTTATTTGGGCTTCGATGGCAGGATAAGAGGGTACTCTTCATAAAGACAATCGGATTAGGTTTGATAAGTGGGCTTGCAGTGCTGATACGACCAACTGTGTTGATTGTTATTATGGCAGGTTTTATTTTGCTGTTGTTCAAAAAGGAATGGAAGAAATTTATCCTAATCTTTTTCACCTTTCTCCTATCGTTTGGCGTAACTTCTATCGGCGGAAACTATCTGAAAGCGACGCAAACAGAAGTGACATTGATACAAGAGAAAGGATTGTCTAAAAGTCCTCTGCTCTTTATTGACTTAGGGTTGACTTTTATTGGACACGATCAAGAAGACATGAAAGAGGGCTTGCTTCAATACATTGATGTGGATCAGAGAGAACAGTATAATAATGGAATGTTTAAGCAAGAAAATGTAAAAAAAGAAATCAAACGACGCTTAAAAGAATATTCGTTTTTGGGATTTCTCAATCATCTTTACTATAAGCATTCATTAACTGTTTCAGAAGGAACTTTAGGTTGGTTATATCGAGATGTGGAATATGAAAAAACGCCTTATATCTCCCCTCTTTATCCTTATACAAAAAAGAATCTTGTGGCACAGTTTATCAGAACTTATTTTTTGAGTGTGGATAAGAGTGAGTATCGCTATTATGAGATTGTGAAGCAAGTTGTTTGGATTGTGATGAGTGTAGGGATTATTTTTGCCTTATGGAAATATCATGCAGATGATAAATTGAATGGTATCAGTCTTGCAGTTTTTGGAGGTTTGTTGTTTTTGCTAATTTTTGAAGGTGGAAAGACGCGGTATTTGATACAATTTTTACCCCAAATCATCATGTTATCTGCATTAGGTTTGACTGAATATTTACCGGATTGGTTAAAAAGCAAGAAAGGAGAAAAGATAGAATGAGAAAATCATTTTATACTTGGTTGATGACAGAGCGCAATCCTAAAAGTACAGCGCCGAAGGCAATACTAGCCGATTTAGTTTTTCATGAATCAACTTTTCCTAAGCATACGGATGATTTTGATGAAATTAGCCGCTATTTAGAAGAACATGCTGATTTTTCCTTTAATCTTAGTGATTTTGATGCGATCTGGGAAGAATATCAAGCACATTAGTTCGGGAAAAAGATAGAATTTTCCGAGTTACTTTGCTATAATAAAGTAAATAATGTGAAGAAAGAGGTTCTTTGTTTGCAAGAACATTCAGTAGAAATCATCTTACAGCATCCAGATGATATATTTCATCTTTTTGGTTCTAATGAACGTCATTTGCGTTTAATGGAACAGGAGTTGCGGGTGACGATTCATGCGCGGACAGAAATTGTCCAGATTATTGGTGAGGAGATGGCCTGTGAAGAAGCCCGTCAGATTATTCAGGCTCTGCTAGTCTTAGTTAACCGTGGAATGACGATTGGAACGCCAGATGTAGTGACAGCTATTACAATGGTCAAAAATGGTGAAATTGATAAGTTTGTGGCTCTATATGAAGAAGAGATTATTAAAGATTCTTATGGTAAACCCATTCGAGTTAAGACCCTAGGGCAGAAAGTGTATGTCGATAGCATTAAGAACCATGATGTTGTCTTTGGGATTGGACCAGCAGGAACAGGTAAGACCTTTCTTGCCGTAACTTTGGCTGTGACAGCGCTGAAGCGAGGGCAGGTCAAACGGATTATATTGACTCGTCCTGCAGTAGAAGCAGGGGAAAGTCTTGGTTTCTTGCCGGGAGATCTAAAAGAAAAAGTAGACCCTTATCTGAGACCTGTTTACGATGCACTCTTTCAAATTCTTGGAAAAGAACAGACTACGCGTCTTATGGAGCGAGAAATCATTGAGATAGCCCCTTTAGCTTATATGCGTGGACGAACATTGGATGACGCCTTTGTCATCTTAGATGAAGCGCAAAATACGACCATTATGCAGATGAAGATGTTCCTGACTCGACTTGGTTTTAATTCCAAGATGATTGTCAATGGGGATATTAGCCAGATTGACTTGCCAAAGAATAGTAAATCAGGTCTCATTGATGCGACAGAGAAATTGAAAAATATCAAGCAGATTGATTTTGTTTACCTGTCAGCCAAGGACGTTGTTCGTCATCCTGTGGTTGCAGAGATTATCCAAGCCTATGAACATTCTACTGAAGTGGCGCATCATCATTTTTCTAAAGAAGAAAATTCTAGTTTAGTTAGTCACGAAATCGTCAGCGAGCCAGTCAAGGAGTCGGAAGATGATGAAGGAATATCTCTTGACTAATCTGGACAAGTTTCACACAACTGATCTTGGGAAAGTCCGTCTGCAAAAGCATCTGCTTTTGAGAGAGGAAAATCCAGTTTTATGAGCTAAGGGTTTTATCCAAAGATTTGAGACAAAGATTAGTCATAAAAAAAAAGAACTTCTATGTGTCTGATAATTATATTGTGTTGGCCATCAATACATCGTCCTATACTATCATTACAGGACACAAAGAGTAGGGATTTTAAAAGATGATTGAACAACTATCTAGGCATTATAGCTGTAGGATACTAGCAGAAAAGGATATTCCAAGTATTTTATCTTTATATGAAAGCAATCCTCTGTATTTTCAGCATTGTCCACCAGCTCCAAATTTGGAAAGTGTAAAAGAAGATATGTTTCGTCTACCTGAAGGCAAGGCTAAGGTTGATAAATTTTATGTTGGCTTTTGGGATAGCTCTAACCTTGTAGCTGTTATAGATTTTGTTTATGCCTATCCTGATGAGGAGACAGTTTTTATTGGTCTATTTATGGTTAATCAGACCTATCAAGGGAAAGGTATTGGCAGCCAGATTGTGACAGAAGCGCTAGCCTATTTTGCTAAAAACTTTCGAAAAGCACGTTTGGCTTATGTCAAGGGGAATCCGCAATCTCAGCATTTTTGGAAAAAGCAGGGCTTCAAACCAATTGGAAGTGAGGTCAAGCAAGAACTCTATACGGTTGTTATCGTTGAACAGAGCTTAAGAGGTTAGAAATGGCATCAAGTAAAAACTATTTGGAATTTGTTTTGGAGCAATTATCAGGATTAGATGATGTGACTTACCGTTCTATGATGGGAGAGTATATTCTTTACTTCCGTGGTAAGATTATTGGTGGTATTTATGATAATCGCTTTTTAGTTAAGCCAGTTCAAGCAGTCTTAGATAAGATTGCCCAACCCTCGTATGAGTTTCCATACGAAGGCGCCAAAGAAATGGTTTTAGTGGAAGACCTTGAAAATAAGGTGTTTCTAGAAGATTTAATTTTAGCCATGTATGATCAATTGCCGCTACCTAAACCTAAAAAGAAAAAATAAATGGAATGAAGCAAAGAGGTGGATTTGAAAGCTCTTTTCTTATAGTTATACGACTTAAAATGATAAGTAAAAAAGAGTCTGGGACAATAGCGTCTCAGACTCAAATTATTTTTATAATAAATGAGCAGTGTAGTAGGTGATTGTTCAAAAAAACTGCTTAAAAGGTGGTGTATAGGACCTGCGAAGCAAGTTGGCATATCCTTTTATTTTCAAAATTTATACTAAATCATTGATATCGGTGTAGTCACGATTAAGCCCTTCTGCAACTGGTCGGCTAGTGAGATAACCTTTATAAGTAGTCACTCCTTGTTGTAGCCCCAAATCATCTGCTATAGCTTGTTCAAAACCTTTGTCAGCCAAAGCTTCAATGTAAGGAAGTGTTACATTTGTTAAAGCAAGAGTTGATGTGCGAGCAACAGCACCAGGTATGTTGGCAACGGCATAGTGAAGTACACCATGTTTTTCATAGACAGGTTCATCGTGAGTAGTTACACGATCAGCAGTTGCAACAACCCCACCTTGGTCAACGGCTACGTCAACGATGACAGAACCAGGTCGCATTTTACTGACCATTTCATCAGTAACGAGCTTGGGAGCTTTGGCACCAGGGATTAATACTGCTCCAATCACTACATCGGCCTCTTTGACACTTTCAGCAATATTGAAAGAATTAGACATAAGGGTCTGGATTTGATGACCAAAAAGGTCTTCTAGTTCTGACAGTCGTTTAGCGCTGATATCAAGAATAGTGACATGCGCTCCCAGTCCTAAAGCGATGCGAGCTGCGTGTGTTCCAACAACGCCCCCTCCAATGATAGTGACTTTTCCTTTAGGAACACCTGGAACACCGCCCAGTAGTATACCAGAACCACCTTCTTGTTTGGTTAGAAAGTGAGCTCCAATCTGTACAGCCATACGTCCTGCCACTTCACTCATGGGCACAAGTAAGGGGAGATTCCCCTCTTGGTCACGAACGGTTTCGTAAGCAATTCCTATTGTCTTACTGATTGTCATAGCATCAGCTAATTCAGGTGCAGCAGCCATATGCAGATAAGTGAAAAGCAAGAGATCATCACGTAAGAAGCTATATTCAGTAACTAAGGGTTCTTTTACTTTGACAACTAGATCAGCTGCCCAAGCTTCCGCTGCAGTTGCAACAATTGTCGCTCCCTGTGCCTCATAGTCAGCGTCTATAAATCCAGAACCAAGCCCAGCTTTAGTTTCAACTAAAACCTGATGACCTTTTTGGACGATACTGTGAACACCAGCTGGTGTTAAAGCAACACGATTTTCATTGTTTTTAATTTCTTTTGGAATACCGATTAACATAGATTTACTCCTTTTTTGAGATGTTTTTATTGTATATGAAAACGCTTTAAAAATCAAGGAGAAATCAAAAAACATTGATTTCGGTGAGTATTTGTGTTATGCTATGAGGCAAAATAGGAGGTTCGTGCAAAATGGAAAGTATTTATCTAAAGCTAGCTGAAAACCGAACTTTGGAAACAGAGCGCCTGCTCTTGCGGCCTGTGACCTTAGATGACGCTGAGGATATGTTTGAATATTCCTCTGATGAAGAAAATACTCGCTACACTTTTTTACCTAATAAAGATTTGGAAGAAACTAAAAATATTATTGCTTGTTTATTTATGGGGAAACCACTTGGAAATTGGGGAATTGAGTTAAAAGAAAATGAAAAACTGATTGGCAGCATTGACCTACACAAGCTGGATCCGCTCCTTAAAAAGGCAGCCATTGGTTATGTCATCAATAAAAAATATTGGAATCAAGGTTTAGCAACGGAAGCATTAAAAGCCATACTTCAAATGGCTTTTGAAAGTTTGGATATGAATATGTTGGTTGCTCTCCATGATGTAGAAAATCCAGCTTCAGGACGGGTTATGGAAAAGGCTGGTATGAAGTTTTCCCATATTGACCCATACGCAGCACTCGATGAGCATGAGGAAGGCCGAATTTCTCAGAGAGCTTATTATCGTTTGACAAAGAAAGATTATTTTGAAAAATACTGATGTGAATGTGAGATTTATAGGAAATTTTAATGGTGACTAGGTTCTTTTCTGGAACCTTCTAGCAAAATTTTTCTCTTTTAATGAAAACATTTTTCAAATCTATTGACAAGTACCTCTCTGCATGATATAGTAGATAGGGACTGCTGATTTAGCTCAGTTGGCAGAGCGCATCCATGGTAAGGATGAGGTCGCCGGTTCGATCCCGGCAATTAGCATGAAGAACAGGAAAAAGCCCAATTTTAATGGGCTTTTTTGCATTATAAAAGCAGAAATCAATATTGTTATTGTTTTCACATTCTAATAGAATAATCAAGAAACATCAATGATTTCTTTGTTGAAAGAGTATTTTAAAGCTAATCATATCAACGCTTTTAATTTGTATCTTAATCCTATGATGTTGCAGCAATACAATCAATACTGGATGCACATTGGTGACGATATTAAGACATCAAATTCACCAGCTATTATGGGTGATGGTATTCTCTTAGGTCAAAGCGTTGGTACAGACCTAGTCGGTTTGGACTTCTATCAAATAATGCTGGTATCTGACCCGATTACAGGCGCCTCCGGCTAACTTCATCATGGTCAATACTTAAGGAAAACGTTTTGTAGATGAGTACGGTAGTCGGGATAAATGAGTTCAGGCAGCAATTGACAATGGTGGTTTTTTCTATCTGATTGTAGACGATAATATGAAAGAAACAGCTTATAATACAGTCAAGAAAAGATTGATGCACAGGTAGCACATGGAATGATTTACCGATCAGATAGTTTGGAAGAGTTGGCTTAACAGCTACAAATGGATCCACAGGTCTTTACCAAGACGATCACAGCTTATAATATTTATGTTGATGCAGGATATGGTCCTGAATTTGAAAAAAGAGCTTTCGACCTCAAGGTTGAAAAATCACCATTTTATGCCACTCCTTGAAAACCAGTCGTTCACCATACTATGGGTGGGCTTAAGATTGATACGGAAATACATGTTATCAATAAACAAGGACAAGTTATCCAAGGTCTCTATGCAGCTGGAGAAGTAGCCGGCGGATTGCATGCCGGAAACCGTTTAGTTGGCAATTCTCTTACTGATATTTTCAATTTTGGACGTATCGCAGCCGAAATTGCTATTACAAAGAATTGTTAATCTTGATTTTAAGGCAGAAAATTCATTCAGTTTTGGGAGGATTTTTTGTAAATATTCTTGACAAGCATTTCTTTTAATGTTAAAGTATTAACTAATTAAAAGTAGAAAGGAGAATGTATCATGAATAATGTAAAACAAAACAGTACTCAGGTATATCATACGACAGAACTCCTTTCTAGCACAGCACTGTAATTTATTTTTGATGAAAAAATAAATAAAAACAAGTAAGCTCAGGACAGGTTTATTCTGTCTTGAGCTTTTTTGTGTGTTTAGGAAAGGATTAGGATGATTAAAAGTTTATTTGGATATATAAAAGAACATAAATGGTTATATTTGTCCATTGCTCTGGTTTTACTATTGTATGATTTTACAATGTTGATTCCAACACAGGTAATTCAGCGTTTAGTAGATCATCTTTCGCATCATAGTTTGACACAGCAGAATTTAATTAGAGATGTTAGTTTGTTGGCTCTGGTGACGATTTGTAACTATCTTTCAGCTTACTATTGGCATTTAAAGATATTTCAATCGTCCATTGATTATAAATTTCTCATTCAAAGAAGAGCTTTTGAAAAATTGGTAGCTATGAGAATGCCTTTCTACGAAAAATTTCGTTCTGGTGATATTCTAACGCGTTTTTCAACAGATGTTGAAGGAATGATGGAGATGGCTGGTTATGGAATTGTAATTCTCTTATATGCTGGAGGTATGATTGTCTTTGTCATTCCGACCATGTTTTTTATCTCATGGGAAATTAGCTTACTGGCTATGATTCCGCTTATGACATTGATGATCTGGATTTATTTTCTTGGTAAAAAACAAGATAAACTAGTCGAAAATAATCGTGAAGCAGTGGCATCTTTGAATGATGAGGTGCTGGAAACAATAGAGGGAGTCCGAGTTGCGCGTGCTTATAGCAAGAAGACAACTCAGAAAGAACAGTTCCAATTGCGCACAAAAGCTTTATCTAAGGTTGGTGATCAAATTGCCAGCATTCAATATCTTTACGCGCCTCTCTCCTCTGTCTTTATCGCTTTATCAACGATTATTGTACTTCTTATTGGGGCTATTTTTATAAAAATGGGACAGTTAACAATTGGGCAAGTGATCGCTCTTCAATTGTATATGATTAGCCTTATTGAACCTTTTTGGATGTTGTCGGACTTTATCCTGGTCTATCAAACAGGGAAAACATCTTTTAAAAAGGTCACAGAATTGATTGAAACGACAGATGATATGAAAATGAGTGGCAAAGAGGAGTTAAAACATCTTATCTCTATTCGTTTTCAGAATTATCATTTCACTTATCCACAAACAAAAAGACCTAGCTTGCGTAACATAGCTTGGCAAATTGAAGCAGGAAAGACGTATGGTATTGTTGGAAAAACAGGATCTGGTAAAACAACCTTAGTTCGTCAGCTTCTTCAGCAATATCCTGTTGGACGAGGTACATTTCAGATAAATGGAAAATCCGCCAGTCACTATTCACGTCCATCGATTGAAGCAATGATTGGCTATGTCCCACAGGAGCATATTTTGTTCTCAAAATCTGTCAAAGACAATATTGCCTTTGGTAAGAGAAATGCGACATTAAGCGATATTGAGAAAGCTATTAAAACAGCAGCATTTTCAGAAGATTTAAAACGAATGCCAGACGGACTGGAAACTCTTATTGGTGAGAGAGGAGTGTCAATATCTGGCGGTCAAAAACAAAGAATTTCTTTAGCACGCGCCTTTATTAGACAACCAGAAGTCCTCATTTTGGATGATTCTTTGTCAGCAGTTGACGCTCAAACAGAGCGTCGAATTATCAAAAATCTTCAGGATATGCGAGCTAATCAGACAACGATCATTGTGACACACCGTTTGTCAGCTATCCAACAGGCAGACTGGGTTCTTGTCTTAGAAGATGGACAAATTGTTGAAGAAGGGACACCGAACCAGTTGCTAAATAAAGGAGGCTGGTATGCCGAACAATATCAGCGGCAGCAACATCAGAAAGGAGGGAGTAAATGAGTATCATTAGTCGTTTATTAAAAGAACTAAGAGTTGTTCGAACTGCATTCTTTTTTGCGGTTGGAATTGCTGTTTTAGCAACGGTGACTAGCCAACTGTCTCCTCTCTGTTTGAGAAATATGATAGACGGACCGCTTACACAGATTGGAAGCGGAAAAGATCGTCAGGTTCAGCTTTTGCAATTAGCTGGATTATACATAATTGTTGTAGTTTTGGGGAGCATACTGACTTACTTAGGTGATCGCCTTTTAGCGCATTGTGGAAACAAAGTAGCAGAACATCTGAGGAATGAAGCTTATCAGGTTATGCAAAATTTGCCGATTTCTTACTTTGATGATAAACCAGCAGGTAAGATTGCAACCAGAATTGTAAATGATACGGAAACCTTACGAAGACAATTTTATGCTAGTTTGGTTAGTGTTTTGATTCAAGTTCTTCGGATTGTTTTTACCTACGCTCTATTGTTTTACCTTAGTCCACTTGCTGCCTCGGTACTTTTGCTATTGCTTCCTGCTTTTTATGGGATACAAGTATTTTATAAAAAACTAACGGACAAGCCGATGAAAGACTTTTATGATTCACGGAGTGATATCAATAATCAAGTGAATGAATTGATGCATGGAGCCAGCTTGATACAGTTATATCATCAGGAAAAAACAGTTCTTTCAGAATTTAATGCAACTGCTCGAAAAATGAGCCAAGCTGATAAACAAATTGTATGGGTAAGTGCTCTTTCGTCTTGGCCATTAACGGAATTTTTAAAAAATACAGTGCTTGCTGTCATTTTGACGATAGTTGGCCAGCAATTTTTAGGCGGTCGCAATGTCATTACCGCTGGTGTACTGTTTATCTATCTCAATTATATTATCAATTTATTTGAGATGATGGGTTTTCTGGTTCGGCTTTTCCCAAATGTACAACGATCATTGGAAACAGGAAAACGAGTTTTAGAATTGTTAGATCAACCTCAGGAAGAGGATGTAAAATCACAGTTGGCAGTTGTTAAAGGACAAGTTACATTTGAACATGTGAGCTTTGCATATGAGAAAGGCAAGACAGTTCTGCACAATATTAGTTTTAAAGCAAAGAAAGGAGAGACGGTTGCTTTGGTAGGACATACCGGCTCTGGAAAATCTTCTATCATGAACCTACTTTATCGTTTCTACGATCCTCAAAAAGGGAAAATCTATGTTGATCAACAAGATATTCAACAATATTCTCGTGAAAGTCTTCGTAGTCACATGGGGATTGTTTTGCAAGATCCTTATCTATTCACAGGAACACTAGCAACTAATGTAGCTATGAGCCATTCAGGTATCAATCGTGAAAAAGTTTTGGAATCTTTAGAAAAAGTCGGTGCAGGGGACTTGCTGGCTCGTTGTAAAGAAGGAATTGATGAGCCTGTAAAGGATAAAGGGGCAGCATTTTCGAGTGGTGAACGTCAACTGATTTCATTTGCTCGAGCTCTCTATGCTAATCCTCAAATTTTAATATTGGATGAAGCAACTTCTCATATTGATACAGAAACCGAAGAACTGATTCAAAAAGCAATGGCTGTTGTAAAGGAAGGGAGAACAACTTTTATCATTGCTCATCGTTTATCAACCATTCAAGAGGCAGATCAAATCCTGGTTATTTCTGAAGGAAAGATTGTAGAGCGAGGGCAACACGACACATTGGTAAAACAAAATGGGATCTATGCTCAAATGAGCCGTCTCCAGCAACAAGTATAAGTTTTGAAAGAAAAAATGTGCAATAAAGAGCAGAACTAAATAGGAAATGATTTATAAATCAGCCATCCCTAATTGAAATATGGTATAATGAAAATGATACTAATAAAGTGGGTGCATGATGTATATTGAAATCATAGATGAAACAAATCAAGTTTCGGAAAAAATGATAAAGCAAACGCAGGAAATTTTGCAGTTTGCTGCGAAGAAGATTGGGAAAGAAAATAAGGAAATGGCTGTAACGTTTGTTACAAATGAGCGTAGTCATGAGCTGAATTTAGAATATCGAGATACGGACCGTCCGACAGATGTTATTAGTTTGGAGTACAAGCCTGAGCTGGACATTGCCATTGATGAGGAGGACTTATTAAAAAATCCTGAGTTGGCAGAAATGTTAGAGGACTTTGATGCTTATATCGGAGAACTTTTTATTTCCATAGATAAGGCGCGCGAGCAAGCAGAAGAGTATGGTCACAGTTTTGAGCGAGAGATGGGGTTTCTTGCAGTGCATGGTTTTTTGCATATCAATGGATACGATCACTATACGCCAGAAGAAGAGGCGGAAATGTTTGGTTTACAGGAAGAAATTTTGACTGCTTATGGACTTACAAGACAATAAAAAAAACAAGCGCAAATGGAAGAATCGGGATGTCATTTCGAGTTTAGAATTTGCTCTGACAGGGATTTTTACGGCAATCAAAGAAGAACGTAATATGCGTAATCATGCCGTTTCAGCAGTTGTAGTGGTGCTTGCAGGCTTCCTTTTTCAGGTATCTGCGATAGAATGGCTTTTCCTTTTTTTGAGCATTTTTTTGGTTATCGCTTTTGAGATTATGAATTCGGCTATTGAAAATGTGGTGGATTTAGCTAGTGATTATCACTTCTCCATACGAGCTAAAAATGCCAAGGATATGGCAGCTGGTGCAGTTTTAGTAGTTTCTGGATTTGCAGTTGTGACAGGTTTGGTTATTTTCATTCCTAAAATTTGGAATTTGATTTTTTAAAGATTTGGAAATCGGGGGAGACTGCCGATTTTCTGTTATTTAGTGAAATAGAGGTGAAATAATGACTTTTAAATCTGGTTTTGTAGCCATTTTAGGACGTCCTAATGTTGGGAAGTCAACTTTTTTGAATTATGTCATGGGGCAGAAAATTGCTATTATGAGTGATAAGGCTCAGACAACTCGTAACAAGATTATGGGGATTTATACGACAGACATGGAGCAAATTGTCTTTATTGATACGCCGGGAATTCATAAGCCTAAAACAGCGCTCGGTGATTTTATGGTAGAGTCTGCTTATTCAACGTTACGGGAGGTAGAGACAGTCCTGTTTATGGTTCCTGCTGATGAAAAGCGTGGTAGGGGTGATGATATGATTATGGAACGGCTCAAGGCAGCAAAAATTCCTGTCATTCTCGTTATCAATAAAATTGACAAAGTGCACCCAGACCAGTTGCTGGAGCAGATTGATGATTTTCGGACACAAATGGAATTTAAGGAAATTGTGCCCATTTCTGCCCTGCAAGGCAATAATGTCCCTCGTCTGATGGAATTGCTGAAAGAAAACTTGGAAGAAGGCTTTCAATACTTTCCAGAGGATCAAATTACCGATCACCCGGAACGCTTTTTAGTTTCTGAGATGATTCGAGAGAAAATTTTGAAATTAACGGAGCAAGAAGTACCGCATTCAGTGGCTGTAGTTATTGAATCTATGAAACGTGATGAGGAGACGGACAAGGTACATATTCGTGCTACCATCATGGTGGAGCGTGATAGTCAAAAGGTGATTATCATTGGCAAGCAAGGGGCTCTGCTCAAGAAAATTGGTAAAATGGCACGCCGTGACATTGAAATCATGCTAGGCGACAAAGTCTATCTCGAAACTTGGGTTAAAGTCAAGAAAAACTGGCGGGACAAGAAATTGGATTTGGCAGATTTTGGCTATAATGAGAAGGAGTATTGAGGACGACTTTTAGGGACAGAGAATCTAACGTAGGAGAGGGAGAAGAAAATGGTTTATTCAATTGGGATTACCAGTTTAGATAAGGAAATAAAGGACGGCTTGCTTTGTAATCGTTATAAAGAGGATGAAGTAAGGTCTATCTACCATCAGTACTTAGAATTGAAAGAGCAACGGCACAAGGGATTTAAGACAGCTGGCATGACATTAGTAGTTGTTCTTGTCCTAATGCCGTTGCTGGCGATATTTAGTGGTAGAGCAAATTTAATTTTCCTCATAGTACAATTATTCTTGTTGCCAATATTCGCTTTATTATGTCTTGGTCTGGCTTATTATTTTATGTTTGGGATGTTTAGCCAGCAATTGAGGAAAGCTATGAAAGTCCATTATGCTCATATTATAGAAGAAATGGATAATAAGAAATAGACAAAGCAATCAGAAAATAGAGTTGGTGGACTTTGAGTGGAAAGAGAAGGAGTATTAAACATGACTCAAGATTACATTTCCTATATCCGATCAAAAGTTGGGCATAACAAGGTCATTCTGACTTTTGCTGGGGGCATTTTGACGGATAAGGATGGATGCGTACTTTTGCAATTACGCGGTGATAAGAAAACATGGGCAATTCCAGGTGGTGCAATGGAGCTTGGGGAGTCCACTTGATACGGCTAAGCGTGAGTTTTTTGAAGAAACGGGAATTAAAGTACAAGCAACACGTTTTCTCAATGTTTATAGCAATTTTGAGGAAGTCTATCCTAATGGTGATAAGGTGCAGACGGTTGTCTTCATCTATGAGCTGGCGGCTGTTTCACCAGTAAATATTTCTGATTTTCACAATGAAGAAACCTTGCGTCTGGGTTTCTTTTCTAAGGAAGAAATTGAGAAGCTGGATTCTGTAAGTGATAAACACCGTTTGATGTTAACGGAATATTTTGCAGACAGCTTTGCTCTAGGGCATTGAATAAATAATAATGATGAGATAAGATTTTATGAAACATATCGGAACACAAAGATTGTTAACAGAACGGTTGCTGCTTCGCCCTTTTGTAGCTAAAGATTACCTTGCCATGTATCGTAACTGGACCTCTGAACCAGACAATCTTCGCCATATAACTTGGTCTACTCATGAGAATACTGACGTTACCAAACAATCAGTGGCTCAGTGGGTTTAACAATATCAAGATCTGGATTTTTATAAATGGGTGATTTGTCTGAAAGAAAATTCTGATGAAGTGATTGGCGATATTAGTGTGGTGGACATAGATGAAGATATTAATGCTTGCGAAGTTGGTTATGTCCTGAGTAAAAGATATTGGGGACGAGGTTTGATGACTGAGGCACTCCAAGAGGTGCTTTCTTATCTTTTGAAAGAAGCAGACTTTAATTGTGTCACAGCAGACTTTGTTACTGACAATCCTGCTTCAGGACGTGTTATGGCCAAGGCCGGAATGATATACGAGGCAACCTTTCGCAAAGCAGTATTTCATAAAGGGAAAATCAAGGATTTTTCCTCTTATGGAATTTTAAAATCAGATTTGCAGTGATAATAGATGTATTTTAGTGTTTGATACAGTTTAATAAAGGAGGCAGGACAATGGAATTTGTAGAACTTTTAGTGGAAAATGTAGAACGAGCTAAGGAGCGTTTTTTGTCTGTATTGGAAGGTTTGTCTTTAGAAGAGGTGAACGCTTTTCCACTTGTAGATACTGCTCCATCTATTAAGTCTATCACTTGGCTGACTTGGCATACGGCGCGGGAGTTGGATTTCCAGATTGCTGATTTAGCAAAGACTAATCCAGTCTGGTTTTCTAAAGGTTGGAAGAAAAAATTTGCTTTGGATTTACCAGATGATACGGAAGATTGGCATCACACTCCTCAAGAAGCGCATAAAGTTGTGGTGACAGATATTGATTTTCTTAAAGGTTATCTGTCTGATGCGGTTGCGGCAACAATTGCTTATTTATCAAAGGTAAATGAAGATAGTCTGGATGATGTCGTCGATGAGAATTGGATTCCAGCTGTTAAACGTGGAAATCGTTTAGTATCTATCATTGACGATGCGGCTATGCATTCAGGTCAGACAGTATACGCACGCCGTTTACTAGGAAGAGAAGATTGAAAGAAATAATCATGATAGGAGAAATCCGAGAGGTAGAAAAATCTCAGCTAGCTGATTGGGCTTACTTTGCTCATTTAGCTTGGAAGATAGAGAAAAAGAAATTATTAGTAGCATTTTCTGAAGGAAAATTTCCTAATGAATTTTTGTACTACATAGAAGGAGAAGCCGTTGCTTGGGTCAGCTTATCTATGCGTTCGGAGTATGTGGAAGGAGCGGAGCAACTTCCTGTCGCATATATTGAAGGCATAGCGGTAGTACCTGTTTTTCAAAGACATGCTATCGCTACTCAGCTTCTTGACTTTGCTCAGTCGTGGGCGACAGAAAAAGGAGTGTCTCAGCTAGCTTCAGATTGTGATATAGACAATGCAGTCAGTCAAGCTTTTCATAAGAAGGCAGGATTTAAAGAAATAAGTCGAACAGTCCATTACACGTTAAATTTGGATAAGAAAGGATAAAAATTTCATGCCTGAATTACCAGAAGTAGAAACGGTACGCCGTGGTTTGGAGCGGCTGGTTAAAGGAAAAGAGATTGAAAAGGTAGATGTCCGTTATACCAAGATGATTGGGACAGGGGTAGATACTTTTGTCTTAGATTTACCGAGACAAAGTATTGATGCTGTTGAGCGTCGGGGCAAATATCTGATTTTTTATTTGACAAATTGGGTGCTGATTTCGCATTTGCGCATGGAAGGAAAGTATCTTTTCTACCCTGAAGAGGCCCAATTGACTAAGCATTCTCATGTAATTTTTCATTTCACAGATGGCAGCAACCTCGTTTATCAGGATGTTCGGAAATTTGGTACAATGGAATTGTTGAAAAAAGAACAGCTGGATAGCTATTTTCTCTCTAAAAAGTTAGGACCAGAACCGACCGAATTAGATTTTCATTTACTACCATTTGCAACAGCTCTAAGAAAGTCTAAGAAACTGATTAAACCTTACCTATTGGATCAAACCTTAGTAGCGGGTCTTGGTAATATCTATGTGGATGAAGTTTTATGGCGGGCACAGATTCACCCAGCAAGAGCAGCCCAAAGCCTGAATAGAGCAGAAATGAAGCATCTGCGAGAACAAATTATTGCGGTCTTGCAGTTAGGAATTGAAAAGGGAGGATCGACCATTCGCACTTATCGCAATGCTTTAGGAGAAGACGGCACAATGCAAGATTTCTTGCAAGTCTATGGAAAAACAAGGCAACCTTGCACTAGATGTGGTCATGAAATTGAAAAAATCAAACTAGCTGGTCGTGGAACTCACCTTTGTCCACATTGTCAAAAAATGAGGTAGGACATGGCAAAAATAATTGGAATTACAGGCGGAATTGCCTCTGGAAAATCAGTTGTAACAGACTTCCTGCGCTCTCAAGGTTATCAAGTGATTGATGCGGATCAGGTAGTTCATGAATTGCAGAAACCGGGAGGTCGACTTTATCAAGTTCTGTTGTCAGAATTTGGAACAGAAATTTTATTGGCAGACGGTCAATTGGATCGAAAAAAGCTAGGAGCTCTTCTCTTTAGTCGTCCCAATTTACTAGAGAAGTCCAGTCGCTTACAAAATGATATTATTCGAGAAGAATTAGCTTTAAAACGTAATCAATTGGCAGCAACAGAAGAGCTTTTCTTTATGGATATCCCACTCTTATTTGAGCAGGAGTATGAAGATTGGTTTGATCAAATCTGGCTAGTAGATGTGAGCAAAGATACTCAATTAGAACGTTTGATGGCTCGAAATAATCTTAGTCAAGAAGAGGCTCAAAGACGCATAGCAGCTCAGCTTTCTTTGGAAGAAAAAAGACAAAGAGCTGAGATTGTGATTGACAATAATGGTGCGCTTTTGGCTACTTTAAAGCAGGTGCAGGCATTTTTAGACAAAGAAAGAAGATGATTTTATTAAGAATCAAGTGAATTGGAAACGGAATTTATGGATTGCTTGGCTGGGAAACTTTCTTGTAGGAGCTAGTATGTCACTAGTTGTTCCATTTATGTCTTTGTATGTGGAAGAATTAGGCGCTGGAGGCTCTATGGTTGAATTTTATTCAGGTTTAGCGGTTTCGAGTACAGCTTTGACAGCCGCACTTTTATCACCTGTCTGGGGGAGTTTAGCTGATAAATATGGTCGCAAGCCCATGATGATTCGGGCAGCTTTTGCAATGACTTTTACGATGGGAGGCTTGGCTTTTGTGCCGAATGTATTTTGGCTCATTGTTTTGAGACTTTTAAATGGTGTGTTTTCTGGTTATGTACCTAATAGTACTGCTTTAATAGCTAGCCAAGCACCCAAAAAACATTCTGGATATGCTTTGGGAACATTGTCAACAGGTGTAGTAGCGGGAACTCTGATGGGACCTCTTTTGGGAGGCATAATTGCACAAAGTTTAGGGATGAGAAATGTTTTTCTTTTGGTGGGATTTTTCTTATTTCTTGTTACTGTGTGGACCATTTTTGGGATAAAAGAAGATTTTCATCCCGTCTCTAAGGAAAAAGAAGTTTCGACCAAGCAACTATTTCAACAAATTCCTCAAAAATCAATCCTTTTTGGCTTATTTATTACTAGCATGGTGATTCAGATGATTGGACAGTCCATTTCCCCTATTTTGACACTTTATATCCGCTCTTTAGGGCAAAAAGAAAATTTGTTATTGGTATCTGGTGCAATCGTTTCAGCAATGGGCATTTCAAGCATATTTTCATCTGGTTGGCTGGGAAAATTAGGAGATAAAATAGGAAATCACCGTTTGCTCTTACTGGCTCTTTTGTATAGTTTTGTTATTTATATTTTCTGTGCGAGGGCTGGTACACCACTTGAATTGGGAATTTATCGCTTTCTATTTGGATTGGGCACTGGAGCTCTTCTGCCTGGAGTTAGCTCTCTCCTCAATAAAATCACACCAAAAGAAGGTATTTCACGGATTTTCAGTTACAATCAAACTTTCTTTTATATCGGTGGTGTTATTGGACCGTTAATGGGGTCAGCCATTTCTGTTCATTTTGGCTATCATTGGGTTTTCTATAGTACAGCAGGTTTAGCTTTATTGAACTTTTTCTTTTTATTGTTTAGTTTTAGAAAATATTTAGGAGTGAAGGAAGTCAGTGCGAGTAAAGATTAATTTAAAGTGTTCAAGTTGCGGCAGTCAGAATTATTTAACGAGTAAAAATATGAAAACACATCCAGAAAAGGTTGAGGTATTAAAATACTGTCCCAAAGAAAGAAAAGTGACCTTACATCTTGAATCAAAATAAGTTTTATGGTAAAATGGATGAGATTTTAAGGAGTTTGATATGTATAATTTATTATTAACCATTTTATTGATTTTATCAGTATTTATTTTAATCGCAATTTTTATGCAACCTACAAAAAATCAATCAAGTAATGTATTTGACGCAAGCGCAGGAGACTTGTTTGAACGACCAAAAGCAAGAGGTTTTGAAGCAGTAATGCAGCGCTTGACAGGAGTGATGGTTTTCTTTTGGTTGTTGATTGCACTAATGCTGACAATCTTATCTAGTAAATAAAATGGGCTCTGACTTTGTCTTTGCCTATTTTTTCTGTATTAGGTGAGGAAAAAGTAGCTTAAAGTTTAGAGAATATAAGAAAAAAGGAAAGAATGAAAGAAGAAATTTTAAACTATTTAAGAGAAAAGAAAGAAGCTAGTATGGATGAGCTGGCACAAAGATTAGGAAAAGAAAAAGCAAAAGACTTTAGAAATTTAGTTCAGACGATTTCTGAAATGGAGCGAAAACGTCAATTGACCTTTAGCAATGCTGGGAAAATCCAACTTCGTAAAGAAAAGCAGCTGCTTACTTTGAAAGGGACTTTTCACGCCCATAAAAATGGCTTTGGCTTTGTTACCTTAAATGAAGAAGAGGATGATCTTTTTATTGGTCGCAATGATGTCAACTATGCTATTGATGGCGATACGGTAGAAGTTGCAATCACTAAGGTTGCAGATCGCAGCAAGGGAACGTCTGCTGAAGCGAAGGTTATTGATGTTTTGGAACACAGCTTAAAAACAGCAGTGGGTCAGCTCATCTTGGATGAAGAAAAGCCTAAGTATGCTGGTTATATTCGGTCAAAAAATCAGAAAATATCTCAACCTATTTATATCAAGAAGCCTGCTTTGGTTTTGGATGGGACAGAGATTTTAAAAGTAGAGATTGATAAGTACCCGACTAAAAAACATGATTTTTTTGTAGCTACTATTTTGGATGTAGTGGGTCACAAGGATGATCCGGGTATTGATGTTCTGGAAGTTTTGGAGTCTATGGACATTGTGTCTGAGTTTCCAGAGAGAGTTTTGAAAGAAGCGTCAGCAATTCCGGATATGCCATCTAAAAAGGATTTTGAAGGTCGTTTAGATCTGCGTAATGAAATTACCTTTACTATTGATGGGGCGGATGCTAAAGATTTGGACGATGCAGTTCATATCAAGAAACTATCAAATGGACATTTTGAACTGGGAGTTCATATTGCAGATGTTTCTTACTATGTTCAAGAAGGTTCTGAATTGGACAAGGAAGCGCTCAATCGAGCAACATCTGTTTATGTGACGGATCGAGTAGTACCTATGCTGCCTGAGCGTCTGTCAAATGGCATCTGTTCACTCAATCCTAATGTAGATCGGTTGACGCAATCGGCTATCATGGCGATTGATCAAAAAGGGCGAGTTGTTAAGCATACTGTTACTCAAACAGTCATTAAAACTACTTTTCGTATGACCTATAGCGATGTGAATGATATAATTACAGGAGACAAGGAAAAACGAACAGCATTTAAAACAATTGTTCCAAGTATAGAGCAAATGGTAGAGCTTCATGCTATCTTAGAAACGATGCGTTTCAAGCGAGGAGCCCTTAATTTTGATACGAAAGAGGCTAAAATTTTGGTCAATAAGACTGGACGTCCAGTAGATATTATTTTACGTCAGCGTGGCCTTGCGGAGCGTATGATTGAGTCTTTTATGTTGGTCGCAAATGAAACGGTGGCAGAGCATTTTGCTAAACTAAAGCTGCCCTTTATCTATCGGATTCACGAAGAACCTAAAGCTGAAAAAGTACAGAAGTTTATTGACTTTGCTTCTACCTTTGGAGTTCGAGTATATGGAACAGCTAATTCTATAAGTCAATCTGCTCTTCAAGATATTATGAAAGCGGTGCATGGTCAGCCCTATGAAGAAGTGCTATCTATGATGCTTTTGCGCTCCATGCAGCAGGCTCGTTACTCAGAGCATAACTACGGTCATTATGGTTTGGCAGCCGAGTTTTACACTCACTTCACCAGTCCAATCCGCCGTTATCCAGACCTTTTGGTTCATCGCATGGTGCGCGATTACGGGCGTTCTAAGGAAATAGCAGAGCATTTTGAGCAAGTCATTCCAGATATTGCTAGTCAGTCTTCCAGCAGGGAACGGCGAGCTATTGAAGCAGAGCGAGAAGTAGAAGCTATGAAAAAGGCTGAGTTTATGGAAGAATTTGTGGGAGAAGAATTTGATGGTATTGTGTCGAGTGTAGTCAAATTCGGTCTATTTGTCGAACTTTCAAACACAGTTGAAGGTTTGATTCATGTAGCTAACTTGCCAGAGTTTTTCCACTATAATGAACGTAATCTAACTTTGCAGGGTGAAAAATCCGGTGTTGTTTTTCGAGTCGGTCAACAGATTCGCATTAAGTTAGTTCGATCGGATAAGGCGACTGGTGAGATTGACTTTGAATACCTACCTAGTGAATATGATGTAATTGAAAAGAAAAAACACTCCAAGTTCAGGCAAGACGGACGTCAACAGTCTTATCGCGGTGACGGAGAGCGAAAGAGCAAATCTTCAAAAGGAATCATTTCTAGGGATAAGAAATCAAAGAAAAGCAAAGGGAAGAAACCATTTTATAAAGAAATGACTAAGAAAGGAAGTAAGAATGGCAAAAGGAGAGGGAAAGGTCGTCGCTCAAAATAAGAAAGCACGTCACGACTATACTATTGTTGATACGATTGAAGCGGGCATGGTTTTAACTGGAACTGAAATTAAAAGCGTACGCGCTGCACGAATTAACCTAAAAGACGGCTTTGCTCAAATCAAAAATGGAGAAGTCTGGCTCAGTAATGTCCATATAGCTCCTTATGAAGAAGGAAATATTTGGAATCAAGATCCTGAACGTAGGAGAAAATTGCTGTTGCATAAAAAGCAAATTAAAAAATTAGAGCAGGAAACCAAAGGAACTGGGATGACTTTAGTTCCTCTCAAAGTTTATCTTAAAGATGGTTATGCTAAGTTGCTTTTAGGATTGGCTAAAGGGAAACATGACTATGATAAGCGCGAATCTATTAAACGTCGTGAGCAAAATAGAGATATTGCTCGGACTATGAAGACTTATAATATACGATAATATCCATTATATTACTCTCATTTTTTAATAGGGTGAAGTGTTTCATTGGTTAATCCTTATCAAAATTCTTTTTCTAATATCGCAAAAGCTGAAAAATTTTTTCAGCTTTTTTATTTATTTTACGAATAAACAGATAAAGTAAATTTTCATTCAGTTTAGGAGGAAAAATGTTAGAGGTAATCATCACAAAAATAAAAGAGTATAAAATTTTAGTTGGTTTAAGCCTGATTGGTTTGATCATAGCAGGATTTTTTCTGATGACTAGTAAATCTGCTAGACAATCTAATGTGGGAGATATTGCACAAGAGGCCACAAATGCAAAACTAGAACGGAAAGAAACTTCAACTGAAACGAAGAAAAAACAACAGAAAGAAGAAACAGAATCTCAAAAGAATTTAGCGAGTGAAGAATTGGAATTTTTAACTGTAGATGTTAAAGGTGCTGTTAAAAATCCAGGTATTTATCAATTAAAAAAAACGAGCCGAATCAATGATGCTATCCAAAAAGCGGGTGGACTAACAACAGACGCTGACAGCAAATCTATCAATTTGGCTCAAAAACTAACAGATGAGACTGTGATTTATGTGGCAGCTATGGGTGAAAATGTAACAAATGCTACAAGTAATAATGGACAAACTTTAACGAAAGATACCAATGGAACTGCGGCACAAAAAGGGAATAAGGTCAATCTAAATAAGGCTAATTTGTCTGATTTACAGTCTATTTCTGGTATCGGACAAAAGCGCGCTCAAGATATTTTAGATTATCGTGAGGCAAATGGAAAATTTAATTCTGTTGATGATCTTAAAAATGTATCAGGAGTTGGTGCTAAAACATTAGAGAAATTGAAAGAATATGTCACAGTGGATTAAGATATTTCCGATCAAACCAATTTACATTGCTTTCTTACTTGTCTGGTTATATTTTGCAATCTATCAAAGTAGCTGGTTGGCTTGGTTTTGTTTTATTTTTCTAATAGTCCGTCTTTTTGTCCTTTATTCACCGAAAAAATGTTTCACAACTTTAATGTTTCTCGCTTGTTTTGCTGCTTTTTTCTTTGTTCGTAGAGAAATGGCAGAGTGGCAAACAAAATCAGAACCTTCTTCTGTAAGACAAGTAGCAGTTCTACCTGACACGATTAAGGTAAATGGAGATTCGCTTTCTTTTCGCGGCAAAGCAAATGGGCAGACTTATCAAATTTACTACAAATTGAAATCAAAAGAAGAACAGTTGGCTTTTCAAAATCTATCCAGTCTTGTCACATTAACTGTTGAGGGGGAATTTGAATCTCCTGAAAAGCAACGCAATTTTTCTGGTTTTGATTATCAAGCCTATCTAAAAACGCAAGGGATTTATCGGATTTTAAAGGTGGAGCAAATTTTGTCTAGTCAAGATAGAATCAGCTTGCACTCTTTGGAGTGGCTCTCGAGTTGGCGAAGAAAGGCATTAGTTTTCATTAAGAGAAATTTTCCAAATCCGATGAATCATTACATGACAGGGCTCTTATTTGGCGCATTAGAGACAGATTTTGATGAAATGAGTGATCTTTATTCTAGCTTGGGAATTATTCATTTATTTGCGTTGTCTGGCATGCAAGTTGGCTTTTTTATGGAAGGATTTCGTAAGTTGCTTTTGAAGCTGGGACTTACGAAGGAAATGGTTCATAAATGCCAATATCCGTTTTCTTTCTTTTATGCAGGAATGACTGGATTTTCAGTATCCGTTGTACGGAGCTTAATTCAGAAATTATTGTCGCAACATGGTATCACTAAATTAGATAATTTTGCTTTAACAATAATGGTGTTGTCCTTGCTTATGCCATCTTTTCTTTTAACGGCAGGAGGAGTTCTCTCCTGTGCCTATGCCTTTGTTATTAGTGTTATAGATTTTGAAAGTCTGACTTCTTGGAGAAAAGTTGTTATAGAGAGCAGTATCATTTCACTTGGTGTTTTACCGATTCTAATCTTTTATTTTGGAGAATTTCAACCTTGGTCTATTTTATTGACATTTGTTTTTTCACTAATTTTCGATATAGTGATGTTACCGGGTTTAACGCTGATTTTTCTCATTTCACCTTTCATAAAGCTCATTCAAGTAAATTTTCTTTTTGAAGGTTTAGAAAATAGTATTCGTTGGATAGCCAATGTCTTTGGCAGACCAATCGTTTTTGGACAACCTGGCTCGCTTTTGTTAGTTGTTATGCTGCTTGTACTGGCTATTTTGTATGATGTTAGAAAAAATAAAAAATGGGTGATATTGCTCAGCTTGTGTCTTGCTATACTATTTTTTATAACTAAATTTCCTTTTCAAAATGAGATCACAATGGTTGATGTTGGACGGGGAGATAGTCTTTTTTTGAGAGACTGGAAAGGTAGAAATGTATTGATTGACGTTGGAGGACGTGAAGAAATTAGAACAAAAGAATCTTGGCAAAAACGAACAACTAAATCAAATGCGGAGAAAACTTTGATTCCTTACCTAAAAAGTCGTGGTATAGATACGATTGATACTCTAATCTTAACAAATCCTAATACAGATTATGCGGGAGATGTATTAAAAGTGGTTAAAAAGTTTGCGGTAAAGAAAATTTTTATTTCCAGAAGTAGTTTGAATGATGCAGACTTTTTAAATAAATTAAAGGAGACAAGGGCATTTGTTCATGTCGTAAAACAAGGAGACAAACTTCCTATTTTTGATCATCATTTGCAAGTTCTTTCTGGTACGAATAAGAATGATCAATCGCTAGTTTTATATGGTCAATTTTTTCGTACAAGGTTTTTATTTATGAGCAATTTAACAGAAGAGGATGAAGTAAAGCTAATGCAACTTTATCCAAAGCTAAAAACAGATGTCTTGAAGGTTGGGCAACATGGAGCCAAAAATTCATCACATTCAAAATTTTTACAGCAAATAGAACCGGCAGTTGCACTCATTTCTGTTGGGAAAAATAACCAATCCAAATCTCCGAATCAAGAAATGATAGAGCGATTGAATCGCTTAAATGCGAAGATTTATCGAACAGATGAACGAGGGGCGATCAAGTTTTCAGGATGGACAAAATGGCAATTAGAAACTGTTCAATAGTCAGAGTTCTAAAATTGAAATTCCGTTGATTTAGTAGGAAGAGTATGATATTTAAAAATAAAAACTTAGGAGATTTATTATGTTTACAGTTTATAAAAAGTTTTGGACTCATTATGCTGATTTTGAAGGAAAATCAACAAGACCTGAGTATTGGTGGTCTGTTTTGTGCAATGTGTTGATTACACTGCCATTTGGTATGATAGCTTTTGGGTCGATTTTAACTGCAATTTTCAACATTGTGCAACAAGCAGTTTACTATCGGGAAGAACTTGGTGAATTTGATCTAAGTGTTTTTATAGCTAGCTTAGGTTCTACATTTATTATCATTATTTTATTGAGTATTTTCTGGATAGCAACTTTAGTTCCAAATTTAGCAATTATTGTGCGTCGCTTGCGCGATGCTGGCTATCATTGGGCATTCATCTTTTTATATGTAGCTCCTGTACTTTTGATGTGGGTTCCACTTTTAAATATCTTAGCTGTTTTAGCTATGCTACCATGTTCTATCGCTCTGATTGTCTTACTTTGTATGCCGACTAAAGAAGCGCAAACATCTACTGTTGATCAAGGACAATTTACAACACAACAAATGCAATCTCAACAACCTGTTCAAACGCAACAATTTACTCAACCGCAAGAATTTACTCAACCGCAAGAATCAGCACAATCTCAAGCGATGAAAACAGAAGTAACACCAGTTCAACAAGAAACGAAAGTGACAGAAATAACTGCTCAAGCTATTCAATCGGAAGAGGAAACTTTAGCCTCAGCTATCACGGAAAATGAACAATTTAAAAAAGATGAACTCGGCCAATAGACGACATTTTACAGTTAAATAATTACATATAAAGAAAAGCCCATTGAATGGGCTTTTTAAGTTTACAATATTAAATAAGGATAGCAACTAGTTTTTATTAGGATCGTTATGAAAATCAATTATGAGGCAAATTATTGCAATAGCAAAAATAAATAATATGATTCCGATGATGATTTTTATCATCATATTTGAAAAGTAAAATAAGGCAATAAACAAGAGTAAAAATAAAATAAACCAAGACCACATAAAGTTGCTCCCTTCTCAATTTATTATAACATAAAGAAATGCTCTGATTTTATGCGATTGTTTATATAGAAAAGTATGTGTATCCTTACAGTTTGATTTTAGAAGATTTTGACACAGGTAATGTCTCTACATAAAAAGTCAGCTAAATGAAGGAAAATTTGGTATGATAAGAATAATCATGTAGCTAGGAGAAAGACTATGGAAAACAAAGTACGTTACAATTGGGCAACTTTAGGTACAGGTGTGATTGCTAATGAATTGGCACAAGCTTTGGAGAAATTGGGAGGGAAGCTTTATTCGGTTGCTAATCGAACATATCAAAAAGGCTTGGAGTTTGCACAAAAATACGGTATTGAAAAAGTCTACGACCAGATAGATGACGTATTTAGTGACGAAAATGTGGATATTATTTACATTTCCACGCCACACAATACGCATATTGATTTTTTACGAAAAGCACTAAAAAATGGAAAACATGTTCTATGCGAGAAGTCTATTACACTTAATTCTGAAGAATTAGAAGAAGCTATCTTCCTAGCGGAACAGCATCATGTTGTTTTAGCTGAAGCTATGACCATTTATCATATGCCGATTTATCGTCAATTAAGTAAAGTAATTTCTAGTGGGCGATTAGGCAACTTAAAAGTGATTCAAATGAACTTTGGCAGTTATAAAGAATATGATATGACAAATCGTTTCTTTAATCGTCAGCTTGCAGGCGGAGCCCTTTTGGATATTGGTGTATATGCCTTATCATTTGTTCGCTGGTTTATGACATCTCGACCCAATCAAATTCTTTCACAAGTGAAATTTGCACCAACTGGCGTTGATGAGCAGGCGGGGATTCTTCTGACGAATGCTGAAGGAGAAATGGCAACTTTGACCTTGAGTCTCCACGCTAAACAGCCTAAGCGAGGAACAATTGCTTATGATAAAGGCTATATTGAAATATATGAATATCCTCGAGGACAAAAGGCGGTTATTACCTATACGGAAGACGGACATCAAGAAATCATTGAAGCTGGAAAGACGAGTGATGCTTTAATGTATGAAATTCTTGATATGGAAGAAGCAGTAGCTGGTGACAAAGATGAGATGTACTTGCATTATAGTCGTGATGTCATGAAAATCATGACAGATTTACGAAAAGAATGGGGAATGACCTATCCTGAGGAAGAAAAGTAATTGAGTATAGAAGAGGAGAAAACAATGGAACACTCAGCTTGGCATAGTTTGATTAAGCAACAATTACCTGATGGTTATTTTGGTAAAATTAATTATTTTTTAAATCAGGTTTATTCATCAGGCACGATCTATCCGCCGCGTGAAAAAGTATTTAATGCGATACAAACGACTGATTTAGTAGATGTAAAGGTGGTAATTTTAGGGCAGGATCCTTATCATGGTCCGCGTCAAGCACAGGGGTTGAGTTTCTCAGTACCAGATGATATTCCAGCGCCGCCTTCTCTTCAAAATATTTTGAAAGAGTTGGCAGATGACATTGGAATGAAAGAATCTCATGATTTGACATCTTGGGCGCGTCAAGGAGTACTGTTGCTAAATGCGAGTTTGACTGTTCCTGCTGGTCAAGCAAATGGGCATGCTGGTCAAATTTGGGAACCGTTTACGGATGCCGTTATTAAGGTTGTCAATGAAAAAGATACACCTGTTGTTTTTATTCTCTGGGGTTCTTATGCACGCAAGAAAAAAGCATTGATTACCAATCCAAAACATCTCATTTTGGAATCTCCTCATCCGAGTCCTTTATCGGCTCATAGAGGTTTTTTTGGAAGTAGACCTTTTTCTAAGACAAATGAATTTTTAAAAAATCAAGGATTAGAACCCGTTGACTGGTTAGTTTAGGAGGAGAAATGGTTAAATTAGCAACGATTTGCTATGTAGACAATGGAAAAGAATTTCTGATGTTACATCGAAATAAAAAGCCCAATGATGTCCATGCTGGCAAGTGGATTGGTGTTGGTGGAAAATTAGAAAATGGCGAAACACCACAGGAGTGTGCTGTCCGAGAAATCTTTGAAGAGACGGGATTGCGCGTGAAAAAGCCGATATTAAAAGGTATTATCACTTTTCCAGAGTTTACCCTGAACCATGACTGGTACACTTATGTATTTAAAGTGACAGAATTTGAGGGAGAACTGATTGACTGCGATGAAGGTACTTTAGAATGGGTACCTTATGAACAAGTTCTATCTAGACCAACTTGGGAGGGAGATCACACCTTTGTATCGTGGCTTTTAGAAAATAAACCGTTTTTCTCGGCCAAATTTTCTTACAAAGGAGAGACGTTAGTGGAGAGCCATGTTGATTTTTATGAAGATTAAGGAGAAAATTTATGTTGTTAATTAAAAATGGTCGACTTATGGATCCTAAATCTGGTTTAAATCAGATTTGTGATATCTTGATGAAGGATAAAAGAATTCTTCAGATTGGTCAAGATTTGAAAGTAGAAAATGCTCAGGTAATTGATGCAACTGGATTGGTGGTAGCACCAGGATTGATTGATATCCATGTTCATTTTCGTGAGCCTGGTCAGACACATAAGGAAGACATTCATACAGGTGCTTTAGCAGCGGCAGCGGGCGGATTTACAACGGTTGTCATGATGGCAAATACCACTCCGACGATTTCAACAGTAGAGACACTAAAGGAAGTATTAGCATCTGCCGATCGTGAAAAAATTCATATTAAAGCTGTTGCAACTATTACAAAGAATTTTGATGGACAACATTTGACAGATTTTAAAGGGCTTTTAGCAGCGGGAGCTATTGGTTTTTCAGATGACGGAATTCCATTAAAAAGTACGAAAATGGTACGCGAAGCTTTAGAAGAAGCTGACAAACATGGTGCATTTATTTGTCTTCATGAAGAGGACCCAGAACTAAATGGTATTTTGGGATTCAATGAGCAGATTGCTAAAGAACATTTTGGATTCTGCGGTGCGACAGGTGTTGCTGAATATAGTATGATTGCGCGTGATGTCATGATTGCACATGCAACCAATACTCATATTCATATTCAGCATTTATCAAAAGCAGAAAGCGTGAAAGTCGTGGAATTTGCTCAGCGATTGGGCACTCATGTGACAGCAGAAGCAGCACCCCAGCATTTTTCTAAAACAGAAGAGCTATTGTTGCTCAGAGGTAGCAATGCTAAGATGAATCCACCCCTTCGTTTGGAATCAGATCGTTTAGCTGTCATTGAAGGGCTTAAATCAGGAGTGATTTCGGTTATTGCGACAGACCATGCACCTCACCATGTCGATGAAAAAAATGTAAAAGATATCACCCAAGCACCGTCTGGTATGACAGGTTTAGAGACATCGCTTTCACTTGGCTTGGCGTATTTGGTAGACGCAGGTCATTTGACCCTCATGCAGTTGCTGGAAAAAATGACGATTAACCCCGCACAGCTTTATGGTTTTGACGCGGGTTATCTTGCTGAGAACGGTCCAGCCGATCTCACGATTTTTGATGCAAATACCGAACGCATGATAACAGAAGATTTCGCCTCAAAATCAATTAATTCACCATTTATTGGTGAAAAATTGAAAGGTGTTGTTCGCTATACTATCTGTGATGGACAAATCGTGTATGAAGGTAAATCGTGATAAGGACATAAGGTTGGAAATATATTTCAACCTTTTTATATTCTTAATTTCTTCTAATTTTTATCAAATTGTCTGTTTATTTTAATAAAAAATGATACAATAGAGAGGTTAAAAGAGTCCCGAAAAGGTAGTCAAAGGTTAAATATTGACCGTAGAGACTAGTGCTTTGTAACTTTTTAACGTAAGTCTGTTTACAGATTTTCAAGTAACTTCCTAGCAATAATAGAATTTCTAGGGATAATATTTCATTAAAAGGGGGACATGAATATGTCAGAGCGTAAACTTTTCACGTCTGAATCTGTATCTGAAGGACATCCAGATAAGATTGCAGACCAAATTTCAGATGCTATTTTAGATGCTATTTTGGAGCAGGATCCAGAAGCTCATGTAGCTGCTGAGACAGCTGTCTATACAGGTTCCGTCCATGTTTTTGGAGAAATCTCTACAAATGCTTATGTGGATATTAACCGCATAGTTCGTGATACGATTGCAGAGATTGGCTACACAAATGCTGAATATGGTTTTTCTGCAGAAACGGTTGGAGTGCATCCGTCGCTTGTTGAGCAGTCGTCAGACATTGCTCAAGGGGTGAATGAGGCCTTAGAAATTCGTGGGAATGTTGATCAAGATCCACTTGATTTGATTGGCGCTGGAGATCAAGGTCTTATGTTTGGCTTTGCCGTAGATGAAACGCCTGAACTAATGCCACTGCCTATTTCTTTAAGTCATAAATTAGTCCGTCGTTTAGCAGAGCTTCGCAAATCTGGAGAAATTTCCTATCTTCGTCCGGATGCAAAATCTCAGGTAACGGTTGAATACGATGAAAACGACCAAGCAGTCCGTGTTGATACTGTAGTTATTTCCACTCAACATGACCCAGAAGTAAGCAATGAGCAGATTCATCAAGATGTAATTGAAAAGGTCATTAAAGAAGTTGTTCCAGCAGAATATTTAGATGAAGAAAGCAAGTTTTTCATCAATCCAACTGGTCGCTTTGTTATTGGTGGTCCTCAAGGAGATTCCGGTTTAACTGGACGTAAGATTATCGTTGATACTTATGGCGGGTATGCACGCCACGGAGGAGGAGCTTTCTCTGGTAAAGACGCTACAAAGGTCGATCGTTCCGCTTCCTATGCTGCTCGTTACATTGCCAAAAATATTGTCGCTGCTGGCTTGGCCAAGAAAGCTGAAGTCCAGCTAGCCTATGCTATTGGGGTCGCACATCCAGTATCGGTTCGCATTGATACTTTTGGTACAGGTGTAGTTTCAGAAAGCAAGATTCAAGAAGCGGTTCGACAAATCTTTGACCTTCGTCCAGCTGGTATTATTCAAATGCTTGATTTGAAACGCCCAATTTACCGTCAGACTGCTGCCTATGGGCACATGGGACGTACGGATATTGACTTGCCGTGGGAAAAACTTGATAAAGTAGATGCTTTAAAAGCAGTTGTTGCAAGATAAAGAAGAAGTTAGGATACAAGTCTCTTGTTTATAAATTTTTTATGTGGCATTTTACAATCAGCCGCAGTTGCAATCTGACTTAAAACGTATTTATTTGTGCCGATTATATTAGTGTTATCTGCAAACTCCAGCAGTTCCCTAGACTGTCGGATCTAGTTATCATTTTGAGGAGCGGGACAAAATTGATTTTGTCCCGCTCTTTTTAGAATGCCACCAAAATAAAAGAGTTTTGTAATCGTTATATAACAAGAATGACAAGTTAAAAGAGATTTCTTTAAAGGGATAGGATTTTCACAGAAACTGTGTTATAATAAAGTGCAGTATATTTGATTATAAATTCCTTGAAAGAGCTAAAAATGAAAAAAATTGTAATTAATGGTGGTCGCCCCTTAAAGGGAGAGGTGACCATTAGCGGTGCTAAAAATAGCGTGGTTGCTTTAATTCCAGCGATAATTTTATCTGATGAAATTGTAACATTGGATTGTGTGCCAGATATTTCCGATGTTGTGAGTTTGATTGACATCATGGAAGCTATGGGAGCAAGCGTTGAGCGTCAAGACGATACACTGAAAATTGATCCTCGTGGGATAAAAAATATGCCTATGCCTTATGGTAAAATCAATAGCTTGCGTGCTTCTTATTACTTTTATGGTAGTTTGCTTGGACGCTATGGTGAAGCAACAGTTGGCTTGCCTGGTGGCTGTGATTTGGGGCCTCGACCGATTGATTTGCATATCAAAGCTTTTGAAGCTATGGGGGCTACTATGACCTATGAGGGAAATTCCATGAACCTTTCGACAGGTGGCGAGCGGCTTCATGGAGCTAGTATTTACATGGATACAGTAAGTGTCGGAGCGACTATTAATACCATGCTTGCAGCGGTAAAGGCAAAAGGACGTACTGTTATTGAAAATGCGGCTCGTGAGCCTGAAATCATTGATGTAGCGACACTTTTAAATAATATGGGAGCCCACATCCGAGGGGCCGGTACTGACATTATTATCATCGAAGGTGTTGATAAGCTCCATGGAACTCGTCACCAAGTTATTCCGGATCGAATTGAAGCAGGAACTTATATCTCAATGGCAGCAGCAATTGGTGAAGGAGTGCAAATCAATAATGTCCTTTATGAACACTTAGAGAGCTTTATTGCGAAATTAGAAGAAATGGGAGTCCGCATGACCGTTTCTGAAGATAGCGTGTATGTCGAAAAGCAGCATAATTTGAAAGCAATCAACATTAAGACTGCTCCTTATCCAGGCTTTGCTACAGACTTGCAACAGCCCATTACGCCGCTTTTATTAACGGCTAAGGGACGTGGTTTGATTATTGATACGATTTATGAAAAGCGAGTAAATCATGTCGCTGAATTAGCAAAAATGACCGGTAAGATTTCAACAAGTGCCAATCATATTGCTTATGAAGGACCTAATCAATTGCAAGGGGCAGTCGTCAAAGCAACTGATTTGCGAGCAGGAGCAGCTCTTGTAATCGCAGGATTGCTAGCTCACGGAAAAACTGAGATTACAAATGTAGAATTTATTTTGCGTGGCTATTCAAATATTATTGAAAAGTTGACTAATTTAGGAGCAAATATTCAGCTGGTTGAAGAATAACTTTGAATAGTGTTGGCATGATGAAGTGGGATAGCTCAGTTGGTACGCCAGCTGAGCTTTATCTTCGAGGTAAGGTATGAATTTGTGGACAAAATTGGCAGAATTTGCCTTTATAGAAACAGAACATTTAGTATTGCGTCCCTTTTCCTTTATGGATAGTGAAGATTTTTATAAAATTGCCTCCAATCCTGAAAATCTACATTTCATTTTTCCTGCACAGGCTAATTTGCAAGAAAGCCAACATGTATTGGCTAATTATTTCATGAAATATCCTCTTGGAATTTGGGCGATCTGTGATAAAGATTCTGGGCAAATGATTGGTTCTGTTAAATTTGAAAAAATGGATGAAATCAGAGGCGAAGCAGAATTAGGTTATTTTCTTCACCAAGCTTATTGGGGACGCGGTTTGATGACTGAATGTGTCAAAAATATTATTTATCTTTCTTTTACACAATTTGGGTTTAAGAAGTTACGAATTGTCACTCATCTGGAAAATAAAGCTAGTCAACGAGTTGCTCAAAAGTCTGGTTTTCGGTTTGGTCGTCAATTTAGGGGAAGCGATCGTTATACACGTAAAATGCAGGATTATTTAGAGTTTTGCTATGAAAAAGGAGACTTTCATGAGTAAGCATCAAGAAATTATCACTTATTTAGAAGAATTACCAGTAGGAAAGCGTGTCAGTGTACGCAGTATCTCTAATTTTTTAGGAGTAAGTGAGGGAACTGCTTACCGTGCAATTAAAGAAGCAGAAAACCGTGGATTGGTTGAAACGCGTCCTCGTAGTGGCACGATTCGTGTAAAATCTCCTAGGGTGGAGCTAGAACATTTAACATATAAGGAAATTGCAGAAATTACAGGTTCTGAAGTCTTGGCTGGTCAGGATGGACTTGAAAAGGAATTCAGTAAATTCTCAATCGGAGCAATGACCGAAAAGAATCTCTTACGCTACTTAACGGAAGGAGGTCTCTTGATTATTGGAGACCGCACCCGTATTCAGTTATTAGCCTTGAAGCATGAAAATGCTGTGTTAGTGACAGGTGGTTTGGAAGTAAGCCGTGATGTTTTAAAATTAGCGAATCGCTTAAGCATTCCTGTTCTAAGATCACAACATGATACCTTTACAGTTGCGACAATCATCAATCGTGCACTGTCCAATATGCAGATTAAAACAGATATTTTAACAGTAGAGCAAGTGTATCGGGGGAGTCACGAATATGGATTCTTGAAAGATACTGATACTGTTCGTGATTTTATGGATTTGGTCCGGAAAAATCGCAATAGTCGTTTTCCTGTAGTGAATCAGCATAATATGGTAGTTGGTGTGGTAACAATGCGTGATACTAGTGATAAATCACCTCACACTATTTTGGATAAAGTGATGACGAAAAATATCTATGCCGTCACTTTAAATACTAGTATTGCCAATGTTAGTCAGCGTATGATTACAGAAGATTTTGAAATGGTACCAGTTATTCGCAACGATCAAACTCTGCTTGGAGTCATCACGCGTCGTGATGTCATGGAAAAAATGAGTCGCGACCAAGTCTCCAGCCTGCCCACTTTCAGCGATCAAGTCTCTCAAAAACTGCGTCACATTAATGATGAATTTACTTTTGTTGTAGAGCCTTTTATGTTAGAAAATAACGGTGTCTTATCTAATGGTATTTTGACAGAAATTTTAACGACAGCAACGCATCAGTATGTGACATCTGGCAAGAACA
Organism: Streptococcus sp. NSJ-72; assembly: GCF_014334035.1. Taxonomy (NCBI): domain Bacteria; kingdom Bacillati; phylum Bacillota; class Bacilli; order Lactobacillales; family Streptococcaceae; genus Streptococcus; species Streptococcus sp. NSJ-72. Next base: position 1,154,771 of record NZ_CP060489.1, read on the forward strand.
ATATTGTCATTGAGCAAATGACAATTTATTTCTTGCAAGCTGTTCAGATTGATGAAAGTTTGACACTTCGTCCAAGAATAGTTCGACAAACAAGGCATTCTGCCATTTTAGATTATGATATTTATTTAAAACTTCAATTGGTTGCAAAAGCGACGATTATAGTAAAGATAAACTAATACCTCAGATATTAAGGAGAAAGAATGATAACTTTAAAATCACAACGTGAAATTGATTTAATGGGAAAAAGCGGCGCATTTCTCGCCAGTATTCATATTGGTTTAAGGGATTTGATTAAGCCGGGCATTGACATGTGGGAAATTGAAGAATATGTCCGCAGACGTTGTAAGGAGGATAATGCTCTTCCGCTTCAGATTGGTGTGGAAGGCAGCATCATGGATTACCCTTATGCCACTTGCTGCTCATTGAATGATGAAGTGGCACATGCTTTTCCACGTCACAAAAAATTAGTTGAAGGTGATTTAATCAAAGTAGATATGGTCGTTGGCTTGGTTGATAAAGCTGAGTTAGATGTTTCTAAACTTGATTTCAATAATGTGGAACAAATGAAACACTATACGGAAAATTTCCGTGGAGGTGTGGCGGATTCTTGCTGGGCTTATGCAGTTGGTCAAGTGAGTGAAGAAGTACAACAATTGATGGAGGTTACAAAAGAATGCCTTTATCGTGGAATTGAAGCTGCTCAAGTTGGCAATCGGATTGGTGACATTGGTGCAGCGATTCAAGAATATGCGGAAAGTCATGGTTATGGTGTTGTTCGTGACTTAGTAGGACATGGTGTTGGACCAACTATGCACGAAGAGCCAATGGTGCCTCATTACGGACGTGCTGGACGTGGTTTACGTCTTCGTGAAGGAATGGTCTTGACAATTGAGCCGATGATTTCAACAGGCACTTGGGAGATTGACACAGATTTTGAGACGGGGTGGGCTCATAAAACGCTGGACGGTGGACTTTCTTGTCAATACGAACATCAATTTGTGATTACCAAAGATGGTCCTGTTATCTTGACCAGTCAAGGGGAAGAAGGAACGTATTAAAACTAGAAGTAGAATGAGGGGGCTTTTTGCTCCTTCTTCTATAGGGGATGAGATGAAGAAGTTGGTTTCTAGGATCGGACATAATCCATTTTTACAAGCTTTTTTTAAATTTTATCAGGCATCTGAGATTGATTTGACCAGCATTGCAGTGGCTTATTATTTGTTGATTTCAATTTTTCCATTGCTGTTAATTGTTGTGAATATATTGCCTTATTTTCAAATTCCAATAGCAGAATTTTTAGAAGCGATAGAAGATGTTCTGCCAGAGTCACTTTATGAAGTGATTGCAAAGGTCATTCGTAATGTATTAACCCAACCGTCTTCTGGCTTGTTGAGCTTCTCCATTCTTTCGGCTTTATGGGCTTTTTCACAATCAATGTCTTTCTTGCAAAAAGCTTTTAATAAAGCTTATGGTGTCGCCAAAGATAGAGGACTCATTTCGCACAGATTGTTTAGTATAGTGATGAGTTTAGGATTACAGTTGCTCTTTGCTCTTTCTCTTTTGATGACAATGTTTGGGCGAATGTCTCTTCGTCTGCTCCATAGTTTTTGGGGATTTGATAACCAGCTTTATACTAGTCTACAAAAGATGACGCAGCCAACCATTTACACTTTACTTTTTCTTTCTTTATTGATGTTGTATTACTTTTTACCTAATGTCAAAATCAAGAAAATTCGCTATGTACTACCAGGAACGGTTTTTGTAGTTCTTACAATTGGTGTATTGCTAAATTTGTTTTCCGTTTATTTGGACACCTATGTAAATCACTTAATGGATGTTCGATTTTTCAGTTCCATTTTTGTTGTGGTCGTGATGATTTGGTTTACTCTCATTGCTCAAATACTTATTATTGGCGCGATTCTAAATGCAAGTTATCAACGTTGTCACGAAAGTTCATTTGAAACAAGGCATAAACAATTGACCACACGACTCATTCAAAAAACAAAAAAATGAAAAAAGAAGATAAAACTTCTTTTTTTAATATTATTTTATTGCATTTGCAACAAAAATAGTTTATAATAATTTGCGAAGGAGGGAATATGACTATTTTGCGGGAAATTGGAATTATTGCTCGAGCGCTGGATTCGATTGCGAATATTGAATTTCGTGATATTGATTTGGCACGTGGACAGTATTTGTATTTAGTCCGAATTGCTGAAAATCCAGGGATTATTCAGGAAGAGTTGTCTGAACTTTTAAAAGTAGATCGTTCAACGGTTGCCCGTTCTGTGAAGAAATTGGAGAAAAAAGGATTTTTAGAACAGAAGTCAGCACCTGATAACCGAAAAAACAAAGAATGGTTTGTTACAAAAAAAGGCGCGGCTCTCTATCCATTTATTTTAGCTGAAAATCAATATTCTGAGCAAACTTCATTGCAGGGATTTTCGATAGCAGAAGCAAAGCAGTTGGAGGAAATGTTGATTCGAGTTCGCGAAAATATCACAGGTGATTGGGATTCAGTAAAAAAAGGACAAAAAAGAAATTACGAAAGAGGTAGATGATGAAAGTTACAGTTGAAAATGAATTTTGGGAGTTATTTCCTCAAGCACAAATTAGTATTATGGTAGCTAAAGGATTGGATAATAGTGTTGATGAAAGCAAGGACCTTTATTTTAAATCCTTGTTAGACAAGGGAAGCAAACGAGCAGAAGATTTTATTTCTGATGAACCATTTACGCAAAATGAGGTTATTCAGGAATGGCGGCAGGCTTTTACCAAATTTAAAACTAAAAAAGGAGCCCGTTCTTCCATTGAAGCACTTTTAAAAAGAGTGAGTCAAGGTCGTGAGTTCAATCCAATCAATCCATTGGTGGATATTTATAATAGTGTTTCACTTTCTTATGCTGTGCCTTGTGGTGGTGAAGATATTGACAAAATTAAGGGAGGACTACATTTAGCTAAAGCGCAAGGTGGAGAACCTTTCTTTCCGCTTGGAGCAGAGACGGATGCACCAGCTCTTCCAGAAGAAATCATCTACCATGATGATGAAGGAGCTGTTTGTCGTTGTCTCAACTGGCGCGAAGCTAAGCGAACTATGCTGACAGAAGAAACCAGAGATGCAGTGCTAGTTATTGAAGCTGTCAATGAAGAACAAGCAAAACGTGCACAAGCTGCTATGCAAGAATTGCAATATTTGGTAGAAGATTATTTTGGTGTAAAAGGAGAAATCACTCACTTGACAATGGAGCATCCAAGTGTAGAAATTTAAGAATAAAAAAGAGCTTCAAAGCTCTTTGGGATTAAAAACAAGCCACCATTTTGAGTAGGTTTGTTTTTTATTTCTTTGATTTATTTTTAAATACAAAGATTTTACTGAAAACATAATTGAGCACAATAATAATAATTTGAGCAAGCAAAGTTTCAATAGTGTTGACCGTTTTAATGTCATTGTGGACAAATTGACCAATAATAGCAGGAAAAGTAGTAACGAAAACGAGTGTGAGTCCCATATCCAATAAAAAGGTAGAGAGTCGCGCAACAACAAACTTGATAAAACGAGAGAACCAACCCTTTCTTTCTTGTTTAAAAACAATCGTATCGTTTGTTACAAAAGCAAAGAGGATACCAGCGATATTTCCTAAGGCGGTCGCCAATAGTTCGTTGTTACTAAATGCATAATAGAGTATGCGTGTGATGATAGCAACAATCGTGGTAGCCAATCCAAAAAACAGGTAAGATAAAATTTCATTGTCAAAGAAAGATTTTATACATTTTTTCATACGTTCAGTCTATCATAATTTCTAAAATTGTGCTATACTTGAAAAGCTGTATTAATGTTCTCAATGCAGCCCTTGGCGCTTAGTTTCCTTTCGCCAAGCATATTATACGCGGTTATAGCCGCCAAAGGAGAAAACATGGAAAAATTTACTATTCGCGATATGGCTCAGATTGCTCTCGTTGCTGCGATTTATGTCGCTCTAACAATGACACCGCCCCTGAATGCTATTAGTTATGGAGCCTATCAATTTCGGATTTCTGAAATGATGAATTTTATGGCTTTTTATAAACCCAAGTACATCATTGGGGTCACACTGGGCTGTATGATTGCTAATTTGTTTAGTTTTGGAATCATTGATGTCTTTGTTGGTGGCGGATCAACCTTGGTCTTTTTGAGTTTGGGTGTGTATTTCTTTAGAAAATACATGAACGAATATTTGTTTAACGGATTGATCAATAAAGCTTTCTTTTATTTTGCGATTTTCTTTTCATTTTCAATGATTACAATTGCTGCAGAGTTATATTTTGTTGCGAAAGCCCCGTTTCTTTTTACATGGTTTACAACGGCAATTGGAGAGTTTGTTTCACTCATTATTGGTGGAATTTTAATGGACAAGCTAAATAAGCGGATTGACTTGGAGAAATAAATGCTTTGAATAGCAGACTAATAAAAAATCTGTCGAAGATTCGACAGATTTTTTATTAGTCTTGGAATTTAAATACAACAGAAGAGTCATATAGTTTCAAGATTTTTTCAAAAACAATTTTACTTGCAAGGGCTGCAAGGATTGGAACAATGAGCCATACAACAACTGCTAAAGCTATATTTAATCCTGCATCAATAGAGGCTAATGGTCCAACCAAACCTACGAGGCCAAAACCTGCTGACTGAGCTGTTCCACTGACTGAGAAAAGAGCTACCGGGATAGCGGATATAACGGCTGTTGTCAAACACGGAACTAAAATAATTGGATATTTAAAGACGTTTGGCATCATCAATTTCATAGCTCCCAAAGCAATAGCTAAAGTCACCCCTGAATTATTCACTTTCCAAGAGTGAACAACTAAAGCAACAGCTGTAGCTGCCACGCCCATTGCTGAAGCTCCGGCTGAAATTCCATTTAATTGAATGGCTAAACCAATGGCAACGGTTGAGATTGGAGAAATGATAATAAAGGCAAATGAACAACAAATTAAAATCGACATCAATAGCGGTTGTAAGTGTGTAAATTCATTGATAACCACTCCAATGCCAGTTGTAATTTGTTTAACAAATGGCAAGAGCAGTAAGCCAATCAAGGCTGCACCTACCCCGACGACAATTGGCATAGCTACCACAGCTGTTGAACCAAATCGATCTTTGATTAACATAAGCATGCCAACTGCGATAGCTGCTGTTAACATGGTGTTAATTAGGTCTCCTGTGCCAGCTCCGACATATTTTCCAAGTTCAGTATTGAAAGTGACGACACCTGAAGCTACAAAAGCAGCTCCTGCAGTGACCATCATCTGCATGGGTTTAAATCCAAATTGCAAAGCGATTAACCCACCGATAATCAATGGTGTAGCTAATTGGAAGATAACAGCAATATGAATAATGGTCTGTGCAATTGGCACGGTGCTGAAATATTTTAAAATAGCTGATAAAACAGCGTTTGGAATTAAACCAATAATAACTCCTAATGCCGTTCCCGACAATACTTTATTGACAAAAATTTTTGCCGTCATCTTTTCTTGTGCTTGTGTTTCCATCTAATTTCCCTTTCTGTTTCCAAACTATTTAGCGCCTAATATTTGTTCTTTGCAGTGAACCAATTCTGTTAAGAAGGAGCAATATGGGGTTTGTATACCATACTTTTGCCCTTTTCGAACGACAGCTCCGTTGATATAATCAATTTCTGTCAGACGATTATGCTCGTTCAAATCTTGATACATTGATGGGTGATGTAATCCGATTGTATCTCGATTGTAGCAATTTTTTTCGATGTAATCTACAGTTTCCTCAACATTCAAATCGACATTTTCATATTTTGCAACCGCCGCAAATTCGCTGACAATGCGCTCAACAATTGTATGGGCGGGAGTGGTGTCACCGAAATCTGCCATATTAGAAAGTAAAATAGTGCATAAACCATTCATTGTCCCGTTTACACAGGCTTTTTTATAAATGGCGTGCAAGATATTTTCAGAATACTGTGCGTTCAATCCAGCAGAATTTAAGATTTCTACAATGTGATCAGCTGCTTGTTTCGCTTTTGAATCTGAAACGAGATTCTTCAGTGCAACAGTTCCGTTTCCGAATAACTTCACTCGACCTGGTCCTTCCATACCTGCTGTCCACATAGTATTTCCGATCATGATATGCTCTTTTGGAACATATTTTTCAATGATTTCTTCATGTCCAATTCCATTCAATAAACAAAGAACATTTGTGTGCTCTTTTATCAATGGCTGAATGTCTGTTAGCATTGCTTCTAACTGCATTGCTTTAGTAAATAGAATGATTAAATCACTGGACAAAGTTGGTTCTACTTCGTTTTGAAGATAAATTGGCAATTTCGCAACAAGCTCCTCGCCATTAAAATTAGCCTGCAAGCCATTTTTTTGGATAGCTTTTACATGGTCTGCCCAACCATCTACTAAAATGACCTTATGACCCGCTTGATGCAACATGAGACCAAACCGGCTGCCCATTGCACCTGCACCTGCAATTGTAATATTCACAATAAGATTCCTCCTCTATATTGTTTGGATTATTTCTTTATTAAAAGAAAATGAACTATATATATTTTACTTCTTTTATCTTTTTTTATCAATTAAATTTTGAATTTATAATTTTTGAAGTTGTAGGCTGGCTCTAGCTTTTTAACCAAAAAAATTCATTAAATTATTTGTAAAAATACAGCAGATTTTAGCTAGTAAATACTTATAATATTTAGACATCATTGTTTTTACGCTGTTTTATTTGATATGTCTAAATTTTTTATGATATTAACAGTAATAATCCTGTAGAATCGTATGTTTTATGATAAAATAGAAATATGAAAGACAGAATGTTAGAACTGGTGAATCTACTAAATCAATATGCGCATGAATATTATACAACTGATAATCCAAGCGTATCGGATAGTGAATATGATAGGTTATATCATGAATTGTTAGATTTAGAACAGCAATACCCAGAGCTCGTTCAGGCTGATAGCCCAACTCATCGTGTGGGTGGTAAGGTTTTAGAAGGGTTTGAAAAATACCAACATCAGTATCCGCTATATAGTTTGCAGGATGCTTTTTCACGTGAAGAGTTAGAGGCATTTGATGTACGGATTCGCAAAGATTTTCCAAAGGTGAGTTATCTGTGTGAGTTAAAAATTGATGGTCTCTCCATTTCTCTTATGTATGAAAATGGTATTTTGGTTGCAGGAGCCACTCGGGGAGATGGCTCCGTCGGAGAAAATATCACAGAAAATTTAAAAAGGGTGAAAGATATTCCGCTAACTTTGCCAACTGCTGTAAATTTGACAGTTCGTGGTGAATGTTACATGCCACGTAGTTCTTTTGACGCAGTGAATCAACTGCGTCAAGAAAATGGAGAGCCAGAATTTGCAAATCCGAGAAATGCAGCGGCAGGAACGCTGCGTCAGTTGGATACTGCAATTGTTGCCAAGCGAAATCTAGCAACTTTTCTTTATCAAGAAGCCAGTCCAACAGATGTGTCAACTCAAGAAGCTGTTTTAAATAAGTTATCTAAAAATGGATTTAGCGTAAATGAACGGCATATTTTGGCATATTCGATGGATGAAGTATGGCGATTTATAGAGCAAATCAATCACGAACGTGCGCAATTGCCTTATGATATTGACGGTGTTGTCATCAAGGTAAATGATTTATCTGTTCAAGAAGAGCTCGGTTTTACCGTGAAAGCTCCTAAATGGGCGATTGCTTATAAATTTCCGGCGGAAGAAAAAGAAGCACAGCTTTTATCGGTTGATTGGACGGTTGGGCGAACTGGAGTGGTTACACCGACCGCTAATCTTACACCTGTGAAATTAGCAGGGACAACCGTCAGTCGAGCAACTCTGCACAATGTCGATTACATTGCTGAAAAAGATATTCGTAAAGACGATACAGTTATCGTTTATAAGGCGGGTGATATCATTCCAGCTGTTTTGCGAGTGGTTGAAAACAGGCGCCAATCAGAAGAGCAACTAGAGATTCCAACGAACTGTCCAAGTTGCAACAGCGAGCTGATTCACTTTGAAGATGAGGTGGCTTTGCGCTGTATCAATCCGCGCTGTCCTGCACAAATTAAGGAGGGGTTGATTCATTTCGCGAGCCGTGATGCCATGAATATCACAGGGCTTGGACCAGCAGTGGTGGAGAAATTATTTGCTCAGGAATTGGTGAAAGATGTGGCTGGCATTTACCACTTGACTGTCGAAGATTTGTTGCAATTGGAGAATGTTAAGGAAAAATCAGCTAACAAGTTGTACTCTGCTATTCAAGCTTCTAAAGAAAATTCAGCAGAGAAATTACTATTTGGGTTGGGCATTCGCCATGTTGGAAGCAAAGCGAGTCAGATTTTGTTAGAGCATTTTCATGATTTGGAACAATTAGCAAAAGCAGAAAGAGAAGAAATTGTTGCACTGGATAGTCTAGGAATGGTGATTGCAGAAAGTTTGACTAGTTATTTTGCTCAGGAAGGATCGCAGATTCTACTGAGAGAATTGAAAGAAGCAGGGCTTAATCTAGCTTACTTAGGTGAAAAAGTTGCAGCAAACGCAGTTCTTTCTGGATTGACCGTTGTCTTAACAGGAAAATTAGAACGATTGAATCGTTCAGAAGCAAAAGTAAAATTAGAAAGTTTAGGTGCAAAGGTGACGAGCTCTGTTTCTAAAAAAACGAGTTTAGTCGTTGCTGGAGCAGATGCAGGAAGTAAATTAATAAAAGCTCAAGAGTTAGGCATTGACATTCGTGATGAATCTTGGCTTGAGAGCTTGTAGAGGTTTGTATGGAAACAGCTAGAAAAAGAGCACGATTGATTTATAATCCGACCTCTGGTCAGGAAATTATTAAAAAAAATATCGCAGAAGTTTTAGACGTTTTAGAAGATGTGGGTTATGAAACAAGTGCTTATCAGACAACGCCCGCTCCTTTATCAGCTCAAAACGAAGCAGAGAGAGCGGCTAAAGCAGGATTTGATTTAATTGTGGCAGCTGGTGGCGATGGAACAATTAACGAAGTGGTTAATGGAGTGGCACCGTTGGAAAACCGTCCTAAGTTGGCGTTTATTCCTACTGGTACAACCAATGATTATGCGCGTGCTCTCAAAATTCCAATGGGAGATCCAGTAGCAGCTGCTCGGATTATTGAAAAAGATCAAACCATAAAAATGGATATTGGTCAGGCTTATGGGAAAAAATATTTCATCAATATCGCTGCGGCAGGGACTTTGACAGAATTAACATATAGTGTTCCAAGTGAAGTAAAATCGCGCCTTGGTTATCTTGCTTATGTAGCCAAGGGAGCGGAAATGCTGCCAAAATCTAAATTACGTAAAGTACATATTGAGCACGACCACGGTGTGTTTGAAGGCAAGGTCTCTTTAATCTTTGTTGCCTTAACCAATTCAATCGGTGGTTTTGAAAAATTAGCGCCAGATACGGTGTTAGATGACGGAAATTTCACCTTGATTTTAGTGAAAACTGCTCGCTTATTTGATATGCTGGGCTTAATGATTCAAGCCATCAATGGCGGACAGCATGTGACTGATGCGAATGTAGAATATTTAAAAACAAGTAAATTAAAATTAGAAGTTTTAGATAAAAAAGCACCATTTATGTTGAATTTGGATGGTGAATATGGTGGAGACACTCCTGTTGAGTTAGAAGTTCTTCATAACCATTTAGAATTTTTTGCAAATATTGATGAGATTAGCGATAGCGCTTTGTCGTTAGAAAATAAAAATAATCAGGAGAATTAGATGTTAGACTATCGTGTCTTAATTCATTACCACAATCAGTTAGACAATTATGCGGCTTACAATATGTGGAAGTGGCAAATGAATCAATGGGGAGAGGAGGCTTCTTTTTTTCAGAGAGATGACTTTGGCATTCAAGGGAATTTATCGTATAAGAGTAATCAGGCTTTGGGATATGTACATGTCATTGTAAAAACAATCGATTGGTCTCACCAGTCGGTTGATTATTCCATTCAGTTATTACCTCCTCATCTGGTGACGGAAATTTGGATTATTGAAGGAGACAGTCAAGTTTATTATTCCCGACAAGCTGCTATGACTAGTCCGTATTATGCAAAGCAAGATCCTCATGCTTTTGATATGGCATTAGATAGCAAACGTTTTGATCAGCATTGGGGCTATCAAGGTTGGCTAGGTTGTCGGTATGATGGTAAAAAAGCTGAATTTAAACTTTGGGCACCAACTGCAAAAAAAGTTCAATTAGTGGTGTATAAGAATGGTAGTAACCACTCGAAAATCTGGAAAGTTTATGACTTACAAAGAGGGAAAAATTTTTCAAAAGATCATTCTGAAAATACAATCGGAATTTGGTCTCGAGTGATTTCAGATGATCTAGCAGATAGAGCTTATCAGTACCAATTAGAGTTTGAACATCACAAAACATTGACGCGTGACCCATACGCCGAAGCAACAACTGAAGACGGGAAACGCTCTGTCATTTTGTCACCTACAGAGCGAAATCCAAAACATTTTCAAGTGAAACAAGGCCAACAAGCGACTTGGCGTTTGGATAATCCTTGTCAGGCAGTTATTTATGAAATGCATGTGCGAGATTTGACAAAGTCTAGTAGTTCTGGTGTATCTAAAAAATACCGAGGTACCTTTTTAGGTGCTTGTCAAAAAGGAACTAAAAATCAATCTGGTCAGGCGACGGGATTTGATTATATCCAATCTTTAGGTATCAATGTTGTACAATTGCAGCCAATCTCTGATCGACACAAAGAGTATGATTGGTATGGAAATGTGACCTACAATTGGGGGTATGATCCACAAAATTACAATGCTCCAGAAACGAGTTTTTCAACAAATCCAACAAAGCCATCTCAAGGCATGCGGGACTTAAAAACAATGATTCAAGCCTATCACGATGCAGACATTTCCGTGGTGATAGACGTTGTCTACAACCATATTTATTCTACCTATGATTCTTCTTTTCAAGCCACAATGCCCGATTATTATTATCGAATGAATCCAGATGGCTCTTTCCAAAACGGAACAGGTGTAGGGAGCGAGACAGCTAGTGAGCACGAGATGTTCCGGAAATATATGATTGATTCGCTCCTTTATTGGGTAAAAGAGTATAATATTGACGGTTTTCGTTTTGATTTGATGGGAATTCATGACATTGAAACCATGCGTCAGATTCGAGAAGCGTTAGATGAGATTGATCCGAGAATCCTGACTTATGGAGAAGGATGGGACATGGGAACAGGATTGCTTCCTCTTGATAAAGCTAAGAAAGATAATGCTTTTGAATTATCAAATATCGGATTTTTCAATGATACTGAACGTGATGCGATTAAAGGAGCAGAGGTCTACGGTGGCTTAAAAGCTGGTTTTGTCAGTGGAGAGGCAACAGAGGCTATTATTGCGAAAGCAATATTAGGAAGCAATGAGTTAGGGACTTATCTGACGCCAAACCAAGTTGTGAACTATGTAGAAGCGCATGATAATTATAATTTGCATGACTTGTTAGTGGAACTACACCCAGATGATGATGACTTGACTCGTACTAAACGGATTGAATTAGCGACTGCGATGAATCTGCTGTTGCAAGGTATGAGTTTTATGGAACTAGGACAGGAATTTTCACGTAGCAAGCTAATAGCAACTGGAGAAAATGGTCAAACTATTCAGGAAGATCGTGAGCGTGCTATGAATAGTTATAACGCTCCTGACACTGTCAATCAGGTGGATTGGGATTTGATAGCTGATCACCAAGAAAGTATTGACTACATCAAAAAGATTATCCATTTAAAAACTATGACAAAAGAATTTTCTTATCAACATTACGAAGACATTTACCAGCACGTCTTTGTGCACTCAGCTCATTCAGGAAGTGGGATTGTTATTTTTGAGGTGAAAGATGAGAAATATTATCTCATTATTTTCAATGCAAGCGGTCAAAGTTACAACATTGAAGATATTGGCAATTTGAGACTTGTAGCTGGAAATAGTCGTCAAGTTAGTGATTCTTTTGTTGAAGATTTGACAGCGACAGTCTTTGAAGTTGTAGAGTGGTAAATTTAAAGATGTCAAGTTTTTTTCTTGACACCTATTCTTACTTGTGATATGATAGAGTACGTTGGTAATAGCTCTGCTATACCTAAAAATAAAAAGAGAAAAGAGAAATTTTAAAAATGGCAGTTAAAATTCGTTTAACTCGTATGGGTTCTAAGAAAAAACCTTACTATCGTATTAACGTAGCAGATTCACGTTCACCACGTGATGGACGTTTCATCGAAACAATCGGAACTTATAATCCACTTGTTGCTGAAAACCAAGTTACCTTGAAAGAAGATCGTGTTCTTGACTGGTTGTCGAAAGGTGCTCAACCTTCTGATACAGTTCGCAACATCCTTTCAAAAGCTGGTGTGATGAAGAAATTTCACGATTCAAAATACTCTAAATAACAGAATTGCAGGTTGACTATGGACACGATTGAAAATCTTATTATTGCAATAGTGAAACCTTTGATTTCACAACCAGATGCTTTAACTATCAAGATTGAAGATACACCAGAATTTTTGGAATATCATTTGGATCTTGATCCTAGCGATGTTGGACGTGTAATTGGTCGTAAAGGTCGCACAATTTCTGCGATAAGAACGATTGTTTACTCTGTTCCAACCGAAGATAAAAAAGTTAGAATTGTTATTGATGAAAAATAAAATAGAGCCACTCAGGCTCTATTTTTGGAAATCTATACTTAAAATGACTTGTGTATGTTTTACATTAGAAAACCTAAGTTTTCTAATGCTTTTTCAATATAATCTAAATCTTGCTGCGAATCGGCTTCAACCAAATGATAATGAATGCCATCTGTCAATTCAGATAAACCTCGAAAATTACTTTCATGAATTTGTTGGATAAAATGTTGGACATCTCTGCGACAAGTTAATTTCAGATACGTTTGGATTTCCCCATAAACGGGATGCTCCACCATAATATTTTGGACTCGTCCGCCATTGTCTACGATTGCCAACAATTCTGTTTCGATATCTTCAATTGTGTGCTTGACTTTAAAAAGCTGGTGGTAATATTTAACAGTATCGTTCATTTTGTAAATATAACCCCGATTTGTGCTAATAATAGGAGCACCATCAGCTCGAAGAACGGCAATATCTTGAACAATAATTTGGCGCGTAACATTGAATTTTTCTGCTAGAATTTGACCATTTAAAGGAGTTTCCGCATTTTTTAAAAGTTGTAATAAATCAGTTCTTCTTTTTTTTATCATAAATTCATTGTAGAATAAATCCGTTAAATATTCAAGGTTTAACGGATTTTTTGTAGAGTCTTATAAATAAATTGTGCAATGATAAAGTCAACGATGCTATGAATAATTGTTCCAACACCTACGAGAATGAAGAGAAGGTAAAACATATTTTCTGGAAAAGAAGTAGAGGCGTAAAAGATGAGACAAGCAAGAACTTCAGCAATCGCGTGAACGAAAGCAAGAATAATATTTAGTATCCAAGTTTGAATTGGTTTATCTAAAGTTTTAGGATATTTTCTAAGGTAAAGAGCACCTAACAATCCGAAGAAGAGATGAGATAAGGCACGAAGAACAATAACAATAGGATAACCAGCTGCTAAGAATCCAAAGGTGGAACCTAGAATAACGACTAAAGTCATCAAAGGAGAGATAAACATGGCTAAAAAGATAGGGACATGGCTTGCTAACGTATAAGAAGCGGGTGGAATAATAATTTTTACAGGCATAATCATAGGAATGACAATAGCTAGCGCTGTCAAAAGAGCTGTGAGAGTTATAAATTGGTTTTTTGTTTTTGGTTTCATAATCCCCTCCATTTACTGTATACACATAAGTATATTTTACTGTTTTTACAGATAATGTCAAGAGAAAATTTCGATAAAGTAAACAAAATTCTTAAATAGTAGGTACTATGTTTGTTAGAATATTAATAAGAGGAGAAAACTATGATAGATATGTTGGAACAGCCAGAGTATATTGCTATTCATTCTTCCTTACGTTTGCGAAAGTATGATGGACAAGCTCATCTAGCTTTTTCTTGGTATCAGAATCCTGATGTAATCCGTTTGATTGATGGTAGTAGAGAGCCTTATACACTTCAGCGAATCAAGAAAATGTATGACTATCTTACTCAGCATGGAGAAGTGTATTTTATTGAGATTCTGATAAATGAAAATTGGATGCCAATTGGTGATGTAAGTTTTTGGCAAGAGGATATGCCTATTGTTATTGGTAACTCAGATTATCGTGGTCATGGAATCGGGAAGACTGTTGTTCAAGCATTAATTGAACGTGGACGTCAGCTGGGCTATGAACGTTTGTATGTTCGAGAAATTTATGATTACAATACTGCTTCTAAAAAGATGTTTGAATCGGTAGGATTTTATCCCATAGAAAAGACTGAAAAAGGACATCGCTATGCTTTGGATTTACTGCTTCCTTTATCAGCTATTCAACCAAGTCAATTTTATCTTTCAGAAGAGAAACTAAAGCAGGTTCAGACATGGTTTGATACAAAGAACATAAGTAGTTTAAAACCCTTACCAATTAAGCGCTTCCAAGACAAAATCTTTTTTACTGATGGACACAGTAGAGCATTTATAGCTTATCAAGCTGGTTTTGAAGAGATTCCAGTTTATGCAGAAAAAGACGATTTGAATTGGGAGTTCTATTCCTATTGTCTTCAAGTTTGTGACAAAATAGGTATTGCTACAATAAAAGATTTAGAAAATCGGATTTTGTCTATGTCGGATTACAAGAAAAATTGGTTAGATTGGTGTCAACGAGTCGCAAAGAAGTTTGAGGAATAAATAAAGATTGTGTTATAATGGTTAAGAAAACTGTTTCATATAGAAGAGGTCAAAAATGATTTATGAATTTTGTGCAGAAAACGTGACTGATTTGGAAAAAGCCATGCAAACAGGTGCTCGGAGGGTTGAGCTTTGTGATAATCTGGCGGTGGGTGGAACGACGCCTAGCTATGGTGTCATAAAAGCAGCTGTAGAGTTAGTGAGTCCTTATCATACAACTGTTATAACGATGATTCGTCCACGTGGAGGAGATTTTGTATACAATGATTTAGAAATGAAAATCATGTTAGAGGATATTCAAATGGCTCGCAAAGCTGGTACACATGGTGTAGTGTTTGGTGCATTGACAGTTGCTAATGAAATTGATTATCTAAAAATGGAAAAGTTGGTAGAAGCTGCTCAAGGATTAGAAATCGTCTTTCACATGGCTTTTGACGCTATTCCAAGGAAACAGCAATTTAGTACAATAGACTGGTTAATTGGACATGGTGTGAGTAGAATCTTAACTCATGGAGGAGTAGCTACAGAGCCGATTCAAAATCATTTTCTCTGGTTAAATACTTTGATAAAGCATGCAGCTGGTCGAATTGAAATTTTACCAGGAGGTGGTATTACGGTTAATAATCGTGATGAAATTATCGCAAATCTTGGCGTGAACCAACTTCATGGCACCAAAATTGTATTTTAGAAAGTAAAAATCATGTTAGATTTATTTGAGAAATACCAAGCAAATCCAGAAAAATTACAAGCCTTTGGTTTTGAAAAAAGAGGAGTAGAGTTTGTTTATTCTCAGGAAATAATGAAGGGCGACTTTTTATTACAACTAAAATTACAGGGTGAGAAGCTGGACTACCAAGTGCTTGATCAAGAAACAGGCGATGAATATGTGCAGGTCAAAATGGAGCAGATGATGGGTGAATTTATTGGACAGGTTCGTGAAGCTTGTCAAGAGATTTTCCTGATGATTCGAGCTAACTGTTTTGACGAAGTTGGCTTTCTTTATAAACAGAGTAGCCGTTTGCAAGATTA
This sequence comes from Streptococcus sp. NSJ-72, assembly GCF_014334035.1. NCBI lineage: Bacteria > Bacillati > Bacillota > Bacilli > Lactobacillales > Streptococcaceae > Streptococcus > Streptococcus sp. NSJ-72. The sequence goes on from NZ_CP060489.1 coordinate 1,170,642, forward strand.
TGTTGCAAAAACCTATGATGGAAAGCTGGAATACCTCTGGGAAAAGTCTTCCAGGAAGGGTTCTACCAAAGCTGGAGTTTTCCGTCATCAAGATAGTAAAAAATGGTATGGGGCCTTTCTGACTACAGATTGGTCTAAGTTTGAAGCAGATCGAAGTGGTATTATTGAGATACTTAATATTAAGAATGAACATGTGGTAGAGCTAATTCAGAGAAAGGGGATCTACCCAGCCTTTCACATGAACAAAAAATATTGGCTTAGCCTGCCCTTGGATGATACTTTAACAGATATAGAACTTTTTGCTCTTTTGGACGAAAGTTTTACATTAACCAAAAAGAAATGAGAAACACAGTTAGCTTGCACTGACTGTGTTTTATTTTTACGAGTGATTGTACAAAATAGTGTATAATGGTAATCAGCAATAATTGAGGAGAGAATATGAATCTTATCAGAAAATTAGGTTGGTTTTTCAAGCTAGAGAGAAAGCGGTATATAATTGGAATTCTAGCCTTGTCTTTGGTTAGTGTTTTTAATTTAATTCCCCCCAGAGTAATTGGTGTGGTAATTGACCGTATTGCTAGTCGAAATCTAACATCAAACCAATTAGTTTTAAATCTTTCGGTTTTGCTTGCTTCAGCTTTTATCATGTATGGACTGCGTTATCTTTGGCGGCTATATATTTTTGGTACAGCAAATCATTTGGGAAGACTGTTGCGTTCTCGGCTTTTTGAGCATTTTACTAAAATGTCTCCGTCTTTTTATCAAAAATATCGAACAGGAGACTTGATGGCGCATGCAACAAATGATATTAATGCAGTCGTGAGCGTGGCAGGTGGAGGTGTTATGTCGGCGGTAGACGCCACTATCACAGCTCTGATAACGCTGTTGACTATGTTTTTTGTTTTAGACTGGCGCCTGACTTTGATTGCCATTTTACCATTGCCATTTCTTTCTTGGGGAACGAGTCTAATTGGGCGAAAAAATCATGAGAGTTTTAAGGCAGCCCAAGAAGCTTTTTCTGATTTGAACAATAAGGTGCAGGAAAGTGTTTCGGGAATTAAAGTGACTAAATCATTTGGCTATCAAACAGCAGAAAGTCAATCTTTTGCAAAAATAAATCAGGATGTCTATGAAAAAAATATTCTAGCTGCAAAATACAATTCTCTCTTTGATCCTATGGTGTTGATTTTCATCGGCTTATCTTATGCTTTAACCTTGATTTTTGGTGGACTGTTCATCTCTAGAGGACAATTTACAGTTGGAGAATTAGTAACATTTATCACTTATCTGGATATGTTAGTGTGGCCTTTGCAGGCAATGGGTTATCTTTTTAATATTAGCCAGAGGGGGGCAGTTTCTTATGAGCGGATTGAGCGACTGTTAGCAGAAAAATCTGATGTCAAAGAGACAAAAAAACCAGTTTCCCCTATCCAAAACGGTCGTTTGGTCTATAACATTAAATGTTTTTCTTATAAGGAAACAGCAACTTTGTCCAATATTCACTTTTCGTTAGAAAAAGGGCAAACGTTAGGAATCGTCGGACAAACAGGTTCTGGTAAGACGACACTTTTGCGCTTACTGATGAGAGAGCAAGATATTCAAGATGGTGCTATTTATCTGAATAATCATGATATTCGAGAGTATAGATTAAAGGATTTGCGGAGTTTGATTGGTTATGTACCACAGGAGCAGATTCTTTTTGCAATGTCAATTATAGATAATATTCGATTTGCAAATCCAAGTCTATCAGATGATGAAGTGATTCAAAGTAGTAAGCTGTGTGGTCTTTATGAGGATATTGTTGCCATGCCAGAAGGTTTTCATACGATTGTTGGTGAGAGAGGTGTGTCTCTTTCAGGGGGACAAAAGCAACGTTTAGCAATGAGTCGAGCACTTGTTCTTAAACCAGATATTTTAATATTGGACGACTCTTTATCTGCTGTTGATGCTAAAACAGAACACTTGATTTTGAAAAACCTCAAAACAGAAAGAGACGACAAAACAACTATTATTACTGCCCACAGACTGTCAGCAGTTGTTCATGCTGATTTGATTTTAGTGATGGAAAATGGACGAATTAAAGAACGGGGTACTCACCAAGAGTTATTAACTCAAAATGGTTGGTATGCACAAACTTATCATAAACAACAATTGGCAGAAAATCTAAAGGAGGATCGATAATGAGAAAACAAGTAACCTTTTATCGCCTTCTAACTTATATGTGGCGTTATAAATGGATTAGCATTTTGGCGCTCGTTTTCATCTTTGCGACAACCTTGGTAACGACAACTTTGCCACTTTTAGCTCGCTATTTCATTGACCATTTTATTAGTCGTTATCAGATTATGACAGGTTTTTATGTTCTGATTATGTACTATGCTCTTTTTCTTTTGCGAGTGTTATTTACTTTCTTGGGACAATATTCTTTTGCGCGTGTGGCACATAGCATTGTTCGCGATTTGCGTCAAGAAAGTTTTGAAAATATTGAGCATTTAGGGATGGTCTATTTTGATCAGACCCCAGCAGGAGCGATTGTCTCCCGTTTGACAAATGATACACAAGCAGTAGCGGATATGTTTAGTAGTATCTTTTCAAGTTTTTTAAGCTCTGTTTTTATTCTTGTCGTAACATTGGTGACGATGTTTAGCTTGAATTGGCGATTGACAAGTCTTATTGTACTCTTTTTACCAGTCATGTTAAGTTCCATTTTGCTTTATCAACGCTTATCTAATCGTCTCCTCAAGCTTGTCAGAAGTAAACTAAGCGATTTGAATGTTAAACTTTCTGAAAGTATTGAGGGAATGCGTATTATTCAGGCATTTGGTCAGGAAAATCGATTAATAAAAGAATTTGAAACTATTAACAGCGAGCATTTGGATTATACAGTTCGCTATCTTAATATTAATAGCCTTTTTCTGCGGCCAGCCATGTCTTTGTTGAAAATTTTAGCTTATGCGGTCATTTTAGCTTATTTTGGTTTTACTTGGCAAATTGCAGGAGTAACAGCCGGAGTTATGTATGCCTTTGTCCAATATATCAATCAGCTTTTTAATCCTTTGATTGATTTGATGCAGAATTATTCTGTTTTGCAAACATCTATGGTAGCTGCAGACCGCGTTTTTGAAATCATGGACCGTAAAGATTATGAACCTAAGCAAACCAATTTACCGCTAGAGATTACAGATGGAAAGATTGAATTTCGGCATGTTTCCTTTTCATATGATGGCAAGCATGATATTCTTAAGGATATCTCATTTTCAGTCAAACAAGGGGAGACAATTGCTTTTGTCGGTGCAACGGGCTCAGGCAAGTCTTCTATCATCAATCTCTTTCTGCGTTTTTATGAATTTGAAAGAGGAGAAATTTTAATTGATAATCAAAACATTAGGGATTACAGCCAAGCTGAACTGCGTCACAATGTTGGATTAGTTCTTCAAGACCCATTCCTTTATCATGGTACCATTGCTTCTAATATCAAAATGTATCAAAAAAATCTAGGACGAGAAGAGATTATAGAAGCTGCTAAATTTGTTGACGCGCACGACTTTATCAGTCGGCTACCTGCAAACTACGATAGCCCGGTGACAGAGAGAGGGGCGACTTTTTCGAGTGGTCAAAGACAATTGCTAGCTTTCGCTAGAACAATTGCAAGCAAACCTAAAATCTTAATTTTGGATGAAGCAACCGCCAATATTGATTCAGAGACTGAGGAACTGATTCAGGCTTCGCTGAGAAAAATGCGTCAAGGACGAACGACTATTGCCATCGCTCACCGCCTGTCCACTATTCAGGATGCTAACTGTATTTATGTGATGGAGCAAGGACGAATTATCGAATCAGGCACTCACGAGGAACTCTTAACTCTCAACGGTACTTATTATAAAATGTACCAACTTCAAGCAGGTATGATGGGAGAGGAGTGATTTCTTAGAAAAAAGGAGCTTCGGCTCCTTTTATAAATATTTATTTAAATGTTGTAAGGTTTTTTCTAGATTTTCATATCTAATTTTTGCGTATTGATAAGGACAATCATGTATGTAACTTGATTCAAAAAAATCCAATGGTAGATTGCTATGTTTGAAAGAGCTGACAGATTTAAGTCCACGTAGATCCAGTAAGATACCATTCCTATTGAGAAAGTAGGAAAGTTTGAGTTGATTTTCACTTAAAAGTTTTTTAGCTCTCATTACTTCTTTTTCTTGTTTATTGAGAAGAAAAAGACGATTTTTCTCAAACATAAGATTATCAATGTAAAGAGATAGGGCTTTTTGCATGATGAGATTGCTATCGTAGTCTACTGCTTTCTTATAAGCAATGAAAGCCGATTGAATATCCGATGGCAGTAGTAGAGCTGTTATTCGTAAGGCGGGAAAAAGACTGGCAGAAAAAGATTTGATATAAATGACATGTTGGCTGTCGTCCAAGTAATGAAAGGTCAACTCATGTTTGCTGTCAAAGTCAGCTAAATAATCATCTTCTACGATATAAACATCATAAAGCTGAGCAAGACGAATGATTTCCTCTTTTTCTTTTCGGTTGTAAGAATGTCCTAAAGGGTAGTGAAAGCGTGGAATGGTATAGAAAAACTTGATATGACCCGTTCGGAAAATCCATTCCAATTCTTCTAAATCAATTCCTTCCGGAGTCCGTTCAATCGTTTGATAAGGAAGTTTTTGGGCAGTTAGCAAATCGTTTATTCGATGATAAGTCGGCTGCTCAACTAAAATTTCATGTTTTTCGTTTGGAAAGACAATTTGTGACAGAATATAAAGAGCTTGCTGGGTACCAGAGGTTAGAACCAGTTTGTCGGCAGATGTGTAAACAGCTGAATCGAGAAGCAGTTGCTGAACCGACTGACGCAAGTCCTCCAACCCTTCCTGCTGTGAATAGTAGTTAAAAAGATAATTTTCTCGACCGATGAGCGTTTCATTGAGACAAATTCGAAAATCTTCATAAATTTGGTGGCGGTCATCCCTGACAGATAATTCCATATATTGCTGATCTTCCAGACTATTTTCTAAGACATAGTAGCCACTCTTGGGAACAGCATAGATGTATTTTTGATATTTTAATTCCATTAGTGCCTTCTGGGCTGTATCTTTGCTACAATGATACTTATCTGCTAACTTACGAATAGAAGGAATCTTCTGCCCCTTGAGCAATTTCCCATTTTGAATATCTTGACGAATCCGATCTACGATACATTGATATTTAGATTTTGGCATCTTAACTGTCCCCGTACAGAAGAAATTTTCTTTATTGTAGCGTATTTTGAAATCTTTTACAATCAGGAAATGATAGTTTGTGTTGTATAAGATTGTCCTGTGGATTACTCTCCACTAAATAATCAGTGTAAAAGAAATTTAATGAAATAGTTATCTGTGTAATACATTAGTGGAATTGTAATTTGGGTTGAAATGGTTTATAATAAAAAATAGCAAGTATATTAGGAGGTCCTCTAATGGAGAGAAAACTAAAAAAGTCAGTCGTTGCGACCGGTTTAGCTGCAACGACAATTATTTCGGGTAGTTTATCACATCAAGTAAGCGCCGAAGAAGTAAAACCACAATCTACTGAACCAAAGACATCTGAAAAAATTACCAAACCAGTTACAGAATCTGACGTTCAATCAGCAAAATTGGAAGCAAATGCTGCGAAAGTTCAGAAAGATACACAACAGAAAGTTGTAGATAAAGTAAAAGAGGATGTAAATACTTCAAAGGAAGCGGTCGTAAATAGACAGAAAGCCGTAGCAGATGCAGAAACAGAAAAAAATGCAGCAACTTCAGAAGTGATTGAAACTGCAAAAGAAAAAGTAAAAACAGCAGAGGACACTGTTGTAACAGAGGAGAAGAAGGTTCAAGAAGCAAAGTGTTCGGAAGAAAAGGCAAAAGAAGCTGTTAAAAATCAAGAAAATATTGTAGCGGGGCAGCAATCACTTGTTGATGTTGCACAACGTGAATTAGACACAGCTAAAGCTCCAGTTGCCAATGAGGAACACGATCTTAACCGCGCAAAAGAAGAAGAAAAACAAGCGGAAAAAAATTTGGCAGAAAAGCAAAAAAATCTTGCTAAAGTGAAAGAAGAAATCGCTAATCTTCCCAAAGAAATCAATGCAGCTACTGAACAAGTCAAGCAAAGTGAGCAAAAAGTTGCAGAAAATCAAGCGGCTATTGATCAAAAAGCTGCTGAAGTAACCCGCGCTGAACAATCAGTTGCTAATAGAAGAAATGTTGACTTGAGTAAAGCGACCTATGGTGAATTTTTGCAACATGCTAAAACAAATGGAGCCAACCTAGCGATTCGTAATGCAGCTGCTGAAGCTCTAGCGACTTATGAAAGAGCTAAACATGAAGACGGTATTACAGTTGGTTCTGATTCAACAAGTCCAGCAACTTTGGAAAATAATTTAAAAGCGATTGAATTGGTTAGGGCAATCAATGCTTACCGTAAACAAGCTGGATTAAAAGAACTGTTGATTGATCCTTACAAAAATCCAGCCAGCCAAGTCCAAACTCTTTATTTTAGAAGAGCAAATTGGCATATGGGCAAATATTTTGGCAATGAAAACGTGGCCATTAATAGCTCTGTAAGAGGAGCGGTTGACTATTGGTATAAAGAAAAAGCCTTATATATGGCTGAGGCAGCTAAGTATGGGCTAACAACAAATGAGCGAGACATTGATTCCAATAAAATTTATACTACTCTTTACAAGCGAGGTCAGCTTGATTTCTTCTACAAAGTTGGTCACTATCTTCAAATGATGGATAAAAACTTTAATTCGATTTCAGCAGCATATTATAGTAATCCAAATCCATATAATAATTTATATGAAGTTGGTTTCCACACAGCATCTAATGAACGCTTCAATAACGGTACTCTTCTTAGCGCAGATGCTTATGAGCAAGCAATCCGTAATTTTGCTGGTGCTGCAAAAGCCGCAAATGCACAAGCGACAGCAGCCAAGAATCAATTAGGTGTGTTGCGAGCTCAAAGAACGGGTTATGTATCTACTTTAAATATCCAAAAGGCAAAATTAGCAGACCTTCAAAAATTAGCTGCGAATCGTTCGGCTGCTCTTGCTACTGCGAATGCTGGAGTGATTACAGCCGAAGCAGCTTTGACGAAAGCGAAACAAAATGTTGTGACAAAAGAAGCAGCTTTGAAGCGTGCAACTGCAGCTATTGCATCCAAGTTGGCGCCAAAACAAGCAGCGTTAGCAAAAGAACAAGGATTACTGGAAACCGCTAAAAATAAGTTAGCAGAACTAAAGAAAGCCTTAATTACAGCAGAATTGAATGTTGCTAAAGCAAAAGATGCTTTGCAAACTAGTCAAACTGCACTAAAAGTAGCACAAGATAACTTGGTAAAATTACAAAATGCACCACAAGCACTTGAAGCAGCTCAAAAGGCTTTTCAAGCTGCACAAGCTGATTATGCTGCTAAGGTTAAAATGTTAAATGAGGAAGAAACAAAACTGGCTATTTCTCGTTCAATTTATACCAAGTTACAAGAAAACTACGAACAATTGCAAAGTCAACTTCCTACGAAGGCTCAAAAAGAAACAGGTGTAGAAGTACAAAGATTACACTTATCTAGAACTTACCAACCAAAACCATTGCTAGTTAGACAACAACAAAATAGCAGTCAAAAAGTTCTGCCTGCTACTGGTACCAAAACCAATCAGGTTGCTGCATTAGGACTGCTACTTGGTTTGGGAACTTTATCCAGTGCTCGCCGTCGTAAAAGAAATAACGAAGATTAAATAGCTGAAGATTTTAGAAAAGTCTAATCTTTTGACCAAAAGACAAACAACTCTATTTCTAAGTGTTTGTCTTTTTTAGATTGAGAGATCAAAAGCTAACATTGAAGAATGAAAATGTTAGTAAATAAAATCAGGCTTGAGAAAGCGTAATTTTCATCTACTAAACTTCTCAAAATATCTATCGTTTTGAGAATTAGTGAAAAAATAGTATAATATTTTTACTGTACTAAGTACACGAAACTAACTAATTTTAAAGGAGTTTCTCATGCAAGTCATCAAACGTAATGGAGAAGTTACTGATTTTAATCCAGATAAAATTTATCAAGCTATTCTGAAAGCAGCACAAACAGTCTATGTCTTGACAGATGATCTACGTCAAAATTTAGCACTTGTAACCAAAAAGGTAGTGCTAGATTTGGAAGAAGCGAGGGTTGAGCGAGCTACTATTAGTATGATCCAATCTATGGTAGAAAATCGTCTGTTAGGTGCTGGTTATATTACGATTGCTGAGCATTACATTTCCTATCGCTTGCAACGTGATTTAGACCGGAACGGCTATGGCGATCATATCGCAGTTCATTTGCATTTTGAACAAATCCGATAAATTTGTAGCCTAGATTACAGAATGAGGTAGTTGTCAGATGCTCAATCAATTTTTTCGATTTCTCCAAAAAACAGACACATTCCACATTCTCATGGGACTTGACAAGTGTATTTCAATATGATAAAATTTAAAGGATTTTAAGCTTGAAGGGAGTGAAAAAAATGTCAAAAACAGTAGTACGTAAGAATGAATCCCTTGACGATGCTCTTCGTCGTTTTAAACGTGCGGTTACTAAAGCTGGTACTCTTCAAGAAACACGCAAACGTGAATTCTATGAAAAACCTTCTGTAAAACGCAAACGCAAATCAGAAGCAGCTCGTAAACGTAAAAAATTCTAATAATAGAAAAAGCAGGATTGAAATCCTGTTTTTTTGTTTCTATTTCAAAAGAAAAGAGTCTGAGATAAAAATTTTCTCAAACTCCTACAATGTTTTATTTTTCTCCCAAATCTCTATTTCTTTTCGAGCAAGGCTTTGATTTCTTGAAGAACTTCTAATTCAGTTGGTCCTGCGGATTCTTCAACAGTATCTTCTTTTTTAGTAAGGTTTTGTGCTTTTTCAACAGACTTAACGATGAAGAAGAGGACTGTTCCAATGACGAGGAAATTGATAATAGCACTCAAGAAGCTGCCGTATGCAATTCCATTCCATTTTAGACCAGCAATTTGTTCTACACCAGCAGCTTTTATAGCTGGATTGAGAAACAAAGGAGTAATAACGTCTTCAATCAATGATTTGACGATGGCTCCAAAAGCATTAGCGATGACGACACCGACCGCTAGGTCAATCACGTTACCGCGAAGAAGAAAGTTTTTTAATTCCTTTAACATTTTCTTTTTCCTTTCAAAATACTAAACTATATTATATCTAAAAAAAGGGGAAAGTCAATAAAATGTCTAAAAAATATAGTGAATATTTTACTTTTTGGTAAATTTATTATAAAATGTAAGTTGTTATTCTATGATAAATTGGGGGTGTTGTCTATTGATTGATAAAGAAATCATTTCTGATATTAAAAATAGCGTCAATATCGTCGAAATCATAGGAGAAGTCGTTGCTCTAACAAAGGCCGGAAGGAATTATCTGGGGCTTTGTCCTTTTCATGGGGAAAAAACTCCATCATTCAATGTAGTAGAAGAAAAACAATTTTATCACTGTTTTGGCTGTGGGAAGTCAGGTGATGTCTTTAAATTTATTGAAGATTATCGCGGCGTTTCTTTTATGGACGCTGTACAAATTGTTGCCGATCGTGCAGGGTTTCCGTTAGAAATAGAACATAGTAGAACAGAACAGTCAACTCATACTAATCCTCATCAAGCACTTTATGACATTCACACGGAAGCTGCAAGGTTTTATCATGCAGTATTGATGACAACAAAGATAGGAGAAGAAGCACGTTCTTATCTTTATGAGCGTGGCTTGACAGATGAGGTGATAAAGCATTTTCAAATCGGCTTAGCGCCTAATGAAAACAACTATCTTTATAGAAGTGTTAGTGGGAAATTTGACGAACACGTCATTATGAATTCAGGTTTATTTAACTTAGCTGATAATAATCTGGTTTATGATGCTTTTCAAAATCGGATTATGTTTCCGTTGACAAATGATGCAGGGCAAGTTATTGCTTTTTCGGGTCGTGTTTGGCAGGCTAATGATATAGAGCAGAAAGTTGCTAAATATAAAAATAGCCGCAGCACACCAATTTTCAATAAAAGTTATGAGTTGTATCATCTAGACAAAGCTAAAGCGACTATCAAGAGAAGTCATGAAGTTTACTTAATGGAAGGCTTTATGGATGTTATTGCAGCTTATCGCGCTGGAATTGAAAATGCTGTGGCCTCTATGGGGACAGCTTTGACGCATGAGCATGTAGAGCATCTTCGTAAGTTCACAAAGAAAGTCATTTTAACATACGATGGTGATAAAGCGGGACAGGCAGCAACACAAAAAGCACTGGATGAATTACATAATTTGTCAGTTGAAATTGTTAGGATTCCCGATAATATGGATCCAGATGAGTTTATCAAAAAAAATTCTGCTGACGATTTACAAAATTTACTTATCAAAACACGAATTAGTGATATAGAATTTCTTTTAAACTATCTGAAGCCAGATAATGTAGAAAACTTGCAAGCTCAGCTAGAATTTGTGGAGCGAATGTCGCCTTTGATTGCACAAGTCAAGTCGATTACTGCACAGAATTCATATATTTATATGTTAGCTGAGCTGTTACCTGATTTTGACTATCAGCAGGTGGAGCAAGCTGTTAATAATCATCGCCTGGTCAATAGAAAAGAACAGCAACAGCAAGTTCGTCAGCAGGTGACACGATTTGATATTCCAATAACGAAGCAAGTATCGCGATTGATTAAAGCTGAAAGTCATCTCTTGCAACGTATGATTGAGAATCCTGTCATCTTAAATGATTATCGTTTAAGAGAAGATTTTCATTTTGCAACAGCAGAATTGCAAACTTTGTATAATATTTTAAAAACGAATGGTGAAGTTACGCCACAAGATTTATCTGAACAAAATGACTCAGTACAGCAATCCTGGTATCGGGTTTTAGAAGAGAATCTGCCCAAAGAGGTATCTGAGCAGGAGCTAGTCGAAGTGGAACAGACTCGAGATAAAGAATTGCTTCGAAAAGAAAATCAATTGATTGGCAAAAAAGTTCGTGAAGCATCTCACAATGGTGATGCAGATACGGCATTAACAGAGTTAGAGCGATTTATTGCTCAAAAAAGGAGAATGGAGTAAGAATGGCTACAAAACAAAAAGAAGTAACAACTTTTGATGTTCAAGTTGCAGAATTTATTCGCAACCATAAAAAAACTGGTACAGCAACCGATGATGAGATCAATGATCAATTAGTCATTCCATTTACTTTAAATGCTGATGGTATTGAGGATCTTCTTCAACGAATTCAGGACGCAGGGATTGCTATTACGGATAAAGAGGGCAACCCAAGTGAACGGGTCTTAAATACAGAGGAAGAAGAAGCTGAATTAACAGATGAGGAGTTGCTTGGTAGCAATTCTGCTAAAGTAAACGACCCTGTCCGTATGTATTTAAAGGAAATTGGTGTTGTTCCGCTGTTGACCAATGAAGAAGAGCAAGAATTAGCTGTCCTCGTGGAACAAGGCGATTTAGAAGCCAAGCAACGTTTGGCGGAAGCTAATTTGCGGTTGGTCGTTTCCATCGCTAAGCGCTATGTTGGGCGTGGCATGCAGTTTCTTGACTTGATTCAAGAAGGAAATATGGGATTGATGAAAGCTGTTGATAAGTTTGACTATACTAAAGGTTTCAAATTTTCAACATATGCTACTTGGTGGATTCGTCAAGCGATTACTCGTGCGATTGCTGATCAAGCTCGTACGATTCGGATTCCGGTTCACATGGTTGAAACGATTAATAAATTAGTGCGGGAACAACGAAATCTTTTACAAGAATTGGGACAAGATCCAACACCAGAGCAAATTGCAGAGCGGATGGATATGACGCCTGATAAAGTCCGTGAAATTTTGAAGATTGCACAAGAACCTGTTTCTCTTGAAACACCAATTGGAGAGGAAGATGATAGTCATTTGGGTGATTTCATTGAGGATGAGGTTATTGAAAATCCAGTTGATTATACAACGCGTATCGTTTTGCGTGAGCAATTAGATGAAGTTCTTGATACATTAACAGACCGTGAAGAAAATGTGCTGCGTCTGCGTTTTGGGCTAGATGATGGGAAAATGCGTACACTGGAAGATGTTGGAAAAGTATTTAACGTAACTCGTGAACGGATTCGACAAATTGAGGCTAAAGCCCTGCGCAAATTGCGTCATCCAAGTCGTAGCAAACCGCTTCGTGACTTTATTGAGGATTAGTAGATAAAAGGAGACACCATGACATACACAAATGAACAAATTGATGATATTAAAAATCGTATCTTGGAAAGTTTGGAACAAGTTATTGATCCTGAATTAGGAATTGATATTGTTAATCTTGGTTTGGTCTATGAAATTCGTTTCAATGACGAAAATGGTGAAACGCAGATTGATATGACTTTAACTACTATGGGATGTCCGTTGGCTGATTTCTTGACTGATCAAATCCGTGACGTGATGACCGATGTGCCAGAAGTTAGCAAAGTAGACGTGAGATTAGTATGGTATCCGGCATGGACTGTAGATAAAATGAGTCGCTATGCACGTATTGCTTTAGGAATTAAATAAAGCAAAAAAAGCAGTGCAATCTATTTTGTTGTGCTGCTTTTAATTTTAATCTAAATATTCAGAATTCATAAAATATTTAAAATTATATCGGAGTTTTTTGAATTATAAAAAATGAATCTATCAAAATTTTTAAGGAGATAAGATGATAAAAAAAGGAGCATTAACAGGATTACTCTTGTTCGGAATATTTTTCGGCGCAGGTAATTTAATTTTTCCGCCAACTTTAGGAGCTATGTCAGGTAAGAATTTTTGGCCAGCAATTTCTGGATTTGTACTTTCGGGAGTTGGAATTGCTATTTTGACATTGATTATTGGTGCATTAAATCCAAAAGGTTATGTTTATGAGATTTCTAAAAAGATTTCTCCGTGGTTTGCAACGAGTTACTTAGTGGCTCTTTATTTAGCAATTGGTCCTTTTTTTGCCATACCACGGACAGCAACTACCTCCTATGAAGTTGGGATCGCACCATTGCTTCCGAGTAATATGACTGGTTTGGGACTCATTATTTTTACAATTTTATATTTTGTATCTGCTTATCTGATTTCATTAAATCCTTCTAAAATTTTGTATCGGATTGGTCGTATTTTGACCCCTGTCTTTGCCATCTTGATTATCATTCTAATCATTTTAGGAGTCATTAAATATGGGGCTACCGTACCACAAATAGCTAGTGCAGAATACGCAAAGGCAGCTTTTGGATCCGGCTTTCTTGAAGGGTATAATACGCTTGACGCACTTGCTTCTGTTGCCTTTAGTGTTATTGCTGTCCAAACATTGAACCAACTTGGTTTTGCCAATAAAAAAGAATATATTTCGACTATTTGGATTGTTGGAGTGGTTGTGGCACTTGGGTTTAGTGCGTTGTATATTGGATTGGCTTTCTTAGGGAATCATTTCCCGATTCCTGCTGATGTAATGGCGTCTGATGCCAATAAAGGGGTCTATGTCTTGTCCAGAGCTACACAGGCTATTTTTGGACCAACAGCGCAAATTTTCCTTGCTGTAATGGTGATAGTGACTTGTTTTACCACAACGGTCGGTTTGATTGTTTCAACATCTGAATTTTTCAATAAAACGTTTCCTGCGATTGCTTACAAAACTTATGCGACAGTCTTTACATTGATTGGATTTGCAATTGCAAATCTTGGCTTGGAAACAATTATTCAGTATTCTGTGCCAGTTTTACAAATTCTTTATCCAATTACTATTGCAATCGTAATGATTGTGATGGTCAATAAATTTGTTGCCTTATCTAAAGTAGGGATGCAATTGACAGTAGCCGTTGTGACAACTATCGCCTTTGCAAGTATTATTGGACAACAATTTAAATTAACTGCTCTTATAAGTATAATCAACACCCTACCACTTGCACAAGCATCTATTCCTTGGTTATTACCAACAGTTATTGGAATTATAATCTCTTTGTTTTTACCGAACAAGCAAAAAAGCGATACTTTTGAAATGGAATAATCTCAAGAAGTCTATCACGAAAGTGGTAGATTTTTTTATGACCATATTAAATTCAAGTTTTTTCAAATCGTCGTCTCTATTTTTTTCTGCTCATCACATATATACTAGCTATATAAAGAAAATTAGTAAGGAGAAAAGGTATGGCATCAACCGTATTTTCAATTTCTGTATTTTTGGCCGGTATCTTATCTTTCTTCTCGCCGTGTATTTTACCTCTCTTACCGGTGTATGTTGGAATTTTGTTAGATACAGATGAGCCGAGGACAGTGACTGTTTTGGGAAAGAAAATCTCTTGGTATGGCATTGTAAAAACACTATTTTTCATTGCTGGTTTATCAGTTGTATTTCTAATTCTTGGATATGGAGCAGGATTTTTAGGAAAAATCTTGAACGCTGATTGGTTTCGTTATGTACTGGGGGCTATTGTCATTCTACTTGGTATTCATCAAATGGAGTTGATAAATTTCAAGGTATTACAACGACAAAAAAGTCTCCAATTAAAGCAAAATAAGAATAGGAATGATTTTTACAATGCTTTCTTATTAGGTGTAACTTTTAGTTTTGGTTGGACACCTTGTGTTGGCCCAGTCCTTAGTTCAGTATTAGCTATTGCTGCTTCTGGTGGAAATGGAGCTTGGCAAGGTGGATTGCTCATGTTGGTTTATACCCTAGGATTAGCTATCCCATTTCTTATTTTAGCTTTTGCTTCTTCAATTGTATTGCGCCATTTTGGGAAAATTAAACCTTATATGAGCACATTGAAGAAGATTGGAGGGGCTCTCATTATTTTAATGGGAATCTTACTCATGCTAGGAAATTTCAACGTTCTGGCTTCAATATTTGGTGGATAAAAAAGGAGGAAATCCCATGAAAAAATCAATGTTAGTTGTTACGAGTTTGTTATGTGCTACCTTTTTAGGTGCATGTGCAAATCAAAAAACAAATTCTTCAGCAAATGATACAAATAAAGCTGAACAAGGACAAGTAGCTAACAAGAACAATGAGGTTACTGCTACAAAAGCAAATCAAGGAGAAGCTGTTCCTGATTTTAATCTAAAAGGAGTCGATGGCAAGACTTATAAACTATCAGATTTTAAAGGAAAGAAAGTTTATTTGAAATTCTGGGCATCATGGTGCTCAATCTGTCTATCCACGCTGAAACACACAGATGAATTGGCGAAAGAAAATGGCAAAGACTACGTTATTTTATCAGTCGTTTCTCCAGGTCATAAGGGTGAAAAATCAGAAGCAGATTTCAAAAAGTGGTATTCAAAACTAGATTATAAAAACTTACCTGTTTTGATTGATTCAAGCGGAAAATTACTAGAGCAATATGGAGTTCGCTCTTATCCAACAGCCGCATTTATTGATAGTAATGGAAAATTAGTTAAAACTCGTCCAGGTTTTATCAAAAAGTCTGAAATTGAATCAACTCTGAAAAGTATCAAATAGGAGGTAATGACAATGGATCACAAAATGAAATTGCTTTTACTCCTCGGATCCATTTTACTTATCCTTGGTACAATTGTTTTGGGGGGGCGTTTTATGACAACGAAATCTTCTATTGACAAAATAAAAGAAGCGTCCGTTAGCCAAACGACACCCGTCAACAACAAGAAACCTGATTTGAAAAATGCTAATTTAAAACATATTTATCTTGCAGGTGGTTGTTTCTGGGGGGTGGAAGAATATTTCTCTCGTGTAAATGGTGTAGTAGACGCAGTTTCTGGCTATGCGAACGGAAATAGCGAAACAACGAATTATGAACTAATCTCACAAACTAAACACGCTGAAACGGTTCATGTGACTTATGATGCCAATAAAATTTCTTTAAGAGAAATCTTGCTGCATTACTTTAGAATTATCGATCCAACCAGCAAAAATAAACAAGGAAATGACCGTGGCGTACAATATCGCACAGGAGTATATTACAAAGATCAAGCTGATGTTGAAACGATTAACAAGGTTTTTGAAGAACAAAGCAAAAAATTTAAAACAGCTTTGGCGGTTGAAAAAGAGCCGCTCAAACATTTTATCAAAGCTGAAGAATACCATCAAGATTATTTGAAGAAAAATCCAAACGGATATTGTCATATCAATGTTAAACAGGCTGCCTATCCAGTCATTGATGCTTCTAAATATAAAAAACCGTCAGATGCTGAAATTAAGAAAAAACTGACAGAGGAAGAGTATGCAGTGACTCAAAAAGATGATACAGAGCGCGCTTTTTCAAATCGTTATTGGGATAAATTTGATGTAGGAATCTATGTCGATGTTGTAACAGGTGAGCCATTATTCTCATCAAAAGATAAATTTGAATCAGGCTGTGGCTGGCCAAGCTTTACACGTCCGATTAGTCCGGATGTCGCAAACTATAAAGAAGACCATAGCTTTAATATGACTCGGACAGAAGTGCGAAGTCGCGTTGGAAATTCCCATCTGGGGCATGTTTTTACAGATGGTCCTAAAGATAAAGGTGGACTTCGTTATTGTATTAATAGCTTGTCTATCAAGTTTATTCCTAAAGACCAAATGGAAAGCAAAGGTTATGGATATTTATTGAACTATGTCTAACAGCATTTTAAGAAAAAATTTGCTATAATGAGTTTAGTAAATGGTAGGAGCGCGCTCGTGTATTCAATTATGATTGTAGAAGATGAATACCTTGTTCGACAAGGTATTTCGTCTTTAGTAAACTTTAAAAAATTTAATATGCAAGTGATAGGTGAGGCTGAAAATGGTTTAGAGGCTTGGGAAAAAATTCAAGCAGAATGCCCAGATATTATCCTGACTGATATTAATATGCCTCAGATGAATGGTATTAAATTAGCCCAATTAGCAAGAGAACAGTATCCGCAATTACATATTATTTTTCTGACGGGGTATGACGATTTTGATTATGCTCTTTCGGCTGTTAAATTGGGTGCAGATGATTATTTGCTAAAGCCATTTTCGAGAGAAGATGTTGAAGCTATGTTGATAAAAGTAAAAGAAAAATTGGATAAGGAAAAGAAACAGCAACAAGTGCATGAGTTAGTGGAGAAAGCAGAGTTTTCGGACTTGGAGCAAGCGATTCATGATCGATTAGCTGATACAGAATTATCCTTGAAATCTTTAGCCTTTCAATTAGGCTTTAGTCCATCTTATTTGAGTGTATTGCTTAAAAAGGAACTAGGTTTGCCATTTCAAGATTATTTAATTCAAGAGCGAATGAAAAAAGCAAAGTTGCTATTGCTAACGACGGATTTAAAAGTATACGAAGTAGCAGAGCAAGTCGGCTTTGAGGATATGAATTATTTTTCTCAACGCTTTAAGCAAATCGTTGGAGTGACACCTCGGCAATTTAAAAAAGGAGACAGTAAATGAAACGTTATTCGCTGCTGATTCAGTTAGTGATTTATGTTTTTGTGATGATATTAGTTCTTTTAGGAATTGTTGGAGGGTTGTACTATCAAACTAGCTCGGCGGCTATTCGACAAACGACGGAGCAAACGACGCGTAATACCATTCAACAAAGTGGACAATTTATCACTTCTTATTTACAAAAGCTAAAAGAAACTACCAGCAGTTTAGCTGAAAGCGATAAAGTAAAAGCGTATGCTCAAAAGCCCGATGCGGATAATGCTGAACAGCTTCGTCAGTTGATGGGAATGATTTTAAAGACAGATTCAGATTTGGTATCCGCTGTTTTGGTAACAAAAAATGGCAATCTCATCTCAACTGATCCCAATTTAACAGTGAAAACATCTAATGATATGATGCAAGAAAGTTGGTATCAGGATGCCATTCACAAAGGGACTATGCCTGTCTTAACACCAGCGCGCAAAACTGTTGATAAGGTAGAAGCTGCTGAAAAATGGGTTGTGTCCATTACACAAGAGGTAGTGGATAAAGATGGGAAAAATCTAGGAGTTGTTCGACTTGATATTGGTTACAAGACGTTGGAAGCCTATCTAGATCGCCTGCAACTGGGGAAAGACGGTTTTACCTTCATTGTGAATGACAAACATGATTTTGTCTATCATCCAAAGAAAACAGTTTATTCATCCGCTACTGAAATGCGCGCGATGGCGCCCTATATTGCTGCAAAAAATGGTTATGTAAAATCAAAGCAAGCCTACGTATCTCAGTACCAAATTCCACATAGTGACTGGACCTTGATTGGTGTGTCTTCTATGGAGCAACTGCATGCTGTTCAAAAACAAATTCTTTGGTCTTTTATCGGAACAGGATTATTAGCTTTAGGTATTTGTCTTATTGGCATTTGGTTTATCTTGCGTTTATGGATTAAGCCCTTGCATGAGTTGCAAGAGACCATTTTAGCTATCGGATCTGGGAATGCGCACTTGCGAGCTGTTGAAAAAGGATCCCCTGAATTGATTGATTTGGCCAAGCAGTTTAATACAATGCTCAATCAGATTGATAAATTGATGATGGCTGTAAAAGAAGAAGAGCAAAATGTCAGAAAGTATGAATTACAGGCACTTTCCAGTCAAATTAACCCTCATTTTTTGTACAATACATTAGATACCATTGTTTGGATGGCAGAATTTAACGATAGCAAACGTGTTGTAGAAGTCACAAAATCACTGGCTAAGTATTTCCGTTTGGCACTTAATCAAGGTCATGAACAAATTTCTCTCAAGGATGAAATTGATCATGTTCGGCAATATTTGTTCATTCAAAAACAGCGGTATGGAGAGAAATTACAGTATGAAATTGAAGAGTTAAGTGCTTATGATAATTATCAGATTCCAAAATTAATTTTGCAGCCTCTGGTTGAAAATGCGATTTATCATGGTATCAAGGAAATGAATCGTCAAGGGATGATTCGAGTTAGTGTTTATGAAAATAGTCATCAACTAATTCTTTCCATTTACGATAATGGTCGAGGATTTGTCACTCATGATACAGCTGATACCCTCCTGATGCACCTAGGTGGTGTCGGTTTGAAGAATGTTAATCAGCGTTTGCAATTACAATTTGGTAAATCCTATCACATGGAAATTAAATCTGAAGAAAATACTTATACGGAGATTCGTCTCTATTTTCCAAAGGCAAATAAAACCAACTGATGAAAGATTTCAGTTGGTTTTTAATATTTAATTCCCAACACTGGAGAATTTTTTCATGCCGTATTTGAATAGAGCGTAGTTGATAGTAAAAATAACAAGTAGGACTAAAGGAAGTAGCAAACCAATCCAGCTTAGATTTAAAAAATAAAGAGCTGGAAAAAAAGAAGTAAAAGCATAAGGAAATACAAAAATTAGTATCAATTGGATAAAGGTTGGGTAAATTTTGATAGGGTATTGTGCCATTTGATTGAGGGAGAAAATCCCCATTGTGATAGGGAAAGATTCGACAATCCAAAAAGCAAGAGCAGTAGGTCCTAATTGAATAGCAGCATAGAGTAAACCAATACAAATACAGATAAAGACAAAGAGAAGTAGATGAAAAATGTTCCAGTGCAGTCCGAGTAAATGATAGGCTTGATAAGTTGCAATAGCTCCCATTAGTGTTGTGCCAAATCCTTGTAGCTGCACGCGTTCACAAATTAGCTGAAAAAGAGGATTGATGGGCATGATAAGCAGGCGTTCAAACTCACCTTTGCGAATATAGCGGCTTCCAAACATCCAAAGATTATCAAAGAAAATCAGGTGAACTGAACGTCCGATAGTTGCCATTCCATAAATAAATAGCATTTGTCCATAGTTGAATCCGGCAATTTCCTTGATATTTGCAAATAATACATTTAAAAAGATTAAATAAACAATCTGTTCAATCAAAGAAGAAATAAGTCCAATAAAGAAGTCCATTCTATAAGACATACTAGCAATCAAGTAAGCTTTGAGGTTATAAAAATAAATGCTGATGTATTTCATCTTCAACCTCCTAAAATGACTAAACGACGTTTAGCTTGGTACCAAAGTAGAGCAATAAAAGCTGAAAGTATCGGAATCCAAGCCAACTGAATCCAGAAAAGCTCAAAATTAACCTGTCTTCTCAAAAGGATATTGACCGGAAAATTAACAGCAAAGCTGTAAGGTAATAGTTTCAAAATGTTTGCAATATTTTCTGGATAAAAACTTAGTGGCAAAAGCGCTCCTGAAGCGAGTGAAAAAAGCCCGTTTCTGAGAATCAAAATTCCCCAAGTATTTGCCGTGAAGAAGGCTGTTAAGCTAAATCCTAAATCTAACAGGAGGATGATAAACATTCCTAATAAACTAGAAAATAGGAAAAGCAATCCTGTCTGCCAATTTGGAAGATAAAACTGTCCTTGAAGCAAAGGGATAACTAATAAAATTGGAATGAATTTGACAATTTCAACAATTTTGACAGCAAAGTCTTGGAAAAAGAGCGAAGTAATTAAAGAGTAAGGATAAAGTAGCTCGCCAGTAATATTTCCATCTACAATCATCAGAGATAGATCCCGTCCAATACTAAAACTATTTAGATTTCCCAGTAGATTTGCGAAGATAATATAGGTAGTGAACGTTTCTAAAGTATAACCATTAACGTGAGATTGGGTGAAAAAAATGGTTTTCCAAACAAAAATAGAGACAAGAACTTGTATGAAAGTACGAATCAGAGTTGCAACAAAGAAAGATTTATATTGAAGTTGCGTAATAAGAGCTAATCGTGTGATATGAATATATTTACTCATCAAGCCCCTCCTCATAAATTTGTTTGACGATATTTTCAATTGTCAATTCTTTGATAGCTAGGTCTTCGATTGAATAATGCTCAAAAATCTGATTGATAACTTGGGCATTAGTATAAATATCCGTCTGATAATGGATATTGAAATGATAAGAGTCAATTTTCTCAAAACGAAAACCATTGATTTGGAACAGCTCTTCTATTGGCGTTTGCGTTTTGAAAGAAATGGTTTTAATTGTTGAAAACTTTTCTCTTAATTGCGTCAGACTTCCATCATAAACCTTTTTACCTTTATCAATAATGAAAATTCGTTCGCAGAGCGACTCAATATCCTGCATATCATGAGACGTAATGAGGAAAGTTGTCTGATACTCTTTATTCATAAAGCGAATGAAAGAGCGGATGGTTTCTTTTACACTGGCATCAAGACCGATTGTAGGTTCATCCAAGAAAACAACGGCAGGTTGATGAATGAATATAGCAGCAAATTCGCAGCGAACTCGTTGCCCGAGCGAAAGATTACGAACAGGCTGGTGAATAAAATCTCCTAGCTGCAACAGCTCAATTAATTGCTCCAAGCGTTCCTCAAAAACTTTATCAGGAACGTCATAGATCTTCGCATGCAAAATAAAAGATTCCAGCACAGGAATATCCCAACGTAAATGTGATTTTTGTCCGAACAAAACGCCAATTTGCTTATTGACTGCTGTGCGATGTTTCTGTGGGGTAAGTCCATTAATTTTAACACTGCCTCGATCTGGATAAAGAACACCCGTCAGCATTTTTATAGTCGTGGATTTTCCGCTTCCATTCGAACCAATATAACCAATAATTTCACCTTTTTGAACCGTTAATGAAATATTCTGTACAGCATGAATTTGTTTTTTCTTAGGGCGAAAAAAGGCTTTGATAGAACCTTTAAGACCTAATTCTTTCTCGACAATACTATATGTCTTATATAATTGATTTGCTTCAATCATCATTATCTCCTTGTGGCAGAAAACGTTTGCGTATATTCATTATAACAAGTTCACGAGATCTGCGCAAGTGAATCTTATGGAATGATCTTTTGCACAGAAAAAGGATGAGACAAGATTTCTCAACCTTTTCTTTAGATCAATGACTGGAAGCAGCAGAAGTAGCATCTGCTTCACCCGCACCGTCACTGTGGCTACCTGCATCCGAAGCGCCAGAAGTAGTGTCGACACTGGCTTGACCACCTACAGGAGCAAACGAGACGTCATCAATACCTTTTATTATATCTTTATTGTAACAGATAAATAGTACTTTCATAAAGTTTTTCTAAATAATTTTATGATAATGACAGAGGAACTATCTACCTCAAACAGAGTAATACAGTCTGGAGGGAGCTTACATACATTGAGATTAGAAATGAAATCATTCATGAAAAGTTCTATCAAATTGATAAGAAATGTAATATTTTTCAGTTTTATGAACAAATATATTGTAAACGTTCACACGAGATGTTATAATAAGTCTGTAAATTAAAATTAAGGTAGGAATTGCTCTATGAGTAAAATTGTCGTTATCGGTGCCAATCATGCCGGCACAGCTTGTATCAATACGATGCTTGACAACTTTGGAAATGAAAATGAAATTGTTGTGTTTGATCAAAATTCAAATATTTCATTTTTAGGATGTGGAATGGCACTTTGGATTGGAAAACAAATTGATGGTCCAGAAGGTTTGTTCTATTCAGATAAAGAAAAGCTTGAAGCTAAAGGTGCTAAAGTTTATATGGAAAGTCCTGTTTTGTCCGTTGATTACGACAAAAAAGAAGTGACTGCACTTGTAAATGGGCAAAAGCATGTAGAATCTTATGAAAAATTGATTTTTGCAACAGGTTCACAACCAATTATTCCACCAATAAAAGGTGTAGAAATTGTTGAAGGTAATCGCGAATTTAAAGCAACTCTTGAAAATATTCAATTTGTAAAATTGTATCAAAATTCTGCCGAAGTGATTGAAAAGCTGAAAAACAACGAAGGTATTAATCGTGTTGCTGTTGTAGGAGCTGGTTACATTGGTGTTGAACTGGCAGAAGCTTTCGAACGTCTCGGAAAAGAAGTGACCTTGATCGATGTGGCAGACACTTGTCTTGCTGGTTACTACGATCGTGAATTGTCTGACTTGATGAGTAAAAACTTGGCAGATCATGGCATTAAACTTGCCTATGGTCAAACTGTGCAAGCGGTTGAAGGTGAAGACAAAGTTGAACGGATTGTAACGGATAAAGAAACGTTTGATGTTGACATGGTCATTATGGCTGTTGGCTTCCGTCCAAACACGGCTCTTGGCGCTGGCAAAATTAAGCTTTTCCATAACGGTGCTTTCCTTGTTGATAAAAAACAAGAAACAAGCATTCCAGGAGTTTATGCAGTTGGTGATTGTGCAACGATTTATGACAATGCTCTAGATGATATGAGTTATATCGCCCTTGCTTCAAATGCTGTTCGTTCAGGTATTGTCGGAGCTTACAACGCTACTGGTCATGAGTTAGAAGGCATTGGTGTGCAAGGTTCAAACGGTATCAACATTTACGACCTTAAAATGGTTTCAACTGGTTTGACCTTAGAAAAAGCAAAAGCTGCTGGTTACAATGCCGTCGAAACTGGCTTTAACGACCTTCAAAAGCCAGAATTTATCAAACACGATAACTATGAAGTGGCTATTCGTATCGTATTCGATAAAGATACACGTGTCATTCTTGGAGCACAAATGGCTTCACACGAAGATATTTCAATGGGTATTCATCTCTTCTCACTTGCAATCCAAGAAAAAGTGACTATTGATAAATTAGCGTTGACAGATATTTTCTTCCTGCCACACTTTAACAAGCCTTATAACTACATTACAATGGCAGCTTTGACAGCTGAAAAATAAGGATAAGATATTGAGTTTACAAACCAGTTTCGTATGAGGCTGGTTTGATTTTTTATCTAGATTTCATTCTCCAAAACAATTTCCGCAAGCAATAAAAAATGAAAAATTATGCTAAAATAGAAAGAGAACATATTCGGGAGGCAATGATGTCTGTTCAGACAGAAAAAGGAGTATCAAATACTAAGAAAGAATTCGCATTTACATCTAGTTCAATCATTCTGCAAGTTTCAAGAGGAATTTTAGTCGGAATCATCGTGGGTGCAATTGTTGGTTCTTTTCGTTTTTTGATTGAAAAAGGATTTCATATTGTTCAACATTTCTATCAACAAGGCCATGGCAATACCATTTGGTTTGTTTTCATTCTGCTGTTTTATGCTTGTGTCATTTGGATTAGTGCAAAATTAACGCTTTCAGAAAAGAATATTAAAGGTTCTGGAATTCCGCAAGTAGAAGCGGAATTGAAAGGACTGATGAGCTTGTCATGGTGGAGCGTCCTCTGGAAAAAGTATATTCTTGGGGTTTTAGCCATTGCAAGCGGCTTGATGTTAGGGCGTGAAGGTCCAAGTATTCAGCTTGGAGCAATGGGAGGAAAGGGAATTGCCAAATATCTTCATTTAAGCCCTGTGGAAGAACGTTCTCTGATTGCGAGCGGAGCAGCAGCAGGTTTAGCAGCGGCTTTTAATGCTCCGATTGCAGGGTTACTATTTGTTATTGAGGAAGTCTATCATCATTTTTCGCGTTTCTTTTGGGTCTCGTCTTTGGCTGCAAGTTTGACGGCGAATTTTGTTTCACTCATGATTTTTGGGCTGACTCCTGTATTAAATATGCCTGATAATATTCCTCTGATGGGACTAGGGCAATATTGGCTGTATCTGTTGTTGGGAGTTTTTCTTGGTTTTTTTGGATTTTTATATGAAAAAGTCGTCTTAGCTATGCCTCGTATTTACGATGCGGTCGGAAAACATCTTCACCTTTCTTTGCAATACTATCCCATTATAGCTTTCACTTTCATTCTTCCAATAGGGTATATCTTTCCGCAGCTTTTAGGCGGTGGCAATCAGCTAGTTCTTTCTTTGACCAGTCAGCATTATTTGCTGCTGACATTGGTGATGTTTTTCATCATCCGCTTTATTTGGAGTATGCTCAGCTACGGTAGCGGGCTGCCTGGTGGTATTTTTCTACCTATTTTAGCTCTTGGCTCTCTTTTGGGAGCGATTGCTGGTGTTGTTTGTGTACAATTAGGCTTTGCAACACAAGAGCAATTTCCTATTTTTATTATTTTAGGCATGAGCGGCTACTTTGGTGCAATTTCTAAAGCTCCGTTGACAGCAATCATTTTGGTGACCGAGATGGTTGGAGATATACGGAATCTTATGCCTCTTGGTTTAGTAACTTTAGTGGCCTATGTTGTAATGGATTTATTGGGCGGAGCACCTGTGTATGAAGCTATGTTAGAGCGAATGCTTCCAGATAGTGTAGCAGATGACGGAGAGACAACACTTATCGAAATTCCTGTCTCTGAAAAAATAGCCGGCAAGCAAGTTCACGAATTAGAACTTCCAAGAGATCTTTTGATTACCATGCAACATCATAACGGAAAGAATCAAACAGTGAATGGCAGCACGCGTCTTTATCTAGGAGATATGATTTATGTAGTTGTGAAGAAATCAGATATTGGTCGGATGAAGGATTTATTACTATAAAAGAAGAGAGTATTTTTTCCTCGCAAAATAAGAATTTTGCATTTAATTCCGAACGAAAAATATCGTTTTGTGTTAATTTATTTTAATTTCTGTACTTTATGTTATAATACTAAAGGAAACGTCAGGAAAGGCGTAGCGATGCGAAAGCATAGGTAGGTCAATTTAATCATAAGGAGTCCTTTTTATGCTAAATGAATTTCCTATCTTTGACTACGAAGATGTTCAATTGATTCCTAATAAATGTGTCATCAAAAGCCGCTCAGAAGCAGATACGACAGTTACTTTTGGAAATCATACTTTTAAACTTCCTGTTGTCCCAGCCAATATGCAGACCATTCTTGATGAAGATGTAGCAGAAAAATTGGCTAAAAGTGGGTATTTTTATATCATGCATCGTTTTGATGAAGCGGGGCGCATTCCGTTTATTAAACGCATGCATGAACAAGGATTGATCGCTTCCATTTCAGTTGGTGTGAAAGATTATGAATACGATTTCGTTAGTCAGCTGAAAGCAGACGCCCCTGAATATATCACGATTGATATTGCGCATGGGCACTCAGACAGTGTGATTGACATGATTCAACACATTAAAAAGGAATTGCCAACTACTTTTGTGATTGCAGGAAATGTTGGAACGCCAGAAGCAGTGCGTGAGTTGGAAAATGCAGGTGCCGATGCGACCAAGGTCGGTATTGGTCCAGGAAAAGTCTGCATTACGAAAGTTAAAACAGGGTTTGGAACAGGTGGTTGGCAGTTAGCAGCTCTTCGTTGGTGTGCGAAAGCCGCTCGAAAGCCAGTTATTGCAGATGGTGGTATTCGTACGCATGGCGATATTGCTAAGTCTATCCGCTTTGGGGCTACAATGGTAATGATTGGCTCCTTGTTTGCAGGTCATGTTGAGAGTCCTGGAAAAACAGTCGAAGTAGACAGCGAACAATTCAAAGAATATTATGGATCGGCTTCTGAATACCAAAAAGGAGCTTATAAAAATGTTGAAGGAAAGAAAATTCTTTTACCGGTTAAAGGGCGTTTAGCTGATACGTTGGTTGAAATGGAGCAAGATTTGCAAAGTGCCATTTCCTATGCTGGCGGAAAGGATTTAGCTGGTCTCAAACATGTGGATTATGTCATTGTAAAAAATTCCATTTGGAATGGTGATGCGCATTGATAATAGAAACACTATCTGTTTATATTCCAATTTGATGTAATAGTTCTTGATTTTATGAGAAGAGATAAGTTAGTCAAGAACAGAAACAAGAGAAGACTAGGAGGATTTTCTCCTAGCCTTTTTGACTATTCCAATTGCTTATAGTATAGTTAAGAGAGAAAGAACTATTTGAGGAGATTTTATGTACCAAACTCGCAATTTAAAAGAACGAATGATATTATTCGTCTCAATTTTTTTGCCAATTTTGATTTATCAACTTGCCAATTTTTCAGCCTCTTTTGTGGACACAACAATGACGGGACATTACCATACTTTACATCTAGCTGGAGTTTCAATGGCAACTAGTTTATGGAATCCTTTCTTTACTTTTCTGACCGGCATTGTCTCAGCTTTGGTTCCAATTATTGGGCATCATTTAGGACAAAATCGAGAAGAAAAAGTCGCTTCTGATTTTTATCAGTTTATTTATTTATCTCTTGGCTTGTCTCTTCTCTTGTTCGGACTCGTTTTTTTAGGTGGACCGCTGGTTTTGTCCAACATGAACTTAGAATCTTTAGTAGCAAAAGTTGCTATACATTATCTCTGGTATTTAGCGTTTGGAATTATCCCATTACTTTTATTTAGTGTTGTTCGCTCTATATTAGATGCTTTAGGTTTGACAAGACTATCTATGTATCTAATGTTACTTCTGTTGCCATTGAATGCTAGCTTTAACTATATTCTAATTTATGGTGCTTTTGGATTTCCGGAAATGGGCGGAGCAGGAGCAGGGTTAGGCACTTCATTGGCCTACTGGGTACTGCTAATTCTTTCAATAGTCGTTGCAAAAAGACACTCTAAAATCAAAAAATATCAATTATGGAAAATTCGTCCTTTAGACAAAAAAGGGTTGCTGGAAGGTATGCGCCTAGGTTTTCCTATTGGAGGGACCGTTTTTGCAGAAGTTGTGATATTTTCAGTTGTCGGTTTACTCATGGCAAAATTTTCTTCATTAGTCATTGCCAGTCACCAATCTGCTATTAATTTTTCGAATCTTATGTATGCTTTCCCCATGAGTATTTCTAATGCAATGGCGATTATCGTATCTTACGAAATTGGTGCTCAACGACTGGATGTTGTGAGAAAATATTGTACTCTTGGGAGAGTGACCGCACTGGGATTTGCTATGTTCACACTGATATTTTTATATCTTTTTCGTCATCAAGTCGCTTCATTGTATGGAACGAACAAAGAATTCATTCGTCTGACATCCGTTTTCTTAACTTATAGTTTGTTTTTTCAATTAGCAGATACTTTCGCAGCGCCTCTTCAAGGAATTTTACGCGGTTATAAGGATACAAAAGTTCCATTTTATTTGGGATTGATTGGTTATTGGGGGGTGGCGTTACCAGTTGGACTACTATTAGATCATATCACAAATTTAGGTCCCTTTGCTTATTGGTTTGGCTTAATTGTCAGTCTGGTTGTTAGTGGCATTTTATATCAACTCCGACTTAACCATATTCAAAAAAGAAATTAGGTTATATACCGCACATGCATTCTTACTATTTTGAAACAAAAAGAATCTCAGATTTTTATCCAAGATTCTTTTTTGTTATTTTGTACGCATTTCTCCTTGTGGGAAATAACTTCCTTCTGGCATATCATTAATAATGACATGAACAGCAGATTGTGGTGCGCCAGTATTTTTCACGACAGCAGCAGTAATTTCTTTTGCAAGAGCTTTCTTTTGCTCTAAAGTGCGTCCTTCAAACAAATCAATTCTAACAAATGGCATGTTATATCTCCTTTTTATCTTTGATATTTTTATTTTATCACAAATTAGGTTTTAAAGCGTGTCAGAATATGGTAAAATAAGAAGTATTAAAAATTGGAGAATTTGAAACGAATTAAAGAAAATGGCTCAATTGTATTATAAATATGGCACGATGAATTCGGGCAAAACCATCGAAATTTTAAAAGTGGCACACAATTACGAAGAACAGGGCAAAGGTGTTGTTATCATGACGAGTGCACTTGATACACGTGATGGTTTCGGTGTTGTTTCTAGTCGTATCGGCATGAAACGAAAAGCAATGGCAATAGCAGAAGATACTGATATTTTCCGCTTCATTCAAGAAATGCCTGAAAAGCCTTATTGCGTATTGATTGATGAAGCTCAGTTTCTTTCTCGTCATCATGTCTATGATTTGGCAAGAGTAGTTGACGAATTAAACGTACCAGTTATGGCTTTTGGTTTGAAAAATGATTTTCGTAATGAGTTATTTGAAGGTTCTAAGTATCTCCTGCTTTTAGCAGATAAAATTGATGAGATTAAAACGATTTGTCAATTTTGCTCAAAAAAGGCAACTATGGTATTAAGAACAACAAATGGTCAGCCAGTTTATGAAGGTGAGCAGATTCAAATCGGTGGGAATGAAACATACATTCCTGTCTGTCGGAAACATTATTTTCAGCCAGAAATAGAGGAAATGAGAATCGAAGGAGAGAATAGCAAACGATGAATATTTATGAACAACTACAAGCCGTTGAGGATCGTTATGAAGAGTTGGGCGAACTTCTGAGTGATCCAGATGTTGTCAGTGACACCAAGCGTTTTATGGAATTTTCCAAAGAAGAAGCAAGCATACGCGATACGGTAACAACTTATCGTGAATATAAAAAAGTGCTCCAAAACATCACAGACGCTGAAGAAATGATTAAAGACGCTACTGGCGATGTTGATTTGGAAGAAATGGCAAAGCAAGAGCTCAAAGATGCGAAAACTGAAAAAGAAGAATATGAGGAAAAATTAAAAATTCTTCTTTTGCCAAAAGATCCAAATGATGACAAAAACATTATCTTAGAAATCCGTGGAGCAGCAGGAGGTGACGAGGCTTCACTCTTTGCTGGCGACCTTCTGACAATGTATCAAAAATATGCGGAATCGCAAGGGTGGAAATTTGAGGTTATGGAAGCCTCTATGAATAGAGTAGGTGGCTTTAAAGAAGTAATAGCTATGGTTTCGGGCCAATCTGTTTATTCCAAATTAAAATACGAATCAGGCGCTCACCGTGTACAGCGTGTCCCAGTGACAGAAAGCCAAGGACGAGTTCACACTTCGACAGCAACAGTTTTAGTCATGCCTGAAATCGAAGAAGTGGAATATGATATTGATCCAAAAGATCTTCGGATTGATATTTATCATGCTTCTGGTGCTGGTGGTCAGAATGTCAATAAAGTTGCAACGGCCGTTCGGATCGTTCACTTGCCAACAAATATCAAAGTTGAAATGCAAGAAGAAAGAACGCAACAGAAGAATCGTGACAAAGCTATGAAGATTATCCGTGCGCGTGTAGCTGACCATTTTGCGCAAATCGCACAAGACGAGCAAGATGTCGAGCGAAAATCGACCATCGGTACTGGGGATCGCTCAGAACGGATTCGTACCTATAATTTCCCACAAAATCGTGTGACAGACCACCGTATTGGTTTGACGCTGCAAAAATTAGATACGATTTTAGCTGGAAAATTAGATGAAATCGTAGATGCCTTGGTATTGTATGATCAAACGAAAAAATTAGAAAAATTGAATAAATAATGAAATTGGCTCAAATTCTTGCTGAAATGGAAAAGCAGCTTGAAGCAATTGGCGAAGAAGCAGAAAGCCTCTCCTTTACTTTTCGAGTTCTGAGAAACTTATCTTTCACCAAGTTTGTGTTGAAAATGCAAGCAGAAGCAACCGCAGATGATATAGAATTGCTGAAAGAAATTCAATCTCAATTATTAGTTCATAGGCCTGCTCAATACATTATTGGGAGTGCAGAATTTCATGGTCATTCGTTCAAAGTAGATGAACGAGTGTTGATTCCCCGTCCAGAAACAGAAGAATTAGTTGACCTTATCTTGTCTGAAAATCCTAATACCAATATAAAGGTTTTAGATATTGGAACTGGTAGCGGAGCAATTGCTCTATCTTTGGCTATTGATCGTGATAATTGGCAAGTTACAGCTTCCGACATTTCCCAAGATGCTCTGGATTTGGCGCAAGAAAATGCGGAAGTTATTGATGTAGCGATTGATTTTGTTCAGTCTGATTGTTTTCTGGCAATTACAGGAAAGTATGATATTATTGTATCCAATCCGCCCTATATTTCAGAGACGGACAGAGAAGAAGTAGGACTAAATGTACTTGCTTCAGAACCTCATCTTGCTCTTTTTGCCGTGGAAGACGGCTATGCCGTTTATCGAAAAATTGCTGAGAACGCCCAAAAACATTTAACAAAAAAAGGAAAAATCTATCTCGAAATTGGCTACAAACAAGGGGAGTATGTAAAAAAGCTATTTGAGTCTGCATTTCCCAAAATGAGAATTCGTGTCTTGCAAGATCAATTCGGAAAAGATAGAATGGTAGTGGTAGATCGTGGATAAAATTGAAGAAACGTTGAGTAGCGGAGGAGCAGTCGTCTTGCCAACAGAAACGGTATATGGTTTATTTTGTAAGGCATTGGACAAGCAGGCTGTCAATCATGTCTATGATTTAAAAGATAGACCTCGCGACAAAGCCTTGAATTTAAATGTTTCAAGTTTAGAAGATATTTATCAATTTTCCAAACATCAGCCTCAATATCTAGAAAGGCTTTACCGATCTTTTCTACCCGGTCCTTTAACTATTATTTTACAAGCTAATGAACAAGTTCCAACTTGGGTAAATTCAGGTATGAAAACAATTGGTTTTCGTGTTCCTAGTCATCCTAAAACCTTGGACTTGATTAGAAAATTCGGACCTCTCATTGGTCCGTCTGCAAATTTATCTGGAAAGAGTAGTGGAGTAAACTTTCAGCAAATTATGATAGAGTTCAGCCATGAAGTTCTTGGTATAGAAGATGATGCTTTTCTAACAGGTCAGGATTCAACTATTTTGGATTTATCTGGGGAAACAGCACATATTCTACGCCAAGGGGCTGTTACTCGTGCAGAAATCCTTGCTAAAATTCCAGAAATCGGCTTTCAAAACATGAACTAGTAGGTTTTGAACCATTTTGATCGAAGGGAGACTCTTATGATTTTTGACCATAAAGACTATAAAGAATATGACGGTGAGCTCTGGGAAGCTATTACTACAGAAGAAAAACGTCAGCAAAACAATATTGAATTAATAGCTTCAGAAAATGTTGTTTCAAAAGCGGTTATGGCAGCACAAGGCTCTATTTTAACCAACAAATATGCAGAAGGTTATCCAGGTCATCGTTATTATGGTGGTACAAATGTTGTAGATGTGATTGAAACGTTAGCGATTGAACGTGCCAAGAAAATATTTGGAGCACAATTCGCCAATGTCCAACCTCACTCAGGTAGTCAAGCAAATTGTGCGGCTTATATGGCCTTAATCGCGCCTGGTGACACAGTAATGGGAATGGATCTGGCAGCAGGCGGACATTTGACACATGGCGCAGCTGTTAGCTTTTCCGGGAAAACCTACAACTTTGTGCCTTATAATGTCAATCCTGAAACTGAACTATTAGATTTTGAGGCTATTTTGGCACAAGCTAAAGAAGTCAGACCCAAATTGATTGTTGCAGGAGCTTCTGCCTATTCACATATTATTGATTTTGCAAAATTTCGTGAAATTGCAGATACTGTCGGAGCAAAACTGATGGTAGATATGGCTCATATTGCTGGTTTAGTTGCTGCTGGTTTGCATCCAAGCCCAGTGCCTTACGCACATATTACGACAACTACCACTCATAAAACCCTTCGAGGCCCTCGCGGCGGTCTCATTTTAACCAATGATGAAGAATTGGCGAAAAAGGTCAATTCTGCAATCTTCCCAGGCATTCAAGGAGGACCACTAGAGCATGTTGTGGCAGCTAAAGCAGCTGCTTTCAAAGAAGTATTGGATCCAGATTTTAAAGTTTATGCTCAGCGGATTTTGGATAATGCTAAGGCAATGGTTCAAGTATTCCAGCAACATGCTAATTTTCGTGTCATTTCAGGTGGTACGGAGAATCATCTTTTTCTTGTAGATGTGACCAAAGTGGTTGAAAATGGGAAAATTGCTCAAGATCTATTGGATGATGTCTATATCACTCTCAATAAAAACTCTATTCCTTATGAAACTTTATCGCCATTTAAAACAAGTGGAATTCGAATTGGAACTGCAGCTATTACTGCTCGTGGTTTTGGCAAAATAGAAAGTATTAAAGTAGCAGAATTAATCATCAAAACTTTAGAGAACGCAAATAACAAAGCTGTTTTAGAGCAAGTTCGTGCAGAAGTCAAAGAATTGACCGATGCTTTTCCACTATATGAGGACTGAAATGGATATTTACGTAAAAAAAGCTATTATTCATCAGTTTAGTCCGTCAGACACCGACCTTCTTTTAGCAGATAAATATCTCAATATTACTCCTAAAATTGAGGAATATCTCCGTAAGAAGATTGAACATGTCTATTCGGATGAAGCCAAAACGGGTATTTTTACCGAAGATAGTGTCTTTTTATCACATATTACAAAAGACCTTTTAGAAACTTCTATAACGATTGCCAATCTCTGGAAAGAGGAATTTTTGGTAAGCGAAAATCAGAAAACCAATGATTTGATTTTTGTTCAATTTGACAAGGAAGGAGTAGAGCATCTTGCTTTTTTGCGCATTGCTCTGCGGGAAACCCTCACCCACTTAGGTGGAGAAGTAGATAATCCTATCAAGATTACCCAGAACAACTTGCCGGGATTTGGTACAGGCGCTGATGAAGCCTTGGTCATCAATCTTCAATTGCGTAAATACCATTTGATTGAAAAACGGATTAAATACAATGGTGCTTTTCTCAATTATTTTTCTGATAATCTATTACAAGTCAATCCTAAAACTTCGCCTAAAAAATCTATTAAAGCCTTAGAAAAAACTGCTCAAAAAGTCGCAGAAAGTTTTAAACAGGATGATTTTCAATTTCAATCCAAGGTTAAATCATCTATTTTCAAAAACTTAGAAGAAAACGATGAATTGTCGCCAGAAAAACTAGCCGATGAACTATTTGATAACAATCTTACAGCTCGCTTGACTTTCATTGATCAAGTTAAGGAAGTCATTCCAGAAACTATTAAATTCGATGAAATTGATAGTAGCCGTCAGAAGAAAAAATTTGAAAATCAAAAACTCTCCCTTTCAAATGGAATTGAACTCATTGTCCCCAATAACATCTATCAAGATGCAGAATCTGTAGAATTCATACAAAACGAGAATGGAACCTATTCCATCCTCATCAAAAACATAGAAAATATCCAAAGCAAATAATGTTTAAAATTTTTAGAAAACTGATTTTTTTTATCCTTTTAATCCTTGTCTGTTATAAGTTTATCCAAGTTCATCATGATGTCAAGCAAGTGATGAACTACCGTAGCTTAGTGAGAGAAGTGCTAGACGAGCAAGATACTGCAGCCAATGAAGAACTTGTCCTTGCTATGATTTATACTGAAACAAAAGGAAAGGTTTCTGATGTCATGCAATCTAGCGAGAGTGCGACAGGTCAGAAAAACTCTATTTTAGATAATAAAGAAAGCATTCGCCAAGGTGTTCAAACGTTATCCACTAATTTAAATGTAGCTCAAGAAAAGAAAGTAGATGTTTGGACCGCTGTACAAGCCTATAACTTTGGTCGAGCTTACATTGATTACATTGCAAAACACGGTGGCGAAAATACCCTTGATTTGGCAAAAAAATATTCCAAAAATATTGTTGCACCAAGTTTAGGAAACGTGACTGGAAAGACATATTCTTATTATCATCCCATTGCACTCTTACATGGTTCTAAACTCTATATCAATGGAGGAAATTTCTATTACTCTCGTCAAGTTCGGATGAATATGTATATCATGAAAGTGATGAATTGGTTTTAATGTACTAAACTTAGTGGTCTGAGGCTACTAAGTTTTTTCAATCAGATAAATTGTTATTTATATTGTTCCATGCTATACTTAAATAAATATCTTATAGAAAGAGACGGTGGAATGATGAAGAAAATAGTTCTAATTACAGGGATTTTAACGATTTTAATCGCTATATCTACTGTATTTTTTTATCGTGTCAATGCTGAAGGAAAACTAAATAAACAAAAGTATATACAATCGACTACACCAACGCTTTTCTTTCATGGTTATGGAAGCAGCGCTAATGCCGAACGACACATGACAAATGCTGCTAAGAAAGCTGGAGTGACCAATACTATCATTCGCGCAAATGTAGATAGAAACGGTCAAGTGACTTTGAAAGGAAAAATCCCTAAAGGAGCTATTAATCCGATCGTAGAAGTGAACTATGAGGATAACCGCAATCCAAATAAGGTCAGCCAATATGCAAAAGCAGTGGTTACTAAACTGCAGCAAACCTATGGCTTTAAGAAAATGAATATGGTTGGTCATTCTCTTGGAAATATGTCCATTCTCTATTACCTTTTAGAATATGGACAAGATGAAAGTTTGCCACAGTTACAAAAGCAAGTCAATATCGCAAATTTCGCAGCTGGTTTACAGGTGATGGGAGTTTCTTCTGATTTAAAAGTTGATGAAAAAACTGGTAAGCCAAATCAAACAAGTGCGATTTTTCAAAAATTATTAGGTTTACGCGAAATTTTTCCTCAAAAACAAATTGATGTTTTGAATATCTACGGGGATTACAAAAACGGGTCAGATGGCTCTGTTTTAAATGCAGCATCTCGTGCTTTAAAATATCTCGTAGCGGATAATGCCAAATCATATCAAGAAAAGAAGATTACCGGCGCTTTGGCTCAGCATAGCAAATTACACGAAAACCCAGAAGTAGATAAAATACTGATTCAATTTTTGTGGGGAAAATAAAGTAACAAATTAAAAAAGCTAAACTTTAAGAAATAAGAAGTTTAGCTTTTCTGTTTCTATTCCCACTCGATATTTAAATGATTCACACAATACCTAGTAAAATCAATATTAAGGGCGAATATATTGTTATAAAAGGCAGGGAAAACGGCAGGATTATGTCAAAATTGGGTGTATCCATAATTGACAATAACAAGTGAGATAAGTTATTCATCTGAGTTATAAAAAATACATGACAAAAAAGGGGACAACCAATGAAAATAGGATATATCAGAGCATCAACTAAAGACCAAAATCTAGCTAGACAGATTGAAATGATGAAGAAAGAGCGCGCTGACAAGATATTCAGTGAAAAAGTCAGCGGTAAAGATATGAACCGTAAAGAATTAAAAAATCTATTGAAATTTGCAAGGGAGGGGGATGAAATTATAGTAGCTTCTCTTGATAGATTAGGTAGAGATTATCAAGATATAAAAGAAATTGTCAGACAATTACAACAAAGGCGTATCAAGTTAACTATAATTGATGCGCCTTTTTTAAATTTCAATACAGGAAACAATACACTAGATACAGCTATGTTTGACATGTTTCTATCCTTATTAGGCTACATAGCACAAAACGAACGTGAAAAAATTTTAGAAAGGCAGCGTCAAGGTATCCAATTAGCTAAACAACGCGGTGTTTATAAGGGGCGCCCTATGCAGTATCATGAACATGCTAAAAATGCTAAAGATAAGTTAATCTACCAAAATGTTAAACGAATGCTTGATGAACAAATTCCTGTTACCCAAATAGCTAAGGAAAATGGTATATCAAGACAGACAGTGTATATTATTCAGAAAAGAATTAGATAAAGAGTAGTTCTTAATTGCAATCAATGGTCTTTTTGTTGATTTTGTCTAGGTCATTTAGCAGTTGATTTGTCTTAGAAAGGGTAGTTAAATTTATTGTAGGGGGGATTATTTAAAAATGGCATTAGAACAAACACACCCTAGTGATTGGAATAAAATTTATATGGAGTTGGCTTCATTGATAGGAAAAGAAAATACTATTCTGTTATACACTCATTATAAAGGAGCTTATATTAATTTTCCCATGAGATTGTTATCAAAGGAGGGATTACAAAGAATAGTTTATTCCGAATTTAATGGAAATAATTCAAGAGATATTGCAAAAAAATACGGGTATTCTGTTAGGCATATTAATAGAGTAGTACAAGAAAAAAGTAGTAGTAAGTAAATGGAGGATGTTATATATGTTTTGTAAAACATGCGGAAAAGAAGTAAATCAAAATGCTGAATTTTGTTTAAACTGTGGGGTAAATCCACAAACCGGAAATGCGTATTGTTATAATTGTGGAGTAAACACAAATCCAGAACAAGTTGTTTGTGTTGCGTGTGGAGTTAATCTTGAAAAAAATGTATCACGTAATGCCGACAGTAATGATGCAAAAGCGTTCTGTAAAGGTTGTGGAAGTAAAGTTAATGAAAAAGCCGAAATATGCACATCTTGTGGTATTAATCCGTTAAACGGACATAATTATTGTCAAAATTGCGGAGCTACAACTACAGCTGAGCAAGAGGTTTGTACATCATGCGGCGTAAGGGTTAGTGGTAAAGCAAGAAATAGAGAATCTTCTAAATATACGACTTCAGACTCTTCATATAAGTCATATTCAGAATATTATCAAAACGAATTTTCTGCTATAGAAAGAAGTAATGAAGAATATCAAGGGAAGTTTAATTGGTTGGCATTTTTGTTCACACCAATTTGGTTACTTACAAAAGGTATGTGGCAACTAGCGTTAATAGTTTTTGTCATTTATTTCTTTCCCCTTGTTGGAGTGCTGGTTGCTCTAATTTTTTGTTTCTTAATTGGACGTAAGGCGAACTATCTATACTATAGAAAAGAGAAATATGGAGAGCAATTACCGAAAGATTGGAGTATATTCTTCGATTTTATTAATCAAAAATAGTAGAACACAATTCTAACAATAAAAGACACAGTACTCTTTTGAAAAGGTGCTGTGTCTTTTTTTATTTACTGTTAAAAATATAGGAGAGAGCACTAAATTTGAAACATATAGAAAAAGTTAAAGAGATATTGCAATACTTAGAATGTCCTATTGATTATTCACAGATAATCAGCGAAAGCTATGAACTATTTGTGTCTGAGTTGGACAGAAGTCTGTTACCCATCAACTGTGATGAATTATTGATAGATGACAGAGTAAGAGTATATTACTATGCTTATAATGATTTGATTGTATATATCATAGCTAATATTAAAACTGATACTCCGATTATAACTGGATTATTGGTTGAAAATAAACTACAAGTATATATTCTAGATTAGAAAGAGGTAAAGTATGTTTTGGAGACAATTAACACTGGATATTATTATATTGGTAGTAACTTCATGTTTAAATGAATTACAGCAAAATAGAAATGAGGAAAAGGCAGGCACATAATGGCAAAAAAACAGTCAAATGTTAGTATTAAAGTAGAAATTATAGAGTCTAGCAATAAACAACATCGATACGTTCTTAGCAAACAATGGAATAATAAACCTATGGTTACGGTTCTAACTTTATATCCTAGTTCTAGCAATTTAGTAGGAGACGATATGACTATGATGTTGATTACTCAAAATGTCTATAAGTTAGGATATGGTGGTTTCTATAGTGTTAACTTATTTTCTAAGTATACCATTGATAAGAAAAACTATTTGAAAGCTACCAATGTAGATAACGACGAACACATATTGGAATGCGTGAAAAAATCATCTAAAATAATATTTGCTTATGGTTCATTACCTCTAAAAAATAAACAAGTGGCACACCGACTTAATGAACTGTATCTTTTGCTTGTAAATAATCAATTAAATGAAAACATAACATATTTAACAGACAA
The DNA here is from genome assembly GCF_014334035.1 of Streptococcus sp. NSJ-72. Lineage (NCBI taxonomy): Bacteria > Bacillati > Bacillota > Bacilli > Lactobacillales > Streptococcaceae > Streptococcus > Streptococcus sp. NSJ-72. The sequence continues at coordinate 1,208,881 of NZ_CP060489.1, forward strand.
AAATCAAAAGTTATGTTTTCATCCATTGGCTAGTCAAGTAAGGAGAAAGTGGTATAATATTAGTAAAAAAGGAGTAAGCTAGATGGTGAACAATAATGAAAATATAACTATAAGAGACATAAAAGAAAATATTTTTTATGTAAACGAATATCAAACATATAAGGAGAATAATTCTAGAGAAGTACAAGGAAGAAAAGTACGAGTAGGTATATTTGATAATTACACAGGGAAATATTTTTATCGTAGGTTGCTTGCCTGTATAATCATATTAAAGCATTCTCAAGAATTTCCAAAATACTATTCAAATATTTTTGGAGATATAATTGAGGAGGTTGATTTCCCTGATTCTTTGAATAGTTTGCGAAGCATAGACAAATATATGAAGTTTAATGGAAACAGAATAGATAATATAGAAATTTCTAGTAAACCGGTCGTTTATCTTTTATTTTTCCTTATTTCATTCTATAACCTAAATAATCTATTGAATGATTTTTATTTGATATTTAATCGTACCTTTACATATGAAAAACAACGTTTCGAAGAACAAGGTTGGGATAGTTTAATAAAAGACGATTTTTTATTAAATATGCTTATTTTTGGTCTTGATGAATTGGAATTAAGCGAAACATCTCAAGAATATTTTGACTCCCTTCAAAATAGATACATAGAAAAGCAAAAATTTTACCATCAAGTGATTGAGAGCAACAATCTAAAATTCACCTCTAAGTTCTATAATAGTATTTATGCAGATAACTTCTTGATTGATGATGATGATAAAATAATATTAGAGGAAAACAAATTATTTACTTACTTAAAAGATATGACACCAGAAGAGAGAAGACAAACTGAGGAATTAATATTAAGTTTATTTGTGTTTCAAATTTCAGCCGAATACTACCAGAAAATAATAGACACAACAATTCAAGGAGAGGATATCTCGTCTGGTAAAAAATCTTTATGTAAAGCTCTTGAGTCATCAAGAAGAGCTGGTCTCAATGATTTAATTGAATATCAAAAGATTCAATCTTTAGAAAAAATGTACCGCTATATAGACGAAGATATTGCCACTACTTTTGCAGATAAAAACATATCTTGTAAATTAAAACCTTTTTTCCTTTAACATAAAATTCAACAAGTGTCAACCCCAACTCCATTTTGTGTTGGGGATTTTTTTATAGAAGATACATCATATAATAATAACATCTCCTGCGCAAGAGAAACTATATTTTTTAAAAAAAGGATGGTATCTAATAATGACTAGTAATTTTATCAACGATTCAGTGTGTCAAGTGTGTCAAACTGAAATTTCCAATGATATGATTGTTTCAGAAGTAGAACGAACATTAGGAGTATTAAGCAGTTATGGTATTCAAAAAATTAATTTGCGCTTATTAGGTAAAAAAACGCCTAAAAATCAAGTGTGCCAAATTCATGAGCTTAATGTGCCTACGAATGTGTCAACTGATACAAATTATGCTTACTATACCACATTTAATGAAATTAACGATGATTGCAAGACAGGAAATATAGCAACTAAAGATAGTGATATTTCTGCGTACCGTTTTATGTTAATAGATATTGACCCTGAGCGTCCGAGTGGTACTTGTGCTACAAAGGAAGAAAAGCAATCTGCTGTTACTATAGCTAATAATATTCTACAATGGTTCAAAGCTAATGGAATCGCTATACAGCATATAATTATTGCAGATTCAGGAAATGGTATTCACTTATTAATCCCATTAAACTTTCTCTCTCCAGTTACTACTAAAGATAGACTAAAATTAATTTTAAACTTACTGAATAAAAAATTCTCAAACAAACAGTCTAAAATTGATGTTACAGTATATAACCCTAGTCGCATTACTCGCCTATATGGAACACTAAACTGTAAGGGAGAGAACACTTCTGAAAGACCCTACCGTCAAAGTAAGCTACTTTGTGTTCCTAATGAGGTATCAGACGGTTTAACCAAAGAAGATTTAAATTTATTAATTACTCAATTAAAAGGTTCACTTCCTGAGCAAACAAATAAAACAACAGTTAAAAATAAGGAATTTACTGATGAGAAACCTTATATATTGGCAAAAGGTGAAGAATGGTTAAAGTATTATAACTTAGAGTACTATCCATCTAAGGAAGATGAATACGGGAATAAGTTATATCCATTTAAACGCTGTCCATTAAAAGACCATTCAAACAATGATAGTGGGGCGTGCTTTACAATTACCCAATACGGAAGATGTAGATTTAAATGTCTTCACGCTAGTTGCTCAGACAAAACTATAAACGATTTGCTGGATAAATATCCTTGTCCTGATGAACTTTTATTAACAGAAAGTGCTACAAGCAAAAGAGTGCCAAATTTAGATGAATTGATTGATGGTAAGAAATATACTTATGGAAACTATGAGATTAGCAAATCAGGGATTATAAAATTGAGCGATAAAAAGAAAGAGGTTATTTCATCTACACCCTTCTTTATATCACAACGCTATCTCAATATAGACACAGGTCATTTTCAATATGAGTTAAATTATTTAATTCAAGACAAGAAAAGTACTCAGCAAATATCAGCAAGTACCTTATCACCTAATAAAATATCCGATTTGGTAAAATACGGTATTATTCTGGCATCAGCACCTCAAAAAGTAATCGAATTTTTGAATTATCAAATAAAGTTTGCTCCTATGCAAAATACTCATTCATCTATAGGGTGGAAGACAAACCATATAAACATGCTAACATTTAGGCTGAATAAAATTTACGGAGATAATGAATTAAGTCTATTAGCAGATGACGCATTCTTTAAATTATCATCACAAGGGACATTTCATGAATGGAAACAGATGGTAGTAGATAATGTACTAGGAAGTAACTTGGAGATTGCATTATGTGTAGGATTCAGTTCTATCATTCTGGGATATCTATCAGTTGAAGATAAACCAGACATTGGAAGTTTAATTGTTAATTTCTATGGTCAATCTACGAGCGGTAAGACAACAGCTCTTCATTTAATTAGTAGTATATATTCTAATCCAACAAACACTATGTATTCTTTTAGTGCTACGCAAAATGCTTTACTTGCTATATTAAATGAAAATAAAGGGGTTGTAACTACAATAGATGAGTTGTCAGCTTCAAGAAGCACTGCCCTCTCTGAATTATTGTATCAGATAGGACAGGGACAAAGTCGCTTACGATTAAATTCTGATTCTACTTTAAAAGAACAGTTTAGATTTAATACCGTAGTCGCTACAACATCAGAAGTACCTATGGCAAATTATCTCAATTCAAATCAAGGATTACACATGCGATACATGGAGTTAACATCAGAGAGCGGATGGACTAAAAATGGAGCCGTTGCTGATGAGATAAAATTAAAATGCTCACAACATTATGGTGTAGCTAGTGATATATTCATGGAAAAAATATTTAATCATGAAAAGGGGGTTAGATATATAGGTGAAGTATATAAAACAGCATACGCTGAACTATTAGAAAAACTTCCAGAAACTAACTTCAAAACGCGTATCGGTATGTTATATGCAACAATCTATAGTTCAGCAATTTTAATTAAGGAATTACTAGATATAGATGTAAATACAGAAAAAGTATGTAATTTCTTAGTATCAACAGAAAAAAAGATGATAGAGAAACGAGGTGAAATCCCTAACAATTTATATAATAGATTAGTGGAATATACTTTATCACATGCTGGATTATTCCATATCAAAGATAGCTACAATAGCAATAGAAATAAGATAGGTGTGATTAAATTGCACAAAGAAAAGTATCGAGCTTATTTCTTTAGAGATGAGTTTGAGAAAATGTTGAAAAAAGAATTTTCTATATCTAATATAGACAAAGCGCTTCAGCTATTAAGCAATCAAAATAAGTTGATAAAAGACAAGCGACGACTCGTCAAATATATGACTTTTGAAAAAAATAGACTTCCTATGTATTGCATAGAATTACCAATAGAATGGAAACAAGTTGCAATTGATTTAGGTGTATTTTAAGGAGTATTCGTACTGATGAAAACAATAGATTACACAGTATTAATAAAACTAGGTTATAAAGAACATACAGCAAAAAATATTATTAGACAAGCTAAATGTTGGCTTGTTGAAAATGGGTATGAATTTTATCTCAATAAACGTTGTGGCATTGTTCCTACCTACGCTGTAGAAAAAGTGATAGGAATTAGAATTGAGGAGTGAGTTGTAATGAGTAGAACAAAATATCATTGTGTATTTAAAAACAATAAAACTGGATTTTACTACTACAGTGTAGAACTGGGTGTAGATAGAATTACAGGGAAACGAATTCAGAAAAAATCCTCTAAATCAGAGAAAGGTAATCCCTTCCGTACAGCTAAAGAAGCATATGAGGCAGTTACCAAAATCAAATTGGAGTACTATAAAGTGAAGAATTATAGTGACTATGATATAACCTATGAACGATTTATGAAAGAACATTATTCGCCGATGTATGAAAAAGTGTAGAACAAGGAACATGGCTTTCTAAACAACCTGCTCTAAAGTTGTTAGTTCAGAGATTTGGAAAAATAAAGTTAAGGAATATCACTCTTACTGATTGTGAAAAATTCCGAGTCTATCTTTTGACACATAATCGATATTCGCAAAATTATGCTTCAATGATATATGGAGTATTTAGAAAGACCTTAGATTATGCGGTAAAGATACAATATCTTGAAACAAATGTTTCTAAACAAACGGATGCAATATCCAAAGGACGAACAACAGTAGCTTATTGGACTAAGGCAGAGTTTGAGAAGGTATTGACAAGCTTTTATATTGATGACATCTATGAGCATATGTCTTTTATCGCAATCTGGGTTATACTACATGACTGGGATTAGAGTATCTGAGGGATTAGCATTAAAATGGACGGACATAGACTTAGAAAATAAAAAGATGCGGATACACGGTACATTAGAAATGAGAGATAGGTTAGATTACAGAGTAAAGAGTTATACTAAGACTATTAGTAGTCAGCGTATCATCTCTTTAGATAATACAACTATTCAACTATTAGCTAGATGGAAGCTGCGACAAGAAAAGCAACACATAGGTCCGTTCATCATCAGTTATTCAAAAACACCGCTACATCGTTCAACAATTAATAGAATTATTAAGCGACATGCTGATATTAGCGGTGTACATCAAATACAAGCAAAAGGATTAAGACATAGCCACGCAAGTTATCTTATCAACGAGCATAATATTGATGTCTTAGTTATTTCTCGAAGATTAGGACATTCAAGCCCAGAGATAACACTAAAACATTATGCGCACCTATGGTCAAGAAACGATGAAAGTGTTGCACAAGCTATAGAAGGTGATATTGTTATCAAACATGGTGTCGAGAGCAAAGTAAAATTTAGAGGTAATCAAGTAATTAAGAAATAATCAATAAAACCCCCAACGCATAAAAATTAGCGTTGGGGATTAAAAGCAGGGATATTGGCAGGGAATAACTTAACTAAAAGTTGTGATAAACACCTAAACTAAGGTGTGAATCCTTATAAGACCAACAAAAGAGATTTAAATATAGAAGTTAACTTATTCCCACTCAACCGTTGCTGGTGGCTTGCTGGTAATATCGTAGACAATACGATTAACATGATCTACTTCATTGACGATACGAACGGAGATTTTTTGCAATACTTCCCAAGGAATTTTAGCAAAATCTGCAGTCATTCCATCAATAGAAGTAATAGCACGAATTGCAATAGTGTAGTCATAAGTTCGACCATCTCCCATGACACCTACCGAACGAACACCAGTATTCACAGTGAAGTATTGCCAAATATCACGATCGAGTCCAGCTTTCACGATTTCTTCGCGAAGAATGGCATCAGATTCACGAACAGTTGTGAGTTTTTCTTCGGTAATCTCGCCCATAATACGAATGGCAAGTCCTGGACCTGGGAATGGCTGACGCCAAACGATTTCATCTGGCATACCAAGTTCTGTACCAAGCGCACGAACTTCGTCTTTATAAAGTGTATTGAGAGGCTCAATCAACTCAAACTGCATATCTTCTGGCAGACCACCAACATTATGGTGAGACTTGATAGTTTGAGCAGTATCTGTACCAGATTCGATAACGTCAGTATAAAGCGTTCCTTGTGCGAGGAATTTTACATCTTTTAACTTGCTAGCTTCATCGTCAAAAACATAAACAAACTCATTACCAATGATTTTACGCTTTTGTTCTGGATCAGATACACCAGCTAATTTATCAAGGAAACGCTTGGCAGCATCTGCTTTAATAATATTAAGACCAAATTTCCCGCCAAGAGAATCCATAACTTGCTCCGCCTCTCCCTTACGGAGTAAGCCATGATCTACAAAAATACAGATAAGCTGGTCTCCAATAGCTTTTTGAAGGAGAACACCAACAACTGATGAATCGACACCACCCGATAGACCAAGAAGAACGCGTTTATCTCCAACAGTTTTTCGAATTTGCTTAATTTGCATTTCAATAAAATTATCCATAGACCAGTCGCCTCTGGCTCCACAAATATCAAGAGCAAAGTTGCGCAGGATATCGTAGCCAAACTCAGAATGACGCACTTCAGGGTGGAACTGAATGCCGTAGATTTTCTTAGAGGTATTTTCAATAGCTGCAAATGGACAGTCAGCAGAAGTTCCGGTTCGTACAAACCCTTTAGGAATTTCTGTAACAGCGTCTCCATGACTCATAAGAACTATTTGTTGTTCAGGAGTGCTTGCAAACAGTTGCGAATCCGTATGAATGAGTTCTGACTGACCGTACTCACGATTTCCAGCGTTTCCTGCGGGTACAACTTTTCCACCTAATTTGTAAGTTAAAAGCTGCATTCCATAACAAATTCCTAAAATCGGAATGCCCAATTCCAAAATTTCAGGGTCAAGATCAAATGAACCTTCTTCATAAACAGAATTTGGCCCACCAGACAGGATAATTCCGACTGGATTTATTTCACGAACTTCAGCAGCTGTAATTTTATTACTTTTTAGTTCAGAAAAAACACCAATCTCGCGTATACGGCGTGAGATGAGCTGATTATATTGACTGCCATAGTCCAATACAATGATTCTTTCAACATCGTGCAATTCAGTTGTAATTGTCATTTCTTCCCTTTCTCAAATGAAATTTCTTTGTTTATTCTAACACAAAATAGAGACTTTTTCCAATCTCATTGAGTGAGAATTGACTTTTATTTCAATTGATAATACAATAAAAAGAGGAAATCCGTCTTGAAAGAGGTTACTATGCTTCCAGCTTATATGAAAATTCACGATCAAATAAAAAAAGAAATCGACGAAGAAATTTGGAAAATCGGACAACGCTTGCCAAGTGAGCGTGATTTAGCCGAACAATTTGAGGTTAGCCGCATGACACTTCGTCAGGCCATCACTCTTTTAGTAGAAGAAGGAGTACTGGAACGTCGTATGGGAAGTGGTACATTTGTAGCTAGTACACGGGTTCAGGAAAAGATGCGTGGCACAACTAGCTTTACTGAAATTATCAAAGCCCAAGGAAAGACACCTTCGAGTCAGCTTATTTCTTATCGTCGAACATTACCAAGTAAAGAAGAAGTCGAAAAATTAGAAATCGAAAAGACTGAAAACGTCATTCGTATGGAACGAGTACGATATGCTAATCACATTCCTGTAGTTTATGAAGTCGCTTCAATTCCAGAAAAATTTATTAAAAATTTTAACAAAGAAGAAATTACTAGTCATTTTTTCCAAACATTACAAAAACACGGCTATAAAATTGGAAAATCCCAACAAACCATTTATGCACGTCTTGCCAAAGAAAGAATTGCGCATTACCTGGAAATTCCTAAAGGTCATGCGATTCTTGGTTTGACACAGATTTCTTATTTTGACAATGGAACGGCTTTTGAATATGTCAAAAGTCAATATGTCGGCGAACGATTTGAATTTTATTTAGAAAACAATTAATTTATATTACCTAATTTAAGATATGTAAACACTGTCGCTGATGTGGGAGTGTTTTTAGTTAGGTAAATCTCTTCACTAGTAGAGTTTTACTATATTTTTTGGTATAATAAATCTTATGGAAATTGAAAAAACCAATCGAATGAATGCTCTATTTGAATTTTATGCAGCACTTCTAACAGATAAACAAATGAATTATATTGAACTTTATTATGCAGATGATTATAGTCTCGCTGAGATTGCTGAAGAGTTTCAAGTTAGCCGTCAAGCTGTTTATGATAACATCAAACGGACTGAGAAGATTTTAGAAGACTATGAAATGAAACTTCACATGTATTCAGATTATATCGTTAGAAGTCAAATTTTCGATCAAATAATAGAGAAATATGCTGACGATACCTATTTGCAAAAGCAAATTGCAACCTTATCTAGTATTGACAATCGAGAATAGTGAATTGTCAGTAAAAAAATACGCACAAATCAATATCATTAACTAGGAGAAATACATTTTATGGCATTTGAAAGTTTAACCGAACGTTTACAAAACGTCTTTAAAAATCTACGAAGAAAAGGAAAAATTTCAGAGAGTGATGTCCAAGAAGCGACCAAAGAAATTCGTATGGCACTCTTGGAAGCCGATGTAGCTTTACCAGTTGTCAAAGACTTTATCAAAAAAGTTCGCGAGCGCGCTGTCGGACACGAAGTTATTGATACGTTAAATCCTGCTCAACAAATTATCAAGATTGTTGACGAAGAATTGACCACTGTATTGGGTTCTGATACAGCAGAAATTATCAAATCCCCTAAAATTCCGACCATTATCATGATGGTCGGTCTCCAAGGGGCTGGTAAAACTACATTTGCAGGAAAATTAGCCAATAAACTTAAGAAAGAAGAAGCTGCTCGACCTTTGATGATTGCTGCTGATATTTATCGTCCGGCAGCTATTGATCAGCTCAAAACTCTTGGTCAACAAATTGATGTGCCAGTATTTTCGTTAGGAACAGAAGTACCAGCAGTCGAGATTGTTCGTCAAGGTCTGGAGCAAGCCAAGGCTAATCACAATGACTATGTGCTGATTGATACAGCTGGTCGTCTGCAAATCGATGAGAAACTCATGAATGAGCTGCGTGATGTCAAATCACTTGCTCAACCAAATGAAATTCTCTTGGTTGTCGATGCCATGATTGGGCAAGAAGCTGCCAATGTAGCTCGTGAATTTAATGCTCAGTTAGAAGTAACTGGGGTTATTCTGACTAAGATTGATGGCGATACACGTGGTGGTGCCGCTTTATCCGTCTGCCAAATTACCGGTAAACCGATTAAGTTTACTGGTACTGGGGAAAAAATTACAGACATTGAAACTTTCCACCCAGATCGAATGTCTAGTCGGATTTTAGGCATGGGAGACATGCTGACCCTAATTGAAAAAGCCTCTCAGGAGTACGATGAGCAAAAATCACTTGAGATGGCTGAAAAAATGCGAGAAAATACCTTTGATTTTAATGATTTCATTGACCAACTAGATCAGGTTCAAAATATGGGTCCAATGGAGGAGCTACTAAAGATGATTCCTGGTATGGCCAATAATCCTGCCATGAAGAATTTTAAGGTAGATGAAAATGAAATTGCTCGCAAACGTGCCATTGTATCATCCATGACACCAGCTGAGCGAGAAAATCCCAATCTTCTCAACCCAAGTCGCCGCCGTCGGATTGCTGCAGGTTCTGGTAATAGCTTTGTCGAAGTTAATAAGTTTATCAAGGACTTTAATCAGGCCAAATCTGTCATGCAGGGTGTCATGTCTGGTGATATGAATAAGATGATGAAGCAAATGGGACTAAACCCCAACAATATGCCTAAGAACATGCCTGGCGGAGGAGGAATACCAGATATGACAGCTCTAGAAGGTATGATGGGGCAAGGTGGTATGCCTGATATGTCAAGTTTAGGAGGCACTGGCATGCCGGATATGAGCCAAATGTTTGGTGGTGGACTTAAGGGAAAAATTGGTGAATTTGCAACTAAACAAGCTATGAAACGCATGGCAAATAAAATGAAAAAAGCAAAGAAAAAGCGGAAATAATCAAATATAAAAAATAAGCCGTTCAATAAATCGCGCACCGGCTTATTTTTTATATATTAATGATTGTTTTATATGCAATCTCCCCAACATCTTTCCGAAAAACTACAATTTTCTTGAAAAAAATATAGAGCTATGCTATACTTCTTATATAGAATAAAATAATGGAGATCCTTTATGAAACGTGAAATACTTTTAGCAAGAATTGAAAAACTAAAGACAATCATGCCTTGGTACGTTTTGGAATACTATCAGTCTAAATTGACTGTTCCTTATAGTTTTACGACCTTATATGAATACCTCAAGGAATACAATCGATTTTTCCATTGGGTGTTGGATTCTGGGATTGCTGATGCATCGCAGATTGCGGAAATTCCTTTATTGGTGTTGGAAAATATGACTAAAAAAGATATGGAATCATTTATCCTTTACCTACGGGAACGACCGTTGCTTAATGCTAATACCACGCAAAATGGAGTATCTCAAACAACTATTAACCGCACTCTTTCAGCTCTCTCTAGCCTTTATAAATATTTAACTGAAGAGGTGGAAAATGAGAATGGAGAGCCTTATTTTTATCGTAATGTTATGAAAAAAGTGTCCACTAAGAAAAAGAAAGAAACTTTAGCTGCACGAGCTGAAAATATTAAACAAAAGCTCTTTTTAGGCACGGAAACTGAACAATTTTTGAATTATATTGATGAAGAATATCCTAAAAGTTTATCTAACCGCGCCCTCTCCTCTTTCGACAAAAATAAAGAGCGAGATTTGGCAATTATAGCATTGCTTCTTGCATCTGGTATTCGCCTATCCGAGGCGGTCAATCTTGATTTGAAGGACCTTAACCTAAAAATGATGGTCATTGAAGTGACTCGTAAGGGCGGAAAAAGAGATTCTGTCAATGTTGCAGCTTTTGCCAAACCCTACTTGGAAGCCTATCTTGAGATTCGGGCCAAACGCTATAAAGCTGAAAAATCCGATACTGCCTTCTTTTTGACAGAATATAGAGGTGTTCCTAACCGGATTGATGCTTCTAGTGTAGAAAAGATGGTTGCTAAGTATTCTGAAGATTTCAAAGTTCGAGTGACACCTCATAAACTCCGCCATACGCTGGCTACTCGACTTTATGATGCTACTAAATCTCAAGTTTTGGTCAGTCATCAGCTAGGACATGCCAGTACTCAAGTTACAGACCTCTACACCCATATTGTTAATGACGAACAAAAAAATGCATTGGATAATTTATAAAATAAAAAGTTTGCATAATTTAAGGTATGCAAACTTTTTATTTGAATTGAGCTAAATGCTGCTAGTTTGTGCCCATGCTCATAGTTTCTGGTAGGGTACTACCGCCGTCAATGACAATTTGAGATCCTGTAAGATAGGAGGATTCGTCACTACCTAAAAAGGCAAAGAGTTCCCCTACTTCTTGCGGTTTAGCTAATCTTTTCATTGGGACAGCGGCCGCAATATCTTGAATAGGAACTTCTGGATGTTCTGGGTTGGATTCCAGGGCCATTTTTTCGACCATCGGTGTCCGAGCATAGCCTAGCTGGCTGCAGTTAACTCGGATATTGCGATCGGCATATTCTACTGCCAAGGCCTTGGTTAAGCCGACCAGAGCTGCCTTGGTCATCGCATAAGCTGCTTCTCCAGCATCAGCAACCAAATCGCCTGTCACAGATGATGCGATGACGATAGCGCCTGCTCTCTGTTTCAACATGGGCTTGATGATTGCCTGACAAGTGTTCCAAACGCCCTTGATATTGACATTAATATGTTGATCCCGTATCTGGTCTGTCATTTCTTCAAAGGGCGCCAGCTTGCAGATACCAGCATTACAGCAGGCAATATCAAGATGCCCAAAAGCTTGGATAGTCTGAGAGACAGCCGCTTCCAAATCTTCTAGACGACTGACATCACCGATATAGCTGATAATATCTATTTGGTAGCTGTCACGAAGTTCTTGAGCAGTTGCTTCTACTTGAGGGTCTCGATCGAAAAGGCAGAGCTTGGCGCCATATTTGGCATAGACTGAGGCAATGCCCTGACCCAGACCGACAGCAGCTCCAGTAATCAAAGCAACTTTTCCATCTAATTTAGCCATAATAACCATCCTTTCTAAAACGAAGAAGTTTGACAGATTTTTGTGACATTTTATGATATATTTCTAACTTTAGTCTAGTACTTTTCTAGTTGCTTGTCAATATAATAATGAAGGAAAACCTCGCATTTGCTATGATGTTTCGTCCTCTTTATAAAAATTCTATCCAATAATTTCTGTAGGGTTCGATAATAAGGAACTTGCTCCAAAGCGGATATTCTCCAAGCGATTATTGGCTGTGGTGTATCCCAGAAGCATCTGAACATCCTGATAACCAGCTTCTTCAAACAATAGAAAAAACATCCTTAGTTAAATAAACGTAAGGATGTTTTCTCTATTGTTATAGTCTTGTGATTTAGCCGACCACTGCTTCTGTAATTTCTTCTTGGCTAATTCCAGCGAAATAGCGAGAAATATCCAGGTTTTCAAGAGCATTTAAAACATCTTCTCTTTCATATTTAACACCCTTGAGGACTTCTTCTACTGCTGCTACATCTTCGATTCCAAAGAAATCTCCGTAAATTTTGATGTTTTCGATTTTTGACTGAACAACATTGGCAAAGATTTCGACTTTACCACTAGTAAACTTGGTACCACGACGAACATTGTATGCTGGCGATTTGCCATAGTTCCAATCCCAAGTAGCAAATTTAGTTTCCTTGATATGGTTGATTTCAGCTAGTTCATCATTAGAAAAGGCATATTCTGTCATTTCTGGATGTTCTTTCTTCATATAGTCTAGCAGGAGGTCGCGAAATTGCTCGACAGTAATTTTTTCAGGCAATTCATCAACGATATTGGTTACACGAGCTCGAACAGATTTGACTCCTTTGGACTCAAACTTATCTTTGGAAACTTTTAAGGCATTCGCTAAGACGGATAATTCTACGTCAAAAAGCAGGCAGCCGTGGTGCATGATTCGACCATTGATGTAGGCTTGTGCATTGCCACAGAATTTTTTCCCGTCAATTTCCAGATCGTTGCGTCCTGTAAATTCTGCTTTTACACCTAATTCTTCCAAAGTCTTGATGACTGGGATAGAGAAACTCTTAAAATCAAAGGCTTTGTTTTCAGATTCTTTGGAAATGATGGTATAGTTGAGATTGTTATAGTCATGATAAACAGCTCCACCTCCACTGATACGACGAACAACCTCAATGCCATGCTCTCGGACATAGTTACGATTGATTTCTTCAATAGTATTCTGATGACGTCCGACAATGATAGAGGGTTTATTGATCCAAAGCAAGAAAATCATATCTTCATCAAGGAGATGCTTGAAAGCATATTCCTCAAGTGCGATATTAAAAGCTGTATCATTACTGTTGTTAATAATGTATTTCATCTCAATAGTGCCTTTTATTTTTTCTTTGGAGCATGAATAGCCATGCCGAGTACGTCTGCAAATGCTTCGTACATAACTTCTGAGAATGTCGGATGACCGTGAATGGTCTTGAGCATCTCTTCCACCGTGATTTCCATTTCGATGATAGTAGAGGCTTCATTGATTAACTCGGCTGCAGCGGGACCGATGATGTGAACACCGAGAACTTCTCCGTATTTCTTATCAGCAATTACTTTGACAAATCCTTGAGCAGCATCAGATGCAATTGCTCGTCCGTTTGCTGCGAAGTTGAATTCGCCGATAGCTATATCATATTTTTCTCGAGCTTGTTCTTCTGTCAGACCGACTGCCGCAACTTCTGGCAAAGTGTAGATGGCTGCTGGAGTTAGATTTAATTTAGCAACTACGTGATTGCCTTTGAGAGCATTCTCTGCAGCTACTTCTCCCATACGAAAGGCTGCATGCGCCAACATCTTGGTACCGTTAATATCTCCAGGCGCGTAAATTCCTGAAACAGAAGTTTCCATATATTCATTGACCTTGATACGACCTCGGTCTAGTTCAAAGTTAACCTCGCCAATTCCCTCCAAATCAGGCACTCGTCCGATAGAAAGCAAAGCTTTATCAGCTATGATATCTTCCTTTCCTGCAACTTTGATGCGGAGCTTGCCATTTTCTTCGACAATTTCTTCCAACTTGGTCTCTGTCAAAATGGTCATGCCCTTGCGGTCAAGAATGAGTCGAAGGTTTTTAGAGACTTCTGCATCCATAGCTGGAACAATCCGATTCATCATTTCAACAACCGTCACCTTGCTACCAAAGGTCATGAAAGCCTGTCCTAGCTCAATACCAACAACGCCACCACCGATGATTACTAAACTTTCTGGAACTTCCTTCATATCCAGAATATCATCGCTAGTCATAACAAGTGATGATTCCATGCCTGGAACGTTAATCTTGCTGACTTTTGATCCACCAGCTAAGATAATCTTCTTGGTCTCAAGAAGTTCAGCACCATTCACCAAGACATTCTTATCTTTGGTAATGGTACCAATTCCTTTGTAAACATCAACGCCGTAGCTGCGAAGCAGACCTGCAACGCCTCCGACAAGTGTATTGACAACCTTGTTTTTGGTTTCCAAAACTTTATCCATATTGACAGTAAAGTTTGGATTTTCAATGATAATACCACGGTTTGCTGCATGGGCTAGACTTTCAATAATTTCCGCATTGTGAAGATAGGTCTTAGTCGGGATACAGCCACGGTTGAGGCAGGTTCCACCTAGTTCAGATTTTTCAACAAGGGCAATCTTGCCTCCTAATTGAGCTGCTTTAATCGCTGCCACATAGCCAGCTGGTCCGCCACCAATAACCACAATATCATAAGCATCATCACTCTTATTATCATCGTTAGAAGTTGTGGTTGCAGTTGGTGTTGAACTAGCATCTGAAGCAGCCACAGTAGTCGGAATATTTTCTCCTTCTTCGCCCAGATAACCGATAACTTCCGTTACAGGAACAGTCTCACCGTCTCCTTTCAAGATAGCAATCAAGTAGCCATCTTCCTCTGCTTCTAACTCCATGCTGACTTTATCTGTCATGATTTCCAGAAGGATTTCTCCTTCTTTTACAAATTCGCCAACTTTTTTATTCCATTGAACAATCTGTCCTTCTGTCATATCAACGCCGGCTTTTGGCATAATTACTTCTAAGGCCATGTTTTTATTTTCCTCTCATTTAAACTTTCTCTTATACCAACATTGAAATTGGGTCTTCAATCAGTTCTTTTAGGTCTTTCATGAATTTAGCACCTGCCATACCGTCCACGACTCGGTGGTCAATGGTTAATCCAAGACTCATAATTGGTCGAATCACAATTTCTCCGTTTACTACGACTGGTTTTTCAATGGTTGAGCTAACTCCCAAAATCGCAGAGTTAGGCTGATTGATAATCGGGCCAAAGGATTGGACACCAAACATGCCCAGATTGCTGATGGTGAAGGTAGAATTTTGCAGCTCGCTCGGTGCCAGCTTGCCATCCAGGGTCCGGCCGATGATATCCTTGAAGGCCACAACTAGCTCAGACAGACTCATCTTCTCAGCGTTGTAGACTACAGGTGTCATGAGACCATTATCCATACCGACAGCCATGGCCAGATTGACATAGTTGTGGGTGATGATGGTCTTGCCGTCCTCGGTCAGGGAGGAATTGAGATAAGGGTGCTTCATCAGGGTCTTAACCACAGCCAACGACAGCAAATCTGTGACCGTCACCTTCTTGCCGGTCGCTTCCATGATTGGATCTATAACCTTCTTGCGTAGGGCCAGCATTTCCGTCATATCCACATCATAGTTGAGGGTAAAGGTCGGCGCCGTCAGATAGGAATCCACCATCCGTTGGGCGATAACCTTGCGCATCGGTGTCATTGGAATACGCTCAATCTCACCGTAAGGCGTGATATTATCTGGTACTTCTTCAACCTTTTCAATAACAGCCGGCGACTTGATGCTGTCACTTTCGACATTTTCAGACAGGAAGGCCAGGACATCCTTCTTCATAATCTTGCCGCGGTGCCCAGTTCCCTGAATCTCATTCCAGGCGATATTGTGCTCCTCGGCAATGCGCTTGGCCAGCGGTGAAATCCGAACCGCATGGGTATCTTGATAGGTTTCCACGTCTTCCTTGTGGACGCGACCGTTTGAGCCTGAACCGGAAACATCGTAAAGATTGATTTCCAGATCGTCTGCCAGCTTTCTAGCTGCAGGGGTCGCTCTTAATTTTTTGTCATCCATGATCTCTCTCATTCTTAAATAATTCATTGGTCGAGGCAACATTTGCCCTTATTTTTGTTTTTATTCTAGTAATATTAGCAAAAATCGGATTTTTATTCTCAGTTATTTATACATAATTTAAATTACGTAAATGTTAATCATTGTTTATCTACACCTTACTCTTTATGATAAGTCTTACGGATAGTGTCTTTGATGGATTCTACTGTCGGAATCATGGCATTTTCAAGATTTTGAGCATAAGGCATCGGCACGTCTTCTCCAGCACAGCGACGAATCGGTGCATCCAGATAGTCAAAGGCTTCAGACTCAGATATAATAGCCGAAATTTCTCCGATATAGCCGCTGGTCTTATGGGCATCGTTGACCAGAACGACTTTTCCTGTTTTTTTAACTGAGTTAATAATAATATCTTTATCAAGTGGTACCAAGGTACGAGGATCGACTACTTCTACTGAAATGCCTTCTTCTGTCAATTCTTCAGCTGCTTGCATAACTCTGCGGAGCATTTTTCCATAAGTCACAACTGTTACGTCCATTCCTTCTTTTTTGATGTCACCAACACCGAGAGGGATTGTATAATCAGGGTCAAGTGGAACTTCGCCTTTTTGGTTGAATTCTGATTTATACTCAAGGATAATAACAGGATTGTTGTCGCGAATTGAAGATTTCAACAATCCCTTCATATCTGCGGGAGTTCCAGGCGCTACGACTTTGAGACCGGGAATATGGGTAAACCAAGATTCTAAAGATTGCGAGTGTTGAGCAGCTGATCCGACACCATTTCCAGCTGCGCAACGAATTGTTAGCGGAACTTGTCCTTTACCACCAAACATATAACGTGTTTTAGCAGCCTGGTTGACAATCGCATCCATGGCAATGACAGAAAAGTCCATGAAAGTCATATCTACAATAGGACGAAGGCCTGTCATGGCAGCTCCTGCTGCAGCTCCTGAAATAGCTGCTTCAGAAATTGGACAATCACGTACTCGTTCTGGACCGAATTCTTCTAACATTCCGACGGATGTTCCGAAATCTCCTCCGAAAATGCCGACATCTTCTCCCATTAACAACACATTTTCATCAAGACGCATTTCCTCAGACATGGCAAGGATAATGGTGTCACGGAAAGACATTGTTTTTGTTTCCATTATTGTTCAATCTCCTCTCTTTAATCTGCATAAATATCTTCAAAAGCTGATTCAAGCGGTGGGAATGGACTTTCTTCCGCGAATTTTACAGATGCTTCTACTGCTTCTTTAACCTCTGCTTGAATAGCCTCTAACTCTTCATCGCTTGCAATCTGATTTGCGAGTAAATATTTACGAAGATTTTCGATTGGATCTTTTTTCTTCCATTCTTCTACTTCTTCACGAGTACGGTATTTACCTGGGTCAGAAGATGAATGTCCCAACCAACGATAGGTCACACTCTCGATTAAGACAGGTCCTTTACCACTGCGAACATGCTCTACAGCTTTTTGGAAACCTTCATAGACATCCAAAACATTATTGCCATCTTCGATGAACATACCTGGAACGCCATAAGCTGCGCTGCGCTCGTGAATATGCTCTATATTGGTCATTTTCTTAATATCCGCAGAAATACCATAGCCATTATTGATACAATAGAAAATCACTGGCAAATTCCAAATAGAGGCCATATTAACCGCTTCATGAAAAACACCTTCGTTCGTTGCTCCGTCACCAAAGAAACAGACAACGATCTTTCCTGTATGATGCATTTGCTGAGTAAGGGCTGCACCGACTGCGATTCCTATACCTCCGCCAACAATACCATTTGCTCCTAAATTTCCAGCATCCAAATCAGCAATGTGCATGGAGCCACCTTTTCCTTTGCAGGTTCCATTGTATTTGCCCATGATTTCTGCCATCATGCCATTCAGGTCAATTCCTTTAGCAATCGCCTGACCATGCCCACGATGGTTAGATGTAATCAAATCATCAGGATTGAGGGCCAACATAGCTCCAACGCTTGCTGCTTCTTCTCCAACTGAAAAGTGAGTCATACCTGGAACTTTCCCCTTTTTCACGAGTTGAGCAATTTTTAGGTCCATCCGACGAATTTCTTCCATCTTCCGAAACATCTCTAACAAGAGATTTTTATCTAACATTGCCATATTTTTTACCTTTCTAAACTTGGTTTCTACAATCACATTCTAACCAATCCTAAAAAAACTGTCAAAATTTATGCTTGCAGAATTTCACAAAGAAAAATCAGCTAACCTTGCTGGCAAGCTGATTTGAATTGACAAAATAAAAATTTCACAAATAGATTTTTCTACTTTTTCCCAAAATCCTCTATCATTTGATCGATTTCCAAACGACTTGGTGTTGTCAAAATATAATGAACATCTCCTTGTAAATCTGCAAATGCCTTTGGCATGATTTTGACTGCTTTTAATTTATCGCCGTACTTTGCACGCAATTCTTCTTCTGAATACACATAATTTGAGGTTGAACGGCGTGAAGTAACCAAGCCATATTGTGCTTCGACTTGAGGTTGTGGGAAAGATTCGCCATTCACAATATCTGCATATCCACGATAAAGGTCAATGGAGTGAGCAAAGTTATACAAATCAATCGTAAAAGCACCTGCTGGACGATTATTGTATTCTATGGCAATATAATCATCTCCGTCACGGAAAAATTCAATATGGAAGAAACGTTCTTTCATGCCAAACGCTTTAATGATAACTTCCCCATATTGACGTAATTTTGAATCCATATCTTTTATAATATAATATGAGTTTTCATAATGATTCAAAACTAAATCTAAAGGGGTATAAGCATAATCAAAAGTTGTTGAAAACACAATATTTCCTTTTGAATCCAGTAATCCGTCAAACGTACAAATTTGTCCAGAATCAACGAATTTTTCAAAGAAATAAACGGTTTGCTTATCCCACTCTTGTTTAAATTGTTCAACATCTTCACTGCTTTCAAGTTTATAAGTTCCTGCTGCGCCAACTCCATTGTCTGGCTTCGCAATCATCGGAAGTCCAATTTTACTGACAGCCATGTCAACTGCCTGCAAGGTTTTTACAATTTGACCAGGAACGACAGGAACTCCAGCCTTTTTAAAGAGTTTCTTCATTTCAGACTTAAATTTTGTCTTTTTCAAGTCTTTTGGTTTTGGTCCTACAACATTGAACTGTTCACGCAATTTTGCATCTTGATCCAACCAATATTCATTGTGTGACTCAATGCGGTCAATTGGTCCATGCTTGTAAAAAAGGAAAGCTACAGCACGTTTAACTTCATCGAGATTTTCTAGATTTTCCACACGAAAATATTCTGTTAAAGCATTTTTCAGAGGTTGATCTAATTGATCATAGGGCTCTTGCCCAATCCCTAAAACAGTAATGCCTTTGTTAGCAAGTTCAACGGTAAATTGTTGAAAATTTTGCGGATAATAAGGTGAAATAACGATATAGTTCATAATATTGTTTCCTTTCTAATCATAAGTTTAATTGACTTAGAAAATACGGCATTTGCTTGCGCCACCAAATCCAGTCATGCGAAACATCATATCCCCATTCAGCAAACCATGCAGGAATATTCTTATGCTCAAAGGCTTCTTTTAAGGTATAGAAAGAAGGTAGTCCGTCCTGCTCCCATGCACCAAGTCCTGTACAGACAATGATATCAGCATTGCGATAGCGGTCAATAAACCAACCATCGTTTTGATTCCAAATGTAATCTGCTGGTGAATTTTGATAAATTGCTTCATCATCTAAACAATCACCGACAAAGAAGCGGGCATCGTAAACTCCGCTGAGGGCGATGACCTTGTTAAAGACATCGGGGTGCTGGAGAAAGAAATTAACAGCGTGATAGGCTCCCATGGAACAACCTGTCGTCATCATTGGATCAAACCAACCTGTTTTATGCTTGATAAAAGGAATGGCTTCCTCAATGACATAGCGCTCATAGGCTCGGTGCATTTCTGCTCGGTCGTGAGGAGATTTCCAATCAGCCAGCCAGCTTTCACTATCTACACTACTCAAAGTGAAAAATTGGATTTTTCCTGTTTCGATAAACCATGAGCAAGCCTCAATCATACCAAAATCTGCATATTCATTATGACTGCCTCCTGATGAAGCAAAAACGATTACAGGCATTCCAGCGTGTCCATAACGATTCACATACATTTCACGGCTTAAATTACCGCTCCAATGACTTAAAAATTCAACATGCATATAAATTCTCTTCTCATATTCTTAATTGATTTATTTACCATTTTTCACTAAAGAAGCGAAGGCAATCAGGTAAATGCTCAGCCCAAGCCATTTCATTGTGTTCTGCACCGGCTTGGATATAAAACAATAGATTTTCCAAATCTAAACCACCTGCAATTAACTGACGAAAGTAGGTTAATGACGAATCAATATAAGCTTGCTTGATATTGCCAGCCATCAAGGTTTTATCTGTATCATCTGCTTCTTCTGTTCCAACATAAATATAAATATGCTGATCTGCTAATAAGTTATGACGTTCTATATAACGATTGAATGCTTCTTGGTGCAGCCAGTTCGCAGATGAGAAAACACCCAAGCAACCGATTTGCTCTTGGTATTCAATTCCCATAAACTGCGTAATATTTCCACCCAAAGAAGAACCAACCATGCCCGTGTGTGCTCGGTCTGACTTGGTACGGTAATGCTCGTCAACAAAGGGTTTGACAACTTCCATGACAAACTCAGCATACTCTGTCCCTTTGCCTCCAAATTCTATACCTGGAATAGTTGACTCTTGGTATTTCCAAGCAGAATACTCATTCATTCGATTAAAACCGTCGTTGTCAATAGCTACCACAATCATTTTTTCAATGTCCGGATTTCGCTTAATTGTTGGAATAATCTTCCAAGAATAACCGCTAAAAGACTCCTTACTATAAAGGACATTTTGACCGTCATGAAAATAAACTACAGGATAAGATTTTTTAGTATTTTGCTCATAATTTCTAGGAAGGAGCACCCGAACACGACGCTTTTGTTTAGTATAAGGCACTTCTAATTCATGTGTTCTAACTTCAAGGTAAAAATAGGAATGGTTCATTATCAGAAAACTTTCTATTTTCAAAATTTTCATCTATTATATCATAAAATATGCAAAAAAGTTAGGAATTCCTAACTTTTTTAATACTTTTACAACTTATCGTCATTATTTCCATTTTTTCAGAAAGAAAATTAGAGATTTTGATAGCTTTCGATAGCTTGTAGAGCTCGTTTTGCTATTTTTTCATAGCGTTCTTTCTTGTCTCGAATTCGAGGACCGTCCAATTCTTTGATAATTCCAAAGTTGACATTCATCGGCTGGAAATGTTTGCTGTCAGCGTGCGTGATATAATGAGGTAAGCTTCCAATAGCAGTTGTTTCTGGAAAGATCACAGCTTCTGCTCTATTGAAAAGACGAACTGCATTGATACTAGCTACGAGTCCAGATGCAGCGGATTCCACATATCCCTCTACACCAGTCATCTGACCCGCAAAGAAGATATTCTGTTGTTTTTTAGACTGAAAAGTTTGAGTCAGAAGATTCGGTGAATCCATGTAAGAATTACGGTGCATCACGCCATAGCGAACAAACTCTGCATTTTCCAAACCTGGAATCATCCGAAAAACGCGCTTCTGTTCGCCCCATTTAAGATGTGTCTGAAATCCAACGATATTATAAAGGCTCCCAGCTGCATTGTCTTGACGAAGCTGAACGACTGCGTATGGCGTCTTAAATTCGCCATCACGAGGACCTTGATAGTCATCTGGGTATTCCAAGCCGACCGGTTTCATAGGACCGTAGAGCATGGTTTTTATCCCTCTCTTAGCCATCACCTCAATCGGCATGCAGCCTTCAAAATATTTTTCTTTTTCAAAAGCATTGAGAGGCGCTTCCTCAGCATTGACTAAAGCATCGTGAAAAGCTATAAATTCACTTTTAGTCATGGGAGCATTTAGATAAGCAGCTTCTCCCTTGTCATAGCGAGACTTGAGATAAACTTTTTCCATATCAATCGTATTGACATCTACAATCGGTGCTGCCGCATCATAAAAGTAAAATCCAGTTCCACCATTTAGCGCATGGATTCTTTTAGCAAGCGCATCACTTGTCAAAGGACCTGTCGCAATAACAGTAATCGTATCGTCAGGGATTTCTGTTATTTCCTCACGAATAACCTCAATGAAAGGATGATTATTTAGCTCATCGGTGACTGATTTTGAAAAGCTCTCTCTATCAACCGCTAACGCTCCTCCGGCCGGTACACGCGTAGCTTCTGCTGCTCGCATAATGAGTGAATCCAAACGGCGCATTTCTTCTTTTAGCAGACCAACTGCGTTTGTCAGTGAATCTCCCCGTAGAGAATTAGAACAGACTAGTTCTGCAAAATTACTAGTCTTATGCTGAGGAGTGGATTTCATTCCGCGCATTTCGTACAGTTTAACAGGAATACCACGTTTAGCAATCTGATAAGCTGCTTCGCTGCCAGCCAGACCAGCTCCTATGACATTGATGTAAGATTGAAACATACAACGAATACCTATTTGGGAGGGTTACTCCCACAAATCTTTCTAATTATTCTTTATCATTATAACAAAAAAAGCCTCTACTGACGAGTGAGACTTTCTAGAACGCAAATACACTAACTTATTAGTATCCATCCTCAAACATTGGTGTAAAGAATATAATGATTGGTCATGTATCTATTTCTTTAACATTTTTTCCAGATAAGCAATTTTAACAAAATCCTTATCATTATTTTGGTCATTTCGATAGGAATCTTGCGAAGATGCTGTGTAAATCTTAAGATATTGTTCAGCATCAGGAAGAAAATAAATTACCCCTGCTGTTTCATGTTTTACCAATTCATCTAAAGGAATCCCAGCAAAGTTTTCCAAAGTATTCATGCTACCAAACTCAACCGATAGATTTCCTTTTTGAAATTCGTGCTCGTGCAAATCTACTAATTGGTAGCCAAGCCGGTTCATAATCGTTTCAATCTTTTTAAAATCATAAATTCGTACCTCATCAGGTGCGTCCCATCCCCTAGGATCTCCTGGAACATGGATATCAATATCTCGTGCTTGCCAGTCTTGACCAGTTACCTGTTCAAGACCTAGCGAGCCCATAAGAAAAGGAATAATTCCGATTTTATTTAATTCCTCGGAAATTTTTAAAAACTCATGAAACTTCTCTTTCATATAATCTCCTTTTGTGGATGCGAAAATTATTTGCATAAGTTAAATTATGTAAAACATTGAATTATTTTACTTTTTCTTCTTCGTAATCCCCGTTGCTGCAGACAACTTGTTTGCCACCACCGCGAACTTTCTTTTCTACAAGATACTGACCGCATTTCGGACAAGAGCGACCAACCGGTTTATCCCAAGAGGTGAAGTCACAATCTGGATAGCGATTGCAACCATAAAAAAGCCGATTGCGCTTGGTTTTGCGCTCAATGATTTGTCCTTGATGACATTTAGGACACTCTACGCCTATTTCTTTGACAATTGCTTGGGTGTGACGACAATCGGGGAAGTTGCTACAAGCATAGAATTTACCATAACGTCCTAACTTGATAACCATAGGACTTCCACAAACTTCACAATCAAAACCAGCCGGTTCGTCTTTAATTTGAATTTTCTCCATTTCAGTTTCTGCTTTAGAAACTTCTTTTTCAAATGGTTTATAAAATTCGTCAATGACCTTTTTCCACTGCTCTTTTCCGACTTCTACATCATCCAATTTGGCTTCCATATCAGCGGTAAACTTCACATTGACAATATCTGGGAAGAATTCAACAATCAATGAATTCACAATTTCTCCCAATTCGGTTGGTTCAAAGCGTTTGGAAACTAATTTTACATAGTAGCGTTTTTGAATAGTTTCAATCGTTGGTGCATAAGTTGATGGACGCCCAACGCCATTCTCCTCCAAGGTCTTAATTAAAGTTGCTTCTGAATAACGTGCTGGTGGTTGAGTAAAATGCTGCTCAGGATTGGTGTTGATACACTTAACCAAATCACCTTTTTTCATGTCTGGCAGCATTTTGTTTTTATCAGAGTCGTTATAAATAGCTAGATAACCATCAAATTTAACCTGACTACCATTTGCAGCAAATTGAACACCATTTTGCTCTAACTTCACACTCATCGTGTCAAATACCGCAGCAGTCATTTGACTCGCCACGAAACGATTCCAAATCAACGTATACAATTTCAATTGATCTTTATCTAGATATTTTGCGATATTGTCAGGTGTATTAAATACACTTGACGGACGAATCGCTTCATGAGCATCTTGTGCGCCAGAAGTATTTCGGACTCTACTGCCATGTTTAGAATATTTTTCGCCAAAACGATCTGTAATGAAAGTTGCAGCTTCGTTTTGAGCTACTGGGCTAATACGAGTAGAATCTGTACGCATATAAGTAATCAAACCTTGCACACCCGAACCAATATTGATTCCTTCGTAGAGCTGTTGAGCGACCATCATAGTTTTCCGAGTTCGGAAATTGATTTTATTAGCAGCGTCTTGCTGCATAGATGATGTAGTATAAGGTAGTGGAGCATGACGCTTGCGTTCCTTTTTCTCAACACTTTCCACGGTAAATTCATCACTCTTGATTTGAGAAAGAACATTTTTGACATCATCGTTGGTAGCAAGTTTCATTTTCTTGCCATTTATACTATAAAAGCTTGCTTGAAATTGCCGAGCACCTTTCTTGAACGTTCCATCAATCGTCCAATATTCTTCTGGCTTAAAAGCATTAATTTCGTTTTCACGATCAATGATGAGCTTCAAAGCAACAGATTGTACACGTCCAGCCGATAACCCCTTCTTGACTTTTTTCCAGAGAATCGGAGAAATAGAATACCCTACAATACGGTCAAGTACACGACGAGCTTGTTGAGCATCTACCAAATCCATATCAATTTGACGTGGTTCTTTAAAAGCATTTTTAACTGCATCTTTCGTAATTTCGTTGAAAACAACGCGATTTTTATCATGTTCATCCAGATTTAGAATATGAGCCAAATGCCAAGAAATAGCTTCTCCTTCTCGATCTGGGTCGCTCGCAAGATAGACTTGTTTAGCCTTTTTAGCTTCTTTTTTCAAATCATTGATAAGAGGACCCTTTCCACGAATATTGATATATTCTGGCTCATAATTATTTTCAAAATCAACGGACATCGTAGATTTTTTTAAATCTCGAATATGACCTACGCTAGCTAAAACCTTGTAGTTCCGTCCTAAATATTTTTCAATTGTTTTTGCCTTAGCTGGCGACTCTACAATCACCAGATTTTTTTTAGCTGTTGTTTTTTTCTTTGTTTTTGTTGCCAATCTAAACACCTTCTAAAAGTAATAAACCTCATAGAGTTTAAACTATTTTTTTCAAGATGTCAACTAGTAGCATTCTCTTATAGGAAAACTTGTTTTAAAACTGGAATTCAGAAAGTACGTCAGACCCTGATGTGATGCATTTTGCTCCCTCCTGAATCAAATGATGACAGCCATCACTTCTTCCATCTAAAATTGACCCTGGAATAGCAAATACATCTCGCCCTTCTTCCATTGCTCGCTCACAAGTAATAAGGCTGCCTGAGCGCATTTTAGCTTCAGCAACAATAACCCCTCTACACAATCCTGCTATAATCCGATTACGCTCTGGAAAATGAAATTTTAATGGCTCTGCTTCAGGACTATACTCACTAAGCACTAGATGATGTTCTCCCAAATACGATTGGAGTTTTTTATTCGCCCTTGGATAAAAAACGTCTAGACCCGTTCCGATAACTGCAATTGTTCGACCACCATTTTGCAATGCTGCCATGTGAGCTGAGGTATCAATTCCGCGTGCTAAACCACTCACGATAACCAATTCATTGTTTAGCTCTTTAATAATCTTTTGAACGGATTGACTGCCTACTCGGCTACTATTCCGACTTCCTACAACAGCTACTTTAGGTAATTTTAGCAAATCCAAATTACCTTTATAAAAAAGAAGAACGGGTGGATTATAAATTTCACTCAAATCCCAAGGATATACATCTTCCAAGATAGAAAAAGATGGAAATTTCTCAAATTCTTGACGTAATAAATCATCATCTAATTGTAAATATTTTAAAAATAAACAAAGTATAAATTTCTAATTATCTTTTTATATTTTCTTAAATGCTCGTAAAGCCTTATTCTATGTGCTTTCGAGTATTTTTACTGTAGGAAGATACTTCACGTTTCTTTGCATATTTCCTCATGTCTTAGCTGTCAGAAGTGGTAAATAAGTAGTAAATTCATTTGTACTACTAAGCAACAAGACGCTCCTGTTGCTTCTCTTTATTCAAGCGTTTCATTTCTGCCATTGCAGAATCGAATGTTGCATGTGCGTAATAGTTCAGCGTCATGGCTATATTAGCATGTCCCATAATGTACTGTAATGCCTTTGGATTCATTCCTGCATTTGCATAGTTGGTACAGAATGTATGTCGCAAACTATGTGGAGTGATGTGTGGCAATTTATCCTCGTTATACTTATTGTATTTCTTAACAAGACCTTTCATCATGCCGTTGTAATCACTTGCCACTTTTGGATAGTTCTTTCTATTAAGAAAGAGGAAATCACTATATCCATCAATCTCAACACGCTTATCATTCTTTCGATTCGCTAACACTCGCTTAAATGCTTGATAGGCTTCTTCAACCATAGGAACTTGACGTTCGCCACTTTTGGTCTTTGGTGTTTCAATGTAGTACCCAATTTCAGTATCTCTCAATAGCTGATGGTCTATATTGACAAGACGATTCTCAAAATCTAAATCTGGAAGTGTCAAACCACCAAACTCTGAAATACGAAGACCTGTTTTTAAGAGTATCAGAATTTCATCATAATTTTTGCTGTAGGTTTTATCAGCTTTTGCAAAGGCTAACAGTTTTTCTTCCTGTTCTTCTGTTAGTACGGTCTTAGGGACAGTATCATCATCAAGAACTGCTTTCAGTTGAAAGTCAAATGGATTCTTCCGAACACAATCATCTTGTATAGCAATATAGAATGAAGCCTTTAAAGAACGTTTGTAGTTATTGATGGTTTGATAAGCATAACCATTTTCACTCATTCTAATAGCCCATTCTTTAGCGTCTGATGGCTTAATACTGTCAATACTTCTTACACCTAACTTGTCTTTCTTCAAAATATCCATAAGATATTTGCGTCCAGTTTCAGTGTTTTTTCTAACCTTTGGTCTTTGAGCGTTCTGTTTTGCGTAAAGCTGGCAGAGTGTCATTTTCTTTCCTACAACAT
The DNA here is from genome assembly GCF_014334035.1 of Streptococcus sp. NSJ-72. NCBI lineage: Bacteria > Bacillati > Bacillota > Bacilli > Lactobacillales > Streptococcaceae > Streptococcus > Streptococcus sp. NSJ-72. Next base: position 1,236,504 of record NZ_CP060489.1, read on the forward strand.
CAATACCATCATGAATGTCTTTCTGTAACTCTGCGATTTTCTCTCTAAGTGAGATACAATCACGCTTTCCTGCTGGTACTCGGTCTGTAGCCACAAGTTTCCACGAGTAAACAAATTGCGGTTCTCCAAATGAATCTATATATTTGTATAAGTATCTTCCGTCTTTTCGTTGGCTCTCTCCAGTCTTTAAGATTCGACCTTTATTGTCACGTCTTTTTTCTGACATGGCATTTGCTCCTTTCCTTTATGGAAAGAGCCTTGATACGACTTAATACTATTTTATCATATACAAGACCCTTTGGCGACGCTAGATTGCGTCCAATGTATCTATAATTTTTTCAAATTGTTTTCGTTTAATCTGAATACGATTGCCATTCATAATCAGCCAATTTGCATTTTTATTTTCCTCTGCCAAGCGTCGTAGCTTGTTTTCGCCAATACGAAAATATTTTGACGCTTCTTCAATGGTTAGGGTATAACGTTCCCAAATAGGAATGTCAGTCTGCTTCATAAAATCCTCCTTTCCAAATCACTTATTTGGATTTCATAAAAGTTGTTTTACCAGCAATCGAACAGCTTTAGCAAAGCTCACGGGAGTTCCACCCCTGCATGGTTCTCATGTAGCCATACTCATTGCCTGCGACGGTTTTATCACGCTCGGACTATTGACTGTATGGGAGTATCATTATCACGATAAGAATGTCGTTGCAGGCAATCCTGCTAAAGATTGCTTCTCGGATCACTAACATGAATCGCTCGCTATCTTTATAAGATAGGTCATGGCGGTTAGTTCCGTTGGCTCTTTTCTTATCGAAACGTATTCGATTACTTTTATTCAGTTTTCAAAGAACAATGGCTCGTTAGCCTATCAAAACACATTGAAAGCTCAATATGCTTTGGTGGAATAACAAACCTCCCTGTTCGGGAAGCGTGGAATGGTTTAGCACGCTTCCACGAAAGGAGAGAGGATATTACTTAATTTCAAATGACAAAATCTTTGTAATCAGTCTGGTTTCCATTCTTCCACGTAAGACTTCATCAACGACCATACTTTGATTGCCATATTCATCTTTCATAAGTCGTAGGGAACGCTTCGTTATGTACCCTCTGTAATGATGTAGAATCTGGTTAATCGCTTCGGTATCGCCATCTGTTGCCTTTACAATGAGAGGAAAGGGAATCATAGGATATTGTGTTTTCATTCTTCAAATTCCTCCATAAACTTTTTAATTAAGGCTAGTCCACTGGTTCTATGCCGATAGACAGTAGAACGGTTCAATTTCAACAGGTCTGCAATTTCTGAATCGCTCATGTCCATAAAGTAAAACAGCAGTAGAATTTCACGTTTCTTGTCTGGCAACTCACGTAATGCTTCACTCAACAAATCATTTTCAACGCCTACTGATAACCCATTGAGTGTAAAAATCTGAAAGTCAGTTGAATAGTTATCTGTTGTCGCAAACTGGCTAACAAGATAATCGCCAACATCCGAAAAGGACACCTCACGCTTTGCAATCCTTGAAAGATAAAGCATATAATTCTTTCGCTCGTCTTCCATAGCACGTTTACAGATATAGTCAAACTGATTTTCTATTGTGGTCTGAAAAGAAGATGGTTTCATGTTTCTCACCCCCTTTCTGTCTAGGAAAGGAAGTGAGCCTTGCTCGTTTATCTCCTTTCACTCTTAGTCCCAATGTGAAAGGGGGATTTGTTGCATTACTGATAAATAAACTTTGTAAAAAAGTTCTGAATAGCCAAAAAAGCATATAAACAGATTTATTTCTCTGTTTACATGCTTCTGTTATTCTATCTATATGATTTATAAAACCACATTGGTGGACGTACTTATCTATTGCAGATAGACGACTTTTTTTGACAAGAACCCAATGTAAGGAAATTTATTGTATATGATGTACTTCATGGCGACGTTGACCTCCAACAAACCGCCATTTGGAAGTAATATACAATATTTTAACAGCGTAAATAGCACTACCATATAACGGTTTTTTTTATTGGCGTTTAGTAGTGCTTTTTATTAAATATAAACCTATAAACCATATAACACGTTTTTCTATACCTGTTTTTAATTCAGTAGGAACAATAAAATGTATAGAGGTGGTCTACTATGCGTAAAAAAGAAGATAAATATGATTTTAGAGCCTTTGGTTTAGCCATTAAAGAAGCTCGATTGAAACGAGGTTTAACTCGTGAACAAGTGGGAGCATTGATTGAAATTGACCCACGGTACTTAACTAATATTGAAAATAAAGGGCAACACCCCAGCATACAAGTTCTTTATGACCTTGTATCGTTACTTCATGTTTCCGTTGATGAATTTTTCTTACCTGCTAATAACTTGGTAAAAAGCACCCGACGATTACAGATAGAGAAATACATGGATAGCTTTACAGACAAAGAACTATCCTTAATGGAATCTTTAGCCAGCGGTATCAACGAAGCAAGAAACATCGAAGACTAATTAAAAGAATCCATACATAACGGAAAGAGCCGATAAAATGAGATTGTATTAATCTCATTTTATCGGCTCTGCGTCTTTGCGTCTGGCTCTGTAATCACAGTTACTTTGAACTGCTTTATTTCAATTAAATTTTCTTGTCTGCATTTCGGACAATAGAGGGGGAATTTTTTTAATTCAGTATCTTCCCTTATCTTTAATCGTGTTTTATTTCCACATACAGGACACAATATCCACTTGTAGTTTATAATAACTATCTCCTCCTTTACACTTTAATTCAAATCTTTATTAAAAAATATTTCATCTTATTTAACAAGAAACCATATTTATATAACAACATAAAATACACTAAGTTATTTTATTGAACATATATCGTACTTTATCTATCCGACTATTTGGACGACGGGGCTGGCAAACAGGTTCACCGGTAGTAACATGGTACCCTTTTAACTCTGTTAAACAAACACTACGTCCATTTGTAAAGAAAGTTAAATCACTACGATATTCTTGAATACACCGAGCAGGGATTTCTCCACTAAGAATGACCTCATTATTTTTCAATTGAGTGTCTACGATGTTCGCACAATATTTAGGAGCATCGTTGTATGCTCGTGAAAGATATTCCTGTGGCGCATAAATTTTAAAACTAAGATATGGCTCTAACAATTCTGTTCCAGCTTTTTTTAAGACTTGTTCCAATACAATAGGAGCAAGCATCCGAAAATCTGCTGGGGTACTAACAGGGCTATAGTATAAGCCATACTTAAAACAGATTTTACAGTCCGTCACATTCCAACCATACAATCCTTGTTCACAGCCATAGCGTATCCCCTCCATAACTGCATTTTGAAACGATTGATTTAAGTATCCAAGAGAAACCGAGCTCTCATACTGTACTCCGCTCCCTAATGGAAGCTGTGCTACAGATAGACCAATGGAAGCCCAGAAAGGATTCGGTGGAACTTCGATGTGAATGGTATACTCTGCTTTTTTTAACGGTCTTTCCATATAAATGACTGTAGGCTCTTTTATTTCTATCTCCACATGATACTTTTCTTGCAGCAGAGCACAAGTCACTTCCATTTGTACTTTCCCTAAGAAAGAAAGTATGATTTCATGTGTCGCAGAATCCACATAATATCGCAGAAGCGGGTCACTGTCGGAGATTTCTAAAAGTGCATCAAGTAACATTTCCCTTTGTTGAGGTTTGCTCGGTTCAACAGTCGTTTGCAGCAGAGGGAGGGGATTTTCAATTCTCTCTCTCTGTGGCAATAGCTTTGTATCTCCAAGAACACTATTTAACTTCAAAAACTCATTCTGCAAAATAACAATTTCCCCGGAATAAGCCTTATCGATTTTACATAATTCACCATTTATTGAAGTATACATTTCTGTAATTTTTATTTTTTCCTTTTCCGATATTCTAACCGAATCTCGCAAATGCAGTACGCCACTATAAAGACGTATATATGCAAGACGCTGTCTTTTTTCCGAATACTCAATTTTGAAAACTTTTCCGCAAAGTTCAGACTGACCTCGATGTGTTGATGAATAAAATTTATTCGTAATCACTTCTATAAGGTTATCAATCCCTATATTGTTTTTTGCACTTCCGTGATAAACAGGGAACAGGGAACAATTATGAAATCTTATGCTTTCCTCTTGTTCGAGTTCTAATGCTTCCAATAATTTCCCAGACGTATATTTCTCCAAAAGGTAATCATTTCCTTCTATTACCATATCCCATTGTTCAGATTCGGTAAAGTTCATTACACGCATATTAGGATGCAGTTCTACCTTCTGTTTGATTACAATTTCCGCAGAAAGTTTCTCTTTAATATCCTGATAAACCGTTGATAAATCAATTCCATTTTGGTCAATCTTATTGATAAAAAAGATTGTGGGAATACCTATTTTCCTAAGTGCATGAAACAATATACGAGTTTGTGCTTGTACGCCATCTTTTGCAGAAATCAGTAGAATTGCCCCATCTAATACTGATAATGAACGATATACTTCTGCTAAAAAATCCATATGTCCTGGCGTGTCTATGATGTTTATCTTAGTATTTTTCCACTGAAAAGAGGTTATCGCCGTCTGAATTGTAATTCCTCTCTGACGTTCTAAAAGCGTATTATCCGTTTTCGTTGTACCTCTGTCCACGCTTCCTAATTCTGTAATCGCTCCACTGTTATATAATAAGCTTTCTGTTAAGGTAGTTTTTCCCGCATCAACATGAGCTAAAACTCCAATATTAATAATTTTCATGTGATTTTCCTCCATTCAAAAGCCCAAAAGGGCATAAAAATCCCAGTGATAAATACTCTTATCACTGGGATTTTTATGCATAACCATAGGCATACAAAGCATACAGATATTCTCCGGATACTTTAGAATCACATGATAAAGGTATTCTTAAACTGGGTACAAAAAACTAAGCCCTCCTAAAAAAGGACATCCAATTATTTGTTCCCACTATCAAATTGACAGTTTATTTAAGAATACCTTGCCGCATATTTATTAACTCCTTTTAAATAGATACTTAAATAATAGCACGTAAGAGCATATTTGTAAAGGAATCTCCAATTTTTTATCAAAGAGAGTACGTGATTACAAAATAGCTGTAATAATGTACCAATATTTGTTATTCTATAATCTTCCAATTACTCCCGTTCTTTTCAAGTACCAAATCAAATTGAGATACCTGCGTTGCTTTGGTCTGCTGGTCGATATACTCCACTGTCAGCGATACCGTGACTTGATTATCCTTACGATTGTGAATAGGATTTACCAGTTCTTGAAAGATGTACTCTTTTCCGATTGGTTTTAATATCCCGTCATTCACATAGTAGGAAAGTTCACTGGCTGTCGCTGTAGGATAGAGCTTGAAGAACGTCGTTAAAAACTCATTGATTTCATTGGTTGTAATGGAATCAACCGTCCCCTCACTTTCAATGGCTTTTGGTTTATAACTTGATTTCTTAGGTATGTTGGTAATGGTCGGATTCTTAACCAGTACCATATTTCCAGAACCATCTACATAGACACTCACTATATAAGCAGAGTGGACGGTCTTTGTATTTTCTCCCTCTGTAATGAGCTGGTCTACACTGTAGGTTACATTAAACTCATTGTCGCCAGTTGGCTCTACCGTCCATATCTGAAATCCTCTTACAGAAGACGATACAGGAATATCTTTGCGTACTGTATCAACATTGAGAGCTTGAAGTTCATCTGTCAGATAGCCTTTTAGACTTTCCATTCGATTATCAATGGACTTATCGGATTGCTCCCATGAATAGTAGACTTTCGCAAAGTTCTCTACAAAATTTTCTACATGATGAGTATCAACGTATTCCTTTTCTATGATAGTTGTTTCGTGAATAGTATGAGTATCTATAGCTGTAAAGTGCTTGAATATCGCAAAGCTGAAACTAAGCCCTAAAAGTACCCACAAGGCAATCACAACCTTTTTATGAGGATTGACCTTATAGTAGACACGAGGTTTCTTTTCCTTTGGTATCTGTTTTTCTTTATTCTGATTTTTTCTAAATTTCATCATTAAATCTTCCTTTCTCATTGTTTGATTCGTCCTGCTCCCACTAAATGCTGTTGCCAGTAGGGGCTTGTTAAGTCGGCATAACCGATTGGGTCGCCTGCATGAAACATACGGTTATTGCCAAGGTATATCCCAACATGAGTAATATAAGAGCCAGCGTTATAGGTAGAATGAAAGAAAACCAAATCGCCAGCTTGTGCTTCCGATAGTGGGATATGCTGGGTCACATCATATTGCTGTTGTGCGGTTCGTGGTAAGTTAATTCCAGCTTTTCCATACGTCCATTGTGTCAGTCCGCTACAATCAAAAGAAGTAGTCGGGGAAGCTCCACCGTAAACGTATCGCCAGCCCTCATATTTCAGTGCTTCGTCCATGATGGCTTGTACCGTATCATCATCAAACTCTGTTGTGACAAGATACTGCGTTACCAGTTGCACATAAAACATATTGCCATAGTTGTATCGCCAGCCCCCATTGATAGGTATGGCTATGGGATTGGGGTAAGACACTTTTTCGCCACCTGAATACTCTTTTGAGAAACTTTGAGCCAGTTCAAAGGTATATTTATTTCCACGATTAGCCACATACCCTAAGAAACCACCACCATAATTGTAGGACTGGATAACCGATTCTAAATCTACACTGAGCCTTTCGCTACTGGCTAATAATTCACTGAAATACTTCACACCTTGCTTAATGGATTCTTCTGTACTCAATGAATTAGGTGGAAGACCGAGGGATTCCGAGGACTGCATAACATCTTCCGCAGTACCGCCCGATTCCACCTGTATAATCGCAAGAAGTATGTTGACATATTCTTCAACGCCATATTCTTTGGCATATTTTTCTACCATAGGCTTATGAGCCAGCACTTCTGCGGAAACATTCACACCTCCATAATGAATATTGGAAATTCCGCTGTCCTGTTCATCTGAAAATAAAATGGCAACAAACAGAAGCAGTGAGAAGACCATCAAGAATAATCCAGAACCACCAATCACTAAAGTTTTCAACTTCATGGTTTCTTACCGACTTTCTTAATGGTGGCGGTTTTGATTGGTGGTCTACTTCTTGTATTTTGTAGTGGTACTCTTTGAACAGTAGACGGACGTTCTTTTGTGATTGGACGTTGTGAAGTTCTATCTGCTGTAGTGGTTGAAGTTGCTGGCTTTTGAACGGTTTTTTCTTGAACGGTATTGCCTTGGCGTTCCACTTTTGGACTTGAAAAATCGGACTTAACTGCTGGACGCTCTTGTTTGGCTTGTTGAGATTCCTTATATGAAGTCTGAATATTAGACTGTTTTGAGGTCTGTTCATCATGATATTGTTCTTGTCTTGTAGTCGGTCTTTCATGAACAGAAGAAGCAGGCTGTTTTTTCTGTTTGACCTGTTCCATTTCAGAGCGACGCTTCGCAATGGTTTTTCGCCTTTGTTCCTGCTGTTCCTTGCGTCCACTGGCTCTGTCCGCTTTGGTTTGAGAAATACTACTGGTTAAATCACGGACATTCTCTTTTACTTTGGATTTTCCTTGATATACTGCATATCTTGCATTGGTCGGCAAATCTTTAACCTGTTCTTTCAAACCACTAGCAGTGTCTACCATTCTGTCTTTGGTATCAGCTACTGTACCGATGGTTTGACCGATACGTTTTCCAAGTGTTGATTTTTCCTTTCCGTCTGGTCGGGAGTGATCTGCTTGTGTCCTTGCAGAACTCCCCGAACCCGACTGTCCTTTTTTACCTGTAACAATGGCAGACCCAGCCCCTAGAGTAGTCATGGAACGTCCAAGTTTCCGCTGTAGACGGTGCATGTGAGCGTGCATAAGCATACGAGGTTTTCTCATCACACGACTTCCCACACTTTGAGAATCGTTACTCTGTAGAGAAAACATACTCATTAAATCGCCCAGCTTGAAGTAGATTCCTGCAAAGGTCACAATCTGTAGAAAAGCAATCAAAAAGAACGGATAACCAGCCGATAAGGTATAGAGCATGGTTGAAATACTAAATGCTGTCGTAATAATCAATGTGATTCCAGCTCGTGTCAAAATGGTATTAAAGAGCTTTGTTATGGCTCGTTTTGACATACCATCAAATGATGGAATCATGCTTAAAATAAAGCTCACAGGCAGAAACATAGCATAGATGATAAAAAGTACCTGCGAGAAAATCATGATTCCTGTTAATAGGAATACAAATATGGAAATCCCAATATTGAAGACAAATAGGAAGAAGACTGTACCTAAACGGTTAATGGTCTTTGTAATGGTTAGATTGGTATTGCTTCTGTCTTCAATTTCTTCCGCAACAATTTTTTCTCTGTCTTCGCCATTGTTGGAATCTGGGCTGGTGGAGAGCAGGCTTTCCACACGGTCAATACCGATACTTTCAATGTCTGAACTGTTGTATTGAAGCAGTAGCCACGGTTGCTGAACCTGTATGGAAAACAGGCTATCTCTGATTAAGTCCACGCTGTCCTTGCCTTGACTATCGGAATGGGGCATGACAATCTTCGTGCCAAGTGATAAACTGGCATTACTGATGTCTGATGAAAAGTCATTGATTTTTTTAATGTAGTCGGGAGCGTAGGCAATAAAGGAAGCCGATAGGATAAACACCAGCACAAAATTCATAATGGCATGAATTGCCTTTGTGGTTTCTCTCTTTATCAGTCCCGTATAGGCAACATAAACCCCAAGAACCAAAATCAAGAGTAAGAGGAATCCAACATAGAAACCCTCTGTTGAAAATCCGTTTGCACTCACACCAGCTAAGGTCTGCATATTCTTACCAATGGAATCTGCTGTAGCGGAAATGAAGTCTAAGGAATAGGCTTCCTGTACTAAGTAACCTGTCGCATTGGAAACATACAAACTGATTGTCCAAATAAAATTGGTAATGGCATATAGTCCATACATGACCTGTTTTCCAATCCCGTCCGACCAGTTCCACGGAAGCCAGCCCCAGCTATTATCCACATAAAAATCCAGTTGATAGTTTTCAAGTGGGTATCGGCTGTATTCATTTGCCACATTGACCGTATCATCTACCAAGCCCGCAGCTTGAACCACCGTTCCCAGCATGGCTAAAAGAAAAATGGCAATCACAAGTGTGAAAGCCACTGTCATTGCCACTTTACCTAGACGTTTCAGCGTCCAGTTTGATTTTATTCTGTTTACTATTGATGGTTTCACATTTACACCTCTTTTCGCACAGGTGGTCTGGTATCAAAGGCATGGAGCAGTTCTTCAAATACAGGGTGGAACTGTATCACACCGACACGACCATATAAATCACTGATAAGGCATTGCCCGTTTTCCAAATCACGCAATCGCTTCTGATTGTTTTCGTCCTCTGGGTCTACACCAAAAAAGGCTAAGGTCTTTTTAATCTCGTTAAGGTCAGTGGAACGAAATGCAAATTTTAAGCCGAGGTTATTTTTCAGTTTTTCATCTAAGAGGTCGTCTGTATTTTGGGTCACGAAATATACCCCAGCGTTCATAGCACGACCAGCCCGAACCAGCTTCATAGATAGTGTTTTTCCTTGTGCTACCTGTAAAAAGCTCCATGCTTCGTCTAAATCTACAATCTTGAAAATGCTTCGGTCTGTATGGATAAAGTCTAAAGCAAAGGTACTAATGACAATCAGCATAGCAACGGATAAAAGCTCCATAGTGGTATATTCCTCAAAGGAAGTTTCCTTGTCGGGAAGTACCAAGTCCGCAACCTGTATAATGTTCAGTTGTTTTTCTAAGCTGATAGACTGCTCCACATAACCATTACTGAATAATAAATGTGCAAAGTCATAGTCTGTAAAACTTTCGATATGGTCGGCTATACTGGTACTTAGTGGCGTATTCTCAACCCGTAATTCCTCAATCACTTTCATCAACCCTCGTACTTCACTATTGGTTACTGCACGAATGGCTTTTCTAAGGATTGGGAAGCGTTCCCCATCACGAGAGGAAATCCCCGTAAGGAATGTCAGAATATCAATAGCCAGTGATTCAGAATCTTTGGGATTTTTCATAATCACATAAGGGTCAAGTAAGCCTTTGTTTTTCTCATCAGAAGTCAGAGTGACGATATTGATTTCATGGGAAATCTCTGGCAAGGTTTCTTTCCATCTGCCACGTTCTGCTTTTGGGTCTACAATCACTGCTTGTGCCCCATAAAGCACCGCATAATAGACGATAAGGTTATTCGCAAAGGATTTACCACCACCCAGCGAACCAACAAAAGCCGACGCTAACGCATTGGTTACTGAACCCTTAACCCCTTGACTGGCAAGAGCAGGTTTCAGATAGACATTGCGTCCAGTATCTAAGCTGTAGCCAACATAAATCCCCTCATTTTCCCCCAGCATTTGAGTAGCACCAAAACCTAAACCAGCGAGGAAATCAGAGGTCACGTATTGAATATAATCATTCATATAACGCTTGCTGGCAGGTAAAAATTCTTCATGTAAGCCGAGCATATCCCCAAATGGTCGTACCAGTTTTACGCTTAAATCGTCATAAAAATCTTTCACTTCATTACAACGACGTTTGAGTTCGTCAAGATCATTTGCTGATACCCTTACCACATAAGACAGCTTGTACATAGATTCCTTGCTTTGGTCTAAATTGGTTTCCAGCTCATTCACACTTTCCAGAGCTTCCGCCACATTGGAGCTGGTTTCATTATCACTTTGCCAAGCGTGGTTATCCAAGTCTTTCAGTTCTTTCTTTTTATTGCGGACAGTAGATAGGGCTTTACGATTCGCTACAATTTCCACATTCATTGACGTATCAATCGGGAATGTAAATTGCTGTTGCTGGTAGTAGAAGATTTCAGAGGACGGGAAGTCCAGTTCTCCGACAATGCTGTTAATGGTAAAGTAAGCTACATAGACGGTTTCATCTTCCTGCTGGATTTTCAAATATCGCTGTTTTTCTTCCACCAAACAGCGAGTAGGCTTAATCAAGTCATAGTATTTAATCAGCGTTTCATTATCCAGCTTTTTCTTTGATAGATGGTACTCATACTCTTCATAGGCAGTGCCTGTCTGTCCGTAAAGGTGTTCAATCAGATAGCCGAAGTCGTCCTTATCTAACCTGCGGATTTTGAAACGACGAGAGATTTTATTTTCTAAGAGCTTTTCCATCTTCTGAAAACGCAGGATTTCATCATTACTCATACTAACAAAATCGCCCATCAGCTTATGGTTCACATCATAGACAAAATCAGACAAAGCATTTTTTGCTTCAACGGTAAGACTTTTCATAGAAAACTCCTGATCGTTGAGAAGCAACTTAAAGCCGATAAAGAAACGGTAGTTCACTTGATTTTCGCCAATCATGGATATTAAAGCGTCTGTCTGTTGGTCGATTTTGTCATAGGCAACCGCTTTGAGCTTGCCAGTGACTTCATTTTTGGAACGCTCTTGTGCAGAACGTATGCTGGATTCTGTACTGATTTGTAAAGCATGAATTTTGCCATCACGATTTTGTGCGATAAGCTGTCTGAAAGAATCATGCACTTGTATTTTCTGTTCTGGACTTAGAAATGAGTAATTGTAAGGAACAAGCTCATAGTAAGCATAACATTCCCCGTCTTTATTCCAGACGAGATTGTTTTCAATGTATTTAATTGGATATGCCATAAAATTCACTCCTAACTGCTGTAATGGCTTCTTGTGGCTGGTTTCTGCCAAGCGTTACTTTTTTTCCTGCATAGGTCAGCTTTGGTCGCAGTGCATAAGCAATGACAGACTTCAAAAATCCATAAGGCTTTTTACCATCAAAAGTTTTTGTAGACATAAACCATGTGAAAGCCACAGGAATCCCAAAGTATTTGAGAAATGCTCCCTCTATCATGGAAAGAGGGGGCAAGTTGCCAAGTATCATCACTGCAAAGAGTGACACGACAAACCATGTCATTTGCGTAAAGGTTATGGGAAACGGAAGTCTAAAATCATTGATAGAATACAGTACCTTTTCCACAGACCAGATACTGGTATAGCTTCGTATTTTCTTCATGTAATCAATCCTTTCATAAAAAATAGGGGTAGCTGATTGAGCCACCCCGTAAAATAGAAAATCTGCCAGTAGTAATGTACCGACAGATTTAATAGACGATTTCAAAAATCCCATGATTGGTTGAGATAAACGTTCCTGAAAGGTCTAAATCCCGACCATAGGCTTGATAATCAATATAGTTTTGAAGACTAGCTGGTACTTCGCCTAAAGCACCCGTTTCTTCAATGTAGTAGCGTGCCACGTCATACATATCATCACAATCGGAATGAATGATAATATCCTCTTGATGTTCGCTTAGTTCTTCAATGCTTGAAAAATGAGTGAGCAGAGCAGATAGCTCCGATTGTAATTCTTCGGGTAATTCCGATACCATTTCCCATAGTCGATTGAGTTCGCCAATGGAAGTGTATTCGTCAACCGTAAAGGGTAACTCGTAGTCATGAATGGCGTATTCCTCATATTCATCATTCAAGCCGATTTTCTCTTTGACTTCCTCAAAGTCAATGGGAAAGGTAAACCACGCACCGACCAATTCGCCCTCATTGTATTTGCCTAAATTCGCAATATAGACTTGCATATCGTCCATATATTCACGTCCTTTCTTTGTAGAGATTCAAAAATCCCTACCGCACTTCGTTTGGTGTACCATTCCTTTGCGGAACATAAGAAAACCACTTATATTCCACAAAAGAACGGTTTTATTTAAGCACCAATAATGCGATTGAATAGCTCTAGTAAAATGTCTTTTACTCCAGCAGCGTTGAAGACTAAGCCAACCGCAATAATCGCAATAATTAAAAAGCCAATCAGTTTGCTAAACTCACGCTTGAAGCCAAGATACAAGCCAATCACAACGATTGCTAAAAGCACCAGTGATTGAGCGTTTGATAGAAACCAGTTATAAAGGTTTTGTCCAAAATTCATAAAAATGTTCTCCTCTCTATATTCAATGAATTTGTATTTGAGTTATTTTTTTGTTGTTATCACGTCCTGTTCTTTTACTGACTGTTGCTTCAAAATCTGCTTGTGTCGGTCTGTCAGTTTCGCATGGTCGAGAATGTCTTTTACAACCTGCGTCTGGTTGATTTCATCAAGTTTAATCGCAACCTTTAAGGTCGGGGCAACTTGATGAGATAGCCAGTTCAGCGTCCTTTGGAAGGAGTAAGGCTCTGGTTTTGTGGTTAGTTTTAATCGTTCACGATTGTTCCCAATAAACCAAGCCCATTCTTCATTCAGTTTCCAATCAGAACGAGGTTTGGAATCGTCTTTATCTACAAAACGGATATACCGATTGATAATTTTAAAGGCGGTATGCTCTGGATTGTCATAGACGAGTAAATCACGGACTGCATAATAGGCACGCTCATTTTTCAATCGAATCTCAAAACGGTTTTTTACTTCTGCGTCTTCAATGGGAATATCATTTTTCTTGTACTGCTCGTAGTCCTTTTCATAGATACAGAAATAAACTTCACTTTGTAATGAACCGATATAGAGGGTGTTTCCCATACATTCCTTTTCCTCTTTGCGTACCAGTTCGCCACTGCGATAGCTTTTAAAACTGCGGAAGACGGAGATACATTCTTCCTGTTGGCACTTTTCAGTGAGTACAGGGATATTTAAAATCCCTGTCTTATCGTTAATGGCAAGGTCAAGGCGTTTCATCACACCGCCAGCCACCAAAACGTCCATAAAGAACTCATACCAGCTTCTTTGTTGTGCCAGAAGATAGCTTTCAAATTGTCTGCACCCACGACCTTTCAATTCCACCAGAACTCCTTTGTCCAGTTCATGGGAGCAAAGGACGAATATGTCGCCTAAAGCATAATGCTCTGAATAAGAATAGAAACCATAGTCCTCATGAAGAAAATAGGACAGTTTCAGTTGTAAGATGTTTTCGACCACCTGCTGTACGTCTGTTGTCGGAAAGCGAATCCTTACATAATCAAACAGCATTTCAAGGGGAGCGTCGGGATTGAAGCGTTCCAGAGCTTCCCAAAGGGACTGCTGTAAATCCTCTGATGGCTTGACTTTTCCTGTTTCAATATCGCTTAGATACTGCCTTGTAATACCAGTCGCAACAGCTAAACGGTTTTGAGATAGTCCATAAGCCAAGCGTTTTTCTTTTAAATGCTGTAACCAAGTTTGTTCATTCAGTAAAAATCCCTCCAATCAAAAAGGCGTATGTCAACTTTTAAAGCCCATTTGACATACGCTGAAATTTTGTAAATCCCTTGTAACCAAAGGATTTTCTAATGTTTTTTTGACTGTTTCCTGTCGATTTGTACCCCCCTGTTAGATACGGGGGGTTAAGTGCTGGCGTGGCTATTGCCACACCAGCCAGCAAGATCAGTCCACACCTGCGACTTCCGCTTCGCACGTCGCCTGCGTGGACTGTCTGCTGTTGGATAACTTTTTAATTTCCTCCAAGAAATCATATCCTTTTGGTACAAGGGGAGTATAAAACTCTGATATGACACTTGTTCCTACATCAACATAGCCACGACCTTTGATTCGCTTTAAGAAGAAATCCTTTTGTACGTCACTGCCAAACATCATGCCATAGCCCATTTCAGACATACGACCTAAAGCCACTCTGAAATTAAACTGATCACGGATTCCGTCGCCTAAATATTTTGCGTCTGGACGTTGACAAGCCAGTATTAGAAAGAAGCCAGCTTGACGACCTAACATGACAATCTGTTTCAGCTTATTCATAACTGCGGTGTTTTCTTTTGTTCCCAGCATTTCCATGAAAGCGACGTATTCATCAAAGATTAAGAAGTGTGCCGGGAGACCTAAGTAAGCATAATTTTTGCCAGTCTTATAGTTCTTCATCTGCTTCATTTCCTCACTACGTTTCATCATTTCTTCATAGAATGTTTCAATGCAAGAAAGCAAGTCTTCTTTTCTATAGTAGACATTTGCCATCACAGAACCTAAGTCCGCAAGATCAGCATTTTTCGGGTCAAGAATATACAGTTTTGAATCTGTATGAAGCAAGGCTTCAATCAGTGTCAGTATAAAGTAAGTTTTACCGCCACCTGTACCACCAGCAATCAACATATGAGGGAGCTTATCATATTCCCACCATACGTTTTTCATTAAGCGAAGTTTACCATCTTTAGCTTCTACTTCATCAATAGAAATACGACTGGCTATGGTGTCATAGAGCAAAGTATATTCCACATAGGAATCCTTTAACTCTTTATCCGTCAGCTCACAGTACAAGCCACTCTCTAATTTCTTTTCCAAGTGTAAGAGTTGGTCTTGATATTTTCCCAGCGTGATTTCCACCCGTATCTGTATCAAGCCATTTTTAAGTCGATAATACATTTTAGGGAAGTAGGTTATCTTTTCCTTTGTACGACCAGCACTATCTTTAAAGAAACCCTCTGTTTTGACCTGTTCAGATTCATACCACTTGTTTTCAAGTATCATCTTTGCCAGTTTTTGACGGTGGTAAAGTTGTTTAACCGTATCATAGCGAACCCGTTTGAATACAAACGCTACCAGCAAGCAGATAAGAATTGCGACACTGAAACTGATAATTAAATAGGGAATGTCAATCTTATCTGCTTGTGATAGGTTAAAATCCTGCCAGTTGATCTGCTGGATTGTCTTCACATGAAACAGTCCGACAACCAGCAGGAAAACAGGCAGGAGTGACGCTATCGTAAAATGAAAGACTAAATCTTTACCAGATGGGCGAATCCTTTTACCACGCTGTTTCATGCGAAAAAGTCTCCTTTCTACCTAGCGACTATTTGTCTTGTGTCGGTTCTTTCTTTGCTTGTGGTTGAGCTTTGAATGAACTAGAATCCTTTGTCAGCACAATATCGTCTGCCTTGATATACCAGTCAACATCTGCTCCTTGATAGGTGGCAGTAGCAACGGTGTCCGCAATGGGATTGATAAGTTCCACCCGTGCGTTATAATCAAACTCTTTCAAAGGCACGCTGGCAGGAATACTTACTTGAATCATGCGTCCTTGTCCTTTGGATTTTAAGTCATAGGTACGTTCCTTGATTTCATCTGAAACCGACCCGTCTTCATTTTGGATTCTCACTTCACGACGTAGAGCAGAGAATTTCAATTCTCCAAAAGTCGTGTCTTTATCTAATACAATGCCATTTGCTAATCTCATCATTTTTCCTCTCTTTCTTTATTCTTTTATCATGTCGTCAGCATGTAAAAGGTAATTTGTAAAACCACGAGTGCCGATTTTGTAGCCCTCTGCGGTAATACGTGGATTGACTAACTTCACACGTTCCTCAAAGCCGAAATGTTTTTCGCCAGCTTCAGCAGGAAGCACCACCACAATATCATCTGCTCTTTGAACATCAGAATAGAGATTATAGCTTCTTGATAAGACAGTTAGCCGTCCGTTGATTCTTCGCTGAACGACTTTATCCTCGCCAGCAAATTCTAAATTGCCGAATGTTTTTTCCATGTTGGGAATCACAAATTTAAGTTCCATATTTTTACCTATCCTTTCTTTTTTATTGGCTGAATGAATGTTTGATGGTCTTAAAGAGTGGGGAACGACCTTTTGATTCTTGATTTTTTGTTTTCATAAGTTCACTTCCTTTCAAAATCGGGTAAAAAAATAGACACCTCATTTTTTGAAGTGTCTACCTATTAAATATTCAAATTTTATTGGAAGTATCTTTATATCTTCACTTTTCAAGGATAAATCGTCGTATCAAAGCTCATTCATAAGTAGTAAATTAGTAGTAAATTGAGTGGTTTTGACCTTGATAAAGTGTGATAAGTCCAGTTTTTATGCGGATAACTAGATTTTTATGCTATTTTTTCAATAAAAAGAGCAGGATTACGACATTCGGAGACAACTGCCATATCTTTGACTGACAATTCTTTTTCGCGAATTTCTGCGTATTCCAATACATTGATGACTTGTTGGTTGGTCAAACCAGCTGTTTTTAGTTTATAAATATCAAAATTATCCATTTTATCATTCCTTTTACTATTGCTAATTGTCTTTCAGTTATATTATTCGTAAAAGGAATTAAAAAAACGAGAATTTCTCGTTTTTTACATTTTATCTAATTCTTTAATAATCCGAGCTGAGTTTCCTGCTAAAACAACATTATCACCATAAGATTTAGTGACAACTGATCCCGCACCAACGACAACATTGTTACCTAATGTTACTCCTGGTAAAATCGTTACACCACCACCTGCCCAGAAATTATCCCCAATAGTTATCGGTGCACCATACTCTACACCTGATATGCGTTCTTGTGCATTCAAAGGATGGAGAGGTGTCAAAAGCTGACAATTTGGTCCAAACATTGCGTTCTTTCCAATTGTAATCGGGCAGACATCAAGCATGGTCATGTTCCAATTAGAGTAGAAATTCTCACCTAAATGTATATTGATACCATAATCGCAAACAAAATTTGGCTTCATAGAAATACTTTCACCAGTAGAACCAAGCCATTCTTTTACTAAATCACTTCTTCTTTTGTCATCTCGTTCTGCGTTAAATGTGTATTGAAATTTGCGAGAACGAGATACAAGCTTGCGTAATTCTGGATCTTGAGGATTGTATAATTGTCCCGCTATCATTTTTTCATATTCAGTTTCCATTGATTTTCCTTTTCATTCTTGATAAATAAATGGTTAAATACATTTGTTCATCTATGCGCATAACTAATTTCATCAGCCATTTCAATGATATTAGAAGGCAATTCCAATAACAGGTCACGCTTGTTTTTCTGATAAAACATATTTTTTCTCAATTAGGTTGTCCTGAATGTCATCTCCCGCCTTACAACCAAAGGCTAACCCACGTCCCATTAGAACTACTTCTTGGTGATTTTCTTCAGAAATGACTACATTATTGTTTAAAACCTTGCCAATAATCATTTTTGATCCTCTGCCTTTTCAATCATAGATTTAATTGGTTCAAAGGTTTTCCGGTGTATAGGAGTAATTCCTCTACGTTTCAATCCTTCTAAATGATGCTGAGTTCCATAACCAACATTGTGTGAAAAGTCATAACCCGGATAAATCAGCTCATAATCTGTCATCATGCGATCCCTAGTCACTTTTGCTACGATTGAAGCAGCCGCAATGGAGAGTGAATTGGCATCTCCTTTGATGATAGAAGTCTGTGGTATTTGAAGATCTAGCTTCATGGCATCAATCAGAAGATGTTGTGGAGTAATTTTAAGATTTCCAACAGCTTCTATCATAGCCAACTTCGTTGCTTCATAGATATTCACTTCATCAATAACTTGATTATCCTTGATACCAATACCAATTGCAACCGCTTGCTTTAGCACTTCTTGATAGATTGTTTCATGTTTTTTCTTAGAAATTTTCTTGCTATCGTTGAGACCTTTTATTTTAGAGTTTTTAGGTAAAATAACTGCCGCAGCCACAACAGGACCGGCCAAAGGACCACGACCAACTTCATCAATGCCGGCAATCCATTCTATACCCTGTGCATAAAAATCTTTTTCATAGCATAGCATTTTTTCCAATCGAGCGTCTTCTTCATACTCGTCTTGAATTACTTTGCGACGCTTAACAACCAATTTCTTTACCCCAGTCCGCTCATCATGAGCCAGCGCTTTAAAAAATGGATCATCCAAACCGGTAACTTGTTCCAACTGTTTCTGAATTTCTTTAATCGTTGCCATTCAAGTCTCCCAGCATATCCAATGTATATCGCCCTACTTTTCCGTCACGAATCTCTTTGATAAAAAGCTGATAAAACCGGTCATAATTATCGCGAAATCCTAATTTCTGTGTCATATCCATAATTATTTCCGGTGCTTCTTCTTTCAAGTCTATTTGCTTGAACCGTTCTCGAAGCTCTTTTGGATAATGTTCTTTAAAATAATTGATT
Organism: Streptococcus sp. NSJ-72; assembly: GCF_014334035.1. Taxonomy (NCBI): domain Bacteria; kingdom Bacillati; phylum Bacillota; class Bacilli; order Lactobacillales; family Streptococcaceae; genus Streptococcus; species Streptococcus sp. NSJ-72. The sequence continues at coordinate 1,255,438 of NZ_CP060489.1, forward strand.
CCGAAAATAGTAACTTCATCCATTGGGAGCAAATCGTCTTTAATTGCTCCTGTTAAAGCGAGTTTTAAAGCTACTTTTTCATCCTCAAACTTAGGCCAGAGAATCCCTGGAGTATCTAAAATTTCCAAGTCCTTATTAGACTTGAGCCACTGCTGCCCCTTGGTAACACCTGGTTTATTTCCAGTCACAGCGATTTTTTTCCCAGCTAAACGGTTCATCAGGGTTGATTTACCAGCGTTCGGGATGCCGATAATCATAGTCCGCAATGTTTCAATTTGGATCCCACGTTCTTTTTGCCGAGCAATTTTTTCTTTCATCAATGACTTAGCTGCTTCTGTGACTTTTTTAACAGTTGATTGTTCTTTAGAATTGATTGCCAAGGTCTTGATACCTTGACTTTCAAAATATCTTCGCCACTCTTTCGTCACATCAGAATCAGCTAAATCCGCCTTATTTAAAATAAGAAGCTTAGGCTTATCGCCCACGATTTTAGTTAGCATAGGATTTTGACTAGATAATGGCAAACGCGCATCTACTAAAATTGTCACAAAATCCACAAATTTGATATTTTCTTGTACTTGTCTCCGAGCCTTTGACATATGACCTGGAAACCATTGAATTATTGCCATGAAAACCTCTTTCTTACAGTATTCTAACATTTTCATTATATCAGAATTTTAAATAATCCGCATTGATAAATAGAGTCATAAAAAAAGCCTTTCAAAAATAAAAGGCGATTTTTAAATTTTAATGATATAAAGCAGGTTTTCTATCTTGCTTATCGGTAAATGGAAGTCTTGGTTCACGAATCCGCTTTACATAATCAACAATTTCTTTTCCTTCATGGTCAAATTCTGCAACAGCAAAAAATTGATCATGATAAAAGAAAAATTTATAATGATTTTCAAATGCTTCCTTGAGCCATTTTTCTTTTGCAATAATAGAACGCATAGGATAGTCATCTACAGCAGCAACCCAAACAGGCTTACGATGCACGTGGGTTAAGAGCAAATCCGCCATATGGATCATCGTTTCCTTTCCCTGTTTCAGTAAAATAATACTATGACCATTGCTATGCCCGCCAGTATGAACTAGTTGTATTTCTGGAATGATATTTAAATATTCAGTGAATGTCTCGACTTGATGCTGAATCGGCTCCCAATTTTCTCTGAGATAAGTTCCTCGCGTTCGATTGTTTGGATTCATCATTTCATACCATTCAATATCATTGACAAAAATCTTAGCCTTGGGAAAGGTTGAAACCAATTGATTGTTTTCATCTAATTTCGTTAAACCGCCAGAGTGATCGTGGTGCATGTGAGTCATCAACACATGAGAAATATCTTTTGGTGTCAACCCTAAGGTTTCCAAGCTTTCCTCAATTCTGCTTTCGGATAAAATTCCTAGATTTCGTCTCTGTTTATCCGAAAGTTTAGCAGTATTAAAACTTGCATCAATTAAATAGTTTTTGTCCTTGTATTGAATCAATATGGGATCTGTCAATTCAACCATCATATTTTCTTTAGTTGTTGGATAATAGCGTGACCAAACAACTTTTGGTACAGGGCCAAAGAGAGTGCCTGCATCCGTCATTTTATCAGCACCACGTAACCAAATTAGTTTCATGTCTCCAAATTGATATTCTTGTAGAGTGAGTTTTGCCATTTCTTACTCCTTTAGCCATCTTTCAGCAATTTCTCGTCTAATAGAATTTCCAGACCTACCATAATTTTCAATAATCTCAGCATCCTTTAAGTAACGTCTGATATTAATTTTATCAAATTTTTGAAAAGGCCCGATAAGTCTAATAATTTCATCGGATATTTCAATTGCAACTTTAGTTGTGTATAATTTTATGCGAGAAACAAATTTTGCGTCTTCTTCTATCTGACTAGGATAGGAGTCAAAATAAGCTTCTGCCGAGCATAGTTTATTATACAAATCAGCAAACTTATGTTGGTGAACCTCGACATCAATCAAGCGCTTACCAAATTCTCTTTTCACTTTTGCAAATTCAAGTCCTTTCTTAAAAGCTCCCTCAGCAATCCCTAACGCAATAGCACTTAAACCAAGTTGCATATTCTTGATAATGTTAGCAAATTGTACATCTCCAAGCAATTCACCTCCCAGTAAAGCATGTTTTGGGAGTAAGACATTTTCTAAAGTAACTGAACTCAAAGGGAGACCGATTAACCCTGGCTTTTCAATTTGTTCACCAATCAGAACATCTGAATCATTCGGATCGACAATAAAGAGTCCGTACGTCTCTTCCTTACTTTGTTCTTTTACTTTTGCCAAAATTAATAATATATCTGCAACACTGCTATTAGAAATCATGGCTTTTTTCCCCGATAGATACCAGCCCTGCTCAGTTTTTGTTGCATAGGTTTCTAGGTCTTCCAGTCCATTTAAGTGCTTATATTCACAAAATCCCAGCCCTGCTATGCAGTTGCCTTTCAGTAATTTTTCAAGATATAACTCCTTTTGCTCTGCTGTCCCAAAATTTAAAATAGAATAGATGCCATAGCAGCCTTGGGTTAATAAAATAGCTGAAAGAGCAGCAAATTCATTAGCAATTTTTCGGATAAATGTGATGAAATCAGAACTCAATGTATGATTTTTTTCAGATAAAATGGGCGAAAATATATTCATATCATTCGCTAAATTATCCCATATCTCTCTTGGGAAATCATTTGACTCATCATATTCTCTTACATAGTTTCTAATTGCTGTATTTACATATGAATCAAGCATTGTTGCTGTAGTGCTATTTTTTGACATTGATTCTCTCCTTTATTAAGTATCAAGGCTCTGAAATAGGCTGATAATAATCTTTTAAAAGTTCTTCATAAACATATGCTTCAACTTCGTTATAATTTGTTTTATAAGGTCTGCAGAACCAAATATTAAATGGTATCGGATCTTTAAAACGGACAACTTTAAATTTATCTTTATCTACAAAGTACTCTACTGGACGAGGTAAAATAGCAATCATATCGTTCTCATACGTGGACTCTGTTAAAAAGTCCCACGTTGATGATAAATAGGTAAAATTCGTTTTTATTTTTTTGTTTTTTAATTTCTCTGTTATCAATTCATAAGTGGTAAATGATTTATTAAAGGTCGCCAAATCATAAGCAGCGATGTCTTTCCATTCTAAAAATTCTTTATCCGCTAAAGGATGATTTTTGTCCATGTAAGCCGCATATTCATCGACTTGGATAATATATTGCTCATATTTTTTTGTATCCAAACTAGTTGGTTCAATCAATAAAACAAAATTCAAATCGCCTTCGATAAATTTTTGACGTAAATCCTTGCTTCCACCCTCTATAACTTGAATATTGATGTGTGGATTATCCTTTAAAAATTTAGGGAGCACACTGGCAAAGTAAACGCGTAAAATCAAAGAAGGAATACCTAAACTAATGGTACCTTTTTGTTTCTGGGCTTCTCTATGAATCATGGACTGCATTTCTTCGTAACGATTAACAATTTCAGTTGCAAAACGATAAATTTTCCCACCAGCTTCTGTCAGACTTTCTAGCCTTCCATTTCTACGATTAAAAAGCTGAAGTCCTTCAGCGGTTTCAAAATTTGTGACAAATTGACTCAAAGCAGATTGACTAATATGAATTTTTTTAGCAGCAATTGAAAGATTACATCCACATTCAACGATATTAATAAAATACGTCATTTGAATAATATCCATGTTCGTCGTCTCCTATCTTCAATATTTTTGTGATGTAATTTGTCAAGAATAAAATAGCAACCAATCATTTTGAATACAGATGATTAGTTGCTAATAGTTCGATTAAAAACTTATCATCGATAAAGTTCTTTATAAGCATATAGTAACACATTTTATGGCAAACAGTAGTTCTATTTGCTTGATATTTTAACTAGATAGACATTGTTTTTAAATCTTCCGACACAATTACGTCTCCAGCTGTTTTTTCAAGGACTTCTTCCAGAGTGACGCCGGGTGCTAATTCTTTTAGCAGGAATTTACCATCTTGAAAGCCAAATACCGCTAGTTCTGTGATGACTAAATCCAAAACTCCTTTAGCTGATAGAGGCAATGTGCACTCTTTCAGCAGTTTTGACTGTCCATCAACAGTTGTATGTTGGATGGCAGCGATAACTTTTTTAGCACCAACGAGAAGATCCATAGCTCCTCCCATTCCTGGCGCGAATTTGTCAGGAATAATCCAGTTTGCAATACTGCCATCTTGGCTGACTTCTAGCGCTCCTAAAACTGTCGCATCAACATGACCTCCACGAATAATAGCGAAAGAAGTTTGAAGATCAAATAAAGACGCTCCTGGTAAAAGAGTAATGGGGGCTCCACCAGAGTTGGCCAGATTCGCATTGTAGTTTTCTTTTGTCGGTGTCTCACCAAAACGAAGTGCCCCATTTTCTGCTTGAAGAATCACATTCACACCTTCAGGAATGTAATCAGCAGAAGCGTTCGGAATCCCAAAACCAAGGTTGATTACATCCCCATCCTTAAATTCAAGTGCGATACGTCTTGCAATAATTTCTTTTGGTTTCATATTACACTACCCCTGCAAATTTTTTTGTCTCCGTCCAGAGGTCCCCCATCATTTCATGATGTTCTTCAGCAGTCAAACTTTTAACAACATAATCTACAAGGATTCCTGGAATGTATATATCGTTGGGATCGATTTCACCAACTTCAACAATGTCATTAGTTTCGACAATAACTGTATCAGCTGCAAGCGCTAGTTGCAATGAAATATTTTTAGTTGTACCGTCAATATATAAATTACCATATTTGTCTGACTTGGTAGCTTTAATCAAAGCAACATCGATTTTCAAAGGGTCATAAACCAGATATTCTCTGCCATTACGGACTACTTTTTCATAGTCATTTTCCAAAATAGTACCTACACCAGTAGGAGTCAAGACAGCTCCTAAACCGGCTCCAGCAGCGTGAAGTCGTTCTACCACAGTTCCCATTGGTGTGAACTCAACTTCCATATCACCACTAAAATATTCATGTTGCACTGCTGCAGAAGTTCCCACATGAGCAGCGATGTATTTTTTTACTTGGTGGTTTTCGCATAAACGACCAACACCAACTTCTTTACCGGGTTGTGAAGTCACCACCGATACTATTGTTAAGTTTTGTTGATTTTGTCGAATCAGTTCTTCAATGAGTTCAAATGGTTCACCTACCCCAAGAAAGCCTGAGATGCCAACCATATCGCCAGATTTAATCTTAGAAATTGCTTCTGGTAATGTTACAATGTGCATACCACTACCTCCACCTACTATTTGCGATTAAAAACAGCTTTGCGCTTTTCTACAAAAGCATGCATCCCTTCTACTTTATCCTCTGTAGAGAACAACAATGCTTCTGCTTCAGTTTCGAGCCTAATAGCATTTTTAAGTGGAAGTTCAGAACCAACCTGAATAACATGTTTAGCTTTCTCTACTGCTAACGGTGCATTCTTCATAATTGCAGCAGCCAATTCTTCAGCTGAAGTTAACAGTTCTTCAGCTGAAACCAACTTGTTAAGAATTCCCAGTTCGTAGGCTTCTTGACCTTTCACTGTACGAGCAGTGAAAATCAATTCTTTCGTACGGCTTGTTCCAATCAAACGAGACATACGTTGAGTACCAGCGAATCCTGGAATAATGCCCAAGCCAACTTCTGGAAAGCCAACAACTGTCTTTTCAAATCCAATACGGATATCTGTCGAAAGTGCTAATTCCATTCCTCCTCCAAGTGCATACCCATTGAGCACTGCAATTGTTGGTTGACGTAAGTCAGAAAGTCGAGTAAAAGTATTGTTTGCAAATGTCATATATTCAAAAGCTTGAATTGGCGACATCACGTTCATTTCTTTAATATCAGCTCCAGCTACAAATGCCTTTTCTCCTGCCCCTGTTACAATCACAACACGGATTTCTTCACTTTGTTCAACTTGATCAAGAACATCATTCAGATCAGTTAATACTTGAGAACTCAAAGCATTTAATGCTTCAGGACGATTGATCGTAATGTAGCCGATGCTGTTTTTTACTTCTAGTAAAACAGTTTTACTCATTTTAATGCTCCTACTTATAAAATTTGAAATATTAAGTACAGTGTCAACAAATACTTGAACCCAAAATGTAAGAGCTTACAATGCTATGATATCCCATTTTTCCATTCTCGTCTACTTAATCTTAATTTATAACTCTATAAGTTTAACTTATAGAGTTATAAAAAATACTAAGACTTTTTGATTTTCAAAATAAAAAAACAAATTCTACTAAGAATCATTTAAGATAAACGTCTTAGATGGAATTTGTTTTACAGAGTAAAAAAATCAAATGGTAAATTAAATTTAGTAGGTAATTATTTTTAACGTTCTACAATAACTGCTGTGCCCATTCCTCCTCCGATACAAAGAGTTGCAAGACCACGTTTAGCATCGCGTTTTTCCATTTCATGCAACAAAGTAACCAGAATACGGCAACCTGATGCTCCAATTGGATGACCAAGTGCAATGGCACCACCGTTTACGTTTACTTTTTCCGGATCAAGATTTAACTCCTTACCAACAGCACATGCTTGCGATGCAAATGCTTCATTGGATTCAATCAAATCGAGATCCTCAGTTGTAAAGCCACCCTTTTCAAGTGCTTTACGAGAAGCATAAATTGGTCCGCAACCCATGATTTTCGGATCTAATCCTGCACTTGCATAGGATTTTATGGTTGCTAAAACAGGAATGCCTAGCTCTTTCGCTTTTTCTAAACTCATGACAACAACTGCTGCCGCTCCATCGTTGATACCAGAAGCATTACCAGCTGTGACCGTTCCGCCTTCTTTAAAGACAGGGCGTAATTTAGCCAAACCTTCTAGTGAGGCATCTTTTCTTGGAAATTCATCCGTATCAAAAACAATTGGCTCACCTTTTCTCTGTGGAATAATCACTGGAACGATTTCTTCTTTGAAACGTCCAGCTTCAATAGCTGCCACAGCACGTTGTTGTGACTGAACAGCAAAAGCATCTTGGACTTCACGAGAAATATCATACTGTTCAGCAACATTCTCAGCTGTGATTCCCATATGGAAATCACCAAAAGCGTCAGTCAGACCGTCGCGTAACATAGTGTCAATCACTTTTGTATCTCCCATACGAGATCCCCAACGCTGACCTTGAAGAACGTATGGTGCCTGACTCATATTTTCTGCACCACCTGCTACAATAATATCTGCATCTCCACATAAAATTGCTTGGGCAGCTAATTGAACTGTTTTCAGTCCTGAACCACATACTTTATTCACTGTAAAGGCTGGAGAAGAGACTGGAATACCTGCATTGACACTCATTTGACGTGCTACATTTTGCCCTAGTCCTGCTGCCAACACATTTCCCATAATCACTTCATCAATTTGTTCTGCTTTCAAATGTGCTCGTTCAATCGCACTTTTAATAACCAAACTTCCCAAATCAACAGCTGAAATATTTTTCAAACTTCCACCAAAAGAACCTAATGGTGTACGAACTGCTGATACAATCACTGCTTCTTTCATTTCTTGCTCCTTATATCTTAATATTTAAAGAAACCTTCCTTTGTCTTACGACCCAGTTTACCAGCTTCAACCATTTTTTTCAACAATGGAGCAGGACGATATTTTGGATCACCAAATCCATTATTCAATACACCCATAATAGCTAAGCAAACATCCAAACCAATCAAATCAGCTAAAGCCAATGGTCCAATAGGATGGTTAGCACCGAGTTTCATAGCTTCATCAATTTCTTCAGCTGTTGCAACCCCTTCTCCGAGAATGAAAATCGCTTCATTAATCATCGGAATCAACACACGGTTCACTACAAAACCATAAGAATCTTTAACATCAACTGCTGTTTTACCGATTTTTTCAGTTAATTCACGAACAGCTTTAACGACTTCTTCTGATGTTTGAAGTGCTTTGATTACTTCGACCAATTTCATAACAGGAGCAGGATTAAAGAAGTGCATTCCAATGACTCGTTCTTGATGTACTGTTGCTGCAGCAATGTCTGTGATAGACAAAGATGAGGTATTTGAAGCTAAAATAGTTTCTGGAGATGTCAATTCATCTAATTGTTTAAAAATACTCAACTTAATATCTCTATTTTCAGTAGCTGCTTCAATAACTAACTGAACATTTTTAGCATCCTCATATGAAGTTGATGGAATCAGCTTACTCAAAATACTATTTTTATCATCTTCTGAAAGACGACCTTTTTCAACGGAGCGTGTTAGTTGCTTAGTGATATTTCCGATGCCTCTTTCAACGAATTCTTCTTTAATATCATTCAAATACACCGTAAAGCCTGATTGCGCAAAAACTTGAGCAATACCACTTCCCATTTGACCTGATCCAATGATCATTACATTTGAAATATTCAATTTTTTCTCCTATCTAGTACGTTACAAAATTTAAAGCGAAAGAATAGGAACGATTGAATGATATACACCCCTCAATCGCTCCTTTTTCGTCATTATACAAATGCACCTAAGCCAGTGATTTCACGGCCAACAATCAAAGCGTTGACTTCATGAGAACCTTCATAAGTGTAAACTGCCTCAGCGTCTGCAAAGAAGCGTGCAACGTCTGTTTCAAGAGTAATTCCATCGCCTCCACATGTTTCACGAGCAAGAGCCACCGTTTCACGCATGACAAGTGAATTGTGCATTTTAGCAAGAGCAGAATTTAACATCAATTCATTACCCGCTTCTTGCATTTCAGCGATACGAACTGAATAAGCGATTGCTGCCACAGCGTTTGCTTGCATTCTAGCCAATTTTTCTTGAATAATTTGGAATTTAGCAATTGGACGTTTGAATTGTTGACGATTTGTAGCGTATTTCAAGGCTGCATTAAATGATCCGCAAGTTATCCCCATAGCGATATGAGCCACATCAGCACGAGTAAATGTAAGAATACGAGCTACATCTGCAAATCCATTGATATTTACTAAACGGTCTGAATCTGGAACTTCAACATTTGTCATGGTAATATGACCATTTCGAACACACCGAAGTGCAATTTTATGTTGGATGACTTCTACATCGTAACCAGGAGCTCCCTTACGAACGATAAAACATTTAACCTTACCATCCGCTACATCGCGAGCAAATACTGGGATAACATCTGCTGTATCTGAACCACCAATCCATCGTTTTTCACCATTAAGAATCCATTTATCTCCAACACGTTCAGCAGTTGTTGCGAGTCCACCTGCAATGTCTGAACCTGAAAGTGGCTCTGTCAAAGCAAAACATCCTTGCCAATCAAATGCTGCTAATTTAGGAAGAAATTCTTTTTGTTGGCGTTCATCACCACCGAGCAAGATTGTATTATAGCAAAGTCCGCCATGAACAGTATAGAATGTAGCCATTGATGTATCAAAACGAGCCAATTCCAAGTAAAGGAATGCGATATAAAGTTCTGATGGTTTGTAGCTGCCTTCACGTCCCTCAAACAATTTAGGATTGTTCATAATTTGTGCACCTTTGGCAACTGTGTAAAATTGTTCAAATGGAAAATCAGGTTTTTCCCAATGTTCATTGATAACAGGACGAAGATGTTTTTCAATCAAACGACGAGTTTCTTGCAAAACTTCTGCTTCTCCTAATGTCAAACCATCTGCATAATGGAAAAGATCTTCAGGATATAGTTCACGTAAAATTTCTTCTTTGGTTGCCATAGTATGGACTCCTTTGTAATAGTATGATAAGAGCGCTTTCATTTTAAGGCTCAGTATTTGTTGACGCTTTCATTTTATATCGAACACGCTATAATGTCTACTTAAGATAAATTAAACTTCCCATAAGCTAGTGTTATACATGCTGATTTTAGTGGATTTTCAAAGGTTAAAATCTAAATTTTCCAAATAAAAAAATTTTCAGATTCTAAAAATTTCTTTATAAAATTCTTGAATTTTATAAAGATTTTTTCCACTACATGTAGCGGCCAGATCAATTTTACGGAGCAAAATACAGGCAATTTCAGAATAGATGTGCTACAATATTTGTAAAAAACGGAGGAAAACCATGTTAATATATGATCTAATTGTCATTGGTTTTGGTAAAGCCGGAAAAACATTAGCAGCCAAAATGGCAATGCAAGGAAAAAAGGTTGCTTTGATTGAACGCAGTAAAGCTATGTACGGCGGAACTTGCATCAATATCGCTTGTATTCCAACCAAAACCTTACTAGTAGCTGCAGAAAAAGGATTATCTTTTGAAGAAGTAATGACTGAGAAAAATGCGGTTACTAGCAGACTCAATGGGAAAAATTACGCAACTATTAGTGGTGCTGGAGTCGATATTATTGATGCAGAAGCTCATTTTCTATCCAATAAGGTAATTGAAATTGTCTCAGGTAACCAAAAACAAGAATTAACAGCTGAAAATATCGTCATCAATACAGGTGCTATCTCTAACATTCTACCAATCCCAGGACTTACTACATCAAAAAATGTTTATGATTCAACAGGTATTCAAAACCTTGATAGACTACCTAAAAGTCTTGGAATTCTTGGCGGTGGGAATATCGGTCTTGAATTTGCTGGTTTGTTCAATAAATTAGGAAGCAAGGTCACTGTTCTTGATGCTGCCGATACCTTTCTACCACGTGTAGAACCTTCTATCGCTGCCATGGCCAAACAATACATGGAAGAAGATGGCATTGAAATTCTTCAAAATGTCTTTACTCAAGAAATTAAAAATGATGGTGACGAGGTGATTGTCGTTACTAAAAATAAAAGTTTTCATTTTGATGCGTTGCTTTATGCTACCGGTCGCAAGCCAAATATTGAACCATTAAAGCTAGAAAATACAGATATTCAAATAACAGATCGTGGTGCTATCCAAGTTGATAAGCATTGTCAAACTAGTGTTTCTGGCGTTTTTGCTGTTGGAGATGTCAACGGTGGATTGCAATTCACCTATGTCTCATTAGATGATTTCCGTATAGTTTTTAGTTATTTAGCAGGTGACGGCTCATACACACTTGATGATCGTAAAAATGTACCGACTACCATGTTCATCGCTCCACCACTCGCTCAAATTGGTCTAACTGAAGCACAAGCTAAAGAACAAGGATTGCCTTATGCAACTAAAGAAATTCCAGTTTCAGCTATGCCACGTGGACATGTCAATGCTGACCTCAGAGGAGCATTCAAAGCAGTTGTAAACACAGAAACTAAAGAAATTCTTGGCGCTACTATCTTCTCACAAGGAGCTCAAGAAATTATTAACATTCTAACTGTAGCTATGGACAACAACATACCATATACTTTTTTCACAAAACAAATCTTTACTCATCCAACCCTAGCTGAAAACCTTAACGATTTGTTTGCGATTTAGTGATGGTAATTGAGTTGTCATCAAAATTTAACACGAGTCGTTTTACTTTCAGCTAACGAAAAAGGTTAAGCAAAAACTTCCTGAATAATGAAAAAAGCTTAAAATCAAGTTATTAAAAACGTTGATTTTAAGCTTTTCTATTGTTAGCTACTTAATTTTTACTAAAAACGGAATCTTTGCCCAGCTTCTTTTATTTTATAGTTGCATTTGATTATATGTTTTACTAAATGCACTCAAAATTTCTTTTGGAGCATCCTTGTAAGAAGTTTCTCCTTCTAGTGTTCCTTTAACAATCGTTCGCGAAGTAGCTGCAGCATCTTCGCAGGTCACTAGCGTTACCTCATTGACTCCTTCACGATCATTAATCACATCTACTCTGTCAGGTGAAACATTTTCAACAGAAGTAATGGAATAAGTATATATCTTCTCTTTATCTGTTAGGTAAATCTTCATTCCGGCTTTTGCACGATCTAACGGAGAAAATAGCATATTACTTGCACCTGTAATTCCAAACACATGGTGACTCGCCAATGCATAATTCCCTTTCCCCATTTGCTGTGTTTCTTTCATCGTACCTGCACCATAATAAAGACCAACATTATCTAGTCCCTTAAAAATTGGCAAATTCATCGAAAGCTCTGGAATTGCAATTCCACCAATAACTGGTAGTTGCTGAGCCTGCCATTGGGCGTTAATCACATCTTCAGTTGACAATGATTTTACTTTGTCAAAGTTAAAGCTGGTTTTGGCTTTTTTATTTTTATTAATCTCATCTTTTGAAACATTGCTCACTTGATACCTATTGGTATGCCAGACCATAATCATATTACGAATAGAAGAGTTGAAAATAAGTGCAAGCGCTACAATAATTAGCAATGTCGCAACAATGTTAATCAGAATATTTTTTCTTTTATTATGTTTTTTTCTTCTTGATGACATAACATTTCCTTTTATCTAGTTTATTATTCATCCACTTCTTTTTCATCTTCTGCTTCAACACTTGTAAAAGTAACAATTTGCGCTCCCTTATCTAGTCGCATTACTTTAACACCCAAAGTTGCACGTCCTGTTTGAGAAATGTTAGCAACATTTGTTCGGATAATGACACCTGTATTTGTGATAATCATTAAATCTTCATCACCGTTCACGGCCATAAGCCCCGCTAATGGACCGTTCTTTTCAGTGATATTCGCTGTTTTCATTCCTTTTCCACCACGTCCTTTCGTAGCGTATTCACTAGCCAAAGTTCGCTTACCATAACCTTTTTCAGTAATGACTAACACTTCTTGATTATCCGAAATAACGCTAGCTCCCACAACATGATCATCTGGGCGCAAATTTACACCACGTACACCAGTTGCAGCTCGTCCCATGTTGCGAACTTGATTTTCATTAAATCGTACAGCATAGCCCATTTTTGTTCCGATAATGATGTCTGTTTGCCCATCTGTCAGAAAGACATTGATTAGCTCATCTTCATCTTTTAAATTCAAAGCTTTTAGCCCATTTTGACGAATGTTAGCAAATTCTGTTACGCTAGTTCGTTTTACCACACCATGGCGCGTGGTGAAGAAAAGATAAGAATGATCATTGTGTTCAGCTTGAACATTGATGATTGTCTGAATTGTTTCACCTTCGTCCAATTTCAACAAATTGACAATTGGCAACCCTTTCGCTGTACGACCATATTCAGGAATTTCATAACCTTTCAAACGATAAACACGGCCTTTATTGGTGAAAAAGAGCAAGCGTTCATGTGTACTAGTAGAAACTAATTCACGAACAAAGTCATCATCCTTAACACCTGTCCCTTGAACCCCTCGACCACCACGTTTTTGAGCTGTAAATTCATCTTGATTTAGCCGTTTGATGTAACCTTTATTGGAAAGCGTGATTAAAACATCAGCCTCTTCAATTAAATCTTCATCTTCAAGAGATAAAACTTCCCCGACCATTAGTTCCGTACGGCGCTTATCAGAAAATTTACGTTTGACTTCTTCCAACTCTTCTTTGATAATCGCAACAACTCGTTCTGGTTTTGCCAATATATCTGTCAAATCCGCAATTAATTTCATTAAATCATCGTATTCAGACTGAATCTTATCGCGCTCCAATCCTGTCAAACGACGAAGACGCATATCCAGAATTGCTTGACTTTGACGTTCAGATAACTCATAACGTGACATTAATTCCGCTTGTGCTTCAGCATCCGTTTCACTATTTCGAATAATGCGAATGACTTCATCAATATGATCAAGCGCAATCAACAAACCTGCTAAAATATGGGCACGTGCTTCGGCCTTTTCCTTATCAAAAATCGTCCGACGAGTTACCACTTCTTTTTGATGTTCAATATAAGCAAGCAGAATTTCACGCAAGGAGAGAATTTTAGGCACTCCATTTTGAATCGCTAGCATATTGAAACTGAAATTCGTCTGCATTTGCGTGAGTTTAAATAAGTTATTTAAAATAACATGCGCACTTGCATCACGCTTCACTTCAATGATAAAGCGAACACCTTCTCGGTTAGATTCATCACGGACTGCCGTAATTCCATCAATCCGTTTTTCTTGAACAAGCCGGACAATATGTTCATGGACTTTTGTCTTGTTGACCATATACGGAAATTCGGTAACAACAATCCGTTCTCGACCAGATTTAGTTTCTTCGATTTCTGTCCGAGCACGTAAAACGATAGAACCTTTTCCAGTTTCATAAGCACGGTGAATTCCCGACCTTCCCATGACTAAAGCTCCCGTTGGAAAATCTGGACCAGGCAATACTTCCATAAGATCGCGCGTTGTTACATCTGGATTGTCCATAATCAATTTAACGGCATCAATGGTTTCACCAAGATTATGGGGAGGAATATTGGTAGCCATCCCCACAGCAATCCCAGTTGCTCCATTAACCAATAAATTAGGAAAACGCGACGGTAAGACTAATGGCTCACGTTCGCTACTATCATAGTTATCCGCAAAATCAACTGTATTTTTGTTAATATCGCGCAACATCTCAAGCGAAATTTTACTCATACGAGCTTCTGTATACCGTTGTGCTGCGGGACCATCTCCATCCATAGAACCAAAGTTTCCGTGACCATCAACCAGCATATGACGGTAAGACCACCATTGCGCCATCCGCACCATCGCTTCATAGATAGAGGAATCTCCGTGTGGGTGATATTTACCCATAACATCACCCGTAATACGAGCAGATTTCTTATGTGGTTTATCAGGGGTAACACCTAGTTCATTCATTCCATACAATATTCTTCGATGAACAGGCTTTAAACCATCTCGAACATCAGGAAGGGCACGAGCCACAATGACACTCATGGCGTAATCGATAAAACTCGTCTTCATTTCGCTCGTTAAGTTCACATTGACTAAATTATTATCCTGCATTAAAAAATGCCTCTCTTCAATTTATATGACCATATCATTATAACATAAATCATGATTTTTTTCAGTAAACACCCCTTATCATAAAAACGTTTACATAAGATGATATGTATTATATCCGTGACAAAATGTTACAAAAGTGATAGAATGAAGTTGTAAAGGGAAAATGTTCCCCAATAAAATAAAGGAGATGTTTAGCAAAATGACTCTTACTAAACAACATAAAAAAGTCATCCTTGTCGGTGACGGTGCTGTAGGTTCTTCTTACGCATTTGCTCTTGTCAACCAAGGTATCGCTCAAGAACTTGGTATCGTTGATATTTTCAAGGAAAAGACAGAAGGAGATGCTGAAGACCTTAGCCACGCCCTTGCCTTCACTTCACCTAAGAAAATCTATTCAGCAGAATATGCTGATGCGCACGATGCAGATCTTGTTGTTTTGACTGCTGGTGCACCACAAAAACCGGGTGAAACTCGTCTTCAATTGGTTGAAAAAAACCTCCGCATCAATAAAGATGTTGTTACCAAAATTGTTGAGTCAGGATTTAACGGTATTTTCCTTGTGGCTGCTAACCCAGTTGATATCTTGACTTACTCAACTTGGAAATTCTCTGGATTCCCTAAAGAACGTGTCATTGGTTCAGGTACTTCTCTTGACTCAGCACGTTTCCGTCAAGCGCTTGCTGAAAAATTAGATGTAGATGCTCGCTCTGTCCATGCTTACATCATGGGAGAACATGGTGATTCAGAATTCGCTGTTTGGTCACATGCTAACGTTGCAGGTGTCAACCTTGAAAATTATCTTCAAGACGTAGAAAACTTCAATGCTGCTGAATTGGTTGACTTATTTGAAGGCGTTCGTGATGCTGCATACTCAATTATCAATAAAAAAGGTGCAACATTCTATGGTATCGCAGTTGCCTTAGCTCGTATTACAAAAGCTATCCTTGATGACGAAAATTCAGTTCTTCCACTTTCGGTATTCCAAGAAGGTCAATATCCTGGTGTTACAAATTGCTACATTGGACAACCAGCTATTGTTGGCGCACATGGTATCGTACGTCCAGTAAATATCCCGTTGAATGATGCTGAAAAACAAAAAATGCAAGCTTCTGCTAAACAATTGAAAGATATCATCAATGATGCTTTCTCTAAAGAAGAATTTGCTTCAGTAGCTAAAAACTAAAGAATTTCCTTTCTTACTCCTTGTTTTATCAAGGAGTTTTTTCATTTTAAAACAGGAATAAAATTTGAAATTTTTTAGTTTGCGGTTTTAGCTTCGTTACCTAACATTCCTTTAGAATCTTGAAGTATGAATGAAAAAAATTGTTCTTTCGAGTTTGAAAAGCGAATGTTATTGGAACTGTTTCATAAGTCCTATCTATTCTTTCAACTATATTAATAGCTTTTACTAGCGTAAAGTAAGGCTAAGATAATATTATCTTAGCCTTACTTTATAACTTATTTGAATAGATCGTTTAAATATGGAACAATTGTTTCTTCTTTCATATCCGATAAGGTCTGAATCCAGCGAAATGCTGTATGCTCTTCCGGATCAAGTTTTATCTCTCTATTATATTCTAGCAATTTCGCCTTATACACTAGACGCGTAAAAACAATGCCCTTTGTATCATCGTAACAGCTATCCTCATGAAGTATCTCACTTAATTGTATCTTTTGGTTGACTTCTTCCATCGCTTCTCGTACAGCACCTTCTCGCGGCAATTCGTCTTCTTCCACACTACCTCCTGGAATATCCCAATATTCTGGATACATGTTTGGAGAACCACGTTTTATTTTACTTCGTTTAATAAGCAAATATTTTCCATCTTTTTCAATTAGAGCATGAGCAATCAATTTTATAGGCATTCGCAATCTCCTTTGTAAAAATAAAAAATCTTGCATAAAACAAGACTTTCAAGTAATAAACACAATCCACCCTGAGAGAATCGAACTCCCATCTCAAGAACCGGAATCTTACGTGATATCCATTACACTAAGGGTGGCAACTATTTTATTATATAAAAATTTTATAAAAATAACAAGTAAAAAAGGACTGAAATGATAAATTCCAATCCTTTTATTTGATTATAATTCAATATCACCAAACAAGTCAGCCATTGAAAATCCAGTTTGAGTTTCTGGAAGTTCAAAGTCACGTTTTTCTTGACGTTTTTGACGACGAGGACGTGATTGACGTTTTTCTTTTTGGTCATCTTCTTGTGCTGGACGTTCTTCAAGAGCCTTGATAGAAAGTGATACACGTTCTGCATCAGCGTTTACATCAAGAACTTTCACAGTTACTTCCTGACCGACTTTAAGCACATCTTTTGGATTTTCAACACGTTTATGTGAAATTTGTGAAATATGGACAAGTCCGTCAATACCTGGTAATACTTCTACAAAAGCACCGAAATCTGTTAAACGTTTAACTGTACCTTCGATAACATCACCGGCAGCAAGTTTTTGTTCGACACCGTCCCATGGTCCAGGGGTTGTAGCTTTAAGAGAAAGCGATACACGACCTTCTTCTTCATTCAAATCAAGAACTTTTACTTCGATTTCATCGCCAACTGATACAACAGATTTTGGTGAAACATTGCGCTCATGTGACAATTCAGTTAAATGAACAAGTCCGTCAACACCACCAAGATCAATAAAAGCACCAAAGCTTGTGATACGTGCAACTTTCCCAGTCACGATGTCACCAACAGCCAATTTACCAAACACTTCAGCACGTGCTGCTGCTGCTTGAGCTTCTACAACTTCACGACGTGAAAGGATAAAGCGATTTTCTTTTGGATCCACTTCTTTAATTTTTGCTTCAAATTCTTGACCTACAAAACGTTCAGTGTTACGAACGAAACGAGTATCTAGCATTGAAGCAGGAATAAATCCACGAAGTCCCTCAAATTCTACTGAAAGTCCGCCTTTAACAGCACGAGTCCCTTTTACAGTAACAACTTCTTCTTCACGTCCAACCAACTTGTCCCATGCCTTGCGAGCTTCTAAACGTTTTTTAGATACTAGGTAAGTAACTGTATCCGTATCTTTACCCACTACTTGACGAAGAACAAGCAATTCAAGTGTTTCACCTGGTTTTACAAGGTCGTTAATGTCAGCATCACGATCGTTTGTCAATTCACGAAGGGTCAAAACACCTTCCACACCAGTTCCAGCGATTGCAACATTAGCTTGGTTCGCATCAACAGTCAATACTTCAGCAGTAACGACGTCGCCTGGCTCAACTTGGCTAACACTATTTAGCAAATCTTCAAATTCATTCATCTAAAAAAATCCTCCAACAATCAAGCATTTCTCGCTTGACATACTTATAATATTTTTCCTAAGCACCGCAATGACATTGAACTATCTTTAACGTTTCTCACCCTATAAAGAAATAAAATACCCTAAGATATTTTACCATTTATCTGATATATTACCTAAGAACTGGGGTAGCTGGATTCGAACCAACGCATGAGGGAGTCAAAGTCCCTTGCCTTACCGCTTGGCTATACCCCAAAAAAGAACGTGGTCATACCATTAAAAATTAAGTACGCTCATGGAGAGGGAGGGATTCGAACCCCCGAACCCGAAGGAGCGGATTTACAGTCCGCCGCGTTTAGCCTCTTCGCTACCTCTCCTGTATAATCAACAGTATTCATTATACCATTGATGAAAAGAAAATACAAGCATTTATTTACTCAAATTATAGGTTTCAATCAATTTTTCCACAGCATTTTCAAGTTTTTTATAAAAACTATCAACATTTTCATTTTTTATGATAGCAAATTGCCCGTTAAACTCAGCAATTTGACCAATGACTTTTTTTCCAATTGATAGAACATAACCTTCGTGCTGGTCAGTTCCTACTTTGACTTGGCTATCTGCCAATTGGATTTCAATCTTTTTATCTTTTTTACTCATCATATACCTCTTTCAAGTCTCTATTTTACAAAAAAATAGGAAAACTAGCAAGTGATATGTGATAATAAAAGCTACCTCAACCGAGAGATAGCTTCAAACATTTTTAAACTTTTACGATCCAGCCTTCTGGTGCTTTAACATCGCCAAATTGGATGCCGGTTAATTCATCATAAAGTTTTCGAGTAACAGGTCCAACTTCTGTTTTGCTATAAAAAATATGAAACTCATCACCATGCTGAACACCACCAATTGGAGAGATAACCGCTGCTGTGCCGCAAGCCCCTGCTTCGACAAATTTATCTAGATCATCTATGAAAATATCCCCCTCAATAGCTTTCATGCCCAAACGATGCTCTGCTAAGTATAGAAGAGAGTATTTTGTGATAGAAGGCAGGATAGATGGGCTAAGTGGTGTGATAAATTCATTATCTACGGTAATACCAAAGAAATTGGCAGAACCCACCTCTTCAATTTTGGTATGAGTTGCAGGATCTAAATAGATTACATCTGAAAATCCGTTTGTTTTCGCATATTGACCAGGAACAAAACTTCCTGCATAGTTCCCCCCTACCTTAGCTGCACCTGTTCCATGTGGAGCCGCACGATCGTATTCCTCTTGAATGAGAAAATTAGTTGGTTGCAAGCCTCCTTTAAAGTAATTTCCAACAGGCATAGCAAATACAGTAAAAATATATTCATCGGCTGGTTTTACGCCAATGATGTCCCCGATACCTAGCAACAGCGGACGAATATAAAGGGTCCCTCCTGTTCCATACGGTGGAACGTATTCTTCATTTGCAAGAACAACCTGCTTAACTGCATCAACAAACATATCAGTCGGAACTTGTGGCATTAAGAGCCGATCTGAGGTACGTTGTAGACGTTTTGCATTTTGATCCGGGCGAAATAGTTGAACGCTGCCATCTTTTGTGCGATATGCTTTCATTCCTTCAAAAGCCTGTTGTCCATAATGAATGCAGGGAGAAGATTCAGACATATGCAAAGTAGCATCTTCAGTTAATTCTCCTTTTTCCCATTGACCGTTTTTATAATAAGCGAGATAACGATAAGGTAATTTCATATAGGAAAAGCCTAGGTTTCCCCAATCAAGATTTACTGACATAACATTCTCCTTTTTGAACTTATGTTTTTAATTTTACACTATTTTTAGATATTTTCAATGGCTTTTTGCAAAATTCTGAAAATTTTTTAATTTCAGTTTATAACGACAATAAAAAATCAGCCACTTGGACTGATTTTCAATTATTTAAGATTCGCAGAAAACACTTCTTCATCAGAAATGGTATCTGAGATAAAACTACCATTGCTGGTTCTTTCAGATAAACCAAGATCAGCTAGATTCACCTCGTAAGTCGTTCCTTTGCTGGATACAATAGAAAGGATCTGCTCTTCTTCTGCTGCTGGATTGTCTGAACTGAAGAGATCTAGTTCTGCAGGCTGCTCCCCAAAGACAGGACCTGCTTGAAAGACACGATGTGGCTTGGACTTCAGATCGCGCAACACTTGCAAGCCACGATTCGCTCGACTAGTCACAGGAATGTCTGCAACTGCCATTCGCTTGAGCGCTCCTCTCTGAGTCAAGATATAAAGTGAATCAGTATTGGCAATAAAAGCAGTAGCTAGGACATCATCTTTTTTGAGATTGATAGCTTTGACACCTGCTGCCTTGGCACCCACAATTGGTACTTCTTCGATATTGAACCGAAGAGCATAACCGTTCTTAGTCACTAACATGACATCGTCCAGCTTGATTGGAGAGAGGGTGATAATTTGATCGTCTTCATTTTTTAGTTTAGCAAACTTGATAGACTTGGACTTATAGGTTCGCCAAGGACTAAATTCTCTTCGCTCTACGCGCTTGATTTGCCCTAGTTTTGTTACCGCAAAATAAGTTCCTTCGTCAAAATTATCAACCAATTCTGTATAGATGACTTCTTCATTCGTCTCAAAATTAGTAATAGTCTGACTGAGGTGTTCCCCGATTTCTTTCCAGCGAATGTCTGCCAGTTCATGAATCGGTCGATAGATGACATTGCCAAGGTTGGTAAAAATCAAAAGATGCTGAGTAGTTTTCGCCGAGCTGACAAAAACCAGACGATCATCATCCCGCTTACCGACCTCATCAACTGTTGATGAATTGAAAGAGCGCGGACTAGTGCGTTTGAGGTAACCGCCACGAGTGACGCTAACAAAAGTTTCTTCTTCCACAATCAGACTCGCTGTATCAATCTCGATGGCATTTGCCGTATCTTGCAATTCACTAAGACGAGGATTACCAAATTTCTTTTTGACATCGCGGAGCTCACGCTTCATGAGGTTATACATGGTGCGCTCATCGCCGATAATAGCAGAAAGCATCGCAATTTTATCGCGCAGTTCTGCTTCTTCCTCCTCCAGAACGACTACGTCAGTATTGGTTAAGCGATAAAGTTGGAGGGTGACAATGGCTTCAGCCTGCTCCTCGGTAAAATCATAGCTGACTTTGAGATTTTCCTTCGCATCTGATTTATTTTCCGATGCACGAATGAGCGCAATCACTTCATCCAAGATAGAAATCACTCGAATCAAACCTTCTACGATATGCAAGCGCTTCTCAGCCTTGGTCTTGTCAAAACGGCTGCGAGCCAGAATAATCTCCTTGCGGTGAGCAATGTAGCTGGTCAAGATTGGTACAATTCCTACCAAACGTGGTGTGAAATGATCAATGGCCACCATGTTGAAATTGTAGTTAATCTGCAGGTCCGTATATTTAAAAAGGTAATTAAGAATTAGCTCGGTATTGGCATCCTTTTTCAGCTCAATGGCAATACGAAGCCCATCGCGGTCAGACTCATCCCGCACTTCTGCAATACCAGCTACCTTGCTATTGAACCGCACATCGTCAATTTTCTTGACCAAGACCGCCTTATTAATCTCATAAGGAATCTCTGTCACAACGATCTGCTCTTTGCCACCTTTGAGTTTTTCAATTTCCGTCCGAGAACGCACGACGACGCGACCCTTTCCAGTCTCATAGGCTTTCTTAATCTCATCTCGCCCTTGCACAATGGCTCCCGTTGGGAAGTCAGGACCTGGCAGAAATTCCATGAGTTTGTCCACCTTGGCTTTGGGATGATCAATCATATAAACCACTGCATCGATGACTTCAGCCAGATTGTGAGGCGGAATGTCTGTCGCATAACCAGCAGAAATCCCCGTCGCACCATTAACCAAAAGGTTTGGAAAAGCAGCAGGCAATACAGTTGGTTCTTTCTCCGTATCGTCAAAGTTCCAAGCAAAAGGTACGGTGTCCTTTTCGATGTCTTGCAACAAGTAGCCGGCAATCTCAGATAAGCGAGCCTCAGTGTACCGCATAGCGGCTGGCGGATCACCGTCCATAGAACCATTATTTCCGTGCATCTCCACTAAAATCTCACGGTTCTTCCAGTCCTGAGACATACGGACCATAGCGTCGTAAATGGAGCTGTCACCATGCGGGTGAAAATTCCCCATGATATTTCCAACAGACTTGGCCGATTTGCGGTAACTCTTGTCAAAGGTGTTACCGTCTTTATTCATCGAATAAAGAATCCGACGCTGCACGGGCTTGAGTCCATCACGAATGTCGGGCAAGGCCCGCTCTTGAATGATATATTTGGAGTAGCGCCCAAAACGCTCTCCCATGATGTCCTCTAAGGACATGTTTTGAATGTTAGACATAAGATACAAAGGGACGTTTCGGCTTGCCGAAAATTTCTGTAGAAAAATAGGAAATCAATGCAGGGTTCGATGAACCCCAACCGATTTATCCTTTTTTCTAAGTCTTAGTCCCGTGTTCAGTTGCTATACAACCAAACTATCCTTTCTGTAATTTTCTTTTTTAATGCTTCCTGATGTAAGAGGCATCTCTTATGAATGAGCAAAGTGGATTATCACTTTCTTAGATTCAGTTTTTCTTTAGTGTACTGAATCATTTTTTCTGCAGTTTCTTTATCATAAGGAAAACCAGTCTTGAGAGAGAAAGCCTGAGCTTCTCTGTGGAAAAATTGCTGCGTAGACAGTAAAGACTGGATGAGGCATTCTTTGCTGGAAAAATCAAGCAAAGCGGCAAATTCTTCCTCCTTCTCAGCGGGCAAATACTGAAACAGATACTTATAGTTTTTGCCGACATCAATGACTCCTCTATCCGCTGCCACTTGCCAAGCCAATAATTTCAGCAATTCTTTCTGACAGATACCATAGAGATGATCCACCGCATACACAAATTGCTGACGCTGAATACCCTTGACAACATAGGCTGAAACCCACCAGAATTCATTACAAGATTTTGCAAAATCATCCGCACTTGCTGGTTTTGTCCAATAGCGTTTGAGAGTGGGGGTATAGGGTCGAAAAAGTCCCTGTGGGTCGTCCAACACCGTGAAGTCTGCTTCGCTATCCACCCACTCTTTAATGTGCTCCTTAGGGCAGAGGGTCAAATCTATCCGATTGCTATCTTCAAAGAGCATGAGATAGAGGCGGCGATGGTCTAGTTGGTTATGCTGCTCAATAATGCGCTTGCCAAACCTTTCCAACCAAGCAAGGTCAGCTACCAGTCCATCCAAATCATCCACAATGTAGACCACATCATAATCTTGAAACTCGTCCTTTGGAGCATTCGGATTTGCCCGCGAGCCAGATAGAGCGACTGCATCCGCTTGTATGACTTTTGCAATTCGCAAAATCAAATCCAACATTTCACTTTCAATTCTCATGGAAGTCCCTACCTTTTTGTTAGATTGCTTCTTTCACTTTCTTAACCGCTTTGCGTTTTTTGTAGCGACTGCGAATGGTATTGAGGTGGTCGCGAAGATCTGCATAGTGGCTTCTTTCTGGGTAGGCATAGGTCATAATAGCAGTGAAATCCAGCAGGAAATCGTAAATTTCTTGTAGCTGAATGCGGAGTTGCTTGCTTTGGCTAGGCACTTTGCCTTTTAACTCGGTCAAGCGCTCCTTATAGGCTTCTTCAAACCGCTTTTGCGCAGTCATCAAGCTTTCCACATGAGCTTCCAAGTGCAGTTTTGCCAGTGCCGTTTGATAGGTTGATTTCTTCAGCTCTTGGAGCAGGTGGTTGATGCCCTCGGTTTCCTTTTCATAGTTAGCAGCCGCAATCCCTACGTAATTTTTCAGCAAGCCCGCCAAGGTGTCGTAGGCTTCTTTGGTCGCAGTCTCCTTGACCCGTGAAAACGCCCGCACCAAAGCAGTCAGCGTCCCCAAAGCATCGTCTCGCTCGCGGTCGGCTTGGTCTAAACTAGTCACCAAGCGACTAGCTTTCGTCTGATGAAGCCCCTCCTGAAACTTAATCAAATGCTGGCTCATCTCTTCCAGCTTGCTCGTATAAATACTTTCCACCTTATGCGCCTTGTTAAAAGCAGCAATCGCCTCTTTCGACTCGGTCATGAGCTGAGAAAATTCGTTGTTCTCCAAATTGCGTACCGTTAAACTAATGACTCCGTATTCTTTTGTCATAAACTCTTCTTTCTTCGTGTGTTTTTTAGTTTTTTGCTTCAAAATCGCTCAGAACACATGTAAATGTTCGTCTTTTGCTCTAAAAATTCAAATCACACATGTGTGATTTGGTTTTTTACTCCTAGACAAAAAATTCTTCATGTGAAATTTCTTGTTTTAGGGATGGGGAAGGTGATTTTTTGTGGGGAATATAATTTTGAGATTTGAAAGATATCATTATTTTTGTGAATCTAAATAGTTTTTGTAATTGAATGCTTTGTACAGTCTATAATCTCCATAGTTTTTTACATCTTTTAGTGATTTCAATTCATTTTTTACAATTACTTCTAAAAATTTCTCTGTACTCAGCAACTTTTCTTTGTACTTTTCACCCCCATGATCGTAACATTTCTTTAATTCTTCATAGTCTGGATTGTTTGAAAGTAGCTGCTCTTGGAAAATTTCTTGGGCTTTCTGCTCTCCTTCAGCATATAGGTCATCAATAACAACTTCTATCCCATAACTTGATATTGTTACAATAATGATTGTCAAACTCCAGATATAGTCCCTTTCCCAATCTACATCACCAAAAATATAAATTAGAATAGCAAGAATTGCTAATATGGTTGTCGGACTAGAATTATAATCTCCAAATCGAAAACTTGGCTGTGATTTAATTATCCCCTTCAAAATCCAAATCATCGTCCTTGTTGCTATTAAGACAGAAATACCAATACCTAGATAATTATTTTTGCCAACTAAAATAGATATAAACAAAGATATCAATATAGAAAAAATGACTATAGGTACTAGTAAGGCATAGTGTTTTAGCCAATTCAGTTCAGGAAATAAGTTATAGATAATTTTAAAAAAACAATTTTTCTTAAAGGAAGTCAACGAAACTAATGAAACAAAGAATTTTGTTAAACAATAATAAAGACTTCCTACTAAAAATAAAAGAACAACTAGATAGAGAATAGGCCATAAAATAGTAGGCCATAAAAAATCGCTATTAGTAAATGTTGGATTCAATTTTAAAAGCATTATAAAAAGAAACCCAACAAATATTTCCAAGAATAAATATTTAAATATATTTTTGATTGCTAATACCTGAATATATTCTTTACTATTCATTATCTTCAAATTCTCTAAACTATCTATCTTTCGCTTTACATTTTCATATTTCTCATAGAGTTCATTAAATTTATTTGTCAATCTATTTAATAAGTATAATAAAAACTTTAAAATTTTCTCCATCAAAACACTCCACTCTCCTCCAGCGTAAACTTGACATTATCTTCAATCCATTTACGGCGGGGTGGGACTTTGTCGCCCATGAGGACATTGACGCGGCGCTCGGCACGAGCCAAGTCGTCAATGGTGACGCGAATGAGGGTGCGGTTTTCAGGGTTCATAGTGGTTTCCCAAAGCTGGTCGGCGTTCATTTCTCCAAGCCCTTTGTAACGCTGCAGCATGGCACCTTTGCCAAATTTCTTGCGCAAATCTTCTAGTTCGCCGTCCGTCCAAGCGTACTCAACAACCTCGTTCTTGCCTTTGCCTTTAGACATCTTATAAAGCGGCGGCAGAGCGATATAGACATGTCCTGCTTCAACCAGCGGACGCATATAGCGGTAAAAGAAGGTCAACAAGAGCGTCTGGATATGGGCTCCGTCCGTATCAGCATCGGTCATGATGATAATCTTGTCATAGTTGGCGTCTTCTAGAGAGAAGTCCGAGCCAACACCTGCACCAATAGTGTAAATCATGGTGTTAATTTCTTCGTTTTTGAGAATATCTACCATTTTGGCTTTTGCAGTATTGATAACCTTACCGCGGAGAGGCAGAATAGCCTGAAACTTGCGGTCACGACCCTGTTTGGCAGACCCACCCGCAGAATCTCCTTCGACCAGATAGAGTTCGTTTTTAGCTGGATTTTTGGATTGGGCTGGTGTTAATTTCCCAGACAGCAATCCCTTGTCTTTCTTGTTTTTCCTGCCATTACGGCTTTCATCTCTCGCCTTGCGGGCTGCCTCGCGTGCATCTCTTGCCTTGATTGCCTTGCGGATCAGATTAGACGCCAATTCGCCATTTTCCAGCAAGAAGAAGGTCAATTTGTCGGACACAATCGAATCAACTGCAGGACGAGCCAGTGGACTACCTAGCTTGTCCTTGGTCTGACCCTCAAACTGCAAATGCTCTTCCGGCACCAAGATAGACAACACAGCTGCCAAGCCTTCACGGTAGTCAGAACCTTCCAGATTTTTATCCTTTTCTTTCAGCAAACCGGTCTTTCTCGCATAGTCATTCATGACCTTGGTAATGGCTGACTTGAGGCCCGTCTCGTGCGTTCCGCCGTCCTTGGTGCGGACGTTATTGACAAAAGAAAGGATATT
This sequence comes from Streptococcus sp. NSJ-72, assembly GCF_014334035.1. Classification (NCBI taxonomy): domain Bacteria; kingdom Bacillati; phylum Bacillota; class Bacilli; order Lactobacillales; family Streptococcaceae; genus Streptococcus; species Streptococcus sp. NSJ-72. The sequence goes on from NZ_CP060489.1 coordinate 1,282,034, forward strand.
GTCTGAGTAACCGTCATTGTACTGGAGAGCCACCTCTACCTGAAAACCGCCCTCTTCTCCCTCGAAATAAAGAACTGGTGTCAATGTTTCCTTATCTTCATTCAGATAGCTAACAAAATCTTGCACCCCATTTTCATAATGAAAATCAACAGACTCGCCCGTTCGCTCATCTGTCAGAGAAAGGTGAACGTTTTTGAGCAAAAAGGCCGATTCATTAAGCCGCTCTGCGATTGTATTATATTTAAAATCAATCGTTGAGAAAATCGTATCATCTGGCATGAAAGTCACTTTCGTACCAGATTTGGACTTAGCTGCTGTCCCAATTTTCTTCAAAGTTGTTGCTGGCTTTCCACCATTTTCAAAACGTTGTTTATAAATTGTACCGTCACGTGTGATTTCAACTTCCAGCCAGCTAGACAGCGCATTTACCACAGAAGAACCAACTCCGTGTAAGCCACCCGATGTCTTGTAACCGCCCTGACCGAATTTTCCGCCTGCATGCAGTACCGTAAAAATAACCTCAACAGTTGGGATTCCCATCGCGTGCACACCAACCGGCATCCCACGTCCATGGTCCGTAACACTCAAACTCCCATCCTTGTTAATCGTCACATCAATCTTGTCGCCAAAACCAGACAAAGCTTCATCGACTGCATTGTCGACGATTTCCCAAACCAAATGGTGAAGCCCAGTTGCATCGGTTGAGCCGATATACATACCAGGACGCTTCCGAACTGCGTCTAACCCTTCTAATACTTGAATGGCATCATCATTGTAATTATTAATATTGATTTCCTTTTTTGTCACAAGGAACCTCCTGAATCATTCATCCTTTCTATCTTACAAGTTTTTAACAAATTTTGCAAAGTTTTTTAGAAAATAATGTATTCTTTCTGCTTTTCACCGCCATTTTGTCAGCCTAGACAAATTTTGTAAAATATTCCTTATCATTCCTCAATCAAAATCAAAATTCATGGTATAATAAAAACATGATAAAAATAGTTTTTACATTGATATTGGCTTATTTGATAGGCTCAATTCCTGCCGGACTTTGGATTGGACAAATATTTTACAAGAAAAATCTCCGCGAATACGGTAGCGGAAACACAGGAACGACCAATACCTTTCGTGTCCTTGGGAAAAAAGCAGGAATCATCACCTTTATTTTTGACTTTTTTAAAGGAACATTTGCGACGCTATTGCCTCTTTTTCTTCACATCAACGGTATTTCTCCTCTCGTTTTTGGACTTTTAGCCGTTCTTGGGCATACCTTTCCCATTTTTGCAGAATTTAAAGGTGGTAAAGCCGTAGCAACTAGCGCAGGCGTCATTCTTGGATTTTCACCTACTTTCTTCACTTATTTAGCTATCATCTTTTTCAGTTGCTTATATCTGACCAGTATGATTTCCTTTTCGAGTGTGACAGCTGCTACCTCCGCTATTTTGGGAGTTGTTTTTTTTCCACTATTTGGCTTTCTATTGCCGCGTTACGATGTGCTTTTTACCATGATTGTGCTTGTACTAGCGCTCATCATTATCGTTCGGCACAAAGATAATATTCATCGGATTCGGATGAAACAAGAAAACCTTATTCCTTTCGGATTGAATATCACAAAACAACAACCCAAACAGAAATAAAGGGAACTCTATATAGCGCGGTTTACACCAACTGCAATAAGCAGCATTTTAAAACAAGATTTTTGTAAATTTGATAATAATAATTTATTTCTGTGTAAACAAGTATGTAATTTTAAAAATAAAAACGGAAGAAGTAATATTCTTCCATTTTTATTTAGCCTTGACTTTATTGATTTCTGAAATTGAATCTTTAAACGTAACACCTTGAATATTATGTGAGTGTCTTTTTTATAATTTCTGGCGACGTCATATCAATAACCACAAATTCATCACCTTCAAGATTCTTGTCTTTATCAACAATCGTAGAAACTTGGAAAAGACATGCGCCATTGAAATAATGCACTAAGACTAAGCAATGTCGACAAAATAGAAACATTTATTTTTTCTTCTTCATAATCAATCCTCTTTTATTATTTTTTGATTACATTATATAAGATTTTTTGATAAACTAAAACCTTATTTAGTAAATTTCAGTTCATCGTTCGTTAAAATGGATATAAAAATACTCTAATTTTTATATTAGAATACCTTTATTTTACAAACATTATGAAATTTTCATCTTATTACTTTATCTGTGCCATCAAACCCTTCAGCTCTGTCGCTCCAACGCCATCACCTGCTTTTTCAAAACACGCCAGTGCTTTTTGTGCATAAAGCTTAGCTCTTTTTATATCTCTCTTAGCTAACATTACCTCAGCCAAGGCGCGATAAGCACAAGCATGGTTGACTAAATCATCTGTCTGCAATGCTAAATTTAGTGTTTCTTGCAAAAGCTCTTCTGCAAGATGAATATTTCCAAGTTTGAACTGTAAATATCCTTGTTCGTACAAATTGACTGATTTCTTTAGTACATCATCAGGGAAATGCTCTATAATAATTGCAGCTTCTGTCATTATCAAATCATAAGCCTTTTGAAAATGTTCTTCTTCTCGTTCGACCATAGCTAGTTGATGTAAGCCTATGTGCTGTTCTTCTAGGTTCTTTTCAGACACAGCTTGAGCATAATAGTCTTTTAAAAATTGACGGGCTAACGCAAAATCTTTTTCTTCTAAAGCAATATATGCTTTTAAATTCAGTGTACTATAATTGTCTTGCTCTATTTGATAAACTAATTGCTTCGCAAGATGATATTGCCCATCAAACAATGCTTGCCAGGCTTTTTGAAGTTGTTCTTCTGTCATATTTTCTTTCCTTGTATTCATAGAAAATAAATGTTACACTCTAAAAGTTATATTAAATCAATCTCCGAAATTGCTTCTTTTACTTTTTCAATTGGCAAATGTACTAGCTCGACTTTCTTTTCGCTATATAAATAACGCGCATAATCATCCATACGGTATTGATTGATATACACCACTCGCTTGCAACCAACTTGTAAAAGCTGCTTAGTACAATTGAGGCAAGGGAAATGCGTGACATAAACAGTGAAACCTTTCGGGATTCCACGCTCTGCACCCTGTAAAATCGCATTCACTTCTGCATGTAAGGTTCTCACACAATGCCCATCAACCATCAAACATTCATGATCAATACAGTGCTCCGTTCCTGAAACAGAACCATTATATCCTGTTGAAATAACTTTGTTCTCCTTTACAATAACCGCTCCTACACTTGCTCGCTTGCAGGTTGAGCGATTAGCAATCAAGAGAGCTTGCGCTGCAAAATATTCATCCCAAGCCAATCTTTTTTTAACCATGTTACACCTCATTGTCTTATTCGTCGCTCGATTTACCATTCTTTCGCTGCGGAAAAAGCGGAAGTCCGAGCGATGCAATCTTCTCTGCTGGAACCCTCATACCGTCTTTTATCCATTTAATCAAAACAGAAACCACCGCCGAACTCCAAAAAGAATTCATGTATGTTGAAGCCTCTTTTCTGGAATAATTTTGTTGCTCTAACATATCAAACACAGCACTTGTCAACAGTTTTTCTAAATTGTAGTCTATCGCTAGACTAACAATTCGAGCTTCTTTTTTGACTTCTTTAAACAAAAACAACCATACTTGATAAAGTTCTGTTCTCATATTAAATTGTTCCAATTTATCTGTAATCTTTTGCACTGTTCGTTGAAAAATTTCTTGTAAAATCTCTTCTTTTGAATCATAATTTCGATAAAAAGCTGCACGTGAAACGCCTGCCCTCTCTACTAATTCAGAAATAGTAATTTTAGTCAACTCTTTCTTTTCCAATAATTGCAATAAAGAAATCTCTAATGATTCTTTTGTAATTCGATTCGATTCCTCATTTGATATTTTTAAATTTTCTAAGGATTTTTTCGATATTTTACGTTCCGACATAACATTTTCTTTCTACGTGTAACAACCGACTGTAAAGGCTTTCTAAGGCAGAGATTTCATGATATAATTGTAAAAAAAGACAAAACTTTTGTCAATGTCTAACTAATTTACTACCCAATAAAGGAGAATTTAATGACTTGGAAAATTGTAGCTGATTCAGGTTGTGATTATAGAACTATCGAAAATATTGCTGTTGACACCTTATTTGAAAATGTTCCTTTGAGCATTCAAGTAAACGATGAAATCTTTATAGATAATGCACAACTCAATATTGATGATATGATGAAAAAAATGTATGCCACTTCTTCTGCTTCAAAATCAGCCTGTCCTAGTCCAGATGACTACATGAAGGCTTTTGATGGCGCTTCAAATATTTTTGTGGTTACTATTACAGGAACCTTATCAGGAAGTCACAATAGCGCGCAAGTTGCTAAAAAACTCTATCTCGAAGAACACCCCGATGTGAATATTCATATTATTGATACTCTTTCTGCAGGCGGCGAGAATGACTTGATTATCAAAAAACTGAATTTTCTTATTGGTCAAGGTTTGAGTTATGAAGAAGTCGTGACAGAAATTACAGCCTATCAAACCAAGACAAAATTACTTTTCGTTCTTGCCAAAGTTGACAATCTCGTTAAAAATGGTCGACTAAGCAAATTAGTCGGAGCCGTTGTAGGATTACTTAACATCCGTATGGTAGGCGAAGCTAGCCAAGACGGGAAGCTAGAGTTACTTCAAAAGGCACGTGGTGCAAAAAAATCACTCATTGCAGCTTTTGATGAACTTATAAAAGCGGGCTATGCAGGTGGGCAAATCATTATTGCTCATCGAAATAATCTTAAGTTTTGCCAGCAATTTTCCGAAATGGTGCGAGAAAAATTTCCTCAAGCTGTTATTGAAGTTATTCCAACTTCTGGCCTGTGCAGTTTTTACGCCGAAGAAAATGGTCTCCTCATAGGTTATGAAATTCAATAATGTAACAAAAGGAATTAGACAGGTGACTATGAAACGAATATAATCTGAGAAGATTACGTATACGACGGAATAAAATTGAAAATTTTTAGCTCCTAGTTTCACTCCTGCAAAGGTTGAACCGTCTGAACGGATCAGCTCAGTAACCTCTATTACAAATACTTTGAGCAATAAACCACTGCGTCCTTGGTTTATTGCATCATATACTTTGAAGCTGGGAATTTTCGTCCCAGTTTTTTTATAAATAAAGCAAACTAAAAACAATGAGCACACTAATCATGCTAAAAAGTGAGCCAATGAGGTAATATTCCGCAAAGGACTGGCTTTCAGAAATTTTGTTATAGCGAGCAATTGACTTGGCGGTAAAAACTAAACCAATCGAGGCAAATTGTCCAAATGCGAGGGACAAAGCCATAATATAACGCTCTAAAATCCCAATCATTGCACCTGCACCTGCTATGGTATCTTGGTCATTCCCATTTGACTGATATTTGCTAAAGAAAAACTTAAATAAAATATTAACAGGTTTTCCAACGATAGCCAAAAATAGAAACATCTGAGCTACTAGAACACTATTTTTAAGCCAAAGTGGATAGGTTTTACTCGCCAATACGGTATAAAATAGGAAAATGCAAATGAGATGAAGTAGTTGGTCAACGATAAAAGCTTGTTTGGTACATTTCTTTTTCTCTATAAAAATATTGAGCTTGTACTTCAAAAAGTCAATAACTACATGACTAAGCCAAACCGCAGCAAAATATAGGCTATTTTTTGGGAAAAAGACACTCAAAATCAGTAATGGAAGAAAAACGATGATCAAATGTAATATTAAATATGGGAATTTCCGACTTTTTAAGTCGGCTATTTTTTGACTCTGCCATTGAAAATCAGCTAAAACATGAGCTATCAACGTTAATAATAAGATTGGATTTTGCAAGAAGAAATCTGAAAACCCCCACAACTTAGACATACCTACTCTCCTCCTTTGCTATCTCTTTTAATATCTGATTCATAGCAACTCGTTTATTTCTGAGATAAATTTTTAGACCACTTGCCTTGATACGTTTATTAAAAGCACTTGGAGTAATACCGAGCAATCTTGCCATTTCTTTATGCGAAAATGTTTCATCGTATATATTTTCAGCCAGTAATTGTTTGAGTACATCATATTGAACTTCTGTCCACTTGGACTGAATAAAAGAACACGCAGCTAACATAGCATTGACAGTCCAACTAACTTCTTCATTTGCCAAAAAAACTGAAATGTGATTGATGCCATAATCATTCTTATCGTGGATATGGTTAATGGCTTCTCTCGCCAACCAATATGCAGGACCATCAGAACCTATACTTTGTTCTTTATTGATCTCTGTAATCATATCTCCAACACCAATACCGAATCGAATTTCATAAGGAGCAAATGCAACGGAAAGCTGATCTATGATTTGAAATATATAAGAATTTGGTGAAAATAAGGCTTGAAATTCATCTCCAGTTGTGACTGTAAAGGGAGAAACTAAATAATTTTGATATTGCTGATTCAACTCTTTCATCAATTGTAATAAGTGCTGTTGCACCTGTGCTCGATCTTGTATTTTTTTTGATTCAATAATATCGCCAATAAGAGCAATGTACATCATTTTCTCACCTCTTTTTATCTATTATAACGGAAATTTTTAAAATTTTCCATTATAAAGGACATTTTATAAAATTTCCGTTATAAAGGACATTTTTAAAATTTTACTTTTTTAAAAAATACAGTTAAATGCCATACATTCACTGATTTTCGAATTAATTATCCGTTAATTTCCATACCTTACTTAACACTTCTCCAATCTTGCCCTTGATGACTAAATTAGCTTGATTATCTTGTACCGTATTACTTTTATTGATAAGGACTAGCTGCCGTCCTTGAAAATAATGAACCAAATTCGCCGCTGGATAAACAACTAGCGAGGTCCCACCAATGATGAGTAAATCAGCTCGACTAATAGCTTGAATAGCTTGAGAAAAGACGTCCATATTTAGCGATTCCTCATAAAGAGTCACATCTGGCTTAACTATGTAACCGCAAGTCTCACAATAAGGAATAGTTCCAGATAATCTCAAAAAATCCTCTAAGTCATAAAAACGATGACAGTTGGTGCAATAATTTCGGTCAACACTACCATGAATTTTCAATACATTTTTGCTTCCCGCTATCTCGTGTAAACTATCAATATTTTGCGTGACAATCGCTTTTAATTTCCCTGTCTTTTCTAGATGAACTAAATAATCATGGGCTACATTTGGTCTGGCATCCGGATAAATGAGATATTTTTTGTAAAAGTCAAAAAACTGTTCTGGATAGCGTTCAAACATCGTATGGGAAACTAGTTGCTCTGCTGTAAAATGCTGGTTTAACTCAATATTGTAAATACCATTTGAGCTGCGAAAATCCGGAATACCAGATTCAGTTGAAACACCTGCACCACCAAAGAATACAATATTTTGACTACTTTGAATAATATAAGCCAGTTCTTCAATTTTATCCATATTATCCTCCTAAAATTTATCGATACAATAAAGAAAAAATCGACTAGTTTCACTAGCCGATTCGTATTATAACTGAATTATTTTGACAAGTTATAGAAAGATTTCAAACCACGATATTCAGCTACTTCACCAAGTTGGTCTTCAATGCGAAGCAATTGGTTGTATTTAGCGATACGGTCTGTACGTGAAAGTGAACCAGTCTTGATTTGTCCTGCGTTAGTTGCGACTGCGATGTCAGCAATTGTTGAATCTTCAGTTTCACCTGAACGGTGTGATACAACAGCAGTGTAACCAGCTTCTTTCGCCATTTCGATAGCGTCAAATGTTTCAGTAAGAGTACCGATTTGGTTAACTTTGATAAGGATTGAGTTAGCACAAGCTTCGTTGATACCTTTTTCAAGATAAGAAGTATTTGTTACGAAGAAGTCGTCACCAACAAGTTGCACTTTCTTACCAAGACGTTCAGTAAGTTTCTTCCATCCATCCCAATCGTTTTCATCCATACCATCTTCGATAGTGATGATTGGGTATTTGTTTACTAATTCTTCAAGGTAGTCAATTTGTTCATCAGCTGTACGAACTGCAGCTCCTTCACCTTCGAATTTAGTATAATCATAAACTTTACGTTCTTTGTCGTAGAATTCTGATGATGCACAGTCAAAACCAAGGAATACATCTTTACCAGGAACATAACCAGCAGCTTCAATGGCAGCAAGGATTGTTTCTACACCGTCTTCAGTTCCATCAAAACGAGGAGCAAATCCACCTTCGTCACCAACAGCAGTTTCAAGACCACGAGATTTAAGGATTTTCTTAAGAGCGTGGAAAATTTCAGCACCCCAACGAAGAGCTTCTTTGAATGTAGGTGCACCAGCAGGTACAATCATGAATTCTTGGAAAGCGATTGGAGCATCTGAGTGAGAACCACCGTTGATGATGTTCATCATTGGAGTTGGAAGAACTTTAGTATTGAATCCACCAAGGTAGCTGTAAAGTGGGATTTCAAGGTAATCAGCAGCAGCACGTGCCACAGCGATAGATACACCAAGGATTGCGTTTGCACCCAATTTACCTTTATTTGGAGTACCATCAAGTGCAATCATTGCACGGTCAATAGCTTGTTGATCGCGAACGTCATAACCAATAACTGCTTCAGCAATAATATTGTTTACGTTGTCAACAGCTTTTTGTGTACCAAGACCACCGTAACGAGATTTGTCACCATCACGAAGTTCAACTGCTTCGTGTTCACCAGTAGAAGCTCCAGATGGAACCATACCACGTCCGAAAGCACCTGATTCAGTATAAACTTCTACTTCAAGTGTTGGGTTACCGCGTGAGTCTAGGACTTCGCGAGCGTAAACATCAGTAATAATTGACATTTTTTACTCTCCTTTGAGTTATTTTATTTACATTCCTATCATACCTTAAAAATCGGTTTTTTTCAAGGAAAAATCGTGTCTTTCTATGAAATTTACGATAATTTTCTGTGTAAGCGTTTTATATTTCCGAATGTTTCTTGGATAAATTTCAAAAAAGTATGTTATACTAACTTTATGACAGATATAAACAAAGCAATAATCGAAAAAGCTCAAGGGGGATTAAAATTAAATCCTGATGAGCAAAGAAAATTTTTAGAAACATTTGAAGAACGGGTCATAGCAGAATGTAGCATTGATGAGGCTAATAGTGCTCCTATCCACGACCACTTTAAAGAAATGTTGCAAAAGATTATCTTGGACTATCAGCCTGTAACTGTGAAAATATCTCCTGCGGTCACCAGTCAATATCAAATTTTTTACTTAAAAATAGCAAAAGATCTCGGTTGCAAAGCAACAATCGTGTCTAGTAACTGCAAAAATTCTCCATTTGGATTGGTTATTCATAGCGATCATCCAGTAGAGATTACCGAAAAAGAAATCCTTATCCAATTTTCTGAACTTTTCCAATCAGATTTATCCCAACAAGCAGAAAAGAAACTTTCTTTTTGGAAAAGGTTGTTTCATTAAGGAAGTCGCTAATGACAAATTTAGAAACATTAACCTTGTTCTTTCGAGCGGAAAATCAAAGAAATTGGAAAACTTGCCAAAAATTTTTACATACTAAAATCATCTGGGAATTGCATGAGCAAGAGGTTTCTATTATTCATGGAATAGAAGATTACCTTTATAAGATTCAGCAAGCCTATCGGCATAACACTGTTCAATTTTCCCGTTTACATACTTTTTCAACAGATGAAAATCGGATTGTTACTATTCTCAAAAATGATTTTAGTCAACTATCCTATGATATTTTTGAGTTTGAAAATGGTTTAATTGTCAGAGAATATAAATATTTGCTATGATCATTTTTGAGAAACAAACGTATAAGGTTAGGGAATAATATCCTAGCCTTATTTTTTATAATAACTCTGCTTCGCCTATACCAAATGCCGTTAGGATTTGCTTGATTTGGTCGAAATTCAAGCGAAAATGTTCTAACGTATGGGCATCAGAGCCAACAGAATACTTTGTTCCGCCCAATTCTTTCACCAAAGATAGAGCATAGATATAAATATCTTCGTGATTGTAGAGATACATAGACTTGCAATTCAGTTCAAAAGCCAAGTTGTGCTCTATCATTTTCTGAAAAAGGGCACGAAGTTGAGGTTCAAAGTTTTTTAGTTCTTCAACTGTCACATTAAACTTGCGAAAACCATTGTCAAAATGAGCCAAAACATGAGCCGGAATACTTTCAACGGCTTCTTCTAATTCTTTTAAATAATCTGGAATCCATTGCATTTTTTCCAATTGCAAAACAGGAGCTTCTAAGTAATCGAATTTCCCATTGTGATGAACAGATAAAAGTTTCAAATCATAATCTTTATCTTCTAAAAAAGCCAAAGTATCTTTCTTACGTGGTCTATAATAGCCTATTTCAATTCCTTTTTTGATTCGATTTCCATATTTCTTATTGAGAAAAGCTATTTTTCTAGAATAAGACTTATAATCAGGAATATCATCGTGAGGAGAGCCTGCATTATACGGATAGGGATTAGATAAATCCAGATGTTCAGTCGTCACAATTTCTCCATCATAATGTTCCAAGTAATCTCTAAAATCAGTATCTGAATCGTAAGAAAAGTAAGTATGAAGATGATTGTCACGCATAATATTTTTCCTCCTATCGTTCCATTAAATTATACCAGAAACTTAAAAAATATCGTTTCTAGTTCCATTATCTATTTCTATGGTCTATGAATAGTAATACCGTCATTTACAATTCCTTACCACAGAGATTGATTAAGTAACAAACCAATCTGTCCATGAAATTTAGCTCATAAAACTTATATTTTATCAATAAATATAGCCTAAGGTAAAAAATTAATTTTCGATTGTTTTCAACTGTTTACGAATCCTTTGTAAAACGATAATTAAAGGTAGTACTAACACTATCAGTACCGTTCCCAAACCAATAAAAGTCGAATTGAAGCCAAAACTGTCAATCAGCCAACCAACAATCGGAAAAATGATAATCATGCTTAAACTGAACATCATTGAAGTAACGCTTAACATGGTCGCTCTGACTGAGTTTGGTAAATACTGTTGCAAATCATTGTAAAAAATCGGTTGATACATGGCATACAAAGCATTTGTCGCTAAATAAACAAGGATATACATAAATGGAGTTTCCAAAAACGACAGAATATAAGCTCCCCCTGTTAAACTGACAACTACTGGAAAAATCCGAAAAGAATGCCATGTTTTCCCAATCTTACTGGCGATAGAAACTGCCAAAATATTTAAGACGCTGCCAATTAACATAACTGTCGAAATTTGCCATCCAGCTAAATCTGGTAATTGTTTCTGATAGTAAAAATAAAACATACACATCATTGTTCCAACGAATTGGAAAATCATCATCCACGCAAAAAGACTCGGACTACTTTTCATTTCTTCTTTTACCGTCAGGATTATTTTCTTCATCGTAACCACTTTATCTGTTTGCCTTTTCATATCTGGTTCCTTTATTAACCAAATCAAGATTAAAACAACAATCGAAACTGCAATCATAATATAATAAGTGACATACAAATATCCATGTACAAACAATCCAGCTAATACTGTTCCTAAAGAAATCGCTGCTTCTGAAACACCTGATATCAAGCTTGATAGTTTCAAATAACAATCTTTTAAGTCCGCTTCTACTGCAGAATCATATAAAAGTGCAGAGCTCGTTCCTGAATCAAAATTATAGGACAAAGCATTGAAAATCATTGCCAGAGCATAAATCCAAAAGTTTCCCTGCCCTATCAACATCAAAATAGATGACAAAATACTTGTTAAACGGCTGATATACAGATTAGCCTTATAAGAAAACCTGTCTGCTAACATACCTGACAGAATTTCAAAAATGATCCCAGTTGCATGAAAAATACTCTCTAACAGACCAATTTGCAGTAAAGACATCCTGTTTTGGCTGAGAAATAAAATCCAAAAACTTGTAATACCTAAAAATCCTAGAAACTCCACTCCAGCCATGAGAGGAATATTTCTTTTGTAACTTCTCCTAAACATAAACATATTTTTTCCTTGAATAAGAAGAAACTGAACACTTCATCTCATTTTCTTACTTAGTCGTTTTCCATATATTTTATTTCTAAAAAAACGCCAACAGGCGTTTTTACATTTCTTAAGGTTCAATTCTGTGAAGCATACGTGGAAACGGAATGGCTTCACGAATGTGTTTCGTTCCTGCGACAAATGTCACCATTCTCTCCAAGCCAAGTCCAAATCCAGCATGAGGAACCGAACCATATTTACGCAAATCAAGGTAAAAGGCATAATCATCAGGATTGAGACCGTTCTCCTTAATCTTCATTAGTAGTTTTTCATAACTTTCTTCACGGGCTGAACCACCAATGATTTCTCCATAGCCTTCTGGCGCCAAAAGATCTGCACAAAGTACACGTTCTTCGTTTCCGGGAACAGGTTTCATGTAGAAAGCCTTGAAACTGGCAGGGTAGTTCACAACGAAAGTTGGAAGACCGAAATAGTTTGAAATCCACGTTTCATGTGGTGAACCAAAATCATCTCCGCGTTCGATGTGTTCATACTCTGCATCTTCATCATTTTCATGTTCTTGCAAAAGGTCAATTACTTCATCGTAAGAAATGCGTTTGAATGGTTCAGTTGCATATTTTTTAAGCAAATCTGTATCGCGTTCCAACATTTCAAGTGCATGTGGTGCACGATCCAAAACCCCTTGAATCAGAGCCTTCACATAAGCCTCTTGAAGATCAAGCGATTCTTCATGTGTAACAAATGGATATTCTGCATCCATCATCCAGAATTCTGTCAAATGGCGACGTGTTTTGGATTTTTCAGCACGGAAAACCGGACCAAAGTCAAATACACGACCAAGTGCCATAGCACCAGCTTCTAAGTAAAGCTGTCCAGATTGACTTAAAAAGGCAGGAGTTCCAAAATAATCTGTTTCAAAAAGCTCTGTTGAATCTTCCGCTGCATTCCCTGATAAAATCGGACTATCAAATTTGATAAAGCCGTTCCGGTCAAAGAACTCATAGGAAGCATAGATAATCGCGTTGCGAATCTGCATAATTGCCATTTGCTTGCGCGACCGAAGCCATAAATGACGGTGATCCATCAAAAAGTCTGTTCCGTGTTCTTTCGGTGTAATTGGGTAATCAACCGATGTAGCAATAATTTCAAGGTCAGTAACATCAAGTTCATAACCAAATTTTGAACGTTCATCTTCTTTGACAATACCAGTCACATAGACTGAAGTCTCTTGACTGATATGCTTAATTGTATTGAATTTTTCAAGCCCAGCTTCTTCACCAAATTTTTCAAGAAAGTTCGGTTTAAAAGCTACACCTTGGAAAAAGGCAGAGCCATCACGCAATTGGAGAAAGGCAATCTTTCCTTTTCCTGATTTGTTGGCAACCCAAGCACCGATAGTGACTTCTTCACCAATATGCTTTGGGACGTCAATAATGCTTACTAATTCTCTAGACATTCATTCATTTCTCTTTTCTTTTATTTTTTTATGATAAACAGTCTCAATATTGTTTCCATCTGGATTAATGATATAAGCTTAAGCTGCATAATAGCCAGGATGATAGTGGCTACGTTCACCGGGAGCACCATTATCCTTGCCACCAGCTGCCAAGGCCGCTTGATAGAAGTTATCAATTTCCTGAGGATTTTGAGCACTGAAGACAAAATGCTCAAGCTCTTGCTGACCAATATTCAACCAAAAATCACCGGTAGGATCCGCATTTTTTGGCTCTGAGAAACTTGCTACCCACTCGTTATCAAATTGAAGACAATAATTTAAAGGAGCTAAAGCTGCTTGATAAAAGAGTTTGCTAGCTTCTAAATCCTTTCCTTTGATACCAAAATGAGCAATCATTTTTATTTCTCCATGAAAGTTCTAATGCGACGAACAGCTTCTTTCAGAGTAGCCATATCTGTCGCATAGCTGAGACGAACATTCTCTGGTGCACCAAAGCCAGCACCTGTGACCAATGCAACACCTACTTCTTCTAGGACAGCTGTTGTAAACTCTGTTACATCTGTATAGCCTTTCGTTTCCATTGCTTTTTTAACATTTGGAAAAAGGTAAAAAGCTCCCTGAGGTTTTACAACATCAAATCCTGGTACTTCGGAAAGCAAAGGGTAAATGGTATTAAGACGTTCTTCAAAGGCTTGCCGCATGATTTCAACAGTATCTTGAGGACCAGTTAAAGCCTCAAGAGCAGCATACTGTGTTGCAGTCGTAGGATTTGAAGTTGTTTGTCCAGCAATCTTGCTCATGGCTGCAATAATATCAGGATCTCCAACAGCATAACCAAGCCGCCAGCCTGTCATTGAATACGACTTAGACACACCATTGATCACAATTGTTTGCTTGCGGATCGCTTCAGATAGACTCGAAATTGGTGTAAATTCATTTCCATTGTAAACCAAACGACCATAAATATCATCTGCCAAAATGAGAATGTCGTGCTCTACAGCCCAATTACCTATCGCCAACAACTCCTTAGCTGTATAAATCATTCCCGTTGGATTGGAAGGAGAATTGAGCACCAAAACTTTCGTTTTCTCTGTCCGTGCAGACTCTAATTGCTCAACAGTCACTTTGAAATGATTTGCTTCTGTCGCTTGAACAAAAACTGGTATCCCTTCTGCCATCTTAATCTGATCACCATAACTAACCCAACACGGTGTCGGAATAATTGCCTCATCGCCCGGATTGATGACACTCATAAAAAAAGTATAAAGGGAGAACTTTGCCCCCGTCGCAACAGTCACTTGATTTGATTTAATCGTATAACCATAGTATTTTGCAAAATACGCTACAATTGCTTCCTTTAATTCAGGCAGACCACTAGTAACAGTATAAAAGCTAGCTCTACCGTCTTTTATTGCAGAGACAGCTGCATTTTGGATATTCTTCGGAGTTGGAAAATCTGGCTCTCCCAAAGTCAGCGAAAGGATATCGCGTCCTTGTGCTTTTAAAGCTTTTGCACGCGCTGCTGCTGCTAGTGTCACGCTCTCTTCCATATTTAAAACGCGATTTGATAATATCATAGTCCCTCCTTACTGAGTAACCTTCCAGTTTCAAATTCAACATTGTAATAAGTTGTTCCAGATTTGATTTCCCAAATTGGTTGCTCTTTGATATAGCCAAATGTTACTTTATCAATTTGTTTGGCCCCATTATCTTTAGCGATTTTTTCTGCTTTCTCTTGACTAATTCCTTTAGACAACTCATAAGTATAGATTTTATCACTATCAGCTTCTATCAAAACAGCAAGCTGTGTCTTTTTGCGATTTTCCCCCAAAAGACTATAATAACTCTTTTTGCCATTATAGATAGCAAAGCGATCCACTTTATCCAAATCTGCGTATTGGCGAGCGATTTTACTAGCCGTTTCCTTAGCGGATTGATAAGGAATCATCGATAGATTTAAAATGTAAAGAAAAGAAAAAGTGAGAACAGCTAAAACTATCACGCTTCCGATAATATATTGCCATATAACGAAAATTTTATCATTTTTTCTTCTATTTTTCACTCGTCTATTATACTATAAATAAGGGTTTTTTTCTATCTTTTTCTAAAAATTGATTTTATTACTACTTATTGGTAAAATACAGATATGGATAAACTAACAAAACTTTTACAAGAAAATCGTCTTGATTTAAAAACAATGATTGTTTTAAATAAAGCAATTCGTACAATTCGACATTTTGAAAACCAAGCAGCAAAACAACATAATCTTACTCCCACTCAATTTTCCGTCTTAGAAACTCTTTATAGCAAAGGAAACTTACGCATTCAAGACTTAATTGATAAAATGCTTGCTACATCTGGAAATATGACTGTTGTTATTAAAAATATGATACGAAATGGCTGGATTTTTCGGACCTGTGACCCATCTGATCGACGTTCATTTTTAGTCGGATTGACCCCAGAAGGGCGTAGCAAAATTGAAGCAGTGCTTCCAGATCATATTCAAAATATCCAGCAAGGACTCAGCATTTTAACAGGGGAAGAGAAAGAAGATTTAATTCAGATTCTAAAAAAATTTAAAAATTTGAGCTAGTTTCTTGCTAACTAGTGATATTTGTTGTAACATGAACAGGTACAAAAGAAAAGGAGAGTGACTTATATGTCTAAAAAAGTACTATTTATTGTCGGGTCTTTTCGTCAAGGCTCATTCAACCATCAATTAGCTGCTCAAGCTGAAAATATCCTTACTGACAAAGCTGAAGTTTCTTATCTTGATTTCAAAGATATTCCATTTTTCAACCAAGATATTGAAAGCTCAGCTCCTGCCGCTGTTGCCAAAGCTCGTGAAGAAATTCTTTCCGCTGACGCTATCTGGATTTTCTCCCCAACTTATAACTGGTCTATTCCAGGTGTTGTTAAGAATCTTCTGGATTGGTTATCACGTGCTCTTGATCTTTCAGATCCTACTGGACCTTCTGCTCTCAACGAAAAGCTTGTAACAGTTTCTTCTGTAGCAAATGGAACTTCTCCAGATGAAGTTTTCAAACATTATCGTAGCCTCCTTCCATTTATTCGCATGAATGTCGTTGAACCATTTACTGGTGTTGCTGTGAATCCAGAAGCTTGGGGAACAGGTCAACTCACAGTTTCTGAAGAAAAACAAGCTGAACTCGCAGCCCAAGCTGAAGCTTTATTAGCAGCAATTAACTAAAAAGAATCCAAAACGGAATGATACGTTTACGTCATTCCGTTTTTTGCTTATTTTCCTTGACAAAAACATAAGTATCTATAGTAGATAAATCTTCTCGAAAAGCAAAGTCTGCAAATTGTAATTGCTTGATTTCCTCTTTCGTTATTATTTGATTTTCAATTAAAGCAGTTAAAAATTGCCCCCGCGCCTTCTTAGAAATAGTTGAGTGAACTTTCAAACTTCCTTCTCTATCTTCTAAAAATTTAAACCGAAGCATCTTATCGCGCACAGATTTGGAAAACACCGTCTCGAACTCACTTGATAACAGAGACAAAATCATTTCCTCATCTGAAATAGCTGCATCATAATCATTGCGCCAATAATTTTTCAGGCTTTTGCCAGAAATAGTACATTTCACTGAAAAATCCAATCGATGAGGTGAAATCAACGCCATAGCTGGTATAACACCATATAGACTAGAAGTGATGAACAAATGCTTGTCTATATACCTCAACTCTTTCTCCATTAAATCACTTCTTTTGATATTTCGATACATGAGACCATCAAATAAATGCAAAGTTGGGTAAGTAAGAGCTTGCTCATTTTTTAATTGTTGCAGATGAAGATGCTCCTCTTCTGCCCGCTCCAGGTTAACATGATAAAGCTTCGCTAACTCTTCAATAGAATACTGTGACAGGCTAGCTACAATTGTTTTTGTTTGCTCTGAAAGAAAACACTTGCCATGAGGCTTAAGGCTAAGATTCATTTCCTTTGCAGTTGGAATTAAAATTTTCATAATCTTATTGTATCAAAAGTTATTTTGCAGAACAAATGATTTTTCTCTTGACATTAGACAATTGTTATCATATAATCTAGTTATTAAGACTAGATAAGAAAGAGGTGGATATTTTGGAAATCACAAAATTCCCAACTTGGGAAGAACTACCAGAGTTAGATCTTTATCTTGATCAGGTTCTCCTCTATGTGAATGGTGTCAACGAACAAGCATTTCATAGCACGGATAAGCCTTTAACGGCTGCTATGGTCAATAATTATGTGAAACACGCCCACATTCCAAAGCCAATTAAGAAAAAATACAATCGTGTACAGATTGCTCGTCTGATTGTATTGACGACGTTAAAACCTGTCTTTCCAATACCAGATATTATCAAGACGATTCAACTTCTGGTAGACGAAAAAAATTCAGCTACTCTTTATAATGAATTTGTTAATTGTATGCGAGAAGAAAAAGCTGACATAATCGCACCTGCTATTGAAGCAGCTTGCCAAACGGTGAAATTATTTCATCAAACAAAGAAATTGGCTCTAGCCTTAGAAGGAGGTAAAACAAATGAATCAAACGCTTAAACTCAGCAAACAACTTAGCTTTGGGGAAGAAATTGCCAATGCTGTTACTCACGCTGTCGGGGCTGTGGTTATGTTAGTACTGCTTCCTATCTCAGCCATTTATAGCTATGAAGAACATGGTATGCTTGCTGCTGTCGGAGTTTCAATTTTTGTCATCAGTTTATTTCTGATGTTTCTTTCTTCAACGATTTACCATTCAATGAGCTATGGTTCTACGCATAAGTATATTCTACGGATCATCGATCATTCAATGATTTACATTGCTATTGCGGGAAGTTATACGCCAGTCGTACTATCTCTTATGAACAATTGGTTGGGTTATCTTATTATCACAATTCAATGGGGAACGACCATTTTTGGTATTTTGTATAAAATATTTGCTAAAAAAGTTAATGAAAAATTCAGTTTGGCACTGTATCTTATTATGGGATGGTTAGTGATTCTTATCGTTCCCCAAATCATTGGGCAAACAGGACCAGTCTTCTGGGGACTGATGCTGGCTGGAGGACTCTGCTATACTGTTGGTGCAGGATTTTATGCTAAGAAAAAGCCATATTTCCATATGATTTGGCATCTCTTCATCCTAGCAGCATCTGCTCTTCAGTATCTTGCAATTGTATATTTTATGTAAGTAACTTTAAAGACAATTATTCTTTTAGAAAGTTTTTCCAAGCAGAATAATTGTTTTTTTATAAAAAGAGCCAGGCTACTTTGAAAAGTAACTTGGCTTTTTGCAATAAATTATTTTGATTTGATATAATTAACACCATCTGCTTTTGGTGCAACAGCTTTTCCGAAGAAAGCCGCTAATACGACAATAGTTAGTACATACGGTGCAATTTGCAAATAAACTGCTGGTACATGTGATAGGAATGGCAATTGACTTCCGATAACAGCTAAACTTTGTGACAGTCCAAAGAAGAGACTTGAAAACATAGCTCCAATTGGGTTCCATTTACCAAAAATCATAGCAGCCAGTGAGATAAAGCCTGGTCCGATAATCGTTGTTGCAGCAAAGTTTACTGAGATAGATTGAGCATAAATCGCACCGCCAACACCGCCAAGGAAACCTGAAATCATCACACCATAATAACGCATGAGATAAACATTGATTCCCAATGTATCAGCCGCTTGTGGGTGCTCCCCTACAGAACGTAAACGCAGCCCAAATTTCGTCTTAAACATAATGAACCAAGCTAGAAAGGCAAATGCTACTGCAATATACCCCATTAGACTGGTATGTTTGAAGAAAATATCTCCAATGACAGGAATATCTGATAATAGCGGAAAGTTAAATTTGCCAAATGATACTTGAATATTATTAGTTTGTCCTTTGTTATAGAAAGCTTTTACCAAGAAAATTGCTAAGGCAGGTGCCATCAAATTGAGCACTGTACCACTAACAACATGATCGGCTCGGAAATTAATCGTTGCAACAGCATGGATAAGAGAGAAAATCAATCCCACAATACCGCCAACCAAAAGTGCCAGCCACGGAGTTAAATTTCCAAAAGTATTGACAAAAGTAAGATTAAAGACAACTCCTGAAAAAGCCCCCATCACCATAATACCTTCGAGTCCGACATTGACAATTCCTGCATGCTCAGAATAAGCTCCACCAATACTTGTAAAAATCAAAGGTGCTGCATAAATCAGCATAGAGGAAACTAATAGACTTAACATCGTTACAAAATTCATCTTATTTTCCTCCCTTGACTTTTGCTTGTTTTCTTGGTTTGATAAAGTGTTCAATGATATAATGAATACTTACGAAGAAAATAATAGACGCTGTTACAATATTTACCAACTCAGCCGGAATCGTTGCGGTATTCATACCTGGAGCACCGACTTGGAGCACTGCAAATAAGAAGGCTGCAAATGGAATACCAATTGGTGAATTGCTAGCTAATAAACTAACGGCCATACCATTAAATCCAACAGCAAGAGAACTTCCTTGTACATAGATGTTTTGGAATGTTCCTAGTCCTTCGACAACACCTCCGACACCAGCAAGCGCGCCTGAGATAATCATTGAAAGAATAATCGTTCTTTTAGCAGACATCCCTGCATACTCACTCGCATTTGGGTTTAGTCCGACAGAGCGGATTTCAAAGCCAAGTGTTGTTTTTTTCAACATAAACCAGATAAGAACAACTGCAATGATTGCAAAGAAGATTCCGATGTTCATCCGTGAATTGTTTGTCAACGCTCGCAACCACTCTGTTTGATAGGTTGCATTTGCTCCAACTTTAATACTTGAATCAATACTTTGCATGACACTCTTGGGGAAACTATGAATCATTGCATTTCCAACATAAAGAACAATGTAGTTCATCATGATCGTTACAATAACTTCACTCGTTCCTAAGTAAGCACGAAGAATACCAGGAATTGCTCCAATAATCCCACCGGCTACTGCTGCAATGACAACTGTCGCAAGAATCATAATCGGACGTGGAAGGTTCGGAAACGAAAGTGCAAACCAGCCGCTCAAAATCCAACCTGCTAAAGCTTGTCCAGGCAAACCAACATTAAAGAATCCAGCTCGACTTGCCACTGCAAATCCAAGAGCAATTAAAATAAGTGGACCCATTGCACGGAAAATTTCTCCAATATTGCGAACGGTACCAAAGGCTGCTTTGAACAATTCTTCGTAGCCCCAAATAGCATCATATCCAAAAATCCACATGACAATGGCGCCCAGCAAAATCCCAAGAACAACGGAAATCAAAGGCACTGCAATTTGCTGTGTTTTCTTAGTCATTTGAATCTCCCTTCTTAATTTCACCACCAGCCATCAAGATACCTAACTCTTGCTTATTGGTTTCAGCAGGGGTTACAATGCCTTGAATTTTACCATCATGGATAACAGCGATACGGTCTGAAACATTCAAAATTTCATCCAATTCAAAGCTGACAACCAGTACTGCTTTCCCCTTATCGCGCTCTTCAATCAAACGTTTGTGAATATATTCAATCGCCCCAACATCAAGTCCACGAGTTGGTTGACTAACGATTAAAAGATCTGGATTACGATCGATTTCACGAGCAATAATCGCTTTTTGCTGATTTCCTCCTGAAAGTGCAGATGCTGGAACAGTTTCACTTGCAGCACGAACATCAAATTCCTCCATTAATTTGCGTGCATAAGAAGTGATATTATTATAATTTAAGATGCCATTTTTGCTTAATGGCTCCTTGTAATAAGTTTGCAAAGCCATATTTTCAGACAGCATCATCTCCAGTACTAAGCCATCACGATGCCGATCTTCAGGAACGTGGCTGACTTGCATTTCGGTAATCTTCCTTGGAGATAGACCAACGACTTCTTCGCCTTTTATAGTAATACTTCCTGATTTTACTTTCCGAAGGCCTGTGATTGCTTGAATTAGCTCACTTTGTCCATTTCCATCAATCCCAGCAATTCCGACAATTTCACCAGCTCGCACATCCAAAGACAAATTTTTAACAGCAGGCACACCACGATTTTCATTAACGATCAAATCTTTAATGGATAGAATAACTTCCTTAGGGTCTGATGCTATTTTTTCTGTCGTAAAGGATACCGAACGCCCAACCATCATTTCAGCAAGATCTTTATTCGTTGCTCCACCAATCTCAACAGTTTGAATACTTTTACCACGACGGATAACGGTGACACGATCTGAAACAGCACGAATTTCATCCAATTTGTGCGTAATCAAAATGATGGATTTTCCTTCCTTAACTAGATTTTTCATGATATGCTCTAGTTCTTCAATTTCTGAAGGAGTTAATACTGCGGTTGGTTCATCAAAAATCAGGATATCAGCGCCACGATACAAGGTCTTTAAGATTTCAACACGCTGTTGCGCACCAACTGAAATATCTTCGACTTTTGCTGTAGGATCTACAGCAAGACCATATTTTTCAGATAGCTCCGTGATATCTTTAATTGCTTTCCTAATGTCTAAAACACCATTTTTCGTCGTTTCACTCCCCAAAATAATGTTTTCAGCAACCGTAAAAGCCTCTACCAACATAAAATGTTGGTGAACCATTCCGATTCCTAAAGATGCTGATTTTGATGGAGAATCAATTGTTACTGACTTTCCATTCACAGTAATCTCACCACTTGTTGGCTCAAGCAAGCCCGCCAACATATTCATCAGAGTGGACTTCCCCGCTCCGTTTTCTCCTAAAAGTGCATGAATTTCACCACGTCTTAGATTAAGGTTAATTTTGTCATTTGCGACAAATTCACCAAAAATCTTGGTTATTTCATGCATTTCAATGACATTTTCATGTGCCATATGATTAAATTCCTTTCAGAAATTATTTTATTTCAGTAAAACTCACTAAAAGATTAGCCAGCTTTACTGAGACAAAAGCTGTCTCAATCTCAAAAAAGCGACCCACGAAGGTCGCTTCTTGAGTGTCAGATTACTTATCTGTAGGAACTTTAATACTTCCATCAAGGATTTTTGCTTTTGCATCTTCTACTGCTTTTTTAGCTTCAGCAGACAAATTCTTAGTTGTTAAATCTACACCTTTATCTTTCAAACCATAAGTTGTAGTTTTACCTCCAGGGAACTTACCTTTTGCTGTTTTGTTAGCAATATCTTTTACAGTACCACCAACTTGTTTCAGAGTAGAAGCTAAAACAAAATTAGATTCTTTGCCATCTTTAGATTTGTATTTACCTTCTTCGTTTTGGTCACGGTCAACACCAATAACCCAAACTTTTTCAGATTCATTTCTAGTTTCATTGATGGATTTTGCTTCGTTGAATACACCTGCACCAGTACCACCGGCTACTTGGTAAACAATATCTGCACCAGCTGCATATTGAGCAGCTGCAATGGTTTTACCTTTTGCTGCATCACTAAAGCTTTCCGCATATTTCACATCAATCTTAATAGATGGATCAACAGATTTCACACCTGCTTCAAAACCTTTTTCAAAGCGAGTCAAAACAGCACCTTTAATACCACCAACAAAGCCAATTTTCTTGGTTTTAGTTGTTTTTGCTGCAGCCACACCTGCAAGGTAAGCAGCTTCATTATCAGCAAATAAAGCAGAAGCTACGTTCTTATGACCTTTAATCTCATCATCAATGATAACATAGTTCGTATCAGAATGATCCTTTGCTGCTGCTTCTACAGCGTTACGAAGAGCAAAACCAATACCAAAGACCAACTTGTAATTACCAGAAGCTGCCTGCTCAAGGTTAGTAGCATATTCTGATTCATTAGTAGATTGAAAATAAGTGAAGCCATGGTCTTTTGTCAAACCATTTTCTTTACCCCAAGCTTGCAAACCTTCCCAAGCTGATTGGTTAAACGATTTATCATCTACACCACCTGTATCTGTTACAATTGCAGCTTTCAAATCTGTCTTTGCATCTTTATTGCTTGATTTAGATGCACGGTTACCACATGCAGCAAGTCCAATTGCTGCGACAGCTACTAGACCAAGGCCTAGCCATTGTTTCTTGTTCATCTCTGAACCTCCTAAATAAGATGTGCAACAAAGTTGCAAAATTAACTTTGGTCAAATGACCTTTTTTACTAACTAGTCTAAGTTAGTAAAAGAATATGGAAGTAATTCCTTGACCGTCATCACGACCGTCGATTTATCTTTGGCAACAAGTGTTACCTTTAAATTCTGCGGAAAAAATTCTGCCATTACTTGACGACAAGCTCCACACGGAGAAACGGGCTTTTGAGTTTCACCATAAACGATTAGTTCCTCAAACTCCGTAACACCTTCTGAAATAGCCTTAAATATGGCTGTCCGCTCACCGCAGTTCGTCAGACCAAAACTAGCATTTTCAATGTTTACGCCTGTAAAAATCTGACCATTTTTAGCTACTAGTACAGCGCCAATCGGAAAATGAGAATAAGGAACGTAAGCTTTTTTACTTGTCTCAATCGCTAGATCAATCAACTCAGTAGTCGCCACTAGCTTTTTCTCCTTTCATAATGGCTACACCAGAAGAAGCTCCGATACGCGTTGCGCCTGCTTCAATAAATGCAACTGCATCTTCATACGAACGAGCCCCACCTGAAGCTTTAACACCCATATCTGGATCCACTGTCTTTCTCATCAATGCTACATCATGAACAGTAGCTCCACCTGTTGAAAATCCAGTTGAAGTTTTTACAAAGTCTGCACCAGCTTTTTGGGCTAACTGACACGCTACAACTTTTTCTTCATCAGTTAACAAACAAGTTTCGATAATTACTTTTACCAGTGTGTCACCGCTTGCTTCCACAACAGCAGCAATATCTTCTTCTACCAACACCAGATTTTGAGATTTCAAAGCACCAATATTGATAACCATGTCTACTTCGTCTGCTCCGTTCTTAATGGCATCTTTTGCCTCAAAAGCTTTTACAGCAGGTGTATTTGCACCCAAAGGGAAACCAATAACAGTACAAACCTTAACATCTGTATCTCGTAATCCTTCTGCTGCAAAACTGACCCATGTTGGATTAACACAAACACTTGCAAAATCATATTCTCTTGCTTCTTCAATCAATTTTTCAATTTGCTCTTGGTGAGCATCTGGCTTTAAAAGCGTATGATCTATATATTTATTTAACTTCATTTTCGGTTCTCCTGTAAGTTAAGCGATTACTTCAATAATCTCTTGAACTTTTTTCGGCTCATTACTTATTTTAACATTTTTTTTGAATTCTGTAACTAGTTCTTGTGAAATTTTTTCATTTGCATAAATTTTTGCGACAATTTCATCGATTTTGACCGGCTCTCCGACTTTCTTTTCAAAAACAATTCCTGTTTCAAAGTCTAATGCATCAGATTTCACAGCTCGACCTGCGCCCAGCCGCATAGCAAATAAACCAAACTCCATCGCTGGTAATTCAGAAATATAACCCGCTTCATCTGCAGTCACTTCTACAACGTATTTTGCTGATGAAGGGCGGTACAAATCTTCTAAATCGCCACCTTGTGCAACAACCATGGCTTCAAATTTTTGCAGTGCCGATCCATCAAATAGATGTTCCCGCACTTCTTTTACAGTTTTTTCAACATTTGCTAAGCCAAGCATGATTTGACCTAATTCACAAATAAATTCTGTTACATCTTCTCGTCCTTTTCCTTGCAGGATATCCAAAGCTTCAAGGATTTCCAAACGATTACCAATGCTAGTTCCCAGAGGTTGGCTCATATCAGTAATAACTGCTGTCGTCCTACGCCCAACCGCCTTTCCTAAATCAACCATAGTACGAGCTAGAGCACGCGCATCTTCTAGATTTTTCATAAATGCGCCTTCCCCAACTGTCACGTCTAACAAAATGCTATCCGCACCAGCTGCAATTTTCTTGCTCATAACAGAACTTGCAATCAGAGGAATCGTATCGACGGTAGCTGTCACATCACGCAAAGCATAAAGTAACTTATCAGCTTTCACCAACTGATTTGACTGACCAATAACGGACAATCCGATATCCTGCACTTGTTTAATAAATTCTTCTTGGCTGCGCTCAATCTGAAATCCTTTAATGGATTCTAGTTTATCAAGTGTTCCTCCTGTATGACCGAGTCCACGACCACTCATTTTAGCAACAGGCACGCCAAAACTAGCCACCAATGGTACTAACACCAGTGTCACTTTGTCGCCTACACCTCCGGTCGAATGTTTATCAACCTTGATTCCAGAAATAGCTGACAAATCAATTTGCTGACCTGTGCCTACCATGGTCATCGTCAAATCAGAAATCTCGCGAGTACTCATGCCTTTAAAATATACTGCCATTGCAAAAGCCGACATCTGATAATCGGGCACGGTTCCGGCAACATATCCTTCGATTAACCACTTAATTTCATCGCTGGTTAATTCTAAGCCATCCCGCTTTTTCTGAATAACATCAACTGTTCTCATATTTCCTTCCTACTTCTAAGGATATAATATCCCTTATCTTTTTTTAAAATTTCGCAATTTCCAAATACTTCTTCCATCTTAGCTTTTGCACTTGGCGCTCCCTGTTTTTTTTGAATAACAATCGTCAAGTCACCTCCGTCTAGTAAGTGCGCATGGCTTCCTGCAATCACCTCATGAACAATCTGTTTCCCAGCTCGAATCGGTGGATTGCTGATAATATGATGAAATCTCCCTTCTACATTTTGATAAATATTAGATTGAAAAATCGTAGCTAGAACTTGATTACGATTAGCATTTTGGCGAGCTAAATCAAGAGCACGCTGATTTATATCAACAAGGGTCGCCTTGACTTCTTTAGCCTTGACTAAAGTAAGTCCTAATGTTCCATAGCCACAACCAACATCTAATACGCTTTCTTGCTTATGAAAATCAAGACACTTTAAAAGCGTTTGACTTCCATAATCAATCATTTTCTTACTAAAGACGCCGGCGTCAGTCAAGAAAGTCATATTTTGCCCCAGAAGTTGAACGTTCAGTTCGTGAATATCATGTTCTGCATCTGGATTTTCTGCGAAATACATTTTAGTCATAAAACTATTTTAACATAAAGACCTTTTATTTGTAAACCGTTTACAATTTGTTTAAAATTATGATATACTAATGGTCATATTAATAGGAGTCCTCTATGAATAACGAATTTATCCATTTTGAAAAAATTAGTCGAAAAACTTGGCAAAACTTACATCGCAAAACAACTCCACCTTTAACACAAAAAGAGCTAAATTCCATCAAAAGTTTCAATGATAAGATTAGCCTTCAAGATGTAACAGATGTTTATCTTCCCTTGACCAATCTCATCCAAATTTATAAGCGCTCAAAAGAAGATTTAGCATTTTCAAAAGGTATTTTTTTACAGAAAGCTATCAAACGCCAACCGTTTATTATCGGTGTCTCTGGCAGCGTTGCTGTTGGAAAATCTACTACCAGTCGGCTCTTGCAAATCCTTTTATCTAGAACATTTTCAAATGCTACTGTTGAATTGGTGACAACGGACGGATTTCTTTATCCAAATGCTCACTTGCAGGATCAAAATCTTCTCAAGCGCAAAGGCTTTCCAGAAAGCTATAATATGGGACTCTTGCTTGACTTTTTGGACAATATCAAAAATGGAAAGGATTATCAAATTCCTGTTTATTCTCATGAAATTTATGATATTGTTCCAGACGAAAAACAGTATGTTACAGCCGCAGATTTTGTCATCGTTGAAGGTATCAATGTTTTTCAAAATCCACAAAATGAACGTCTCTACATGACGGATTTCTTTGATTTTTCGATTTACGTGGATGCAGAAGTTGAAAATATCGAAACTTGGTATCTGGATCGTTTTAAAAAATTGCTCACTTTAGCAAAAGAAGAGCCAACTAACTATTATCATCCTTTCACTTCTCAGCCAGAAAACAAAGTCATGGAATTTGCTCAAAATGTCTGGAAATCTATTAATCTTGTCAATTTACAGGATTATATTGAACCCACACGCAACCGAGCCGAAATTATTCTTCATAAAACAGCAAATCATGAAATTGATGAAATTTATCTTAAAAAATAAAAAGGCTTGTCAAATTTTAACTTTTCATATATAATTAGATAGTTAGTATATCATTGGAGGTGAAAACATTGGCAAATATTAAATCAGCTATCAAACGCGCTGAATTAAACGTTAAACAAAACGAAAAAAACTCAGCTCAAAAATCAGCTATGCGTTCTGCAATTAAAGCATTTGAAGCAAATCCTTCTGAAGAACTTTTCCGCGCTGCAAGCTCAGCTATCGATAAAGCAGAAACTAAAGGTTTGATTCATAAAAACAAAGCGAGCCGCGATAAAGCACGTCTTGCTACAAAACTTGCAAAATAATCTGCATAACGTAAAAAAGAGCTCAGTGGAGCTTTTTTTGTTGCTGAAAACAGAAAGGCTAGATATGAAAATTGCAATCATTGGTTATTCTGGATCGGGAAAATCTACTTTAACGACCAAATTAGCCCAGTATTACTCTATTCCCAAATTGCATTTAGACACACTGCAGTTTCTACCCAATTGGGAAATGAGTGACCGCAGCTGGATGCAAGAGCAAGTTAAAGGATTTTTAGAAGCCAAAGAAAACTGGGTGATAGACGGAAACTACAGCTCCTGCTGCTATGAAGAGAGAATGAAACAAGCAGACCGAATTATTTTTTTAAATTTCTCACGTTGGAGTTGTCTCTATCGTGCTTTTAAGCGTTATCTGATTTATCGTGGCAAAAATCGCGATAGTACGGCAAAGGGGTGCATTGAAAAATTTGATTGGGAATTTATCCGCTGGATTCTACATGACGGGCGAACGATAAACATTCGCACACGTTATGAAAAACTTCAAAAAATGTACGCTTCTAAATGGATAACCCTTCACAATCAAAAGGAACTAGATAACTTTTTAGCACAATTTTCATAAAAAACAAGAGCTATATCCCTAACTAAACTGAATATAGCTCTCTTGTTTTATTTTTTAATGCTGTCAATGTGTTCTAACAAATATAACAGAAATTGAGGAATCGTCTTCAACATATCCTTTTCATAGACGCGTTCTGTTAACTGATGCAAATCCTTTCCCCAAGGACCCAGATTGATTCCAGGAACATTGATATCCTGAATTTTATCGAAATCAATCGGATATAAATTTTCAGGGACAGCCATACTATCGATAATTTTCTGATATTCTTCAACAGATTTTTCTAAAGCACAGTAACTAACATCGCAAATTCCCATAAAGAACTCTTCTACTGTTAGACGAGCAGCCGCCGTATCAGCTAAGTATCTACTATAAAGTGCAATGAGTTTTTCAATATCAACCACACTATTTTTCAGATGCCGGCAATTCATAGAAGGATAATAAGGTGGTGCAATGGTCAGCACCACAAATGCTTCCTTTTTATCATAGAAATCTAACACCTTTTGAACAGTTTCAATGGTTATTTCTTGATAGCTTAAGCCCGCTTGAAATGCTTTATGAGCAGATCGGGTTACCTTGTGCATAAATTCTTCAAATCCAGACTTCTTTTGACATAACTGTATTAACTCATCATAAGTCAATACACGAGGTTTTGTGACTTTTTTATACTCTTTATAAACCACCTGCAAAGTCTGATAACGCTCATAAAATTCATCAACAGCTTCTTGACAAAGATGTTGAATTGTCATCATCAGCTCTTTCGGACTTTTATCTAAATAAAGAACGTTAAAATAGCCTGCTGCCCTGAGAACAGTTGATACATCATAATTTTCCTTCAAATCACGCATATAAGACCATGAGGGCAAAGGAGCCCGCTCTCCATCAATCAAATCCGACAAGAGAGGATTAAGATCAATTTTTTCTACTACTTTTGCTAGAAGCGAAACAGCATTGATACCCTTGAGAGGCTCTTTCATGTGGGAAAGAATACCCTGCGTAACCACGACAGGCATCATTTTCCCAACTGTTCCAACATGCAGCACTTTTTCCTGAGCTGAATTGCTTTCAAATGGTTCTGAATCAATAGCCAAGATATAATTTAAATGAAATTTCTTCTTCAAATCAGAGAGCAAACCTACCGCAGCTCGCATTCCTTGAGAATAGGATTCCTCATCTCCAACTGATAAATAAAGAAGATTCACTTTCCCTTCTGCTTTGCTCGCATATTCTGCGACTACTCCCAATTGCAAAGCCAATGCAGCTTTCATATCACATGATCCACGACCAAATTGCCATTCGTTAGAAATTATATCTTCTAACACATCCTGACCCAGTGCAGAACTTGCTAAAGCTTTTTTCAAAGCCATATTATCAAAGGCAATTTCCTTTAAATTGCCAAAATCCTCAATATCAACTGTATCATGGTGATGAAACAAAATCACTGTATCTGCACAATGACGTTTTACTAAAGCCCAATTCACGCTGCGATGGAAAAAATCATTCGGAATCTGATATGTGCCAAAGTAATCCGAATGCTCCTGAAAATACGGCAGACTGCCAATATATTGATTGAGAAAATTTTCAATATTTCTTTCCAAATCCGTATGCGTAAAACTTTCAATCACCATGCTCTTGTCAAAAATATCTTGAATCCTATTTTTCATCAATGGCTCCTTCAACTTTTTAATAAAAATAGCTCACTAGCTTTATTATATACCTTCAAAATAACAGTTTCAATCCATTTTATCGTTTCTGATTCTATAAAATTTACGCAAACGTTTGCGTCAAAAGAGTTATTTTGATAAAATAATAGCCATCAAGATAAGAAAGAAGTATCTCGTATGGAAAATCAAACATTGATGCAATATTTTGAATGGTATCTACCAAATGACGGACAACATTGGAATCGCTTAGCAAAAGATGCCCCACATCTAGCTTCTAAAGGGATTCGCAAGGTTTGGATGCCACCAGCTTTTAAAGCTACTAGTTCCAACGATGTTGGTTACGGTATCTATGACCTATTTGATTTAGGCGAGTTTGACCAAAAAGGAACGATTCGAACAAAGTACGGCTTAAAAGAAGAATATTTGAAAGCTATTAAGTCGCTCAAAGAAAATGGAATCGAGCCTATTGCAGATATCGTTTTAAATCACAAAGCAGCAGCAGATTACAAAGAGCGATTTACTGTTATTGAAGTTGACCCAAACGATCGTACAGTTGCACTCTCTGAACCTTTTGAAATTAAAGGTTGGACTAAATTCACGTTCCCAGGTCGCCACAAAAAATACAATGATTTTGAGTGGCATTGGTATCACTTTACTGGGACTGATTATGAT
This sequence comes from Streptococcus sp. NSJ-72, assembly GCF_014334035.1. Lineage (NCBI taxonomy): Bacteria > Bacillati > Bacillota > Bacilli > Lactobacillales > Streptococcaceae > Streptococcus > Streptococcus sp. NSJ-72. The sequence continues at coordinate 1,312,760 of NZ_CP060489.1, forward strand.
GCTCAACGGAATAAATCAGGGATTTATCTCATTCAAGGAGACAACAAAGGGTGGGCAGATGATGACTTAGTTGATAACGAAAATGGCAATTTTGATTATCTCATGTATGCTGACCTTGATTTTAAGCACCCAGAAGTCATTCAAAACCTTTATGATTGGGCAGATTGGTTTATCGAAACGACTGGCATTCATGGCTTTAGGTTAGACGCTATTAAGCATATCGACTCTTTCTTTATGAGAAATTTTATCCGTGATATTATGGCGAAGTATGGAGAAGATTTCTATGTCTTTGGAGAGTTTTGGAATGGTGATGAAACTGCAAATAACGATTATTTAGGAAGCATTGACTATCGTTTTGATTTAGTTGATGTCAAGCTTCATCATAATCTATTTGATGCTAGTCGCGCTGGAGTGGACTATGATTTGAGAAATATTTTTGAACAAACACTCGTCAAAAATCATCCTGAATCGGCTGTTACTTTTGTCGATAATCACGACACACAACGTGGACAAGCGCTGGAATCAACTGTTGAAGAATGGTTTAAGCCTGCTGCTTATGCTCTCATTTTATTGCGTAAAGCAGGTCTACCTTGCGTTTTCTATGGAGACTACTATGGTATCAACAGCGAATTCGCTCAAGCCAGCTTCCAAACAGTTCTTGATAAATTATTAGATATTCGTCTCAACTTAGCCTATGGCGAACAGACGGATTATTTTGACGACGAGCATTGCATTGCTTGGACCCGTTCAGGCAAAGACAATGGACAGCCAATTGCTGTTATTTTGACAAATGATCAAGCTAATTCAAAACGCATGTATATTGGTGAAAATTGGGCTGGTAAGGAGTTTAAAGATTACTTAGGAAACAACTCTTCAGCCGTGATAATCGAGGAAGACGGCTGGGCAGATTTCCCAGTTGCAGAAAAATCAGTTAGCGTCTGGTCTGCGCAATAAAATAAGGAACACAGAGAGAGCTAAACCCAAATTCGCTCTCTCTGTCGATCGGGGCGACGAAGCAAACCGAAAGTTGAGACCCCGTCCGCCCGGCTGACAGCATAAACTAAAACTTAGGCGGCTCGTCCGCCCAGTCGACAGAATAAACCGAAACTTAGACAACTCGTCCGCCCAGCTGACGGAATAAACTGAAACTTAGTCAGCTCGTCCGCCCAGCTGACAGAATAAATTAAAACTCAGGCAACTCGTCTGCCGGGCTGACGGAATAAACTGAAATTTACTTGCTTCGTCTGCCGGGCATATGAAAGCAAGAAAGAACGATGTTGACATTCTCATTCAACTATGCTTTTAAACAAGAAAAAAACACGACCAAATCAAGATTAGCTAACAACTCGTCTTGACTTGGTCGCGTTTTATTATCATCTTTCGGAATAACTTTCTTTACAGGTACACCGAAAGTATCCTAAATCTATTTTTTCTTTTTATTATCCGTTCGAATCGCAATCTTCACCTCAAAAATAGTTCCTTTAGGCTTATTGTCTTTCACTGCAATGGTTCCTTTAAGAGCTTCTGTGATTTGCTTTGCAAGCGACAACCCTAAACCAAAACCACCTGTCTGCCGAGTCCGTGCTTTATCAACACGATAAAAACGATCAAAAATCTTTTTCTTATCTGCTGTACTAATCCCCGGACCATTATCCGAAACCTTCAAAAACAAATTTCGATCATTTGCAGAGATTGTCAATTCAATCACACCATCTTCATCTGTATATTTCAGGGCATTATCAAACAAGATAGTCATCAATTGCTTCAGTAAGGTTTTATCCGTTTTAATTACGCGGTGAATCCTATTGTCAAATCGGAAAATTTTCCCATTCTCTGCGGCAACCATTTCATAGTTGGTGAAAGTTGTATTAAAGAAATTTGGCTCGACATCGCCAATTTCTGGTTTAATCCCGTCGTCACGCCGTGCTAGATTGAGTAAGTTTGTCGTCAACATTTTCATATTGCGCACTTCATCCAAACTAGAAGCAATGCTTTCACTGGCTTCCATAATAGTAGCTTCTGGCTTTCTAAATAAAGTCTCCAAACGATTTTGCAACACAGCTAGAGGTGTACGCAACTCATGACTAGCGTTTTCGACAAAACTTTTTTGCTTTTGAATGCTTTCTAAAAGAGGTTTAACACTGACCCGTGCAAGATAAACACTAGCAATCAAGGAAATTCCCCAGAAACTAATCATCACCACCACAATCAACTGTTCATGATTTTGACTAGTTTGTTCCAATTGACTGATATTGATAAAAACCGCTGCGTATTTGACATTGGTCTCCAAATTAGGCAGTTTTACCTCAAATAAAATCATTCGATAGGTTTCTTCTCGACCATAATTGCTTTTTACTTGAATCTGACGAATGTGGTCTAATTGCTTGCTATTAAAGGAAAGTTTATTGAACCCTAAGAAATTATTGCTTGTAATAATCGGCTTATAATTCTTATCAAATAAAATAACTTCTGTATTGGCACTAACATTTGGTTTATCTGTCAATTCTTTGTCAGCTGTTCCACTTTTAGGCTCTCCATTTTCTGACTTTTGCTCTAGCCCTACTTTTCGAGCAAGCGCTAAATTAATCACAGAAGCCGAATCTTGACTCAAGCTTTTTAAATTGTTATCTACCGTTGTATAAAGACTTGAGCGCATAACTTGAATGATAATCAAGGTCATAGCTGAGAAAATGAGAGTAAAAATACCAAAATTGCGAATGAAATAAGAAAAATCATCCGCATACCATGCTTTTTTTAGTTTATTCAGCATCTTTTAAAATATATCCGACGCTGCGAAGTGTTTGAAGATTATTCGCAAAGGTCGTCCCTTTCAATTTTTTCCGAATTTTTGAGACATAAACTTCTACAACTGAAATGGTTGTATCACTATCAAACCCCCATAAGCGATCGAAAATCTGCGTCTTCGGTAGAATAACATTTTGATTCTGCAAGAAATATACTAATAAATCAAATTCTTTTCCGAGTAACTCTACTTCATTTCCATCTACAAGTGTCGTGTTCGTTGACAAATTAATGGTTACATCGCCATAAGAAAGAGTATTTTCATTAAACTTGCCCGATCGTTTCAAAAGAGCTTGAATCCGCATTTTTAACTCTTCCAAATAAAAGGGTTTGGTCAAATAATCGTCGGCTCCCAACTCAAAGCCATGTCCTTTATCATTCAAACTCTCTTTAGCTGTCATAATCAATACCGGTGTTGTAACACCTTTTTCACGTAATCCCTTCAATACTTGAAAACCGTCTTTTTCCGGTAACATCAAATCAAGTAAGATAAGATCGTACACACCACTTTCAGCTTCGTACAAGCCTTCCTCACCATCAAAAACTTGCATGACATCTGCAAAATCATCCAAAAAATCAAATACTGAGTTAGATAAACCAAGGTCATCTTCTACTAATAGAATCTTAATCATACGCTTTTCCTTCTAAAAATATGAGTTTAGGACAAATATCCCTCAATCAATAATTCGTTATGTACTAAACGGCGCAATAGCCGAGCATTTAAGCAGCATCCTGTTTCTTTCAGAATAGAATAAGAACTAAAAATTTTAAAATTCCACTTCTTCCCCATTCCCTTAATTATGAACCAATCAACTATTTTCACATTTTCGTGTTAAAACTCAATCTACTGACTTTCTGCTATTCTGATTCTATTATAGCATGACTTTCTCTAAAATATTAAGAATTTGTTGTATTTGAGTCATTATTTTCTGTCGTACTACTATTCTTGTCTGATTTAGTCGAACCGTCAGCATTTGATGGAGCTTTTTTCTTTGAGTTATTATTATTTCCTGATCCATTTTGACTATTACTATTATCATTTTGGTCACCGTTTTGTTGGGAAGGTCTTCCATTGGGATCACCTTGGTTATTTCCACTTTGTCCACCCGGAGGTATTCCCGGACCACCTTGGTTTCCTTGTTGGTTTTTTTGCGCCTGAGTTGTCGTACTTGTCTGTACTTTAGTTTGCTGATTAAGCGCATTTGTCGCCAATGAGCCAATACCTAGCCCACCAAGAAGACCGACAGCAAGTGATCCGCCTGCTACAACAGTCATCCACCATTTCGTACTTTTTTCCACTATGATCATCTTCTCTTTTCTACTTGTATTCTCTTGTTTCATTTTTATCAAATTCCTTCTTTCTATTTTTAAGCATTCAGAGACTGTGTTACAAAGAACATTGCAATGATTCAGCTCTTCTTTATGATAAAGCGTATCAAATCAATATACTTAACTTTGAATTTTTATCTCCTCATACTCTTTCTTTTGAATGTACCTATCATATCCATTTTTTCTTAAAAGTGACTGAATTTTTTCTTAAATAAACCTAAAACTAAAGAAAGAAAATAGTGAAACAATACAGAAATAATAGAAATAAAAAAACTAAATCCGATAAATACGAATTAGTTTAGAAACGATTTTATTGAACCCCGGTTAGAAAAGTGAAAACTATGTCTCTTTTTTGTCAAAAAGCCGGTTAGTATCTATTTTATCTCTAAGTAATGCTGCTATTTCTTTTGGTTTTTCTGTATATAAGGAGTGACCACAGCCAGACACTTCTAGAATGTCTATAAAATCCGGAATATTTTTCAAAGCATTCTGTTTCCTGATAGGCGTACTTTGATTTACTCTTGGAATAAACAATATCACATTTCTATTCTGTAAAAGAGATAGTTTCCCTGTAGTTTGTCGTCTAATAGTTAACAAACGAGTGAGCAGTATTTCAGAGAAGTTCAAATGCCAATACCTTTGTACCTCATCAAAGACAAAACTTTTTTTAACTGCTCTCTCTATATTTTCTGACCACACAGTGGCATTTTGCTTTTCTGCTATAATAGCTCCTTCTAAATTTCTATAAGTATTCGTTTGAAGATAATTCAAAGCATCTTCTATTTCTACATTTAAAGGGCAAATCTTGTCCATATCAATATATCCACCATCTAGTAAGACGAGATGCATAATATTATCATAAACACTTGTTAGATAAACTGCTAAATCTGCTCCCAAAGAGTGGGCAATTAACAGAATATCATCTTCCATATCAACTTGTGCTACAAACCAGTCTTTCAAAGCCTGTAATGAAGTTAATCGTTCTTTCAACTTAGAATCATACATATCCAGATAAACAACTGGAAAATGCAAAGAGTCGAAAAAGTCTTGAGGATAGAAACGATTGCATCCTAAACCACCAATAAAATAAGCTTTCATATTTTCCTCCTTTCTCTCACTGCTATAGAAACAAAACTTACTTTAGCTTTTATTTGTTTCGCTTTCAAAATATACAAATTTGGCCAAACATAACAAAAGCTCTTTAGTAACAAGAGCTTTCAGCATATTACGATGTCCCCTGCCGGAATCGAACCAGCAACTACTCCTTAGGAGGGAGTTGTTATATCCATTGAACTAAGGGGACTAGAGAAAAACTCTGCCGACAGACAGAGTTATTTCTACATTAACGGCGAATTTCTTTAATACGCGCAGCTTTACCTTGTAATGCACGAAGGTAATACAATTTCGCACGACGTACTTTACCGTAACGTACTACTTCAATCTTTTCAACACGGGGTGTGTGAAGTGGGAAGATACGTTCAACACCTACACCGTTAGAAATTTTACGAACAGTATAGTTTTCTGAAATACCTGCACCCTTACGAGCGATAACCACACCCTCGAAAATTTGGATACGTTCGCGGTTTCCTTCGACAACTTTCGCATGAACACGAACAGTATCACCAGGACGGAACGCAGGAATATCAGTACGAAGTTGACCTTCAGTCAAACTTTGGATTAATGGATTCATTTTTCTTCTCCTATCTTACTAATCTTACGATTCAAGACCACAGCGGATTAGTCGTTTTCTAGTGCTTCCATTACGCACTAACTAATATCATAACAAATTTTATAAAAATTGTAAATGCCTTATTTGAATTATTTTTCTTTTTGGAAGGGTTATTGAAGAACTAAAGAAGCCGCTCCAATGACACCTGCATCATTTCCAAGCGTTGCAAGTGCCAGCTTTGTCGAAGTACGCACTTGTGGGAAAGAATTTTCTTCATAAACCTTACGAACACCGTCTAGTAAAAATTCTCCTGCAGCAGAGACACCACCACCAATAACAATCGTTGATGGATTTAAGATTGATCCAATGTTTGCACAGGCAATACCAAGGTAACGAGAAAAATTTCGATAAACAATGAGAGCTAATTCGTCTCCAGATTTAGCTAAGTCAAAGACTATTTTTGCATTAACATCTTCGCCGTTATCAATCAGTTTTTTTAGCTCTGCATCACCAGCATATTCATCAGCATAGCGACGCGTTAAATTAACAATACCTGTTGCAGAAGCTACTGTTTCTAAACAACCTTTCTTGCCACAAGTACAAAGGATTGGTTGATCAAAATCAACTGTAATATGGCCCAATTCTCCTCCTGCTCCAGCTACACCATGCAGTAGTTTTCCTTCCGCGACAATACCACCACCGACACCTGTTCCAAGAGTCATAAACACAACATCGGGCTGATTTTCACCAGCACCTTTCCAACGTTCGCCAAGAGCAGCTACATTTGCGTCATTATCAATAAAGAAAGAAATACCAGTTGCTTCCTCAATCTTTTCTTTTACAGGTTGTAAAGTTTTCCAATTGAGATTATAAGCCCCAATAACCGTTCCTTTTTCACGATCCACAACACCAGGTGAACCCATGCCAATTCCAATGAAATCTTCTGCCCCAAGTCCCAATAGTCGCAAGCGATGATTGATAGATTCAATCATATCATCAACAATATGACTACCTTCATCTAAAATGTTTGTCTTAATAGACCATTTTTCTTGAACTTCTCCCTCTCGAGTTAGAATTGCAAACTTAACAGATGTGCCACCTAGGTCAATCCCAATGATTTTTTTAGACATACTACTCTCCTCTAATAACTATTTTCATTTTCATTATAACAGATTTTTCAAGAATTGAAAAGGTTTGCATAAAACTTAATATATCTTAACCTAGTCTAAATCGCTTCTGTCATGAAGCTACGGCTTTCTAAAACTTGAAGCATGGCATTGGCTGTATCAAGCGCAGTAAAAAGTGGGATTCCATGTTCAATGGCAGAATGACGAATAGCCTGGCCATGTTCATCTGCCGTTCGCTTTGTTCCGACCGTATTGATAATTGCCTGAACCTTGCCTTCGCGAATAAAGGCTGGAATATCATTATGATCATCTGTACCAATTTTTTCAACTAATTGCGCTTGAATACCATTTTCTTTAAAGAATTTAGCGGTACCTTCCGTAGCTAAAATACTGTAACCAATATTTGAGAAGCGACGTGCTAACGCCAATGCTTCTTCTTTAGTATCATCAGCAATAGTAAAAATGACATTACCAAAAGCAGGAAGGTGGAAATAAGACGCTTCAAAAGCTTTATACAGCGCTTTTTCAAGAGTTGAATCAGTCCCCATGACTTCGCCTGTAGATTTCATCTCAGGTCCTAAAAGACTGTCAACCTTAGCTAACTTGGTGAAGGAAAAGACTGGAGCTTTAACATGAACAGTTTGACTTTCTGGATAAAGGCCATCCTTATAGCCAAGTTCAGTCAGACTGCTTCCTAAAATCAATTTAGTAGCAATTTGTGCCATTGGTATATCTGTCACTTTAGATAAAAACGGTACTGTTCGACTGGCACGCGGATTAACCTCAATAACATAAACAGTTTCGTCTTTGATGACAAACTGAATGTTCATCATACCGATACAGTGAAGTCCGATAGCCAATTTCTTAGTATAATCGGCGATAGTCTGCTGCACTTGAGCAGATAAGGTTTGCGGAGGATAAACAGCCATAGAATCACCTGAGTGAACTCCAGCCCGTTCAATATGCTCCATAATTCCTGGAATCAAGACCTGACGACCGTCTGAAATAGCATCTACCTCACATTCTTTGCCAACAATGTAAGAGTCCACCAACACCGGATGAGCAGGGCTAGCCTTGACAGCAGTTCGCATATAAGAACGAAGATCTGCTTCATTCTCGACAATCTCCATAGCCCGACCGCCCAGAACGTAAGACGGACGAACAAGCACTGGAAAACCAATTTTACGAGCCGAAGCGACCGCTTCTTCTTCATTTGTTGCTGTTTGTCCCGGCGGCTGAGGAATATTTAAATCCTTTAAAGCCTGCTCGAAAAGATCACGGTCTTCTGCACGGTCAAGATCAGCTACTTGCGTACCCAGAATTGTCACACCAGCATGCGATAATGGTTCTGCCAAGTTGATAGCTGTTTGTCCGCCAAACTGAACAATGACACCTTTAGGTTGCTCCAACTCAATTACATTCATAACATCTTCAAAAGTTAGCGGTTCAAAATAAAGTTTATCAGAAACTGAAAAATCTGTTGAAACGGTCTCAGGATTGGAATTCATGATAATAGCTTCATAACCTGCGTTTTGAATGGCTTTGACAGAATGAACTGTCGCATAATCAAATTCAACTCCCTGTCCGATACGAATCGGACCTGAACCTAAAACAATGATGGATTCTTTTTCTGATTTGATGGACTCATTTTCCCATTCGTAAGTCGAGTAGAAATAAGGTGTTGTAGATTCAAATTCAGCCGCACAAGTATCAACCATCTTATAAACCGGAATTATCTTGTTGTCAAGACGAAGCTTGCGAACAGCATCTGCTGTCATCTGCCAGATATCAGCAATTTTTCGATCAGCAAAACCATTGTGCTTAGCTTCTTTGAGAATAGCAATATCACCAACCTTGGCTGCTAATTCTGTTTCAATTTCAAAGATATGCAAGAGCTTATCAAGAAAGAAAAGATCAATTTTTGTTAAATCCGACAGTTCCTCAATGGAATATCCACGACGAATGGCTTCAGAAAGATAGAAAAGACGATCATCTTGAGCCTTAACAATTTTGGCTACCAAAGCGTCGTCACTAACATTAGTAAGTTCTGGCATCTCATTATGGTAAACACCGATTTCAAGGGAACGGCAAGCTTTGAGAAGACTTTCTTCAATATTACGCCCAATAGCCATGACTTCACCAGTCGCCTTCATCTGTGTTCCAAGACGACGTTCACCATGTTCAAATTTATCAAATGGAAAACGCGGAATCTTAGCCACTACATAGTCCAAAGCTGGTTCAAACATGGCATAAGTTGTCCCCGTAACTGGATTAATCATCTCATCCAGAGTTAAACCAACAGCGATTTTGGCAGCTAATTTAGCGATAGGGTAGCCAGTTGCTTTAGAAGCTAGAGCTGATGAACGTGAGACACGTGGATTAACCTCAATGACATAGTATTTAAAGCTATGTGGATCCAGAGCCAGCTGTACATTACAACCACCTTCAATCTTAAGGGCACGAATAATTTTTAAACTAGCATCACGCAGCATTTGATTTTCGATATCTGAAAGTGTCTGCGTTGGCGCAAAAACGATAGAATCCCCTGTATGAATACCAACTGGATCAAAATTTTCCATGTTACAGACAACTAGAGCATTATCTGCACTGTCTCTCATAACTTCATATTCGATTTCCTTAAAGCCAGCAATAGAACGCTCAATCAGACATTGCGTTACAGGTGACAGTTTGAGACCATTTTCAGCAATTTCACGAAGTTCTTTCTCATCTGCACACATACCGCTGCCTGTGCCGCCAAGCGTAAATGCCGGACGAACAATGACTGGATAGCCAATCTTAGCAGCAAATGCAACAGCTTCGTCAACGCTATTAACAATATCAGATTCTGGAATAGGCTGTTCTAAATCTTCCATCAATTGCTTGAAAAGATCGCGATCTTCGGCCTGATCAATAGCAGACAGCTTGGTTCCTAAAAGTTCAACACCCAACTCATCAAGAATCCCAGTTCTTGATAATTCCATCGCCATATTAAGACCTGTCTGTCCACCAAGAGTTGGCAATATTGCATCGGGACGTTCTTTTCTTAAAATTCGAGTTACAAATTCAATAGTAATCGGTTCAATATAGACCTTATCAGCAATTTCTTTATCTGTCATGATTGTCGCTGGGTTTGAATTGACCAGAACGACACTATAACCTTCTTCTTTTAAAGATAAACAAGCCTGTGTTCCTGCATAGTCAAACTCAGCAGCCTGTCCAATGATAATGGGACCAGAGCCAATCACCATAATTTTTTTAATATCTGTACGTTTAGGCATTTATAAGATATTAAGGGCGTTAAGCGGATATAGCAAAAATAGGAAACTAGCCGACGACGCTCGCGTCTAGGATGTACTTATCTTTTTTGCAAAGTCCGCATCCCGTATTCGGTTAAGCAAATACGAGAACTTGCCCTTCTCCTTTCTCTATTTGTCAACTTTCAGTATAACATCGAGCATCACTTACCACTTTGTTTCAATTGAAAGGCAGCAATCATGTCCATAAATTCATCAAAGAGATAGCTGGCATCATGTGGCCCTGGTGCAGCATCAGGGTGAAATTGTACTGAAAAAGCAGGGAAAAAGCGATGCCGTACCCCTTCAATAGACTTGTCATTAATCTCCTCATGCGTAACCATCAACTCGTTTGGAAAATTCTCCCTACTAACAGCATAACCATGATTTTGGCTAGTAAAATCAATCCGTCCTGTTGCAATCTCTCTGACAGCATGATTAAAGCCACGATGACCGAACCTCATTTTATAGGTCTGAGCACCATTTGCCTTACTAAAAAGTTGATGTCCCATACAGATACCAAAAAGAGGAATTTTCCCTTGAATCCCTCGAATCATTTCTAGCACTTGTGGTAGGTCATCTGGATTACCTGGCCCATTGGATAACATGACACCGTCAGGATGGAGGTGCAGAATATCTGCTGCACTTGTATCATAAGGAACAACTGTCACATTACAATTGCGTGCTGCTAATTCACGAAGAATTGAATGTTTCAATCCAAAATCAACTAACACAATGCTATGACCTGAACCCGGTGCTGGATACGATGTTTTCGTTGAAACTTGTTTGATATTATCAGTCGGCAAAACAGTAGCTTTCAACTGATCTTGAAGATGCACCATTTGGTCGCCAACATTAGCCAATGTTGCCTTCATCGTCCCATGTTGCCGAATGATTTTCGTTAATGCCCGCGTATCAATACCAGCAATTCCTGGAATTTTCTTGACCTTTAAAAACTCATTCAGGGTCATTTGATTGCGCCAATTACTTGCTCGGCGTGCCCACTCATAAACAACCACTCCCTTACATGTGGGAGTGATCGATTCATAGTCGTCGCGGTTAATTCCATAATTTCCAATTAACGGATAAGTAAAGGTTAAGATTTGTCCATTATAAGATTGATCTGTAATAGATTCTTGATAGCCGGTCATACCTGTATTAAACACGATTTCTCCAGTCACATCAATATCAGCACCGAACGCCTCTCCCTCAAATACTGTCCCGTCTTCCAGAATTAACAAGCGTTTCCCCATCTTTGCCCTCCGTTTGTTATTGCAGCAACATGTTAGCGTTTATTGTTTTTTTCGTCCATTTAGGACAGACTCGATAATTGCCATCCGAACAAATACACCATTTGTCATTTGCTCTACAATACGAGATTTTGGAGCTTCCACTAAGTGGTCTGCGATTTCCACATCACGATTTACCGGAGCCGGATGCATAAGAATAGCAGTATCTTTCATCCGATCATAGCGCTCTTGAGTCAACCCATGCAGTCTGTGGTAATTTTCTTTAGAGAAAATTGAGTTGTCATCGTGCCGCTCATGTTGTACTCGAAGAAGCATCATCACATCCACTTGGTCAACGACTTCATCAAGTGTGACAAATTGTCCATAATCAGCAAATTCTTCACTTCTCCATACCTCTGGACCTGCAAAATAAAGTTCTGCACCCAGACGCTTCAAGATTTGCATATTGGACTTAGCCACGCGTGAGTGGTCTAAGTCACCAGCAATTGCTACCTTCAAGCCATCAAAATGCCCAAATTCTTGGTAAATCGTCATCAAATCCAGCAAACTTTGACTTGGATGTTGACCAGAACCATCTCCACCATTGACAATTGCAGTTGTAATCGTTGGACTTTCAATCAATTCCTTGTAGTAATCCACTTCTGGATGCCGAATGACGCAAACATCTACTCCCAGGGCCGACATGGTTAATATCGTATCATACAAGGTTTCACCTTTATTGATGGAGCTCGTTTTTGAATCAAAATCAAGCAAATTACATCCCAGCTTCAATTCAGCCATTTCAAAAGCTTTGTGAGTTCGTGTAGATGGTTCAAAGAAAAGATTAGAAATAGTATGTCGTTCATCAAAATGAGCTTTCGCTCCATTTTTAAATTCAATTCCGCGTTTAATCAAACTCAATACTTCCTCATTCGTAAGAGTTTCCATTGATACAACATTTTTAAGAGCGATTTGATTGGATGACATGATGTGATTTCTCCTTTTATTAGATACGAGATATTTCTTTTAATGAAGTTAGGTGTCTAAACTAATTTTTAGGTTCCGGCAGAATAAGATAGAGCCCAATTCCAAGAACTGTTGATAAAGCAACTCCCGAAATTTGCAGACCTGAAAGTTGAAGCGTTAAGCCGCCAATTCCTGCAACTAAAATTACACTGGCAATTAACAGGTTTTTCTTATTATCAAAGTCTGTTTGTTTTTCAATTAAAATTTTCAAACCACTAGAAGCGATGACTCCAAAGAGCGCAATAGAAATACCGCCTAGAACTGGAGTTGGAATAGATTGTAAGAGTGCCGATACTTTTCCGACAAAACTCATCACAATCGCAAGTACTGCTGCACCTGCAATAACATAAACGCTATAGATTTTATTGAGAGCCATCACACCAATATTTTCACCATAACTAGTCACTGGTGGTGCCCCAAAAATCCCCGCTATAACTTGTGCAAAACCGTCTCCAGCAAGAGTTTTATCCAATCCCGGGTCTTTAAAGAAATCTTTTTCGGTCAAACTATTCAGTACCATGACATGACCAAAATGCTCTGTCATAGTCACAAATGCAATTGGCGCCATTGTTAAAATTGCACTTGGATAGAATTTAACGCTATAGTCTAAGAAGGGAAGATGCATAGGTGGGACATGAAACCATGAAGCTTGAGACACTTTTGTAAAGGAAATGATGTCTTCTCCTGTTACCGCTCCAAGAACGAGCGCAAAGACATATCCTACAATCAAGCCCAACAGCACTGGAATAATTCCTACAATCTTTTTACCATAAATATTGAAAAGAATGACTGCAAAGAGAGTAACAATCCCAATAATGAAATAAGTTAAATTGTATTTACCATCTTTTAACATGACATCGTTTACCGCTGTGCTGGCCAGACTTAGTCCAATAACCATAATGATTGGTCCTACAACAACTGGCGGCAAAATTTTATCAATCCAAGCGTTTCCAGCAAATTTTACAGTGAGAGCGACAATGAAATAAACCAGACCACCAGTAATAGCTCCTTGAGCGACAGCAGCGATACCGTCTGTTTTCATCAACATTTGCATGGCTGCAATATAAGCAAAGCTAGAACCCATATAAGCTGGTACTTTGTATTTAGTAACTGTTAAATGCGCTAATGTTCCAAGACCACTTGAAAACAAGGCAACTGCTGGGTCAATTCCAACCAGAATTGGAACCAAAACCGTCGCTCCAAACATCGCAAACAAATGCTGAAATGACAATCCTACAAGTAGACCTGGCTTTGGCATATCATGAACATCGTATTTTACATCTTGACTCATTTTCTTATAATCCCTCCGCAATCAAGACACGGTCTTGACCATCCTGTTCTATCATTTCCACAATAATTTCTTCTGTTCGACTAGTTGGAATGTTTTTACCCACATAATCTGCTCGAATCGGCAATTCACGGTGTCCGCGGTCTACTAAAACAGCCAGGCTAACACGTGACGGACGTCCCAAACTAACTAAATTATCAATAGCGGCACGAATGGTGCGTCCTGTATAGAGCACATCATCCACCAAGATAACTTCATGATCTGTAATATCAACCGGAACGTGTGTCGTATCTTCTTCCACCTTAAAGTCATCACGGAATGGTTTAGTATCCAACTCACCGATAGGTACATTGACCTTTTCAAGCTGTGCCAACCGCTCCTGAATCCGTTGTGCAATGTAAACACCCCTGGTTTTAATACCAATCAAGACAATCTTGTCTAGCTCTTTGTTGCGTTCGATGATTTCATAAGTAATGCGTGTAATAGCACGTTTCATTGTCAAACCATCAACAACTTCTTTCGTTTTCATAGAAAGCCTCCTTAAAAATAGAAAAAGTCTCCTTCACAAGGAGACTTCAGAAAATCTAGGCAAGCACAAAGAAACTACCAACAGCCTCACCGTGCAACACCATCTTATACTTTGACTCCTTGTCTGCCTCACGGGACAGATTTAAAGGATTATTTAATTTTTATAACTATATCACATTTTTTGAAAATATTCAAGAGAAAACTGTAAAGTTTTCACGGAAATCCCTAAATTGATTCTGCATATAACACAAAAACCGTACTTCTTTGTATTTCCTACAATTCATTTGCAATTTTATTGATTTTTCTCAAACGATGATTGACACCACTTTTCGTCAAAGGCTTACTAAGACTATCTGCCAATTGCTGAATAGAATAATCGGGGTGGTTGACACGCAGATAAGCAACTTCCTGTAAATCAACAGGCAAACTTTCTAAACCAACTGTATCAATAATCTTGCCAATATTGTGAATGGTCTTCATACTAGCCGTCACTGTTCGAGCGATATTAGCCGTTTCTGCATTGTTTGTCCGATTCAGGTCATTTCTAGCTTCTCGCAAAAGTTTGACCGACTCAAATTCAGTCATTGCTTTCATAGCACCAGTCACAATCAAAAAGTCCATAATATCTTCAGCTCGTTGCAGATAGGTCACCGCTCCTTTTTTACGCTCAATTATTTTTGCATCCAACAAAAATTTTCGCATTAAGGTTGCTAACCCTTCGGCATGATCAGAATAAACCGACAAGATTTCCAACTGATATTTTCCTGACTCTGGATCGCGCATACTGCCACTTGACAGAAAAGCCCCACGCAAATAAGCTCGGCTAGCTTCGTCATCTGATAAAATAGCTTGATCAATGCCTGCTTCAATTCCAAAAAAAGAGTCTGCCAAGTGCAAATCAGCTAAAATTTGTTCCACACTTTCATTTAAAAAAACAGTGTAAACACGATTTTTCCGAAGATTTGTTTTTTGATGATGGCGAATATCAGACTTAACGTGATAAAAAGCTGCCAATAATTCATAAATATGGCGAGCAATTTTTGCATTCTCTGTTGTAACGGATAATGTCAAACCTTGATTAGCAATTCCTAAGCTCCCTGACATTTTAATAATTGCAGATAATTCCGTTTTGTCTTGCCTACCTAGACCAAGCAATTCTTCTTTCACTTTAATAGTAAAACTCATTTACGCACCTGTATGATCTTCATCAGTTCATCTACCACAGACTTACCGTCATGAAAAGCTCCGCCATTTTCCAAGCGAAGAAAATTAGACGAAATGACACGAGGAACTTGTTTTTTCAGGCCTTGAAAATCATGTTCAACTTGCACTAAATATTCATCAAATTTATTAGAATTCATATATTCTTGAGGAACTTGCTCAATGTTCACTAAAACCGTGTCAATAAATGCTTTCCCAAGATGACGATGCAAAACAGCTACGTGGTCACTATCTGTGAAATGCTCGGTTTCACCACGCTGCGTCATAATATTACAAACATAAGCAATCTCTGCTTGGGTTTCCAAGAGCGCTTGCCCAATTTCTTCTATCACCATATTGGGTAAGATAGAGGTAAACAATGATCCCGGTCCTAAAACTACCATATCACTTTCTAAAATTGTCTGCACCACTTTGCGACTAGCAGTTGGTTTTTGGTCATTATAGGTGTTGGTGACATAAACTCGTTCAATCATACCTTGGTGCTCTGCCAAATGACTTTCTCCAGCCACCTCACTTCCATCCGTAAATACTGCATGAAGCGTCAAAGGTGTATCACAAGACGGATAAATCTTGCCAGTTGTGTGGAAAAACTTGGTCAACAGCTGCATAGCATTATAAGTCGAACCCTGCATTTCTGAAATTCCGGCAATAATCAAGTTTCCAAGAGGATGTCCAGCTAAAGCACCGTCTTCTTCTGCAAAGCGATATTGAAAGACTTTTTCATAAAAACGAGGCATATCCGACAAAGCCACCAAAACATTTCGTAAATCACCTGGTGGTGTTAATTGCTGAATGTTTTTCCGTAATTCACCTGAACTTCCTCCGTCATCAGCGACTGTTACAATGGCTGCAATATCTACATCTTTCTTACGCAAACTGTCTAAAATCACAGAAATTCCTGTACCACCACCGATAACAGCAATTTTAGGTTTTCTCATGAACGGTTTACCGTTTCCTTTCTACGGTCTTTATCTCGATGAGACGAATGAACAGTCCAATCATTAGCCAAATCATCGGCTAAACGTTGGGCAAAAGCGACACTTCTGTGTTGACCACCTGTACAACCGACAGCAATTGTCAAAACAGACTTTCCTTCTTTTTTGTAACCCGGCAAAATAGGCTTGATAAGTGCCACTAAATGTTGATAAAATTCTTCTGACTCCGTATGATTCATGACATAATCATAAACTGCTTTATCAAGCCCTGTTTGATTGCGGAGTTCTGGTTGGTAATAAGGATTTGGTAAAAAACGCACATCAAAAACAAGATCCGCGTCTAACGGGATACCGTATTTAAAGCCGAAACTTACCACTTCAACGCGAAATGATTGGAGTTTTGTTGAGTCCGAGAAATGCTCAGAAATTGTTTTACGTAATGCACGTGGTGTTAAGTCAGTCGTATCTACCACATTTTGGCTCATGTTTTTTAATGGTGCAAGTAATTCCCGCTCTAATTTTATCCCGTCTAAAATACGCCCATCTGCCGCTAAAGGATGGCTACGTCGTGTTTCCTTGTAACGAGCGACCAATTCTGTGTCTGCTGCATCTAGAAATAAAATTTTAAAATCAAGTCCATCGTTATTTTCAATTTCATCTAAAACTTGTTGAATTTCCGAAAAGAAAGAACGACTGCGCATATCCACAACCATGGCAATTTTGTCATTGTCTTGCGTTGTTTCAACCAACTGCAAAAATTTAGGAACCAGCGTAGGAGGCATATTATCAATCGTAAAATAGCCCAAATCTTCAAAAGACTGGATGGCTACAGTCTTTCCTGCCCCACTCATTCCTGTCACAATTACTAAATGAATTTTTTTATCTGACATATCTCCTCCTTGATACAACAATCAATTTCAATATCCTAAAGTATCGTCAATTCTTTTTTATTATAACATACCAGACGTGAATCTTATAATAAAAAAGAGAGAATAACAGCGATTAATGTAGTTCTTCTCTCAATTCACATTTATATTTATTGCTTCATTCTTCATCGAACCAAAGGGCAATTTCTCGTTTGGCTGACACTTCAGAGTCTGAACCATGAACAACATTTTGAATCGTTGCACCATCCTCAG
The DNA here is from genome assembly GCF_014334035.1 of Streptococcus sp. NSJ-72. Classification (NCBI taxonomy): domain Bacteria; kingdom Bacillati; phylum Bacillota; class Bacilli; order Lactobacillales; family Streptococcaceae; genus Streptococcus; species Streptococcus sp. NSJ-72. The sequence continues at coordinate 1,330,346 of NZ_CP060489.1, forward strand.
CTGCTTGCGCAAAATCCCCACGAATCGTCCCTGGTAGAGCTTCTTCTGGCCGGGTTGTCCCCATCATGTGACGCCAACCTGAAATCACTTGATTACCCGATAAAATACCAACAATCAAAGGCCCACTTGTCATATACTCACGAATTGCGGGGTAAAAATCTTTTGTTAATAGAGCTTCATAATGCTGATCAATTATATGGTTTGGAACATTCGTTCTCATTTCTAATCGTTCAATTTTATAACCACGTCGTTCCACGCGCTTCAGTACTTCTCCAACCAAGCCACGTTTTACACCGTCTGGTTTTATAATAAAAAATGTTTGTTCCATGATTGACACGCTCCTCTTTTATTACCTTTATTTTATCATAAATGAAAGAAAGTTGAAAGTCCTTTCAAAACTCTCTTTTATAAATGCCTTATCAATGTCAACGACGTTAGACACATAAAAAATATGAAGAGCCAAAACCAGACCGAGCGGAAAGCTTGCCGATATGTTCCTGGATATGCACGATTTCTCCGTACATACCTTTTTATATCTGTTTTATTTTTTAATAGGAAAATGACTGCGATGCTTGCACCAATTAGCAGGATAAACAAATGCAAGGCACCTCCTACATCGTCTGGCAAAAAAGAATAGAGATAAGTTAATCCTTCTCCGATAACTAAATTGTTAAAAATATGAAAAATCATTGCCCAGAAAATAGAATACTCCAAGGTCACATAAGAGAAGATCATTCCAACAAAAGTTGCAAAAACGAACTGCGGGAGATTACCATGAAACAAACCAAATAAGAGTGAAGACATCAGAATTGCAAAGATTTTTCCATATTTTTCAAACGTTCTTAAACCTGCCCCACGGAAAATCAATTCTTCTGAAACAGGTCCAAAAAAGCTTGCATACAAAAACATAGAAACACTATCTGAACCTGCTGAAGCTGATTCGACAGCTTTAAGCATAGTAAAACCAAATAAATTAAAGATTGTTTCAAAAATCTGATTAAACAAGACGAACCCTAATTGACCTAAAAGCAAGAAAGATAAGACTATCCCAAACGTTTTTGAAGTCATGGCTCTTTTCTGCATTCGTAAATCAGACTTAAATAATTTTCCATCCCGATACAGCCAAAAGATAAAAACTCCTGCACAGACAGCAATCAAATAATAACTGCCGTCTCGTTCCATAAAATTTTCCGTTACTTTTTGAATTTTTTCAAGATTGCCAGAATAACGAATAGCTTGAAATAAGGTTACAATCGTTTGATAAATCAGACTAATCATTGCCATTACGGCCACATATAGTAGACATAAAGCAGAGAATAAACCAATATCTTTTCTTACTTGCTGATTTGTTTGCATCAGTTTCCTTTCTTTTTCAAATAACTTTTTTTACTCCAGCTATAGAGTAACAATGCGAATCCTTCATAAAGGGCAAAAAATAATAGAAAAGTATGGCGGAAAAATTCTTCCGGTAAAATCCAAATCACTGGATCTTTCCTAGGATCAAAGAGCCAAGTATTGTCTCCAACAAATAAAATCTTATGAAAGAGAGTAAAAAACGCATCAAATCCGATTCCAAATGCGATAGCTCCAACAATAATTGGCAGGCAAACAATACTCAAAACGGCCTTTGAAAAAACAGATAAATAACCTTTTTTAATTATATGTTTTACAAACAAATAAACTACTGGTAAGGTTGCTAGGAAAACAAGCTGAACCAGATGAAAAAGATATTTCACAGTTTGGAAATGATGCAATCCTGCCGCTGATGAGTGAAAATCGGGCATTGAGAGTTTTTGCTGGAATGGATTGGTTAGGTAATTCATCAAAATATTAAAATTGTACTGAATCGTTGTAGAGTTGAGATACACTTTATTTTCTAAGTGTAACCAAGAAATTTCCAAAGGATAAAACAACCAAGTGAGATAAATCGTCAATAAAATCGTAGCTGCTAAAAGACAGAGCATGCTCAACCAAAAGATCAATTTAGTGCGCATCAAAATCCCACTCCGCTAAGCTAGAAAGTACATAATCTGGTTGGATTGGTAAGTCTGCTACCTCTTCTGGACGAGTAAAACCAGTTGTCACCAAAAGTGTAGGAATACCGTTATCAATCCCAGCTCGAATATCCGTAAGATAGTTATCCCCAACCATTATCACTTCTTTATGTGGCAATCCAAGACGTTCAACAGCTTTTTCCATAATAATAGCATTTGGCTTACCTATATAAACAGGTTTTACGCGAGTTGCCGCTTCAATTAAAGTGATAATTGAGCCCGCGCCAGGCATGAGACCACGCTCTGTCGGAATATTAAGGTCAGGGTTGGTTCCTACAAAATGGGCTCCCTTTTGGATAGCTAAAGTAGCAATCGATAATTTTTCATAATCTACTTCCCAATCCAAACCAACAACTACATAATCCGGATTGTCGGTGTCTTCGATATAACCAGCTTCTGAAATAGCATTTTTAAGTCCAGCCTCGCCGATAACATAGACTTTCTTTCCTATATTTTTATCATTTAAATAATCAATCGTTGCCAAAGTTGCTGTATAAATCGTTTCAATAGGTGTTTTAACATTGAATTGTTCCGCCAACATAGCCTGAACAGTCTCAGGTGTACGTGTTGTATTATTCGTCACAAATAAATATGGAATGTTGCGCCGTTGCAACTCATGTACAAACGCTTCACCCTCAGGAATACGTTCTTTTCCTTTATAAATTGTTCCGTCTAAATCAATTAAATAGCCTTTATAAGTCACTCACTTTCTCCTCTAATTTAAAAGCTTAAATACTCCTCTAATCTATATAAATTGAAAATAGTTTTCTATTTCAACTTTTAAATCTGTACGTTATTAATCAAATCGGGTTTCCCAGTTATTGGATGCCTGCGCCTCAAAACACATTGCAATTTGTTGAGTAGTCGTTTTAGATTCAGATAATGCTGGCAACGCATCTAAAGCAAAATAACCACAGGCTATCGTCTCAGCATTTGCTCTAAACTCCCCACCTAAGCTCGTACACAAAACAAATATTTTGGTAATGTGATGTACTGAGGTAGAGTTTCCTGGATTATTTTTATGTTTATCTAAAACGGCAATCAGTTTGTCTGCCTGAACTTCTAAGCCTGCCTCTTCTCTTACTTCTTTTATTGTATTGTCCTTTACAGACTGATCCACATCACACCATCCGCCCGGCAAAGCCCATAGTCCATTTTTTTCTTGAACGAGCAAAATCGTATTGTCTTTAAAAATTGCTGCCCGTGTATCCAATTTCGGTGTTTGATAGCCTGTCTCATCGCAAAACAGATCTTTTACTTTTTCAAGTGGCATACCAGAAGGAGTGACTAGCATTTCAGCTGCAATCTGACGAATCTCCTGAAATCGCTCAATATCAAATTCATCCTTGCTATAGGCTAATCCATTTTGTGCTAAAGTTTGCAGACGAGTTGCCCATTCTAACCATTTACTATCTTCTGTCATCACAACTTCTCCATATTATACTTGCCTGGGCATTGATATCACCATCGCTAGAAATCTGATGATTACTCTCCAAGCCCTCCAAATCATAGCTAGAGGTAATTTGTCCGCCAGGTCGTACCTCCTTGACATACTTAAGATGAATTTTTCTAGGAATATGTTTCATGAGAAAATCTGCACCCATAACCTCAAAAATCCAGTCCAAATACTTACTGTTATTAACATGGCCGTTCATATCTAAATCGTAAAAACGGACATGGTAATCTTTGCTAATTGGTTCTTTCAAATCTGGATACTTCGGTCCACGAATCAATTTTTTAGAAAACTCTGCTTCATAAGGTGCAACAATCTTTGGCTCTACTGCATGCACTTTTCTACTATCTCTATCCATAAGGACAAAAGTAGCCAACATATTAATAATAGCATTTCCCGCTTCATCATAAATAGTAAACCGACGATAACAGAATAAACGATTATATGACAAAGCTTCTGTTTCAATCGTCATTTCTTCCCCAAATTTAGGCAGCCGTACTACATCAATATCATAATCCGTGATAATCCAGACTAGATTATATTTTTCCAGCATAGCTTTATCACTAATCCCCAAATCAATGGACTGCAGCCCTGATACCTGTAAGGATAGCAAAATGACATCAGGCAGCTTGATATGACCATTCATATCTGCCATATCAAAAGGAATTTTCATTTTCATTTGATAAGTTAAACCCATAATCTACTCCAATATAAATTTTTCTGCAACCGTATCGCCCAAAAAAAGACCTTTTTTGGTCATACGGACAATGTCCTTGTCAGGTACTAAGAGCCCTTGCTCTGTCAGTTCTGTTACAACATGACCGTACTGCCGATCAAAAGAAACACCAAATTTTTCCTCAAAGCGTTGTTTAGAAATACCTGACTTCTTGCGCAATCCCAAAAACATTTCTTCTTCCATCATCTCTTGTTTGCTAAGGTGTTCCTCACTCACACGGGCATTACCTTTTTCGACCGCCTCTAAGTAATGACGGATGGGACCATGATTCTTGTAGCGAACTCCATTGACATAACCAGATGCTCCGGCTCCAACACCAAAATATTCCGCATTGTCCCAGTACATAAGATTATGTCGACTCTCAAAACCTGGTTTAGAAAAATTGGAAATCTCATAGTGCTCAAAACCAGCTTTTTCTAACTCCTCAATGATGTATTCAAACATCTCTGCTTCCAAATCTTCTTTAGGCAGAGGGAGTTTTCCACGTCGCATCCGATTCATAAAAACCGTGTGATTTTCTAAAATTAAGCTGTAAAGACTCATGTGAGGAATATCTAGCGCAACAGCCTTGGCTACATTTTCTCGTACATTATCCATAGTTTGCTTGGGCAGCGAATAGATCAGATCAATCGAGATATTGTCAAATCCAGCCAGCTTCAGATTGACGATGTTTTCATAGATATCTTTTTCTAAATGACTGCGACCAATTTGCTTGAGCATGCGATCGTCAAAAGTCTGAACACCTAAAGATACCCTATTCACAGGTGAAACCTTTAAAACAGCAATCTTATCCGGATCCAAATCCCCTGGATTGGCTTCAATAGTCAGTTCTTCTAACAATGACAAATCCAGCTTTTTCGTCAGCTCTGTTAACAAAAACTCCAGCTGCTTCGCTGAAAGAGCTGTCGGTGTCCCACCACCGATATAAAGCGTCTGTAAATGCTTTATATCATAAGAAGCATATTCTTGAAGCAAGTGCTCTAAGTAGGCGTCAACTGGCTGATTTTTGATAAAAACCTTAGAAAAGTCACAATAATAACAAATTTGAGTACAAAACGGAATGTGTACATAGGCAGAAGTTGGTTTGGTATACATAGCATTTATTATAGCATAATTTTAGTATATAGATGTTTCAAAGTTCACAACAAAAAGCATAGATCTCTTATCGATATATTCTTGCTCTACAACGAAAATACCATAAATGTTAAAAACGTTCAACTTAATTCGCTACTTCAACTTGAACTTTTTCCAAATAATAAATTTGTTAGCAAAAAGAAGACCAAAATCTATCAATTATTCATTTTTGAATTGTACCTACCATCTCCACTATCTTCTGGAAAGTCTTGCCGTTTCGGATGGTTAGTTGCTTGTAAAAATTGGATTTGAGCAGTTTTTTATGATAGTTGGACTTGAGATAGTCCGCTTGGTCAGCATTGCTATAAAAGAAAGCCATCTGCCCAAAATGCAGCTGTTCCTTATCATTTGCCCAACTGCCTGCCAGCTCTTGAACACTCTCCCTGTCTGTCTCCGGCAGATAAAAGAGAACATCTCGCCGAAAGGCTGTTTCATCCTGCCACCAAGCAGGCAGATTGGCTGTTTCTTTTTGAAGCATGGCAGATCTGACAAGGACAAAAGGCAGGGGAAAATCATAAGACCGACTGAAATAAGCAGTCAAGCTCTCCCGAATCCTTTCCTCTTGCTCCTTGCTATCAAAGAAAAGATTGCCGCTGTTGATGTAGGAGACTGGATTTTCAAAACCCAAGCCAGCCAAATCCTTCTTCAAATCAGCCATGACGACCTTGTTTTTCCCGCCGGCATTGATGCCGCGAAGTAAAAATGCATAACACATATGGTGCTCCTTACAAATATATCTATTATTTCCAAACTAACTCTTAGAATTTCTCGAGTAGATCATTCGTTTTTCTTTCACGGCTTTTCCTAGGTCAACGCTCTTTTCCTCACCGTCAAAAACAAAACCCATTTTTTCATAAAAAGCGATAGCACGTTTGTTATCTTCTAAAACCCATAATAAAATCTCTTGATAACCATCCAAGGCAGCAAAAGCAGCCTGTATGAGCTGCCGTCCTACACCCTTGCCATAATAATCTTTTAAGACATACAAGGCGAAAATTTCACCCGCTATCGTAGCTGAATCTCGAAAATCACCGTAGCTAACAAAGCCAACCACTTTAGCATCATTCAAGGCAATCAAGGTATTTCCGGGATACTTTTGACTATAAAATCGGCACTTATCTAAAGTCATCTGCTCTTGAAATTCCGCAGGTAAAATCTCATCATAAGCTTCACGCCATGTCTGCCAATGAACTCTGGACTTCCCTTCTATCTCCTCAGCTGTTTCCATTGCTTTGATAGTGATGTCCATTTGCTTTCCTCCTTGAAATCCCTCAGTCCATCGCCTTTATCTCTAAAATCATATCGCGAATCTGTGCAGCCAGTTCGAAGTCGAGAAGTCCTGCAGCTTCTTGCATTTGTCCCTCTAGTTTCTTAATCATATCTTTACGTTCCTGTTTATTAAGACTTTCAATTTCAACGACTTCTTCTTTGTCTGGCAGGACAGATTTGGTTACACTGATCAGGTCACGAATTTCTTTCTGGATTGTTTGCGGTACAATACCATGTTCTTCATTATAAGCCATCTGAATTTGACGGCGGCGAGCAGTCTCGTCCATAGCCTTCTGCATGGAGTCAGTCACCGTGTCCGCATACATGATGACATGACCCTCACTGTTGCGGGCAGCCCGACCAATGGTTTGGATCAAACCACGCTCATTTCGTAAGAAACCTTCTTTGTCTGCATCAAGGATAGCAACCAGACTGACCTCTGGTACATCAATTCCCTCGCGCAGCAGATTGATCCCGACCAGGACATCAAAGACACCCAGGCGCAAGTCACGGATAATCTCAGTCCGCTCCAATGTCTTGATATCCGAGTGCATGTACTTGACTTTAACTCCCATTTCTTTAAAGTAATCTGTCAAATCTTCTGCCATCTTTTTAGTCAACGTTGTGATAAACGTTCGCTCATTCTTTTCAACACGCGCATTGATTTCACCTAAAAGATCATCTATTTGTCCCATAGTCGGACGCACTTCGACTGCTGGATCCAGAAGCCCAGTTGGTCGAATAATTTGCTCAATTACTGTATCCGTTTGTTCTCGCTCATAGTCACCCGGTGTCGCAGATACATAGACAATCTGATGAACATGACTTTCAAACTCTTCCCGACGCAGCGGACGATTGTCCAAGGCAGACGGCAGACGGAAACCATAATTGACCAGCATTTCCTTCCGCGAGCGGTCACCATTGTACATCCCTTTAATCTGCCCCATCGTCATATGACTTTCATCAATCATGATGAGAAAATCATCTGGGAAGAAATCAAGCAAGGTATAAGGTGGCTCACCTTCGCTGCGCCCATCCATGTGACGAGAATAGTTCTCAACACCGTTGGTATAGCCCATCTCACGGAGCATCTCAATATCATACTCCGTACGCTGTTTCAATCGTTGGGCTTCCAAGAGCTTTCCTTCCTTTTCAAAGATAGCCAGCTGTTGCCCCAGCTCGGCCTGAATCTTGGCAATGGCAATCTCCATATTTTCGTCATTTGTCATAAAGTGAGTAGCTGGGAAAATTGCTAAATGATCCACTTCACCCAAAACTTGTCCTGTCAACGCTTCTACTTCTCGAATACGGTCAATTTCATCACCAAAAAATTCTACTCGAAAGGCATGCTCATCACGAGAAGCCGGAAAAATTTCTACTACATCACCACGCACCCGGAATTTCCCCCGCTGAAAATCAATATCATTACGCTCAAACTGGATATCTACCAGATCATTGAGTAGCTTATCTCGGGAAATTTCTAGACCAGGACGCAAACTGACCACGCTATCGGAGTATTCCTTAGGAGATCCCAGACCATAAATGCAGCTGACTGACGCCACAACAATCACATCGTTGCGCTCCAAGAGAGCAGAGGTTGCTGAGTGACGAAGTTTATCAATCTCATCATTGACCGAGCTATCCTTTTCAATATAAGTATCACTGGAAGGCACATAAGCCTCCGGTTGATAATAGTCATAGTAAGACACGAAGTATTCGACCGCATTGTCAGGAAAAAACTCCTTAAATTCGCCATAGAGCTGACCAGCCAGAGTTTTATTATGAGCGATGACTAAGGTCGGTTTATTGACCTTTTGAATAACCTGACTCATAGTATAAGTCTTCCCTGTTCCTGTCGCTCCCATGAGAATTTGAGCTTTTTCACCACCTTCAATATTATCCGCTAATTGCTCAATGGCTTGTGGTTGATCGCCTGAAGGCTCATACTTGGAGATCAATTTAAATTTATTGTCTGTAATTCTGTTTATCATATAACACCTCTTTCTACTATTTTAACACAAGTATCATCATTTCAAATTTCTGAGCTTATTACTTTATATTTTATCTCTTAGACATACAAATCGAAAATTTACATGTCATAAAATCTAACATAAAAACGAAAAATATTTGCCTTTTGAAGATATTTTTGATATAATTTAAAAATATTATTTAAAGGAGAGACTCATGAAGAAAAAAATCATAGCTTTTTTGTTAGCTTTACTACCACTATTTGCTACAACTAATATCCATGCGGATGCAATCAAAGTAGTATCTGATACAGCCTATGCACCTTTTGAGTTTAAAGATTCCGATCAAACTTACAAAGGTATTGACGTAGATATTATCAATAAAGTCGCTGAACTAAAAAGTTGGAACATCAATATGACTTTCCCTGGATTTGATGCAGCGGTCAATGCTGTTCAATCTGGTCAGGCAGATGCTATCATGGCTGGAATGACAAAAACCAAAGACCGTGAAAAAGTCTTCACCATGTCTGATACTTATTATGATACAAAAGTTGTCATCGCAACGACTAAAACAAATACGATTAGTAGTTATTCACAATTAAAAGGAAAAACTGTTGGGGTTAAAAACGGAACTGCTTCTCAACGTTTTTTGGAAAAAATCAAAGACAAATATAAATTTAATCTTAAAACTTTTGATACGACTGATTTGACTTATAATAGTTTGAACTCTGGTTCAATTGATGCTATGATGGATGATCAGCCTGTTATTGAATACGCTATCAAGCAAGGCCAAAACTTAAAAATTTCTATGAAGGGGGAAGCTGTTGGCAGCTTCGCATTTGGTGTCAAAAAAGGAAGCAAGTATGAGTATCTAGTAACAGAATTCAATGAAGCACTTGCTCAAATGAAAAAAGATGGTTCTCTTGATAAAATCATCTCAAAATGGACAGGATCTACAAAGGCAACTAGTTCCACTCCAGAAACTACTACTCCTGCTGGCAAAAAAGCAACTCCTGTCAAAGCAAAATATACCATTGCTAGCGACTCTTCCTTTGCACCATTCGTTTTCCAAGATAGTAATAACAAATATACTGGGATTGACATGGATTTGATAAAAGCTATCGCCAAAGATCAAGGTTTCACGATCGAAATCACAAATCCTGGTTTTGACGCTGCTTTAAATGCTGTACAATCTGGACAAGCCGATGGAATGATTGCAGGGATGTCTGTAACAGATGCTCGTAAAGAGACCTTTGATTTCTCAGAACCATATTATACTGCAAACGCTATCCTTGCCGTCAAAGAATCAAGTACAATTGCTTCTTATAAAGACTTGAAAGGTAAAACAATCGGTGTTAAAAACGGAACTGCTTCACAAACTTTCTTAACAAAAAATCAAAGTAAATATGATTACAAAATCAAAACATTCTCTGATGCTTCTTCTATGTATGACAGTCTAAACTCTGGTTCTGTGGATGCCGTTATGGATGACGAACCTGTTGTTAAATACTCCATTAGCCAAGGCCAAAAACTGAAAACACCAATCAAAGGAACTCCTATTGGAGATACTGCTTTTGCCGTAAAAAAGGGTAGTAATCCTGAATTGATCCAAATGTTTAATAATGGTTTAGCAAATATCAAAAAAAATGGTCAGTATCAAAAAATTCTTGATAAGTATTTAAAGAAATCAAACTCAAATACTAGCTCTTCAGACAATACAGTTGATGAAACAACCATTTGGGGGCTCCTCCAAAATAACTACAAGCAATTGTTAAGTGGTCTTGGAATTACTTTGGCACTCGCACTTCTGTCATTTGCAATCGCTATGGTCATCGGAATCATCTTTGGGATGTTTAGTGTAAGTCCTGTTAAAGCACTCCGCATTATCTCAGAAGTCTTCGTAGATGTTATTCGTGGGATCCCACTTATGATTCTAGCAGCCTTTATCTTCTGGGGCATCCCAAACCTTATTGAATCAATGACAGGTCATCAAAATCCAATTAACGATTTTGTAGCTGGCACGATTGCTCTTTCACTCAATGCTGGAGCTTACATTGCAGAAATCGTTCGTGGTGGGATTCAAGCTGTTCCAGCTGGACAAATGGAAGCCAGTCGCAGTCTTGGTATTTCTTATTCCAAGACAATGAGAAAGATTATTCTGCCACAAGCAACAAAAATCATGTTACCAAATTTCGTCAATCAATTTGTGATTGCTTTGAAAGATACAACAATTGTTTCCGCCATTGGTCTTGTCGAACTTTTCCAAACAGGTAAAATCATCATTGCTCGTAACTACCAAAGTTTCAAAATGTATGCTATCCTAGCAGTTTTTTATCTGATTATCATTACTCTTTTGACTAGACTTGCAAAACGCTTAGAAAAGAGGATTAAATAATGGCTAAGTTAAAAATTGATGTCAACGATTTACATAAATACTATGGGGAAAATGAAGTTCTAAAAGGAATCACAACCAAATTCTATGAAGGGGATGTCGTTTGTATCATCGGACCTTCAGGCTCAGGAAAATCAACCTTTCTTCGCAGTTTAAATCTCCTTGAGGAAGTAACAAGTGGAACCATCACTGTGGACGGATTTGATTTGACCAATAAAAACACAGATGTTGATCTAGTTCGTGAAAATATCGGTATGGTTTTCCAACACTTCAATCTCTTCCCTCACATGACCGTTTTAGAAAACATCACCTTTGCACCTGTCGAGCACAAACGAATGACACAAGCCGAAGCTAAAAAACTCGGTATGGAGCTATTAGAAAAAGTCGGTCTCTCTGATAAAGCTGATGCCATGCCAGATAGCCTCTCAGGTGGACAAAAACAACGTGTTGCAATTGCACGGGGACTTGCTATGAATCCTGATATTATGCTCTTTGACGAACCTACTTCTGCTCTTGATCCTGAAATGGTTGGAGATGTTCTCAATGTTATGAAAGAATTGGCCAAGCAAGGCATGACTATGATTATCGTAACTCATGAAATGGGATTTGCTCGCCAAGTGGCAAACCGTGTTATCTTTACGGCTGACGGAGAGTTTTTAGAAGACGGTAAACCCGACCAAATCTTTGATAATCCACAGCACCCACGTCTAAAGGACTTCTTAGATAAAGTCTTGAATGTGTAATAACACTCCATCCCGAAAATTGTTTCGGGATTTTTTATATTCCTATTAATTTATTCCCGATTGAAAACTTAACTCAGGTCTCTTTTGATATTAAATCACTTTTTTGTTATATTAAAATCAATGAAATTCGGAGGTAAGGAGCTTATGTACAAAAAATCTATTGCTTAAAGGAAACTTTATCTAGTAGATTTTTTGTTGTGCTCTTGCTCATTTTCAAAGAAGACAGTTTTACTTCTCAAGGCTAAATATATCCATCGCAAACTACTTGCTTTGCAATATTTGTTAGCAACTCAAAAGCAAAAACAGCTCTACTAGGTAAATAGGGCTGTTTTTCTTAGCTCTAAAATGACAATGAACATCATAAGGAGACATATATGCTACAAATTCGACATTTAACCATTACACATTTAAAAGACTTCAAAAACATGGTTAGTGATTTGTCACTCACTGTTAATACAAGTGATAAAATTGCCATTATCGGGGAAGAAGGAAATGGAAAATCTACTCTTCTCAAACTACTCATGAATGACGCACTTGTTTCGGACTATGTTAGTTATACGGGAGAGATTCAAAAAAGCTATAATCGTTATGCTTATTTGCCACAAAGTTTACCTAAAAATGAAAGAAAACTCTCCCTTAACGACTATTTTTTTGGAGATGTGGAAGTAGACCTAGATTACAACAAACTTTACCGCTTTGCACAAGAATTCCATTTTGAGAGTGAACGTTTTACTAGCCAGCAAACAATGGCCTCTTTATCTGGTGGCGAACTATTAAAAATTCAACTTTTAAAAATCCTCTCTACTGATTGGGACCTTCTCTTTTTAGATGAACCTTCTAATGATTTAGATCTAGATACTCTGATATGGCTAGAAAATTTTCTCCAAAATACACCTCGAACAGTTATCTTCGTTTCACATGATGAAAGTCTTTTGAGCCATGTAGCGACAAAAATCATTCATTTGGAATTGATTAAGAAAAAACAGGAAGCTCGAACGACTGTTCGAAATCTTGATTATGAGAATTATAGCCAAGAGAGACAGGAGACATTTAAAAAGCAAACAAAAGATGCAAAAAAAGAACGAGAAGAATATCAAAAAGCAATGGCAAAACACCAGCGAGTCAAACAAAGTGTGGAGCATGTCTTGCGTCATACTCATGACAGCACAGCTGGTAGATTACTAGCCAAAAAAATGAAAAATATTCTCTCGCAAGAAAAACGTTTTAATCGAGAAGCCACTAAAATGACAGAGTTACCAACACAAGCAGATGCTATCATTCTGAAATTTCCTGCCATTTCCCCTCTTCCATCGACAAAAAGAGTACTTACTATCCAACAAATGTGTTTAAAGATAGAAGAGCATATCTTAGTACGAAATATTAACTTTGAACTTTTGGGACAGGAAAAGATTGGGATTATTGGTAAAAATGGTGTCGGTAAATCTACTTTTCTCAAAGAACTGCGACATCTACTGAAAGAAAAGAGAGGCATTACACTAGGATATATGCCTCAAAACTATCATGATATTTTAAACGAAGTCGATTCTCCAATAGATTTTCTAACATCCACAGGAGAGGCTATTGAGCGAGAAAAAATCCTCACACACCTAGCCAGTCTGCAATTCACACGCAACGAAGTACATCATCCCATTTTTCAACTGTCTGGTGGACAAAAGGCCAAATTGTTGTTGCTAAAAATGGTATTAGATCAGGCAAATGTCTTGTTGCTAGATGAGCCGACACGTAACTTTTCTCCTACTTCACAGCCACAAATTCGAAAACTTTTTACAAGCTATACCGGAGCTTTTATTACTGTTTCTCATGATCGTACTTTTCTAAAAGAAGTCTGTCAGAAAATCTACCATCTGACTGAAACTGGACTAGAGCAAGTAAGGAAAGAACAATTATAAGTTTTGAAAACTATATGACAGTTTACACTAAAAACAAGATGTGGGAAAATGTGATAACGATCCTTTGAATTTGTCTCAAATAGTATATCATTCCCTAAGTTTTTCCATTTGTTAATTTTAAATACCCAAACTTCCCTGCGCTGTCTGCATTTGATAATAAATACCTTTCGCTTGCATCAACTCCTGATGACTGCCATGTTCGACAATATCACCATCAACCAAAACCAAGATGATATCTGCATTTTGAATAGTAGACAGACGATGAGCAATGATAAAACTGGTTCTTCCTACCATTAGCTTATTAAAAGCTTTTTGAATAAGCACTTCGGTTCGTGTATCAATGGATGAAGTTGCTTCATCTAAAATTAAGATTTTAGGTACAGCTAGAAAAACACGCGCAATCGTCAATAACTGCCGTTGTCCTTGTGATAAAGAGTCACCTGCGTCCGCTAGATAAGTGTCATAACCATTCGGTAATTGCTGAATAAAAAAATGTGCATTCGCTGCTTTAGCAGCTGCTATCACTTCTTCTCGACTCGCTTCTGGTCGCCCAAAAGCAATATTATCATGGATCGTGGTCTTTTTCAGCCACGTTTCTTGTAACACCATGCCAAACTGCCGGCGGAAGGACACTCGAGTATAATTTGTAATATCTCGATCGTCTAGCTTTATCTTACCCGCATCCACATTATAAAATCGCATAAGGAGATTGATGAGAGTTGATTTTCCAGCACCGGTTGGACCAACAATAGCAACTTTACTTCCCGCAGGAATCGTCATATTTAAATCATGAATCAAGGGCTTGTTTTTTTCATAACCAAAACATATATGTTCAAAACGAATAGCTCCAAAGATAGTCTCACTCGTAAGTTCTTCTTTTCCAATTTCTACAAGTTCCTTTTCATCTAAAATCGTGTACAAGCGCTCTGCACAGGCAAGGGCGCTTTGCAATTCGGCCATGACAGACGAAATATCGTTGAAAGGCTTGGTGTATTGGTTGACATAATTTAAAAATGTCACTAATTGTCCGACCGTAAAGCTAGAGCCGTTGATGATACGAGCTGCACCAAATCCTACAATCATCGCATAGATAAGAGCATTTACAAAACGCGTTGCTGGATTGACAGTCGAGGAATAGAAAATCGCTTCCTGAGAATAATCCGCATAGCTTTCATTCCCCTTTGTAAAGTTCGCAATGAACTGCTCTTGAGCATTAAAACTTTGAATCAAACTTTCCTGAGAGAGACTTTCTTCGATAAATTGTGTCTGAAGCCCCCGAGCTGTTGTCTGTTTTTGAAACAACTTATAGCTTTTACGAGCGATAAAGTCTGCAATCAGCATAGATAAGGGAGTTAATAGCAAGACCAATGCCATCATGAAAAAGTCAATCCTTGCCATTGTCACAATCGTTACAAAAATGGTCAACACACCCACAAAAAACTGATTGAAAACCATGAGCAACCCATTATTTAACTGCTCCACATCCGTTGTTAAGCGACTCACTAAATCACCATTTCCTTGACGATCAAGATAAGCCAAGGGAAGATGATGAATTTTTTGAATGACAGCATTACGAAGTTGCTGACTATAACTATAAATCAACTGATTATAGATTAAAGGATTGAGCCATTGAATTGCTGTATTAGCAACAATCACCATGCTCATTTTAGAAAGAATTGGAAACAAATGCTGACTTGCATCGGGAAGTAAAACACTATCAACTGCATTTCCAATTAAAATCGGCAAATAAATGGTCAAGGCAACCTGAATAATCATTCCAACTGTGGCTAATAGGACAAGCCAACGTTGCTGTAATAAGTCACTTGCAAGGCGTTGCAAACTACTTTTAGAATATCTAGTTTTCATGCTTTTCCTCCCTGCTATGTTGTGAGAGATGAATTTCTAGATAAATATCGCTCGTTTGAAGCAAATCTTCATGTGTACCAAGAGCGACCTGTTGTCCTTTATTCAAGACAAGTATCTGATCAGCTGCACGCAAGCTATTGGTTCGTTGAGAAATTAAAATCAAACTTGTGTTTTTTAATTCTCCTTTAATAGCCTGCAATAGTTTAGCTTCTGTTAAATAGTCAAGTGCCGAAGTAGAATCATCCAATACAAGAAATGGAGCCTTTTGTAAAATAGCTCGCGCAATCGTGAGACGCTGACGCTGTCCGCCAGAAAAATTGCGTCCAAAAGCTTCTACCACCGCATCTAGCTGGTCTTCTTTTTCCTGTACAAAGTCACTAGCTTGCGCAATGTCAAGAGCCCACCAGAGATGGTTATCACTCACATTATCATTTAATCCCAAAGATAAATTTGAGCGAATGGTTCCTCGAAATAATTCTGCCTTTTGTGGTACTAAACTTATCCAAGAACGCCATTCTTTAAGATTTCGAGGACTTCGATTATTTTTAAAAACAACCAACTGGCCTGCATCTGCCTCATACAAATGTGCCAACAGCTGCACTAAAGTTGATTTCCCTGCTCCTGTTCCTCCAATCACTCCCAAAGTCTGACCAGATGGTAAATCAAACGAAATATTTTCTAATGCTGGACGAGCGGCTTGTGGATAGGTAAACGTAACATTTTGAGCAGAAATAGATTGATCACCCACAGAGTAAACAATCGGTAACTCTGCCAGAACATCTTCTCCCTCCTGTTCAAAAACTTCTTGAATTCGTCCAGCGCTGATGTAACTTTGGTTCAAAGAAGTAATGAGCATCGCCAATTTCAATAGTTCTATCAAAATTTGCAAAAGGTAATTGACCAAAGCAACTAATTTCCCTTGCGTTAGTAAACCATGTCCAATCGCTAGATTTCCATGCCAAATAACTATGAGTAGCGTGCTATTCACTACTAAAAAGGTCAACGGACTAATCAAGCTAGACAATATTCCTGTTTTTATCTGCCAAGTCTTATAATTTTCATTGATATTTTGAAATTCCTGAATTTCTTTAGTTGTTTGTCCAAAAGCACGGATAACACGCACACCTTGTAATTGTTGACGTGTCATACTGACAATATTATCTGTAATCCGACGAATATTAGCATAAAGTGGATTGACGAAACGTGACATGATGTAGATAATAGCGGTTAAGACTACAACCATCAGCAAAAACCACAGCGTAATACTTGGACTAATCAAAAATGCCATGATGATCGAGCCAAAAACAATAATCGGCGCACGTAAAAACAGACGAAGAAATTGATTAATACCAGTTTGGATTTGATAAGTATCACTTGTCAAACGAGTAACCAAACTAGATGCTGTCAGGTTATCTCGCTGAGCTTTTGGCAAACGCATAATTTTTTGATATAAATCTTTGGTCAATTGACGCGTAAATCCTACCGCTGCTCTTGAGGAATAATATTGAGCAATAATCGCCACCCCAGCACCAAACGATGCTAGAACAACCAATAAAAAGACCATGATATAAAGATGTGTACTATCTTTTTCAGGGATTATTTGGTCAACAATTGTCGCAATCAAAATTGGCACCAGTAATTCAAAACTGGCTTCTAACAATTTAAAAAACGGTCCTAACAGGGATTCCCTCACATAACCTTTAAAATATTTCAATAAATCTTTCATGAAATCTCTTTTCTCATCTAAAACTAGTTCTATTTTATCATAATCTACCTTGCTCTGCGATTTGTTGGCGGATACAGTCAAATTGCATGCCTTTTATTATGGCAACAGATTTTAATTCTTTCTTTTTTTGAAGCAAATAAAAAGAAGAGAAACGTTTCCATCCTCTTCTTCTACTTTTTTGAACACATATTTATATGCACGAACGGTCTATTTTCAATCTACATAAGTAGTTTCGTCTTTATTTAAAAAAGCATAGGACAAACCAATCAAAAGCCCTCCACCAATCCAATTAGCTAAAAAAGTAACACTAAAATGCCTTAAAATATTTAAAAGATTAAAAACCTCTATTTGCCCAGCAATTTTATTAAAAGTCACTAAAGAAAATGATGCAAAATTAGCTGCCAAGTGCTCATTGGTCAGAAAAACAAACATATAAATGGCAGAAATCACAATCAGAATTTTTGCAGTTGAATTTTTCAACAACAAATAAGATAGAATTGCAATATTAACAAAAATATTGGCAACAATCCCTTCAAAAATGACGAGCTGATTAGGACGAGACAATTTATGCTCTGCTATCCCAGCTAGAAAACTCTTTGATGTGAGATGAGTAAATTCACTAGTTTGATTAAAGATAAAACCAATAAAAAGAGCGCCTACTAAATTAAAAAATGTACAATATAGTAAAATGAGCAAAGCTTTTTTCCAATTTATCTTCTTCAAAAAGGTTCCCGCCGTTAAATACATCATATTTGAAGTAGTTAATTCAGCATTTAAAAAGAGAATGTAAACTAATCCCCAAGCAAAAATAAACGGAAAAACAAAACGTCCAGTCCCAGAAGCAAATCCATTCATTAGGTCTGCTACAATAACTCCCGCCGCTGTACTCAATGTTAAAAATGCCCCTGCAAACATCGAACGAATTGCATACTTCGCTTTGCTCCTGTTAAATAATTCTTCCTTTTTGTGACACGCATATTCAATTTTTGAAATAAATAACGATTCTGACATTCTCATCTCCCCTTGTTTTTTGTCATAAAAACGATGTGTTCATTATATCACAAACTTTTAGTTATGGGAAACGTTTTCTTTATAGATCCATAAAAATAGACGAATAAACTAATTTCATCACCGAACAAAAAAGATTGGGATAAAAATCCCAATCTCTCTCATCTAATTACAAATATTATCGACGACGATTCGCCCAAGCAACATCCAAATTTAACACTTCCTGTGTTGTATATTGTTGACGATAAGGATTGTAGACCTTGTTAGATGCTGTAGCGCTAGTTGTTTGCGTACCTGGTACATCGTATTGTGTCAAATTATACTGTTGAATCAAATTATTTAGCTTGACGTTATAGCTTGTATCCGTCGCATAAATCCCTGTCAAAGCTGCTGTCGCATTCATATAACTGGTCGTATTACTCTTCCAAGCATAGGTATAGCAACTATGCTTTAAAATTGCTACATAGTCTTGCAAAGATTCAAAATAACTCGGATACGATCTAAACTCTGCATTGATCTTATAAGTATTTCCTTTCCCATCATCTTCTAGCGTAGGCATTGTAGCAGATTGACCAGCGTATTGACCTTTAATTCCAAATAAATTGTGATGAGGGGCAGCTGATAAAGCAGAACGTCCAGAATTGCTTTCCAAAATGGCCTGTGCAATCATAACGGAAGCATATAAATCGTTTGCTTGACCCAATTGACGAGCAGTTTCACCAATTTGTGAAATAAACACTTCTGTTTGGGTCAAGGGACGTTGGTAAGCCTCATCATTGGCACTAGCTGGGCGAATTTGCTTGGATAAAACTGCACTAACTAATAAAGTAACAGCCACCAAAACCAGAACTGTTAAAACTTTTTTTTTCAATTTTTTCTTTCTCATAGTTCATTTCTCCAGTATAATATATGTTTGATTATAACATAAAATCCTCGTTACTTAGTTACAATTTGGTGACAGATTCATTATAAAGGCGATAGAACAGAACTAAAAATTTTTACTTTTTCGTTCGTAGTTCCAGTTCCGCGAAAATGATTAGAAACTTTTTGAAGTCTAAAAGACAAACAAAGTTGAGACTTGCTTCGCAAGTCCTATCTGCAACCTCAAAGCAGTGCGTTGAGCAATCAGCTACCGTATCACGTGTCAAAAGATATTTCTAACGAAAAAGCAAGACCGGGATTTTTTGTCCCAGCCTCTTTTCTTTCATTCCTAAATTTTTTCCAAAATCGCATCCCAAGCTGCATCTAAACCATCTTTGTTTACAGATGAAAAAATAAGAAAATCATCATTTTTATCAAAATCTAACCTTTTTTTAATGACCGATTCATGCTTGTTCCATTTACTGCGTGGAATTTTGTCTGCTTTTGTAGCTACAACGATGACGGGTATCTCATAGTATTTTAGAAATTCATACATTTGCACATCATCTGCACTTGGCTCATGCCGAAAATCCACTAAACTTACAACTGCTCTGAGATTTTCCCTAGTCGTCAGATACTCCTCAATCATTCTACCCCACTTAGCTCGTTCTGTCTTAGAAACTTTGGCATAGCCATAGCCTGGGACATCTACAAACCGAAGTTGATTGTCAATGTTGAAGAAATTCAGCAGCTGCGTTTTCCCTGGCTTACCAGAAGTTCGCGCTAAGTTTTTTCGATTTAATAATGTATTGATAAAAGAAGATTTTCCAACATTGGATCGCCCAGCAAGAGCAATTTCAGGAATCTCATCCTGAGGATAATGAGATTTGTTGGCTGCACTCAACAAAATTTCCGCATTGTGCGTATTAATTTCCATACAACACCTCGCTTAAGCTGTTTCTAATATCGGTTTATCTGTTCCATCAACTGCTTCCTTGGTAATCCGCACTAACTTCACATTTTCTTGACTTGGTACTTCAAACATGACATCCATCATGGTTTCTTCGATAATCGAGCGCAAGCCACGAGCACCTGTCTTGCGTTCAATGGCTTTGTTAGCAATCTCTTGGAGAGCATCATCATCAAACTCTAATGTAACATCGTCATAAGAAAGAAGCGTTTGATATTGTTTCACTAAAGCATTCTTAGGCTCACGGAGAATTCGCACCAAATCATCAACAGTCAAAGGCTCAAGCGCTGCAAACACAGGCAAACGACCAATCAATTCAGGAATAAGCCCAAATTTTTGAATATCTTCGGAAATAATTTCTTGCATATAAGAACTATTTTCATCAATGGCTTTGTTATTTTGACCAAAACCAATGATCTTTTCACCTAGACGTTGTTTGACGATTTCTTCAATTCCGTCAAAAGCACCGCCAACGATAAAAAGAATATTCTTGGTATCCACTTGAATCATTTCTTGCTGTGGATGTTTGCGACCGCCTTGTGGAGGTACACTAGCTACAGTCCCTTCAATGATTTTAAGCAGAGCTTGCTGAACGCCTTCACCAGAAACATCACGAGTAATAGAGACATTTTCGCTTTTCTTTGCAATTTTGTCAATCTCATCTACATAGATAATGCCACGTTCTGCACGTTCAATATTGAAATCTGCCGCCTGTAAGAGTTTTAAGAGAATATTCTCAACATCTTCCCCGACATAGCCAGCTTCCGTCAAAGCTGTCGCATCTGCAATCGCAAAGGGAACATTTAGACTTTTCGCTAAAGTTTGAGCAAGAAAAGTCTTACCAGAACCAGTTGGACCAATCATAAGAATATTGGATTTTTGTAATTCGACATCATCCTCTTCTTCACGATTATCGTGAAAATTGATACGTTTATAGTGATTGTATACAGCAACAGCCAGCGCTCGCTTTGCACGATCTTGCCCTATTACATAGTGATTTAAAATGTTAAGCAATTCTTGTGGTTTTGGTACTTCCGACAAGTCTGCCAAGACTTCTTCTGCTAATTCTTCTCTAATAATTTCTTGTGCTAATTCCACACATTCGTTACAAATAAATGCATTATTTCCTGCAATAATTTTTTGAACTTCTTCTTGACTTTTACCACAAAAAGAACAATAAACCATCATTTCGCTCGTACGATTTGTAGGCATCTTTCACTCCAATCTATTCATTACAATTTCTTTTTCGTTCGTTTAGTTATTTATTATTTAAATAAGGTCATATAAAAAGCATGAATACTATTCACCAAATTTGTAAAAGCATTCAGCCAAAAGAGAACTGATAATCCATACCGCTTTTTACGAAAAGCCTGTGTAGCCGCCATGACACAAACGACACACAAAAGAGCCGTAAAAAATCCGAAAATACTACGTTCCATTACGACTCCTTTCTCTGGAAGGTTGTTACAGTAAAATCATACTCATTCTTTTCGTCTTTGGCATAAAATTGACGAGAACACTCCTGAAATTTCGTCATATCAAACTCTTTCGGGAAATAGGTATCTCCTTGTAAACTAGCATGAATACGTGTCATAACTAACTCATCAATGAAAGGCCCAAATGCAGAAAAAATTTGACCACCACCAATAATATAAAGCTCTTTTTCCTGCATCTCATACCATTTTAGAACAGAAGTGACATCGTGAAAGATCAATACATGCTCATTTTCTACTTGATACGACTTATCTCTTGTCAAAATAATCGTAGTACGATTAGGCAACACTCTACGGTTCATCCCGTCAAATGTCACCCGACCCATTAAAATAACCTGTCCAGTTGTTGTTTCTTTAAAATGCTTAAGGTCAGCTGGTAAATGCCAAGGCAATCTATTGTTTCGCCCAATCAAGCCATCCTCATCTTGTGCCCAAATAGCTACAATTTTCTTCGTCATTCCTTCATCCTTTGAATTGATAGTTCTATTTTATCAAATTTCAGTAAAAAAGGCTGATTTTAACTATCAAATCACCAGACAATTTATATTTGCCTTTGGAAAATAGTTAAATAAGCCTCTTCGTTTATTAGTTTTTGAAAAAACATAATAAGTCTGGTGAAACTCAGCTTTCTGTGAATTCTTTTTATTTACATTCTGGGAGGCAACTGGAATTGCATAGGAAGCAAAACCAATTTGTATCAAAATAATAAACTTTTTACATTCAGAGAAATTTTGTTTCATTATCAAATTGCTAAATCAAATTTCAACTGTGGCTTAACAGGGTCATAATTGATCAATTCAAAATCTTCTGCTTTAATGTCAAAAAAGTTGGTTCCGTCTGGGACATTCAATACTAATCGTGGCAGGCAATCCGTCGGTTCACGTCGAAGTAATTCTTCAGCCTGTTCAAATTGATTATCATAAATGTGCAAATTATTGACAAAATAAAAGAATTTGCCAACTTTCCACCCAAAATGCTTAGCAATCATCATTTGCAATGCGACATACTGCATGGCATTGATATGGTGAGCTACCAACATATCATTTGAACGCTGTGTCAGAGTTGCATCTAGGTAGATTTCACCATCTACACGTCGGACATCAAACATGGTCTGAAAAGCACAAGGTAATAATCCTTCTGTTTCTTCAAAAGCTTCATAGTCCCAAAGTGAGATAATATTTCGACGATTCCAAGGATTCATCTCCAGCTGTTTTAAAATTTTATTGATAATATCATGTTTTTTAACAACAGCACCATATCGCTCACCAATAGTGCGAGTAGTTCCTACTTCCCAATCATTCCAATAATGAACATTGTATTTGTTTTCTAAAACTTCTAAGCTATTGGATTGATCTTGATAAATCCAGAGGACTTCTTTGATCGCTGATTTGATAGCAATCGGACGAAGCGTTGTGATAGGGAATTCTCCCTTGCTCAGATCGTACTCAGCAAAAGAACCAGTGATATACTTAGAATTAGCAACTTTCCCGTTTTTATAGCGCGGACGTGCATTTTCAGAAAAAACACCTTCATATAAAATTCTTCGAATATTTTCTTTTAAAATGGTATCTGCTTTTGTCATGACTTCCCTTTTCTAATCTTGCTTTTTCTAGTATAACACAAAATAAAAATCTCCTACAAGTTAAAACCTCATAGAAGATTATTTTTCAATATCGAATTTTTTGGGCTCCATAAATCGAATATTGTCGGTGAAGACTAAATGCCACGACACAGACTATGAAAAAATATGGAAAATTGCTAAAACCAAACACCTCACAACCAATCAGAATCGGTCCCAAGAAAGTAGAGGTAGCACTTCCGAAAACTGCAGCATAGCCTAGCGCCGCAACCAAGCTAACTGGAAGACCAAATAAACCTGCCAGTAGAACGCCTAGACTTGCCCCAATGGCAAAAAGCGGTGTCACTTCTCCACCTTGAAAACCTGCTGATAAAGTCAAAACTGTTAGAAGTAATTTAAAGAACCAATCATATAAATAAATAGATTGTCCAGCAAAACTAGCCGTAATTAAATTTGTTCCAAGCCCTGAGTATCGACCTTTATCCAACAATAAAAAGACAATACTTAAGACAATTCCCATCACCACGATTCGTTTGTAGGGATTTGGAAAAATAGTTGCCGCTTTCTTTTTACTCCACAAGAGAGCATAAGCAAATACATTGCCACAAAGTCCAAATAAAACTCCAAGGAGCACTAATTTAATAACAAGTATTGGAGATAATCCCAAATGAGCAGAAATTGGTTGCATAAATTTTTCAAGACCTAACGCATGTGATGTCCAAGCAGCAACGAGAGAGGCTATCATGGCAGGATACAAAGCAGTCAGCTGCAAGTTTCCTACAACCAAGACTTCCATCGCAAACAAAACTGCAGCCAGTGGCGTTTGAAATAGCCCAGCAAAACCAGCAGCCATTCCTGTAACTAAAAATACTTTTGAAGTATTAGGAGTAGAAAAGTTTTTGCAAAACCAGTGAGAGACTGTGGCACCTAATTGTACTGCTACTCCTTCTCGACCGGCCGAACCACCAAAAAGATGCGTCAACCAAGTCGTCACTATAACAAGAGGGATTAAGCGCTTGGGAATGTGATTTTCTACACCATGACCAACTTCAAAAATCAAGGCCATTCCTTTGCTACTTTTCCCACCATATTTCTGATAGAGAAATACAATCACTAATCCTGCAAAAGCTAAAAAAGGAATCAAATAAAGGGAATGCAAGATGCGGACTTCACTTAAAAATATAAGCGTTCGCCCAAATATCGTATCAATAGTTCCAATTACTAGTCCCATAAGAATGGACAATACCGTAATAGCTATCACTTGATTTCCGATATTGACCCACTTTAACCTATGAATTTTTTTCATTTTATCATTCCTATATTAGATATGCCGCTCTTGATAAGCACGTGAATGTTTTAAAATATCTGAAAAAGTCTGCACAAGGGTATCTTCATACTGTTTTTCCTGCACACTATTTGCAACTTTCTCTAAAATAATTTGCTCACGCTGAGTATCTAATACTGCTTTCCCAGTCTGACGTTTGTAGAGAGCTACCTGGCTCACTAACGCCATTCTTTTTTCTAACAAGGTAATCAAGTCTACATCTATTTGATCAATTTCTTTTCTAATTTCTGCTAAATCCATAGCTGCCTCCTAATTACTTTCTATCTTATCAAAATCTTTTACAATATGCTAGTGGTCGTCCTATCTCTACCATCTAGCTCAAGCACTTTTTCATATACCTTATCATTCCATTTTACCAGTCCATCGTTTTGATAATCTAAATAATGAATCCTGTTTTTAAATAATTTGGAATAATACCTTCAAATTCCTTTTTATTTTGACTTGCAATAATGCAGACACAAAGACTGAGATCTAACAATACCTCATCTTTCACTTTTGCTGCATGATAACCATCAAATACATAGCCCTTTTGATTCACAATAGTTTCATACCGGAAATGAAAACTAACACCAGGTACGAAAGCTTCTTCCAGATCGACTTCCGTGGGATTTCTTTCTAGCAATCGTTCCATTGCTAACCTATAACCAGATGTCGTATTAGACCACCCAAACATGACATAGTAAAAATAATCCGCTGGATCACCTGCTGCATTTCGTTTATCGTTCACAAGCTGTTTACCAGCCAAACCAAAAGCCTTCGTGGCAGACAATAATTTCCCACTTTTCAAAATCTCCTTAGCAGTTTCTATAGTACAAGTATGGCTGAGATGGTTGGAAGTTACACATTTACCGTCTACATTAAAAGTGCCTGCTTCTCGTTTATCCCTCGGAATAAATGGAAACTTTTCCTTGCTATTCTCTATATAAGAGTACACTTGGTGTTGCAAAGCAATATTTTCACACTCGATTTTGGTCGTTCTACCATACATTTTTTCATATGCCACGAACTTGGCAATTTTTTCCAATTCCCATTTGTTAATTTCAGGATAATCTACTAAGGCAAAATAGTAAGTGCCATTCCATTGAAGACTAAAATCATTTTTACAAATTTTTAATTTCATAGAATACCTTTTCACATTTATAATTGCTATGCTTATTATACATCTATATACTAAAAAATTGATAAGAGATTTGATTCAATGGTTGAAAAACTCATTTTATATCGTAAAATACTAAAATAGAATATATGTACATTTTTTCTCAATTGAATGCAAAAATACTTACTTAAAATGAGACAAACCTACTAAAATAGCGCCCTTTTAACCTCAATGACTCCAAACGATACTCATAACGCCCCTTTTCTTTAAAATCTTAGTTGACAAGCCCTTTCCTTGTATGGTAATTTTAAAAATCGTTTATGTTAGATAAATATTTGGAAGAATCAATTTTAAATAAAGCAACCATTTTACAAATCATTCTAGAATTTCAAACGATTGATATTGAGCAACTAGCACAACTCACTGAATTTAGTGAAAAAATCATCTATCAACATCTAGCAGAATTGAAAGAGGAATTCAATGATTTATTTTATCTGAAAGTTTTTGCGAACACAGTTCACTTAGACCTGATTACAAAAATCAATCCTTCCATCTGTTTTCATCGGATTTATCAAAGTTCAACCTTTCTCCACCTTTTGCGCTACTTCTTACAAGAAGAAAAAGAGAGTTTCATTTGCTTTATCCAAAAAGAGTACATCTCCCGTGCAACTGGCTATCGAATACGTGATAAGTGTTTGGACTTTTTGAAAGAAGTTGGGTTATCTTTAGACAGATACCAAGTCATTGGACCAGAATACCGTATTCGGTTCCTTATCGCTTTGCTGGAATATAAATTTGGCATTCATCTGTATGAAATTAAAGAAAAAGAGTTAAAACTCGTTTATCAATGGATTCGTTCTTCCAATGCCCACATCTCACAAGAAGCCTTCGAAGCAGCTACAGAAGAAAGTCGCTTCTTTTCTATTCTCGTGGTGCTAATGTGGAAACGAAAGAATTTTCCTGTGGTTCTACCTGCCTCACAAGAGCTAGAAAAACTAAAAACGCTCCTTGTCTATCCAAAACTGATAACCTTAACCAAGAAAATTTTGGAACCTGCCCTACAAGTGATGTTTACACCGACAGACTACGATTATCTATTTTTAGCCTATTGTACTACCCCTAATCCTTTCTCTAGAGACAAATGGTTGGAACACGATCGCGATACAGCTCTTGATATTATCATGAAACAAGGAATGTTACTGCCGCTCATCCAAAAATTTCGCTTATTATTTGGAGATGAGCTGATCGATTCTCAACCATTTAGGATTGTCATGCTCTTCTTTATGAAGCCTTTTATCTGCAATTTACAAAGTTTGGTTCCCAATTCTTACATTTTCCAATATGACCACCGCGGATTGTTTGACCCACTCTATCTCCTCTTGAGCCCACTTGTCAAAGAATGGATGAAAGAGGTGGGATTGACAGGTGAAGTATACAAGTACCACATTTATCATGTGACCATTCAACTAAGGGAGTTGATTTATGCCAATATGGCACCTATTTCTTTGTATATTTTTGCAAGTAATAATGCCGATGTAACGACTTTAAAGAATGCTTTTTCAAGAAATATTCCTCCTTCTATTACTCGGATTGTGGTAATTGACTTTTTGAATAGTTCGCTCCATTTACAGGATCACGAAGAAACAAATATAATTGTAGCAGACCAACATATTTCAACTTATATCAAGAGCTTATTTCCAGATAAGGAACACATTCTTATCAATTTCTCGATGAATTTTTATGATATTCATTACCAGCATATCTATGAAGCTATTTATAAGTTGAGAAAAGAACGCTATCAGGAATATATCAATGGGTTGAAAAAGTTACTTTAATCATCATTAGATGGAAACAGAGTAATGGTGTTTACTTTATGAACTGTCCTCAACAAAATGAAGAGCTTAATTTTTCAGCGCCAGTAGTAATTAAGGCAAGAAAAAACCTGAAAAAGACGTTCAAAAAGAAAGTTTTTTTCAGGCAAGTAGACAAATTTTGCTGTTTCAAGTATTTAAGAAGACCCTTTCCTATGTGAGGATAGGGACATAACTCCGTAAAGCAGAAAGCTCGCAAGCAAATAACCAATAAAAATTTTGATTGACCACTGTAAGACATAAGACCAGCCATATTTTGGGATATTTAGAAAGAAGTAAGCAAATGGACTGTCTTTAGCACCTGGAATAGGCCACTTGAGAACCAAACCATTAAACAGGGCAAAAGCCATGTAAAGTAGAGGCACACTAGTCCAAGCAATGGGATCAAACCAGCGATATTGCAAACGTTTATCAAAAAGCACAGTATCCGCTAAAAACCATAACGGTACAATGTAATGACATAGGAAATTTTCCAGTCGATAAAAATCAGTCGCTAACGGAGCAAGCAGAACATGATAGATGACACAGGTAATCATGATACACATAGTGACACCGCCTTTAATCCGA
This sequence comes from Streptococcus sp. NSJ-72, assembly GCF_014334035.1. Taxonomy (NCBI): domain Bacteria; kingdom Bacillati; phylum Bacillota; class Bacilli; order Lactobacillales; family Streptococcaceae; genus Streptococcus; species Streptococcus sp. NSJ-72. The sequence goes on from NZ_CP060489.1 coordinate 1,358,386, forward strand.
AATAGTGTCTTCGTTTGCCAGCGACTTTCAGAACGCGCCATTAGATACAGCAAATAAGCTGTGAAAGCTGTTACGATAATGTTGGACAAAACAGTATAATACATAAGCATGCCAAGACCGCCATGCTTTGTAATTTCAAGATATACTCCCACAAACCCTAAGATAAACAATATCATGCGGCTATAAAAAATTACATTTCGTTTCATTACTGACCTCAGATTTTCTTAACAAATTCTGACTTAAGTTTCATCGCACCAAAACCATCAATCTTGCAATCAATATTATGGTCGCCTTCTACAATCCGAATATTTTTCACGCGCGTTCCTTGTTTCAAATCCTTTGGAGCACCCTTGACTTTTAAATCCTTGATGAGAGTAACAGTATCTCCGTCCACAAGTTGATTGCCATTTGCATCAATCGCTTTGATGCCATCATCTTCTTCATCGACTTCAGCCGGATTCCACTCATAAGCACACTCTGGACAAACTAATAGTAACCCATCTTCGTAAACATATTCTGACTGGCATTTTGGACAATTTGGTAATTGATTCATCTTCTCTCCTTGCTAATACTTAGAATTTATGACGCCTTCCCATTTTACTATAAAATAAAAAATTTGACAAATAAGAGAAAATGACTAATTTTTAAAAGAAATCTACTATCATGAGTTTACATATTTTCTTACTCTAATCTCATTTCAGTCCTTTTCTCAATGTAGCTAATGTTTCTTGGAAAACGATCGGCACTTCTGCTGTAAATTCCATGATTTTTCCCGTCTTAGGATGAGTAAATCCAAGCGTTCTAGCATGTAAGAATTGACCGTGCCCTTTTAGCGTTTTACGTGGTCCATACACGCCATCCCCTGCTACCGGATGACCAATGTAAGCCATGTGCACACGGATTTGGTGGGTACGACCTGTTTCTAATTGCAATTCTACTAAAGTATAATTCCCAAAGCGCTCTAAAACATGAAAACGAGTAATTGCTGGTTTGCCTTTAGCTGTAACAGCTTGCTTCTTGCGATCTTTTTCACTTCGCCCAATCGGTGCTTCAATAACGCCTCTATCATTCGGTAAATTGCCATGCACAATAGCCCAATACTTCCGTAGAGATTTTTTAGTTTTTAATTCATCAGCCAGCTTGATATGGGCATCATCGTTCTTAGCAATCATAAGTAAGCCTGATGTATCCTTATCAATCCGATGGACTATTCCAGGTCGCAAAACACCATTGATGCCAGATAAATCCTTGATATGATACAGGAGGGCATTGACCAGCGTACCGCTCGTATGTCCAGCGCTTGGATGTACCACCATCCCTTGAGCCTTATTTACGACTGCAACATCTTCATCTTGATAAACAATATCCAGTGGCAGATCTTCTGCAACGTATTCCATCGCTTCAGGTTCGGGCAATTCGTAAGTAATCACGTCACCCGCCTTAACGGCATACTTTGCTTTCTTCACTTGTCCATTGACTAAGATTTGCCCACTTTTGATTTGTTCATTAGCAAGGCTGCGGGATAATGGTGTCAGATTAGCAAGCGCCTTGTCCAACCTTATACCACTAATTTCTACCTTTACTTGCATTGTCTTCTTCCTTTAACATCATCACTACTAACACCATCACACCAATCGTCAGATAACTATCCGCTACATTAAAGATTGCAAAATTTATAAAATCCAGCTGAAACATATCCACGACAAAGCCTTGGCGCATGCGGTCAATAAAATTTCCAATCCCACCTGCAATAATCAAACTCAAACTAGACAGTAACCAGACAGAACCTTTGATGTGCTTGCTCAAATACCAAATAGCTGCACCAATCACCACTAAAGTAATCACCGCAAACAACCACTGCTGGTTTTCTAAAATTGAAAATGCCGCACCTGTATTTCGCAAATAAGTCAAACTCAAAATTTTTGGAATAAAGGACTTTACTTCACCTAATTGAATGTTTTTGACAATTTCAAATTTTACCCATTGATCCAAAGCAATTAAGGCTACAATCACAATTGGCACCATCACTTTTCGTTTCATTTTTTACCTCTTTTTGCAAAATATTTTTCCATAACAGCAACAAAAGCTGCACCAATTGGTGAAAGCTCTACTTCTTCACGTTTAACATAAACCATGCGATTTTCCAAGTTGTCTTGTAATCGAATCACCGTAATGCCGTTTACGCTATTACTATCCAAAAATCCAGATCCTGTTGCATAAGCATCCGTCCGCTCTAAAATGCCATTCAAAGTGGCACGATCAGTTACATTAAACATCTGAGAACTGGCACTAGTATCCACAAAATTCTCTGAATAATAGAGATATTCATCCTTTTCCTGTGTAAAACGAACTGTCGGCAGATCTGTCAAATCTTCCATAGTAAGCTCCTCTTTCCCAGCTAAGGGGTGATCTGCCCGTAGATAGATATGTGTCTGAAAAGGAATCAAATCTATCACTTCTAGTCCCAATTTATCAATCCGCTGCATCATTCCTTTAGTATTTTGATTGTTCAGATAGATAATGCCAATCTCACTATGCCCCTGCGCCACTTCATCTAAAATCTGCACTGTTGTGGATTCAAAAATTCGGAAATTCTTATCTTTTGGATAGCGTTTAGCAAATTCCGTTATCAGAGGCGGTAAGAAATCATAGTGCTGGCTAGCAATGGAAAATTCTGCTTTTTCTTCCTCTGGATTGGCGTATTGATTTTGAAATACATCAAATCCCTTGACCAATTCTTGGGCTTTTTCGTAAAATTCCATCCCTCGACGTGTCAGAAATGTGCCACTGCTCGTTCTATGAAATATTTTAAAGCCCAATTCTTTTTCTAAATCTCGAACTGCAATGGACAAGCTCGGCTGGCTGACATACATTTTCTCAGCTGCTTCACGAAAGGTGCCACTGTTGGCAATCGCTACAACATAACGCAGTTGTTGAATATTCATGCTTTTATCCTCTTTTAAATGTTTTATCATTATACCATAAATCAAGGCATAACTAAACCGTCATACACTAAAGATTCAATAAAGGCGTTCTCCTACTTTCCCTAGAATAACATTCTTGACACATCTTTATCTCCTCTTACTTGCTGACATAGGCGACTTCTGTCATCACTTGAAACCCTAATCGTTGGTAAAGTTTGTAAGCTCCTGCATTTTCCTTGTCTACCACAATTTGGAAATTTAAATCATTCCGCTCATACATGTCATTCATTATTGCCGACATAAGATAAGAGCCTAGTCCTTGTCCCTGTAGCTCTTTTTTCACTGCTAGACCAAAGAAAAAATTGAAATCTGTGCTCATATCAACAGAGCAAGATGCAACGATTTGCCCGTCTTTTTTCAATACAAACAAAAGAGTGTTATTATCTAAGATAGCTTCACGTGCATAAGTGCGGCTGCTTTCTAAAGGATTTCCAAACGCTTCTGCTTGGAAAGTTGCAATCTCTTCGACCAAGTCCAAATCTGCCAAAACAACTTCTAAATCCGCTCTCTTTTCTAAAGCAAATTGTCTGCGCGGCTGCTCCAGCCACAACTCAGCATCTGTTATGTGAAATTGAAAATGCTCTAAAAAATTCGGGTGTTTGGTCAAAAAAGCTGTTTCTGTCACATAGTCAACTTCGGATAAATTGTATTGTGTCGCTACATTTGCAAATTCGCTTAGCAAGGCACGAGCAATTCCTTTGCGCCGATAAGCAGGTATCACATAGAGCGAAACTTCAGCTTCTTTCGGTTCATCAGCATAAACGAATAAATAACCTACTAACTTAGCGGCTTCATAGGCTAAGAAAAAAGCAGGCATATCTTTATCTACGTTGTAAGTCGTATCAAGATAGGGGGTACGATAAGTTCCATCTAGCTGATGACAATCTCTCGTAATTGCTAACAGTTGTTGGCGTTCTTTTTCTGTTACATTATTTCTTTTTACAATATTCATCACTTTTCTCCTTAACTCTTTCATTATACCACAAAGAAAAAGCGGCTACTTTGACAAAGGAGACTATTCAAGATATAATGTAAAAAAATACACAGAGGACAAGAACATGACAAACTCAAAGCTTATTACGCGACTAAAACGCTCCGAGGGACAATTACGTGGCATTCAAAAAATGATAGAGGAAGAACGCGATTGTGCAGACGTTATCACCCAATTAACCGCTGTTCGCTCTAGTGTCGAGCGTGTCATTGAGTTGATGATTACCGAAAATCTCACCGAATGCCTCAACCATCCTTTGGACGATCCTAAAGCTCAAAAAGAGCGGCTAGAAAAAGCCGTCCAATACTTTATCAAACGAAAATAATCTCAGTAGTTTTCTTCGCTTGCTGAGGTTTTTTTATTGACGTTGCACAGTAAAAGCGTTATTCTAACTATCACTTCTTTTTTAAAAAATAGAATTGATCTATTGAGCAAAGGGAGCATCCGCCCGGCTGATGGACGAAACTCGTTTCTAGGTAGACTGTCCGCCCGGCGGAAAAAGTCAACTTGTTGTCAGGCAACGTTTCAGCCCGGCTGACAGAACAAACTGATTTCTAAGCAAGCCGTCCGCCCGGCGGACAGGGCAAATCTGTTTTTAGGCAAGTCGTCAGCCTGGCGGACAAAGCGAACTTATTTCTAGGCAAGCCGTCCGCTCGGCGGATGAAGTGAACTTGTTTCTGGGCAAGCCGTCCGATCGGCGGATGAAGTGAACTTGTTTCTGGGCAAGCCGTCAGTCCGGCGGACAGAGCAAACTTGTTTCTAGGCTAGCTGTCAGCCCGACGGATGAAGTGAACTGCTTTTAGGGCAGGCTATCGACCCGATCGACGGAGTGAACTGCTTTTGGGGCAGACTAGCGACCTGATCGACGGAATGGACTGCTTTTGGGGGCAGGTTGCCAACCATTGAAAGAAAAGTCCTCCTCAATATGGTATAATAAGAGTAATAAAACAAATCAAAGGAGGCAAGTAAAATGGACTTATACACAAAAGTGGAAGAAACCCTAAACAAACTAAACATTCCATTTGAAATCGTAGAGCACGAACCAGCGCTTACGACCGAGCAGGCAGACAGCTTTATCAAAGGCATTGAAGGTGTCCGCACCAAAACCATGTTTCTCACTAACAAGAAGAAAACCGCCTACTACTTGCTCATCATGGACGACAAAAAACGCTTGGGCATGAACTTGTTTAAAGAACTGGTCGGAGCCAATAAAATCCGCATGGCATCATCTGATAGTCTATTTGAAAAAATGATGTTGCCAGCAGGTGTTGTTTCTCCTTTTGGATTGTTAAACAATGTAGACAAAGATATTCAAGTCTATTTTGACAAAGAAATCATGTCGGAAAAACGAATGAGTTTTCACCCCAATACCAATGAAAAAACACTCTTTTTAGACACAACGGACTTACTCAAATTCCTAGAAGCTATTGGTTATGAGCCACATATTATTGAGTTATAGGTTGGACAAAAACTCAATTTCTAGTCAAAATGAAGCAATGAACAAGAAAAAGCTTAAAATCAACGTTTTTGATAACTTGATTTTAAGCTTTTTACTATTTTTGGAAGGTTTTTATTCAGTTTCTTTTCTCTTTCCTTATTCCACCTCGCCATGCCAGAAATTCATGCCCCCAGCTACATTGGTTACATCAAATCCTTGCGCACTTAAAAACTGACACGCAGCCGCAGAACGTGCGCCAGATTGGCAGATGACATAGTATTTCTCCTGCTGGCTGAGTTGTTTGTAGCCCGTCTCAAAAGTGCTTAATGGCAGATTTTTTGCCGTCGGCACGTGTCCCATTTGAAACTCATAATCTTCTCGCACATCAAGAATGGATAAGATTTCTGTCTGATATTTTTTATAAAATTCAGGCATGCTGATGCTAGTTTCCATATTCTACCCCCTCTGGTTTTACCATTTTGTACAAGGCAAAGGCGCCGTCTAGATTTTGAACAGAAAATCCTGCTTGTTTGAGAATGCGCTCGGCAATATAGCTACGAAGTCCACTATGACAGCTCACAATATAATCCTGCGACTTGTCTAACTCTCCTAAACGCTCACGCAATTCATTTAAAGGAATGTGAACCGTATCCACTTTCAAACGACCTTGTTGAAGCTCACTGGCCGTCCGCACATCTAGGAACTTCTTACCAGCAGCTAGTTCATCTTCCAATTCATACCACTGGATATTGTCGCTCAAACCTTCTACCAAGTTTAAGGCTGCATATCCCAGCATATTGACCGGATCTTTAGCAGAGCCAAACGGTGGCGCATAGGTAAATTCCAACTCTGGCAAATCAAAAATGGTTAGATTACCTTTAATAGCCGTTGCCAAAATATCAATCCGCTTATCAACGCCTTTTTTCCCAACACCTTGTGCACCATAAATTTTGCCACTTGTTGGCTCAAAGAGGAGTTTCAAGGTCACATCAGTCGCACCCGGATAGTAGCCAGCATGATCCTTACCACTGACATGAATAACTTGATAAGGCAGGCCATTCATACGAAGAATGCGCTCGCTCAGCCCTGTTGAAGCTGCCGTCATGTCAAATGCCCGAACAATAGCTGTACCAATGCTGCCTTTATTCTTTCGAGCTACTCCAGCAATCACATCCGCAACTTGACGACCTTGACGATTGGCAGGCGAAGCCAATGAAATCAGTGCATCTTCTCCTGTAATCTCTTGCTTAACCACAATCGCATCGCCGACTGCATAAATATCAGGTTGACTGGTTTCGTAACGCTCATTGACTAAGATACCGCCACGCAATCCCAGCTCAATACCTGCTACCTGTGCTAAAGCATTCTCTGGTTGCACCCCGACAGATAAAATGGTCACATCAGAAGCAATTTTTTGCCCATTCTCCAGCACAATGACCTTTCCCTTGTCCTCAAACCGTGTAGCAGACTGAGAAGTAACTACTTGAATGCCGTTTTTCAACAATTCAGCCTGAACAAAAGCAGCCATTTCTTCATCAAGCGGTGGCAAAACATGCGGTGCTTTCTCAACAATTGTCACATTCAAACCACGCTTACGAAGATTTTCTGCCATTTCAAGCCCAATGAATCCAGCACCAATCACCACAGCTTCTTTTGGTTGTTTTTCTAAAGCCAACATAATCTCATCTAGGTCAGGAACATTACGTAAAGTATAGGTATTTTCAGCTGTTTCCAAACCTTCAATTGGAGGCACAAAAGGCTTTGCCCCCGGAGATAAAATCAACTTATCATAACTCTCTGTAAATTCCTTTCCGTCATGCCGAACCGTCACTATATGTTGATCTGGTGAGATAGCCGTCACTTCATGGAAAGGTCGCACATCTAAACGAAAGCGTGCCTTTAAACTCTCAGGCGTTTGCACTAACAAGTCTTCCCGCTCAGCAATTTCTCCAGAAACATAGTAAGGCAGACCACAGTTCGCAAAGGAAACGAATGGCCCCTTTTCAAAAATAATAATCTCAGCGTCTTCTTTTAGCCGTCTTAAACGCGTCGCTGCAGACATTCCACCTGCAACTCCACCAACAATGATAATTTTCATTCAACTTCCTCCTTTATCACTTTTAAACAACTTTTCCAGTCCAAGCACTCATACCGCCTTGAACATTGACAACATCGTAGCCTTTTTTCTTTAGCTTTTTGGCTGCCATTTTGCTCCGCACACCGGAATGGCAAATGACATACAGTGTTTCATTTGTTGCTGGCGTGTATCTTGCGATTTCATTGAGTGGGACATTCTTCGCACCCTGAATATGACCATTTTGATATTCAGACGGTGTTCGTACATCTAGCAGTTGAATTTTCTTTTTTAATTTTTGTTCCAATTCACTTGTAGAAATACTATCTATTTTCGTAAATAAGTGAAACATAAGCACCTCCATTTATACCCTTATGGGGTATATTAAACCATGAAGCCTTTCTTTTGTCAAGCATATTGTTTCAATCTTTTAACAAAAAAAGGAAGCTTCACAAATCAACTATGCCAAGTTGCTTGTAAAGCTTATCCTTTCTATCGAATGATTCAACCTTTAGTTTACTTTTATATGTTTACAAAAGGTTCATCAATCTTCTTTTTTACAACGACCAACTAAACCTAAAGCTGATAAAAGTAAACCGATACCTGTCAGCATTGTAAGAGTTGAACCATCTTGTACATCACCTGTACTTGGTAAAAACTTTTCTTTCGCTGAAGCTGGTTTGGTTGGAGGTGTTTGTACAACCGTCAAAGTTGGAGGTGCTGGTTTGTCCGAGACTGACGGAACTACTGGAGGTGTTGGCTTGTCTGGAGTCACTGGATTCGCAGTGTAATGCACATCCTTGACAATATCCTCTTGAGTGACTGTCTCTGATGGAACAGTCGCAACATCTACCCTATAACCTGGAATCACTGGGGATGGCACAGCGTCATAATTAGTTTTGTCACTGGTCCAAGCTGTAGCCGAAACTTCAGTACCTGTGATCTTATCTTTCGTTACTGTGCGTGTCCACGTTGCTGTTTGTACATTATTAGCTGGCGTTTGACTACCCGCTCCATGATAACGAACTGTCAAACTCACTTTCTTGGTTTCTTGGATATCAGTTGTGCCATGCTTCAAGTGAACCGTTACGTTTTGATCATGACTGCTATCAAGGTCGAACTTAGCTGGAAGTGGGTCTTTTGAAACCAATTCATAGCCTTGGGCCAGATAAGCATTCACAATTGAATCATATTTTGCTCGTGCACTATCTGAAAGAGGAGTATCTGAATCTCCGCTAGTCAGCACTTCCTTATCTTTCAGCGTTTTATGAGCAGTATCATCAATGATGGTGTAAGTCACTTTTTGCTTATCAGCTTTATAGGTAACTGTAACATGGATATCAGAGTGAGCAGCGGTAATAGTTACTGCATCAACTTTTGATTTATCTGGTGTATAACCATCAACCGTTGGAGAAACCACTTCTGAGAAAGTACCTATTGAGGGAGTCCATACCCCCTCTTGAGAGATTTTCCCAGTAACTAAATCTTTTGTATTCGTACGTTTAAAGTCTAATTTTTGGACTTTAGGAGTAGCTGCTTGGTCACCATTTTCATAAACATACTTGATGGTCTCTGTGACAGTCTTTGTTTCTTCAACTGGAGCTGTCTTATGACGTAGATGAACTTCAAATTTTTGATAAGTAGTATTGTAAGTTACACCATCTGCTGGATAATTATCTGAAACTAATTCATAATTTTTATCTGTATATTTTTTAATTGTTTCAGTTGTTCTGTAAGCATCCGTTGTATTATAATCACCAGTTAATTCTTTTGTTTCAAGAGTTGCACCCGTCGTATCATCTATATAGCGAACTTGGGCTTTTTCTTGATTAGCTGTATAAACAACTGTCTTTTCGATATCATCGCTGTCACCTGTAATCCCCTCTACTGCTGCAACAATTGGCTTATCAGCTGTATAACCTGTAATCGTTGGGGAGGTTACTGCTGCGAACGTTCCTGTAACCGGAGACCAAGCTCCTTTAGTGGAACGTTTTGTCACTTCATCTGTTTTCACTTCTCTAGTAAAAGTCAATGAAGTACTACGACTTGGGCTTGCTTGGCTACCATTCTTATAAACATAATGAATGGTTTCTTTAACGGTTTTAATCTCACTAGATGTTGTTACCTTGTGTTTCAAGTGAACCGTCACGTTTTGATCATGACTGCTATCAAGATCGAACTTAGCTGGAAGTGGGTCTTTTGAAACCAATTCATAGCCCTGGGCCAGATAAGCTGATACAACCGTATCGTATTTCCTTTGCGCTGCTGCTGGAAGAGCTGCATCCGACTCACCAGTCGTTAATTCCACTTGGTTTTCTAGAGTCGTACCTGTTGTATCATCAACGACCGTGTAAGTCACTCGTTGCGTTTGGATAGTGTAATGCACATCCTTGACAATATCCTCTTGAGTGACTGTTTCTGATGGAACAGCCGCAACATCTACCCTATAACCTGGAATCACTGGGGATGGCACAGCGTCATAATTAGCTTTGTCACTGGTCCAAGCTGTAGCCGAAACTTCAGTACCTGTGATCTTATCTTTCGTTACTGTGCGTGTCCACGTTGCTGTTTGTACATTATTAGCTGGCGTTTGACTACCCGCTCCATGATAACGAACTGTCAAACTCACTTTCTTGGTTTCTTGGATATCAGTTGTGCCATGCTTCAAGTGAACCGTTACGTTTTGATCATGACTGCTATCAAGGTCGAACTTAGCTGGAAGTGGGTCTTTTGAAACCAATTCATAGCCCTGGGCCAGATAAGCTGATACAACCGTATCGTATTTCCTTTGCGCTGCTGCTGGAAGAGCTGCATCCGACTCACCAGTCGTTAATTCCACTTGGTTTTCTAGAGTCGTACCTGTTGTATCATCAACGACCGTGTAAGTCACTCGTTGCGTTTGGATAGTGTAATGCACATCCTTGACAATATCCTCTTGAGTGACTGTTTCTGATGGAACAGCCGCAACATCTACCCTATAACCTGGAATCACTGGGGATGGCACAGCGTCATAATTAGCTTTGTCACTGGTCCAAGCTGTAGCCGAAACTTCAGTACCTGTGATCTTATCTTTCGTTACTGTGCGTGTCCACGTTGCTGTTTGTACATTATTAGCTGGCGTTTGACTACCCGCTCCATGATAACGAACTGTCAAACTCACTTTCTTGGTTTCTTGGATATCAGTTGTGCCATGCTTCAAGTGAACCGTTACGTTTTGATCATGACTGCTATCAAGGTCGAACTTAGCTGGAAGTGGGTCTTTTGAAACCAATTCATAGCCCTGGGCCAGATAAGCTGATACAACCGTATCGTATTTCCTTTGCGCTGCTGCTGGAAGAGCTGCATCCGACTCACCAGTCGTTAATTCCACTTGGTTTTCTAGAGTCGTACCTGTTGTATCATCAACGACCGTGTAAGTCACTCGTTGCGTTTGGATAGTGTAATGCACATCCTTGACAATATCCTCTTGAGTGACTGTTTCTGATGGAACAGCCGCAACATCTACCCTATAACCTGGAATCACTGGGGATGGCACAGCGTCATAATTAGTTTTGTCACTGGTCCAAGCTGTAGCCGAAACTTCAGTACCTGTGATCTTATCTTTCGTTACTGTGCGTGTCCACGTTGCTGTTTGTACATTATTAGCTGGCGTTTGACTACCCGCTCCATGATAACGAACTGTCAAACTCACTTTCTTGGTTTCTTGGATATCAGTTGTGCCATGCTTCAAGTGAACCGTTACGTTTTGATCATGACTGCTATCAAGGTCGAACTTAGCTGGAAGTGGGTCTTTTGAAACCAATTCATAGCCTTGGGCCAGATAAGCATTCACAATTGAATCATATTTTGCTCGTGCACTATCTGAAAGAGGAGTATCTGAATCTCCGCTAGTCAGCACTTCCTTATCTTTCAGCGTTTTATGAGCAGTATCATCAATGATGGTGTAAGTCACTTTTTGCTTATCAGCTTTATAGGTAACTGTAACATGGATATCAGAGTGAGCAGCGGTAATAGTTACTGCATCAACTTTTGATTTATCTGGTGTATAACCATCAACCGTTGGAGAAACCACTTCTGAGAAAGTACCTATTGAGGGAGTCCATACCCCCTCTTGAGAGATTTTCCCAGTAACTAAATCTTTTGTATTCGTACGTTTAAAGTCTAATTTTTGGACTTTAGGAGTAGCTGCTTGGTCACCATTTTCATAAACATACTTGATGGTCTCTGTGACAGTCTTTGTTTCTTCAACTGGAGCTGTCTTATGACGTAGATGAACTTCAAATTTTTGATAAGTAGTATTGTAAGTTACACCATCTGCTGGATAATTATCTGAAACTAATTCATAATTTTTATCTGTATATTTTTTAATTGTTTCAGTTGTTCTGTAAGCATCCGTTGTATTATAATCACCAGTTAATTCTTTTGTTTCAAGAGTTGCACCCGTCGTATCATCTATATAGCGAACTTGGGCTTTTTCTTGATTAGCTGTATAAACAACTGTCTTTTCGATATCATCGCTGTCACCTGTAATCCCCTCTACTGCTGCAACAATTGGCTTATCAGCTGTATAACCTGTAATCGTTGGGGAGGTTACTGCTGCGAACGTTCCTGTAACCGGAGACCAAGCTCCTTTAGTGGAACGTTTTGTCACTTCATCTGTTTTCACTTCTCTAGTAAAAGTCAATGAAGTACTACGACTTGGGCTTGCTTGGCTACCATTCTTATAAACATAATGAATGGTTTCTTTAACGGTTTTAATCTCACTAGATGTTGTTACCTTGTGTTTCAAGTGAACCGTCACGTTTTGATCATGACTGCTATCAAGATCGAACTTAGCTGGAAGTGGGTCTTTTGAAACCAATTCATAGCCCTGGGCCAGATAAGCATTCACAATTGAATCATATTTTGCTCGTGCACTATCTGAAAGAGGAGTATCTGAATCTCCGCTAGTCAGCACTTCCTTATCTTTCAGCGTTTTATGAGCAGTATCATCAATGATGGTGTAAGTCACTTTTTGCTTATCTGCTTTATAGGTAACTGTAACATGGATATCAGAGTGAGCAGCGGTAATAGTTACTGCATCAACTTTTGATTTATCCGGTGTATAACCATCAACCGTTGGAGAAACCACTTCTGAGAAAGTACCTGTTGACGGAGCCCATACCCCCTCTTGAGAGATTTTCCCAGTAACTAAATCTTTTGTATTCGTACGTTTAAAGTCTAATTTTTGGACTTTAGGAGTAGCTGCTTGGTCACCATTTTCATAAACATACTTGATGGTCTCTGTGACAGTCTTTGTTTCTTGAACTGAAGCTACCTTATGACGTAGACGAACCTCAAAGGTTTGAAGGGTTTCATTGTAAGTCACACCATTTGTTGGATAATTGTCTGAATAAAGTTCATAATTTCGATCGGTATACGTCTTAATGGTTTCAGCTGTTCGATAAGGATCAGTCTGCCCATAAAAACCATTCAAATCCTTCGTTTCAAGCGTTTCCCCTGTTGTGTCATCGATATAAGTTACCTTTGCACTAGCTGGATTAGCTTTGTAAACGACTGTCTTTTCGATATTAGCACTGTTAGCCGTAATATTGTCAACTGCTGGAACTTCCGCTAAGTCTGGAGTGTGACCTTTGATTGCTGGTGATGTTACGGCTGCAAAACTTGTTCCATTTTCTGCTGTCCAGTCCCCAGTTGTAACATTTGTAACTAAATCGGTAGTTGCTGTTCTGGTGAATTTTAATTCAACAGTATAAGTTGGAGCTGCTGTAGCACCATCTTTTGCATAAATATATTTAATGGTTTCTTTAACTGTCTTAGTCTGAGTTTCAGTTTTAACTTTATGTTTTAAATGAACTTCAAAGGTTTGAAGCTTATCATTATATTTTACACCATCTGCTGGATAATTATCTGAAACTAATTCATAATTTTTATCCGTATACTTTTTAATTGTTTCAGTTGTCCTGTATGGATCCGTAGTGTTGTAATCGCCAGTTAATTCTTTTGTTTCAAGAACTTTATGATTGTCATCATCATCAATATAAGTCACCTTAGCGTTAGATTTATTAACAGTATAGACGTAATAAAAGACTTGATCAGAACTATTAAAAGCTATCGATTGATTTCCTGTTAATTGGGTTCCTTGTATAGAAGGAATTGACTTAGGCGTAGTTACAAGTGTATAACCAGGTATATTTTGCGGTTTAGCAGTATAATTAGGTGACTGTGTATGTAATGTTCCTCCTGGATAACCATATTGATAATTTTGTGTCGCAATTTGGTTCCCAGCTGTATCTACATACTGTACAGTTATTTTTGTTTGCCCTTGTGAGCGTGCATTAGACGGCTTAGTAGTAGCACTAATCTTTTCTGATTTAATTTCATTTTCAGTTCCATCATCATTTACACTATAACTTTTGGAATTACCAGTAATCGTATTATTAATCGAGGAATCCGCAAACATAAGTCGAGTCGAATGCCCTGTACCCTGAATAGCAGATGTTTTAGCTAAAATAGAATTTACTTTAGCATTCACCACATCAGTCCTATCAATTTCCTGATATCGATCTCCAAACGTTCCATAATCATCTGCAGGATGAATATCATGATAAGTCGTCGCACCTTCACCAATCATTTTACCTAAGTTAGTGGCAATAGTGTAGGTACCATCACCATTATCAATGACAACTGAAGAATTTTTTCCTGCTTTCTTTAATGCCTTTAAAATATCTGCATCTGTTGATTTAGGTGGAAGAGTAATTAACTTATTTTCATTTTCGTTAGTAATTGGTATAGATGTAGATGTATCATTCTTAACAAGGTATTTACCATCTTCACTAATGGCTAAAGTACTAGTGATGCGATGAGGCTCTGGCTTTATTTTAATAATCTTTGAACCATTTTCTAGTTTTATGCGATGAATAGTGATGATATCTCCCTTGGGAATATTTGTATTTCCTGGTGTTTGACCATCACTAGATAGCATGTTGTTATAATAGTTTGCATCACCAGTTGAAGTACCTATTTTGATTGAATTTGCCGCATCACTACTAGCACCGTTGTACACAGCAAAATTTCCCTCAGATTTAGGAAATGTTCTCTGTACAGGTTTAAAAGTAAAAGTTGATCCGTTAATGTTCAATACAATATTATTTTTACTTTTTTGAGCCGTAAATTTGGCACCATTTGCAGCACTAAAATTAACATTAACCGTTTTTTCTTGCCCCTTTGAAAGTGATGCAAATTCACTATTCAATGTAATCTCATAAGCAAGATCGTCTTTTTTAGAAAAATCAAATTTGATAGTTCCAACACCAGGAATCGTTTCTGCTGTCCCAGAGCCAAGATTTGCATAATAAGCAGCATAAGCGTTATTTTCCAGTTTGACTGGAATCCGAATCTTATCTCCAGCTTTCAGCGTTCCATCCTGCTTAATTTTAAAAGTCATTTGAACCTTTTCGAAAGAAACTTCTTGAGCAGGTAGGGTTTTCGTATCTCCCGCATTCATAACTGTTCCGTCTTTTGTCGTAACTGTTACTGAAAAGTTTGAAATATGAGAAGAAGATTCTGCGACACTTCTACGGGTACGTGCCGCTCGTGTTTTAGGTATTGTGCTTTCAACAATTGTTTCGTCAGACTTTGGCGCTGTGTTTTCAGGAGTTGTTCCCTCAATATTTGGAGTTTTAGCTGATTTTGAAGATTCTCCATTTGTTGACAAACTACCATCGCTTGACATTGATGAATTCTCTGACGGAGCACTTTCTGTACTAGAATTTTGAAATTCTGAGGCAGTCTGAGTACTACTCACGCTTGTATTTTCTACTCTTGAAAAACTACTAGCTGAAGAAGCTTCTGTTACCGTTGATGATGTAGTAGTAGATACTTTTTCTGTCTTTGCATCCTCTGTGGGAGCAGAGACACTTGTAACTTGACCGCTAGTACTGTTTTGCTCTTCAGCATAAGTCGTTTGACTTCCTCCTACAATTCCATAAAGAGCTAGAGTAGCAATAGCAATGGAAACCAGACCGACATTCTTCTTCCGCAAAGAGAATTTATCTCGTTTCCCATTATAAAGTTTAAAACTTTTCACCTTGTGCATTCCTTTCGTCGTGAAATATTCATACAATTTTTTATTTAGGAAATGGATTGGTAACAGACTATATAAAACTGTTATCAATCCTTAAAAAATTGAATAAACCTACATATTATATTATACTTTGCTATTCCGAATAATTCAACTAATATTATTATAAAATACATAAAAAACATATAAAAAATGTAGTCAAAACAAAGATAACTGCAAAAAATTTACAGCTATCTTAGAATATAGATGATTTATAATTATTTTATGTATACTTTCTCTTCTTTTCAGATTACCAGCTTCAAAAGAAAGGCCCACACCATAGGTGTAAGGGTCTTTACATTTTATTTCGCGATTGGATAAACAGAAACTTGTTTTTTATCGCGACCTTTGCGTTCAAAGCGTACAACGCCTTCTACTTTCGCGAACAATGTATCGTCTCCACCACGGCCAACGTTAACACCTGGGTAGATGTGAGTACCGCGTTGACGGTAAAGGATAGATCCTCCAGTTACAGTTTGTCCGTCAGCTGCTTTAGCTCCAAGACGTTTTGCTTGTGAATCACGTCCGTTTGACGTTGAACCTCCACCTTTTTTGTGGGCGAAAAGTTGCAAGTTTGCAAGATTCATTTTTAACATAGTGTTTTTCCTCCGTGTTAGTTTTCTGTGATAACTCTGGTTTGGACGAACTCAGATGAGTCCTCTGATAAGTTTGCCATTCCCAAGAAGAATGATTCAAAGAAAAGTTGAGTCATTTCTCTCTGGTGTGGCGGAACATCCGTCGGTATTTCTACTCGTAAAAATCCGCCTTCTTCTTCGTTTAATTCTAAGATTGGTTCGTAACCTGCAAATTTTTCAATTGAATTGATGAAATTTATGGCAAGCGTAGAAACCGATGCACACACGACATCAAAGCCGTATTCGCCACTTTCGGCGTGTCCAGTAATTTCCGCACTCCTCAGCTCGCCATCTTCGGCTTTCTCAAAGACTGCCTGTATCATGTGTTCTCCTATAAATTAAGCGTTGATTGCGTTGATGACAACTTTAGTATATGGTTGACGGTGACCTTGTTTGCGGTGGCTACCTTTTTTAGGTTTGTACTTGTAAGTAACAACTTTCTTTTGTTTTCCTTGTTTTTCAACAGTTCCAACTACAGTAGCTCCAGCAACAATTGGAGTTCCGACAACAGTTTTATCACCACCAACAAGAACAACTTCGTTAAAAGTCACTTCTTGACCAGCTTCAACATCCAATTTTTCAACGTAGATAGCTTGACCAACTTCAACTTTAACTTGTTTTCCGCCAGTTTTAACGATTGCGTATGTGCTCATTATGCACCTCCTATGATTTTTTGGGGTTTCCCCGTATTTTTGTGAAGACTCGCCTAGCATCGTGGGACGAACCACTTAATACTCACTAAATGCGAGCTACGATGTTCGAGCGGTTGCACAGGAATGTGCATAGTCAACTCTATAAGTATAGCACTTCCAGAATAGTTTGACAAGTATTTTTTATCAAAAGGTAGCTATCTAATGAATTTTTAAGCAAGGGCAAAACAATTTTCGCTACAACAATTCCTCAATTAGCTCATCCACTTCGTCGATCTCTGCTTCCGGTGTGATTTCTGTAATCACAATGCCTGCCACAGCACGTTCTACCAAGTTTTCGACATCCATACGTGCCTCATATTGCTCGGCATTTTTTATCTTTGGATTGGTTTTCGGACGGTCTGGTGCAAAAATGGTGCAACAATCTTCAAAGGGTTGAATCGAGATATTAAATGTATCAATCTTTTCAGCAATGTCAATGATTTCTAGTTTATCCATAGTCACGACTGGACGAATAATTGGAGTATTGGTAACAGCATTGATCGCTTGCATACTCTCTAGCGTTTGGCTAGCAACTTGACCAAGACTTTCTCCGTTGATGATAACGAGCCCACCGCGTTCTTCACGAATCCGATCCGTGATCCGCATCATAAAACGACGAGTTAAGGTCATCAGATAAGCTTCTGGTGCTTTCGCTTTGATTTCTTCTTGAATTTCCGTAAATGGCACTTCAATAAATTGGATATTACCACCAAATTTGGTTAACTTGCGTGTCAAATTCTGCGCCTTTTTAAGAGCACCTGGACTTGTATAAGGCGGGCTCGCAAAGTGAACCGCTTCAATATCCACTCCACGTTTAAGGGCTAGATAGCCCGCAACCGGGGAGTCAATTCCGCCTGACAGCATCAACATCCCTTTTCCAGATGTCCCAACAGGAAGCCCACCTGCTCCACGGATTGTTTCATAAGACAGATAAGCTGCTTCCTCACGTATTTCCACTTGTAGGATAATATCCGGTGCTTTCATCTTGACTTGAACATGTGGGATGGCATCAAACACGGCATTTCCAAGAGTTTGATTCAGCTCACGGCTATCCAATTCAAAATTGTGATCGCTACGTTTGCTGGCAATCTTAAACGTCATTCCCTCTTTATAAATTTCTTTCATAATTGTCTGTACCGCTTCAATCAAAGCAGGAACAGACTTCTCAACTTTATAAGACGGAGAAAAATTTTGAAGCCCAAAAATTTGTTTGAGGGATTCTGCGACTGGTTGATAAGCCGTTCCATGAAGATAGACATGTGCGCGATCTCGATCTGCTTTCACATGAACCTCTGGATAAATAGACAGGACTGCTTGCATATTGCGTTTCAATTTGTTAATGAAGCGCATTCGATTTTTTCCTTTAGTTGAAAGCTCGCCGTAGCGAACCATAATTTCTGAATACTCCATTTGTTTACCTTACTTTTCTAGTTTTTTCATAAATGATTTTGAACGTTGTTAGAAATTGCTCAATCTGACTCATATCATTATCTGCATCCAGACTAATCCGAACAGCAGTTTGAGCTAGGGATTTTTCAACACCCATGGCTATCAAAGTTCCAGCTGGTTTGCCCGCTTTAGAGGAACAAGCACTCGTAGTAGAGATATAAATATCATACTCTTCAAAAGCATGAACTACCACTTCACCTCGTACGCCTTTAATTCCGAAAGTCAAAATATGGGGCGCAAAATTTTCTATTCCTGAAAAAATTGTTACATCAGGGTATTTAGCTAGCTCTTCTAGAATAATCTCTTTCATCTTAGAGGTTCGTGTGGTGAACGTTTCCAAATTTTCCATAGACAAGCGCAAGGCTTTTGCAGTTGCTGCAATACCCGCCAAATTTTCAGTCGTAGATCGCTTATCTGATTCTTGACCACCACCATTCAACAGCGGACAAATTTTCTTGCCAGATTTGATATAGACAAATCCAACACCACGTAAACCATGAAATTTATGGCTAGAAAACGTCGCAAAGTCCACGCGATTAGTTAAATAATTTTCTGTTGAAATCTTGGCTATGGCTTGAACCGCATCCACATGAAAAGAAACTGTTGGCCTGTCCGCTAAAAGCTTTGAAATAGCTTTAATCGGCTGAACAGAACCGATTTCATTGTTGATAGCCATGACAGAAACTAGAGTAGTATCTGGTCGGATAAGGTCTGCTAATTTTTCAACCTCTACAAAACCTTTGTTATCGACAGGTGCAAAGTCTATTTCAAATCCTTGCTCTTTCAGCCAGAGTGCAGATTCTTTCACTGCTGGATGCTCAATAGCAGATACAATGAGATGCTTGCCATAGCGTGCTTTTTCAAAAGCCACACCCTTGATAACCCAATTATCTCCTTCTGTCCCTCCAGACGTAAAAAAAATCTCCTGAGAAGATTTACCTAAAAGACCTGCAATCTGCTTGCGTGATGCATCTAACAAGCGCGTTGCTTGACTACCCAAACTATGAAGACTGGAAGGGTTCCCCCAGATTTTTGAAGCAACTTCTGTATAAGTAGCCAAAGCCTCTGGGTAAGGCTTTGTAGTTGCCGAATTATCTAAATAAATCATCTTAAACCTCTATATTTCAATACCCTTATTGTAACATGAAAAAGAAATAGGAACAACAGAGAAAGTCGTAAATAAAAGCTCTCTAAGCGGAAAACTTAGAGAGATGACAACTATATTATTTTCTTAATAGTCATAAAATTCATGTAAAAGAACAGATAATTCCTGTTGCTGCTCAATGAGAATTTTTCCGATTGTCGTTGATTTTATCAAGGTTCGTTCGCGAACGTGCTCAATTACTCTCTTCAAGGAAGATAAATCTAAAGCTTCCTCAATCATTTTTTGGACGTTTTGGAAAGGTTGATGCGTCACAATTTGGAAACCATAAGAATTATTAAGCAAGGAATAGCCAGCAATTCCTGTTTTCTTTTGATAAGCTTCGCAC
Source organism: Streptococcus sp. NSJ-72 (assembly GCF_014334035.1). Taxonomy (NCBI): domain Bacteria; kingdom Bacillati; phylum Bacillota; class Bacilli; order Lactobacillales; family Streptococcaceae; genus Streptococcus; species Streptococcus sp. NSJ-72. The sequence goes on from NZ_CP060489.1 coordinate 1,378,261, forward strand.
AAACCACCATCAATAACGAACAGCATTCCTTCACCTCGAATCGGCGATTCTCCCTTCAGCGTTTTCACAGGTGTATGCCCATTTACAATCCTAGAATGTTCTGAAAAAAGCCCAAATTCTTCTAAAATTAACTTGCATATATTGGCAGAATTCCGATAAGAAAAATAAGGATTTTCTTTTTCAACGTGCGTCTGTTTATCCTCGATAAAATAACGTTCTAGAGTTGTCATTTTGTCTTTACCAAACAAAGGAGACAACTTCCCATTCCAACAGTACCAGATAAGATCAGTTGAGAAATCGTTCTGAATTTCTGGATTTTTAGAACTTTCTCGAATATGGTATTCAAAAAAGTCGAGCAATTCTTTACCAGCATAGCGGATTTGATTGATTTGCAAAGGTTGAAAGTCTCCTGATGTCTCTAGAGGGATACAGCCATGAAACAGGAGATGATTGTTATAAATCTTATACATGGAACCCTTGTTCATCAAAAAAGAAATCTGGTTCTTGAGCTGAATAGAATGCTGGAATGAATCCAGCAAAGTAGCAACCACTTCTTCTTCCTCATCCGTTAATTCCTCTGGCTTTTGGGGATTAATCGTTTGAAAACAAGTATTAGCTAAGAAATGCTTCTTCTCTTCTATCATGACACTCTCTTCCCAGTAATCAATCTTATCCAGAGTAAGGTGTTGAGACATATTAAATTCTGGTCGTCTTTTGATGAGCTGATTTTCCAATTTAAACTGGATAATCGCTAAAGCTTGGTGAATCTTCTCCAACTGAAGAATTTCCTCAGGAGAATAATCGTCACTTCTTTTTCCTAACTTAGGTTTGAATTTTGCATTTTCCGAATAAGTCTTTTCAGCAAAGAGGACGAGTGGTCTTAGATTAAGACCATAAGCTCGCTCAATATCGTAAAGATACCCGTACCTAGCAGCTATTCGTAAGAGAATGAGTAAACATTCTTTTGAGCCGAAGAAAGCCCCCATCCAGATAATGTCGTGGTTGCCCCACTGAATATCAACAGAATGATAAGCCATGAGTTCATTCATTACTTTATCCGCTGCTGCTCCGCGATCAAAAATATCACCAACTATGTGAAGATGATCAATGATTAATTGCCGAATGACCGTTGATAATGTCGAAATAAACTGATTCGCTTCACCTAAATCAATCAAATAGTTCTGAATCGTTTCAAAATAAATATTGCTATCCGGCAGATTTCTATCAGTGTAAAGCAATTCCTCAATAATGTAAGCATATTGTGGCGGCAAGGCTTTCCTTACTTTAGAGCGTGTGTATTTGGCTGCTACAAAAGCTAACAAAGTCAACAGATTTTGAATGATTTCTCCATACCAACTTTTATCTTTCAAAGGATAAAGGAACCCATCGCTCAAAACTTCCTGAGGATACGCAATTAGTAAGGTCAGCTTGTCTTTTTCCTCTTTTGATAATTTCTCTCCAAAGCAATCATTGATTTTTTCGTTCAGGTTTCCTGCACAGGTTCTCAAGATATAGTCAAAAGCCTCAAACTCACCATGAATATCACTAAGGTACAACTCGGTTCCCTTTGGTAAATTTAAAATGGCTTCCAGATTGATTAACTCTGTGATGACCTTTTGCTTAGAATCAAACTCTTTTAATAGAATTCGTTTGTATTGCTCCATTCGTTCACCTCATTTCAATACAATACTATATTTAATACTTATTTGAAGACAGAGATTTCAAATGTTCTTCAATAATGCAAGCCGTTTCTTCAATAGATTTATCGGTAATATTGATGATATAAGCCTGATGCTTTTGAAAAACTTTCTTGGAATAATCTAGTTCTTCATAAATTTTTTCTACATCTGTATAGCTTGTAGCTTGTGTCAAACCGAGCGCATCCAAGCGATTGCTTCTCACTTTAGCCAATTTATCCGGATCACAGACCAACCCAATCATTCTTCTTTTATCTACTTTATCTAAAACTTGTGGTAGTGGAACTTCAGGGATCAAGGGAAGATTTGATACTTTATAGCCTTTATTAGCTAAATAGATACTGAGTGGAGTCTTGGAAGTTCGAGAAACTCCCAGAATCACAAGGTCTGACTCCAAAAATCCTTGCGGGTTCTTGCCGTCATCATATTTAACAGCAAATTCAATCGCAGATATTTTGTTGAAATATTCCGTATCCAAACGATGTAGAACACCTGGAACTTCAATAGGTTGAGTATCCGTTTTTTCCTTGATGATTTCAAAGAATGGATTCATCAAATCTAGATAGGATAAATGATTGACTCTACTAAATTCTCTAGCTGCTGCTGCTAAATGGCTATCTACCAAAGTGCTGATAACAACTGCATCATCTTTGATAGCATCTTGCAAAATATCTAACAATTCAGATTCCTTATTAATAAATGGGAATCGATAACTATTATTGAAAATCAAATCTGGATATTGAGCCATGACGGCTGATAATAATTTTTGGGATGTTCCTCCCAAAGAATCAGAAATAGTATAAATAGTAATCTCTTTTTTCATGAAAACTCCTTTTTTAGCGATTTACTTCAGCATTTCTTGCTTCTTGGATAATAAAGTTCAGCAAAGCCGACTTAGTAATTGTTCCTATAATGTGAGCTTCATTTTGCTCCTCCACAACAGGCAATGAATCAATGGCGAAGTCCTGCAAAAGTGCAGCTGCTTCAAGAATATTCAAATCCTTATGGCAAGTCTTAATATGTGGCATTCTGGTCATGCAAACGGCTACTGGGGTCACATCAATATTGGCATTGAGGGCAGCCCTTAACAAATCCTTTCGTGATAAAATGCCTAGCAGCTGCTTCTTTTCATCTATCACATAGAGAACATCTGCATCATACATAAATAATGTGATAATAGCATCTTGAATAAAAGAATCATGTGTTACTAATACGGGGGAGGTCATCACATCCTCTACTTTCTTCTGAAAAGTATCAAAGAAAAAGAGAGTTTCCAAATCTGAACCAGAATAAGTGTAGCCAACTTTCGGGCTTGCTTTTAAAATCCCTACTAAGGTTAGAAAGGATAGATCTGAGCGTAAGGTCGCCCTAGATACATCTAACAGCTCTGATATTTTTTCCCCGCTGACTGGCTGATCCTTTTTCACAATTTCTACAATTTCTTTTTGTCGCTTTGTTAATTTCAACTGTTACTCCTTTTTAAAAAACTTCAATCTTTAATAATCATCATTATGTGTCATATTATAACAAATAAATTCTGATTGTCAATAATTTATGACTGATTCTTTTCTGTTGACAAATATATATGCTATATATTACAATGTATCTGTCGTTTAATATGACACATATTTAATCAATCGGAGGCAAAAATGGATAAATGGATTTATTTTTTTGATGAAGGACGTGCTAGTGATAAAGCCTTATTAGGTGGTAAAGGGGCTAATTTGGCAGAAATGACTCATTTAGGGCTCCCAGTGCCAGAAGGCTTTACCATTACAACTCAAAGTTGTCTACGTTATTTAGAAACTCCTTCTTTTTTTGAATCTATTTTAAAAGAGGAAGTTTTGAAAGCGATTACGAACTTAGAAAGCAAGACAAATAAATTTTTTATGGGCAATGAGTCCTCGCTACTGCTAGTTTCCGTTCGTAGCGGTGCAAAAATTTCTATGCCTGGTATGATGGACACCATTCTCAATCTTGGTTTAAATGACTTACGTGTTCAGACTTTAGCGGACGTAACAAATGCTAATTTCGCTTATAATTGCTATCGCCGTTTGTTGCAGATGTTTGCAGATGTCGTCTACGGCATTCCAAAAGAGGAATTTGATCGATGCTTAGAAAAAACCGAAAAGCAATTGAATAAAACAATCAATGATTTTTCAAAAGAAGAGCACCAATCACTTATCCAACGATATAAAGAAATTTATCAAGAGCACTACCAAAATTTCCCACAGAGTCCCAAAGAGCAACTCTACGCTGCTATCAAGGCTGTGTTCAAATCATGGAACAATCCACGCGCTAAAGTTTACCGCGAATTGAATCAAATTCCTCACGATTTAGGAACGGCTGTCAATGTTCAAAGCATGGTGTTTGGAAATAGCGACCAAAAAAGCGGCACAGGCGTTGTTTTCACAAGAAATCCTGCCACTGGTGAACATCATCTGTTTGGGGAATTTCTACTCAATGCTCAAGGGGAAGATGTCGTAGCTGGTATTCGAACTCCAGAACCGATTGACTCTCTTAAACGAATCTTACCACAGGCCTATGAAAACTTTTGTAACTATGCCAAGATTCTTGAAAAACATTACAAAGATATGCAGGATATTGAATTTACCATTGAAAAGGAGAAATTGTACATCCTGCAAACTCGAAATGGGAAGCGTACTGCTAAAGCAAGCTTAAAAATCGCTTTGGATCTAGTCGATGAAAAAATGATTTCAAAAGAAGAAGCTCTCCTACGAGTCAGTCCTTCTGCTATTAACCAACTGATTCACCCTATTTTTGAAGAATCTGCTTTGAAATCAGCTCATTATTTGACTCAAGGACTTCCCGCTAGTCCAGGCGCAGCAACAGGAGAAATTGTCTTTACCGCCGAGCGGGCTAAAGAACTTCATGCGCTAGGAAAAAACGTTATTTTGGTTCGCCAAGAAACTTCTCCCGAGGATATTGAAGGAATGGTGGTCAGTCAAGCAATTGTGACTAGTCATGGCGGAATGACTTCTCATGCTGCCGTTGTAGCTCGTGGCATGGGCACTTGTTGTGTCGCAGGATGTGGCGAATTGTCTATCAATGAATACGATAAAACAATTGTATGCGACAAAGTGACTCTAAGAGAGGGAGACATCCTTTCTGTAGATGGCACTTCCGGCAAGCTCTACACGGGCAATATTCCAACTACTATGATTGACAATAACGACGAATTACAGTTGTTCCTTTCTTGGGCAGACGAAGTGGCTCAACTGAGCGTTCGTGCAAATGCAGAAACGATTCAAGACTTAAAAACAGCCATGCAATTTGGTGCTAAAGGAATTGGCCTTGCTCGTACAGAGCACATGTTCTTTGGTGAAAAACGAATTTTAGAAATGCGGAGATTGATTTTATCAAACGACGAAGTAGAAACAAATTCCGCTTTAAAGAAACTCTTGGCTTTCCAAGAAGAGGATTTCTATCAAATGTTTCAAACAATTCAGGATAAGCCGATGATTGTCCGTTTATTGGATCCGCCTATGCATGAATTTTTACCAAAAAATAAACCAGAAATTGAGCAGTTGGCTGAAAAACTACAAATCTCTGCTGAGACATTAACACAGAAAATTGCCTCCCTGCAAGAAACAAATCCAATGTTAGGACATCGTGGTTGTCGTTTAGGAATTACACAGCCTCAAATTTATAAAATGCAGGTAGAAGCTATTTTTAACAGTGCCATTAGACTGGCAAAAGAAGGCATGGTCATTAAGCCAGAAATCATGATTCCGCTGATTGCTGAAAAATCAGAACTCGTTTATCTCAAAAAGCTACTAGTTGAGCACATTGGAACTATCTTCAACAAGCATCATATTGAACCTTTCCCTTATGAAATTGGCACCATGATTGAACTGCCGCGCGCCTGCTTTATTGCAGACCAACTGGCTGAAGAAGCAGATTTCTTTAGTTTCGGTACCAATGACTTAACGCAAATGACCTATGGCTTTTCTCGTGATGATATTGGAAAATTTATCCAGCATTACAAAGACAAAGAAATTATGTCTTTTGACCCTTTCCAAACTATTGACCAGACTGGAGTTGGGGAACTCATGAAAATAGCCATTTCAAAGGCTCGCCAAGTGAATCCCAATCTTCCAATTGGAGTTTGTGGTGAAGTCGGAGGAGATCCTACTTCTATTCCTTTCTTCCAAGACATTGGCATTACTTATGTTTCTTGCTCCCCTTATCGTGTCCCTGCTGCACGATTAGCTGTTGCACAAGCAAATCTTTCCTAGTCCTTCCTTATAATCACACCAGCTCTTTTCATCTGTCAACAAGGGCAGACAAGAATTGAGCTGATTTTTTAGTCCTTATAGTAGAAAACCACATTCTCTTTCGATTAATTTACATGAAATTTTCAATGTTTTAAATTTTTTTAAGACAATTTTAAACAAAGAGGGTATAATGAAGATGAGAAAGGAGATTATCAACTGACAATGGAAAATTATTCTCGAAAAAATAAAACTTCAACTACTAAAGAAGAAAAAACACCTACTCGTCATCATATCAAAAAAGGTCTCTCAGCTTTTCAGAAGACCCTTGCTACGATTGGGAGTATCCTTGGGATTATCACTGCAACGATTACCATCATGACTTTCATGAATAACAATAAATCTGATAACAAAACAAAAACTAGTCAGACGACACAAACAACCATTATCAAAGAAATTCAGAAAGAAACAACGACTGAGGCCCCTAGCTCTAACAACACAACTGCTACTAGTCAAGGCGAAACAGAAACAAGTAGCGCTAGCTCTAACACTACGCAGTCTAGCAATACATCAAGCGATACTAGCTCTAGCCAAACAAGTAGCAACAGTGCTGATAAGGATACAACATCATCAAGCTCTAGCAATTAAAAAATAACGGAAGCAAGACTACTCATCAGACCAATGTCCGAGAGTTGTTCAACTTCCGTTTTTTATATCTAATTTTACACTCAATGAAAATCACAAAACAAACTAAGACAAGTCGTAGATAAATCGAAAGTTCCCGTGGAGCTTTTGAGATTGGAGATGAAACATCCGTGAGGATGTGTCAACAGTATGGCTTTGAGTAGCGGATAGAACTTGCGAAGTAAGTATCAAGACGATTCGCTTGTCTATCTTGAAAGAGTACTTCTGACGAAAACTTCGTTTTTTATCGCCACCTTTCACAATCCTCTAGATTGTTACGCTGCATTCACTTTATCTGCAACCTTTCATAGTTCTCGGGCTGTCAAAGCTAACGAAGTTTGAAAAGATTTTTACAGAGTATCATTTCCGATACATTTTCACCTGAAGATATAAATCATTGTAAATTCCCAGCCATTTCGCCCCTAATTGCCGATAGACTTCCAAATGCTTCATCGTTTCTTCATCTGGATAAAAGGCTCTATCTTCCTGCACTTCTTTAGGAAGCATTGCTTTGGCTAGTACATTCGGGGTAGAATAACCAACATACAAGGCGTTTTTATAGGCATTTTCAGGTTTTAACATAAAGTTAATGAATTGATAGGCAGCCTTTTTATTTTTGACCATCTTAGGAATGACAATATTATCAAACCAAAGATTGCTAGCTTCTGGCGGTACGACATAACGCAATTTCGGATTTTTATCCAGCATCTGCCGCGCCTCTCCAGAGAAACTAACACCAATAGCAGCATTATTTTGAATCATATAGCCTTTCATCTCATCAGCAACAATAGCTTTGATATTCGGTGTCAACGTATAAAGCTTATCAACTGCTTCTTGTAATTGCTTAGTATTTTTAGAATTGAGGCTATAACCTAAAGCATTTAACCCAACACCCACTACCTCGCGCGCTCCATCAATCATCATGATAGAGTTTTTATATTCAGGTCGCCACAAGTCACTCCAATGCTTAGGTGCTGTTTTGACTAATTCTGTGTTGTAGACAATCCCAAGCGTTCCCCAAAAGTAAGGAATAGAGTATTGATTTTTAGGATCAAATGATTGATTTAAAAATCGTTTTCCAATATTTTCTAAGCCTTTAATCTGAGAATGATCCAACTTTTCTAGTAAGTGTTCCGACATCATTTTTGAAATCATGTATTCACTGGGAATAGCAATATCATAGGTTGTCCCGCCCTGCTTAATCTTCGTGTACATGGATTCGTTAGAATCAAAGGTTTCATATTGAACTTGGATACCGGTTTCTTTTGTAAATTTCGTCAATAATTCTGGATCAATATAATCTCCCCAATTATAGATGACTAATTTGTCACCAGAACCGATTTTTGTCCGACTTTCAATGTGATGGCTCAAGCCCCAGAGGATAAGGATAATAGCAACAATGCCCATTAAAAATGAATAAAGCTTTTTCATGCCGCATCCTCCTTCTCACGAGAAATAAAATAATAACCAATCACCAAAAGAATACTGAAAAGAAATACCAAAGCAGAGAGAGCATTGATTTCTAGAGAAATTCCTTGACGAGCACGCGAGTAAATCTCAACCGACAAGGTTGAAAAACCATTTCCTGTCACAAAGAACGTCACAGCAAAGTCATCTAGAGAGTAGGTGAAAGCCATAAAGTAACCGGCAATGATAGCTGGCGTCAGATAAGGCAGCATGATTTCCTTGAGCATCTGAACTTGGCTTGCTCCTAAATCATAGGCCGCCTTAATCATGTCATCATTCATCTCTTTTAACCGTGGCAATATCATCAAGACTACGATAGGAATTGAAAAAGCAATATGACTGGCTAAGACTGATAGAAAACCTAATTGAAATTTGACGGTTGTAAATAAAATCAAGAAACTCGCACCAATCATAACATCTGGTGCTACCATTAAAATATTATTGACCGACAAAAAGGCTTCTTGATATTTTTTTCTTGCCTGATAAATATAAATAGCACCAAACGTTCCGATTGCTGTAGCAATCAAAGAAGACAAAAAAGCCAGAAAAAAAGTTTGTGCCAAAATTAGCATCAAGCGAGTATCACTAAACATATTTTGAAAATGCGCTAGACTAAAACCTGTGAACTTGTTCATATCGTCACCAGCATTAAAGGCATAGCCAATCAAATAAAAAATCGGCAAATAAAGAATTAAGAAGACAACTGTTAAATAAATACTAGCAGTTTTTTTCATCGTTCTCTCCTTTCTTTTGTTGCCCACATGATGATAAGCATGGCTACAATCAAGACAACACCAATGGTTGAGCCCATGCCCCAATTTTGTGTAGTCAAAAAATGCTGCTCAATAGCTGTACCTAGCGTAATAACACGGTTGCCACCAATCAAACGCGTCAACATAAAAAGACTGAGGCTGGGAATAAAGACAGACTGCACACCACTTCTCACACCATTCATGGATAAAGGAAAAACGACACGACAAAAGGTTTCCCAACGGTTGGCACCAAGATCATAGCTAGCATTGATCAGATTTTGATCCATATCCTCTAAAACATTAAAAATCGGCAATATCATAAAAGGTAGCTCAATATAACTAGCAACAAAAATAAAAGAAAAGTCTGTGAACAAAATTTGCTGAGGACCAATCCCGATAAAACTTAAAAACTGATTGACCGAACCATTTTGTCCAAAAATCCCGATAAAAGCGTAAGCTTTGAGAAGTAGATTGACCCATGTCGGCAAAATAATGAGCATCAACCAAAGCTGTCTATGCTTTAATTGTGTCAACAAAAACGCAGTAGGGTAACTAATTACCAAGGTAACAACTGTGATAATTCCTGCATACAAGACCGAATTCAAACTCATTTTAAGATAGGTTAGATTTTGCGAAGCGAAGTAGATCTTATAATTTTCAAGAGTAAAGTGACCTTCAATATTGAAAAACGACTGCCAAACAATCATGGCAACAGGCGCTAATACAAACAATAGAATCCAAAGAATATAAGGAGCAACAAAAAGATTAAAGGTTGTTTTCTTCATCGCGCTCCTCCTCAATAGCATTGATTAAGCCTGCTTCCTGCTCTTCCATTTCGACATATTCTTCAATCCGAGCATCAAACTCTTCCTCTGTTTCATTGAGGCGCATAATATGAATATCTTCTGGTTCAAAATCTAGCCCGATTTCTTCTCCGACAATGGCCTTGCGAGTCGAATGAATCATCCACTCATTACCCAAGTCATCATAAGCAATGATTTCATAATGCACTCCACGGAAGAGCTGGGTGTCAACCTTAACCTGAAGTTTTCCTTCTTCCGGGAGCGTAATTTGTAAATCTTCTGGACGAATGACCACTTCCACCTGCTCATTAGGACGCATCCCTCCATCCACTGCTTCGAATTGCTTGCCATTGAACTCAACCAAATAGTCCTCAATCATCTTTCCTGGAAGAATATTAGATTCGCCGATAAAGGTCGCTACAAAGTGATTGATAGGTTCGTCATATATATCAACAGGTGTTCCTGACTGAACAATCTCTCCCTCATTCATAACAAAAATCCAGTCACTCATGGCCAGAGCTTCTTCTTGGTCGTGGGTGACAAAAACAAAAGTAATCCCTAGACGCTGCTGCAATTCACGTAATTCATACTGCATGTCTGTTCGCAACTTCAAATCCAGTGCAGATAAAGGCTCATCCAGCAAAACAACCCGCGGTTCATTGACAATAGCACGCGCAATAGCCACTCGTTGGCGTTGTCCACCGGACAATTTGCGAATAGAGCGTTTCTCAAAACCATCCAAACGCACCATTTTCAGGACTTCTGCAACCCGTCGCTCTATTTCCTGTTTTTCAACTTTACGCAAACGCAACGGAAATGCCACATTTTCAAAAACAGTCATGTGCGGAAAAAGGGCATAGGACTGAAACACCGTATGCACATCACGTTTGTTGGTCGGAATATCGTTGATTCGGACGCCGTCAAGAAAAACATCACCGCTGGACGCATCCAACAAGCCAGCGATGATATTTAGAATGGTTGATTTTCCTGATCCAGAAGCACCTAAAAGAGTGTAAAACTTCCCTTCTTCTAATTCAAAATTGATGTCTTTTAAGACGACTGTATTATTATCTTCAAAAACTTTTGATACGTTTTTAAATTCAATGATTGGTTTGTTCAATTGCCATAAATTCCTTCTTTTTCATAGATTGACAAATTAAAGTCTTGTCCTGACTGATTTTCTTGGAGAATGTCATCGAAAAATACCAAGATATTATCACTTCTCGCCAATAATTCGGACTTCTCTTTCCAAAGTCACACCTGAATGAGCTTTGACTGTCTCAATCACATGTGCAATCAAATTTTCATAATCAGCTGCTGTTCCATTATCAACATTGACCATAAAACCTGCATGCTTTGTCGAAACTTCTACCCCACCAATGCGGTGCCCTTTTAAATTTGCTTCACTAATCAATTGCCCTGCGAAATGCCCCACCGGACGTTTAAAAACAGAGCCACAAGAAGGATACTCTAAAGGCTGCTTCAATTGACGAAGGTGGGTCAAACGTTCCATTTCTTGACGAATCACACGGTGCATTCCTGGTGCTAAGGCAAACTTGGCAGAGATTACCACATCGCCTGTCTGTTGAACGTAAGAACGGCGATAGCCAAATTTCATGTCTTGAGCACTGATATTTTTGATTTCTCCATCTCGTGTCAGCACCTTACAAGAAAGTAAAATATGGGCAATTTCGCCACCATAGGCTCCGGCATTCATAAAGACAGCACCGCCAATACTCCCCGGAATCCCACAGGCAAACTCAAAACCTGTCAGACTGTGATAAAGCGCAACATGGGTCGTCTCAATCAGATTGGCACCTGCTTCTGCTTCAATGGTGTAGCCATCCACTGCAACACCATTTAATTTATCAAACATAATCACAAAACCACGAATACCACCATCACGAACGATGATATTACTAGCATTTCCTAGTACCATCCAAGGAATCTGCTCCCGATTAGCAAATTTTACCACTCGTGCCAATTCATAACGATTTCGCGGAAAAACCAGATAATCGGCAGCTCCACCTACTTTTGTGTAAGTATATTGTTTTAAAGGTTCATCAAAACGGATATCAATTCCGTTCAATTCAGATTTTAACGTTTCTAAAGTTGACATTTTCATTTCTCTCTTAAACAAAATTCAATCTATTATATCAAATTTAGGGCATATTTACGATAGAATAAAGAAAAATATTTCCCTTACAAATCCGAAAAATGCTTGTACGATCTTATTCGTGATTTATATGAGCTATGAAAAAAGAGCGGGGAAGCTGTCATTGCATAGAAACCAACTTCTTCTCACTCTTTTCAATTTAAGTTTGAGTATCACATTCTCTCAGTTCTTAAAGTTCTCTTTAAACTTTCTATTTACGTAAACTCCATGTCTTTTCAATATAAGGAGGAAGCTTTATTAGAGTTTCTCGATTGCCTTCAAGTGCAATAAGATAAACTTTCTCGTCCTTTTTGAAAATCCAACTAACTAGATACTGCCCTGATTTCATGATGACATTTACTTGATAGGCTTCGTTACCTGCAACCGCTCCTTTTGAGCCCCAAACTCTATTTACATTTTTATTGTTTTGCCAATTATAATAAATACGATTGGCAATTGTCTGAGCTGTAAACTCTTCTCTTTCTTGAATCTTAGCTTTTTCTTTCGTGTAAGCATTCATAGTTACAATATTGTAGCCAGAACCATCCGTATACTGAATACTGTCACCATCATCGACATCCCTAAATTTCAACCAATTTTTTGGAATGTCAATATAGCCATAATCATCCGAGCCTACACGTTGTGTTTCTTCCGTCTTCACATCGTTTTTCTTAGTAGCTGACGAACTCAAACTACCATTTGCTTTTTCCGATACTTTGCTTGAAGACGAAATTTGGCTTGATGACTTTGATTTGCTGTTTCCACTTGAATTACATGCTCCAAGACCAACACTAACTAAAATGACTAAAAATAAAAGAAGATATTTCTTTTTATGATTCATAACGACATCTCCCCCTTGCTTTATTTTAGCATATTTTTTAGTAGCAGGAAAGCGTTATTTGTATTATTTAAAATGGAGTGAAGCAGAATTAAAGATTTACAAATCTTTAATTCTGCTTCACTCCTAAAAGACTCAAACTACTACTGTTCTCTTCATTTCTTACACAGCCAACTTTAAATCCGAAAACTTTTGTATCAGCTTCTTACGCACTTTGTTAGAAAATTATTCATCATCCATGCTGAGAACGCTGAGGAAGGCTTCCTGTGGAACTTCAACAGAGCCAATCGCTTTCATCCGTTTCTTACCAGCTTTTTGTTTTTCTAGGAGTTTACGCTTCCGGGATACGTCACCACCATAACACTTGGCCAAGACATTTTTACGCAGGGCTTTAATGTCTGTCCGAGCCACAATTTTCTGTCCGATAGCGGCTTGAATTGGCACTTCAAATTGCTGGCGTGGGATAATTTTCTTTAATTTTTCGACAATCAATTTCCCACGTTCATAAGCAAATTCCTTGTGAACAATAAAGCTGAGAGCATCAACCTTGTCACCATTGAGGAGAATATCCATCTTGACAAGATTAGACTTACGATATTCTGAAATTTCATAGTCAAAACTAGCATAGCCACGAGTAGAGGACTTGAGCTTGTCAAAGAAGTCAAAGACGATTTCCGCCAGCGGGATTTGATAGATGACATTGACCCGATTTTCATCAATATAGTCCATGGTCACAAAATCACCGCGCTTGCGCTGAGCCAACTCCATCACTGCTCCAACAAATTCTTGTGGCACCATGATTTGAGCTTTAACATAAGGCTCCTCGATTGACTCAATCTTGGTTGGCTCTGGAAACTCGCTCGGATTGGACACATCAAGCGAGGCACCATCTGTCATATTGACCTTATAGATAACAGACGGCGCTGTCATAATCAGATCAATATTAAACTCGCGCTCCAAGCGCTCCTGAATGACATCCATGTGTAGCAAGCCTAAAAAACCACAACGGAAACCAAAACCTAGTGCTTGAGATGTCTCTGGTTCAAATTGTAGACTAGCATCATTCAGCTGGAGTTTTTCCAGAGCCTCACGTAAGTCATTGTACTTATTGGACTCAATTGGGTAGAGACCGGCAAAAACCATCGGGTTCATCTGCTTGTAGCCATGCAGAGGTTCTGCGGCTGGATTGTCCGCTAAGGTCACCGTGTCTCCGACCCGAGTATCCTGCACCGTCTTGATAGAGGCTGCGATATAGCCAACATCCCCTGTCGCTAGGAAATCACGGCCAATAGCCTTAGGCGTAAAGATGCCGACCTCAGTTACATCAAAAGTCTTGCCATTACTCATCAACTGAATGGTATCTCCTGGCTTGACCACACCGTCCATAACCCGTACTTGCAGGATTACCCCACGATAGGCATCGTAAACCGAATCAAAAATGAGAGCCTTGAGCGGCGCTGCCACATTGCCTGTCGGTGCAGGAACTTTCTCCACGATTTGCTCCAAGATTTCTTCAATTCCAATACCAGCTTTAGCCGAAGCCAACACAGCTTCGCTTGCATCCAAACCAATGACATCTTCAATCTCTGTTCGAACTCGCTCTGGATCAGCAGCTGGAAGGTCAATTTTATTGATAACTGGTAAGATTTCCAAATCATTATCTAAGGCAAGATAAACATTGGCTAAAGTTTGTGCTTCAATACCTTGTGCTGCATCGACGACCAGAATAGCCCCTTCACAGGCTGCCAATGACCGTGATACCTCATAAGTAAAGTCCACGTGTCCCGGTGTGTCAATCAAGTGGAAGATATAGGTCTCCCCGTCCTTGGCGGTATAATTGAGCTCGATAGCATTGAGCTTGATGGTGATACCGCGCTCCCGCTCCAAGTCCATGCTATCCAAGAGTTGAGCCTGCATTTCCCGGCTGGATACAGTATCCGTTGCTTCCAAAATTCGATCTGCCAAGGTTGACTTACCGTGGTCAATGTGAGCAATGATGGAGAAATTCCGAATCCGCTCCTGCCGCTTTTTTAATTCATCTACATTCATTTTTCTCTTCCTTTTCGGGTAGTCTATTTATTATAACATAAGAAAGGTGACTTTTACCAGTCTTGAAAAGGCATGCCATATTCCGTTTCATTTGTGCTATAATAAAAATAAATACATTTACAGAAACGAGAATGCTATGATTAAACTAATCGCATTAGACATGGACGGTACGCTTTTAAATAGTCAAAAAGAAATTCCCCAAGCACATATTCAAGCTATTCATCAAGCTGTCGAACATGGAGTAAAGCTGGTTCTTTGTACAGGCCGCCCTCTAGTCGGAGTGAAACCTTATTATGAACAATTAGGACTGAGTGGAGATAATGAATATGTCATTATCAATAACGGCTGCTCCACTCATCAAACAAAGGATTGGAAGCTTGTTGATTGGAAAGAGCTAAGTTCGGAGGATATGCTTTATCTGGATAGAATTGCCAAGCAAACTCCTGCCCAACTAACTCTTTTTGATGAAGAACGCTATTTAGTAGTTGACGAAGAGCCAACTGACCTAGTCACCTATGACGCTAGCCTTGTCTTTACAACCCCAACAGAAATCAGTCTCGAAGAAGTTATCAGCGATAAAAATATTATATTTCAAGCTATGTTTTTAGCCCAGCCTGATGAGTTAGATACCTTTGAAAAACAATTTGGTTCGCAGATTTCTCAACGTTTCAGCGGTGTTCGCTCACAACCGGTCATTTACGAAGCCATGCCAAAGGGCACTACTAAAGCAACAGCTCTTAAGCAATTAGCTCAACATTTAGAGATTAAACCTCAAGAAATTATGGCACTTGGTGATGCTAACAACGACATTGAAATGATCCAATTTGCAGGTCTTGGCGTGGCTATGGGCAATTCTAGCGACTATGTTAAAAAACTAGCCAATTATGTGACAGATACCAATGATGAGAACGGTGTCGCCACAGCTATTGAAAAGTTTATTTTTAATAACGGATAGAATGAATCATGAGCTTCCTTTCAAGTTCATGATTTTTATTAAAATATATTGTCATCCGACTTTCATTATTCGTACATAGCCTTCCCTCCCAAAATATGATACACTAGTTACATCTATGCAAAAAGGAGAACTTATGAAATACCCTAATCTTTTAAACCGTTTTCTGACTTATGTTAAAGTCAATACACGCTCAGACGAGACCTCCACTACTACTCCCAGCACCAAAAGTCAGGTGGACTTTGCGACTAATATCCTTATCCCTGAGATGAAGCGGGTCGGCTTGGAAAATGTTTACTACTTACCTAACGGCTACGCCATCGGTACTCTTCCTGCAAATGACCCAAGTTTCACGCGCAAAATCGGTCTTATTTCTCACATGGACACCGCAGATTTCAACGCAGAAGGTGTCAATCCACAAATTATTGAAAATTATGATGGTGAAGTGATTCCGCTTGGGCAGTCTGGTTTTAATCTTGACCCTGCTGATTTTGCTAGTTTGAAAAAATACAAAGGACAAACCTTGATTACAACCGATGGAACGACTCTTCTTGGATCTGATGATAAATCAGGTATTGCTGAAATTATGACAGCAATTGAATATCTAGCAGGTCACCCAGAAATCAAACACGGCGAAATTCGAGTTGGTTTTGGGCCGGATGAAGAAATTGGTGTCGGAGCTGACAAGTTTGATGCGATAGATTTCGATGTAGATTTCGCTTATACGGTTGACGGTGGACCTCTCGGAGAACTTCAATTTGAAACTTTCTCTGCAGCTAGTGCAGAAATCACTTTCCAAGGACGCAATGTCCATCCCGGAACAGCAAAAGGACAAATGATCAATGCTCTGCAATTAGCTATTGACTTTCATAATCAATTACCAAATGGTGACCGCCCTGAACTAACAGATGGCTACGAAGGATTCTATCATCTTATGAATGTAGAAGGAACTGTTGAGGAAGCAAAAGCAAGTTATATCATTCGTGACTTTGATGCAGTAACCTTTGAAAAACGCAAAGAACTCATGCGCTCCATTACTAATAAGATGAATGAAAAACATGGTGAACGGGTTCATTTAGAACTGAAAGATCAATACTACAATATGCGCCAAGTCATTGAAAAAGACATGACACCTATCAATATTGCAAAGGCTGTTATGGAAAAACTTGACATCAAACCGATTATCGAGCCTATTCGTGGCGGAACAGACGGCTCAAAGATTTCCTTTATGGGTATTCCGACACCAAATATCTTTGCCGGCGGCGAAAACATGCATGGACGCTTTGAATACGTCAGTCTGCAAACAATGGAACGTGCCGTTGATACTATTATTGGTATTGTTTCCTACAGAGACGAGTAGCTCCCAGGCAAATAGAAAAAACTTTAGCTCTCATTATGTAGAGTTAAAGTTTTTTATCTTCTGCGAATGTATTGCACCATTCTAAAGTTCAAAAATGCTAGCAAAATAATAGCCACGAGCCAGATTGTTTTCAACAAATAAAATTGTATCAAATAAGTAGAAATAATCGCTCCTATCACAAAACTTCCTAATAAAGCCACGAAGAAAATGCCTTCCGTTAAGCAAGTTTTTTCTTTTGTACGCACATAAGTACCAAAGGCTACCATTGTTTTTTTGATATTGCCCGTCATAAAGGAATTATTGTAGACAATGCCATCCACTTCACCAAAAGCCGTTGCCACCAACCCCATACAAAAACCAATCGGCGGAACAATGAAAAGATTAGACACGGTTGCTGGTAGAAATCCTGTAAGCCCACAAAACAAAATCAGTGGGAGAATGCTGGACAAGCGCCATAAAGAATTTTCAAAGCTATTTTTGAAAATGGTTAACACAAAAATGCCTAACATAAAAGCCAGCATCGTTGCCAACTTCACTTCTATTTCTCCTGTCTCATGATGAATCAACTCAACTGACAAGAACACAACGTTTCCTGTTTGACCCGCAACCAATGTCCCGCCTCTTTCAATAAATGTATAAGCGTCAATAAATCCCGCACAAAAAGTCAGCAGACAGGCAAAAAATTTCGAGCGCGAATGAAACTTCCTTTTCCTTTTTATACTTTTTATCATCATTATCTAAAAAGTCTAGCACTTCCTCACTAGACTTCCTTTCTATGACTCTCTTGCTTCCTGCAAGATTTTTTCAATTTTCGTTGTAATCAGATCAATCGCCACTGTGTTAGAAGCTCCTTCTGGAATAATTACATCCGCATAGCGCTTGGTAGGCTCGATAAATTGATGATACATAGGCTTTACCACACCTAAATATTGCTCAATGACACTATCTAAACTACGACCACGTTCATCCATATCTCGCTTAATCCTGCGAATGATCCGAACATCATCATCTGTATCCACAAAAATCTTAATGTCCATTAAATCACGTAAGCGTTTGTCCTCTAAAACCAGAATCCCTTCTACAATGAAGACATCTTGCGGATCTTGACGATACGTTCTATCACTACGCGTATGAGCTGTATAATCATAAGTCGGAATATCTACTGGACGCCCTGCCAACAACTCCTTGATTTGCGCAATCATCAAATCTGTATCAAAAGCAAAAGGATGGTCATAGTTGGTCTTGATTCGTTCTTCAAATGTCAAATGAGATTGGTCCTTATAATAAGAATCATGCTCAATCATAGCAATCTTTTCATTTGGAAAATTTGATAGAATAGCTCTCGAAACACTCGTCTTACCACCACCAGATCCACCAGTCACGCCAATAATAATCGGTCTATTTTGCATTATTCACTCCATTTTTTATCATCTTATCTATTTTACAACAAATCATGATATAATGAAAGAGGTAAATCAAAATAAATGACAAAATAAAAAATAAGGAGAAAACGATGTTAAAACTCGGAACGATTGGAACTGGAGACATTGTTCACCAATTTGTCAAGGCTGCTCATTCGACAAAAGACTATCAACTGACTGCGGTATATTCACGGACGATACATGCTGCTCAAGCATTTGCCAGTTATTACAAAAATGTAGATTGCTACACAGATATGGCTAATTTTTTAACTAATGATATAGACATTGTCTATATTGCAAGCCCTAATTCTCTGCATTTCCCACAAGCAAAAGCTGCTATTTCAGCAAGCAAACATGTAATTGTAGAAAAACCTGCTGTCTCACGCCCAGAAGAATGGGCTGAATTGGTAACATTAGCTCAAGAACAGCATGTATACATTTTTGAAGCAGCTCGTAACTATCATGAGCAATCATTTGATGTCATTTCAGATTTTCTCAAAAACAAAACGATTCTTGGGGCACATTTCACCTATGCGAAGTATTCTTCCAAAATGCCAGCTCTGTTAGCTGGACAAGAGCCAAACGTCTTTTCTGCTAAGTTTTCAGGCGGTGCTCTAATGGACTTAGGCATTTATCCTGTCTATGCAGCCATACGACTTTTTGGAGCACCAGAAAATGCCTATTACACCGCTCAGCAATTACCAAGTACTGTCGATCTAAATGGAGTAGGAAGCTTAATCTATCCAGAATTTCAAGTGACTATCCAAACCGGAAAAAATATCAATAGTTTTTTCCCTGCTGAAATTTATACAACAGACGGTACACTGACCTTAAATTCGATTGAATTCATTACTTCGGCTGTTTTTCAAGATTTAAATAAAAAGAAAAAGACTCTTGAAATTGTGCGCTCTTCTCACACCATGGCAGAAGAAGCCAAACGATTCGCTCAAGTATTGAGCGGTGAGATAAAACAAGAAATTTACCAAAACTGGCTAGACGCTGCTGCTGCCATGCATAAAACTCTGTTTAGCATGCGACAAGATGCCGGTATTAGATTTGAGGCTGATCATGACAACAACTAATTTCCCTCAAAGTTGGCAAAATCAACTTACCAAACTTGGCTTTGAGCATTTAACTCCCATTCAAGAACAACTCTTTCAACCTATTACAGACGGTGAAAATGTCCTTGGGATAAGCCCTACCGGAACTGGAAAAACACTTGCCTATCTTTTTCCTAGTCTTCTAAAACTAAAGCCTAAGAAATCCCAGCAATTACTTATCTTGGCTCCCAATACTGAGCTAGCTGGACAAATTTTCGACGTCACCAAAACATGGGCTGAACTACTTGGCTTAACAGCTCAGCTCTTTCTATCTGGCTCCAGCCAAAAACGACAAATTGAACGGTTAAAAAAAGGCCCTGAAATTCTCATCGGGACGCCAGGACGCATTTTTGAACTGATTAAACTAAAAAAAATCAAAATGATGACTGTTGATACAATCATTCTGGATGAATTTGATCAATTGCTTAGTGATTCACAATATCACTTTGTTGACAAAATTATTCACTATGTACCTCGTGAACATCAATTGATTTATATGAGTGCTACTGCTAAATTTGAGCAGGATAAACTTGCTGAAAATACTCTTCAAATCAAACTAGACAATCAACAACTTGATAATATTCGTCATTTTTATATGCAAGTTAAACAGCGCGACAAAGTTGAATGCTTGCGTAAGCTAGCTCAAGTTTCAAAATTTCGTGCGCTTGTCTTTTTCAATGCCCTCTCAGACTTAGGAAGTGCTGAGGAGAAGTTGCAATATCGTCATATTCAGGCTGTGTCCTTGGCTAGTGATGTCAACATTAAATTCCGTAAGATTATCTTGGAGCAATTTAAAAACGACGAGCTTACACTCTTGCTTGCTACTGACTTGGTAGCTAGAGGAATTGACATTGATTCTCTTGAATGTGTCATCAACTACGACTTACCTCGTGACCTTGAAACCTATACACACCGCGCTGGACGAACTGGCCGCATGGGCAAAAAAGGATCTGTCATTACATTCATCAGCCACCCAGAAGAATTAAAAACACTTAAAAAATATGCTCACATCCAAGAAATTATCTTAAAAGACCGTGAACTCTATGTGAAATAGAAAACTGGTTTAGAACTAAAAAATATTAAATCTTTTAGTTCATTTGAACTGCACCCCAAAAGTTAGACATAAAAAATTAACTTTTGGGATGCAGTGTTCATTATCCCAGTTTTTTATTATTTATAACATTAAAATACTTGAAAATTTTTAAATCAATCTACAATACTTATCAATGTTTTTAATAAATCACATCCTGTTTTTCCATTATCTAAACTCTCCTGCCAATCTCTTATCTGTTTTCGTTATCAGAATAGGTGACTAATACTTTTGACAATGTTACTCCTTGATGGCACTTAAACGAATCTACTGTTTATTAATTTCTTCATTGTCTTTCCTTTCATAAGACCATCATGATTTTTTATTGCTCAATCTTTGGTTGATTCCATATATTATTTTTTCTTCATTATCAAATCTAATTTCTACACCACAACACTATATTAAAAAGCTGGGATAAATATCTCAGCTTTGTAATTATTATTTACCTAACTTTGCTTTAGCTGCATCTGCAAGCGCTGTGAAAGCTGCTGCATCGTTAACTGCTAAATCAGCCAACATTTTACGGTTTACTTCGATTTCAGCCAATTTCAAACCATGCATCAATTGTGAATATGAAAGTCCGTTGAGACGAGCTGCCGCATTGATACGTGTAATCCACAATTTACGGAAATCGCGTTTCTTTTGACGACGGTCACGGTATGCATAGTAGTAAGAGTTCATTACTTGTTCTTTTGCTGTACGGAACAAGATATGTTTTGCACCATAGTAACCTTTAGCTAATTTTAAAATACGTTTACGACGTTTGCGTGATACAACGCCACCTTTAACACGTGCCATTTATATTTCCTCCAATATTTCCTAGAATAATCTACTGCAAAATCTCTTATTTAAGACCTGTCAGCATTGCTTTGATACGTTTGAAATCTCCTGAATGCACCATTGCTGCTTTACGAAGATGACGACGTTGTTTTTTAGTTTTTCCGTGGAAACGGTGAGAAGTGTAAGCACGGAAACGTTTCAAGCCACCAGAACCTGTACGTTTGAAACGTTTAGCTGATGCGCGGTGTGTTTTTTGTTTTGGCATGATATTTTTCTCCTTTTTTTAACTTCTAACAGATTACTTTTTGTCAGGGATTGGCGCTAACTGCATGAACATTTGACGTCCATCCATCTTAGCTCTTTGTTCAATAATCGCAATATCCTGCGTTGCTTGAGCAAAGTCGGCTAATACTTTCGCTCCGATTTCTTTGTGAGTAATCATCCGCCCTTTAAAGCGAATAGAAACCTTCACTTTATTTCCTTTTTCAAGGAACTTGCGTGCATTACGAAGTTTTGTATCAAAGTCACCTTTGTCAATAGTTGGACTAAGACGAACTTCTTTCACAGTAACAACACTTTGTTTTTTGCGTTGCTCTTTTTGTTTTTTCTGATACTCAAACTTGAACTTTCCATAGTCCATAATTTTTGCAACAGGCGGTTTAGCTTGTGGTTGAATCAGAACAAGATCCACATTTGCATCGTCAGCAATCGCTTGCGCTTCGCTAAGTGGTTTAATGCCCAATTGCTCACCATCAAGACCGATCAAACGAACTTCACGTACACGAATTTCATCATTGATGAATAAGTCTTGTTTTGCTATGGTTTTCACCTCTTTTTTATTTTTAGAGAAAAACAAGAGCGGACTTGCTAACGCAAGTCCGCACTACATGATAGTATTTCATTCCTGAAACTTAATCCGTAGAGCCAGACAACGTTAGTCGCAAGGCGAGAAGTTCTCACTTCTGCTTTTCTCAACTTTTATATGATAACAAGTTTCGGATTATTTGTCAAGGATTTTTTTAGCTTTTTCTTTGATAAAATTCACAACTTCAATAATTCCGACACCCGTCGTATCAAAATGAATAGCATCATCTGCTGGTTTTAAAGGAGAAACTGAACGGTGACTGTCCTTATAATCACGATCTGAAATTTCTTTTTTGAGGGTTTCCAAATCAGTTGGAATACCTTTTTCAAGGTTTTCTTTATAGCGGCGTTGAGCTCTTTCCTCAACTGAGGCTACAAGAAAAATTTTTAACTCTGCATGAGGCAAAACAACTGTTCCAATGTCACGCCCATCCATAACAATACCACCTTGAGTGGCAATTTCTCGTTGTAAATCAACCAACTTTTCTCGTACTTCTGGAATTGCAGACACCCAAGAAACATTGTTAGTGACTTCATTTTCTCGAATCGGATGCGTCACATCTACATCTCCAACAAAAACGAGTTGCTCTCCATCTTTACCACGTCCAAAACTAACAGGATAAGTATCTAATAGCGCAACAATTTCAGACCACTTTTCCGCCGATAAATCATTTTGTAAAGCTAAGTAAGTCGCTGCACGATACATCGCACCTGTATCCAAGTAAGTGTAATCGAAATCTTTTGCAATAATTTTTGCAACTGTTGACTTTCCACTTGAAGCTGGGCCATCAATAGCAATTTGAATCTGTTTCATTCGGCACTCCTATCGAATTTTTACTACATCACCTGGATTAGCGTACCACGCACCTGTTGTCATGTGAGACGGATTTAAACGCTCTAATTCTGCAATTGAAATCCCCGCACGCGCAGCAATGGCAGCTTCTCCTTCTCCAGCCTGAACGGTAATCGTTCCTTCAGATGATTGCGGCTGACTGCTATCACTTGCTGCTTTAGAAGAAGCGGGAGCACTAGAACTTTCACTTGATTTACTAGTAGTTTTTGCAGCATTATAAAAGCCCTCCGTTGCTGCCTTCTTACTACTTCCGCCAGTAGACAAATAAATCATCATTCCTACCATTACAATCACTATAACGAAAAAAATAACAGCTAAAATCGTCAACACACGATTAGCTACTACACCGTTCATTTTTTTGCTTCTCGCCAATTCTTTTTCTCCCTTGTCATAAATATCTTCTTCCCATGGTTCCTTTGCCATGACTTCCTCCTTGTATTTTTTCCAAATTCCGATTACAATATGAGTATGAAAGTTACACTCATTCCTGAACGATGCATTGCTTGTGGTCTTTGTCAAACCTATTCTGACTTATTTGATTACCATGATAATGGTATTGTCAAATTTTATCAAGATGATGAGCTTCTGGAAACGGAAGTTCCCGAAACACCTGATATTATTGAAGCGATCAAAAATTGTCCTACAAAAGCTCTTATGAAAGAGTAGTCTTTTTAGGTTGAGCATAATATAGTTCAAAATAGTCTACATGGGTTAAATTATCCACTAATTCAACTTCCCCTTTAAAATGGTCATTCAAAGCCAAAGCATTTACAAAATATTTCTTAGGCCACTTGCGCATACAAAACGTACGGCCTTTTTCTTTGCCATCAAAGAAGAGAGTAATAGAGGTCTTTGTTACCTCTATCTTACGAATCGTTGAAATTTCTATCTTTGAAGGTGTAAATGGATTTGCTGTAGTAATCCTTAAAATCCCGTCGTCATATATCGTAAAATATCGATGTATGCCAATTCCCAACAATACCATGAACAAAAAGAAAGAGAAAAGGACTAAAAACGGAACTTCTGAACTCTCAAATAAAAATGCAAAACCTATAAAAATCGGAATGACCGATAAAGACCAATAGATGATTAGAAGAGAAAGATCTGGTTGCCAATGATAACGCAACTGACCAAAAATCTTTATCATGCTTGCACCTCCTCTTCTACTAGTTTATCATAAAAAAAAGAAAAATGGGAGTGAGATTGGATAACAAAGAAAAAAATTAGGAAATCAAGATATCGTTCTATACAAACCTCTACTTTTGCAATGACTTTTATACTTTTCAAGCAAGTCATCTGCATCATCTTTCCGATTTTTAGAAAAAAATTAAATATCATATTTTCATTCTCAATAAATTTCCGATATTTTGTGCTGTTCGGACGAGGTTTTCTTCTGCCCTATCTAAAGTAATAACTAAAGGTTCGACTTGAGAAATGATTGGAAAAGCAGCCTGAATATTCTCTACTGGGAAATCCGGTAAGTCATTCCTTAGACTACCACAAATAGCAATTACAGGAATATTGATTGGCGTTCTCCTTGCTACTCCAATAGGGGCTTTACCTGACAGACTTTGCTGATCCATTCGACCTTCACCCACAATCACTAAATCAGCCTTTTTGACACGATTATCAAAATCGAGCAAGTTGAGACAAGTATCAATTCCTGATACAATTTTTCCATGTGCAAATGTCACCAGCCCTGCGGCCATACCTCCTCCAGCACCGGCACCAGCCAATGAAAAGATTGTTGGATTCGCCTGTTTATAAAACGTTGCCATAGCTTGATCTACTTGAGAAAATAACAAATCAGGCAAGCCTTTTTGACCTCCAAAAACGTATGTAGCTCCGTTTTCACCACAGAGAGGATTCATAACATCTGTCAGAATCTGAATATCCAAATTTCCTAAAATTGCAGGAACTTTATCCGCTGAAATGCGAGCCACACGGTCTAAAGACGAACCCTTTGCTTGGAGCAAGTGATTATCCTTATCAAAAAATTCATAGCCCAATCCAGCTGCCATTCCAATTCCACCATCATTGGTAGCCGAACCACCTACGCCAATATAAATTTGCCTCACACCTTCTTTGGCGAGATACAAAATTAACTCTCCTAATCCTCTGGTATCAAGAGTCAAAGGGTTTCTTTTTTCTGACGGGATATTCGCCAACCCAACCAAATCAGCTATTTCAAAGAGAGCTATATCGCCTTTTCGAGCATATTTCATCGTAACCGGCTCGCCGAATGGTCCGGTTACTGTTCTTTCATATTCGGATAATTTCATTGAGGCGGCTAAAGCAGCAACTGTTCCTTCACCACCATCTCCAATGGGTAGCAAGTCAAATGTTGCTTCCGGGAGCGCCTTGGAAAAACCTGCTTTTATAGCCTCTGCAACGCTTTGAGCTGATAAACTTTCTTTAAAAGAGTCCGGTGCAATTAAAATATGCATGACCTAGTCCTCACTTTCTATCTTTTCTAAAAGGCTTACAACTTGATATAAGTCAGCTTGATCGATTTGATAAGGTGCTTGCTCTCTCACAATAGACTTGGCATTAAAAGCAATCCCAATTCCTGCTGTTAATATCATTGGAAGGTCATTAGCACCATCTCCTACAGCAATGGTTTGAGCAAGAGTCAAGTTGTTTTCCTCTGCCCATTGCTTTAGCATTGCTTTTTTGACTTCTTTTGTGACAACTGTCCCTAAAACCCTACCTGTCAGCTGGCCATCTTTTACTTCCAAGTGATTAGCTTTTACATAATCTATGTCCAACTTCAATGCTAATTCATCTACTATTTCATGAAATCCACCTGATACAATACCAACCTTATAACCACGCTGATGCATTTCTTCTATCAACTGTCGAGCCCCTTTGGTAAAATGAATTTTCTTAGAAACTTGTTTAAAAATGGCCTCAGGGAGTCCTTTAAGCAGGGTCACACGCTCTAGCAGAGCCGCTTCAAAATCATATTTTCCTTGCATGGCACATTTTGTAATAGCTGCAACCTGCTCACCAACTCCTACTTCAGCCCCTAGTAAATCAATTACTTCTTCTTTCACCAAAGTACTATCCACATCCATTACCAATAATCCTGTGGCTCTCATATTATTCCCTCATACATTTTTGAATATATAAAAATTTGCTTGACAAAACAAACTACAATATAAAGTAAAAAATCTCTGCCTATATAATAAACAGAGACTTTTTACTTTATTCAATACCAATTTCAGCGCGTACAATATCTGCAATTGTATTAACGTAATAATCGACTTCCTCATGACTTGGTGCTTCCGCCATGACTCGTAAAAGAGGCTCTGTTCCGCTTGGACGAACAAGAATACGACCATTTCCAGCCATTTCTTCTTCCATTTTTTCAATCACAGCTTTAATAGCAGGAACTTCCACGGCCTTGTCCTTCATAGTATTTTCAACACGGATATTAACCAATTTTTGCGGATAAATAGTCACTTTTGAAGCTAATTCAGATAAAGTTTTACCTGTTTCTCTCATTACTTTTGTCAATTGAACGGCTGTCAGCTGACCGTCACCCGTCGTATTATAATCCATGATAATGACATGCCCTGATTGCTCACCACCAAGATTGTAACCCGATTTGCGCATTTCTTCTACGACATAACGGTCACCAACAGCTGTAATCACTTTATTAATACCTTCACGATCCAAAGCTTTATGGAAACCTAGGTTTGACATAACAGTTGTTACGATTGTATTTTGGGCTAGTAAACCTTTTCCAGAGAGATATTTCCCAATGATGTACATGATTTTATCACCATCAACAATCTCACCATTTTCATCTACCGCAATCAAGCGATCACTATCTCCATCAAATGCCAAACCAAGTGCTGAGCCTGATTCACGAACTGTTTCTTGCAATTTTTCAGGATGTGTAGAACCTACATTTAAATTGATATTCAACCCATCTGGATTTTCTCCGATGACTGTCAATCTAGCTCCCAAATCGGCAAACACCTGGCGAGCACTTGTTGAAGCGGCACCGTTCGCTGTATCCAGAGCAACTTTCATTCCGTCTAAATCAAGACCAGTCGATACGAGATACTGCTGATATTTGCGTAGCCCTTCTGGATAATCCATCAGGGTCCCTAATCCTTCCGCACTTGGACGTGGTAAATTGTCTTCTTTAGCATCAAGAAGTGCTTCAATTTCTAACTCGCGATCATCATCTAGCTTATAACCATCTCCGCCGAAAAATTTAATACCGTTGTCAAGTGCAGGATTATGGCTAGCTGAAATCATGACCCCAGCACTTGCTTTTTCTGACTTCACCAGATAAGCCACACCTGGTGTTGCGATAACCCCAAGCTTGTAAACACGGATTCCAACCGATAAAAGTCCTGCTATTAATGCACTTTCCAGCATTTCTCCTGAAATACGTGTGTCACGTCCTACAAAGACGCGCGGCACATCTTTCTCATGTTGGCTCAATACATAGCCACCAAATCGCCCTAATTTAAACGCCAATTCTGGCGTTAATTCCACATTTGCTTCTCCACGAACTCCGTCCGTTCCGAAATATTTTCCCATTTTTTTAAAATCCTTTCAATACTTTTATTTGGATGAGCTCGTCGAACTTGAAGACGAGCTTGATGATTTTACTGTAATTTTTATCGTTGTCTCATAAGGGGTAATCACACTCGGCAATACTGTTCCGCTAGCATCAACCGCTTGCAAAGGCACAGTTCCGGTATAATTGTTCGAAATTTTTTCACTTGTGGGAAGAGCTGCTTCTACATGATCAACTTTTTCTAAAGTATCTTCATCACTTGTGACTGTTACTTTATTATCAGCAATACTTACCCGATCAACCGTTAAACCATCTGCCAACTGAGCAGAACTAATCGTTGTTTTAACTTCAAATGTTTTACTTGCCTTCTTACCGATCTTCACCGTAATCTTAGCCGGTGTAACAGTCGCAGTCAACCCACTTGGTAAATTTTTAATAGCTAAAGGTACCTCTCTTGTTCCTTCCGTAGCTTTTGTTAAATCCGCTACAACTTTAAACTTTCGAGTACTTTCTTGCATCTCACTAGCAAGTGTCACACGATTGGAACCCGTTAACACTACTGATACTTCGGACGCAAAACCACTAATAAAATACTTTTCACTATTGTATTTAATATCAATTGGGACACTAGGTAAGGCATTCGTGTACGTTTCAGACGTAGTTTGTCTAGCACTTGAGTTATTTTGGTAATTTGTCGCTGTTGCATAAATAAATAAAATAGCAGCAAAAAAGATGGAAGAAACGATATACCAAATCTGCTTACGATTTTTCATGTTTCCAACCTCCTAGCACACGATTTTTAAATGGTGATTTTGGTTGTTCATCTGAAATCAGCACTTTCCGCAATTCTGCTTCAAATTCTTCTAAGGTCAGATCGTGTTTAAAAACTCCGTTATGTGTGATTGAAATACCTCCCGTTTCCTCCGAAACTACAAAAGTAAGGGCATCTGACACTTCTGAAAGACCGATTGCAGCACGGTGGCGCGTTCCAAATTCCTTAGAAATTCCTGTGTTTTCTGTAAGCGGAAGATAAGCACAAGAAACGGCTATTTTATTATCTCTTACAATAACAGCTCCGTCATGCAACGGTGTATTCGGAATGAAAATATTGATTAACAACTCACCTGACACATCAGCATCCAAAGGAATCCCTGTTGCGATATATTCTTGCAAGGTTCTGCTTCCTTGGATAGCAACGAGAGCCCCAATTTTCCGAGGACTCATATAATTCACTGCTTTTACGAATGCCTGCACCATTTTTTCCTCTGAGCTAATCGGTGCTGTCGAAAACAAATCTGTTGCACGCCCCAGCCTTTCCAGACCTGTACGAATCTCAGGTGTAAAAATCACAACAGCCGCAATAACTCCATAGGTAATGACTTGATTGATTAACCAAGAAACCGTTGTTAAACCAATTGCATTGGCAAGAATCTGAGCCAGTACAAAAATTAAAACCCCTCGAACGAGAATCATAATCTTAGTGCCAGCGATTGCTTTTGTAAAATAAAATAAAATCCAAGCAACTAGTGCAATATCGATGATATTGATGACAATACTCCAAGGACTAGAAAATAAACTAGACCAATATTGGAGATTGGACAATTGCTGAAAATTCATTTCCAGTGTCCTCTCTTTCTCAACCTAAAAACATTCTTAATTATTATATCACTTTTCAAGATATTTTTCTGTAACCTTCTTTACTTTTTATGATAAAATATTTCTTATGAAGATAAATACATTATTTGGCAAACTTGCAGGGAAATCCTCCCACTTTGTTTTAAGTAAATTGGGGCGCGGATCGACCTTACCCGGAAAGCTTGCTCTAAAATTTGACAACGACATTTTAAATACACTAGCTCGTGATTACGAAGTGGTGGTGATTACAGGGACAAACGGTAAAACTCTGACCACTGCTCTTACAGTTGGAATCCTCAAGGAGGCTTTTGGCGAGGTTGTGACCAATCCCAGCGGAGCCAATATGATTAGTGGAATTGCGACAACTTTCTTGACTGCAAAAAAAGGGAAATCTGGCAAAAATATCGCTGTGCTGGAAATTGATGAAGCTAGCCTCTCCCACATCTGTGATTATATCAGACCGAGCCTTTTCGTCTTTACCAATATTTTCCGTGACCAGATGGACCGCTATGGTGAGATCTACACGACCTACCAGATGATTCTGGATGCAGCGGCCAAGATACCTGAAGCTACTGTACTGATGAATGGTGATAGCCCACTCTTTAACTCGGTCAGCTTGAAAAATCCTGTCCGCTACTATGGATTTGACACCAAAAAAGGGCAAGCTGAGTTAGCTCATTATAATACCGAGGGCATCCTCTGTCCCACGTGTCAGCATATTTTAAAATACAAGCTCAATACTTATGCCAATCTAGGCGATTATATTTGCGAGCACTGCGATTTTAAACGTCCTGAATTAGACTACAAACTGACCCAATTGACTAGCCTCCAACACAACAGTTCAGAATTTGTCATTGACGGTCAAAGTTACCACATCAACATTGGTGGTCTTTACAATATCTACAACGCTTTAGCTGCAGTTTCTGTTGCTCAGTTCTTTGGAGTCGAATCGGCTACTATCAAGGCTGGTTTTGACAAAAGTAGAGCCGTTTTCGGACGTCAGGAAACTTTCAAGATTGGCGACAAAGAATGCACGCTAGTTCTGATTAAAAATCCCGTTGGAGCTACGCAAGCTCTAGAAATGATCAAGCTTGCTCCTTATTCATTCAGTTTGTCAGTTCTCCTCAACGCCAACTACGCAGACGGCATTGATACTAGCTGGATTTGGGACGCTGATTTTGAGAAAATTTTAGACATGGATATCTCGCATATCATTGCTGGTGGCGTTCGTCATTCTGAAATTGCTCGTCGCTTGCGAGTTACTGGTTATGATGCCAAGCGAATCAATGAAGTAGCTAATTTAAGTCAAGTCTTTGAAGAAATTAAACATCAGAAAACCAGACATGCCTATATCTTAGCAACCTACACCGCCATGTTAGAATTTCGTGAATTACTTGCTTCTCATCAGGTTGTCAGAAAGGAGATGAACTAATGGTTTATACATCCCTCACTTCTCCTGAAAATCGGGATTATACTTATTATTTAAAAATTGCCCATCTCTATGGTAATCTCATGAATACCTATGGTGATAATGGTAATATTCTCATGCTCAAATATGTAGCTGAAAAGCTAGGCGCTCGCGTTCAGATTGATATTGTATCACTTGAAGATGAGTTTGATAATGATTACTATGATTTGGCATTTTTCGGCGGAGGGCAAGATTACGAGCAGACCATTGTGGCACGAGACCTGCCAACAAAAAAAGAGAGCTTGGAAGAATTTATCAATCATGACGGCGTGGTATTAGCTATCTGTGGTGGCTTTCAGCTTCTAGGGCAATATTACATCGAAGCTTCTGGTCGGCGGATTGAGGGACTTGGAATTATGGGACATTATACTCTCAATCAAAAAAATAACCGCTACATCGGCGACATTAAGATTCATAACGAAGAATTCAATGAGACCTACTACGGCTTTGAAAATCACCAAGGACGGACGTTTCTATCTGAAGACGAAAAACCACTAGGTAAAATTATTTATGGGAATGGAAACAACAAGGAAGATCAAAGTGAAGGCGTACACTACAAGAATGTCTTTGGCTCCTACTTCCACGGTCCCATCTTGTCCCGCAATGCGAACTTGGCCTACCGTCTAGTGACCACCGCTCTGAAAAACAAGTATGGCTCAGATGTTGAACTGGCCGCTTATGAAGATATCCTAGCCCAAGAAATCCCAGAAGAATACGGAGATATCAAGAGCAAGGCTGAGTTTGAATAGATAATAGGAGAATCACTATGAAAGAAAAATTGCACTATATTTTGCTTTTAATTACCATTCTATTGGTTGCCAGTATTTCCTTGGCCAATATGCAGAGTGTCAATGTTAGCTTTATCCTATTTAGCTTCAAACTGCCCTTAATCATCTTGATTTTGGTCTCAGTGCTCCTAGGCTCTGTCACGACCTTTCTCATCAGCATGCTGAAAAACTTCTCACTGAAAAAAGAGCTTAAGAAAACCAAAGAAGCACTTAAAAATTCCCATACAGAAAACTAGGCTGGAATCACTCCAGCCTAGTTTTTTTGTATTCTCTTTTGACAGATATAGGAAAGAAAAGCCAGTCCAATTACCCCCAGACCAATCAGAAGAAAGGAAAGGGTGTGGACACTCGGCAGAAGCGCCATCAGAAAAGTCGCAGGAGGCATGAAAAGAATTGCCAGTGTGTAGATAGTTGAGAAAACGCGGCCAGCCGCTCTTTCAAAACTACCTTCCCGCCCCTTGTTCGGATTTTATTTTCGGATGAGACTGATTTCATCAAAATCTTATCGACTGAAAATCAGAAAAGGCAAATTCTGCTAAAAGAACTCGTCAGAAAATAGAAAGTTCGGGTTTTGCTCTCAGACCAACCGTCTGAAAATCTGACAGAGTCATTTTGCTCCAAAATAGCTTCTTAGAAAATCTGATGGGCTGACTTTTCTTTAAAAGAACTTAGATTACATGAAAAATGCTTTCTTTTCCTCTAAAAAATCTCAGAACACATGTAAAAGTTCGTCTCTTGCTCTCAGGGAAAAAATCTTTCATGAAGAATCTTCCTTTTTGCCACAAAATCAGAAATTCCACATGTAAAAATTCGGGTTTTGCCCTTTTGGGACTGATTTCACATGTGAAATTAAGTATTTCGAGCTCTGGGAAACTCATTTCCAAAGGAAACTAGGCATTCTTGCACAGGTTCTTTTTCCTTCTCACACCTTCTCCGCCAGTTCTTCCCATTCTAGCATGGCTTCTTCTTGGGCGGCTGTCAGCTGGTCGATTTGCTGCTGGCTCTCCATGAGTTCGCCAGCGTCATTGGTTGCCTGCATGGCTTCCTGAAGCTGACTGATCTGGCTGTCCAAGTCCTCGATTTGCGCTTCCAGTTGTTCTAGGTGACGGGCCAGCCGGCGCTGTTCTTTCTGGTTTTCCTTTTGAAGCTGATAGTCATTGGCAGGCGCTGGCTTGTCAGGACTAGTCTGCTCCGTCTCTTCACGCAAGGCTTCCTGTTCTGCCTTTTTCTCCAGATAGTAGTCATAATCACCCAGATAAAGTGTGGAGCCTGTCTCAGAAAGTTCGATGATCTGGGTGGCCACGCGATTGATAAAGTAACGGTCGTGGCTGACAAAGAGCAGGGTGCCGTCAAAGTCTATCAGGGCATTTTCCAGCACTTCCTTGCTGTCAATGTCCAGGTGGTTGGTCGGCTCGTCTAGGATGAGGAAGTTGTTGTTTTCCATTGACAACTTGGCTAAGAGTAGCCGCGCCCGCTCTCCACCCGATAGCATGCCGACCGACTTCTTGACATCATCACCCGAGAAGAGGAAAGCGCCTAAGCGATTGCGAATCTCGACCTCTGGCGTCAGCTTGAAGTCATTCCACAGCTCATCAAGAACTGTATTGCTGGCAGTCAGTTTGCTCTGGGTCTGGTCATAGTAGCCCACTTCCACATTAGCCCCCAGCTGCTCCTTGCCTCTGATGAAGGGCACTTGACCGATTAGTGATTTAATCAAGGTCGTCTTTCCAATCCCATTTGGTCCGACAATAGCTACCGCATTAAACTTGCGAATGTCGAGGTTAATCGGCTCCGACAGGACTTCCTCTCCATAGCCAATAGCTGCGTCTTCCAAGGTCAGCACAACATTGCCCGAAACCTTATCAGATCTGAAAGTCATATTGGCCGAGCGGCTGCCAGTCTCCGGCCTGTCCAAACGCTCCATCTTTTCCAGCTGTTTGCGGCGGGACTGAGCCCTCTTGGTAGTGGAGGCTCGGACTAGATTGCGATTGACAAAGTCCTCTAGCGCAGCAATTTCTTTCTGTTGCTTTTCGTAATTCTTAGCTTCAGTGGCTAACTTCTGCTCCTTTTGGACCACGAAGCTAGAGTAATTTCCCACATAGCGATCCAAGGAATGCTTGGTCAAATCCAGCGTGATGGTCGCAACCTTGTCTAGGAAATAGCGGTCGTGGCTGACGATGATCAGGGCACCGCTGTAGTTAATCAAGTAAGTCTCCAGCCAGGCAATGGTCTCGATATCCAAGTGGTTGGTCGGCTCGTCCAGCACTAGCAGTTCTGGCTTCTCCAAAAGCATTTTGGCCAGAGCCAGACGGGTGTTCTGCCCGCCTGACAGCTCAGAAATCTTCATCTGCCACATGGACTGGTCAAACTTGAAGCCATTCAAAATAGCTCGAATATCGGCCTCGTAGGTAAAACCACCTTTCTGGCGAAAGTCCTCTGACAGCTGATCGTACTGAGTCATGAGAGCAGTCAGCTCTTCTCCTACCAATTCTCCCATTTGCAGCTCCATCTGCCGCAACCTCTTCTCCTGCTGACGCAGGGCATCAAAGACCAGCAGCATCTCGTCGTAGATAGTATTCTCCGACTCAAAGCGGCTGTCCTGAGCTAGATAGGACAGGGAAAGATCTCGTTTTTTATTAATCTGACCAGAAGTAGGCTCTTCCTCGCCCACCAAAATCTTGAGCAGGGTTGACTTCCCAGCTCCATTTTTACCAACGAGGGCAATCCGATCACCCTCATCCACCTGCAGGTTAATATTGTTAAAAAGAAGCTCCCCTGCAAAAGAGCGTTCAATCTTATTTGCTTGTAAAATAATCATAAACCTATTATAGCAAATTCATGGCTCAACTACCATTCTAGAAAGTAAAAATGCGGTCAAGATAAGCCGCATTTCATCTAAAAGTATGTAAAATTTCTTGATTTTGCATCACAAGGTAAACACCTAATAGAACAATCAAAACAAAAAGTACTAATTTGATGATTCCTTTTACAAAACGAATCACCCAAAGGAGCATCATAGAACCAATCAACCACATAACAGCTGAATGATTGAAAAAGCCTTGAACTGCCTGACTGTTTTCGCCAAAAAAACTTTGGATAGGAGCTGGAATATGTTCTCGCCATGCAGCTGTCACTCCAATACGATTTGCAATATCAGAGCCACTTTTCCATAACCATGCAAAAATACTAGAATTAAAGAGAAACAAAAAAACTTGCTCTGGGAAATATCTAATGACTTTAAATATATTTTTTAACATTTTATGATTGATACAACTCCTTTACTGTTTGAACGTCCACTGCTTGAATACTATAAAATGAACCAGAGGATTGCATGACAGATTTTTCTTCATTGTGTTCCAATCCAATCGCATGCCCCAATTCATGTTCTGCTGTGTTTACGATTCGCTCATAAGAGTAGCCATATTGACTGTTTAATAGATAATAACGATTTAGTCGAACAGTTACATTTGTAAAACGCTTGGTCAGCAAATTGGTTTTGGATTCTGCTTCGCCTGCCGCACTGACAGTGCTATTATTCATCTCTGTAGCTACAATATTGGCTTGATTTTTATCATTTACAATCTGGAAAGTAAAGGCACCCGTTTGATTCCAAGCACGAATAGCTTCCTGATAAGCTGAGCGAAATGTTTCGTCTTGTGTCTCTATATAAACCGTAGTGCTTGCCTTATCCCACCGAACACCAGAGGCTTGATGAACATGATCGTCCGATAACCGCTTGGTTAGGTCTTTCACATTTTGCCTGACACCTAGCTGACTATCTTGTCCACTTACGTATCGATAAATTTGGTTCACATCTTGCTGAAGCCCTGTCGCAAAATTGCTTTTAGAAGGACTCACGATATACAATATTCCTACAAAAATAAGTGCTGTCGATGCAACTGTGTAAACCAATCGCCAGAGCAATCGAAATAACCTTGAAATCAATCGAAACAAAAATCTCATACTCTCCTCCTAATCTAAAAGATAAAAAGTAAGTATAATGAGATTCACTTAAAAAATTCTTAAAATAAACGGTTGTAAAAGAAATGACAAATCTCTAAAAATCATTCCCTGTCAGATATAAGAACCAAAGATACCACCACACACTTAGGATAGGCGTTCCTCTACTTCAAAACCAATTGGCAACCATTTAAGAAATTCTTCTAACTGCTTTTCCCAATAATACCACTCGTGTTTCCCTGGAGCATGATGATACGTAATATCTAAACCACACTCGCGTAATTTTTTGACGGCTATTTCATTTGCTTGATAGAGAAAATCTTGCTCTCCACACCAAGTATAGAATTTAGTTCTTTTATCTGACTTCTTTGCCATCGTTGTTAAGAAATGCTGCTCAACACCAGCTGCTTTCAAATCACCAAACACACCTTGCCAATAGCTGAGGTTCCCACCAGGTAATTCTTCCATATCTATATCATCAAGGCCTATCCCGATTGCCCCAGAAAATGACCCCGCATAAGAGAATCGATCCGTCATCAAAGCAATTTTATAAGCCCCGTAACCTCCCATAGATAAGCCAGCAATAAATGTTTTTTCACGTTTCCGGCTCATATTTGGAAAGAACCGTTGCATGATTTCAGGTAATTCTTTTGCTAATGCATCGTAATAGTTCAAACCATAAGCAGTATTAGTGTACCAGGCAAGATCTGTTGACGGCATAATGACAATTAAATTTGTATGGCGCAATAAACGCTCAATATTGGTCCGCTTTCGCCACGAATTTTCATTGCCGCCCATTCCATGCAAAAGGTAAAGAACGGGAATATCAGTGTCTGTCACCTGATTAGGAGCTACTGCATCTGCATCAGGATAGATGACATTGACACGACGCTCCATTTCTAGTACTGTTGAGTGATACTCTATTTCAAAAAATGCCATTTTATCTCCTTTTCCTATAAATGTAAGAAAGGGGCTGGAACATGTGTCCTGACCCCATTATTTTTTGCTATATAAAATGTACTAATTTAGCCAGCTTAACGTACTTCCATTACAACGGGTAAAATGGCTGGACGACGTTTGGTTTGCTCAAAGAGGTATTTCGCAAGACTGTCACGTACAGCCCCCTTCAATTCACCCCAGTCAAAATTATCTTTCGCAAGGTAATCTTCAACTGTATTATTGATTAAATCAGCACTTTCACGTAAAATATCACGACTTTTCTTGACATAAACAAATCCACGCGTGTGAACTTTTGCTTTTGAAATAATCTTCTTGTCACGACGGTTCACTGTAATAGCTACGATAAAGATACCATCTTCAGACAGAACTTTGCGGTCACGAAGAACGATATTCCCTACATCACCAATCGCATTTCCGTCAATCATGACATCGCCAGCAGGGACTGCACCAGCAAGCAAGAAATCTCCTTTTTCATATTCCATAATGCTACCGCGTTTTGGAATAAAAATGTTTTCTGGCAGCATTCCAACAGCCATTGCAGCTTTAGCATGCGCTGCTAATTCACGATATTCTCCTTGAATTGGGAACAAGAATTTTGGTTGCAAGAGATTTAACATCAGTTGCAAATCGCGCTCATTTCCATGACCAGACACCCGCAAATCTTGCGTAATCAATTTAACAACACCACCAGCTTGATAAATCATATTTTCTACGCGCGCTACCAAGGCCTCTTTTGCGATAGACGGTGTTGTAACAATGTAAATCAAATCACCTTCTTTGATTTCTACATAGCGGTGACGACCAATAGACATTTTGCGCAAGCCATTGATAGGCTCACCCATTCGACCAGTTTCCAAAATGATCAATTCATGATCTTCAAATTTAGCCATTTCTTTAGGTTTAATCAGCAAACGCTCATCTACAAGCGATAATTTCTTCAAGCGAATAGCCGTCCGAACGATATTTTCAATGTCAAACCCAGTCAGCACAACACGACGACCTGTCTTAGCAGCGGCTTCAAAAACCTGTTGAATACGCGAGAGATTACTTGCAACTGCTGCAACTATGACGCGTCCATTCCAATCACCAATCGTATCGGTGATTTCTTTGCCGACTTCACTTTCACTTGCCACTTGAATACTACTATCTGCATTTGCAGAATCACTAAGAAGAGCTAGAACACCTTCTCGACCAATTTCTGCTAAACGCGCAAAATCTGTTGCATAAGACTGACTAGCCGTTTGGTCAAACTTAAAATCACCCGTATAAACAATATTTCCTTCAGACGTTTTTAAGACAATCCCTAGACTCTCTGGAATGGAGTGCGTTGTTTTAAAGAAAGATACAATGGTACCTCCAAAGTCAATCTCTGTATCTTCATCAATCACATGAAAATCATTGAATTTTTTAACCGTATCATTTCCTTTGACAAATAGCTTAGCCAGTTCAATCGTTAATTCCGATCCAAACACAGGTACCTTTGTTTCCGCCAACAAATAAGGCAGAGCACCAATCGCATCTGCATGTCCGTGTGTCAAAAAGACCCCTGCAATGCGGTCCTTATTTTCAAATAAATAGTCCATATTTGGAATGACAAAGTCCACACCAAGCTGTTCATTTTCCGGATACTTTAGTCCGACATCAAGGATAAAAATAGATTCATCCACTTCAGCGATGTAAAGATTTTTTCCATTTTCACGTACACCGCCCAAAGCAATCAATTTAATATTGCTCATTGATTCTCCTTTTCATATTTTTCTTACTAACGGCCCTTGGCTTCCCAAGTCGAATTACAGTTTTGCAAATATTTTGCATATTTTATTTATTATACTACTTTTCATGATTTTTTTCAAAGAGGAGAGCATACAAAAAAGCTCCTAGTTACTGTATTTCTACAGAAAGCTAGGAGCCGTCTCTATTTGCTAATAAGTGATAGATAGACTTTCAGAAAATAACTTTCTGAAAAGAGATTCTTATGATGATTCCATCGTTATTTTATTAAAGAATGATTTTCTTGTCCACAATATATCAAAAACAAGTTTATTCATCTAAAACAATAGTGGTTTTTTACCAAAGCGTGAAAATCATTAAAAAGCTTTTATCGACTACATCAAATAATATTCTTCTTTATTCTTTCACTGCGTTCTCGATACGCGATGCAGTTCTACAAACCACTACATGCTATCTTCAGAAATATTATCAAATACCTCCAATTAAGAAAAACAATTAGCAAATAGAAACTAATACATCATAAACGATTTAAAATATGAACGTTCTGATACCCATTGGAATCAGTCCTTTCTTATCTTTCTTTAATTATATTGTACACCTTCTTTTTTAAAAAAGCAAGCGTTTACATTAAGATTTTTAAAATATTTTTCACAAATGAAAAGAGGTAGAAATATAATTCCAACCTCTTTTTCAAAGTGAATTTTATGCCCGAACCGTGACACTTGTTCCGTCCTCTTTGTAAAGATTTATCAGCCCCTCCTTACGACTACGTACCATGTCTCCTGGATAAACTGGATGTGGCAAGGAAATCGTCAATAGTTCCATCGGATTAGGAGCTCGATCAATTTTATTTCCATCTGAATCGTGTAAATCTGTAATTACTGCATCAAAATGCCGGAAACCAGGACCATAAAATTCGACTAGGTCACCCTCGTTGATGACATTTCGTTGTCGAATAGTCGCTGTTTGTGTGGTAGGGTCATAAGCCACTACTTCTGCTACAAATTTATATTGCGGAATTTTACGACGTGCTCCAAAAAGCTGTTCATTTTCAGTTGGCGTATGATAATAAAATCCTGTCGCCAATTCACGCTGCGCCACTTTCCACATCTCATCGACCAAGTCTTGCTTGATTGCTTCAAACTTTTCTGGACTTTCAAGATAAGCATCAACTGCAGCTTTATAACAATTTGAAACAGTGGATACATAGTGAATAGACTTCATACGCCCTTCAATTTTCAGACTATCCACACCATTTTTAATCATATCAGGAATATGATCAATCATGGACATATCGACAGCCGACATGGAAAATTCTTCTGGAATTTCACCTTTTAAACTCTTGCGCTCTTGTCCAAACGGCATATCATACAAATCATATTTCCAACGGCAAGACTGAGAACAGCCCCCACGATTGGCGTCGCGCATGCTCATGTGATTTGACAAGGTACAACGTCCTGAGTAAGAAATGCACATAGCTCCATGAACAAAAGCTTCAATCTCAACATCAGTATGCTTGCGGATTTCTGCTAATTCTTCCATGGAAACTTCACGTGCCAAAACCACACGCGTTAAACCTAAATCTTTCCAAAATTCTAGCGTTTCATAGTTTGTCGCGCTAGCTTGTGTTGACAAATGCACTTCCAAACCTGGCGCTTCTGTGCAAGCAATGGCAATCAAAGCTGGGTCTGACACGATAACGGCAGAAATTCCAATATCACGTAAAGTACGGAACCATTCTCCAGCTCCTTCTTCATTTCCTTCATGTGTTACCATGTTCGCAGCTACATAGACTTTAGCGCCATGCTCGCGAGCAAATTGAACGCCCTCTTCCATTTCTTCAAATGTAAAGTTTCCTGCACGACTACGCAAACCATAAGCTTGTCCGCCAATATAAACAGCATCCGCTCCATAACGAATGGCAACTTTCAGTTTTTCCAACGTTCCAGCAGGCGCCAGAACTTCTGGTCTTTTCAAAGTTTTTGTCATATTCTCTCTTTTCTAAATTCTAGTACTTAACTTTTTCATTTTATAGTAAAAAGGGCTTGAAATCAAGCTAAAGATGATAGATTGTGAAAGATAAACAAGCAATCACAACTCGCAACCACCTGTCTTCTTTATTTCACCTGATCTGGATCATACTCATAAAATCCTGTATCTAGAAAACGATTCTCGGGATGCAATTGATGAACTTGCTCATCTAATAGGAAAGCCTGATCATGTGTCAATTGATTGGTTTCAATCAATTCACGCGCTTGCACAAAGAGTTTGGCAATTTCAACAAAATTGCGTCCCGGTGTATAAATCCCTTCAAGCTTCCAATGTGTGAAGCCATATTCTACCAATTCTCCAAGTTTCGTCATCATATCCAAATCATTATTCGCAAAAATATGTGTCCCATGATTGTCCTCAAAAATAGAATAATGGCTATTCGGATCACTCGGCTCTGCCAAGAATAAGTCACGCTCACGACTCTTTTCGTCATCAATATGAGTGAAATTGTAATAATTCTGCAAAAGCGGTCGCTTAGAATGATGAATGACGCTAGCACCATAGACTAGTATCTCAACAGGAATTTCTAACACTTCCTGCATTTTAAACAATTCTGCCGATGGAATTTCCCGTGCTAAAACCGCCTCAGAAGCGCCTGCTTTCTGTCCCCAGAAGTTCACCTGACGACTGCTGGCAACCATAGTCGAGGCATCATAAATCGTCTTAAACGGATAACCGTCACGTTTTACCACATAAAACACACCAGCATCTCCCACAGTAATATAATCTGCCTGAATATCCACTAAAAAATCAAGAAAAGACTTGATATGATTCATCATTTCCTGATGCATTAACGCATTGACAGCTACTGTCAGCTTTTTACCAGCTTTATGAACCAAATCTGCAATCCGGCGTAATTCCTCATAAGAAAAAGCATGGGGTAGACGAAGTCCATACTCTTTTTCACCAACATATATGCGATCTATACCTACTTCTAAAAGCTCTTTTACTTGTTCAATACTCTCAGCAGTTGCTGTAATGATTATCTTTTCCATGTTAAAATTATACCACATTTTTGATTTCACTTCTATTTTTTAAATTGAAAAGCATTTTTAGCCGTTTTGTAATCGTTATGTAATATTTATCTAATTAAAATCATGGTAAAATAAGAGAGTACTGTAAGGAGAGAGAACATGACCGCAAGAAAATATCAGTCCTATCAAGAGGACTACACTTATCTAGAACAAGAACAATATCCCCTTTATCAAGATTATATTCCTGAAGCAAAAACGAATCCAAACCTGAAAGAATTGTTGTTTTTCGTGAATATTGCGACATTCTGTATCTTGACAGCTTTGTTTAGTTTTTTGTTTTTGTCAATTAAAGTAAATACATTTCTAGCCTTTACTTTAGCAATCGCTGTTAGCTTAGTGTGT
Source organism: Streptococcus sp. NSJ-72 (assembly GCF_014334035.1). Lineage (NCBI taxonomy): Bacteria > Bacillati > Bacillota > Bacilli > Lactobacillales > Streptococcaceae > Streptococcus > Streptococcus sp. NSJ-72. The sequence goes on from NZ_CP060489.1 coordinate 1,419,871, forward strand.
ATCAAAGTGCAGCAAACATTTATTCGTCGAAAAAGAAATAAATAGTTTTGGGATTGAAGTGCCTGCTTTTTCAAAGGCACTGTTTTTATTGTGATGCAAATCGATTCAGTTAAACAGATAAAAAAATTGAGGTATTAATCCTCAATTTTTTTATCTTCGTTTTCCATTTCTGTTTCCTCAGTTTCTGTCAAATCAATGACAATGTCCTCAGGAGAATCTTCTTTTTCTGCTGATTCTGGAGCAGTTTTTTTTAATTCTTCTGGTGAAATCCCTTCTGGTGCCATTTTTTCTCGCCATTCTTGAAATTTCTCTTGTGAAAATTCAACTACTTGTGTCGTCGCTTCTTTAACAGAGCCAAGAATTGTTTCACCTGTAATCTCTCCACTCTCGACCTTTTCTTTAGCTTGATTGACTGCTTCTACAGCCTGATTAGAGAAATGATTGGCTTTTTGTACTACTTGATCTTTAACATTCTCTGGATTTTCTTTGACTTCATTCATGAAATCTGAAACCTTAGCCGTCACTTCTTTTCCTTTTTTACTAGTGAGAAATACTGCTGCAGCTGCTCCAGAGAGTGTTCCTAAAAGGATTGATGAAAATTTACCCATAATAAACCTTCTTTCTTATTTTTTAAATAGTTTTGTAATCATCCGTAAGGCCGATAAAGTTGCGCCAGCTTTTACACTATTTTTACCTGCTGTAGCAGCTTTTTTACTCAAATGACGAGCAGAATCATTTAAATCTGAAACTGACTCTGACAAATCTGCAACTGCAGTGAAAAGTGGATCAATTGTTGTCATTTTCCCGTTAATATCATCTGCTAAAACATTCACTTTGGTTAACAATTCATTTGTCTGATAGAGTGTCACATTGACATCCGTTGTCAATACCTGAATTGTTTTTTCTGTTTCATCAACGACAGTTGAGATTTTCCTGACTAAGAAAATCGTGTAAACAATCAAAGCAATCAAAGCAAGGGCCACTAAACTATAAGCAATTTCAAGCATCTTTTTCTCCTAACTTTTTAATAATAAGGGGTATCTGCTTTTTTTCTTTGGTAAATGATAAGAATAATTCCTGCGACCACTAGAACAGCAGACAACCATTGTGACACACGCAAGCCCGCAAACATGAGACTATCTGTTCGCATGCCTTCAATCACCATGCGACCTATTCCATACCAAATAAGATAAAATCCAGTCATTTCTCCACGTTTGAGGAAATTTTTCTTTCTTCTCGCAACCATCACTAAAGCAAATCCTAACAAATTCCAAACCGACTCATAAAGGAAAGTTGGTTGCCGATAATGCCCATCAATATACATTTGGTTGCGAATAAAACTTGGCAAGTAATCCAAACGTTTAACAATCGCTCCGTAAGCCTCTTGGTTGAAGAAATTGCCCCATCGCCCAAGACTTTGAGCAATCATTACACCTGGAACAGCAATATCTAAAAAGTCTAGTGTGTTAATGAATTTTTGTTGGGAGAAGAAATATAAGACAATCGCTCCAGTAATTAAACCACCATAAATAGCAATTCCCCCGTGCCAAATAGCAAAAATCTCAGCAGGATTTTTAGCATAATAGTTCCAGTCAAAAATGACATAGTAAATGCGAGCCCCAACGATCGACAGAGGAAATGCAACAAGAATAAAATCAAGAATGTCATCTGGAATAATCTTTTTCCTTGGTGCTTCTTTCATAGCTAGATAGACAGCTAAAATCAAACCTGTCACAATACAAATCGCATACCAACGAATACTAAAAGGCCCTATCTTAAATGCAATTGGATTAATCATGAGCCACCTCATTTTTACTAATAAGATTGGTTAAGCGTTCCTCAAATGTCTTCGTTGCATCAAAGCCCATTTCTTTTGCGCGGTAATTCATCGCTGCCGATTCAATCACTACCGAAATATTGCGACCCGTTTTCACAGGAATGCGGATTCTTGGAATAGCCACACCTGATACTTCAAACTCCTCACCATTGTTTCCCAAGCGGTCAAATGTTTTATTGACATCATAATTTTCCAGATAAACAGCCAACTGAACCTGTGATGAATCTTTTACAGCACTTGCCCCATAAAGGCTCATAACATCAATAATCCCAACGCCACGAATCTCAAGTAAATGGCGCAAAATTTCAGCTGGCTCACCCCAGAGAGTCATTTCATCTTTCGCGTAGATATCCACACGGTCATCTGCGACTAAACGATGCCCGCGTTTAACTAGCTCCAGTCCAGTTTCGCTTTTTCCAATTCCACTATCACCTTGTATCAGAACACCCATGCCATAAATATCCATTAGAACGCCATGAATACTGGTTCGTTCAGCCAAACGTGAATCTAGATAGCTAGAAATTTCACCTGATAAACGACTCGTCGGTGTGCGGCTGCTGAGAACAACAATTTTATTTTCCTTTGCAGCCTGCAACATCTCATCAGGTACTTTCAGATCACGCGCCACAATCATAACAGTGTCTCGTTCAAACATTTTCCGTAAAACCTGATAGCGATTGTGAGAGGTCATCTTCATCAAGTAAGACCATTCTTTCATTCCCATTAGCTGGATACGTTCTGGTGTGTAATAGTCAAAATAACCTGTCATTTCAAGTCCAGGACGAGAAATATCAGATGTTGTAATCTCTTTTTCCAACATTTTCTCATCACCATAAACCACATTTAATCTGACTTTTTTTAATAGATCTTTGATCCTTACAGCCATATTTTTCCCCTTTGATAATTTCTTTATCTATTATAGCAAATTTTCAGACTAAAAGAGAGTTTCATCTTTGATTTTGCAAAGAAAATGGATTCAAACATCTGTAGTACCCATCAATCCTCTGACTGAATCATTTGTTCTACAATTTGTTTTTGATTTTGAAATACAGGATACCGATCCATAAAATATCGAAGCTCACTAGACTTCAACCAAATGTGACCATCCGTTTCACTCTCTTGATACCTCACCGTTTTCTCTGCCACGATGGCCTCATAAAAATCAAAATGACAGCGATCGTTAGATGACGTCACTTTCTCAATCAGTTGTAGTTCTCTAGGAATTAGACCAGTTTCTTCCCACAATTCACGATAGGCTGCGGTCATGCTATCTTCACCAGCCAGCACACTTCCCCCTGCACCAAACTCATAATAATTAGGATGAATTTCTTTTTTTGGACTGCGGTGCATTAAGAGAAATTCCCCATCTATATGACGAACAAAGACATTGACACAAAGATGGTACTTCCCTTCCGGAATCTCTTCTCCTCTGAGCAATTTATATCCAACTTTTTCCCGATACTCATCATAAGCATCCCAATATTCCATCTCTTCTCCTTCAAAAATAAGAGAGTCCATTTCCTGAACCCCTTTTTACATATATAAACAAAGTCTCGTTCTATTATAGTCACCAAAACCAACCATCTTCTTCTTTGATAGCTTCTGCTTCTTTGCGCTTACGAGGTCCTGTTCCATACATTTCTTCTTCCACATCTTCCTTGTAAGGCATCACAGCGGCTAAGATAATATAGATGATAATCCCTAAGCCAAAGTTAAAGATAGTAAATAAAACGAATAAAAAGCGAACGAGACCAACATCCAAACCAAATTTGTCAGACAAACCAGCTAAGACTCCTGATATAGCGCTATTTCGGCGTAATTTATAGAATTGTGTTTTCATAATCATTCAGCCTCTTTCATTGATACTAGAATTAGTGTAGCATATTTTAACCACCATGCCATCCGTCCTTAGGCGGATTTCTGATTATTTCTCCAAAATAGTCATTAAGACTGCAACTGTCTGACAAAAATGAGTTTTCCTTGGCAACTGCCACAGCAATACTGAGCAGTATTGATCCGTCTTTTTCTATGGTACTGTGCATGACAATGCAGACATTGGTAAATAAGAATTTTTGCAGTTGGTTGTCTTGATAAAGTTGGTGCGTAGCGCAAACCGTTCACAGCTTTCAATAATTGCTTAAAATCTCGATCCTTATGTCGATAGCCTTTCTTTTCAAAATAAAGATGATAGTGACAAAGTTCATGACGAACAATTTTTCGGAAGGTTTCTAAGCCAAACTGTTCATAGATTTTAGGGTTAAAATCGAGATGACCGTCTTTTGGAAAAAAGCGTCCGCCCGTTGAGAGGAGACGCTTGTTCCAATCAGCTTCATGATGAAATTCCTTGCCAAAATCTTCCAAAGAAACTTGTCTAACATAGTTAGTTAGATTCATGTGGCGATACCAAGGAAAGATTGACCTTTTCTCTTTCTATATCCAATTTATCTACCCAAACGGTTACCAAGTCACCGACAGAGACAACTTGACTTGGATGTTTGACATAGCTGTTGCTGAGCTTCGAAATATGAATCAAGCCATCTTCATGAATACCAATATCCACAAAAGCACCAAAATCAACGACATTACGTACAACACCTTCTAATTTTTGTCCAATTTGTAAATCTCTTATATCAAGAACATCTTGACGAAGAACTGGTGCATCAAACGAATCACGTAAATCTCGACCTGGCTTGAGTAAGTCTGCAATGATGTCTTTAAGTGTTGCTTCCCCTATTCCCAAGTCGGTAACTACCTTGGCTACATCCAATGACTGTAATTTTTCCTGACCATCTTGATTCAAGTCTTTAATTGCTAGCATTTGGAATAATTTCTCAACAGCTGGATAACTCTCTGGGTGAACACTTGTATTGTCTAAAATATTGTCACTTTCGGGAATCCGTAAGAAACCTGCTGCCTGTTCAAATGCTTTAGCACCCAAGCGAGGCACTTTTTTAATATCTTCACGCGAATGAATCATACCTTCTTCTTCACGATATTTGACAATATTTTCAGAAATCGTTTTGTTCAATCCTGCTACATGAGAGAGAAGAGAGGGACTTGCAGTATTGATATTAACGCCAACCTGATTGACAACGGTATCTACAACAAAATCCAAGCTTTCAGATAATTTCTTCTGACTAACATCATGCTGGTATTGCCCAACACCGATTGATTTTGGATCAATTTTAACCAACTCTGCAAGCGGATCCTGCAAACGCCGGGCAATCGAGATAGCCGAACGTTTTTCAACGGTCAAATCTGGGAACTCGTGCCGCGCCAATTCGCTAGCTGAATAAACAGATGCACCACTTTCATTTACAATAACATAGCTGACATTGGGATGAGTTTTCAGCACTTCAGCAACAAATGCTTCACTTTCTCGACTGGCTGTTCCATTTCCAATAGCGATAATTTCAACGCCAAATTGTTCAATCAAGTCTGACAGTTCTCGCTTAGAAGCTTCAATTTGTGCTGCTTTTGCTGGCGGAACAGGATAGATAACCTGAGTTGTCAGCATTTTTCCAGTTGCATCTACGACTGCTAGCTTAGCTCCTGTCCGGAAAGCTGGGTCAAAACCGAGTACTACGCGCCCTTTGAGTGGCGCAATCAAGAGCAGATGACGAAGATTGTCTGAAAATAGCTGAATAGCACCGTCTTCCGCTGTTTCAGTTAATTCTGTTCGAATTCGACGTTCCATAGCTGGAATGATTTTCTTTTTCACTGCTTGCTGGATTGCTTCATGAATGTAGTTATTTTTAATCTTAAACCGCAATTCAAAAAAGCGGATGATTTTTTCTACATTATGTTCAAAACCAACTTTAAGAACACCTAGCTTTTCACCCCGATTCAAAGCTAAGGTCCGATAACCTTGCATATCCGCAATTTTTTCAGAAAAATCATAATAAATTTGAAATACTTGCTTTTCGTCCAAATTTGCATCTTTCAAAGTTGAAACAATGCTTGAATTTTTCAGTATTTCATGATAGGTCCATGCACGCAGTTGGGCATCTTCCGAAATGGCTTCCACCAAAATATCTACAGCTCCAGATAGAGCCGCTTCTGCCGTTGGAAATGCTTCACTAGTTAAACCAATGGCTTCTTCTTGAAGATTGCTAATATTTTGTAATATAAGCCGCGCCAAGGGGAAAAGTCCTGCTGCACGCGCAATCGTAGCCTTTGTCCGACGTTTTTCTTTGTAAGGAAGATAAAGTTCTTCCACATCAGCCAACTTTTCAGCTGCTTCAATAGCTGCACGTAATTTATCCGTCAGCTTTCCTTGCTCCTCGATCTTAGCTAACACTGCTTCTTTACGTTCTTTGAGATTTGTCAGGCTTTTATCCAAATCAAGAATTGCCTTGATCTCCACCTCATCCAAATTCCCCGTCATCTCTTTCCGATAACGAGCAATAAAAGGAATGGTATTGCCTTCAGCTGTCAATTCAAGAACTTTTTCAACTTGTTTTTGACTAACATTTAAACTTTGTGCGATTTCAATAATATTTGTTTCCATAAAAAATATTATATCATACCTCTTCCAGTCGTCCAAATCCAATTACTACTTCATTCTTGGTTTATGGCTATTTTACTTTATCAAAAATTTTCTATTTTTAAATTGTATGACACCTAATATTCATAAAACATATAGCAATTTGTATAAATGACATATGTGATATTTTAAAACAAGACTTTTGAAAAGTTAGTGATTATACTTCTCCATATTTGTTTAAAAGTCCCAATTTTTATTTTAATAATTCAACCAAATAATCTTGCTTAAGCATCTCAAGGTTAAAAACATTAGGAACGTGAGCAAAAGCTTCCGCTAATGGTAAATGAGCAGTTTTCCACCCTTGTCCATCGGTAACCCAGATGAAGGTTACATCATCATCAGAAGTTTCGACAAACTGGCTTAGTTCAGTGAACTCTCCAGCTACCGCCTTTAGTTTACTGCCACCTCCACCATAATAATTTGTTTCAATCAACCAGCATTTTTTCTTTTCAGAAGAAAACACTGCTACATCAAAACGTCTTTCAGATTTATCAACTGGAACGACAATCCTCCAATTTTCCTTAATGAAAGCTGGTGTTGCTTGAGCTTTGTACTCTAAACCATATGTTTGGCACACCTTCGCAACATTCCTCTCAAGGATTCCTTCCATAGTTGTTCCACTCCTATTTTTACGAGCATTACTATCTAAACCTGACTCTACTCCATAAACATAATCTACCAAAGAACGATTTGCATGATTTTGAAGAAAATCTAACAAACCAGATTGTTCAATAAAATCAAGATACTCTACCAATCTATTAGTATCAATCTTTTTAAAATTTAATCGTTCAAAAGACATATTATCGTCGTTATCCATAACGAGAATATCTAAAATTTTATCACGACTGGCAATCAAACTAGGTACAGCCTTTAACAAATCAGGCTGTTTTTGAAAAAGTTCTAAAGCAACGTTGTAAATGTCTTCTTTACCAATTAGGTAATTCAACGTGTTCAGTTCCAATTCAAACTTTTTTGTTTCACGACTAACCTTCTCCCAGTTAACATAGTATTCTGGAGTGCGATTGGTTACTGAAAGAGTATTCAAAAAGTGATTTAAACGTTCTTTAGGTGAAGAGGTAATATATTCTTGAAAATTCATTATCTTATCCTTTAGCTTCTAATATAATCCGAAAAAATTCATATCATACTCATCAAGCATAATTTTAATACCGTCACCTCTTAACATTTCAAATGTATCTTTATATCTTTGCTTGCCAAAAAAACTACTATTCCCTACAAATATAAATTGAACTGCATAAGGTTCGTCACCTTCAATACCGTCTAGCAAACGTTGGTAAAGGCGTCTTTTATTTCCAAAACCCAATAACTTTTCATCAACGCTCCCTTCACTTTCTTGCCATTTTTTCTCGACAATATATACAGTGTGATTCTCAAAATTAACGAATACTTCATCAGGTTTCCACTGTTTAGAATTTGTATTCTTGATATTTATTTCATTTAAAAAATCATAGAATCGAAGCTGAGGCATAATCTTACCCACAAGCTTATCCATACCTTTCCTATAAACTTCAAAACCTTTTGTTATTTTTTTATCATTAAAATTAATTTCTTTAACTTCATAATTTGGAAGTGAATCAACCAATTCAGAAAAATCTGTATCTCTTTCAAATTTTAATCCATTTATAATTGTTTGAGAACCCCCACCGCTTTTATTATGTTTTCTGGTCATAAATTTCTTTCTCCAATCTTCTTTTAGCGATTTTTAAATAATCTTCTTCTGCATCAATCCCTATAAATCTACGTCCCAATCGCTTAGCAACCACACCAGATGTTCCACTACCTACAAATGGATCTAAGATATAATCGCCCTCTTTGGTACTTGCTAAAATAATCCGTTCTAAGAGATATTCTGGTTTCTGTGTCGGATGCTTTCCTGCCCATTTTTCAGCTTTTTTGGTTAGAGATCCTGTCCAGACATCCTTCATCTGTTTACCACCGTTGATTTCTTTCATCAGATTATAATTATAATAATGTTTAGCTTTTTTATCATCCTTACGTGCCCACAAGATCGTCTCTGTAGAATGAGTAAAATAGCGACAAGATAAATTCGGTGCTGGATTTGTTTTTTGCCAAGTAATGTTGTTAAGAATTTTAAATCCTTCTTGTTCCAAAGCCATACCAACGGAATAAATATTGTGTAGACTTCCCGAAATCCAAATCGTTCCATTGGGTTTTAAAACTTCTTTTGCTAATTTTATCCATTGTCGATTAAATTCATGCTTTTCTTTCAAGGAAGAAATCTTATCCCAGTCACCTTTGTCAACTGAAACAATCTGCCCACCAGAATTAGAAAAACCACCATTACTTAAAAAATATGGAGGATCTGCAAAGATCATATCCATGCTTTCTGGCTTCATTTTTTGTAAAAAATCAAAGGTATCTGCATGAACCAGAATAGTTTTGTCTTTATGATAGTATGGTTTTGTCATCAAAACACCCCCATACTTGTATTCGCAATTAGTCATAATTTGTTACTATGATTTCTGAAATTTTTCCACGACTCGAACTTTTTGCACCATTAGTCCGCTGCACTTCGACAAAGTGGACGTTAAAATCTTGATAAAGTTCTTCCACCAAAGGACTGGAAGAATTTGACAACATAACATAAACTCCTCTATCAGTTAATTCCTTAAAGGTATCCCTCAAACGAACTTGTTCTTCATAAGAAAAACCTTCATGAGTATAAGAAGTAAATGAACTCGTTTCATTTAGAGGAATATAAGGGGGATCAAAATAGACAAAATCTCCTGTTTGGGCTCCTGCAACTGCATCAGCAAAGTCTGTTTGCAAAATCTCTATATCATTTTCATTCAAATAACCGCTAATTTGGTGAATTAAATCCACATCTACTATTTTTGGATTTTTATAGCGACCATAAGGAACGTTAAATTGATTTTTTGAATTAACTCGATACAAGCCATTAAAATCAACCCGAAGCATATAGAGAATTCTCGCTGCTCGTTCTACATCTGTCATACTGGCAAGCCGACCATCTCGATCGGCTGCCCGCAATTCCAAATAATAATCCTTACTATTATTTTCTTTATGCCCCAACAGTAAATCAATCAAGTCAACTGGCTTATCCTTTATCTGACGGTAAGCATTGATTAGCTCCTCATTAAAATCATTGATAACCGCTTGCTCAGGAGCCAAATCAAAAAATAAAGCGCCACCACCAACAAAAGGCTCAAAATAGCGATTATAGTTCCCAGGCATGTAACTCCTCAGCTCTCCCAAAAGTTGGCGTTTCCCCCCAGTCCACTTGGTAAAAGGCTGGAGATTATAATATCTTAATTTTACATCAGTATCTGAAGACATGTTTTTTTCCTTATACACATATTCTCTTCATTATACCACATTCCAAGCCTTATTACACAAACGGATAATGATTCTCGTGACTTTATTTCACCATAATCTTCAAAATGATAGTATAATAGTAAAAAAGAAAAAGGAGGCTGCTATGGCTATTAAATTTACGCGTTCAGATGATTTAGACAAAATGTTCGAAGAATTTGCAACGTTACCTAAAATTGAAAAAGTAGAATTTCCTGATGAAAAAGAAAAAAAGATGAAAAAAGAGCAAAAGGCTAAAAAGTCATGAACTTTTTCCATCAACTGCCGCCTAGTGTGCTGCAAGCCGGTGCGATTTTCCTCTCCATTATTATTGAAGCACTGCCTTTTGTGCTGATTGGGAGCATTATTTCAGGTTTTATAGAGGTTTATATCACACCAGACAAAGTTTATCGCTATCTGCCTAAAAATAAATGGGGTCGGATTTTCTTTGGTACGTTTATTGGCTTTATTTTCCCCTCTTGCGAATGCGGAATTGTCCCTATTATCAATCGCTTTTTGGAAAAGAAAGTACCGAGTTACACGGCTGTGCCTTTTATGGTGACAGCACCTGTTATCAATCCTATTGTTCTTTTTGCGACCTATTCTGCTTTCGGGAATTCCTTTAAGATGGCTTTGCTCAGAGCGCTTGGTTCTATTATTGTAGCAATTGTTCTAGGAATTTTCTTTGGCTTTCTCAATACTGCAAATATTCAAAAAGAAAATCGAGTTATTCGGCATGAGCATGACTTTTCTCATTTGAATCAAGCGCAGAAAGTATTTCAAGTGTTTGTGCAATCTATTGACGAATTTTTCGATACAGGTCGTTACTTAGTCTTTGGCTGTCTCTTTGCCAGTATCGTTCAAGTCTATGTGCCTACACGCATTCTGACTTCCATTAGTGCAACACCACTTATGGCTATTCTATTATTGATGGTGCTTGCATTTCTTCTCTCACTTTGCAGTGAAGCAGATGCCTTTATTGGTAGTTCGCTCATTTCTAGTTTTGGCTTAGCACCAGTTCTCGCTTTCCTCGTCATTGGACCAATGCTAGATGTGAAAAATATCCTCATGATGAAAAATTACCTCAAAGGACGATTCATCTGGCAATTTATTGGAATTGTTAGTTTAGTTGTCGTCATTTATTCTTGGCTTGTGGGGGTAGTGCTATGATTCGTTTTCTAATTTTAGCTGGTTATTTTGAAATTACCATGTATTTGCAACTTTCTGGCAAGCTCAATCAATACATCAATATGCATTTTTCTTATTTGGCATATATTTCAATGGTTCTTTCTTTCGTGCTAGCCATTGTCCAGCTCATTGTCTGGATGAAAAAAATGAAAGTACACAGCCATCTGACGAGTCGTTCGGCAAAATTTGCTAGTATTGCTTTTCTCATCGTACCGTTGCTGGTGGCTCTCTTCTTTCCAACAGTCAGTTTAGACTCTACGACCGTTTCTGCTAAAGGTTACCATTTCCCGTTAGCTGACGGTAGTTCAAAAAACATTCAAGCTGATGAAGGCACTACCAATCAGTATCTAAAACCTGATACCAGCACTTATTTCACTAAAAGTGCTTATGAGAAAGAAATGCGAGCAGCCGCCAAAAAATATCTGAAAAAAGATACCATCTCTGTTACGAATGAAAATTATATGGAGGTCATGGAAGTTCTTTATGATTATCCAGATGAATTTGCTGGAAAACGACTAGAATTTACCGGTTTCGTCTATAATGATCCAAGTGATGCTAAAAGTCAATTTTTGTTCCGCTTTGGCATTATTCATTGTATCGCCGATTCGGGGGTTTATGGACTTCTGACAACTGGAAATACTGAGCATTTCGAAAATAACACCTGGATAAGAGCGAGTGGGAAAATTACGATTCGCTACCACAAACAGCTAGGCCAAAGTTTACCAATGCTTGAAGTAGATAGTTTCAAGAAAGTTGAAAAACCTAGCAATCCTTATGTCTATCGTGTCTTTTAACCCACATTGAATAAACAAAAGAAGACCTGAGAACTATTTCTCTAGGTCTCCTATTATGCTCTTTTGTGAGCAATTATGATAAAATAAGAGAGATTTATAATTTTAGGAGATACTATGTCAGAACACAACCAACCTGTTTCAAGAAAAACCTTGCTATCCATTTTTGCCACAGCACTAATTGCTTTTGCTGGAATTCTTTCTGAAACCAGTATGAATGTCACTTTTCCGCATCTTATGAAAGTGTTTCATACAGACCTTGGCACATTGCAATGGATTACGACAGGCTACTTGCTTGCTGTTTCCATTACGATTACACTCGGAGCCACACTAGCACACAACTGCTCTGAACGAAAAATTCTCTTCACCAGCCTAGTTACTTTTACGTTCGGAAATGGTGTGGCGATGCTTGCTCCTAATTTTGCCCTACTAATGCTAGGGCGGATTCTACAAGGCGCTGCCACTGGAATAGCCATACCGTTAATGTTTAACTTGATTGTAGAACGGATTCCACGCAGTCAAATTGGCTTTTATATGGGACTGACTGGGCTAGTGATCAGCCTAGCACCTGCAATTGGTCCAACTTACGGCGGCTTTATGATTGGCTTGTTTGATTGGCACATGATTTACACATTCATCATGCCAGTTTCGATCATCTCGTTCATTCTAGGATTTTTCTTTTTAGAAAATACCCCCAATAAACAAAAACGTCCTTTTGAGTGGATTTCTTTCTTGCTTCTTACACTTTCACTGACTTTTTCTATCATGATGATTTCTAGCTTAGAAGAAGGTAGTTTTAATTGGAGCTTCGTCATCATCTTTTTATTATCACTTCTACTTTTCATTTGGAGAAGTTTAACAGTGGAACATCCTTTTTTAGATATTCGTATTTTAAAAAATCCAGCTATTTTACTTGGAATCATTCCGTTCTTCCTTTACCAATTTTCAAATTTATCAGCCAATTTTCTGATTCCTAATTTCTTAGTTTTAGTAAAACACGAAGCTACCTCTGCTGCTGGTTTTGCACTGCTGCCCGGAACAATGTTGGGAGCTTTCTCAGCACCTTTTTTAGGAAAATTGTATGATAACAAAGGAGCAAAACTTTCCCTATATGGTGGGAATCTTCTCTTTTTCTTAGCTATTTCCGTTTTTGCATTCTTTACGGAATCCTTAACGCTACCACTGATTATTCTTACTTATATTTTCTTTACAATCGGGCGTAATATGGCATTCAATAACACTATGGCTCTATCTGTCTCACAGATTAGCCGTGAGAAATCACCAGATGCTACAGCACTCTTTCAAACGGCTCAAACATTTGCCGGTGCTTTGGGAACAGCTATCGCTGCTATAATCGTTAATCAATCTCCTAATACAACGACCGGTGTGCATCTTGTCTTTCTACTCCTTTTCTTCCTTGTTATCCTTATTTTTTATCTCTTTTACTCTTTATTTCGAGCTACCAAAACTCGGAAATTTTAATCAATTTATGATAAAATAAATAAAATATTAGAAAACAGGTGTTCAAAATGTCTTCAAAAGTGATTATTACAATTTTTGGTGCCAGTGGAGATTTAGCAAAAAGAAAACTTTATCCTTCTCTTTTTAGATTGTATAGATCTGGTAATTTGTCTAAACATTTTGCAGTTATCGGAACTGCTCGCAGACCTTGGAGCAAGGAATATTTTGAATCTGTCGTGGTTGAGTCTATTACAGACCTCGCAGACAGCCCTGAGCAAGCGCAAGACTTTGCTAGCCATTTCTATTACCAAAGTCACGATGTCCAAGATACCGAGCATTATATTGAATTAAGAAAACTACAAAATCATCTCAATGAGCACTATCAAGCAGAACACAATAAACTTTTCTTCCTATCTATGGCTCCTCAGTTTTTTGGGACGATTGCCAAACATCTCAAATCCGAGCAAATTGTAGATGGGAAAGGATTTGAACGCTTAATTGTAGAAAAACCCTTCGGCACAGATCTTGCCTCTGCTAGCAAACTAAACGATGATTTGTTAGCAACATTTGACGAAGAGCAGATTTTCCGTATTGACCATTATCTCGGCAAGGAAATGATTCAAAGTATTTTTGCCATTCGCTTTGCTAATCTTCTTTTTGAAAATGTCTGGAATCGTGATTATATTGACAATGTACAGATTACCTTTGCGGAAAAGTTAGGCGTGGAAGAGCGCGGTGGCTATTACGATCATTCAGGTGCCTTGCGTGATATGGTGCAAAATCATACGCTTCAACTCCTATCTTTACTTGCTATGGATAAGCCCAAAGCATTTACTAAAGATGACATTCGGGCTGAAAAAATTAAGGTTTTCAAGCACTTGCACAAATCTACCGATAATGACCTGAAAAAACTTTTCATTCGTGGTCAGTACACTTCTGGAAAAGTGGACGGAAAAAAATATATTTCCTATCGCAGTGAACCAAATGTTGAGCCAGAATCTACCACTGAAACCTTTGTTTCTGGTGCGTTCTTTGTGGACAGCGATCGTTTCCGTGGTGTGCCATTCTTCTTTCGTACTGGAAAACGTCTCACTGCCAAAGGAACCCATGTCAACATTGTTTTCAAACAAATAGAATCTATTTTCAGCTCCTCGCTTCAACCAAATGTACTGACGATTTACATTCAGCCGACTGAAGGATTTTCACTTAGCATGAATGGCAAAGAAGTAGGCGAGCAATTTAACTTAGCTCCGCTGACACTTGATTATCGTACAGATGCAACCGCTTCTGGCGCATCACCAGAACCTTATGAGAAGCTCATCTACGATGTGCTAAACAATGACTCAACCAATTTCAGCCATTGGGACGAAGTACGTTCTAGCTGGGAATTGATTGATCGCATTGAATCCCTGTGGGCAAACAACGAAGTCCCTCTTCATCAGTACAAATCAGGTACTATGGGACCCAAAGCTAGCTTTGATCTCCTTAACCAATTTGAAGCTCATTGGAATTGGCAACCAGACGAAACCTATCGCAAAGAAGGACGATTGGGTTAAAGTAAATATATGCAAAAGACTTGCAAAATGAATGAATTGCAAGTCTTTTTTCTTATACCAATCCTTCCAAGAGCCCTTTCATAAAGTTTTCAGAGTTAAATACTCCAATATCGTCAATTTTTTCTCCGAATCCAATCAGTTTAACTGGAATATCGAGTTCTTGGCGGATTGCAAGAACGACACCACCACGCGCAGTTCCATCAATTTTTGTCAAAACAATCCCCGTTACTGGCGTAATCTTTGAAAATTCCTTCGCCTGAACAAGGGCATTTTGTCCCGTCGAAGCGTCCAGAGCTAAGAAAGTTTCATGCGGCGCAACAGGATCTACCCGTTTAATAATTCGTCCAATTTTTTCCAACTCTGCCATGAGATTATCTTTGTTTTGCAAACGTCCAGCTGTATCAATCATGAGAATATCTACATTTTCATCCTTTGCACGCTCCATGCCATCATAAACAACACTAGCTGGATCACTCTTTTCTGGACCTGTCACAACAGGAACATCTACTCGACGTCCCCATTCCACCAGTTGAGCAACAGCTCCTGCACGGAAAGTGTCTGCTGCAACTAACATAACTTTTTTGCCAGCTTGTTTATATTTATAAGCCAATTTCCCGATGGAAGTGGTCTTTCCAACTCCATTCACACCTACAAAAAGCATAACTGTCAGACCGTCTTGTAAATTAATTTTTTCGTTAAATTGACCGTCTTTTTCATAGATGTCTACTAACTTTTCGATGATGACCCGACGAAGGGCATCTGGTTTTTTAGCATTTTCAAGGCGAGCTTCTTGACGTAATTCCTCAGTCAGATTGGAAGCAACTTGCACCCCAACATCACTCATAATCAAGAGTTCTTCTAACTCTTCAAAAAATTCCTCATCTACAGAACGGAAAGCTGCAAAAAAAGCATTAAGGCGGGCTCCAAATCCTGTCCGTGTCTTTTTGAGACTGCGGTCATACTTTTCCTGAACCGTTTCTTCCTGAATAGATGAATTTGCATCAACTGCTTCATTAGTTGATGTTAGGCTAGAAAAGTTTTCCGAGATTGTTTCTGCACTTGCTGCATTCGCTTCGTCCAGTTGCCTCATTTTTTCTTGTTCTGCTTGTAGTCGTCTAGCTTCCACTAAACGAGCCTGTAAATCTGCAGCAGCACCTGCTTGCTGGGTTGGAGTCTGAGAAAAAGATTTTTCTTTGTTTACGGGTTGTGAATCTGCCATTTCACTTTGCAAAGCATGGCTTTCTGGAACTTGTGAATCTCTTTCATCTGACTCTATCCTTGCTTCTGTCTCGGCCATTTCCGAATCTATTTCTTCTACTTTTTCTTGAATGGTTTCAAGACGCATTTTATCCTCAGCAAGCCGTTCTTTTAGTTCTGTCTGGAGCTTTTGTTCATCTAGATTCTCAGATTGCGCATTCTCTACAGAATCCTTTTCTGCTACTTCTAGATTCTTTCCTTGATTATCCTCTGGTACTATTTCTACAGCTTCTTCAAGAATATTTTCAACTGGTTTTTCTTCTTTTTGGCGACCAAAAAGGCGATTAAATAACCCCATCAGATTCCTCCTTTATTTCAGTACATATTTTTCTATAGCCCAAGCAACAGCATCTTCATCATTCGTCATCGGCGTCACCACATTGGCAACTTCTTTGACTGCTGCTACTGCATTTTGCATAGCTACACCAAGCCCTGCCCATTTTATCATAGATAAATCGTTAGCTTCATCTCCGCAAGTCATGACTTCACTTTGTTCAATTCCTAAATGACTAATCAATTTTTCTAAGCCATTTGCCTTATGAACATTCTTTGGAGACCATTCTAACAGCATATCGCGTGACTTAAAAATTTCATATTTGTCAAATAAGTCAGACGAAAATTGAGCAATACCACGATCAAGTAGATCTGGTGCATAAGCTGTCACACATTTATTATAAGTTTGTTGGCTAGATAAATCTGCAAACGAAACAGACTCAAATGTTAAAGCAGGGTTACAAGTTTGATAAAGCGACTCATGATCTGACTGGATTTGGTAAACAGTCCCTTCACAAATCGCATCTAACGGCAAGCCCAACTTTTCTGTTTCCTCAAAAATACGGGTCACATCATCATAAGCAAAAACTGTTTTATCAAGAATTTCACCTGTGTTGCGTTGCACCAAACCACCATTAAAAGTAATGGTGTATTCATCCTCTTGATTAGCAACACCCAATTCGTTTAAGAAAAGTTCCATTGCTTTAAGAGGTCGACCAGTCGTTAAAACAACCTTGATTCCTTGTTCTTGTGCCAGTTTAAGAGTTGCTAAATTTCGAGCAGAAATTTTTTTGTCAGAATTTAGCAATGTTCCATCTAAGTCTAGAGCAATCAATTTTATATCTACCATTATAAGCCCTCCATATAAGTCATGACTGAATGCGCTGCATGGTGTCCGATGACCTCTTTGGCTACTTCCAAAATCTCTGGACGAGCATTTTCAGGGGCAATGGGATAACCAGAAACTTGCATCATGTGTAGGTCATTCAGATTATCTCCAAATGTCATGACCTGATCCATCTCAAGATTTAGCTTTTTCGCTAATTCAACAATAGCAACTCCTTTATCCACATAGTCTAGAACAATATCAATTGACTTATAGCCTGTTGTCATGGCTTTGACACCAGGAACGTGTTGATTAACCCAAGCTTCACCAGCAGCAACTGTTTCTTCAGAAAAGTTGGTGGTAAATTTGAAAATTTCATCTGTAATATCCTCCAAGCGAGCAACTTTTTGGATATTTTCATTATAATGAGTGCTGAAAGCTAAATAAGCTGGATCAACTGTCTCCAAGACATAACAACCTTTTTTCCCTGTCAGAAGCAATTCATTGATATTGATATATGGAGATGTTTTTAATTTCTCAAAAGCTGATAGATAAAAATCCTTAGACATTGTTGCTTCATAAAGATCTTTTCCACGAAATTCTACCAAACTACCATTCTCAGCAATGAAGATAATCTCATCTTGCACGTCCTCAAATAGCTTTTCTAATGACAGCAAACCGCGTCCACTGGCTACTGCAAAATAGATACTTTTTTCTTTAAAACGAAGCAATAAGTTCTTAAGTCGAACCATGTCAAACTGACCTTTGTCATCTAAAAAGGTGCCGTCCATATCTGTTGCAACTAATTTTATATTCATTTTACATACTTTCTAAATCTTTTAATTTAACGGAAACGATCTTTGACACACCAGATTCTTGCATGGTCACTCCATAGATAGAATCCGCTGCAGACATTGTTCCCTTACGATGGGTCACCACAATAAACTGGCTGTCCTTATCAAAACGATTGAGATAGTCTCCGAAACGTTTAACATTGGCTTCGTCAAGTGCAGCTTCCACCTCATCCAAAATGACAAATGGAATCGTTTTGACACGGATAATGGAGAAGAGTAATGCCAAAGCTGACAGAGCTTTTTCTCCTCCGCTCATCAGATTGAGCGACTGAATTTTCTTACCAGGTGGTTGTACTGAGATTTCTACCCCAGCGGTCAGAAGATCGCCTTCGGTCAAAATCAAATCAGCTGAACCACCGCCAAACATCTGTCTGAAAGTCACCTTGAAACTCTCACGAATTGCTTCAAAAGTTGTTTTGAAGCGTTCTTTTACTTCATCATTCATTTCTTCGATGGTATCCAAAAGCAGATTTTTCGCAGAGAGTACGTCATCTCTCTGAGTATTGAGGAAATGGAGGCGTTGACTGACTTCTTCAAATTGCTCTACCGCATCAAGATTGACTGGGCCCAGTGCCCGAATAGCTTTTTCTAAGTCCTTGACCTTGGTTTCAGAAACAGCTAGATTTTCTAGTGGGTGAGCCTGTTTGCTAGCTTCATCAAAAGACATTTGATAATCATCTGTCAAATTCGTCAGAAGACGACGAAGGACGTCTGCAACCTTATCTTTTTCAGCTTCTGTTTTGGCTTGTTTGCGAATTAAATCTTCATTTTGGTGGCGCACTTGTTCCAAATGACTCGTATTGTCTTCGGTTTGACCTTCCAAATCGTCCAACTCAAACTGATGACGAATGCTTGCTTGACTCAAAGCTGTCTTTTCTTGCATTGCCTTTGCTAACTGCTCTTCTAAGATAGCAATATCTACTTTTGCAACCGTCTCTTCCTTTTGCTCCATCAAGAATTGTAAAGTTGAAATCTCTTTATCCAATTCAGCTTGTTCATTAGATAAACGGGTGAGATCTGCCTGAACATAACGCTGATGACCTGTCACTTCCGTACGAGCCAAACGAAGCTCAGATAAGCATGCTGTTAATTTATCTAGACGCGCTTGAACAGCGTCTTTATCTGACTTAATCTGTTCAATTTCTGTTTCTGTTTCTGTTTTTTCCTGCTCAATCTCTGCAAGATGCCTGATTAGTGTTTCTTTTTGTTCTGCCATGTCAGGAAGCACCTCGCGAGATAGCTCGCGTTCTTGCAAAGTCAGAAGCTCAAATAAGTCTTCAACTTGTTTGTGTGTTTGCTCATAGGCAAATTGAGCCTTTTGTTCGGCTAACCGTGCTTCCTCGCCATCTGTTTTTATTTCTTCCAAAAGATTCGTGGATTGAATTGACAGCGTGTGCAAATCTTCCACTCTCTTCTCTTGTTCTGCTAAGATCACATTCTTCTCAGAAAGTTCCTTTTGCAAAGCTTCCAATTCTGGCTTGATGAAAATCGTATTGTTATTCCGATGAGCACCACCCGCATAAGAACCACCTGTCCGCAACTCTGTTCCATCCAGCGTGACAATTCGTACTTGATAACGAACTTTGCGAGCAGCTGCTCTGGCATTTTCTACCGTATCAAAAATCGCTGTCGTTCCCAGCAAGTTTTGGAAAATATGCTCTAAACTCATATCATAACGCACCAAAGATGAAGCTAGACCAAGAAAACCAGTGCTCTTTTCAATGATCGCTCGATGATGATCTGGCAAATGGCGTGCTTTAATCGTTGTTAATGGCAAAAAAGTCGCCCGTCCTGTTCGATTGCGCTTCAAGAATTCTATTGCCTGTGTCGCTGCCGGCTCATCTTCAACGATGATATGCTGGCTACTTGCTCCAAGCGCAATTTCAAGTGCCGTTTGATAATGTGGGTCAAAGCTCAATTTCTCGCTGACAGCCCCAATAATTCCACCTAATCGATCTGCTTCTTGCAGCACACTTTTTACCCCAGCATAGAAATGACTGTGATTTTTTAAAATAGCTTCTAAACTACCAATGCGTGCCTTTTTATTCTTTACATCATCCATCATATCAAACATTGCTGCTTGATTTTGCTGATAATCTTCTTTCACACTTTGAACTCGCTTAAGCTGTTCCTGGTAATCTACCAACAACTGTTGAACCGACTGTCGAGCTGTTTCCAAATCTTCTAGCTGGTTCTGTTCGTTTGCTTGTGTGTTTTTTAAATTTTCTTGTAACTTGGCAAACTCTGCTTGCTTGCTTTCAGATAATTGCAATTCATTGGCTAAACGGCTTTCCAAAGCAGTTAAGTCATTTGACAAGTCTGCTTCTTCTTGCATCAATTGGACAAATTTACCACGTAATTTTTCAATCATCTGGTCAGGATCATCCGAAAATGTCTCAATTTCAGATTCTAATTTATGAATAGCCTGTTGATTTTGCTCTAATTCTTTCGAAAAATCGATCAGTTGCTCATTTTTTTCCTGCCATTCTTTTTGAGCTACAGCTCGTTTTTCTTCTAGTCCCTGTAAACGTTCTTCATTTTCTTTCCGACTGCTGGCAGCTTGACTAGACTCCAATTTTGAAACTTCAATTTGACGTTCTAAATCACTGATTAAACGTGTTAATTCCAATAGACTTGCTTGATCATCTGCCATTTGTTTTTGCAAAGCATGTCGTTTTTCTTTTAGAAGAGCATTTTCTTGCTCCAGCTGATCTCGCTTATTGTAATAAGCAGATAAATCCTGCTGAATGCTTGCTAGCTGTCCCTCCGTTGTATTCAGCCGCATTTTATTTTCGACAATCTGGGCAATCAATACATCCAAATAAAGAGTCCGCCGTTCTTCGTCTAATTTCAAAAATTGCTTAGCTACCGTAGCTTGCTTTTCAAGCGGCTTTACTTGACTATCTAGCTCAAAAATAATGTCTTCCAAACGATCCAAATTATCCTGTGTTTGAGTTAGCTTGCTTTCAGTTTCCTTACGGCGGGTCTTATATTTCAACACTCCAGCTGCTTCTTCAAAAATAGCACGGCGCTCTTCTGGCTTACTGTTGAAAATCTCTTCTACCTTTCCTTGAGAGATAATAGAAAAACTATCTCGTCCAAGTCCAGTATCCATAAACAAGTCATGAATATCTCGCAAGCGCACTTTTTTGCCATCAATTTTATATTCACTGTCTCCACTGCGATAAATATGGCGTTCTACACGAATCTCATCTGCAGCCTGCTGGATGAAACGATCTTTATTATCCAATACGACCACAACTGAAGCATAATTTAACGGCTTTCTGCTCTCCGTACCCGCAAAAATAACATCTGGCATTTTGCCACCACGAAGGCTTTTAACACTAGATTCTCCCAGCGCCCAACGCAGGCTTTCTATGATATTAGACTTTCCTGATCCATTTGGCCCAACGACAGCAGTCACTCCTGGGTCAAAAACGACTTTAGTCTTATCTGCAAAAGATTTGAAACCTTGAATTTCAATTTCTTTTAAATACATGAATAATTTTCCTTTTCAAACGCATTTTTTGCAGCTTCCTGCTCTGCTAATTTCTTAGAGCGACCTTGCCCTTGCCCAACCACTCTGCCATCTACTGACACAGATACATCAAATTCTTTAGCATGAGCTGGACCAGATTCAGAGATAACTTGATAGACAATATCAACATCACCATTGACTTGGAGCAGTTCTTGTAGCTTGGTCTTGTAATCAATCACCTGCTCAAAGTCTCCTGCTTCCACCTTTGGAATCATGATTTGATAAAGGAATTTCTTAACGGCTTCCACATCCTTATCTAACAGAAGGGCACCTAAAAAGGCCTCAAATAAATCGCCGAGAATGGTATCACGATTGCGACCACCTGATTTTTCTTCGCCACGACCCAATTTGATAAATTGATCAAACTGACAATCTCGACTAAAGCCAGCTAAACTTTCTTCACGCACAATCGTCGAGCGGAGTTTTGATAAGTCTCCTTCTGGTTTCTTCGGATATTTTTTATACAGATATTCTGAAATCAATAATTGCAGAACAGCGTCTCCTAAAAATTCCAAGCGCTCATTATGTGAAATGTTTAAGAGGCGGTGCTCGTTAGCATAGCTAGTATGAGTAAAAGCTGTTTCCAACAACCTCTCATTTTGGAAGACAATTCCAAATTGCTTACTCAAAACTTTATGTAAATCTCTCATTTTTTCTCCTTTCAAGAAGAACTTTTTTCTTTTAAAACGAAAACAAATTCTCTATTATTATATCAAAAAAATCCTTGATACTCCAACGATACCAAGAATTTGATAGCAAAAGTTCACTAGAGATGAAATGAATTTTCATTCCTTATCTGGAATAACTTTGAATAAATAGTAAGTTATAAAAAGAGTGAGTCCCACCAAAGCAAGTTTGACTCAAATAATTAGTGCAAAGAAGATTGAAATTCCCATTAGAATATAAATAAAAATGAGAATTCTTTTTTCCGCGCATAAGCAATAACTCCTGTTTCACGAAAGTCTGCTACATAGATTTGATACAACTTAGTGTGGTACAACCATTATTCAAACCGCTTAGAACTGCGTGAAAAAGCAAACAACAGACAGCAGTAAAAGGAGAGCTTCAACAAGATCCCCTTAAAACAGCTAAAGTTAAAGCAGTGAAAGCAATGAAATGATTAAATAAAAATTCACATTGACTCTCCTAAATATCAGTCAATGGAGTTGCCGTATCTGGTGAGGTATCATAAATGTGAAAATCATGCTCAACTGCCAAATCAGCCTGTGCCAATTGATTGACCATTGTAATATGAGCCAATTCTTTAGTATTATTTTCCTTGCTGAGATGTCCTAGATAGATTTTCTTTGTCCGTATCCCTAGAGTACGAATCATAGTTTCAGCACCATCATCATTCGACAAATGTCCTTGATCAGACAAAATTCGCTGCTTTAAACTCCAAGGATAAGTACCACTGCGCAGGGTTTCAATATCATGATTTGATTCAATCAAATAGCCATCTGCATTTTCAATGATTCCTGCTATCCGATCGCTGACATAACCAGTGTCCGTCAGCAAAACAAAACTTTTGTCATCTTTCATCAATCGATAGAATTGTGGTGCAACCGCATCATGACTGACTCCAAAACTTTCAATATCAATATCACCAAATGTTTTCGTTTTTCCCATTTCAAAAATATGCTTCTGACTGACATCAATCTTTCCAAGTGCTGTTTCCATAGCATTCCAAGTATCTTGATTAGCATAAATATCTAAATGATATTTCCGTGCTAAAACACCCACACCATGAATATGGTCTTTATGTTCATGCGTCACCAAAATAGCATCCAAATCCTCTGGCTTACGATCAATTTCACTCAGCAAACTGGTAATTTTCTTTCCAGATAAGCCGGCGTCAATCAGCAACTTCTTCTTTGGGGTTTCTAAATAGAAACAATTGCCAGTAGAACCTGACGCTAAAATACTGTACTTAAATCCCTTCTCGTTCATGCTACCCTTCTAATTCATCTTCTTCCCAATCATCATCTTTGACAGCTTCCTTATCATAAGGCAGGACAATAGTAAAGGTTGAGCCTTTGCCATACTCGCTCTTTGCCCAGATAAATCCGTGATGTTGCTTAATAATTTCCTTAGCAATAGCTAAACCTAATCCGGATCCACCTTGTGCACGACTTCTTGCTTTGTCTACACGATAGAAGCGGTCAAAAATTTTCGGTAAATCTTTTTTAGGAATCCCTAAGCCCTCATCTGATATAGACAAAATCATTTGGGTCTCGGTTGTTTTCATACTCACTGTGATCTTACCGCCGTCAGGAGAATATTTAATAGCATTATTGATGATATTATCAATAACCTGTGTCATCTTATCCGTATCAATTTCAACCCAGATGGAGTTAATGGGGTAATCACGAATGATTTCATATTTTTTATCATCATTCTGACTTCTGATTTTGTCAAAACGATTTAAAATAAACGTGATAAAAGCTGTAAAATTCGTCAGCTCAATATCCAAATGACTGGTAGCATTGTCAATACGTGACAAACTCAGCAAGTCTGAAACCATTCGCATCATCCGATTGGTTTCATCTAACGAAACCTTAATAAAATCTGGTGCGACTGGTTCTGACAAGGCACCTTCATCTAATGCTTCCAGATAAGACTTGACACTGGTCAAGGGAGTACGCAATTCATGACTAACATTGGAAACAAATAGTCTCCGCTCACGCTCCTCTTTCTCCTGCTCCGTTGTATCGTGCAGCACAGCAACCAGCCCTGAAATAAAGCCTGACTCTCGACGAATCAAGGCAAATCGGACACGTAAACTTAAAAACTCTCCATTTTCATCCTGCGAATCAATGGTCAACACTGGAACTTTCGTAATCAAGTCTCGTAAATCATATTCGTCTTCAACATCCAACAATTTTAAGATATTCATCTTTCGTGCTTCAGACTCTTTGACTCCCAATTGCTTGGTCGCCATATCATTAATCATAATAATCTGCCCACGACGATTGGTCGCAAGAACACCATCTGTCATATAGGACAAAATACTAGACAAGCGTTTGGTTTCTTGCTCTAAATTTTCATGCGTTAGGCGAATTACCTCAGATAAGTCATTGATACTATTTGTAATATCAGTAATTTCCGGACCACCTTGCATATCTAAAACTTCTGAATAATCTCCCGCGATTAAATCCTTCACTTTTTGATTCAATCGGCGAATACGAATATTATCACGTCTGTTTTCCAAGGAGAGCAGCGTAATGACCAAAATAAATCCTAAAATAAGTAAGACAAAAACAAAATCCCTTGATACAACAAATTGTCTAATATTATCAATCATTGTTTCTCATATAATATCCAACACCGCGCCGCGTTAAAATATACTCTGGTCGGCTGGGAATATCCTCAATCTTCTCTCTCAAACGGCGAATTGTCACATCAACAGTCCGAACATCTCCAAAATAATCATATCCCCACACCGTTTCTAGTAGATGTTCACGCGTCATTACTTGCCCGATATGCGTGGCCAAATGGTGTAGCAATTCAAACTCACGGTGTGTTAAATCCAATTCTCCACCATGCTTTTTCACGACAAAAGCATCGGTCAAAATCTGCAAATCTCCAATCACAATCTCTGTCGGAGCAGCTTCTGCTTCTTGATTTTCAATTGTCAAATCTGTGCGACGCAAAATAGCTTTGACACGCGCCTGTAACTCACGATTAGAAAACGGCTTTGTCATATAGTCATCTGCTCCGATTTCGAGACCAATGACTTTATCAAATTCACTGTCTTTGGCAGAAAGAACAATGATGGGAACATTGCTCGTTTTCCGAATCGTTCGCGCCACCTCTAAGCCGTCCAGTTCAGGCAACATCAAGTCCAAAATCAAAATATCTGGACGTTCTGCTTCAAACATCTCTAATGCTTCACGACCATTGAAGGCTGTCACTACTTCATAACCTTCTTTTACCATGTTAAATTTTATAATATCTGAGATTGGTTTCTCATCATCTACAACTAATATTTTTTTCATTTTATTCACCTTTTTCTATCTTTTCATTATACCAAAATTTCCTTAAAATTTACCAATTCAACCCATAAAACAGTATTTCTTTACTTTACAATTTTAGAACAAATATGTTAAAAATATAACACATTCTCTTCGATAGGGTGTTCTTTTGAATATCAAAAAAGGTCAAGACAAAAGTCTTAGACCATTCATTAAATTTTTATGAAAAGATTCCAAGACACGCTGCAATGATCTTAACTTTTCACTGCTACTGTAGTAACTTCCTAAAGGAGCAAATGTCCAACTGCTTAGTGATCATTTATCTCACTTTCTCCAGCGAAATACTCCATAACCCAGCAGCGTCCCCACTAATAAACATATAAAATAAGCCACATGATATAGTAAAATCCATTCACCAAAGGTCAAAATAGTCACAAAAAACATCAACGTCGCTAAAAGCACGAAACGACGAGAAAAACCGTACAAACCTGCATAAATAGCTGCCACAAAGAATGTTGCCAGTGGTGAATAAACAAGAAGATTATTCACCACCAAACTCTTTCGTAACAATTCGTCCATCGGTATCATCTGAACAATGCCATCAAATAATAAATAGAAAAAGAGTAATATAGCTAAGAAAGGAAGAGCACGCCGCATTTTCTTACCTCACTGGTCTAGAAGTTTTATTTTAGGTATTTCTGTATATTTTTGATTTGTCGTTTTGAGGCTTTAAATATTCGCGCTGAACCGTTTACAGGAAGAGCAATTGCTTTTTGTGGCAAATGCATAACTGATTGTGCCAACCTCCTGCTGGCTGAAACTTCTGGATACAAGTCATTGTTGAAATCTTTTGAAATAGTCAAATCTAGATAAAATTCATAGACACGACGTCCAAAGTTTTCAGCAGAGATTTCGTATAATTTTGCAGCAAAATTCTTTTCATCTAAATCCGGTGTTGCAATAACAGCTTCCAAAATTGCTCCCGTCAAATCACGTTCTTCATAATAAAGCGTTCCAAACATTTTATTGTTGATAACATTGTCTAGATAAGGATTACCATGAGCAATAATCGGAGTGCCACTGGCTAGACTTTCTAAATAAGTCAAACCCTGCGTCTCACTAGTTGAAGCTGAAATAAAGAAGTCCGCCGCTTTATAATACAAGGCTGTCTCACTGGGTGCAATCATACCTGTAAAAATAACTACATCTATAATGTTCAACCGTTTGGCTTGTGCTTTTAAGTCAGACAAATAAGGTCCATCTCCTGCCACTACCAATTTCACATCTGGATTTTCTTCCAAAACAGCCGGCAGAGCAGCTAAAATTGCCTGAATATTCTTTTCATAAGAAACACGCGACAGACTGAGAAGCATGGTTTCATCTTTAGCAATCCCTAATTTGTCTCGCAAATCTGCAATATTTTCAGAAGTAATTTCTGGACGTTCAAATTTAGCCAACTCAATTCCAGTCGGAATAACACGTTTTTCTACTTTTACTTTGTATTTCATGAGCAAGTCATAAACAATTTCGCTCGGACAAATCACACCATCCAAATCACTCATAAATCCGCGAACAATGTATTTGACCATGCCAGGACGAATAACCATGCCTTTAGCAATATAGCGTACATAATCCTCATACTGTGTATGATAAGTATGAACAACTGGAATTCGCAACTCTTTCGCAATCCAAACACCTAATAGACCTAAAGAAAATTCAGTCTGAGTATGAATAATATCCAATTGATATTGACGTGCAATTTCTAAGGCTGTTGAAAAACCACGATAGGCAATCCGACGATCTTTAAAAGCAAAAAATGGCACACTCGGAATTCGAATAATTTGCCAATCTTCATAGCGATTGACATCCTTATCTGTCGTTGTAAAAATAAAAACAGTATGTCCAAGCTTTTCTAATTCTGTTTTCAAAGTACGAATACTCGTTGCCACTCCAGAAACTTGAGGAAAATAGGTATCCGTAAAAAGACCAATTCGCATGCTACATCTCCAATACTTCTTGATAAGCATCCACAAGTTTATAAGCCACATCATCAATTGAACGACTCTGCGCCACCTTATAGCCAGCTTCTCGCTTATCTACTTTACCATCCAAAATCTTTTGGATAGAGTCTACAAATTCATCTACATTATGCCCCAATTCAGCTGATTGCTCATCAATCCAGCCCTCATATACGGGAATATCTCGCAAAACCACGTGTTGATGACTAGCCAACGCTTCCAACACAACGATTCCTTCCGTCTCTTCATAGCTAGGGAAAAAGAAGAGACTACTGCCGCTCATAGCTCCTTCAAAAACAGCCCCCTTGAAATAACCTGGAAATTCAACATTTTTAGGATGATTAAACAGTACAAGATTTCTGATTTTACGTGGAATGATCCACTTGTTAATGCTTCCCAGCCAAATAAAGCGAACATCTGGCATTCTGCGTGCTACTTCTACAAAGTCTTCTATCCCTTTGCGTCTGAAATAAAGCCCTGCACAGACAACTACCTTACTACCTTCTTGAATATTAAAATGCTTTCTAAATACCATCTCTTTATGAGGATCTTTTTTATATTTATTGAGATCAATCCCATTAGAAACAGCCACAATCGGTGTTGTCACGCCATAAGACTGAATCAATTTTTTGGAATACTCAGATGGTGTAATGATAAAATCTGCCATTTGATACATATGTGCTAGATACTTACCAAAAGCAGAAGCAAAAAGATTCGACCCAATAAATGAATTGCGAAAATCCTCCTTAGTCGAATGCCCATGCATAATCACTTTTTTTCCTTGCTTTTTAGCTTTATGCAAAAGTCGCAAACTCCTAGGTCCATAGGTATTGATATGCACCACATCATAATCTCCCGAAGGGTCTGTCGTGTAGGGAATCCCAGCCAAGTCTAGAGCTTTCATCTGATGTTGCAAAGCTCGACCAATACCCGACTTTTCCAAAACGGCCTTGCCTTCTAAATAAAGTAATACTTTCATGTCTTCTATTATACCCAAAAGATGGAAAAAATTAAACCAAGAAGGTCAATGCATTATAAAAGCAAAAGAAAAAGACCTTGCGGTCTCTCCCTTACTTCCTTGTTGAACGGCGCTCAATAAGACCATGAGCTAACACCACTTCACGTTCTTCCAACTCTTCCTTGTGCATAATCTTAGTCAACATGCGCATACTAATCGCACCAAGATCGTACAAAGGTTGTCCAATTGTCGTCAAATTTGGACGAGTAAAACGTGCTACCTGCGAATCATCACTAGTAATGATTTCAAAATCTTCTGGTATATTTACATCTTTGTCTGATAAGCCATTTAACAATCCAGCTGCCAGTTCATCGCCAGTCACAAAGGCCGCTGTCGCTTTAGAAGCAATGACACGCTCTGCCAATTGATAGCCATCCTCATAGCTGTATTTAGACTCAAAGACAAGCCCTTCACTATAAGAAAGTTTTGCTTTTTTCAACGCTTCTTTGTAACCAATCAAACGAATCTTACCATTTATATCATCTACCAAAGGTCCACTCACAAAAGCAATTTTTTTATTGTTTTTAGTGAGGTGCTCTACTGCATCCATAGTTGCTTGTTTGTAATCAATATTAACACTTGGCAATTGATGTTCCACGTCAACCGTTCCTGCAAGTACAACCGGCGTCCTTGAACGAGAAAACTCAGAACGAATCTTTTCTGTTAGATGATATCCCATAAAGATAATGCCGTCCACTTGTTTTGAGAACAAGGTATTGACAACAGAAACTTCCTTGTCATCATCCTCATCACTATTTGCCAAAACAATATTATACTTATACATCTCTGCGATGTCATCAATTCCTTTCGCAAGCGTTGCAAAATAACTGCTTGTAATGTTTGGAATGACAACTCCTACTGTTGTCGTTTTCTTACTTGCAAGTCCACGAGCAACTGCATTTGGTCGATAGTCAAGGCGGTCAATGACTTCCAAGACTTTTTTTCTTGTATTTTCCTTTACATTTTTATTGCCGTTTACGACACGGCTAACGGTCGCCATTGAAACTCCCGCTTCACGGGCGACATCATAAATCGTTACAGTATCGTCTGTGTTCATAAATTATCCTTTCTATTATTGAAAATATCGTTTTCACATTCCTACCAAAATCATTTTATCACTTATTGGAAACACTTTCAAGCATTTTGATAACTTTTTGAAAAATCTTGTTCTTTCGGTAACTTTTTAGCAATTTTATCCATTATTTTACAAGAAAAATTTACTTAATTGATAAAATCTCTGAAGTATTAAAAAAGTTATCATTCTACCCTTGCTTTTTGCTCTATTTTTTGCAAAAATAGAGCATAGAAAGAAGGTAATAGAATGACAAAAATAAATCAAATTATTTCTTATCTGGAAACAGAAAAAGCAGACGTTGCTATCGTTTCTGATCCTGTAACGATCAATTATTTAACAGGATTTTATAGCGACCCTCATGAACGCCAAATGTTTCTTTTTATTTTCACAAATCATGAACCGCTGCTCTTTGTTCCTGCTCTTGAGGTAGAACGAGCTAGTGCGATTGTTAATTTTAAGGTTGTCGGTTATGTTGACTCGGAAAACCCTTGGAAAAAAATCAAAGCAGCCTTGCCAGCGGGCAGTTTCCGAAACACTGCTGTTGAATTTGATAACTTGATTTTGACCAAATACAATGGATTACACACCGTTTTCGAACAAGCTGAATTTACCAATTTAACGCCTTACATCAATCGTATGCGCCTCATCAAATCAGCAGATGAAATCAAGAAAATGTTTGTCGCAGGAGAATACGCGGATAAAGCTATCAGCATTGGTTTTGATACTATTTCTCTCGATAAGACAGAAACAGATATCATTGCTCAAATTGATTTCGGTATCAAGCAACTTGGCTATGAGATGAGTTTTGAAACGATGGTTTTGACAGGCAATAATGCTGCTAATCCGCATGGCATTCCAGGTGCTAACAAAGTAGAAAACAATGCACTTCTTCTGTTTGACTTGGGTTGTATGGTCAACGGTTATGCCAGCGATATGACACGAACAGTTGCTGTTGGGAAACCAGATCAATTTAAAAAGGAGATTTACAATCTAACACTTGAAGCTCAACGGGCTGCTCTAGACTTTATCAAACCAGGTGTAACCGCTCATGAAGTCGATCGTGCTGCTCGCACGGTCATTGAAAAAGCCGGTTATGGAGAATATTTCAATCATCGCTTAGGACATGGTATCGGTATGAGTGTTCACGAATTTCCATCTATCATGGAAGGTAACGACATGGTTATCGAAGAAGGCATGTGCTTCTCTGTCGAACCAGGAATTTACATTCCAGAAAAAGTCGGTGTCCGTATCGAAGACTGTGGTCATGTCACAAAAAATGGCTTTGAAGTCTTTACAAGCACAAGCAAAGATTTACTCTATTTTGATTAAATGCTAAAATTAGGCTTGGTATAATAAAGTAACTACAAATTAAGTGGAAACGCAGAAATATTTTACCACGAAAAATGTTCAATAAAGCTTGCAATCTAACGGTTATTGACCTTATCTTAGAAGAAGTTTAACCTGTACAAACACCCTTGGGTGTTCATCCGACCAGCTTATATCGTTAAGCTCAAGAATATAAGAAATATAGAGAAAGTGCGTTCCCAAATTATGGGAGCGCACTTTGTTCTGCTCAATATGAAATTAAATAACTTGAAAACTCAAAAAATAAAGATGTACTATTCTAGTAGAATGCTTCCAGTTTAATGAAAAAGTGTCAGTCTGATATGCGTCGAAAAAATCTTGTGACAATACCTTCATAAACCCATAACCCCTTTATATATTGATACTTATTATAATATAAACAACTGATAGGGGCAATAACTACTGTAAAATCCGAGAATATTTTTCATACTGAACTTATAAAGTAAAAGAAAATCAAAGTCTACAAAAAAAGATTTTTGTTCAATTCTATATTTTTTGTGCTAGTGTCAAGAAAAGCTCCGCATAATTTCCTAAAAAGAGTTTATCTGCACTATAAATAATCTGAGATTGGACTGATGAGAAACCGCTTTGAGACAGTTTTCCTTCCAAATCAGCAAGATGAAAACCATGATGATTTGTATCTGTTTTGACAAAATCAGCAATAAAAAGTTGTCCGTCATCAGCAAGATGATTTCTAAACACATTCAAAGTTTCTTCAATATTTGACATATGATGAAGAACACGACTGACTAAAATGATGTCAAACAATTGATTTAATGGAGTTGACAGTAAATCCTGCCGCAATAAATGAACGTTATTAATGGCTTGCTTCTTTACTTTTAGATGAGCCTGCTCAAGCATTTTGTCAGAAATATCAACAAGCATGACTGACTTGGATTGAGTTGCCAATGGCAGACTCACCAATCCGGTACCACCGCCAAAATCTAAAATATGCTTGTCAGAAAAATCTACAACTTGCTTTTCCAACTCTTGACGAATGAGATCGGCAATAAATCTATTTTGGGGAG
Organism: Streptococcus sp. NSJ-72; assembly: GCF_014334035.1. Classification (NCBI taxonomy): domain Bacteria; kingdom Bacillati; phylum Bacillota; class Bacilli; order Lactobacillales; family Streptococcaceae; genus Streptococcus; species Streptococcus sp. NSJ-72. The sequence continues at coordinate 1,451,830 of NZ_CP060489.1, forward strand.
AATCAAATGATTCTGCTTTATGATTAAAATTATGTTCCATACTTTTAGTTTAACAGAAAGTAAGTCATTCTTCCAGAAAAACGCTTAACTGGTTTTCTAATTTCTTAGTAAATTCATTTTGAAATTACTATCAGCTTATCATTCATACAAGCTTCCTAAAAAAATAGCAAGCTCTTTCCCAAATCTCAAAGCAATAGGTTGAGCAATCAGCTACTATACGTCAGGCTTATTTCTATTAAAAAGCGAGGTTGAGAAACCATTATCCCGACCTCGCTTACTAGTTGAAATATCCTTTTATTTAGTCATCAAACCCATTTGGATGTTTGCTTTGCCAATGCCAAGCGTCTTGGCACATACGCGTAATATCAAATTGTGCTTCCCAACCTAATTCCTCTTTTGCTTTTGTAGAGTCAGCATAACAAATGGCAATATCGCCAAGACGACGGTCAACAATTTTATAAGGAATTGGCTTACCTACTGCTTTTTCCATATTCTGAATGATTTCTAATACAGAATATCCTTTACCAGTTCCAAGATTGTAGATATTCATTCCTGCATCTCCTTCAAGTTTTGAAAGAGCTGCGACATGTCCTTTTGCTAAATCCACCACATGAATATAATCACGCACACCGGTACCGTCAACTGTTGGATAGTCATTACCAAATACTTGAACTTCTTTTAATTTTCCAACAGCAACCTGTGTCACGTATGGCAAAAGATTATTTGGAATGCCATTTGGGTTTTCGCCCAGATCACCGCTTTCATGCGCACCAATTGGGTTGAAGTAACGAAGTAAAACAATATTCCAGCTTGAATCAGCTTTGTAAATATCTGTCAGCATTTCCTCAATCATTAGTTTTGTACGTCCGTAAGGATTCGTGACTGAAAGCGGGAAATCTTCCAAGATTGGAACAGTCTGCGGATCACCATAAACTGTTGCAGAAGAGCTAAAAATAATATTTTTGCACTTAACTTCTTCCATGACACGCAACAATGTCAATGTTCCTGTAATGTTGTTTTCGTAATATGTTAGCGGAATCTGTGTTGATTCACCGACTGCTTTCAAGGCTGCAAAATGAATAACTCCTGTCGGTTGTTCGTCTTTAAAAATTTCAAGTAAAGCCTTCTTGTCACGAATGTCTACTTGGTAAAATGGAACTTTTTGACCAACAATTCGTTCTACAACTTCTACACTTTTTTTACTGCTGTTCACTAGATTATCAACAATAACAACTTCGTGTCCAGCATTAACTAACTCAATAACGGTGTGAGTTCCGATAAATCCCGCTCCACCTGTTACTAAAATTTTATGTTTCATGATTCTCCTTTAAAGACAAAGCTTCAATACTAGTTTATTTCAACACTTTTTGAGTCTTAGCATAGTTGGCTTCGACAGCTTCTTTTTCAGCTTTCCACCAATTCTGGTGATCTGTGTACCACTTGATTGTTTCTTTCAATCCAGCTTCAAAGTTAGTGAATTCTGGTTTCCAGCCCAGTTCATCCCGCAACTTGCTAGCATCAATCGCATAGCGAAGGTCGTGACCAGCACGGTCTGTTACACGATCGTAAGCATCAGCCGGTTGTCCCATTTCTTTGAGAATGAGCTCTAGCACTTCTTTGTTGTTCTTCTCACCATTTGCACCGATTAAGTAGGTTTCACCAATACGGCCTTTTGTCAAAATAGTCCAAACCCCTGATGAGTGATCATTCGTGTGAATCCAATCACGCACGTTCTTACCTTCGCCATAAAGTTTTGGACGAATACCTGAGAGGATATTGGTAATTTGGCGCGGAATAAATTTTTCGATGTGTTGATATGGTCCATAGTTATTTGAACAATTAGAAATAGTTGCCTTGACACCGAAAGAGCGTACCCAAGCTTTGACAATCAAGTCAGAAGCTGCCTTGGTTGACGAATAAGGTGAACTTGGATTGTATTTCGTTTCTGGTGTGAATTTTTCACCCAGTCCTTCACCGTGACCTGGAAGATCTTCACGAAGAGGAAGGTCTCCGTAAACTTCGTCAGTCGACACATGGTGGAAACGAATGTCGTATTTACGAGCTGCTTCAAGAAGCGTATAAGTTCCAACAAAGTTCGTATCGATAAATGGACGAGGATCATTTAGCGAATTGTCATTATGACTTTCGGCTGCATAATGAACAATTGCATCCGCATTCTTAGCTACTTGATCAACAATTGCTGCATCTGCAATATCTCCCACAACTAACTCCACGCGATCACCTAGAATTTCTTCAATGTTAGCTCGATTACCAGCATAAGTTAGCTTATCCAGAACCGTGATATGCACATCTGGAAAGTTATTATAGACATAATGGACAAAGTTAGAGCCGATGAATCCTGCTCCACCTGTCACTACAATATTTTTATATTCAGTCATGAAAAGATTTTCTCCTATTTTTCTGAGGGCATTATAACATATCTTTGGTCAAAGGCTTAACATCCTTAAGCATTGGATGATTCTTATCTGCTTCAGAGACTTCTGCTTGGTCAAGATTTTCCCATTTAATTTCAAGAGTAGGGTCAGCATAGTTGACAAAGGCATACTTAGGCTTCAATTCCAATGCCCAGTAATCATTGACCAAATAACTATAAGAAACCGTATCTGACAATACTTGGAAGCCATTTGCTACACCGCGAGGAACGAAAATTCCCTTGCTGGCATCAATGACCGTTTGGTAGGTATTTCCGAATGTCTCTCCTTCACGCAAATCAACCCAAGAACCAAGAACTTTACCGCCATCTGCGACAGAAATATACTTATCCCAAGGTTCTGCATGAAGACCACGGAGAACATTTTTACGAGAAAAACTGACATTGTTTTGCAATTTCCCTTCTGCAAAAAAGCTTTCTGGAAAACCAAGTGGCACCATTTTTTCTTTTTGAAAGTTTTCTTTGAACCAGCCACGGTTGTCCCCATGAACTGGAATGTCAAATTCCAGCATGCCAGGAATAGCTTCAATCTTATGGGCTGCTAATTTTTTTTCAAAAAATTGTTCAGACATGTCTTATTCTTCTCCAATCAAACGCAATAAGTAATGACCGTATTCGTTCTTTTTAAGCGATTGTGCCAAATCATGCACTTGTTCTTTGGTAATATACCCCATACGGTAGGCAATTTCTTCTAAGTTTGCTACTTGAACATTTTGCATACGTTGGACGGTTTCAATATATTGAGCAGCTTCTAACAAGCTCTCGTGTGTACCAGTGTCTAACCAAGCAAAACCTCGTCCCATCAGCTCAACAGACAAATCACCGCGGTCTAAGTAAGCCTTATTGACATCAGTGATTTCCAGCTCTCCACGTGGGCTAGGTTTGATATTTTTTGCAATTTCTACTACGTCATTGTCATAGAAATAAAGTCCTGTAACTGCGTAGTTAGAACGGGGTTGTTCTGGTTTTTCTTCGATAGAGATCGCATTCATATTTTCATCAAATTCAACCACACCGAAACGTTCTGGATCTTTCACTTGATAACCAAAAACAGTAGCTCCCTTTCCTTTAGAAGCAGCTTTTTGCAACATTTTGCTAAGGCCTGGACCATGATAAATATTATCACCTAAAATCAAAGCCACATGGTCATCGCCGATAAAGTCAGCACCGATAATAAAGGCTTGAGCCAAGCCATCTGGACTTGGTTGCTCAGCATAAGAAAGTCTGATACCAAACTCCGATCCATCACCCAACAAGTCCTCAAAGCGAGGGAGATCTGTCGGTGTTGAGATAATCAAGATGTCCTTGATACCAGCCAGCATGAGGGTTGATAGCGGATAATAAATCATGGGTTTATCATAAACCGGCATGAGTTGTTTAGATGCAGCTCTAGTCAAAGGATATAAACGCGTACCAGAGCCGCCTGCAAGAATAATACCTTTCATAATGAGTTTCCTCTCTTAATGTATTCTCTTTATTTTACCATTTTTGAAAGCGGATGTCACTTTTTACTTAAAAACTAAAATTTTAAAGCACACTCCTGTAAGAGTTTCTTGGATTTACATTTAACCTAAAATCATTGCTAACTCAGTCATACAATATCGTCTTGGTTTCTTTGATACAATGATGCTCTTCATCCCAATAGTGAATACACTCAAAGGATCCTTTGCGCCAGTACAAAGAAAGCCTATCCCTGATATCATCCTGCATAGATATTGAATCCAGTTCATCAATTGACCACCATTTTGGCTGACCTTCTCGTGATTTTGTTAGTAGTTCTCCTTCAAAATTCTCACATAGAAAATCATAATAGACATAACGCTCTGCTTTTGTCGGATTGGTAAAACCTGAAATGCCTTTAAGCTGTAAATTCAAAGCTATCAATCCTGTTTCCTCTTTCAACTCTCGCACAGCTGCTTCAAAAAAAGATTCTGGAAACTCAACTTTCCCACCTGGTTGAATCCAGCCTTTAAAATCATCATGCTGGCGGTTAAGCAAAAGAACTTTGTCCCCTTTTTTCACACAAATATTAACCCAATTTAAAATTTTTTCTGTCATCTATTTCTCTGTCTTAATGTATCTTTCAATAGGATAATCCGCTGGATTTAAGCTACCGCTTTTTCCCTGAACCATCTGAGCTAAATGATAACCGATGAGAGGACCTGTCGTCAAACCAGAAGAGCCTAAACCACAGGCTGCAAATACTTGCGAAAGATCTGGCACCTGACCAAAAAAGGGAGAAAAGTCACTGGTATAGGCTCGAATTCCGACCCGTTCGCTCATTCTGTTTGCTTGAGACAAGCTAGGAAAATAGTAAAAAGCTTCCTGTTCCATTTTATCCAGCAAGTCTTGATCCACTCTTAAATCATAGCCCATTTCATTTTCGTGAGTAGCGCCCATACTGATTTTGCCATTTTGAAAAGGAATAATATCTAGCTCTCCTTCTGGCATGACCACTGGATAATCATTTGTCATCAGACCAGTCTGATAATCTCGTAATTGACCTTTTTGTGGACGAATATCCACTTGATAACCTAGTGGTTTCAACAGCTCAGGCAACCACGCTCCTGTTGCTAATATAACTTGATCAAAACAAGAACGATTAACCCAGCAAGTATCATTTCGAATATCCAAATTTACTTTCTTTTGGATTAGGTTTGCACCACTAGCCGCAAGCAGAATCTGAGTCAATAAAGAACCTTCCACGCGTGCTCCTCCAGAAGCATAGAGCAGCCGATCAAAACCCTGAAGCCCCGGAAAGTACTCCGTTGCTTCCGCTCGTGAAAATAACTGCAAGTTACCAATTAGTTGCGACTCATGCCGCCGTTGGTTTGCTAACTCATAGAGCGTCTCCAGACTTTTCTCTTTTTTCTTCAACAAAAAGACGCCAGTTTGCTGATAAAACTTCGTTGCAAAACCGTCCTTCTGTAAATCAGCTATCAAATCCAGATAAAAATCTGCTCCCAGTCGTGCCATACGATACCATGCTTTATTACGCCGTTTGGAAAACCATGGGCTGATAATACCAGCTGCTGCCTTGGTTGCCTGACCTATTCCATGATCAAAAATGGTCACCTGAAAGATAGAATTTTTCGATAGATAATAAGCAGCAGTCGATCCGACAATCCCTGCTCCGATAATCGCTACTTTTTTCATACAATTTCCTACTTAGATATGTTTAAACGGATTTGTAGAAACCTGACTGGCTAAAAATTCAACTTCCCAGCCCTCTTCTACTTTCCAGTCTTGAAACTTTTTAACTAATTTTTCCACAAAGAGCACTTCTATATGATGGCCCGGATCCAAAGCTAAAAGACCATCACTTAGCATATCTTGTGCTGTATGGTAGTAAATATCGCCCGTAATATAAACTTGTGCTCCCTTAACAAATGCCTCTTTGTACAAGGATTGACCACTGCCACCGCAGATCGCTACTTTCTCAATCATTCTCTCCAGATCCACAACCGAATAAGTCACCAAACGCAGGCTATCCAAATCAAAAACTTCCTTAACCTTGATTGCAAATTCTCCGAAAGTCTGAGGTGCGATTTTACCAATACGACCAATACCGTGCCCGGGAGCCGTTTCGCTAAGATAATCCGTATCGGTGATTTCCAGTAGATCACAGAACCAGTCATTAAGACCATCATCTACAATATCAATATTGGTATGGCTGACATAAACTGCAATATCATGCTTAATCAGATTGATGTAAATCTGATTCTGAGATCGCTCCGCCACCAAATCTTTAATAGGACGAAAAATTGGAGCATGCTTAACCAAAATCAAATCCACTCCCTTTTCAATCGCCTCTGCAACTGTCTGCTCGCGGATATCCAATGCCACCAGCACCCGCTTAACTTCCTTATTCAGAGTTCCAATTTGCAATCCTCGAACATCTCCCTCCTCGGATAAGTCCTGAGGGCAGTAAGCTTCATAACGATTAATAAAATCACTCGCCAGCATGGAGCACCTCCTTGATTTGGTTGATTTTTTGGGATATAGCAGAGCGTTCTGCCAGATTTTTCATCGGGATTTTAGCCAGAGCTTTTTCTAGCTTATCTGCTTCCCGCTGCCATCTATCTTGAAAAATAGCCGACTGCTTTCTCATCAGATATGGTCCAAAACGTTCTTGATCAGCATTCAACACTTGCTTCCCCTGCTCAGCTATTATGATTTCGTAGAATTTCCCATTTTCTTCCACAAGAGTCTCCTCAATAATTTGAAAATCATGACCACACAACCACCTGCGAAGTTCATCTGCCCGATTGTTAGGCTGAAGAATCAGACGCTTAACAGATGCCAATTTCGCACTGCCATTAGCTAAAATATCTGCTATCAATCGTCCTCCCATCCCTGCAATGATAATAACGTCAATCTGATCTTTTTCATCAAAAGCTGCCAGACCATTTGCCAAGCGGACAGAAATTTTATCGGACAATTCATTGTCCGACACATTGGCAACCGCAGATTGATAAGGCCCATCAACAACTTCGCCGGCAATAGCCGACACAATTCGTCTTTGCTGCATTAAATAAATAGGCAAATAAGCATGATCACTCCCTACATCCAAAATTTTAGCACCCTGTGGAACAAAACTAGCCACTTTCCCCAATCGCTTTGAGATATTCTTTACTTGCATAACAACTCATTTCTAACATAATTGTTTTATTTTAGTATATCATTTTTAAAGAACTAAAAAAAGAGCTTATCCCAAAGAAATCAATCATCCACTTGTCAAGCTAAACGGAAGAAACTTTGTGATTATGTCCACCTTGCAGTACAGAGAAAACACCTATTCAAATTAGAGATTGTCTGAATTCATATAACTATGACAGACCATAAAAAATTAAAGACTTGACCTCTATGTGCATAGGAGTCAAGTCTTATTAACTAGTATAATTTTCGTCCATTTTAGATGGAGATTGATAATGGTTGGCTTTTTCCAACTAATGATGTAATTCCAAAACCACATATTACAACTTTTATTCACTATGTACTTTGAAAAAATTCTTTGACAAATAGCCTTTACCAGCCACCATATCATACTGAATTAGTTTTAGGTCTTTTGCAATTTGCTGCCCTTCTACATCTAAATCTTTTTTATCAACACTAGCCTTATGCAAAACTTCTGTTAATAAAGCATAATAAGGGGACACTTTTGAATTCGTCTGTTCTAAAAGCAGAGCTGTGAAATCACTCGAATTTACAACAGGATAATTTAACTTAGGAGTCTCGTAATTACTCCAGACAAAATAATCTGTTAAATATTGACTATCTGGGTTATTTTTGAAAGCTGACTGTGGATAAAGCCCTGGTAAATGATCTCCGTAAAAAACAACTGTAATCTTTTTGTTTATTTTTGAAAGTTGAGCCAGAAAGTCTTTTGTAGCAATGTCTGTGTGATGCAACATCCTAACATAGTTGGACAAAGTTTGATTGTCGGCATCAGAAAAACCAGCATAATTAGCAGATATAGTCACAGGATTGGGCTCTGTCCAAGGCATATGATTTTGCATTGTCATGACAGAAAAGAACTGACTTTGGTTTTCCTTCAAATTCTTTAAGACTTGGTCATATGTTGTTTTATCACTATAATTGCCGCCAATGTTCTCTCCCTTCAACCCTTTGGTTCCATAATGGATAAATTCATTAAATCCTAAATCATTATAGATAATATTTCTGGAATAGTTACTTGGCGAAGCTAAGTGGATAACTGTACGATTCTTTCGATTATAAAAATCACTGATTGATGGAAATTTGTTCATTCCAGGCACTACTTCTGTGTAAATGACGGAAATTGACGGAGAGAGGTTGTAGAAGGGAAGCCCTGTTAGTGTTTGAAATTCCATATTAGCAGTACCGCCACCATAACCATCTGATTTCATTAAACCGCTTGTTGTTCGGTTTCTAATCTCTTGAATATTTGGAATTGGATTTTCTGACATCGTAACCCCTTCAACACGAGCAGGATCAGAAAAACTTTCGCTCAGGAGATAGATTACTGTCTGGTTTTCAATTTTCTCGATTCTGGATTGATTATAATTTACAGCAATATGCTTATATTTTTCCTCTAAATTTTTAATTGTTTTTTTGGAATATTGTTTAGGACGTGTCATAGTAGTATCTGACAACTGAGCAAACCACACAAATGCTAAAGAACGGATTTGCGAATTGACAGTATTTCCAAACCATGTTAAATCATGATAATTGTTTAAGATAGAGACTACTGGGATATTTTCAGTAATTTTCCCATCCTTTTTAGAAGAAAACACCTGAAACAGCCCTAAGTAAAAAATAATTGGCAAGACAAGCAAAATCATACGATATTTTGTGCTTAGAATCATTTTATTTGGTAGAATCTTTTTTCTAAAAATCCAATAAAGAAATCCGAGAAGCAACAAAACCAGGATAACGTAAATAATATAATTACCATTAAGAAAATCAAGTAATATTTTTGGATTTCGTAGCCAAACGAGGTCACTTGGTAAAATCGGTTCCTGGCGGTATTGAAATTTTAAAGAACTAGCAATGGAACTCCCTACTCCTACTGTTAAAATGAGCATAGTCGGTAGAAGAAATCTATTAAAAATCACATATAGCCAAACGAAAGTTATAAAAAAGATAATAATTTGAAACAGACTAGCTCCTGCAAATAAGCGAAGGTCTAAAACCGATATATCCCCTCTAATACTATTTTGTATTGTATAGTTAAATATCATGGCAAAAACGGCGCTAAATAGAACAGTAACGGAAAAACTGTTTTTATTTTTGTAGAGATCTCTCATTCCTTTTACTGCTAAAAAACTAAGCACAGAGCCAATCGCAAATATCAAGAATATTAGACTAGTGAGCGAAAAAACAAATAATTCATTTATCTGGAGTTTCTCTTCATAAAATTTACTTAAAAATCCTGTCTTTGTAATAACATTCAAAAATTTATTATCAGAAAAGACAAGGGATAACAAGAATTGAGCTAAAAGCAAATCTTCTATCCTGTTTGAATTGCTTTCATCAATGTGTAATCCTTCAAAGTCAGTCCATCTCTCTAATTTAAAAACCAATTTATACAGAATAACCATGACGGTAATCACAAATAAAACTGGTAAAAAATATAGCTGTAAAAAATGATTTTGAAATATTTTTTCAACTTTAAATGACGGATCATTAACATTTCTAGTCACTTGCAGTAAATAAGAAAAACTAGTGTATAAAAAATAAATAATAATAGCCCAACTTATCAGTTTCTTATATAACAAATTAGAAATAAGAAAACTAATACCAAATAATAAAAGACTAGATAGTAAAATTTCTACTCCTAAAAAAGGATAAGTCATTATATTAGTATGACTGCTTAATGCCATACTAATATTCACAATAGTCACATCAAGCATCAAAAAGCTAATCAGAATAAAACTAATTTGCTCAAAATTTTTTCGTAAAAATTTCATTATACTTCCTTACCAATGAATCTAGCAAGTCGTTTTACAATACTTTTTTTATCTTTTAAAGTTTCTTGCTGTTTCACTAATTGATTATTTAAATATTGCAAATCTAATAATGATGGATATGACTGTGATAAAGGCATGATTTGAAAATCATAATTTTTGTCCCAAACAACATACACCAGTAAATTTTCTAAAATAGTTGATTTCTCCTGAAGCGAATAACAACTCAAGTTCTCCAAACGCATTTTAAAGAAAGGCTCTAAGGCTTCATACTTAAACCACATAAAGCCACCGTAGACTCTCGTCAGAGTTGCTGTATCAGTAAATGTAAATGATTTGCGACAAGATAATGTTTTCCAGATTTTCCCCATCTCTTCTTTAAGAGGCTCCTGATAAAATAAACCATTTCGGACTATGCTTGGAAGGTCAGGTAGGATAAGACCCAAATCAGAACAATGTTTCAAAGCATGGAGACTATTGCTGGAATTTTCAATCATCATATCCAATAATTCGCTTCGCATCCACTCATCCAAATCAACCGTTTCAGTAACCAAAGTATGAGTAGAGAGATGGCCAATATATTGGTATGCTTTTAATTGTTCAGCTTGAGCAAACATGGCTAATAAAGGGTGCTGCTCTTGCGTTAATACTATTTGACTTTTGCCAGAAATCCCATTTACATCACAACTGAGTTGCTTAGCTATCTTTTGATCAGGTGTTGTTAGTAAATACTCAAATTGAGGAAATAGATTCACAAATTTAGGGATAAATTGCTCAAAAATTGCCAAATTTGTCACATGAATATGTAGTACAACATCTTTAGGAATAGAAATTGCTTCCTTAGGCTCTCTAAGAAGCTTCCCTTTTAAAAGATAAGGAGCATCTGGAAAAAAATATTCACGCATATGCTCAATGATCAACGAAACAGGATAAGAAGAAGTTGCTTTTATCTTCTCTAAAAGATAGGCAACTAAAAATGGATTGCCATCAATAGCTTTTACTTTTAAAAAGGGAACTTTCTTTTCAAGAATAGTTTGTGGTTTATAATAAGAAAAGTCAGGATGCACCAGCCCTCCTGCTTCTTCTCGGCGAGTATCATAGAATGTCTGATAATAAAAGCCTTCTTTTTGAAAATACATCGTAAACTGTGTCTCGTATTGATCTATAACACTCTGAACATCTGTAAATTCTTTTATTTGTGACCAAAACCTTTGAAAAACCTCTGTTCCAAGCATAGACTGTTTAAACGATACAAAATAACTTTGTAAGTGCTCTTTAAAATATTTTGTCTTTCGGAAATTCGTCATTCCCCAGAAATCAACTATCTGATTTGCTTCCATATCTTCATATATTTTTTGCAAATCCCATAGGGGACCAAAACAAGTATCATTCATAATGGTAAGAGAATCATAGCCTTGTATTTTATCAAAGCCAATGAACTGCATCCCATCACGCCAAGCTGCAAAATCAAATCCGGTATTGTCTCGCTCAATCACGATATCAATATTTAATTCTTTTTGCAACTTAGTCTTGTCATCTTTTTCTAAAGGGCTATTTGAAATAAAGACAACCGTAGAAAATAACGGTTTTATCTGTTTTAATTGGTAAAATACATGACCACTCACTTGATGTAGTTTGTTAAAATGAGTATACAGTAGTATTCGCTCCATAGAATCACCTTATTCTATTGTGAAATTATCCAACTTCCATTCCGCTGAATCAAGCCAGTCGCAGAGTCTTTTGCTGATATGTCATCATCAGAAATATCGTTACGATTGATAAGGATAATGGGAGTATTCTTTGAATTGGCAAAAGCAAGGATTTGATCATGATGGTTTCGGACTGATACTTGTAATTTAAGCTTGATATCATTTACTTCAGCAAGTGAACAAGTATATACAAATCTCTTCTCGCCTTCTCCATTTGTCATATCATCAAAAGAATTATCATTGTAAATCCAAATACTGCGGTCAATATCAGTCAAAGAAAAAGCGATATAAGTCGGAATATCTTGTTTTACCTGATACGAAATTTCAAATTTGATTTCTTGATTCGGAGTTATTTGTGCAGGAGTCAAGAGTTCAACCTTTAAATCAGAGATAGCTTCATGCTCTGCAGTAAAGTCGTCATTTAAGGCTTTTTTCTGGCTGGCATTATCAAGACTATACTGGTTTGCAACATCATCCGGTGCACCGACCACTTTGATTAGCCCGTCTTCAATCAAAACTGCTTTATTGCAATATTTTTTCACTGCATTCATGTCATGGGTTACTAGGATAGTGGTTTTTCCGGATTTTTTGCGTTCCATAAAATAATCATTGCACTTGCGTTGAAAAGCTTCATCACCCACTGCTAACACTTCATCAAGAATGAGAATATCTCCCTGAGCTTTAATAGCAACCGAAAAAGCTAAACGGACTTGCATTCCGCTAGAATAATTCTTCAGTTTCTGATTCATGAATTCTTCAAGTTCTGCAAATTCAACAATATCATCATACATAGTGTCTATCTCTTCGGTAGAAAATCCAAGCATGGCACCATTCATATAGACATTTTCTCTACCTGTTAGCTCAGGATTGAAACCAACTCCTAGCTCAATAAAGGAAACTAGCTTTCCATCAATAGTCACCGTTCCCTTCTCAGGAACATAAATCTCTGAAATAATTTTCAAAAGCGTCGACTTACCAGAACCATTTCGACCAACAATCCCAAAGAAATCACCTTTTTCAACTTCAAAGGAAATATCTTTTAACACATGTTGCTCTTTATAACCCTTGATTCCTTTAAAACGATTGACCAAACTAGTCCTTAAACTTTGAGTTGCTTCTGTTGGCAAACGAAAAAATTTACTAACATGATCAATTTTTACTGCAATATTATTCGACATTATAAAATCTCCGCAAACCTCTTAGCATTTTTATTAAAAATATATAGACCAAAGACAAAAATTAAAACTGGCAGCACATAAGGAAACGCTGCAATCCAAGGGGTGTTAATCAAATCCCAACCTCTCATACTTCCAGAATAAACCACAAAATGTCGCAAATCCTGAATAATCTGTGCCAAAGGATTGAGCATCATCAATTTAGCGATAGTTACTTGTCCACGCTGAAGAATAAATGTTAAAGAGTAAATAATAGGCGTTGCGTACATACCAGCCTGCAATACAACTTCCCAGATCGGACCAATATCCCTATATTTAACAAATAGAGTAGATAACGCCAAAGAAACTCCTGTAGCCATTAAAATCAATTCCACAAACAAAGGAATAATAATCAACCAACCTGCATTTATAGAAACTCCATTAATCAAAGCAAATACAAAGACTACTAAAATATTTATTGCATAGTTGATGGCTGCACCGGCAATGGCTGAAAAAACGATAATTGATTTGGAGAAATTTAATTTTCTCATCAAATCTCCACGTGAAACAATCGATAGCATTCCCATATTGGTAGCTTCTGTAAAGAAACTCCAAGTTACCATTCCTAGCAACAATCCTACTGCATAATGGGGAGTTCCATCGTCAAATTTCAAAAATCGAACAAATACTAAATACATAATTGTAAATAGCATAAAAGGTTTCAAAATGGACCATAAATGCCCAATCAAACTTCCTTGATACCGTAATTTAAAATCTGTTTTAATCATCTCGCGTAAGAGAATCATATTTTTTCGACTAAATAAGTCCATTATTACTCCTTATAAGCAAATTTTGTGAGAATCAAAGTGGTGAAGACAAAAGTATGGAAAGCACGATTTTTTCGGAAGCCATATTTCCGTAGACGCTTATATCGTTCTGTCAAAGGTACTTCCATAATCGTTACAAAATTTTCTATAATTTCTTTATTAGCAGGGCTCAATGATAACCCCAATAAGTTTTTTGCTTGTTTTTGACTCGCTTGGATGAGATTCCAATATTTTGTAAAGAGGATATGCGGGCGAATCCAATTTTGCATTCTTTTTCTGAGTGTTCTTGCACCTAAAACATTATTTGAATGTTGCCGATACAATTCACTTGGTCGATCTATATAGACTAAGTGGCCAAAGGCTGCTGCCAGCAAAGCCAAATACCAGTCGTGCATGAGTAAGTCATACTCCTCCTGCCCAGTCCATAAATCAGCCAGAGCTTGATTAATCATGGAAACGCCACCAGTCACCGTATTTTCTGTTATTTCCTGAAGCAATTCTGTATTTGCATGATCCGACTGTGTTCGAATCATACTTTCATGTACGACATTTAACTCTTGATCAACAACTTTTAAATCCGTGTAAACCAATAAAGGCTGATTATCATCATATTTAATCGCTTCTTCTAGCTGCATTTCTACTTTCTCAGGCAACCAAACATCATCCTGGTCACTAAAAAAGTAGACATCTGACATTTGATGTTTCAAAAGATGAAAGAAACTTTTGATAACACCAAGATTTTCAACGCTATCAGGATTGACAAAATGAATGCGATTATCTTTTTGACAAAAATCTTGAATAATCTCACGTGTCCTGTCCTTAGATCCGTCATCTCGAATTAACAGCTGCCAGTCTGTATAGGTCTGTTGCCTAATGCTCTCAATTTGTTCTGCTAAAAACCGCTCACCATTGTAGGTGGACATGAGAATCGTCACTTTCATGATAAAAATAATTCCTCGTATTCACCCACAATTTTTTCCCAGGTGTAGTTTTCTTTCATATTTTCTTTGGCAGCTTGACCTTGGTCTGAAAAGTCGGACTGTTTATCTACCTGATGAAGGAGATCAACTAGGCTATCTTCTTTCTTATCCCAGTAAAGAACTGTTTCTTTTGCCACTTGTTGATTAAAGTCAACACCCAGCACTAAATTCAAATCTGTCTGAGCTAGCGCCTCTAACAGTCCAGGATTGGTTCCTCCGACTTCGTGACCATGAATATAAGCAAAAGCTTGATTGCGAATATACTTCAATAAATCTTGATCATAAATAGTTCCAACAAACTTAATTCGTTCATCTTGGTCAAAATTTGTTTTTTGTCGTAGTTCTTCAAAATAAGCACTGCCTTGATGATTGCAGACAATCAATAAATCTCGTTGCGTCTGTGACTTCATAAACTCACGAATGATAATTTCATAGTTATTTTCTGGAACAAAACGTCCAACAATCAAATAATAGCTTTTTTCCTTACTTGCCCATGTATCAAAAAAGTGTCGGACTTTTTCATCTTGAACAGTTAAAGACGACAAGCGCAAATCTGTTCCATAAGCGATAAAAGTCGTTTTAGACCATGGATAGGACTTTTTGATATAGGTTTCAATTCCTTGATTGTCCGAAATGACTAAATCGGCATGTTTGGTCATCATTTTCTCAGAATATTTAAGGTAATTTTGAACGGACTTGGACCACTTAGCTCGTTTCCATTCAAGTCCATCAGGATTGATATAAAAGACACCACCAGCATGATGAATTTTTCGAGCAAAAGGTGCGATAAAAGCTCCAATTGTATTCCCTAAAATATAAAAAATCGGTTGATCAATTTTTTGATTTTTCACTAACTTCAAAGCATAGTTAATTGCCATCATATCATAGGCAATAACGCGAGCTGGGCCAAGTTTTGGCGCTTTAATCGTAAAACAATCTACGCCTTTGTAATCAAAATGATGATAAGCTTCATCATCTGATAAACAAGCCACATGATACTGAATCTGTGATGAAATTTGATGTTCAACCAAATTTTCTACAAAAGTCTCAAATCCACCGTACTTTGCAGGAAGACCACGACTTCCAATAATGAATACATGTTGCATGATTTTCCTCATTTCAAGATTTTGCAATCTAATCTATTATATCACTTTATAAATCGTTTGTGTAATACAATAAATAAAAAGGCGGTTAAAACAGCCAATAGTATGAACTAGAATACTGATTTATCCGTCTTTTTCTGATGCGATACCAAAAAACTCAAACAGAATGATTTTATCATCCTGACCCCTCTACTCTTTTAGGATTAAACACAATTTTTTCTTTAATTTTTTCAAAAAAGAACTTGTAGGATAAGCAGAAACAGATGACTCAAATAAAAATTTCAGGTGATACAAGGAATTTCCATCAGTAAATGTCAGGTTTTCAATCCGGTCCAATATCTCATGATAAACTTCCTGAACAGTATAAAGGCTGCGAATCTTTTCTAGATTAGCTAAAGAATTTTCTTTTAACTGTTCAAATGAATCCAAAGCTTCTTTTATTCGCTCAGTGAGAATTTCCACATTTCCCGATGGATATAGCTGCCCTTCTTCAAAAATTTCATAAGCCGACAAATGACCCAAATTATCCGAGATAATGACTGGAATTCCGTTCATGATAGCTTCAATATAAACCAAACCAAAAGTTTCCATAGCTGAAGGGAAGACAGCAAGATCTGCTGCTGTCACTTCTTCCCAAGGCTGGTCTCTATGACCTAAAAAATGAATATTTTTAAGGTTCTTTTCTGCTATGTAAGTCTCACATTTTTTCTTATATTCTTCATCCCAAGCACCAATAAAAATCAACTCTGGACTAGGATGAGGTAACTTACCATAAGCTTTAATCAATTCTAATTGGTTTTTCCGTTCAGTTAAGCGACCAACGGACACAATGCGACGTTTTGCTGCGGCTTTTCCCTTAATTCCAGTAGGAACAATTTGTGTAAAAGGCGCAAAAGATAAGATACTCTGCTTGGGTAGCAATTCTTTCAGCTGCTTTTGTAGAGCGCCTCTTACAGCAAAAATTTCCTGTGAGTAATCAGTTATGAAAGTTAATTTTTCTTTATAATAGCCAAACTCTCCATTAGGAAATTCATGAATCAGCCAAAAATGCGGAATATTCTCACAGGCTGCTGCAACTGCTCCTTGAAACATATTAACTGTATTCGTAATGACCAATTCAATTTGTTTGTCTGTAATGATTTTCCTAAGTGCAGCAATATTTTCCTGATAGGATATAACTCTTTCGTTATGAGTTCCTGCTAAACCACCTGGTGCATCTTCCCACCACCACTTAACAGATGGCAAAGCTAGTGTTTCGATACCTTTTTTAGCAAGTTTTGCCATATAATCCTGCTGAACTGACACATGGTAGTCGGGAATAGCATTGATGACGGTATGGCCCGTTTGCACTAGATATTCCATCAAATGAACAATTGATATTTCTGCACCATTGTCTAGTGTTCCTGTTGGGGAAATAAATAATATAGTTTTTTTCATAGCTTATCCTAATAAATTCCAATAAAATGGTACCATTAAATACAGAGAAATCAAGAAGTTGACAATCAAGGTACCAACCATTAGTCTATTAACTTTTTCTTCCTTTATCTCCAATACACCAAGGTTTGCGACTATTGGTAATAGCAAAATGAGAAAAGGCGTGAAATAGCGACCTTGAGCCCCTACTGACACTGGTGCATTTTTACCAAGGACAATCGGTGTCCACTGTAGATACATAATAGAGATAACAGCAATAACCTGCACTACAAAAAGATAACAAGATATAACAGTGTAGCTCCGACTCATAAAATCCTTTTGGGATTGCAAGAAAATGATGACAAGTACTGCAACATCAATAAAAATTAACCAGAGAGGTAATTGGATGGTGAAATTTCCCAAGAACCCAAATATTCCAATCGTCAAAATTGTATTCAAATCACCATTTAGACGCTGTTTAAAGAGAGTATTAAGCAAAACCCGACCGTAATGCATTAATCCGCCTTGATTGCGAAAAGCCAGATGAAGTGCTAAGAAAAATGCAATAAATCCCAATATATAGAAAACATAGCGATAACGATCAACAAAATTTTTTGTTGCTAAAAAACCTCTATTTAGAGCTGATAAAAAACCTTCAAATTCAAAATCAATAAACGGCAATAATCCCAGCAAAAGTAAATTATTAGGCTTGGTTATAAAGAGTCCAATTGAAATAAAGAACAATTCAAGCAAATTCTTATTTGTAAATTTCTTTTTATAAGCAATATTAGTGAAAAAGCCAATTACCAGCATAATCTCCAAGTAGTTCATCACATCATAAGACAGTGAAGCAGCTTGCTGAACCATAATAGGCAAAAGGGAAATAAAAAGCAGAGCTTTCTTACCATATTTAAAATACTTAATAAGAAAGTAAATTCCTATAATGTAAGCCAAAGCATTAAAAAGACGTCCCATCATGACAATTACACCAACAGAGGGATAAAGGAAACTTCCAAGAGTCATTCCAATTAACTGAGGAAGAAAAGAGAGGGATTTTAGAGTGAATCTAAAAGAAAATGTTTCTTTTGATAAAGCAATTTTTTTAGTAAATAATTGTTTGTAGTCCTTAGGAGAAACATCTGGTGTAGCAGGAATCTTCTCCATCCATTTATAAGTTTCGGATGTGGGTTTATGAAAAACTTCCCAAGTCATGCGAGCATGATTACTTTCATCAGGTACACGATTGATTGGCTGGACAATCATAAACGTCAGGATAAAAATACTCGCTAATATCAAGAAGATTGTTTCAACTTTTATTGTTTTTATTCTTTTCAAAATATGTCACCATTTCATCTTTGTTATCTAAACTGCAATTTTCTAAAACAAAATGATAGGCATTTTCTGCCAATTTCTGCCGCAGTTCAGCTGAAAAAATCAAGCTGTCTAGCTTCTCTTTCCATTCGTCCTCTTTGGCTAAAAGCCCCGTCTGACCATCTATCACCATATCTGCAAAAGCACCTATATCACTAGCAATTGTAGGAACTTTAACCATTGCTGCTTCTAACCATTTGATCTCAGATTTAGCACGGTTGAAAATTGAATCTACCAGAGGTGCCAAATTAATGTCTACCTGACTAATCAACTGTGGTAAAGTCTTCCAATCAACATAATCATGAACAATAATCTGTTGCTCATAAACTTTCATATCTGTCGGAATATCTAGATGTCCTACAATATGAAGTTCGATAAATGGATACGCTTCTAGCAGCTTTTTAAGAGCCGGCTTTATCAATTCAAAGTTCTCGTTATGACTAATTGACCCTGAGAAATAGCCAATCTTAACTTGTTGGCTTTGCTGATTGTAATCCTTGATAAAACATGAGCTAACTTCCATCAATTCACTCGAAGCTAAATTTCTATTTAACAAAACTATATCCTGATACTTGAGTAATTCTTCTTTCAGTTGATTGGTTGAAGTAATGGCTCCATCACAAGCCGCCAACATCTTTCCATAATTTCTAACTCCGGCATCATAATTGCCTTTTTCTTTTTCAGACAAGCCCTGTGTATAACTTAATTGATCTGTGTAAACTGTATCAAACACCAAGTCATCAATGTCAAAATATACTGGCTTATTTTCACTCTTAGCCAAATCACATAGAAGCTGTAATTGGATAGACCAAGAAGCACGATAAATAATGATATGGCTAGCATATTGAGCTTGCGAAACCTGAAACTCAGAGGCATTTACTACCTTAACAGCAAAACCGTTTTTTCTAAGCTGTTCAGCCTTATTCAAAACACGATAGCGGGTACATTGAGGAATGATATTTTCTACTCCATCGATGATTAAGATGTACTGATTTCTTGGAATTTCTTTAAATTTTTTAATTATATTTTCAAGAATGTCGACAGGGTAATCTGTCTTCTCTTGAATATACTCTAACAAATCACCTATTTCAGATTCTCTTTCCAATCCTTGCCATAGAAACTGCTGATCGTCATAATTTCGTAAAGCAGTGTATTTAACTAGAGGACTTCCAGCTTCTAACATTTTTAAGGGGTGAATATACATAGCTGAATCTTTATTTTCATGAACGAGTGCATCATAACGATAGCCCAGGTCTGCAAAATGTTTGGTAAAAATTGTTTCATGTTTTCCAATAGCCTCATCACGCGAATCAGTATCGGTCAATTGTTCCCAATAATTATAGAAAGCTTCTGACCGAAGTAGCAAAGGCTCAATGACAAGAAAATATGATTGTAAATGTTCAGGGATATAACCGTACTTATTAAATCCTGTAATATCTTCTTGTGTTTCTCCATAAGAAATGCCCCAGAAATCAAGATTTTTTTCAATCATAGATTGAAAGACTGCTGTTAAATCTCTCATTGGACCAATATTAGTATCATTCACTAGCATTAACTGAGAATATTGTTGCAACTTATCCTTTCCAAGAGACAAAATTCCCTCACGAAAAGCTGCTGTATCATAGCCAATATTATCTCTTGTTAACACTTGACCATATTTCTCTAAAATTTTTATATCTTCTGCAAGCAGCCCCCCATTCACTACAATTAAAGTCTCATCAGCTAAAACCGCTAATTTCTCTAAAAAGAGGATTTTATATTGCTGTAAACGTCTTTCAGATTCAAAAATAACATAAATGAGCACTTTTTTTCCATTTAAATTTGCAATCTGCTTACGTTGAGAATTGCGCAATAGTTGATAATAATATGTCTTAGGAGATTTTACTTTTCTTTTCAGTCGAATTAGCTGCTGTTTCATCAGACTAAGAACACCTTTTATGTTTCTAGGGTTCCGAATAATCTGCCCTATATATTTTAGAGGTGTAATCATTGCATTTCCTAAACGATAAGAAATAGAGTGCCGAATCTCAAACTGTTCTTCAATCGCTTCATCTCGCTGATGTTTAATCTTTTTGACACTTATTTTCAAAGTTTCGATAGTTCCTTTTGAAGTGCTTAATTCTCCTTTTAATTCAGAAACATAGTCAGCTACCTTGGCAGTATGCTGGATTAAATCATCCAGCCGTCCTTCTAAAGTAAAGATATTGTCGCTCAGAGCCTGATAAACTTCCTTAGGTATTTTATCTAGATATTTTTTTAAAACATAAAGATAAACGTCAAAATAATACTTGGTAGAATTTCTCTGAGACATGGAGCTTTCAAGAACTCGATAATTTAATTTCGTATCTTGAACATAGATTGGAACAGCTTGTCTGTTGATAATTAAATTAAGCCAAAAATCATAATCCTCTAGCTTCTTATAGTTAAGTTCCACATCATAAACTACACCTTTAACTATTTCTGTTCGAACCAAGGAACAACTATCGATATAACTTCTCTCCAAAAAAGAGGATAAATCAAAGGGCTGTCCCTTTAAATATATTTTTTCTCTTTCTGGGTCATATAAATCGCTATAGGCGATGTCCGCGCCTGCTTGACAGAGCTTTTGATGGCATTTCTCAATATAAGCTTCATCTAAAAAGTTATCACTATCCACAAAAAGAAAAAATTCTCCATTAATCAGACCTAAGCCTTTATTGCGGGTCATGACCAAACCCATATTCTCATGGCTTTTAAATTGTGTTGGAAAAGGAGAATCTACCAGAGTTTCTTGAATAATCTGAGCAGACTTATCTGTAGAGCCATCATTTAAAACAAAAAGTTCAATATTTCTGTAGCTCTGCTTAAAAATACTGCGCAAGCATTGCTCAATATAGTCTTCATGGTTGTAGCATGTCACAACGACAGATATTAAATCTTTCATACACTTTCCTTATCATATCAAGTCTAGTCATTAGAATTAGAATCTTGACTTTTTATATAGGCACGATTAATCAGCTTGGCTATCCATTTAGGCCAAAAGAGCTGATACATATATAAATCTTCTTTGGTTCGAGTATTGTCTGAAATGGTTTTGGTCGTCTCTGACTCCTCATGAATCCGGTGACACATAAGTTTTTCAGAGATAAAAGCAAATCGTCCCTTGTATTCACTAATCTTGTACCAGGCATACCAATCTAGACTGACCCGCATTTTTTCATCAAAGCGAAACTCCTTGATCCGAGCCAGATTATAGGTAACAGCTGGACATGAGATAGGATTTCCTAAAGCTAATACTCGATTTCTCCAGAAATGGCTAGCTGGCATTATATTCAATACTTTGAGCATAAATGTCTTGATTTTCAGATTTTTATTAGCTAAAATTTTGACACCATTTTTTTCTTCAAAGTAATCTGTATAAGCAATCAAAACATCTTTAGATTGCTCTATTTTTTGCAGCACAGCTTCTAAGTAAGTCGGCTCATAATAGTCATCTTGATGAGCAATAGTTGCATACTGGCTATCGACGAATGAAAGTGCATTGTTCCAATCTTTGCCAATCCCTCCACCTTCTTTAGTATAAAAAGGAATCTCGTATGTTTGGCAAAGTTGCCTGATTGAATCAAGAGGGGTCGAACTATAGCAAATAATTTTCGATCTTATTGTCTGAGCCCTCAGAGATAAAATACAAGCTTCTAAAAACTCACTTTCTCCATAAGCACAAACGACCCAAGTATGGTTATTTTTCATCTTTTTCGCTTTCTAATTCAGAAATTTTTTGCTTTGTAATTGATAATTCTTGCACCAACTGCTTGATTTGCTCCTTTTGTTTAGAAATAGCAATTGTATGAAAAAATACGATAATCAACAAGAAAAAAACTGCCAGAGAAAGCAAAAAATTTGAGGTCAATTCAAAACCTAAAAGTTGAGCAAAATAAACTGGAATGAAATCAAAAATTGAAATAATAATCAATACAAAACCAATCACAATCCACATAAAGGCTTGCTCAAACAATATGTTATTCCTATTGATATTTCTAAACACAAAATATAAAAATAAAACAGAAGCAACCAGCATAGCAATAGACAAAATAGACATTATTCACTCTCTTTCATAAAAGCAGCAATCAAAATAGATGAACAAACTTCAATCATATACCGAATTGATTTGATAGGCGTTATGGAAGAAACTCCGCCAGAACGCTCAAACATATTTGCCGGAGCTTCTACTACTCTATATTTTCGTTTTAAAATATGAACGATAGACTCTGGTTCTGGATATTTAATAGGATAGCGCATCGCAAACTGTCGAATAATCTTATGATTGCCCAAGCGATAACCAGATGTGGTATCTAAAATTCTTTTTCCAGTTGTACATTTAATAAAAGCAGAAATAATCGTAATACCAAATCGACGCATAAAAGTCGTCTGAAATTCTGATACTTTATTTCCAACAAAACGTGACCCAATTACTAAATCGGCTTTATCCTCACGAATAGGTCTCAATAAAGACGCTAACGAGTTAATATCATGCTGACCATCGCCATCAAACTGAACAGCTACATCATAGCCGTTTTCCAGAGCATACTTATAGCCTGTTTGAACGGCTCCGCCAATTCCAAGATTCATCACAAGATGAACTGCATTCAGTCCATTTTCATCAAGAATCTCTTTGGTGTGATCTGTCGAACCGTCGTTTATGACGACATAATCCAATTCAAAATCAACTTTTTTCCGATATTCGACAATGCTTAAAACGGTATTTAAAATACTTTCCTCTTCATTATAAGCAGGAATAATCATTAAAACTTTCAATTACGTTTTCTTTCCTTTACAGTAGATTTTTGAAAATAGTGGCATCAGTCTCAAAGATTCTAAGCTTCTAAAAAGCAAGATGAATATAATTATTTGAAATCTCTCACCATGAACCTTATTAGACAGAGGTGATAGATTAGAATCCACTTGCTCTTGTCCAATCCATTCTTTTATCATCCTATACTGATTCATAAACTCAGAACTTGATGCAGAACGGCCTGAAAACAACAAATACCAAATATAATAACGTTTAATAAAGTACCTCAAATAAATCGAATCACCAGCGACTTCTTTCAATTGTGATAAAAAGTAAACTATATCAATCTTAGGATTAAATCCTCTTTGAGACGTATTTGAAATGCTAGACTCATTAAAAAACCAATTATAACCATTATAATCAATAATTTTGATTTTATCTGTTTTATTATAGGCATTTAAACTAAAGACAACATCTTCACCGATTGGATAGTCAAAAAATTGAATTTGATTTTCTTTCAAGAAAGATGTTCGATAAATGCGAGCCCAAGGAGCTACCACAATATATTTCGACCAATCTGTGTCAATCAAATCTTGTTGAAAAATAATTTTATATTCTTGGTTGACACGTCTATAACCACCAAGTACAATGTCCATTTCCTCTTTGGAGATGGATTCATAAAATACTTGCAGATAATCACTGTTTACATAATCATCATTATCAATAAAAACAATATAATCCCCTTTAGCTAAGAGAATCCCTCTATTTCTTGTTTTTGCCACACCTTCATTTTCCTTATCAATCACTCGAACGAATGGATAATGATTGGCATAGGTTTGAAGCACCTTTAAAGAATTATCAGTCGATCCGTCATTCAATAATATGATTTCAAAATTCTTAAAAGTTTGTTCTAAAAGCGAATCTAGACATTTTCTAATGCCTTTTTCCGCATTATAAACGGGAATAATAACTGAAACTGCTAGATTATTAGACATTTATACTTCCCTTACTTTCATTCACTTAATTAACTCTTTTTGTAATATCCTATCAAACGTGGAAAAAGTTTGATTGATATGCTAAGTCCCATAATCTTCGTAAAAATACCAACCATTTTGAATGTCCTATTGTTTATTTTTTTAGAAAATTTTAATAGATATTGATATTTTTTCAGTAAACTTCCAATATCTTTATTGTGAAGATACTGATTAACAAAAGGCAATATTGAAATATAAGATATTGTGAAATAAACCTCAAGTGCAGTCTTAAGATTTTGATTATATGTTTCAATACCTTTTAATCCAATGTCAATACTTTTTAAAATATCATAGACATTCTTCTCTTTCACTATATTAGTAATACTCCCATCTCGGTTTTGTCTATACATGTAATTATCCGAATTAAGAATAGAAAAACTACCTGCCATTTTCAAAAGATTTGCACAATAAAGACAATCTTCTGATAAAAAACCTACAGGGAAGCCCAATCCTTGATTAAATAACTCTTTCTTTACACACTTATTCCACGCAGGAGCAGTCAAAACTTCTTTTGATACTAAATCCAAGACATGATCACTGAAAAGTCCAAAAGAAGGAACAGTTTCAAAACCAACCTGAATGATATCATCTATATCATAGAATTTATTATACGAAAAGATTACTATATCGCTCTTGTTTTGTTCAATATTATCACTCAACTTTTTGAGAAAATGATTGTCACTCCAAAAGTCATCACCGTCAACAAACAACAAGTAGTCTCCCACAGCATTTTGAATACCTGTATTTCTAGCTGCAGACAGGCCTCCATTCTTTTGATGAATAACTCTAACAACATCATATTTATCAGATAAAGCATCACTGAGTGGGCCCGTAGCCTCATCCGTTGAACCGTCATTAATAATTAATACCTCAAACTGCGACATAGGGAAATTTTGCTTTGCTAAGCTTCCAACACATTCATTTAAATAGTTTGCCACATTATAAGCCGCAACTATAATTGAAAATTTCATCATTTGTTTTTCTTTCTAAACCATGTATAGGGATTTGTTACAAAATATATAATCAAGGATACACTTAGCCACGCTACCATTGAAAAAAGGAATGATAAAGCGGCTCCAAAAACCTCGTAGTTCATAACCAACGGTCTTGCAGTCAACACAGATACTAGATATCCCGTTAAAAAAGAGATAGTCAAATAATGTTGTTTACGAAAAACAGTTAGAATATTATCACACACTGTAGAAAAAGTACTTGCTACCCCTCCAAATAACAAAATCAAAAAACTAGAATGATAATGCTTTAAGTCAGTACCATAAACAATATCTAAAATAGGTATCGCTAAAAATGTTCCTAATAAAAAGATAGATACACTCGTTAACCATAACGTTTTAAACAGATTGTTTTTATAAGTTATAAAATGACTTATTTTCTTTTCTTCTCGAAAAATTGCAAGCTGGGTAATCATTGGCCTCAAGAATACAATCATAAGATTCATGGAAAATATCGGGGTGAAGAGAACACTGAAATCCCTTTGCACACCTGCTCCAATAAAGCCTTTATTAAAGATATCATTCAAAGCATATTTAGGCTGATTATAAATAGAAACCAGTAAAAAGGCGTTGATAAAAAGCGGAAAACAGTCTTTTAAAATACTAAAAATATCTTTCACATTTACTTTAAAAAAATTAATTTTATGAAATGCTTTTGATTGTGGGTAATCAAATAATCCGATACAGAAAAAAGCAATAATTATTTGAATAATCACCGACAATAGTAGATTTCTTGAAATAATCAAACTTATAAAGAATCCAAGGGTTGATAGACTATTTCTGATAAATAAGGACTTACCTGCAATATCAAGTCGTTCTCTTTGTTGAAACAATCCCTGAAAGACATCCGACAATGCTTCGCTAACGCGAAAGAAAGATACTCCAAAAATAATATCCATATTGTTATGTGTTGAAGGGGTCACGATAATATAGCCAATAAGAATTAGCACCATCAAAATATTAGATAAAATTCTTGTTACAAGATAAGCATCAAAAGAATACTTTTCTTGAATATCAGTCGCTTGAAAATCTCTCACCTGAAAACTAGCAACAATTACTAATAAATTGGCAATCGCATAAGCGAAACTGTATAAATCAGCTGATTCACTTGACAATACACGGGTAACAACAACTAAAAGAATGACCGAAACGACAGCTGATGACAGGCTGCCAAATATATTCCAAAAGAATACTTTTTGCTGGGTTGTTTCTTTCAAATTCTAACTCTCTCCCACATTATAGTTTCTTAATTATACCATTTTCTAGGAGATTTGTGTATAAGGAAAAACAATCAATCGATTACCTCTATTTTTGAATTCTATAATCTCTGTTACGAATAAATTAGATGAAGGTACTCGTATGCAAGTTGAAGTATCTAGCCCCCAATTCCCCACATTACTAAAGAAAAATAGCTATTACTAAAACTTATCCTATCCAAGTGACTCACCTTATTTAGTATAAAATCACCCAAAAACTGATTGGAAGGATTCATATAACAAGCATCGCAAAATAGTTAACTGTCTCGGTATAAAATGTTACTTGGAAATTCAAAAAGTTTCAATTAACCTACTTCTCTGATTTAACCTCGATTATTGAGTAGGGAGTTGCTCAGTTTTAAGAAAGCCAGAATGAGCTTCGTTCCACAAGATTTCTTCTGGAAAACTCTTATCCATCTTTGACGTTAGAACATCAAATAACACTTCATACGTTATCTCAAAAAGTAAAATATAAAATTAAAGTCATTACCACAAATTTTAACTTCATATCTTCATTACTCTAAAGATCAAAAAAAGAGAAGATGAAAATAATCCTCTCCAAAAATCGGCTAACACCAATCACTACAATTGATAAAAATATGCTATTTCTTCCCTTGTTTATAAAATTCCTTGAGGGCATCTTGCCAAGTTGGAATGACAAAGCCGGTTGCCTTAGCTTTAGCTAGGCTCATAGTAGAATTGAATGGCCGCTTCGCTTTCGCTGGAAATTTACTAGAATCTACTGGTAAAACTTCAACATCTGTATCTTTTAAAATTTCTACTGCAAAATCATACCAAGTCGTATCTTCTATAGCATCATTTGACAAATGGTAATAACCAAATTCTTTTTGATTTTCTGCTAAGTAAGTCATAAATTCAGCCAACGTTCGCGTCCAAGTTGGACGACCATGCTGGTCATTAACAACCGTCAGGGTTTTATGTGTTTTGGCTAAATTCTGCATGGTAAAAACGAAGTTCTTTCCATAATTTCCAAAGACCCAAGCTGTGCGGATAATGTAGAAACGGCTAGAATATTTTTCAACCAACTCCTCTCCCATACGCTTCGTGCGACCATATTCTGTTTGAGGATCTGGTCGATCATCTACTTCCCATTCTTGCCCAACTGGCTTATCTCCAGCAAAGACATAGTCTGTAGAGATGTAAACAAGTGTTGCTCCATGGGCTTCTGCCGCCCTTGCGACATTCTCTGTCCCGGTCACATTAATGACATAGTCCAGTTCTTTACCTTCGTCTTCTGCTGCGTCTACAGCTGTATAGGCAGCGCAGTGATAAACCAAACTTGGCTTCACTTCTGCAAAAACCTTCTCTACCATTTCGGCATTGGTAATATCCATTTCTGTCACGTCAACTGCCACATACTCTTCATTGCGTTCATCTAAAAGATAACGAAGTTCTGTCCCAAGTTGTCCGTTAGCTCCTGTAATTAAAATCATCTGAAATTCCTTTCTGAACAATAAACATTCAATGAACTTAATTATACCAAAAAAAGCAGAAAAAATCTGCTTTTTCTACTCGCTCTTTTCTTTAATAACATAAATTGGCCTTTTTTTGGTTTCCATAAAAATTTTCCCAATATACTTACCAAGAATGCCAATTGTCAACAACTGAAAACCACCTAGAAAAAGAATAATCGAAACCATAGAAGGCCAGCCAGCTGTAGGATCCCCAAAAATCAAGGTACGAATAATGACAATAATGATAAGGAAAAATGCCAATAAGCAGGCAACAATACCTCCCCAAAAAGCTATTGTCAAAGGAGCATCTGAAAAGTTTATAATCCCTTCTAGAGAATAATTCAATAATTGCCAGAAATTCCAACTGGTTTTTCCTGCAACTCGCTCCACGTTCTTATATTCCAAATATTTTGTTTTAAATCCAACCCAAGCAAAAATCCCTTTGGAAAAACGATTATACTCAGAAACCTCTAAAACAGCATCTACCATCTGTCGACGCATGAGACGGAAATCACGCGCTCCATCTACCATCTCAACTTGGCTAATTTTATTAATCAATTTATAAAACATCTTCGCAAAAAAACTACGAATCAGAGGTTCTCCCTCGCGTGTTGTACGACGCGTTCCTACGCAATCCAATTCAGCATTTTCATCTAGCATATTTTTCATTTGAATCAATAATGCAGGTGGGTCTTGCAAATCCGCATCCATGACAGTCACTAAATCACCAGTTGCATATTTGAGACCCGCATACAGAGCTGCTTCTTTCCCAAAATTTCTCGAAAAAGAAAGATAACGAACACTATTATTTTTCTGACTGAGCTCTCGTAAAATAGATAAAGTTCTATCTTTTGAACCGTCATTGACAAAGATATATTCAAAATGATCATTTATCTGAGATTTAATTTTTTCCATTTCCGCATAAAACAACGGAAGCGACTCTTCCTCATTAAAACAAGGAATGATGATTGAGATTGTCATTTTTCGCCCTTTCTTAAGATTTACCTTATTAAAATTAAAACCCATAACAATCGCATTATACTACATCTACGCTCCATTTTCTACTATTTCCATAAAAGAAACAAGAAATTCTCAATTCTATAAATCAAGATACTTTTATTTTATACCAAAAATTCCGCATTAAAAAAACAAATTTTACATAGACTAAATGCTGGTTAAATATTTTTGCGATGAAATCCATCGTTTCTAAAGCTTTATTGTCATTTCTTCATCGTTTTAACTGAGATGTTTACTATTAATTTAATATTAAAGAGATTTTTTAAATAATCAAAATAATCCCTTGGTGTAATGAACCAAGGGAAAATCCGTTACATATTATCTTTCACTGCTACTGCTACCATTTTTGCTTTGGCACGTACCTGATCCGCTACTATCATCTCCATTGTCACAATGACTTTTCTTTCACCCAATTCTTCAAGTCGAGAGACAACCGTAATTTCCTCATCAATAGGTGTCGGACTTTTATAATCTACTTCCAATCGAGCGGTAATAAATCGTCCAATCACCGTTTTTTCTGTCAAATCTAACCCCTTATTTTGATGGGCAAACCAAGCTGCTGAAGCGGTACCGTGACAATCAAAAATCATGGCAATCATACCACCAAATAGATTAGCTGGAACACCACCAGTATACTGGCGAGCTGGTGTTATCTTACTAATACAACTTGTTCCATCAAGACTAGGATAAGTTTTTAAACGCAAGCCTGACTCATTCTTAGGACCACACCCCCAACAATGTTGGAATCGATCGCCATAAGTATCTTGAACGGCAATGTTTTTTGTTTCTAAAGTCATTTAATCTCCTTTTTAAATTGAATTTTTAAGCGCTTTCAAAGTTATTATATCAATCTTTTTATGAAGAGTAAATACGAAGTAGATTCAAAATATTTTAATTGTTCGTCTAAGCAGAATTTATAGAAAAGTGGCGTGAGAAAGACTTAGCTGGAAAATATTCAGTTTGTTTAGTTTGAATGAGAGTGCTAAAAATTTAGACTTGACAAAGAGGAGAATGTTTCCTATATATGCTTGACGATTATCTATACTGAGAAATAAAATTGATTGATTTGCCCTTGAAATTCAACAGATTTACATCAG
This sequence comes from Streptococcus sp. NSJ-72, assembly GCF_014334035.1. Classification (NCBI taxonomy): domain Bacteria; kingdom Bacillati; phylum Bacillota; class Bacilli; order Lactobacillales; family Streptococcaceae; genus Streptococcus; species Streptococcus sp. NSJ-72. The sequence continues at coordinate 1,481,947 of NZ_CP060489.1, forward strand.
GTAAATGTTACACCTACTCAAAAATACTTTTTATTCATTTAAATATCTTTCTAGGATATCTGTTTTCTGTTTTTGAATTTCTACAATCTTACTTTCTTCAATCACAATCAAATCTTCTAATTTTTCTATTTGTTTTATTGCTTCATTCTGATGTTCTATATTACAATTTTTGCTAAGAAGAGATTGACGAGTTTATCGAAGGCATTTTCACGTCCGCCAACATTATACTTACGAAGAATTGTTGCGAATTGATTATATTTTTTTTGAACTTCATCGTGTGCGATTTCTTTTAAATCAGCAATTGAAGATTTCGCTTGTCCAATTTCAAAAGGCTTAATGTTAGCTTCTAATACTCCATTTGTAACATAATCTTGTTGATAGACATCACGCCAAATTTCGAATTTGTCATTTCCTCCTTTAGCATCATTATATGATTTTGGATTATCCAGAGTTGAAAGAAAATCGGTATTATCAATCAAATGAATTGCATGATACATCCGTTTAATCTCACCAGCTTCAATTTGAGAAGCATATAAAACTAGAGCTCTTGCCTTATTTTCTTGTTTTTCATATAAGAAAAGTTGACCACCATCAACTTCTGTATTTTCCACTCTTTATCAAATTCATTTCCAAAAGTCTTAGCTTCAAGGTGTACCTTCATTATCTTCAACTGTTATATCAGCATTCCCAGATTTCGTATTACGTCCTAATTCCCAAAATTAAAATATAACCTACATATCAATACAATACTTCAATAAAAACTTCTTATCTAAAGTCTTATCTTATCTCAGAACAGACCATTTCCTTACACTTCGCTGATAGATCATCTCGTATAAGCAGTGATACTACCTCCACACGTGTTGTCTATCTCTTGGGAATACAATTTTTTATTCTCGTCACTGTTTTGAGAACACAATTTATCTGATTTTAGTTTAGCATTTTTGCATTTACTTTTAAATTTTTTTCCATTCTTATTTTGAGTTTCTCCTGTTTTGAAAATAATAGTTGACATTGCTGGATCAATTTTTCCATCACTATTAACACCACCTACGATAATTTTCTCAACAATGCTTTCAAAAACTGTACGATCAAACTCCGTGAGTATTTTCTGAGAAGATAGTAATTGCTTAAACTCAGTAAGTCTCTTCTTTACATCGATTTCTGATTTTAAAGTTGCTTCAATATTTACTTTTTCTTCAGCAAGATACTCTTTTTCTGATGAAATCTCATTGTATTTTTCGGTATAGATAGAATCACTAATTTCCCCTTCTAGCCTTAAATTTACAAGATTCTCCTCTTTTTTTAACAATGCATGAAGTTTATTAGTAATTTTTTTTAGCTCCTTATTGAGACTATTGTCATTCAATTCAGATTCAATCGTTTCAAGTAAGTCTGTCATTATATTTTCGTTTGAATGATATAGTTGTCTGTAAGCTTCCATGAAAGCTCCCTCAATAGCTACCTCCTCTAATCCTTTACTATGTTTACAATATTTTTTCCCTTTTTTTATCGAAGTAACACAGTGCCACACAACTTTTCGATAATCTGAACGACAGTGCCAACTTCTTCTAGACAATAATGAACCACAAAAACCACATTCTAACATGCTACTAAAAGCATACATTTTTGAATAGCGTTCACGTTTGCCATTTACATTTGCAGCAGTCTTCTTATTTCCTGCTCGACGCAATCTAATTTCCTGAGCTTTTTCAAAATCTTCTTTAGATATTATTGCTTCATGATTATCTTTGATATAGTACTTATCTTCTTCTCCCAAATTACTCAACCGTCTCTTGCTTATTGGATCAACTGTAAAAGTTTTTCCCATAAGAATATCACCCTTATATTTTTCATTCTTTATGATTCCTAAGACTGTTGTATCATTCCAATGATCTAATCCTCTTGGAGATTTGTAACCTAGTTCATCAAGTTCCCTTGCTATGACTTTCCCTCCAATACCTTCTAAGTATCTTTCAAAAATATAACGAACTATTATTGCTTCTTCTTTATTTATAGAAAGTTTCTTAGTTTCTATATCATAGTCATAGCCTAAGCACCCTTGAAAACCAATCAATTCACCACGTTGCATCTTCATTTTCAATCCCTTTTTCACATGGGCAGAAGTATTCTCTACTTCTTGCTGTGCAACGGAGCTCAGAATAGTCAGAAGCAGTTCTCCATCCATTGTGAGGGTATCTATATTTTCTTCTTCAAAATATACTCCAATTTGCATATCCTTTAACATTCTGACATACTTCAAAGTATCTAAGGTATTTCTTGCAAATCTAGCAATTGCTTTAGTGACAATATAATCGATTTCTCCATTCATACAATCAGTTATTAAACGTTGAAAATCTTGTCTCTTTCCTGTTTGTGTTCCTGAAATTCCTTCATCTGCATAAATATCTGCAAGTTCCCAATCTGAACACTGAGAGATATAATCTTTGTAATGTCTTACTTGAGATTCATAACTGTTTTTTTGATCCTCACTATCAGAACTCACTCGACAATACGCAGCAACCCTTTTTAAATGTCTTTCTACATTGATACCTCTTCGTCTAACTAAAGAATCAGCCTTTATTATTTCAACATTATTTTTTTTCATAACTGAAATTCCTCCTTTTTGATTCTATATTACCGCGTTCAAACAAAAAGGTCAGCTATTTTGTGTACTTAATACGCAGTTTGTTTTTTATCTTTTCATACTCATTTTTCGATAGCATATTTTTTGAGTATAAAAAGTTAAGCATTGATAGTTGCATACTATATTTTACTGCTGATTGATTCAAACTCTCCCCTCCTCGTAAATTGTACTATATAAAATCCTCCGTGGGTATGATTGGTTAGATCACTCATGGGCATTTCACCCGCTGTCCTTTTACGCTGGCAGCCTGAACGTTCAGAAGTATCATTGTCCTTATTTGTAATCTTGGCATATAGAGGACCACTCTATTTTATAGCTGACAATTACCGCTCATATCCCAGCGTATCATACTAAGCTGCTCAACAAATAAGAAAGTCCCACCTCGGTTTATTCAATTGTCAAAGAACAAATCAAGGAGAGACTATTTTTTAAAATTGATTTTATGAGGATAATCAGTTAGTCCTAAAATATAATCTGTACTAACGTTATAGAGTTTAGAGAGTTTTATAAGAACATCGGCTGTTAAAACCACCTCCCCTCTCTCAATTTTTGCATAGTTAGTATGAGAAAAGGAATGCACTTCTGCAACATATCTTTGAGTGAAATCATGATCTTCCCTCAAATCTCTTATACGTTGGTACATCTAGCTTTCTCCTAAGAAAAGTATATGTCACTTTCAGAAAAAAGCTGGGAAATTGTCATGTTATGACAGCAAAATTTATATCATCCTTATCTGAATGCCATTTGAGGTTTCTAATGCTGTTAGCTATCAAAAAATGGTATAATATTTTTCCTTTTCTCATAAGACAGATGCATGTTTTTTGAAACTAGTTTTTAACTTTTCTGGATATATTGATCTTCTTGTGATTACAAAATTGTAATATCGAATGATTTAATACTTGTTTCTCCTGGTTCCACAAATGTCACTTGTCGTTTCTCTTCAAAAATATCACTTTCTTCAAGTGAAGTAGATAAACCACTCCATGGTTCTAAAGCAATAAACGGACCATTATTAGTTGTTGACCAAATAATTAAGTTAGAAAAATCTTTAAAATCCACTCTCAGTCCTTTATTACTTTTCTTAGATTTCAAACTGACACTACGAGACTTAAGTTTGTCAAATGTAATGGCGTCATGAGAAAACAGTGAATGTACTAAATCAATCTTTCTTTCATTCATGAGAAACGGTGTACGATTTTGTAAATCAAGCAACCCTGTCTCTGGGAAACTTTTAGGGATACTACAAGTCTCTTCTTCAGAAAATTCCAAATAATAATCTTCGTAAATATCGCTATCTATTAACGGGCAATTAAAACCTGGATGTCCTCCAATAAAATAGGGTAATATCCTATTATTTTCAGTATTCGTCACTTGATATTGAGTCGTTATCGTTGACTCGTGTAAGCGATAAATAATTTTTAATACAAAGTTAAAAGGATAATTTTTCAAAGTAACTTCTGTGGATTTAAAAGTAAAAGCTATCGTTTGCTCATCAATCTGTCTAAATAAAAAATTTTCTTTTCTAACTAAACCGTGTCTAGGAATAATCCTTAGAATATCTTTGTTGTCAGAATCAAAACTAACTTTATCGTCACGAACACTTCCACAAATGGGGAATAAAACAGGGGCCTGGCCACTCCAATATTGTGGATTCCCTTGCCAAAGATATTCTATTCCATCTTCATCTTTAATTGATGATAAAGCACCTCCAAACTCCTTAAACTGTACAGTTAATTCATTATTTCTTAATTCAATAACCATTTTTTCCTCCAAAACAAAAGAAAACGAGAATATCAGTTCAAAGACTCACATTCTCGTTTTATATTAGAAATTATAATAAAGAAGTATCTTTAAAACCTACTCAATAATTTGTGTTTTAGCTACTTGTTTATACCAGTGAGCACTCTTCTTTGGATAGCGTTCTTGCGTATCAAAATCCACATAGAAAAGCCCATAACGTTTTTCATAACCATTAGACCAAGAAAAGACATCCATCAGCGACCAAATAAAGTAACCTTTGACATTTGCTCCATCAGCAATGGCATCAGATAAGACTTCTAAGTGTTGTTTAACATAGTCAATCCGTCCATCATCATAGACCGTATTGTTCACAAACTCATCTTTATAACCTAATCCATTCTCGGTAATATAGATTTTTTTGTAGTTTGGATAATCTTGTTTCACCCGCATGATTTGGTCATACAGGCCCTGCGGATATATAATCCAATCCCAGTCTGTTCTTGGAACATAGTCTGGAGCAACCCGTCTACCAACACCTTTTATTTGGTATTTAGAACTTCCTTTTTCGCCCTTACCATTGTGAATAATTTCAGTCTCGCCATCAAAAGCTTGCATCCAGTCACTCATGTAGTAGTTGATGCCCAGGAAATCATTGAGGTCTTTAGCCGCTTCGAGTACTTCAAAATCTTCATCTCGTAAATCCAAAGTACCACCATTGGCAGTCAGAATATGATTGACTCCAGCCATGGTTTTTTCGGAATAATATCCCAGATAAGTCGCATCCAAGATAAATTTGTTATGGATAATGTCTTCCAACTCTGCTGCAACCACATCATCCGGATTTTCCGGATCAAGAGGATACTTGGTAGGGAGTGCATGAACAACTCCGATTTCACCCTTGTAGCCCTTATCCTTATAGAGCTTTACTGCACGAGCGTGAGAGACCATCATATTGTGATGGGATTGGAAGACCTTGGCTAGGTCATATTGGATGCCCGGCGGAAATTTTCCAACGAGATACTGGCCGTCTCCAATCGGCCCAATCTCATTAAAGGTCGTCCAATAGCGAACTTCTGGGAATTCTTCAAAACAGAAAGCTGCATAGTCCACAAAATGTTCGATATTCTCACGATTGAGAAAATCACCATTTGAATGCAAGGCTTCCGGAGTATCAAAGTGATGAAGGGTCACAAATGGTTCCACATGCCGTTTATGACATTCCGCAAACAAATTGTGGTAGAACTCGACACCTTTTTGGTTGACTTGACCATATCCAGTTGGGAATATGCGAGACCAAGCAATCGAAATACGGATACCATTCACACCGTACTCCTCAGCCAATGCCAAGTCAACTGGATATTTATGATAAAAGTCACTGGCAGGTTCTGCCGTATACCAATAATTATCTTCTAAGTATTTATCCCAAGCAACGGGACCTTTACCATCTGTGTGAGTAGCTCCTTCAGCCTGATAAGCTGCCGTAGCCCCACCGAAAATAAAATCTTTTGGGAGTGTTTTTGCCATCTTTTTCTCCTCTTTATAATAGTATTTGAGATGAAGCATTGGAAAGGAAACAGGGAAAGTACTTATTTTGCTTCATCTCAAATAAGCTAACTGATTTAGTCTTCAAACTGTTCCTGAACAAATTTCAGAGCGCCTTGTCCATCACGAGTGAGCTTAATATATTGTGCTCCTTCTGTCTTAGCTAATTTGATGCCTAATTTATCTGTCTCGGCCTTCATATCTTCAAAGTTAGAAGCGACTTGAGGAGCCAGGATAACAAGGTCAAACTCAGGAAGCATTTCACGGTGAGCTCCGTAGCCACCAGCTGCTGCTTTAACAGGGACATTGTACTCGGCTGCCGCTTTATTGAGAGCGTTAGCCAAGAGACCACTGGTCCCACCACCAGCACAAAGAACAAGGACATTTGTTTCTTCTGTAATATTATTTTGAGCTGGAGCTTTTTCTGCAGCACCTGCTTTTTCAAGAATCGCATCTGCTTTAGCTGTATTGAAGTTAGCCGCAACCTTTTCTTTCAGAGCATCGTTTGATTTACCAGAACGTTCTTCTTCCAGAATTTGTTCATCATAAACCTTGACGAATGGGTAGTAGATGATAATATCCACTACAACCAGAAGAGCCGCAAGGACGAATGACAAGAGTTGGAAGTTGGTACCAAGAACAATTCCCAGAGGTCCAGGGGTTACCCATGGAAGGTTAGCTGAGAAGGAGTTCATGTTCAAGGTATCGACAAAGAATTTGAAAATCCAGACATTGGCAATTGGGGCAAAGATGAATGGAATGAAGAAGATTGGATTCAATACGATAGGAGCTCCAAAGAGGATTGGTTCGTTAACTCCAAAGAAGGTAGGAACAACAGAGGCACGTCCGATAGCCCTGTTTCGTTCTGATTTACAGAGCCACATGAAGAGGAATGGAACAATCAAGGTTGCACCAGTACCACCCATGGTAACGATGAACATTTGTGTACCAGAGGTGATGACCTTATCCGCATGTTGACCAGCTTGAATCAAGTGCAGGTTGGCATCGATATTGGCATAAGTAATGGCTGCAATAGCTGGTTCAACGATTGATGGACCATGGATACCCACAAACCAGAAGAAAGCATAAGCACCAAAGATAAGGGTAATTCCGAGATAACCATCAGCTGCAGAGAAGAGAGGAGCCAGAAGCGTACCGATAGATTCTGCAACAGTTACACCAAGAGATGCTTTAACAATCAGTTCAAAGGCATAAAGGATAACCACTGACAAAGTGAATGGAATCAAGTCCTTAAATACTTGGGAAATATTTGGTGGAACTTCTTCTGGCATACGAATGGTGACATTATTTTTCACACAAACCTTGTAGACATTAACCGTTACAAAGGCTGCGATGAAAGCTGTCAAAAGACCTTTGGTTCCCATAAAGGCAGTCAGGAAGCCACCTTCCTTAGCAGGTTCAGCAGCCATCAGGAGGAAGCCGACCATGGAAGCCAGCATCGTAGACAAGAAGTTAATCTGGTTTGTCGCTGGCAGATCACGATTGACAGAGTCTGTCAGAGCCTTAGCGGTTGTTCCGCCTACAAAGAATGCCAGAATCCCCATCGAATAGCTATAAGGAGTCATAAGGAAAGTTTCAATGTCCTTAGACCAGTGGAAGCCCCAAGCATTTGGCACATAGGCAATCAAGATAAAGATAGATGAAAAGAGGATGACTGGCATACCAGCGATAAAGCCATCCCGAATAGCACGGAGATAGATATTCCGAGAAATCTTCTCAAAGAAAGGCTTCCCTTTCTCAATAAGTCCGATGAGTTTGTTCATTATTTTACTCCTCTTTTGTATAGTTCAATCAAATGGTGCATCATGTCTTTTAGCAAGATAGTAGTCATTAGGTGATCCTGGCCGTGCATCATGGTCACACTGTAAGCCAAGTCCTCGCCAGCAGCTTCTTTTGTCAAGAGACTGGTCTGAGCATGATGAGCTTCAGCGATGCAGCCATTGGCTTCTTCCACCAAGGCATCTGCCTTAGCAAAATCTCCCGCTTCTGCAGCCTTTAAGGCTTCCAACAGTTTGGAACGGGCATCGCCTGCATAGGCTACAATTTCAAAACCAAGTAATGTTACTTCTTCTCTGTTCATGACAGAACCTCCTTTTTTAGTTAAAGTAATCGTTGAATATGTAAAACAAGGTAGACTCGCTCACTGTTGTATACATCTACTCCAGTTTGTTGAGCGACAATCTTGTAAATGGTACTTCCAATTTGATAGGCTTCTGGATAAGTCAGCTTTATCTGACTTTCCATTTCAAGGAGTGACACATTATCATCCCGACTCCTATCTAAATAGTCTAAGAAATAATTTAAGTGAATCATGAAGCGGTCATAGAAGTTGCTGTTTTCAGCCGTTCTTCTAATATCATTCTTCCTTAACTCAGCTTCCACAGCTCCCAGGATTTCCTTTCGCTTATCCAGATGGCTTTGCCCCTCAGGATCAGAATTGCCCTCGGCATTGATAAAGTGATAGGCTATTCGGTTTACCTCATCATCAGGGAAAGTATCTAACAAGCGCTCTCTGTAGATAGTAACTGCTTCTTGAGCGATTTGATAAGGAACTGGATATTTCTCTCTAGCATCTGGAAGAGCGCTGTCCTTGTAGCGTCCCTGTTGTACTGCTTGATAAGAACAGTAGATATGGTCCGTCAAAGTGACATAGATATAATCTTGAACCGGATAGCTGTACTTCCTTGAAAGACTGTCAATCACTTCGTAGGTCACAGTGATGAAATCCAGCGGAACATCTTTGAGAAGACTCACAAAGTTTTCTCTCGATTCCTCCGTTTTCATCCGAAAGACTTTCTCAGCCTTTTCTTTTGGGATAAAATCACCCTTCTTTTTACCAAAAATGATTCCCTTCCCAACAATGACCAACTCTTCCCCCTTTTCATTTCTGACAAGAGCGACATTGTGGTTCATTGGATTTAGAATCCGATACATGGTAACCTCCTTACTTGAATATTCAAGAATTGTAAAAATAAAAAATGACCACAAACACCCTTAGAAAGTTTTTTACCTCTAATTCGTCTGTGATCATGCGTAATCTTAGTTACTAACATTCACCTTTTATTAACTTGTGACTATAGTATATCATAAGGTTAATAATTTGTAAACCCTTTCTTTGAGCTTTTTAAACATTTTTTTCTTTTTTTGGTGATTTTAAACGAAAATCAGTCATTGATAACTCTCCCTAAATGGATACCAATGACTGATCCTATTTTAGGAAATTTCCAGAAGCTCTATTTTATGCAGAAACGCTTACGTTGGATTTTTATTTCCCCCTTCTATTTTAAATCAGAGCTGTTAAAAATTTCATTATAAAATAGCAGAATTAGACTCTTTCTTTCCAAGAAGTCGCTGTTTGCTTAAGCACTTGATTGAGCTCATCAATATTTTGAAAGCCGCTTGTCCGGAGCCATTGACGAGCTGCTTCTTCCCCTTGCTCAATATAGTCTTTGACACTGCCGGCCCAAGTTGCACGGCCGCAAAGCACTCCGTTGAAGTTAGCACCAGATTCGTGGGCAAAGACCAGAGTTTCTTGGAAAAGCTTAGCTGCTACACCAGCGCTCAGATAGATATAAGGAAGATTAGTTGCTTCATCCTGTTGTTTGAAGAAGGCAGCTGCTTCTTCTTTCGTATGCACTACTTCTCCATCGCCAAAGCCTTCTACATATTTCACATTAACTGGCACTTCCACTTTCAGAACATCAATGTTAAACCGTGGATCAGAGAAGACTTTCATCGCTTCAATAACCTTGCGAGGTTTTACTTTAGCATACTCTGCGCTAGACGCATCCGCAATTTTTTCATCATAAGCCAAGATTTCAAGGAAGAATGGAATATCTTCTGCCACACACTCAGAACCCACACGTTCAATATAGGCTTGCTTTTGTTGGTTGAGTTCATCAGAGCTATCTACATCATAGTAGAGCAAGAACTTAACAGCATCTGCACCTTGTTCTTTGATACGTTTTGCGGACCAAACATCCAGACAGTCTGGCAGGCGTTTGGTGCTGGAAGTATCATAGCCGGTCTTTTCATAGGCAAGCAAGAGACCTGCATTTTTGTCTAAAGCCTTTGTAGCAGGCAGACCGTATTCAGGATCCAGCAGCATAGAGGAAGCATATGGAGTCAGTTCTTCTGCAACCAAGACTTTGAGTTCTTCCATTTGTTCCACTGTTGGCTCTGTCTCTTGGTATTGAGCCATGAGACGTTTCAAAGCGCCACGCTGGTCAAAAGCCAAAGCTGAGATGATGCCATTTTCGTCAGACAGTTTTTCCATATATTTACGTTTTTGTTCTGTTAATACCATTCTTTATACCTCTTTCACTGTAATTTGATTATATAGAGTGTCGTAGTTAGAGACATTGACATGCCCGGTCATTTTTTCCCGGGCATTGAGCATCCCCAGGACATTTGCCTTTTTCAAAAGAGACTGATCATCCACCTGATGACTTAAGGCAGAGGAGATACCCGCAACCGTAGAATCACCAGAACCAACTGGATTGACTACTTCAATTTTAGGAATATCCACCTTGTAGAAAGTATCCCAATGCTTGGCAAAAGCACCACCTGCCCCGAGCGATACAATAATCCATTCGATTCCGTCAAAAAGCGGTTCCGAAAGAACTTCCTTCAGTTCATTCAAGTCCTTGGAAACTTCCCGGCCTAATAATTGAGACAATTCTTCATTATTGGGTTTGATGGCTGTTGGTTTAACAGGCGATTCCAAGGCTGCTTGAAGTGCAGCACCTGAACAGTCCAGGACTACTTTGTTGCCAAATTGGTGGGCAATTTCAACTAACTGAACATAAAAATCAGTCGGTAACCCCGCAGGCAAACTTCCGGAAATGGCAACTACATCAGTTGCTTTCATCAAAGACCGATAGTGGTGCAAGAAGCCATTCGCTTCTTCTGGTGCAATGGTTGGTCCAGCCTCCAAAATTTCTGTCTGCTGCCCCTCATGGAGAATGGCGATACAGTTTCTTGTATCTCCAGCAATCTCATAAAAGTAGGCTTGAGTATTTTGAGGAAGGTGCTGCAGTAAGAAATCGCCATTGGTGCCACCGATTAGCCCTGTTCCAGCAACATTATCTCCAATTTCTGCCAGAACCCTGGTCACATTGAGACCTTTGCCGCCGGCCGTCTTACTGACTTCTGCCACACGATTGACCGTATCTAATTCAAAGACATCTAAGGGATAAGAAATGTCAATCGAAGGATTCATAGTAACTGTAAGAATCATAAGCCTACCTCACTAGTCGTGGTATTCTCCACGCTCCCATTTTTCAAGAAATTCTTTGAAGAAATCCGGATTGGTCTGATCAGCATTTTGGCTCTCAACATGAGCAATCTTGGCAATCAGTTTCTTGTTTTCTTCACTTGGTTTGTATTCTGCATGAATGAAGGCTTCGATAATATCACACATGAGAAGTTCACCAGTGATTTTACCGCCAAAACCGATAACATTGGCATTGAGTTCTTCTTTGGCATAGAGAGCTGAGGTCATGTCCCGCACCAAAGCTGAGCGGATACCAGGTACCTTGTTTACTGCGTTGTTAATACCTACCCCAGTACCACAGATACAAATTCCCAAGTCTGCCTTGCCACTAGCGACTGCTTCACCGACTTTCTTCCCATAGATAGGATAATGAGTCCGAACATGGTCGTAAGTACCGTAGTCTTGTACTTCATAGCCTTTTGATTTCAAGAAGTCAACAACTGCCATTTTTTCGTTGGTTACGATATGGTCACATCCAATTGCAATTTTCATTTGAATTCTCCTTTTCTTAGCACATCTTGTTGAGCATGTCGACACGGATTTGGTGGCGGCCACCGTCATACTTGCCATTGACAAAGCCTTTAGCAATGTTTTTCGCCAGGCCTTCTCCAACGATTTCAGAGCCCATCGTAATCATACGAGAGTTGTTATGGCCACGGGTCATATAGGCTGAGCGTTCGTCAGAAACTTCTGCGGCTACCATTCCTTTAATCTTGGTTGCGACCATGAATGGGCCTGCTCCATAAGCATCGATGACAATCCCAAGATTCTCTTCTTGCTTATTGACTTCTGCTGCAACTGCCAAAGTCACATCGACAAAGTCTTGACCATCTTTGGTCACATCCACCACTTCAAAGTTTTCCCCAACGAGAAAATCTTTGACCACATCTTTCAGCTTGCTGTCAGCAGCATCTGCTCCAATAATAATTGCCATGAGCGTTCTCCTTTATTTGATTGTTTTTAACAGAATTGTGTTTAAATAAATCACTATCTGTTTTCTATAATCATAATATACTCCTTTTTCGGTTATCTGTCAACATTTTTTGTTTATTTTAATCAAATATTTTAAAAGATGTGAAAGACAAACAAATAGCCCCGATTCAGGGCTTTCGAATTCCTTATGAAATAACTTTGGTATAGGTTTCCAATTCCTCATGTGAGGTATCAGAAGTCTGATCCGTGATGACAGCTGTAATTTCAGACAAGGGACAGATAGTGGTAAAATCTTCTTTACCAACCTTAGACGAGTCTATGAGAAGATAGGATTCTGTCGAGCGTTCCAAAGCTAGTTTTTGAGTATAGGCTTCTTCAAAAGAGGAAGTCATGATTTGACCATTCTTAATGCCGTTGCCACTAAAGAACATCTTTGTAAAGTACATACGGTCCATGATAGCGTTGGTCATTTCCCCCACAAAAGCCTGGGTGGCTTCCCTCATCTCCCCACCCAGAAGAAAGACTTTAAAGGTATCTGATTTTTTCTTGAGCAGGTCATTAAAGATAGGCAGACAGTTGGTGATCACACGCAGATTTCGGTTGGAAATTTCTTCAGCCAGCACTTCTACAGAGGTGCCCGGACCAAGGAAAATCGTATCCCCATCTTTAATATACTCCACAGCTTTTTTTGCGACAGTTCGCTTTGCTTCAATATTTTTGAAAAGTTTTTCCTCATGGGGAATCTCACGGTATGGTGAAGGTTTATTACTTTTAGCTCCTCCAAATATACGGGTTATTTTTCCTTGTTTTTCCAGCTCAGTCAAATCACGTCGCACTGTCATATCAGAAACTTTCAAACTTTCCATAATTTCTGAAACGGTGACAGAACCCGCTCTATCAACTAATTTTACTAATTCATCCAATCGTTGATTCTTATTCATGGCTAACTCCTTCCTTTTCTCTTTTTCTTCATTATAACTCTTTTTTTGTGAAAACTCCACATATTATGTTTATTTTAAACATAATTTACTCATTATAAAAAGGCAGAGTCTGGATAGGCTCTACCTCTTTTTTTGCTTTGATTTAGATTTATTTCTTTCTAAAGTCCTCAAGAACCTCATAGCCTTTTAATTCAAAGACAAAGGCCCTATCTTCAGCAATGTGAATACCTGGTACTTTGTAGCGTTTATTACTTTCCCAATCTGGCATGATGGTCAAGAGAGCTTCTTTCAGGTTCTTGTTCACCATCTGAACCACACCTTTTCTAACCTTCTTAGACTTGCAGAACTCATAAGCGCCTTTGGTATTGGCATGGCAAACTTGAATTCCCATAACCTTTGTGTCCTTGTTGAAGGCCACAATGACATGACTTGGGTAATTCAGCTCAGCAGCTATGGCCTTACTAAAGGTCACAAAGTTCTTGTTTACAGTCATACTGTAATCACTGGCATTTTTCTCAATGGTAATAACCTGTAAGTCGTAGTCTGAAAATCTCATCACTCTTCTCCTTTAAATACAGTTCGAATCTCCTTCTTCTTCCATAAAGAATCGAGTACAATAAAATCCTTCAGTATACCTGACTTCACTTTTTTTACATAGAGTTTTGGCACAACAGCTAACTTTGCAGATTTCGTTCTTCTTCTCGGTTGAGAGAGTAGCTCTTGTACTAAACTCCAGTCAGAGTCAGATATGATTGAAGGAATTCCATTTCTCAGTCGGTATTTCGGCCGTTCACCATTATTCTTCCGTGTCTTATGACTAAAGCAGTCTACCGTATAGGTTTTCTGCATAATAATCTCACCCTTGTATTTCTCATTCCTAAGAATATTGTTGACAGCAAGGGTAGACCAGTTTTCAAGTCCGGTGACCGTTGGAATATGGTGCTCCATTAACGCATCAGCAATCTCACGCGCAGTCCTGCCGTTCATGTAGGAATCATAGATATACCTTACTACCTTGGCTTCCGAATCATCAATCACGATTTAACCATACTTGTCCTTGGTGTAGCCCAGAAGGTTATGTGTCGGAATAATCGGAATGCCACATTTGAAACGCTCAATAATCGACCAGGTAATTGAAGCACTCTTCTGTTCACTCTCGCCTTGAGCTACTATAGACATAACTCCTAATACCAGCTCACCTTTGGTATCCAGCGTATTTAGATTTATGTCTTCTATTAAAATACCTACTGGACGAGGTAAAGCTTTCAGCTCTCGGTAGATACTGATGAAGTCAAGCTGGTTCCGAGCAAACCGACTGATACTCTTGACCAGTATCAAATCGATTTTCCCTTGCCTACAGTCTTCAAGCATTTTTTGAAACTGCTCACGATGCTTAATGGTAGTACCAGATGCGCCCTGATCAGCATAAATACCAGCCAACTCCCAGTTGGGAGTATTCTGAATCCGTTCCAAATAAGTTTGTTTCTGCAGTTCAAAACTACCTGATTGGGATTCATCAAAAGTGCTCACCCGACAATAAGCTGCCACACGGATCTTCTGCTCTCCCAAGCTAGCATTCTGCACAACTGCTGGAATGACCTCTACCGTTCTTTCAGATTCAAAGGCATTACGGATACGCTCTTGCTTCTTCGTTAATTTCTTAGAACTCCTTTTGACCATTTTTCCTCCTTTCCAGAAATCTGCAGCTTTATTATAAGAAAAGAAGTGAGGGATTAGAAGCATATCAATAAAATTGTAATTAAGAAAATGAATAAAAAGACTCTGATGAAACTATAAAAGACTCAGAATCACATTTTTAAGAAATACTGACTCTAATTCCTTTTTGTTAAGAAATTGGCATATGGGTTATTTAAAACAATCTATTTTGCAACCTTATCTCTCAAAGTCATTTCTATAGACATAGGAAATTAAATTTTAACATAACCTAGATTAGATTGTATTATTTCACTAATTCCATTATAAGGCTATCTATAATTTTGGTGTTTGTTATGATATCTCCATCTAAATGCCCCTGTTTGCAAGCTTGAGCAATTTGTAAATGAATAGTATTGTTAGCCTCAAATTTAGGAATATTTAATTTATCTAGAACATGCGCTGATATACTTGTTGGATTCATATATGATTGCACGCATTCTGCTATAAGAGAAGAGCTTAATACACCACATAAGTAATAAGCCTCTAACTCATTATCAAGACTAACATACATTACTTTTTCATTAGGCAACAGCATCTTCTTGCCTAACAACGTATCTTCAACTTCACTTACCACCGCACAGATAAACTCTGATGCAATATATTTCCAGACAACTTTATATTTAGAAAATGTATATTCTCCTACTCTTAGTATTGCGTGAAACTCTTTTCTTTGTATTTCTTTTTCCCAACCTGCAAAACCTTTTCGACTATCTAGATTATTCTTAAAATGTTCTAAGTAGCTATAAGTCCTAGGATTGGATTGTTTTAATTCTTCTCCGGAGATTGGCCACATTTTCGTTTCCATAGAATGTGGGCATAGTAAGTATGAATTATATTCATATCTCCACTTTCTTACGTTACTCCCTTTTAACATTGGAAAAATATACTCTGGCTCTATGTCCATCTGTATATCTTCGACTTTTCGTTTTGCTCGAGTTGTAATATTCCTTACTTTCACTAAGTCAGACTTTCGAGAAATAACATCAAGCCAATATACTGCATTCGCACCACCTGTAAATACACCAGTTCTTGCCTGATAGTCATTGCTCCCTAATACTTTTTTTAGTTCATACAATTTATTCTCTTCTGTAGTTAGCCATAATGATGTTAAATCATCTTCAATTGCAGGTACTGCAATTTGAGGTTTAATATTAATCTGACTCTCTACTTCCTTTAATGTAGAATAAGAATTATAGCTAAATCTTTTTAAATTATGTCTCCTTTCCCAAAAATAGTATGGAACTGGGTAAGTATTTCTTTCTCCCTTTTTACAGAAAAACATTGCCGTAGTATTACTTGCATTATCAAATACTTTTATTTTTGATAAATCATCAACCCGTAATACCTTTAATTCAAAAAGGTCTTTAACATAAAAATGTCGAAACCCTACTCCGTTTGATGAAGATTTAAAAACTCCTTGTCTGATTACAAATCCGAGTATGCCACCATATTTTAAAAATCTATCAATCACTCTATAAGTAATTAGAACTGATATATCCTCTTTTGAAAAACTTAGATCTCTACCTTTTGCTGAAAATAAATTATAGTCAATCCACAAGTGTTGATTCAATTTTCTATATTCTTCAGGCATGTACTCCCAATTTACCCAAGGTGGATTACCTGCTACTAAATCTACCCTATCAAGCTCTTCAACAATATTGAGGTCCCTTCTCTTTGAATCTAAGACATTATTTACAAATTCGTTTTTTGATTGTGAACTATCCACTGGGCAATTTAATTTTAATACATCATTATAATATATAGGGATGTGAAATTCTGAATCCAATGAAAGTAAATCCAAAACTGACAATATATAATTTGTTTTAGCAGTTTGTACGGCCAGTGGATTTATATCAAAACCTTTAACCGTACGAATTATTTGTCCTAGGTCTGTACCAGCATTACGTTTTAGCTCAATAGATTTAAATATAAAAGTTCCAGAGCCCTCTCGTGTCAAGCGACTGACACAAAATATATTGTCTATTTTTAGATAGCAAAAAGAGAGTGATTTCTCACTCCCTCTTGCGTCTATTTCCATATGATTTTTTGAACTATACTGCCTTCACAGATAACCGACTCAACATACTTTTCCATAAGTTCTCGTGTAAGTTCATTATCTGTTACTACTTCTGTTTCGTTAGAAGATAGTTTTATCTTTTCTTCTAGCTTACTAATTTCATTATCTATCTGATTTTTACTTTCTACAAACTTAACTTTCGTCATTTTCCCAAGTTTATATTTTTCAAAATCAGACATCTTTTTTGCCTGAAGCTTTTCTATCTTTTTCTCTATATCTTTAATGCTTATTTTTTCTTTGAGCTTTACTTCTACTTCACCATATTTCTCTTTAATAAGCGAAAGCACCTGTTCCTCTAATTTATCAACTCTTGAGTTTTTATGTTCAACATTATTACACTTGCAGATCCTACAATGAAAATACTTGTGTATTCTCATGCTTCCATCCGGTCGTTTAAACTTTGATTGAGTAAGTCCCAGAATATGGTTACAAGTAGGACATCTTGCGAAGCCTTGTAATGGGGAATGCTTTCTCCATGTATAGTCAGTATTTTTCCCTTTTAAGAAACTATTATTTTCTTTGATAGCTTGAACCCTTTCAAACTCTTCTCTTGAAACGATAGCTTCATGGTGGTCATAAACTCTACCCCATTCTTCTTTAGGATTAAATTTAAAACTACCAGGAGTCAATACCGACTTTTCTTGCATATTGAAGACATAAGTGCCTGTGTAATTTTCATTGGATAAAATATCTACCACTGTACCATTTGTCCATGTTGGTGCATCTCTTGTATCTGATGATACTATGTTATATTCATAATCCATATTTGTAAGTTCTTTTTTACGTTCGTTTGGTGTTGGTATATTCTCTTCATTCATAACTGCTGCAATCTTTCTTGATGCAAGTCCTGTAAGTGCTAAGTCATATACCTTCCTCACAATCCAAGCTGTCTTATCATCAATAATGATGTTGTGCTTATCATCTGGATCTTTCATATAACCAAATGCTGGACTCCATGCAAGAAACTTTCCTTGCTTCTTAAGTTCTGTAGTAACTGTCTTTACTTTCTGCGAAATATCTTTTGTATAAAAGTCATATAGCAAACCTTTAAACTGAATATCAAGGTCTGTTCCATTCCCTTTTTCCTTATCACTATCATAGCCATCATTAATCGCAATAAATCTAATACCAAGAAAAGGAAATATATTCTCCAGATAATCACCGAGCGAAATATAATCCCTCATAAATCTCGATAAGTCTTTTACAATTATGGCATTGATTTTACCATTCTTAACTCCTTCTAGCATTCTTTGAAAAGATGGTCTTTTCTCATTTGTACCTGTATATCCGTCATCAATGTATTCTTCTCTTTGAAAACTTTTAAATTCATCATTTCTATCAAGAAAATCATTCAGGAAATACCTTTGATTGATGATACTTTCGCTCTCATCTTTCTTCATCTGATCTTCTACAGATAATCTAATGTAAAGTGCAATTTTACTCAATATTAACACCTCCCATCAAACTATCCATATTAAATTTAAAGATTATTTCAAAGTTATGATTGCCATAGACAATTATCTTTTCCACTAAGCTATGAATTAAATCAGATGGTAATTTTTCAACCTTTTTTGCCGAAAATACGTCCTTAATCCACTTAATAGATATTTTCTTATCCCTTTCAAGGTCTTTTACAACCTTTTCAATAGCAATAACTTCATTATTGATTGTTGCAATATGGCTAAGAGTAATCTCTCTTTTAAGGCTATATACTTCCCTATCAATCTTGCCTAAGCTATATTCTTCATAAGCTTTTTGAATTAGGAATTCTTCCTTCTCTGTCTTAATTTTAAGCTTTGAAATATCTTCGTTTAGCTTATCTATACTTTCAAAAAACCTAGCAGACACTCTTTCTATTAGCTTTGCCTTGCTTGTAGCCTTAGTAATAAACTCTGCTACCTTTTCAGACATTGCCTTATCAAGCTCTCTTTCCATAATAAATACTCCTACTTCGTTATCTATCTTGCCTGTGCAAGTATCGTTTTGAAAAGAGTAATAAAGCCTATCATGGTTTGTCCCGTAAATTCTGGTTCTTCGATAAAGTTCCTTACCTGTTGCATTATTAAAAATCAAGCCCTTATATCTATTCTCATAATCTCTTTCAAAGTTATGCATCTCTGCACCAAAAGCATTGTTCTTTAATCTATTTGCTCGCCCTTGCAGCACTTTTTCAAAGTCTTCTTTTGAGATAATAGGTTCATGAGCATTTTCATATATAATATGCTGGCTTTCATCTACAAATTGTTGCTTCATTCCTTTTGCAAGATTTTGTTGCTTAACGCCTTGCACCAAAGTTCCTGTATAAGTTCTATTAGTAAGCATTTTGGAAATAGTACCTTTATTCCACTGCGGATCACCATCCCGTCTATAAATTCTACCTGTTTTGTAATAGACCATTCCTGTAGCATAACCCATAGTATTAAAGTGTTTTGCAACCTCATATTGGCTTTTCCCTCCAAGTGTTAGTCGGAACATTTCTTCAACAATGAATCGAACATTCTCATCAACTTCTAACTTCTGTCCCTCTTTTAATTTCACTACCTTATATCCATAGGGCGGAACAGAACCAATAAAATATCCATTTCTTGCCCTATTATGTTTGCTTGTCTTTATCTTTACAGAAATGTCTTTAGCATACATATCATTGACGATATTCTTAAGAGTTACTTCAAATGACTTCTTTGAGTCTAAATCCTTAACGGTATCAACCTTATCATTAACAGAAATAAACCTTACTCCCAAGAACGGAAATACCTTGTCTATGAGTCTTCCCATCTCAAGATATTCTCTTCCAAGTCTTGATAAGTCCCTTATGATAATACAATTAATTCTTCTTTCACGAATATCTTGCATCATTTCCTGGAACTGTGGTCTTTCAAAATTTGTCCCACTATATTCATAGTCTGTGTAAATATTTACGACTTTGATATTTTCCTTTAAAGCATACTCTTTACAACAAAGCACCTGTGTTTCGATAGACGATGATTTCTCACGCCATTCTTCTTTTCTTTCACTGGATAATCTTGTATATACTCCTGCTTTATAGAATACTTTTTGTGCTTGTTCTTCGTTTTTTCTTATATATCTTTTGGAAGTCCTTGCCATTAACAAACACCTCCAACTGCAAGCTTAGGTTCAACTCTTTCTAAATGCTCACCAAATAACTTGCCCATTGATATTAGTCTTGCATTATGTGTATCCTTAGCTTCGACCTTATCACTATCTACAATCGCTTGAAGCAGATTCACTGTTTCAATATTGTTGAAGACAAAGTTAATTGCATTATCCTCTCCAATCTCAATACGATCTATAAAAGACACTAAAGACAATCGATTCAGTTCACCATTTTCAGGATTAGGAACTATCTCAGAAACGAAACTACCTTTATCGTTTATCTTCATTTTCAGTTCATCTACGATATTTTGCTTTGTAATAATTTGTTTCTCAATTTCTCTAATCTTGATAAGATAATTTTTTCTAAATCGTTCAAATTCCTCAGTCGTAATAAGTTCTTCTTCTAAATCCATGTAAAGAGATTGTCTAAGTCTTTCATGCTTTCTTTTTTCTGCATATAATGACTCAAAATCAACTTTTAATTTAAACTTTGACACATCTATTTCGCTAACTTTTTTAAGCAGTTCATTGTACTTAGATAGATATTCATTTAATGCATGAATAGTTGCATGAGTAACATAGTCTTCTTTTACACTATGTCTTGAACACTCTCCAGCATTGTTATATTCAGAGCAAATGTAGAAAATCTTATCTCTTACTTTTCGCCTAATCATAGGACTTTCACAATCTTTGCAATAAAGCATACCTGATAATATATATGGCTTATCTTTAGACTGTTTCACATCACGAAGTAGCATTTTGTTTGCAAGTGCAAAGATGGATTTTGATACTATGCTTTCATGAGCATTTTCTATTGTTATCCAGTCTTCTTTGGAAACATCGACTTCGTGCTTTGATTTATAATTTAACTTTGTGGTTTTTCCTTGTTCCAGGACACCAATATAAACCTTATTTGAAATAATACGGTTTACCATCTTAGCATCCCACTTTGCTTTTTTCACAACAAAACCAGTATTGAAGTTATCACCATTATTTTCTTTGTGCTTTGATGGTGTAACTGTTCCAATACTGTTTAGAAAGTCGGCAATAGCCTTTGAGGAATAACCCTCTATTTTCATATTAAATATTCGCTCAATGATATGAGCTACTTCTGTATCAACTACAAGCTGATGTTTGTTCTTATCATCTTTCTTATATCCAAAAGGAGCAAATGATCCAATAAACTCGCCATTCTTCCTTTTCACCTCTTTTGATGATTTCACTTTCATAGAAATATCTCGACAATAACTGTCATTGATAAAATTTCTAATTGGAAGTATTAAATGTGTATCACTAACATCTGCATTATCACTATCATAGTTATCATTTACAGATATGAAGCGAATACCTTTTTCAGGAAATATCTTTTGCAGATACTTCCCAGACTCAATATAATCTCTACCAAAACGAGATAAGTCTTTTACCATAATGATAGAAAACTTTCCTTTATTCAGGTCATCAATCATATTCTTGAAATTTGGACGCTCAAAATTAGAACCACTATATCCATCATCTACATATTCATAAGATAGATCTATGTTCTTTTCTTTAGCGTAAGATTTGATTATTTGTCTTTGATTTGAAATAGAGTTACTTTCATTACTGTCCCCATCTTCTCTTGAAAGACGAAGATACATACACGCAGTATTTCTCATAACAATCCTCCTAAAATGATATTTTGGCAAATAGTCATTTCGGAAGATTACTTCTACCACCTATATTTTACCGCACCCTATTTCTCTTTGTCAGCCCCTCAAATTCTGACACAAGATTTACATAGATACATCTCAACAATATCAAGTAAATCAAGCTTTTCACTTTCGCTCGTAGAGTAGGTTATTTTCTTAGAATAATCATCGGCTATTTGCTTCTTATCCTTATCTTTCTTAACTTCTTTTTTCTTATTCATAGTCTTAACCTCACTATTTTTATAATAAGTTTTATGACATTGGTAGGTGCATTGGCTGCTACATTGGAATCTCACCACCGCCCCTTATTAAGACGAGCCGGCTTAAACTATTGAAGTATCATTATCACCATTCGTATCACAGAGATAGATTGCCACACCTATCCTTTATGTATTCCTATTTATCGCTCTTTTTCTTTTATCCTTGGCACTTACCAGTATTCATTTAAACCAATTTCTCAGCAGAAAAGTCTTGGCGTAGGTCATAATTCTCCACAAATGGATAACGTCCCACCTTGGTCTATTCAGTTGTCAAAGATCAATTAGCTTTCTGCTATGTAGGATTCTTTGCTTAATAACGGAATAGATTTTCTCTTCTACCTCAAAAGCAAAAAGGATAAATTTCCCCCTACACTTTAATAGTGAAAATTTATCCCTCTTGGTAACCAGATTTATGAAATTTTAAAAAAAAGAAAAGCACCCACTATTTACAAGTAGATACTTTTCAATACCATTAACATTTAATTTCTAAGTACTTATCATTTGCTACGATTAGTTTCTTATAATAATCATCATAGCTTTTACTAAATTTTCTAATAAGTGGAATCGCAATTTCATAATACTTGTTGTCTTTCATAAAGTTTTGTAATTTATCTTGAATTTGCTTCATTAGGCTCTTTTGATATTCTTCACTGTTTTTATATTCTTCATATTGAGAAATAGTATTATCATTTTCTTTTAGCCATTTTTCAACATTTTCAATAGCGTTAATTTTATCTTTATTAACTTTTTTTAGTATCTGCATATCAAAAGTAGAACTTATCTTTTCAATATAATTTTGCTCATCCTTACTTAACTGAAATAATGGTAAATTATCTAAGTAATCTACATATTTTTCAAATGCTTCTTCCTCATCTTTTCCTAATGATTCATTTAAAAATGGTTGATATGCTGCAAATAACATTTGTCCAAAATATCCTGGAAATAATCTCTCTAATCTTTCGTAGATTGATTCCTCTGCTTCAATCAATTTAATTTTTTCATTTATAAGTTCCTGATTTTCACCTTTAACTACAAGTTCAAGGACTTCTTTTCTTTTCTCTTCAACATCTAATTGATGTTGCTTTCTTCTTAAAACAGATGATAATGCACTAATGCCAGTGGTTAGATACCCTTCTATTTCAGTTACACTAATTCCAAGTTTTCTAAATAAAGATATTTGAATTAAAACCTCTAAATCATTCTCGCTGTAATCTCTATAACCGTTTTCAGTTTTTTGAGGATTTATAAGTCCTTTCTCCTCATAATATTCAATTGCTTTTCTTGTTAAACCTGTTTTGTTTTGAATTTCATTTCTTAACATGGTTTGCCACCTCCTTTAATTAAAAGATAGCACTGTCCCCAACGGACAGGTCAAGCAAAAAACTTACTCGTATTTTTTTCTTTTTTATAGCCAAATAAATTAATCTTATTATCGGAATACATATCATACAAAAGACTACAAGCGATGGAATTTTAGGCATATTAATCACCTCCACTAAAACAACTTAAATTTAGCAATTATAAATAAAACAATTGCAACGATAAAAAGAATACATGCTCTTTTTACTGAAAACCCATAAATTTTTTCAGGATTTCTTTTATCATATTTTATTTGCTTTAAGTCTCCTACTTTCGTATTCATAGAAACCTGTATTCTGTTACTAGATATATATTGTTTACCATCAACTAAGTACATAAAATTTGCCCATTTGGAATTTCCTTTTTTCACAGCCTCCGGATTTGGTTGCCATATAGATACAACCTCTGCTTTTACATAATCTGTATTACTTTTATACAAAAAAGAGGACATTTGCTGTCCCCTCGTTATACAATCAATTCACCACAAAAATCATGAAAGAAGGTTAAACAAATGTCCCATAATGATTCTATCCTAAATATTCTTGGAATTAAAGATAAAAATATTAAAATTATTTCTGTTGAAGAAGCTGAACACAACAACGATTCTGTTAAAGAGTATATAACGCTAATAACAGCTACTCTTTCTTATCCGATTAATCGTTGTCGTAACTGTGGCTTTCCCACAGTTAATAAGGATGGCTTTCGCAAAACTCATGTACGACTGGCAAGTTTAAATGGGAGAAGATATGAACTAGAGCTTCGTAAACAACGCTATAAATGTAAATCATGCCATACTACTTTTGGTGCTATTACTAATTTAACCAAAGAAAATCAAACCTTATCCAGTGATCTCAAAAATCAAATCATGCTTTTAGCTCGTAAAGGCTTATCTGGTCAGCTTATTGCTGAAATGTGTCACTGCTCTCCTAGCAGTGTTCGTCGAACAATCTTAGAGCGCATGGAACCACACTATCGTGTGGCTAAGTTGCCTAAGCATCTATGTTTTGACGAGTTTCGTTCAATTAAGTCTGTGATGTCCTTTATCTGTTGTGACGCTGAAACCCACCAAATTGTCACAAAGTTACAGGATCGTCTATCACCTACCATTGTTGATTATTTTGAAAGTCGTTATTCAAAAGCCGAACGCGAATGCGTTCAATCAGTTGTAATTGATTTAAATGCTCAATATCAAAGTTTTATCTATCGCCTTTTCCCTAATGCCAATATCATTATTGATCGCTTCCACCTTGTACAATTAGCTGGTCGCGCTTTGGACAATTGTCGTATCTCTATCCTAAAGCAACTTGATAAACAGAGCCAAGAATATAAAATTATGAAGTCACATTGGAAGCTATTCCATAAAAAAGCTGAAGATCTTCACCCTGAAGAAGTAGTTTTTCTTCGCGGCGTTAAACAATATATGACTCGCCAAAATGCTGTTGATCTCATTACTAGTAAATTTTCCAAGTTCGCTGAAGTATACCAAACTTACCAAGATATCACGAAAGCCCTAAACGAGCGCAATAGTGAATTACTAGAGTCAACCATCTTAGACTACCAAAAAACCAATACAGAAATGGATACTGCTATTCAAACCCTTCGTCAAAACAGAAAATATGTCTTAAATAGCGCTAAATTTGAATACTCTAATGGTCCTTTAGAAGGCATCAATCGCAAAATCAAAACCCTAAAACGAACTTGTTATGGTTTTGCCAATCAAAAATTTTTCTTTTTAAGAATCGATTGTATTTTTTCGTAAAAAAATACCCCCTACATTTTCGTAGGAAGTATTTTTAGTCAACCATACCAGTTGACAGATATCCCACTTAGGACATTTTCCTACAAGGGGTCCCGAGCGCTTAGTGGGAATTTGTACCCCTTATCGATACAAATTCCCCGTAGGCGCTAGGGACCTCTTTAGCTTCTTGGAAGCTGTCAGTAGTATATCTAATAATTTATCTCCATTCCCTTTAGTAACGTGTAACTTTCCAAATTTAAAAAAGCGACTCATAGAATTATTTCCTCCCGTTAAATAATAGATAACTATTAAAAATAGACAATACTTGCTCATAAGTAATGGTACTTAAATTGTTTACTTTGGCGTGTTTCATTGCTTGATGAAACTGATTTTTAGTAAACAGTTGACGATATTCTCGATTGACCCATTTTGAAACAAAGTACGTATATAGCTTCCAATATTTATCTGGAACATCTGTGGTATGGCGGGTAAGTTTTATTAAGACACTGTTTACTTTTGGTTTAGGATGAAAGCATTCCGCTGGCAGCTTAAGCAATTGCTGAATCGAGACTTGAGTGTGCAAGAGCAACCCTAGTGTTCGGTGAATATCCAAGGTACGCTTGTAGAATCCTTCTTCAACAATCAGATAGATGTCAGACGCACGGCTTTCAAAAACCACTTTTTTAATAATTTGTGTGCTTAAATGGTAAGGAATATTCCCAACAATTTTATACCTCTGTTTGTTAGGGAATTGAAACTGTAGAATATCTTGGTGAATTAAAGTGACACGAGTATTCAGTTTTAATTTTTCTGACGATAAGTTGAATAGATGACTGTCTAATTCAATAGACGTTACCTGTTTACTTATTTTAGCCAGTTTCGTCGTTAAATGCCCTTTACCTGTTCCAATTTCGTAAACGGTATCGGTTTCTTTTAAATTCAATTGTTTTATTATTTGGTTGAGTACTTTTTCACTCGTTAAAAAGTTTTGAGAATATTTTATATTTTTGTTCATGTAATCTCTCCTGAAGTGATTACATCTATAAACAAATACAGAAGTTAAACGATTTGTTTGTAATTTTAGTTATCTGTTTAAAAAGTCATAAGATTAGTCACTGGTAGGAATTAATCTAACGTATTTATTTATCTGCGTAATCACTGTTTTTAGTCTGTTTCAAAACAGTAGATGTTTTATCTACATTACGCATTTGGAATACCAACATGACGAATCCCTCCTTCTTAATTACAAATTTTTAGCATCTAATTTAACTTCAATTCCTATTATACAAAATTTTAAGATAATGCACTATCAACACACTCTTAAGTTTGCTTCTAAGTCTTATTTCCATAACTTCTTTTACGTTTCCGCCATTCTTTGCTGTTTCGATTTTTATGATATGGTGCAAGTCAGCACGAACACGAACCGTCTTATCTCCCATTATATCTTTTTTTTGGATATCTGTCAACTGGTATGGTTGACAGATATCCTTTTTTTGTTGTTATCACGTCCTGTTCTTTTACTGACTGTTGCTTCAAAATCTGCTTGTGTCGGTCTGTCAGTTTCGCATGGTCGAGAATGTCTTTTACAACCTGCGTCTGGTTGATTTCATCAAGTTTAATCGCAACCTTTAAGGTCGGGGCAACTTGATGAGATAGCCAGTTCAGCGTCCTTTGGAAGGAGTAAGGCTCTGGTTTTGTGGTTAGTTTTAATCGTTCACGATTGTTCCCAATAAACCAAGCCCATTCTTCATTCAGTTTCCAATCAGAACGAGGTTTGGAATCGTCTTTATCTACAAAACGGATATACCGATTGATAATTTTAAAGGCGGTATGCTCTGGATTGTCATAGACGAGTAAATCACGGACTGCATAATAGGCACGCTCATTTTTCAATCGAATCTCAAAACGGTTTTTTACTTCTGCGTCTTCAATGGGAATATCATTTTTCTTGTACTGCTCGTAGTCCTTTTCATAGATACAGAAATAAACTTCACTTTGTAATGAACCGATATAGAGGGTGTTTCCCATACATTCCTTTTCCTCTTTGCGTACCAGTTCGCCACTGCGATAGCTTTTAAAACTGCGGAAGACGGAGATACATTCTTCCTGTTGGCACTTTTCAGTGAGTACAGGGATATTTAAAATCCCTGTCTTATCGTTAATGGCAAGGTCAAGGCGTTTCATCACACCGCCAGCCACCAAAACGTCCATAAAGAACTCATACCAGCTTCTTTGTTGTGCCAGAAGATAGCTTTCAAATTGTCTGCACCCACGACCTTTCAATTCCACCAGAACTCCTTTGTCCAGTTCATGGGAGCAAAGGACGAATATGTCGCCTAAAGCATAATGCTCTGAATAAGAATAGAAACCATAGTCCTCATGAAGAAAATAGGACAGTTTCAGTTGTAAGATGTTTTCGACCACCTGCTGTACGTCTGTTGTCGGAAAGCGAATCCTTACATAATCAAACAGCATTTCAAGGGGAGCGTCGGGATTGAAGCGTTCCAGAGCTTCCCAAAGGGACTGCTGTAAATCCTCTGATGGCTTGACTTTTCCTGTTTCAATATCGCTTAGATACTGCCTTGTAATACCAGTCGCAACAGCTAAACGGTTTTGAGATAGTCCATAAGCCAAGCGTTTTTCTTTTAAATGCTGTAACCAAGTTTGTTCATTCAGTAAAAATCCCTCCAATCAAAAAGGCGTATGTCAACTTTTAAAGCCCATTTGACATACGCTGAAATTTTGTAAATCCCTTGTAACCAAAGGATTTTCTAATGTTTTTTTGACTGTTTCCTGTCGATTTGTACCCCCCTGTTAGATACGGGGGGTTAAGTGCTGGCGTGGCTATTGCCACACCAGCCAGCAAGATCAGTCCACACCTGCGACTTCCGCTTCGCACGTCGCCTGCGTGGACTGTCTGCTGTTGGATAACTTTTTAATTTCCTCCAAGAAATCATATCCTTTTGGTACAAGGGGAGTATAAAACTCTGATATGACACTTGTTCCTACATCAACATAGCCACGACCTTTGATTCGCTTTAAGAAGAAATCCTTTTGTACGTCACTGCCAAACATCATGCCATAGCCCATTTCAGACATACGACCTAAAGCCACTCTGAAATTAAACTGATCACGGATTCCGTCGCCTAAATATTTTGCGTCTGGACGTTGACAAGCCAGTATTAGAAAGAAGCCAGCTTGACGACCTAACATGACAATCTGTTTCAGCTTATTCATAACTGCGGTGTTTTCTTTTGTTCCCAGCATTTCCATGAAAGCGACGTATTCATCAAAGATTAAGAAGTGTGCCGGGAGACCTAAGTAAGCATAATTTTTGCCAGTCTTATAGTTCTTCATCTGCTTCATTTCCTCACTACGTTTCATCATTTCTTCATAGAATGTTTCAATGCAAGAAAGCAAGTCTTCTTTTCTATAGTAGACATTTGCCATCACAGAACCTAAGTCCGCAAGATCAGCATTTTTCGGGTCAAGAATATACAGTTTTGAATCTGTATGAAGCAAGGCTTCAATCAGTGTCAGTATAAAGTAAGTTTTACCGCCACCTGTACCACCAGCAATCAACATATGAGGGAGCTTATCATATTCCCACCATACGTTTTTCATTAAGCGAAGTTTACCATCTTTAGCTTCTACTTCATCAATAGAAATACGACTGGCTATGGTGTCATAGAGCAAAGTATATTCCACATAGGAATCCTTTAACTCTTTATCCGTCAGCTCACAGTACAAGCCACTCTCTAATTTCTTTTCCAAGTGTAAGAGTTGGTCTTGATATTTTCCCAGCGTGATTTCCACCCGTATCTGTATCAAGCCATTTTTAAGTCGATAATACATTTTAGGGAAGTAGGTTATCTTTTCCTTTGTACGACCAGCACTATCTTTAAAGAAACCCTCTGTTTTGACCTGTTCAGATTCATACCACTTGTTTTCAAGTATCATCTTTGCCAGTTTTTGACGGTGGTAAAGTTGTTTAACCGTATCATAGCGAACCCGTTTGAATACAAACGCTACCAGCAAGCAGATAAGAATTGCGACACTGAAACTGATAATTAAATAGGGAATGTCAATCTTATCTGCTTGTGATAGGTTAAAATCCTGCCAGTTGATCTGCTGGATTGTCTTCACATGAAACAGTCCGACAACCAGCAGGAAAACAGGCAGGAGTGACGCTATCGTAAAATGAAAGACTAAATCTTTACCAGATGGGCGAATCCTTTTACCACGCTGTTTCATGCGAAAAAGTCTCCTTTCTACCTAGCGACTATTTGTCTTGTGTCGGTTCTTTCTTTGCTTGTGGTTGAGCTTTGAATGAACTAGAATCCTTTGTCAGCACAATATCGTCTGCCTTGATATACCAGTCAACATCTGCTCCTTGATAGGTGGCAGTAGCAACGGTGTCCGCAATGGGATTGATAAGTTCCACCCGTGCGTTATAATCAAACTCTTTCAAAGGCACGCTGGCAGGAATACTTACTTGAATCATGCGTCCTTGTCCTTTGGATTTTAAGTCATAGGTACGTTCCTTGATTTCATCTGAAACCGACCCGTCTTCATTTTGGATTCTCACTTCACGACGTAGAGCAGAGAATTTCAATTCTCCAAAAGTCGTGTCTTTATCTAATACAATGCCATTTGCTAATCTCATCATTTTTCCTCTCTTTCTTTATTCTTTTATCATGTCGTCAGCATGTAAAAGGTAATTTGTAAAACCACGAGTGCCGATTTTGTAGCCCTCTGCGGTAATACGTGGATTGACTAACTTCACACGTTCCTCAAAGCCGAAATGTTTTTCGCCAGCTTCAGCAGGAAGCACCACCACAATATCATCTGCTCTTTGAACATCAGAATAGAGATTATAGCTTCTTGATAAGACAGTTAGCCGTCCGTTGATTCTTCGCTGAACGACTTTATCCTCGCCAGCAAATTCTAAATTGCCGAATGTTTTTTCCATGTTGGGAATCACAAATTTAAGTTCCATATTTTTACCTATCCTTTCTTTTTTATTGGCTGAATGAATGTTTGATGGTCTTAAAGAGTGGGGAACGACCTTTTGATTCTTGATTTTTTGTTTTCATAAGTTCACTTCCTTTCAAAATCGGGTAAAAAAATAGACACCTCATTTTTTGAAGTGTCTACCTATTAAATATTCAAATTTTATTGGAAGTATCTTTATATCTTCACTTTTCAAGGATAAATCGTCGTATCAAAGCTCATTCATAAGTAGTAAATTAGTAGTAAATTGAGTGGTTTTGACCTTGATAAAGTGTGATAAGTCCAGTTTTTATGCGGATAACTAGATTTTTATGCTATTTTTAAGCATAAAACTTTTACTTAAGTCCGCTAAACCTAATACTAAAAATATAATAGCAGCTATATAAAAAAATTGTTTTTCCATCTCTACCACCTAACTACAAATTAAATAATTTATAACTAGTATTCTTTTTTCTCCATAATCATAACGGACAATTTTACTGCAACCCCTATGATTAATATGCTTACAACTAAAATTCCTAAGCAAATCATTGATATAGAATTCTTACTAAAAATCTCCATTAGTTCTGCAAGAAAATCCGACTTTTCTTTTAACAGTGTTGATAAAGCAAATATTAAGAAATAAGTGATTACCATAATGAGTCTACCCTTTTCAGCACCATATTTAAGAATAAATGGTAATTGAATGGCAGACATAAGTATACTAGCAGCTAATGTAATTAAAGCAATAAACACTATATTATCCAATGACATTTGATTTTTTGTCATCAACAGTACAAAAATGCAGATTGAACCGACCAAACCAAAGGCAAATGCAAAGAAAAGCTTGCTCAACACATAACTGCTCTTTTTTATTGGCATCGAAAATGCAAACTGTTCGAAATTTGATTTTGTATCATAACCAAAGGCGATTGCAGTAAGTATGAGCGGAATCATTGCACATATTAACGGAACCATAAACAATTCATTTTCATAAATTCCATATACAGCCAGTGCAATACTGATAGTAACCGTTAATAATAATGTCTTTTTTAAAGTAGCTATATCTTTCAAAATTAATGCTATCATTATTGTCTCACTCCTTTCACAAAGTAAATCATAATATCCTCAATTGACGGTTTTTGTAACTTGATACCATCAGGTACAAGACTCTTTTTAACAAGTAACTCTTGCCCAAAAGAATGTATTCTTCTTCCTACAATGGCTTCTTCATCAAAGTTATTTACTTCTTCATTGGATAAAGTACATATACCGTAGTTTTCTTTTAACTCATCTTTTGTTTCCATAAATAAGATTTTTCCATTGTGAATAAAAGCAATGTAATCTGCCACTTTTTCTAAGTCAGATAAAATATGGGAAGAAATAAGAATTGTATGATTTTCATCTTGCATAAAATCTAATAACAAATCCAAGATTTCCTCTCTTACAATTGGATCAAGCCCACTTGTTGCTTCATCTAAAATCAAAAGTTCAGCATTGTGAGATAAAGCAACAGCCATTGAAAGTTTCATTTTCATACCACGAGAATAATTTTTAATCATCTTTTTATGTGGTAAATTGAATTTTTCAACGAATCCATAAAACTGCTTTTTATCCCATTTTGAATAAACTCTATAACAAAACTTTTCAACATCGATTAATGTCATTTCTTCCGGCACTAACAAATCATCAAATACCACTCCAAGTTTATCTTTCAGTTCAACACTATTAGGATTTTCCTCATCTAAAAGTCTTATATCGCCAGAGTCTTTTCTTAAAAGCCCAAGTAACAATTTTATAGTTGTACTTTTACCAGCTCCATTCTGTCCGATATATCCAACTATTGTTCCTTTCGGAATAGTAAGATTTACCGGTCCTAGTTTAAAACTGTCAAATGTTTTTACTAAATCTTTAATTTCAATAGCATATTTACTCATATTCACCCTCCACATAACTCTTTAACATTTCTATCAATTCATCACTGGATACATCTGCAATTTCTGAAAGTTCAACTACTTCTTGAAGCTTCGATTCAATTTTCTTTAAGTATTCTTCTCGAATTAGTTCTTTATTTTGTGCTGCAACAAAATTACCTTTTCCTTGTACCGAATTTATAAACCCGTCTAACTCTAATTCATCAAAAGCTCTTTTTGCAGTTAACATGCTTACTCTTAATTCTTTCGCTAAGAATCTTATCGAAGGTAGTTGTTCTCCCACTTTCAAATCTCCAGAAATGATTTGTGCTTTAATTTGATTTTTTATTTGCAGATATATTGGATCATCACTGGAATTATTTATCTGTATATTCATCCTCAACCCCCTACTGTTATTTGTGTTTTAACTGTTATTATTATAGCATAACAGTTAAAACATTTCAATATCTAAAAAGAAGCAGACAAAATTTTCTTTGCCCGCTTCTTCTCATTACTACCTAAAGTCTTTCAGCAATTCTCTTAACTTGTCCAATATCTTATTTCTTCTCTTTATGAGAGCTGGATGAGATATTTTTTTCGTTTCAGCTACCGAACGAATAGTTTCATCATTAAAATAAAGTCTATCAATTATTTCTCTTTCTTCATCATTTAATTTTGATAGTGCATCTCGCACTGCCTCTATCATCATTTGTGTCTGAACAATCTTATCTACATCAAATCCCTCATCAACGATACTATCTTCAAAATGCCCATCATGGTCAAAAGAAGAAAATAAAAGCAGTTGATTTTTTCGATCTATCTGCTTCAAGTAATTCTCATGATTTTTCTCTTGCCAATAGACTTTATAAATCTCCTCGCTAACTTTGATCTTCTTTCCGTTTACAAACAAGAAATATTCTTTATTCATTCTTCGTCCTCCTTTTCGTTTCAAAATCTTGTTTGAAGACAAAAAAGGAGGACTACGGCATGATGTCACACCGAGTCCTCGCAAATGAACAAAAACAGTTCTACTATTTAATTTATTAAGTTTAGAATTAGGTAAAGGATAAATGCAATAAGGAAAATTTTCCGCACAAAAAATTATGAATCCCTTTTATTAAATCGTGCGTAACCCATCCCATGCACATCATCCTCCTAATTAACAGTTAAATCTTCATCTCCTTGTAATTGCTAATTTTAGAAAGCTTATTTATGCGAATTTTATTTTTGAAATCTATCAAACCAAGTTGAAGCTTCCTGAATACCATTTCGATTTAGGCTATAAAAAATAAAATTCTTATATTTTCTTTCTGTAACCATATCTACTTTTTTTAGTATCGCTAAATGATACGAAATTTTTGAATTTGGTAGAGCAAATTTTTCTGCAATATCCCCTGCAGATAACTCTCCATTATTCAATTCATTTAATATATCCAGTCTTATCGGATCGGATAGAGCTTTAAACTTATCATAATAATCCATTAGCTTAGCCTTTCCATAATCTATTTCAAATTTTTTCAAAATAATTATAACATCACCACAAGGATGAACTCAATAACTATTTCAATTTTTTTAGAAATAGTTTCTTAAATACGCTGACATTAACTTCTATACTTGGTATAATTAAGACACAAACTCATATCTCGCTTAACGCTTGTTTTACAAATCATTCTTATGTAGCAAGCACAGTAAGTGTGTACCCACTTACGAAAAATCGATGAAGCAGCCCCTCGTGGAGTTGCTTCTTTTTTTATCAATTTTAGCTTGTTAGGGAGTACCCTAAGACCCCATTTTTTGAAAGGAAGTAACAGACATGGCAAATAGAATTAGAAATGTTCAGCTGAAAATAAACTTAACAGAAGAAGAAAAAGCACTCTTTGAAAAGAAAATGAAGATGTCAAAGTGTAAGACCATGAACCATTTTCTAAGAAAAGTAGTATCTGAATCAGATATTTATGTTGTCGATTTAGAACCATTTAGAGATATACAAGGATTACTTTTTAGATATGCAAGTAGCGTCAACCAAATTGCTAAACGAGTTAATTCTACTGGTGTTATCTATAGCGATGACATCAAATATATACAATCCCACATTGAACATCTATCAAAAGAAATATGGCAAATACATTCCCTACTACTTAATAAAACTACTAACAAAGGAGATGAGGTTTAAATGGCAATCACAAAAATACATCCAATAAAATCAACACTTAACCTCGCTATTGCCTATATAACAAATGAAGAAAAGACAGACGAAAAAATATTGGTAAGCACAAATAAGTGCTTTGCTTCTACTGCCCATGCTGCTTTTATGAAGACTAGAGAAGATAATAAAGTTAATGGAACAGTACTTGCAAGACACCTTATTCAGTCATTTATGCCTGGTGAAGCAACGCCCGAAATGGCACATCAAATCGGTCTTGAACTGTGTAAAAAGATATTAAAGGACGAATATGAATTTGTACTATCTACTCACATAGATAAAGGGCATATCCACAATCACATCATATTCAATAATGTAAATATGGTTACAGGCAAGTGCTATCAATCCAACAAGAGAAGCTATCATCAAATTAGGTATCAAAGTGATAAACTATGCAAAGAAAACAACCTATCTGTTATTGATGAGTTCTACGAAACTTATAGGAAGAAATATAAAACTAATGGTAAGTCATGGTATGAAAATGACCAACTTAAGAAAGGTACTTCTTGGAAAAGTAGACTTCAATTTGATATAGATAGAGCTATTAAACAATCCAAAGATTGGGCTGATTTTATAAAGAGAATGGCTACCCTTAATTATGAAATCAAATATGGAAAACATATTGCATTTAAGCACAAGGACAAAGAAAGATTTACAAGAGCTAAGACTATTGGAGAAGATTATACTGAGGATAGATTAAAAGAGCGTATCTTAGATAATGCTAATCAAAGAACCTATGCTGTTAAAAAACGTATCGGAAATATAATTGATATTGAGAATAATGAAAAGATAAAATCAAGTAAAGGCTATGAGTATTGGGCTACAAAACATAATTTGAAAACTGCAGCCGATACTGTACTTTTGATGCGTGAAAAAAGATTTAAGTCTATCTCCCAGCTGGATGAATACATTAAAGAGAGTGCATTAAAAAGACAAGATTTACAGGATCAAATCAAAGTTGTTGATAACAAAATTTCAACTCTATCAAATATTATGGAACAAGTTCATACCGTAAAATTGTATCGTCAAATCTATTTAGAATATAAGAAAGATCCATCTGATAAGGCTTTTTCTGAAGAACATAAATCAGAAATAACGCTCTATGAAAATGCCCTTTCAGACCTAAAAAAATCTTACTCAAAACTTCCAAACTCCAAGGATATTTTGAAAGAGCTTGATTCATTGCATGAAAAAAAGAATACCCTGATGCAAGAGTATTCTTCTTCAAAATCCGATATGAAAGAACTATATCAAATCAGAAAAAATTATGAAAAATATATGGGTAAGGAGATTGAAAGGTAATTCATTCTCCTTTTTCTCCTCTCAAAAAATCTATAACGGCCATTGCAATTTTTTTAGATAAAATTGGTGGAACAGCATTGCCTATCTGTTTAAATGCAGCTGTTCGTGAATGTTCAAAATAAAAATCATCTGGAAATCCTTGTATTCTAGCTGCTTCTCTTACTGTAATTGAACGATTCTGTCTTAAATCTGGATGAATATAGTAATGTCCATCTTTCGCTATATGAGCAACAACTGTATGACTAACAGAGCCATAATCCAAAGCTTTATATCTATCTAAAAAAGATGTTGTATTAGAATGCGTTTGTAGTTCTTCAGGTATATCGATATACCTTAAATTCTTACCTTTTTTCTTAGCTCTTAGTACCAATTTATATATCTTCAAATCATTTTCATTATGAGGTCTTGCAGCATGTTGTGTTAAAATATCATCTTTTTTACGAATATATTTTTCAACGAACTGACTCGAAACATCACAACGATACTTATGAGAACTTCCTCCAGACTTTATACTTGGCAAGTCCTCAAACAATTCTTTTATAGTTGGAGCAGCCTCAACATATTCAGCCAAACTGTCAAAAAATGAGTTATCGAACACTAAATCTTTTCGATGTCCGACAAGTATTAAACGTTCTCTTTTTTGTACTACACCATAATTACTTGCATCTACTATTTGATAATCTACCTCATATCCGCACTTATCAAATTCGCAAATTATTTTTGGCAAGAGTAACTCTCCTGATAAATCTTTAAAAGAAAGCAACCCTTTAACATTTTCAAAAACAAAGAACTTTGGTTTATATTTATCCAGAAAATCTAAATAATGTTTATACAGATAAATTCTTTTATCTGTAGATTTTTTCGACTTGTTATTGGCTCTACCGATTGTAGAGTATGCCTGACACGGTGGTCCACCAATAATACCATCTAACTCATTATTGCCTAATCTTTGGTCAATAAATTCAAAAATCGAAGGTATAGTATCTTTACTTATTTCCTTATTCAATATATCTTTAGTTAGATTTCTTGGTATAATCGAGTACAAATCATCTCTCGAGATTTTTCCTTGAATATATTCAAAATATGGAGATAGGTTATTTTCTTTTTTTAAATAGTAATATATGTTTCTTAATTCTAAAGAAGAGCAAGCATCTTTGTCCATTTCTATATGACAAATAAAATTATAATAGTCTTTATACCTAAAGCCTTCGGTTAATCCACCTGCTCCCGAAAACACATCTACTATATTGAGCATAACCACACCTCCTTTCAAGTTGTTTTATCACTATACTTCTTTATCTGGTTTATAAATGCTCTCAATCTCTTTATACCTAGTTATATAATCTTTATTATATTGCTTTGCCTGCTGCAGTAAATCTGAATACGATTTAATATAGAGTTTGCCTGTATCTTCCAAAGACGAATAAAAATCTGTCGTCTCATCGTCCATCACAAAACTATCTGAAATCAAAAATGTTTTAACACCGTTTGCAATACTCTCTTTATGATTTTTCAGCAAAAATCTTTCGTATTCCCTTGCTTGTCTAATTTCTTTTAACGAAATTTTTATTCTTGGTCTCTTTAATTCAATTATTATCAATTCGCCATTTACTAAATTGCAAAGAAAATCTAGTCTTCTATTTTTTTCTTCAAGTTCTGTATCTGGAAAATTTTCTTTTAATATCTTCTTGAAGGTAACTTCTCGTTCAAATGTTGTAATCCTTGGATCCAATATCCATGGAAATTTTTCTAAGAAAGGTTGAATAACTTTTGTTTCACTTGCATCATTTCTTACATACTTTTCGAACTGTTCAATTGCCTTAATACGTCCGATTGATATTTTAGCCAACTCTTTAGATTCTATATATTCCCAATCTGTAGTAATTTTTTCCACTTTATCAACCGTTAAATCTTCATCATCTAACTCGGCAATATAATTTTGAAAACTTTCAAATTTATATAATGTTTTCATGCTATCTAAGATTCGTTTCAACGAGTCAATATTATCAGTTTCTATCGAGTTAGCAATTAAAGTATCTTTAACTTTATTTATACTAGATATTTCGAGTTTTGACATTCCTTCAAAAAAATCTTCAGGAAGTTGCAACTGTTCTTCTTTCTTATCTTTTCTCTTTTTTCTCCAAGAATTTGAAACTTTAGATACTAATTTATTAAGATATTGTTTTAATTTAGCTGTATCTTCATCCGCTTCCCATAAAATGTTTTTTCTATCTGTGGATATAAAATCAGCTTCATTTAAATCATCAATAAAATCTATATTAAAATATCCAGTAACATATCCATTAAACGTATCATTCGCTCTGTCATCAAAAAAATCATTCTCAGCAGCAAGTTTATTTCTTACATAAATGTAAAAACCTGCTTCCGATTTGTTCAATGGTGTTTTTTTTGTAAAAATTTTACCTGAAACATTATGAGATTTCAACCATTCAAACCATTCTGTTTGACTTAACTCGCTTTCAAAATCATCTGGGAAATTCCAGTCAAATTCTTTATCTAATTTCTCAAAATATATGGATTTAGTTATTTCAATGCGTCTATCCGATGTTAAATCAACTAACTCCACTTTAAAATCAGAATCATAGAACGAAAATCTTTTTGATAAATTATATGCCAGAGTGTCTATATCCATAATATTTTTTTGAGTTATCTCTTTAATAATTACTTGTGTTTGATGTAGCTCATCTGTTTTTTCATTTTCATATAATGCCTTTGGCTTATATTCATCCTTGATTTCAGCCTTAAGTTCATCGTAGTTCATACTAAAGGCGTTTTTTATTCCTTCTTTTATCGAATGAACTTCAATTGTGTTTGCTATTCCAAATACTGCTAATTTCCCAAGTCCCTTTTTACCGGTTACTTTTCTGCCTTTAATTTTAGATAATCCAGTTCCCTCGGCTTTTCTTCTATTTCTACCAATTTTCAAGAAATTTTCATTCAATTCCTCGTGATTCATTCCAATTCCATCATCTGTAACTGTAACAATTTTATTATTGTAATCTATTTCTATTACAACATTTTCAGCATCTGCATCATATGAGTTAGAAATAAGTTCAGCAATTACTGGGGGAAATTTGCTATACAACTTAATACCTAGATGATCAATTGTATTCTTATCAAATTTTATTTTAAATCCACTATTTTCCATAATATTACATCTGATAAAACTATCAGACCCTCCTAGCATTCCTATTTCCATCTACAATCTATCGATATAATTGTTGTAGGCATACCTATAATTTGTATATCAAACTTCAAACTTGATTCAACCTTAGTCGAAGCATTATGAATTCTGAAACTAAATTGCCAACCGCCATCAAGGTATAGTTCCAATGTATTCTTACTGTCTGGTTTATATTCCAAGCTAACAATCCTTGTTGGAAGTGTTGATATTGGCAATTCAACACTTCTTTTACGCTTTTTACCCTGTCTATTCAACGTTCCTCTCAAATTGTAGCTTTGAATTTGAGTTATCTTTTTATTATCAATCCCAATTACTTTATAAAAATCAAATTCTCCGAGCAAATACTCAACCATCAATCTAGGAATATCTTTACTAAACAAGCAATTTTGTCTCTCCAGTTCCCCTTTAAATGCATTTAATAAAGGAACATATACATCGTCTTCTTTGTTAGGTAATTCACTCCACTTAGAACCCTTTTGTTTTTCAGAATCAAGATATTCAAATATTGGTTTAATATCTTTCCAATATTGTTCAGAACAATCTATTCCATACCACTTTTTTCCAAAATCTAAATTTTTAGATAATCTACTATGTTTTACAGCAAAATGGTTGTGTTTTACGCTAAGACCAATTTCCCACTCAATACCTCGTCTAATAATCAGTACATCTCTTACATCGCCTTCTTTACCTTTATCATCTGATTGAATTTTCAATTCCAACTCATCTAATCCATCATCTAAAATCAACGGTTCAAGTTCAAATATAGTATTTACTCCAGCTAATGCACTAATCTTGTATATAGCTTTTTCAGAATCGGTTAAAGTATTCCATGCACGTTCTGCAGCATAAAAACTACTGTTTTTTTCTATCTTTGCCGGACGAACTTTTGATATTTCTTCAAACAATGTAGTTAAATAAGAAAACTCATATGCCCTTCCTTGATTATTACTTTTTTCACTCATAGATTACCTCCGCCTAATTATCTGTGCCTGTTTTTAAGAGACTCAAATTTGAACTAGAATTACGCAAAGCTTCTAAAATTGACTCAGCCATAACATACGCTAAGTTCACAGGAACAGCATTACCAATCATTTTATATGCATCGTTCAAATTCGTATAATAGAATTTAAAATTATCTGGGAATCCTTGTATTCTTGCACACTCTCTCACG
Source organism: Streptococcus sp. NSJ-72 (assembly GCF_014334035.1). Lineage (NCBI taxonomy): Bacteria > Bacillati > Bacillota > Bacilli > Lactobacillales > Streptococcaceae > Streptococcus > Streptococcus sp. NSJ-72. The sequence continues at coordinate 1,521,781 of NZ_CP060489.1, forward strand.
GTTAATCTTCTATATAGTGCTTCCTTACCAGGTTCAAATATATTTTTATTTTTTTCTACTTTAGGCATAACTGGTGCTTGCGGATGTAGTTGACACTGTCTACCAGATGCCTGGACCGTAAATGCCTGTTCATCCCATTGTCTAACTCTATTTCTACTCATAAATATTGGCGAATAGGCACCAATAAAGTATTCATGATTCAAAACTTTACAGTTATCACCATTTGTCTTATTTTTTTCTAATGCTGGAATTGCCGAATCTTTTAAATCAAATATCGCATCTTTAAAAGTCAACTTTGACTCGTATGGTTTAGGTGGTTCAAATTTGATGTTTAAATCCTTTCTAAATCCAACATAGAAAACTCTTTTTCTATCTTGAGGAACACCATAATCACTAGCATTTAACAAATGAATGAAAACATCGTAACCAGCTTCCTCAAATTGAGAAACAATATTTTCAACAGCACTATTATGCCTTTTCGCCATCATGCCCTTAACATTTTCTGCTAAGAAGAACTTCGGCTTTTTATCTTTCAAAATGCGTATGTACTGATAAAATAATTGTCCTCTAGGATCATCAATCCCCTTTAATGACCCTGCCTCACTCCAAGACTGGCATGGCGGACCTCCGATAATACCATCACATTCAGGAAACATCTCTGAAGGAATACCACAAATATCTCCCTTAATAAGTTTTGTATCATGATTTTTTTCATATGTTTCCCAAATTGTTTTATCGTATTCATTAGCAGCTACAACATTAAACCCTGCTTTTTCAAAGCCTAAGTCTAATCCTCCCGCTCCTGAAAACAAGCTAATTAAATTCATTTTATATTTCCTCCGAAGAATCATTAACACATTCTACAATCTCTGAAATATCACATTCCAATACATTACAGATTCTTAGTAACACGTCAGTTGTGACATTATCACCATTTTTAATTTTATAGAATGTACTTTTACTCACTTTTGCTTTTTTCATAAGTTCAGTATTTTTCATATCTTTATCTATCAATTTTTTAAACAATTTTTTATAGCTGAATTTTGACATGACTAACCTCCAGTCATTTTCTTGTTAAAATCATATCGCTTCTATTATACCACAAAACTAGTACTTATAGTACACTTTTATTCCCTTTTCTCGAACTAGTTTTGCAAAAAAAAATAATCGGTGCAGCCCGAAGACTACACCGACATATCTTATCTCTCAGTTTCCTTTAGAGATTCTTTCTTTTCTACAGGTTTTGCTTTTTCTTCAGCCTTATATTTCTTTATTGCTCCAAGTACCGATTCTTTCTTTTCTTCTTGCTTCTTCATCTGTTCCTTTGCTTTTAAAAGCTTAGACGATAGTATTCTAACATTAGTATGTTCCTTTCCGTTATCGTCAATGGATGTTCTTACCTGACCAAAAATCTTTACAAAGTCACCTTGCTTAAAATTCTTTGGTATATCTCCCTTATCTCCATAAGCCGAACAATTTATATAAGTCTTATTTCCCTCATCATCTTTTGACACAACCGAGAAATTAACTACTTTAAAGGCTTCTCCATTTTTGTTTTCTCTTTCAATTGTTTCAATCTCACCTACGACATTCCCAACAATGTTCACCAGATTATTATCTTCTTTTTCAATTGCTGCACTTTCTTTAATCTGTCCATTTTCTCTAAGTTCATCAATCAAATAATCAAACTCATCATTAAGTAAGCTCATACTGTCATTATCCATATACTCCTGGTACAACCTATCCAAGGCATTTTTATCATTGATACCTTTTTCAAAACTAATTAGTGCCTTTGCAAAATCTTCGTGTTTTTCGTTTGCCATTTGTTCTAGTGTATTTCTCATTTCTTTGTAGTTCATAATATACCTCCATTTTTCTACTAAAAATGAAAAGGAGCTTGTAATAAGCCCCTTAACGTTCATCGTGTTCTTTTGATTTATTTTCTCGTGTTTCTGCTTGTTTTTCTTGTGACTGATATGACTTAATTTGCCCTAAAATAGATGGTTTTTCTTTGCTTTCTGCCCTTGCATTAAGATTATCCTCTACATCATAAGTAGTTTCAAAATAGTCACTATCTCTAAAGTCATTATCGTATCTATCTGGCACACCATCATTGTCCAAATCTTCTGCAAGCGGATCATAGATATTACCATCGTCATCTCTTTCAAGACCTAATGCTTTTTTAAGGTCATTATCATCAATAGATACAAACTCTCCAAAGTCTCCATATTCCATTTCTTGTTTTAGAAATTCCAATGCCTTTTCTTCACTTCCAAGGTCTTTGAGATAATCAATCTTTGTGATTGATTCTCCATTGATATATTGAGTAGCTGTAAAATCTTCTAAGCTAATTTCATATTGGATTTCATGCTTTTCATCTGGTGTAGTAGTATATGCAATTCCAATATGAGCAAGGTCAGGAAATAGATTATTAAAATTCTCATAGGTATAACTATCATCTTCATATTCCCTTTTGCAAAAATCTACAATAGCCCTCTTTACATCTTCAAGTAATGGATTAGGATTTTCTTTTTCTTCTACTTCTCCCATATCAAGTAGCTTGTTTAATTCTGTAAGCCTTAATACTTTTGTCTTTAGTTCATCTGCTTTTTCAAAAGGCTTTATTACTTCTTCTTTTGCATTTTCCAGTTGTTCCTTTGTGCTAACGAGTTTTTCTTCAAGACGATTTAACCTTTCAGGTATTTTATCAATAGCATTGTCTAATCTTGTAATATTACCATCTGAACTTGTACCAAGCTCTCCTGAATGGTTTGTAGCACCTTTTAAAGTGAAATTATGCTCATTGGTGAAGAAGTTATAGCTTACCTCTAAATCCATATTTCGATACTGTCCGATAACCTTACTTTCATTAAGTTTTACAGTTTTAATCGCTTCTAAAAGCTTTTCTCCAGCTATCTTTTTATCTCGAATTATCTCGCCATTAATCGTGATAGAAGTGAATTTATTTTCACCACTTCCTTGTGGTTCAACATTTTCTATATCTCTTTTCACTGCTTCAATTAGCTTTTCTGTTCTTGCAATTTCTTCCGGGTAGGTTTTCACCACCTTGTCCTCTAATCTGTAACGGTTGGACTTATAGTTTGCTTCCAACATTTTAAGTTTTGTAACTTCATTATCTAAATCCATCTTTTCTTTTATCTTTGGATCACCAGTAGCAAGTGCTTTAATCTCAGCATAGTTCAAACTACTTTCATCTACATCTTCTGCAACACGAACAGGTGTCTTTGAAGTCATAATCTGTGAAATAAATTTCTGCTTATTCTCTATTGTCTGCCACAAGTAGCTGTCAAATGTATTCTCTGTAACATAACGATAGATACTAACTTCCTTATTTTCATTGCCTTGGCGAACAATTCTACCACTTCTCTGCTCAAGGTCAGCAGGTCTCCATGGTACATCTAAATCGTGCATTGCAATTAGTTTATTTTGCACATTTGTACCAGCACCCATTTTCTGAGTAGAACCCATTAAAATACGAATTTCTCCATTTCTTACCTTTGCAAAGAGTTCATCTTTTTGCTTATCAGTATTGGCTTCATGTATAAAGGCAATTTCTTCCTTTCGTATTCCTAAATCTACAAGTTTATCCCTAATATCATCATAGATATTAAAGCTGCCATCACCTTTAGGTGTAGACATATCTGAAAATAGAAGTTGTGTTGATTTTTCTTCTTTTGTCTTATCCCAAATAGAAAATACATTTTTAACACATACATTAACCTTTGAGTTTTCATCATCTGGAAGTAAAGGATTGATTAAACGCTGATCTAAGGCAAGTTTCTTACCATCATTAGTAATCTTAAGCATATTATCTTCTTCAGGCTCTACGGACTTATTACGCACCTTATCAGCCCTTTCAGACAAGCTCTTTAGTATTTCTTTTTGTTCTTCACTTGGCTCAGTCTTAATGACCTTAAAATGAGCTTCTGGAACAGGAAGATTGAGCATATCTGCAGTTTGAATATCCGCTACTTCCTTAAACATACTCATAAGCTCAGGTAGGTTATAAAACTTAGAGAAACGAGTCTTCACTCTGTAGCCTGTTCCCTCTGGAGATAACTCGAAAGCAGATTGTGTTTCTCCAAAGGTTGATGCCCATGAATCAAAATGCTCTAATCCATTCTTTTTTAAAGTGTCGTACTGTAAATATCTTTGCATAGTATAAAGCTCTGTCATTGAATTCGATACTGGAGTACCTGTAGCAAATACAATTCCTTTGCCACCAGTCATTTCATCCATGTATCGACATTTCATAAACATATCCGATGATTTAAAAGCTTCAGATTGCCCAATACCTGCAACATTTCTCATTTTTGTATAAAGATATAGGTTCTTATAATTATGAGCTTCATCAACAATCAGCTTATCTACGCCAAGCTCTTCAAAAGTAATAACATCATCCTTTTTGAAATCATCATTTAACTTTTCAAGTCTTGTTTCTAGTTTTTTTCTGGTCTTTTGAAGCTCTTTTACTGTAAAATTTTGATTTCTGTCATGCTTATACTCTTCTACATAATTGATAATCTCATCAATCTGGTCTTGAATGTGCTTTTGTTGATATTCCTTAGACATTGGAATTTTTTCAAACTGACTATGCCCAATAATAACTGCATCATATTCACCTGTTGCAATTTTCCCTATAAATCTCTTTCGATTCTTTGGCTCAAAGTCTTTTTTATCAGCCACCATAATATTAGCTGATGGGTATAGTTGCATAAATTCACGACCAATTTGCCCTGTAAGATGATTTGGCACAACAAATAATGACTTAGTACACATTCCAAGTTTCTTTGCTTCCATTGAGCTTGCCACCATTTCAAAAGTCTTGCCGGCTCCTACTACATGGGCAAGCAAGCTATTACCACCATAAAGTATTCTTGCAATTGCGTTCTTTTGATGTGGGCGAAGCGAAATATCTGTACTCATTCCATCAAAACTTAAATTAGATCCGTCATATTCTCGATTACGAATAGAATTAAATTTTTCATTATAGGCTTTTACAAGTCTATTTCTTCTATCCTGATCGTTAAATATCCAATTCTTAAACTCTTCTTTTATAAGCTCTTGTTTCTGTCCTGCAAGCATAGTTTCTTTTTTATTTAGTACCGAAGTCTTTGAACCATCTAGATTAATAATTTGGTCAAACACCTTTGTTTCTTTTAGGTTTAAAGCATCTTCAATAAGCTTATAGGCACTTACTCTGTTTGTGCCATAAGTCATTTCTGCTAGGTCATTTCCCCTGTCTTTGCTCTTACCCTCAACATTCCATTCACTGGTTAAATGTGAAAATTTGACTTTAATATCCCATCTTGCATATCCTGGAGTTTTTAATGTTTCAAATATGAATCTTTCAATATCTTTAGGTGGAATCCATGTTGCACCAAGCCTTACATTGATTTCACTGGCTTCAAGTTCTTTTGGCATTACTCTTTGAAGTTCTGCTTTTTGATATTCCAGTCTGCTTAGTTCGTTTACAAGTGTTTCCCTTTCGTTTTCACTTTCTTCTGAAAGTATTCGTTCTGCTTGTCGCAACCTATTGATATAGCTATCTACAACACCTATTTTTTCTCTAATATTTCCACTTAAGTATTCATCTTTCGTTACATAGGTATACTTAAAGGAGTTAGTTTCATCGCTACAAGCAAATGGTAAATCCCCATCTCCCAAGTCAAAAGAAAGCTTCTGATTAAAACTAACATTCTCTTCCCTAATGTTTAAAAAGATTTCTCCTCTAAGTTCTTCTATAAGAGTGTTTCTATCCTTATCCGTTAGATTTGTCATGTAATCAAAATCTACATAACCTTTTTGTGAAATAGATAGTACCAATGCTTCAAGTGAAGAATCCACATGGTCAATAACTTTCGCTTTTGTGATAGTTCGTTTAGAAAAAATATCGCCTTTTGCCTTGAAGTTTTCTTCTTCATCAAGTATCTCGATAGAAGATACCAGTGGGAAGTTACTATCCTCTCTTAAAGCTCTGGTGTTACTTAAATTATTAACAAAACCATGTTTCTTAGAAAAGTTATCATAAACAGCGTTTAATTTATCCTGAGACTCTTTAATTTCAGCTTCACTAAAATCTTCTTTTTGCTTGTATATTACATCCTTTAGTGCGTCATTTAATTCGAGATAATCCTTAATCTTTTCCTTGTTTTTGTCCGATACTTCTTTCTTAACAAAAAGTGAATTTTCCCTGTAATATACCTCCTCATCTATGATTGCGTAGGAAAAGTTTTTTACATCATCTGTTGCTGGGATTGCTGTTACTTCATCATCTAATAACTCTATCTCTTCATACTTCGCATCTTTTGATATTCTTTCACCTGCAGCTTCAATACGATCTTTTAAAGAAGACGTATTTATTTCATGAGGTAAAAATGCTATTGGCTCACAAGTAAGAGTTTTTCCAAATCTTCCACTTACTTCTCTCATGTTTCCAAGAACTTGTTCTGGATGGTCTACAAAATATTTATTATATACAAGACCATTTTCATCTTCCGCTAAATGAACCCAGTCATCATCACGCTCAAGTACACTATCTCTTTTCTTCAGGAATATAATATCTGAAGTTACTTCTGTACCGGCAACACCCTTAAAGGTATCGTTAGGAAGTCTTATTGCACCTAAAAATTCTGCTCTTGCATTTATATATTTACGGATACTTTCGTCTTTCTTATCCATAGTTCCAGATGATGTGACAAATGCTATAACACCACCATTTCTCACCTTATCAATAGATTTAGCAAAGAAATAGTCATGAATTAGAAAGTTATTACGATTGTATTCCCTATCATTAACCTTAAATTCGCCAAACGGAACATTACCAATTGCTACATCAAAGAAGTTATTTGAAAAACTTGTCTCTTCAAAGCCTTTAACTTGCACATCACTTTCAGGATAAAGAAATTTTGCAATTCTACCACTAACAGAATCAAGCTCAATGCCATAAAACTTTGACTTGCTCATTTCATCTGGAAGATTACCGATAAAATTACCTACGCCCATCGATGGTTCTAAAATATTTCCATTCTTAAATCCCATTTCTGAAAGTGTCTTATATACTCCATCAATTATAATTTTAGGCGTATAAAAAGCTGTTAATGTAGATTCCTTAGCAGTCTCATATTCTGGTAATGTTAAGTTTTCTTTTAAGAAAGCTCTTGCTTCTTTCCATTGACCGTCTTTACTTTCATCAAAGACATCAGATAGTCCACCCCAACCTACATATTTTGCTAAAACTTCCTGAGCTGTAATATCAAGCTCTAGTTCTCCGCTCTCCACTCTGTTAAGCATAGAGATTGCTTCAAGATTATTGTTTAACCTCTCACTTGGCGACAACTTTTCAGGTAGTGTTTCTTTTGTGATTTTAAAGTTTGAAGCTTTTGTCTTTTCACTAATTCTTGTTGTTTCTTCTAAACCGAAAAGTCTATCTAAATCGCTATCTTGTCTGTAGGCAATAACTTCTGAACCTGTAATCATTCCGCCAAGATATTCCACATTATCCTTTATGGTTACTGTCTTTAGACCCTTTCCCGTGTCATCAAATCTTGTAATGGTAAAGTCCTTATTCTTATATTGAACTTCATCTCCAACCATAAGTTTTGGTCTATCAAAAGAGATTTTTTCTAAAAGCTCCTTATCATCAGCAAAACTCACAATCGGCATCATAAAGTTACCTTTTCTAAGTGGTGCAAGTCTTAAATCATTCTTTTGTAAAATGTTATTAAAAGTAATCTCTGAATCAATCCTATATGCTTCGTGATCCATATATACAGTTTTTCCGATGGATAAATCAAGGGGCTTTTCATTGATATTATCTACATTACTATCCGCTTGGTTTAGATAATCAAAAAGTGTTTCCTGCCTTGTTTGTGGCTCTTTCATTTGCGTATTTTCAGCTTCTTTTTCATCTAAAGCATATTCAGAAATTTCAAGAGCCTTATATTTTCCGCTATCAATGAGCTTATCGACTTTCGTACTTTCCTTAAAAGTAGTGCCACGATGAAGTGGATACTCTATTCTTTCAACTTTCACTTTTCTTCCAGTCTCTTCAAGGCTGATGGCAAAGCTATCTTGTTTACTTGCAAGTATAAATTCATTGCCGACTTTAACTGCTACTTTCTCATTCTGATTGTTATATGCGTAATCTTTAAGACTATCAACAAACTCACTCATCGTAACAAAGTCAATGTTATCCTTAAATTCTTCAATTTGACTTATGCTTACTTCATCATTCATTAGATAACCTTTAAGCACATTAAACTTAGCAAGTTCAATGTCTAACTCTTTCAGATATTTTATCTTTTCTGATGTAACACCATCCAGACCTTTGTTCCAATCATCAATAAGCCATTTTAAATGTTCCATCTTCCATACAGGAAGTTTAGGATCTGCAATCTCAGTAATTTCATTTCCATAAAAGTCATACTCTTTTATAGCACTCATAATCTGTTCTAATTGTTCAAAATTAAAATCATCAATCCCAATGTTTGTTCCTTGAAGAGCTTCTTCTAATTTACTAGTGGCAAGTCTGCTAATTGCAACATCTCTTGGGACTTCGTATTCTTCCATAATAGAGCCAACTTCTTCAGCAAAATTAGGACTTAATTCTTCTTCAAATTCATCTGTTATTTTACTGGTAGCTTCTTTAGGAATTACCTCATTTTCAAAACTAAGTTCTCCATTAAATACCATTTGAAGTTCATGTTCATCCATCTGCTTTTTTAATTCTCTGTCTTTAAGCTCTCTAAAAGTCTTTGGGAAATCTTCTAAAATAAGTCTTTGAGCATTTAGTTCTTCAAGCTCACGGATGTTAAAATATCCCCACTCTGGTTCAATTCCTAAAGCAAGACCAAATGCATCTCCTGTTTCCCTATCATATTCCGTCATATACCATGTCCAATTGCTTCTAAATGGAATGATATATGCTGCATGAACCTGAGTATCTGCCAGATCAGTGTGTTCTTGGTCATAAAGTTTTGGAACACGCTCAAGCATTTCATCAGTCATTAAATTGTATGGATCTTCTTTAGAATAGAAAAAGGAAGCATTTTCTGCTCCCTCGTTTGTTTTTTCAATGCTATTTTCTAAGCTTCCACTATTTCCTTGATTGTCATCTCTTTCAAGGCTGAAATCATTGCCTTGTATTTTGGATTCGTTTCGCTCTCTATTTTCCAAGCTTCCATCATATTCGGCTTTTCCTTCCTCATAAAGTCTATGGCTCTCTTTTGAACTTCCATCAAGTGTTTCACTAGGCTCTTCTCTTTGTAAAGGTCTATTAGCATTTGATAGTGTTTCTCCTCGCTGCTCTCTGTTAGAAAGTCCAATCTCATCACTGCGTAAATTGGATTCGGAAATTCTTCCATGAATTTCTTCTCTTCCTCCAGTTTGTTCAAAGTCTTCTCCTTGATTATCAAAATTATCTCGTCTGTATTCTCCAGCTCTGAAAATTCGGTTTCCGTCATTATCATCTCTTTCGTCATTTGATCGAATAGCATTCGCCATACCTCCTAATTCTTTATTATTTTCATTAAGCTTATTATAATCGGCACCTATACTCTTTGTCAGGTCTCTACCCACAGATAAATTTCTTGTTCTAACCATCGTAGCTTCAATAATATTGCTACAAGCATTGGAAATACAGTTACCAACACTCATTAAAGAAATTCTATCTAGGTACTTAAAATTTTCTTGTAAGTTATCCATTGGAATATGATAATCCAGATTAAATCTATTTGAAATTGCAAAGCTAATAGAATTTCTCATAAAATTTATAAATGAGTTTCTATCTTCATCAGCAATCCTCAGATTATTTGCAAGCTCATATATGCTTTCATCTGCGTATATTCTGCTAAGAGAATATAGATTCTCTGATAGGTTTTCACTTGAATCATACCCTTGCAGCTCAATCATATCTTTTAATGCATTTTCATGCTTTTCTCTATCAAAAGACCATAGTTCCACTTCATTAACATTTCTATCCATCGATACCGTCTGACTAATATCGAAGATATATCCTACCTTTTGGAAAGCATTACTGTCATTTAGAATAGGTATCCCTTTTTGCCCTCTCATAACAGTTCGATTAAATCTTTCTCTCCACATATCAAAGCTTGCACAAGCAGTTGCATTGGGATTTTTATCATAGATACTAAGTTGACTTAAAAAGTCATATCTTTGATTATTTCCAATGACCTTTAAGAGTTTTAGATATTCTCTTTCACTATCTAAAACATCTCTTTTTACAAGCTCAATTATGTTGTAAAAATCATTCGTCCTCATCTTTACCTCCTAGTTCTTCAAAATTTCTCTTAATATTGCTTCTAACACATTCACGACAATGCTATTTCCAGCTTGTTTATATAGTATTGACGATAATTTCCCTTTTCTTCCTGGATAAATAGCTTTTAGCCTATTAAAGTTTTCATCATCAAATCCCATAAGTCTAAAACACTCTCGCTCAGTTAAATATCTATATTTACCATTACTTAAATCAATAATTCCTGAGTTAGGAATACGCACTTGCTTGGTGGAAATGGTGTAGGCAAACTTATCTATCACTTTAAGTCTTCCTCTAAAATTATTATTCTTAGGTTTTCCTCTTATATATCGAAGCATTGACTCTTGCCTTACTTCATAAAGATTTGAAGCGTCTTTCTCAAGAAATTCAGATATATCCCTTGCTTGTGTTTTTTCGAGCTTGGCAAAATCAAAAGAATTATTCCCCAAGATGCTTACAACAAAGATACGCTCTCTTTTCTGTGGTATTCCAAACTCCATAGCATTTAGAATTTCATATTTGTTCTCATATCCTAGTCTCTCCATTTCTTTTAAGTAATGAAAAAAGGAAGTTCTCAAATTTCTATCGAGAACTCCCTTTACATTTTCCCAAAGCACAACCTTGGGCTTTATATTCATTTCTTCTATTATTCGTATTGTTTCAAAAAGAAGACTACTTCTTGTACCGCTACCTTTTGTGCCACCTTTCTTTAAGCCACTTCGACTAAAATCTTGACATGGACTACCATGCATTAGTAAATCTATTTTTTCATCTGGCGGATGATAATCTACTATACTCTTAGGCTCAAATTCTTCGCCATAAAGTGCATTATAACTTTTAACACAATTCTTATCTATCTCTACATAATCCACCGTCTTATGAGATATTTTTTGCCTTATTAAAGCTTTTCTAATGGCACCTATACCACCAAACAGTTCTAATACATTTAGCTCATCTATTTTAATCACCTCCAATAAAATAAGGGAACAAGATTAGCTCTCATTCCCCCAAAAATTATTTACGATATATCCCTACTGTTTCTCTTATTTCATTCTCAATACATTTTAAGAAATCATCCTTATTCGCCTTTCCATTAGCAATATCAGATAGTTTCATTTCCCATTCAGCAGTAGTTTCTGCCGATTTAAGAGTATCTGAAACAATAGTCACCAAACTAATTCCTTTATTGGTTGCAATTAGATTCTTTTTATCTCTTTCGATAAAACCTTTGAAAATCAAGTTTTCAATAATACCTGCACGAGTTGCCGGTGTACCAAGTCCTTTTCTTTCTACCTCAATGCCTTTTTCTAAGGCGTCATTACCCGCTACTTCCATAGCCTTTAAAAGTGTATCTTCCGTAAAATGCTTAGGTGGTGATGTATATTTCTCTTTTACTTCTTTATTTCTTATCTCAAATACTTCGCCTACCTTTACACCTGGTAGTAATGTATCTTCAGTTTTCTTAGTTTTATATTCTTTTAAATACTTAGTGAATCCCTCATCAATAATCACTTTGCCACTACTACTAAATTCAAAACCATCAAACTCAGCAACAATTTTTGTAGTATTTTCTACTAAAGGGTATCCAACACTTGCGTGAAGTTTATTTGTTATAAGTCTATATACCTTTGCTTCACTTTCTGGAAGAGTTGAAATATCTTCTTTTAATGAGCTGATTGTTGGTATAATCGCATGGTGATCCGTAACTTTTTTAGAATTAAACACTATCTTAATTCTTTCAGTATCAAAGTCATTCTTGCCTAAGATATTATTAATGACGCTTGTAATCATATCTTCAGTCAGGCATCTACTATCAGTTCTTGGATATGTTATAAACTTCTTCTCATAAAGACTTTGAGCATAATCAAGTGTCTGTTTCGCACTATATCCAAAATACTTGTTGCATTCTCTTTGAAGTGTTGTAAGGTCAAAAGGTAACTCAGGTTTTGTTATCTTTTCTTTTTGAAAGACATCAGTAATTTCTATGGAATTACCTACTAAATTGATAAGCTGCTCTGTGGTAGTCTTGTCATCAATTCTGTCTGTAGAAAGTGAAAATTTATCTAAAGAAAGCTCAACTGTATAATATTTTTCTTTCTTGAAATTACTGATTTCATCATCCCTATTTACAATCATTGCAAGTGTAGGTGTTTGTACTCTTCCCACACTATAATTTTGCTTATACAGGCAAGAATAAAGCCTACTAATATTCATCCCGACTAGCCAATCTGCAATCGCTCTTGCCTTGGCGGATTCAAATAAATCATCGTAGTAACTTCCATCTTTTAAGTTATTGAAACCATCTTTAATTGCACTATCTTCCATTGATGAAATCCAAAGTCGTTTCATCTTCTTTTTACAATTTGCTTGATTATAGACAAGTCTAAAAATGCTTTCTCCTTCACGACCAGCATCACAAGCATTTATTACATTCTCTATTTCTTTATCATTCAATAGTTTCTTCAAGACACTAAATTGTTTCTTAGTAGATTTTGAAACCTCATACTTATACTCACTTGGAACAATCGGTAAATCTTCCATATTCCACTTAGCATACTTTTCATCATAGCTATCGGGATTTGCCATCTGAATCAGATGACCTACGCACCATGATACCCTATATCCACTTCCCTCATAGTATCCATCTTTCTTTTTTGTAGCTCCTATCACCTTTGCAATTGATATAGCTACACTTGGTTTTTCTGCAATAACTAAATCCATATTATCTCCAATCTTTCAAATAAAATAAGGCGAAAGATAATACTCCCTCGCCTTTAACTTGCACCCAAAATCATATAATTTATGATGCATTTTATTCTTCATCTTCTTCGATTTCTTCAACCTCTATTTCTGATGTTTCTTCACTTTCATCAGCTTCTGAGAAAAAATCATCGTCATCATCTTCTAATGCTTCAAGTTCTTCATTCTCTTTCTTTTTAACAACCTTAAAGTAATAACCTGCACCTAATGCTCCAGCTACTACAAGAATCAGAATTAAGTATGTTCCCATATTACTACTTTCATCTTTTTTCACTGGTTTAGGCTCTTCTTTTATTTGATCTTCCTTTACAATCTCCTTTTGTGTTTCTTTCTTTTCAACCATATTTAACAAATCATCTTCTGAAACTTCTGTTAAAAGCATTACATTCTCGCTATCTTCATCATGATTAATGATTAGATGAAAAGTCTTTCCATTTTTAGTTGTAAAAGTTACAAACTGTCTTGCGTCTGCTGAATACATATCCGTAGACTTATTATCTTTACCATCGTTGTGGTGAATTGGATAATCTTTGTTTGCATTATCCTTATTCTCTGTAACGGTTCCTCTTGCTTTTGACGGTGCTGACGCTACTCCTTTATTGGTATTTGCTGACTTGCTTGTTCCATCCATAGAAGACGTATCTCCATTACTTGAAGTTTGTTTAGGTGTTAGCTTATTCGGATAACGTATTTCCTGTCTCTCCTCTTTTTTATCCGACTTAGTTTCTACCTTATTTTCTATTTTAGATGTTGGCGTTGAAGCATTACCAGAAGCATCGCTACCTTTTCCTGTATTTATAGGTGTGCTTGGAATAAATTTGCTAAAAGATTCGTTATTTTTCGGTACTGGATTTGAGATAGTTGAATTAGAATTAGTCCCTATCTTATTCATAGAATTGAGCTTTTCCTGTAGTTCCTTAGTCTTCTTTTCTAACTCTTCAATAGATTTTTTAAGCTCAATATTTTCTTTCGATGAATCAACAGAGTCCTTGTCCTTTTTGATTTTCTTTTCCAAAGCTTCAATTTCATCTTCAAGATTTTTGATTTTATCTTTTTGCTTATCACTTAACTTATCTTTATCCTTAAGTTCCTTGCTAAGATTATCTACCTTTTCTTTTAAGTCCTTAGACTCCTTATCCATCTTATCTAAATCATTTTTAGTAATATCAGTTTGAGTTGATGAATCTTTCTTAGGCTCTTCTGTTTGAGTGGCTTTATCCTGTTTTGCTTCATCAGACTTCTTTTCTTTATCTTTATCATTTTCAGTCTGAGTTGCTTCATCTTTTACAATCTTTTCTACCTTACGGATAATCTCATCTTTCCCATCGCCTTTTACTCCATAATAAAGAAAATCATCAATGAATTTCATATCGTCAGGTAACATTGGCAAATCACCACTATCAAGGATTTGTCCTTTATCTGCCTTTACAACTTCTTCCTTAAATACTTTCTCGTCTGAAAATACATACTTAATCTTTACTTCAAATTTCTCTTCCGTTTCTGCAAGAGCTTCAATCGGATTAAGCATTGAAAGTACAGTTCCATCTTTTGCAAATACAATCTGCTTATTTACAGTCATCACACCTATAATTGAAACCAAAAGTAACGCTGCTCCAATAAGTGCGGCCAATACTTTCTTATTCTTCAATTTGCTTTTCATTACTATATTTCTCCTTTTCTTTTTTCTCTTTGAACATCTTCACTAATTCTTCAAGAGTGATATTGTTCTCTCTACAAATCACTACATACTCCTGGTCTAATAGTTCATCTTTACGAATAAATAAAGGCTCTAAATCTTTATCGATCTGAACCTTCTTATCTAATAACTTTTGAATTTTTTTATTAACAGTATTCAGTTCCCTATTCACATTTTCCACTCCCTTCTATCTTTGTACGTTTGGTGGAAATCCAAATCCTACTGGATGGTGTTTACAGAATGTTGCAATCCAATCATCTAAGGTTGTTACCCTAACTACTCCGATATTATCCATTACCTTACCATCACCAATATAAATTCCGACATGACCATAAGTAAGTCCGGCTTGTCCACCACTACTGCTACTTTCAACTGCTACAAGCATTCCTACTTTTAACTTTGATCTATCAGAAGTAAATGTATGGTTTCGGTACATATCATTAGCATTACCTCCGATATATCCAAGACCTGCATTTTGATAAACCTGAGAAACCCACATTGCACACCAACCTGCTCCAGGTGATGGAGTAATATATGCTGCATTTACAATTTTCTTTTGAACATCAGACGATGCTTCGTATTCTTTTCCTCCACCTATGCCACCATTTGCAGTAATGAGATTCGTGTTGCCAAACATTTCGCCCATATTCCCCTGTGCAAGGAATAGTGCTTCATAATGCTTTAAATTGTCTGGATACTTAACGAAGACTTCTCGAACCACGCTATCCATTTCTCTTTTACTTAAAGTAACAATGAGCTTTCTATACTCATAAGGTTCTTCATGGCTCTCGGTATATTCGTTCCCCTCTTCATCAGTGTAAGTTCCAGTTACAGTCTTATACCTTATCTCTATTTCCTCTTTATAATCGACATGGTACATAGTCTTAAATAAGTCATCTAAAATATTACTAACTTCAGATAAACTCTTTACTTCACCATATCTTGAAGTGATATAGGATAAAAGTTCATGAACATTATGACCAATATCTCCATTTTTTCTTACGATATATTCATCGTATCTGGGATTATTCTTTTCTACATTTTCAAGCTCGCTATATAAGTCATTCTCCTTGTTTGAAAAACTTTGGTTAATCTCAGTTAAAACATTTGGTCTTGATAAATATGATGTTGTTAAAACACTGCTCGTAGAATTAGCAAATCCACCCATTGTCATGCTTGCAAAGTTAAATACAAAAGTTCCAAAAATAATTATGGCAGCTACTACTATTGCTGCCACTTTTGCTTTTCTTATGATGAAGTCTTTAGATACCTTGAATGTATCCATCAGTGTCTTTTTAACTCTATCTCTAATTCTTGTCTTCTTTTGTTTATAGATAGCTGACTTCATCTGTTTCTTCTTTTGAAACTTCTTATAAGCATTTGCTTTTTTATATTGGTCGGTCTTCTCAACCTCGTCCATGCTCTTTCTAAACTCAAGCTTGGACTTTCTACTTTTGATTTTCCTATTGCTCTTTTCTAAATCATATATCTTCTTACTTTTTCTCTTATCCGAATAATTTTTTACGCCATGAATAAGTTTAGAGGAACTTCCTAAGCCTTTTTCAGCAGCTTCAACAGATGCATTTTCATCACTACCAGATGATAGATAAGCACTTGTAACCTCACCAAGTTTTGCGGCTCCAATCACACTTCCACCGACTAAGGTTTCTTTGTTATACCTTTTATAAAGCTGATTTTTCTTTTCCCTATCTCTGATGACTTCTTTACCAGTTTTAGAAGCTTTAGTGTTATCTTCCTTTTTCTTATCCATCTCTTTTCTTGTAAAGAGCTTATCAGAATAGTTCTTTCTTTTAAGTGACCTTTTCTGCTTTTCATGAAGTTTGGATTTTTTATTACCTAAAGGCTCATATGATACATCGCTATCTCTAAAATCATTATCATATCTATCAATAACACCATCACCATCTTGGTCTTTTGCTAAAGGATCATAGATACGATTTTCTTTAACCTCTGTTTGATAATCTGACTTGGCTACTTCGGCTTGAAAACTGTTACTTCGAATATTTCTTTTTATAGCATTTTTGCTCTTGTTACTTGTTTCTATTTCACTAGTAATATCCGTTCTTTTACTTATCTTCTCATGAATTTTATCTTGAAACCTGTTTTCTTCTTTAACTACCTTATCCCTGTAATCATCTCCAGTTTTTCTTTTATAATCTAGGACATCATCTGTTTCAGATTTTGTGATGATTTTCTCCTCTCTTGCCCTTAACTTTTCATTCAAATCTCGCTTTCTTTTTTTACTCATAAGACGCTACCTCACTTCTTCAGGTTTTGTAGTCATCTTTTGATATAGGATTGTGTCTTTAGGGAAGTTATCTACAAATGGAACAATGGTGTTTCCAAAGAAAATCAAACCTTCACCTGCTCTTGAATTGGTAACGAATTTTTCCTGATCCTTTGAGATTTTAAGCTTTACAACAAGCCAATCTCTATCACCTGTTGCTTGATTAAGCATTAGAATAAAATCCGTATTGTCAAAAATATTTTCAATTTCTTTACTTGCAAGTAGATCTTTGACATTTTGTGTAATTCCTGTTGGAATGCCGCCCCATTTTCTAAATCTCTTCCAAATTTCAACAGAATACTGAGAAGTTTGCTCGTCTTTTAAAAGCAAGTGAAACTCGTCAATGTAGTATCTTGTGCTTTTTCCTGTGTTTCTATTTTGCGACACCTTATTCCACACCTGATCTTGAATAACAAGCATTCCTATCTTTTTAAGCTGTGTTCCAAGTTCTTTAATATCAAAGCAAATGAGCTGCTTGTTTAAGTCAACATTTGACCTGTGATTAAAGACATTAAGACTTCCTGAAACATAGATTTCCATTTCTGTTGCAAGTTTCTTTCCCACCTTTTCTTCTTGCCCTCTTAACATATTGTAAAGGTCTTGAAGTATAGGCATATTCTCTGGAACTGGATTTTCAAAATATTTCTCGTAAATCTTAGGTAAGCACCTATCTATAACAGACTTTTCTTCTGCTGTAAGTCCACTACCACCAACCACAAGTTCAAGCATAGACATAATAAAATTTGCCTTATCCTTAAGTGGTGCATCTCCATCTCCATAATTCATATTTATATCTAGGGGATTAAGATAGTCTTTACTCTTTGCACTAACCTTTATGACTTCTCCCTTAAACTGTTTAACAAGATTGCCATATTCACCCTCTGGATCACAGATAATGACATCATCATCGGTTGTAAGAATAGCATTTGCCATTTCACGCTTTGCAGAAAATGACTTACCAGAACCAGGCGTACCTAAAATTAAGCCATTTGGATTTTTAAGCATTTTTCTATCAGCCATAATAAGATTATGGCTTAAGGCATTTAATCCATAGTACAAGCTATTTGATGAGTTTATGAAAAGCTCCTCTGTTGTAAATGGTAAAAAGACTGCTGTAGATGATGAGGTTAACCCTCTATCTATTTCAATCTTATTTACGCCAAGAGGTAATACACTGATAAAACCTTGTTCTTGACTATGATCTAAGCGTTTAATCTTACAATTATGCTTACTTGCAATAGATGAAATCTGAGAAATAGTCGTATCTAGCTTTTGTACTGTCTTTGCAAAATTCATAAAGACAATCGTTACGATAAACATACGCTCATCTCTTGTCTGAAGGTCTTTTAAAAGCATCTTGATATTATCACCATAGGTAATTAAATCACTTGGCAATATGTCCATGTCATAGCCACTTCTAACTGCCTTTTTATTTTCCTCAATCTTCATCTTATCAATATCTGTATTTTTTCTTTTCACCATCTTAATCGCTTCTGTCTGTTCAACTGCCTTGATATGAAAAGAAATATTGATGTTATCATCTATATCTAAAAATTCTGCAAGCATTCTATCCGACAGCTCGCTTGCAAGTATTTGAAGATGACTAACAGCTCCAATATATTTTCCAAACTTAAAATACTTACTTGGTACAAAATTAAAAGAATCTGGTGCAATAACAGTCTTTGTACTTTCTCTTGGTTTTAAGTCTTTATAGGAAAAAGAAAAGAGCTTATCTGGATTTAAAATATCATGCAATACCTTTAATCTTTCTTCTCCAGTTAAGCCCTCAGCACGAACTCCCATACTCTTTAGATTTGATAATATATCAATCTCAAGTCGCTCAAGTTTTGCAGTCGCTTGCTCCAAACTATCCGCTTCAACTCCAAAGGTGATATACTTCGATTTCTTTAAACCATTATTTCCCTTTGCAAGCTGACTTTTTAACATCTCACGAAACTCTAATCGAATATCATCATAACCATCATTTTTATCCGGTATCTGAATAGCTGCTTTTAATTCATTATTTCTTCCAAGCTGATTGATATATGAAAACTCAATATCTACACTTGGATCAAAAGAGTTTAAGACATTCGCAAATTGATTGAAAATCAAATCCTTATCTTCTTCTAAGGCAAGCTGATAGTTTATATCCTGAAATGCAATACACTTATTATAGTGCTTTTCATCAAGCTGGCATATTCCACTTTTTAGCATTCTCAGATAAGGTATTGTGTCTTCAACAGTATATCTCTTAGGCTCTTTCTTAAATATTAAGTCGATTAGAGAAGCTTTTTTCTTCTGCTTAGTCAGCTTTTCTTTTTTCAGGTTTCTTTTGTTTTCCTTTAATACCTTTTGATTTTTTTCTAATTGAATTTGCTGTAATTTTCTTTTCTTGTTCAAGGTAAACCTCCTTTCTCACTCGCTTCTGTGGTTGATAAAACTTGTGTAGATATATGTGCTTAAAATATTTCTCAAAGGTAAGTCCATCTTTTTCAAATAGTGTTACAAAGAAGATTGGAAGCGTTGATACAATTAAAAACAGTATCGCTATATCATTTGGCATAAACTTTCTCATAAATAAATAGACTGGTATACCAACCAGTCCAGCAAGTGTAAATCCAATTAATTGTCTTCTTGTAAGGTTAAAGGCTACCTTTGTTTTTACCTTTTTTAAATCTTTGGGAATTGGTACATAGCCCATAGCTTACCTCCCATCTTCTTTTTCCTTTGAAAATGCTTCAAAATGTTCATAGCATGAAGCAACTTCATTTCTCATCTCTTCTAATTCTGACTCAATGAATGCATTTTTCTGCTCTTGATAACAAAGAATAGATTTCACATCATCTCTTGTACTTTTTACTTCATCTTCTAAATTCTTTAATTTGTTCCTGTTAAAAATCGAGATAGCAAATGCTCCAATTCCTACTGCAATAATTGAAACAGGAAACAACTTTTTCTTTACTTCTATCATTAAAAATCCTCCTTAATGTGCGTTTAATACACTCTTTGCAAGCGTTCCACTCTTTAGCATCATTAGACCAAGAAGTAATGCATAGCCTAATATCATAAAGGTACTTGCATGAATGTCCGTTATCTTTATCGTCTTTACTAAAACTGCATAAATACCCAAGCATATAATCAAGAATAAGCCTTGAAGCCCAATAGCAAATAGACCTTTGATATAGTTTGTTCCAATTTGTCCCCACTCCTTATTTCCCATAGTGGCAAATGGAATTGCTGAAACTGAACAGTAAACATATATCTCAAACATTCTGCCATAGACAACTAGCATTATGACTACCGACATAACCTGTATTGCAACTTTAACAAGCGAGGTTTCAAAGAGTATCATCACCAGTTCTCCAAGTCCTTTGTCTTTTAATCCCTCAACCATCTGAACAATTTGATCACCTGAAACGGCAGCAGAAGTATTGATTACTCCTGCCGCCTGATTTACAAGGTGTTGTGCAACATCAAATACTGCCATTGAGAATGTAAAGGCATGAGATACTAGCCATACCGCTATCCACATCTTTATCATGTATTTAAAAAACTCAAAGGTATCTGTATCGTGCATATTATTCTTTTGCATAACCATATTTATCAGTTCAATACATAAAACTGCTGTAATGATTAAACCTGCAATTGGAATAATGACACTATCATTGATACTCTTAATAAAGTTAAATACCTCTGAGTTCCATCCCATTGGTGTCTTGCCTATATCGGTTGCTACTGCTCCGACTTTATCATTAATGTCGATAAACATTGACTCAAGATTTGCTTGGATACCTCCGAGAAGAAGCTCTTTAAAAAATTCCTCTATCTTATCGAAAATACCAAACATAAGCTACTCTCCTTACTTCAATACATTTGAAAGTAATGGGATTAGTTTTAAGCCGATTAGAACGATGCCTCCACCAGCCATTAGCTGCTTAATGCCCTGAGATTTTGCTCCAGGGTTATCATTACCATATCCCTCCATAAGGTTAATAACACCCCATGCTCCAAGACCAGCACCTACTGCCATTACCAAAATCTTTAATACATTAACTGCTTGTACGAAAAAATCCATTATTTATTCCTCCTCGTTTTCTTCTTTCTTTTCAATTTTGTTCATAGACATAACTACAAAATTCTTATATGTCTTTCCATTTTTAGTTCGTTTGTTGAAGTAACCATACACATGAATGAAATCACCTTCTGAAAATTCCTTAGCCACGTCAGATTTATTGCCATAGGCTGCACAGTTGATATACTCTCTACCTTTTCCATATCCTTTCGAAAGAGCAAAATTTACAACTTGAACCTCTTCATCACCTCTTGTAAAAGTTCCAAAAGTAGGTTTTTTTAACAGATTGGCATTGATATTAATCATTTCTTTATCCATTTTTTCCTCCAATTAAAAAAGCGACTGAAAAGTTAATTTCAATCACCAAGTATTTGTATATTTAGTTATCTATTAGGTAGGGCTTCTTATCCTTATCATCTTTTCTCCTTTACTTTCTGTAACATATTTAAGGGAACTAGCATTTTGTCGTGTATATATTAGTGAGAGGCATTTGAAATACTAGTTAGCAACTCTTGCGAGTTTTCCCTATTTATTGATCGCAATATAAATTGAAAATAGGCATGAAAAAAAACGATAGATTTTTTATTTCTATCGTCTTTAATACTTTATATTCAGTTCGACAAACTAGGATTTATTTATGATACTCCTCTATTTTATCTCCATATTCGTTTAGGAGTTGTCTCGAATAAATTTTTTCATTTTTTGAGTCTCTAACTTCTTTCCATATAATAGCAGCAACTTTTAACTTGTTAGAATAATAGTTGCTAAATTCATCTGAGCAAAAGTCCTTTAGGAATTGATTCCATTGACAAGCTGAATTATCATACTTAGCGTAGTCTGACTCGCCATAATATACTTTGAGCATATCTTGAATTGTAAAGTTTAAGTTATTTTCTGTTTTCACTTTTCTCCATGCCGTTGCCATATCGGCATTGAACTTAAATGGACTAACACCCGTTACTGCAGAAAAATAGTCCCTAAATTTTTGATTAAAGGAAAAAGCACATTCAAGTAATGGTGTACATAATGTTACAACTTCTGTTTGATTTTTGTTTCCATTTCTCTGAGATTTCTCTATTCTATTTCCCATAAAATATTGTTCTATGATATGATTCAGTTCTTGCTTTGTACTTCTATATTCTAATCCAAGTGACTTGCAAATTTTTGAAAGTTCCTCTCTGTACCAATAATATCTAGAAAATTCTTCAAATGACTTTATATCTCTGAAATCAGGTCTACCGTTCTTCAAATAGCCACACCCCCATAAATTCAAATTTATCTTATTATACCAAATATACCCACGCCACATAAAGCTATAAAAGAAAATATTACAATCTTGTAATTACTGTATTTCTATTAAACTTAACTTTTCCTTTTCTCTTGATATAGTCTTCAATATCAAACACATTCTTTTTATCATAGTCCTCAAGGAGCTTGTAATTCTTGTGCTTTGTAATATCAAATTTATCTGACAAAAATGGTCTGACACCTCGAAGCTGAAAAATACACTTGCTACCATCCATAACTGTTATCTCGTCTTGGCTCATCAATTCTTTTCCTGTCTTTTGGTAATTCAGTCCATAGCTATTAGCATTAGATCTTGTTTCCGATGTGTTATACAGATCTATGGTTTCTTTACCCAGTGTTTCAGACAGTTCTTTAAGTGTTGTCTTTTCCTTTCCACCAAGAAATAAAGTGCTATCGCAGTTGCCTACAATCGTATCTGCATTATCCTTGTAAATTGCCTTTAGCTGAGATTGTGCTTGTAATATGATACTTGCTGAAATCTCTCTACTTCTGATTGTTGCAATCAATTTCTCGAACTTCGGAATTAAGCCGATGTTTGCAAACTCATCAAGTAAGCACCTTACATGAACGGGTAATCTTCCTCCATACTCGTCATCTGCCTTATCACAAAGTAGGTTAAATAGCTGTGAGTACATAATAGATACAACAAAATTGAAGGTATCATCTGTATCAGAGATAATAACAAAAAGTGCTGTCTTTCTATCTCCAAGTGTATCAAGTTCAAGTTCATCTTCTTTCATTAAGTCCCGTAGTTCTTGAATATCAAATGGAGCAAGCCTTGCACCACATGAAATAAGAATAGACTTTGCTGTTTTTCCCGCAGCCAATTTGTACTTTTTATATTGCTTTACTGCAAAGTGCGTAGGCTCTTTCTTTTCCAATGCTTCAAATAGCCTATCAATAGGATTCATATATGTTTCATCATCTTCCCTGACTTCTGAAGCATCTATCATATCAAGGAGTGTTGCAAAGTTCTTTTCTTCTCTTGGAGCTTCATAGAAGATGTAGCCAATAAGAGCAGTATAGTAGAGTTTTTCGGCTTTCACCCAAAAATCTTCGCCTGCTTTTTCACCCTCTCCCTTGGTATTTGCAATAATTGTCTGTACCAGTTTCAATATATCTTTTTCACTTCTAAGGTAGGCGAATGGATTATACTTCATACTCTTTTTGAAGTTGATGGTATTTAAGATTTTTATCTCATAACCGTTATCTTCAAGCATCTTACCACATTCAATGACTATCGTTCCCTTAGGATCTGTAACACAATAGCTACTGTGCATTTGCATTAGGTTCGGTTTTACATAAAATCTCGTCTTTCCGGAGCCTGAACCACCTATAACCAAAACATTTTTATTTCTTGCATACTTTGGATTTGCCGGTCTGCCATTCATGGTTAATCGCTCAGTTTGAGTAAGCAAGATATTATTTTGAAACTTTTCATCCATATACGGCTCTATATCTTTTCTCGTTCCCCATCTTGCTGAGCCATACTCTTTCCCCTGTCTGAACTTTTTTGCGTTTTTACCTTTGGTATAGACAATAAATTTAATTAAAGCTGCTACTCCCACGCCCATTAAAATATCAGCCACATGAATACTTGGCAGTAAGCTCATGGTGTTAAGTTCCAATATTCCTTGAAAGATTTTATCTATCACATCGCCGCCAGTATAGGCTCGTACATGATGAGAAAAGATATTGCCTACATAGAAAAATGCAAGATAGGGAATGTTCTGTTTTAGAAACTTTGCCTTATCTTGCACTTTGAATAAGCCTTTGATGTCTTTTAGTATCTTATCTATCATAGGCTCTGCTCCTTTTGTTTATTCTTGACTTTATCCTTAGAAATAGTATTTTTAGCTAGTTCTTTAAATTTCTTTATGTTCTTGTGAATTGACTCCTTATTTTTTTCTTTTTTCTCAATATTTGATAGCACATTTTGAAAAGCTTTATTCATAACTTTTGTATCTTTTGCTTGGAAGAATACTGAATGTGTCCCAGTCTCCTTATCTTTCATCACTGAGAATTTAACACCATGTTTATTCAATTCTTTTTTTAGTTCTTTTAATTCACCATCTTTAACATTGATTTCTTCAAGCTGACCTTTCTTAACCATATCTTTGAGTTTGACTTCATTTCCCTCAGCCTTGATAAGTTTATCTAAGCCACCATGTTGTTTTGATCTCTGTTGTAACTTCTTTACTTGGCTTAAGATTTCTTGATATGTTGCCTTTAAGACATTAACTTCAATATTAACTACTCTATTAGAAATTTCTTCATTTATCATTAGTAACCTCCTTCCCTCATATCATAACTAACAAGTGCTGTATAATAGGCATCCATATTGCTTGGTGCATTATATGCTGCCGTTAAGATAAATGCTCTTACATTTCTTATTTTTGATTCGTTCTCTGATAAAGCATTTACAAGATACTCCATATGCGAAGAATCTAATTCTCTAAATCTCTCTTGAACAACATATGCTGGTAATTTCGTTTGATTTATTGTGACTGTATCTTCCGCATTTAATACCATAACATCAGCTAAAACTTTAATTATTTCATCAAAGGTTTTAGCAATAATCTTATTGCCCAGTTTCATATGTTCGTTGTATCCTGTGCTTTCTCTTAATTCTTCTAAACAAGATTTATATGATTTTATTTGTTTACGTCCTTCCTCCATTCCGTCCCCTGAATAAAACAGATCTCTTTCATAGATGGGTAGGTGGGAGGACTTCTCTGTAGAAATATCTGAAGTAATCTTTGATGAATTATTTGTAGTAATCTCTGGTAATGGTTCATGCAAGTTGCCATAATGCACTGGTAGATTTTCATCAAATGCATCGGTGCTAAATGCCTCATTGCATTGGTTGATTTTGCCCTCTTCCATTGGTGCATTTTGCCCTAATGCATTAGGCATAGCACTTTTACTTACTTGTTCTAATATTTTTCTTTCTTTCTCTTGTTTTCTTTGATTTAGTTCAAGATAAAGTTCTTCTAATTTCTTGTCATTTATTGTGTACCACTTCGTTTTATCTCTAGGATCTTTATTATAGTTTCCAACTAAAAGATAGCCCGCTTTTTCAAGCTTAGAAAAAGTTCTCTTTACTGTATCAACACTTAAATAATCAAAATCTTTTTCTTGCCATGCTCGTATGGAGTTATATGTCCAATACTTGCCATCATGATAATTGTTACCAGACTTCTTATTTATCTCAATCCAGTAATTTATTTGTTGAAGCACAAGAGCTTCATTTAAGCCTAATTCTCTGGCTAATGCTTTATTAGCCAGTATAGGTTGTTCATCAAATAAATACATACTCATATCATCGCCTCCTTTCTCTGAAATTTAGGCATAGAAAAAGACGATAGATTTATATTCCATCGTCTTAACTCTCTCTTATATTTCCTTTAATGTATCTTTCGCTACTTCAAGATATGCTGTGATCCAAAGTGCAATTTTAGGTAGCCCATAAGGACTGATCAAGAATGCCAGTAGTAATGCTGCTATTCCTGTTGCCATATCTTTTTGTATAAAGCAAGCTACTGCTCCAATAAATACTAGGAAAGATATTATACCTAAAATCATTCCACTAACTTTTATAATAAATTTTAGAAAAGCAATTAGTATCAACAAGATCAATATTATTGGAAATAAGATAATTTTCAATGCCCATCTCATAACAACCTCTCTATTTCTTTGATTTATCCTCTAAACTCTTAATACCTGTATTGTTCAACTTTTCAATTGACATCAGCTGAGTTCTGGCAAGCTTTCTAAGTTCTATCATTCTTTCTTTTTGATCCATACCTTTACCAATAAGAATTGCATTATAGCTTTCCATATTTGCAAGAACAAGTAATTCATTCAGACTTGCATAGTCTCTCATATTACCCTTTAACTCAGGATTTTCTTCACGCCACTGTTTAGCTCTCTTGTTAAACAAGGCTACATTGAGCATATCTGCTTCACTTGCATACTTGTAAGACAACTGTTCGTTGGTAAGATCTTTTAAGAGATATTCTTTGATTGCGTCTGTATGAATTTTGTAGTTAATCTTGGAAATTTCTCTATTCAAATTCCAACCTAATGATAGCTTAGAGTTTTCATCTGACTTAAGTCTTTTGTAATCCTGAATTACATACATCTTAAATTCAGCAGAAATCCATGAAGCAAATTCAAAGGCAATATCTGTATGTGCAAATGCACCACCGTATCTTCCTCCTTTTGAGATAATTCCGATTGCGTCTGTTTTTTCTACCCATTTCTTAGGGGACAGTGTAAAGGAATTATATCCAGCTTCCGATTTAATTCGGTCGAATTCGACCG
The DNA here is from genome assembly GCF_014334035.1 of Streptococcus sp. NSJ-72. Taxonomy (NCBI): domain Bacteria; kingdom Bacillati; phylum Bacillota; class Bacilli; order Lactobacillales; family Streptococcaceae; genus Streptococcus; species Streptococcus sp. NSJ-72. The sequence goes on from NZ_CP060489.1 coordinate 1,548,551, forward strand.
AATTGAAATTCATGTTGTTTAAGCTTTCCCATAAACCAAGAAATTCAATTGTATCTTTTCTTCTCATCCAATTTTTAATTACATCACTTGGTTCATCGCTTTTATATCTAGCAATATCCGTTAGACTTATATAGTCGTTTTGAAAGTCTTCAGTATAAATTTGAATAGCAAATCCTTTTGCTTCAATCGTCTCTTTTTTCACCTTAGACATATGAGTTCCTCCTTTATGCTGATGTACTGTTTACAACATTTATTTTCATAATAACTGCTCTAAACAGCACACCAACGATTCATTTTTTTGATTTTAAACTTTGGTAGAAGCTCTAAAACCCTTGTATTTACTTGACTATTTGCCTGTGTCATTATTATGACACGAAACCCACAAGTTGGATCGACTATTGAAACATCTTGAATGTTAGTATCAATTTCTTTAACTGAGTTCAATAAAGTTCTCTCAGCCAACCAATCTGGTGTATAGTACTCCCCCTAAAGAATGTCTAAAACTTTTAGGAACAACAGATTCATAAATTTGTTTTATAAAATCAAAATTATTATTATTTACATTATTGTTTATCTAAAATAAAAGTTCAATACTTTCTTCCATATGATATACTATTAACAGATGACTGTGTCTCTATCATAGGATTACCCACCATGAGTTTATGGAAACAAATCTTAACCGCTTCCATCTATCAGGTCTATATTCTTATATTTATTTTTTCTTACTCTGATACTCCCCCTATACGACAAAAAGCCTTGGAATCAAGGCTTTTCAAAATGGCTTTAGTTCAAAGGTTTCTAGGCTTTCGCGAGCAAAGCTACGCACTCCACATGTGTTGTCAATAGGATAGGAACACAAATTATTGACCTCGTCGCTTGAATGAGGATACAATTTGTTGTCAGTTTCCTCATTAACTTCCTTGGCATTTTTTCTTCTGCTCTTGAATAATCTTCCGTCCTGAGAATCTTTTTTTCCAGTCTTATATATGATAGTAATCATTGCAGGATCAATTTCACCTTCATCGTTAGTTCCCCCAATGATGATTTTATCTACTATACTTTCAAATACTGCCCTATCAAATTCCTCAAGATATTTATTGGACTCAAGTAATTTTTTAAACCCCTCGAGCCTTTTCTTCAACGCTTTTTCATCAGTGAGTGTTACTTCTAAAGTCCTTTTTTCTGCAAGTAATTTCTCTTTACTAATAGCTATTTCATTATACTTATCCTGATATATATCCATGCTGATTGACTCATTCAGCCTTAACTCAACAAGATCCTTTTCTTTCTTTAGTATCTTATCAAGTTGATTTGTTATCTTCTTCAGGTCTTTAGCTAAACTGTTGTCTTTCAATTCTTCTTCCACAGTTTTAAGAAATTCATTAGTAATTTCCACATTATTGTGGCATACCTGACGATAGCTTTCCATGAATGCTTTTTCTATGGCTTCTTCTTCAATCCCTTTACTATGCGGACAATACTTCTTTCCGTTTTTAGTAGCATTGACACACTGCCATATAACTTTTGTATACTCTGAACTCGAATGCCAATTTCTTCTTGAAAGATTATGACCACAAAATCCACATTCAAGCATGCTGCTAAAAGCATATTTTCTTGAATACTTTTCTCTCTTACCACCATTATTAGCAACGGTATTTCTGTTTTTTGACCTTCTTAATCTAATACCTTGAGCTTTTTCAAAATCTTCTTCCGAAATGATTGGCTCGTGATGGTTCTCTATATAAAACTTATCCTGTTCTCCGAAATTATCCAATCTTCTCTTTGAAATAGGATCAACCGTATAGGTCTTTCCCATCATAAGATCCCCTTTATATTTCTCATTTTTTATGATTCCTAAAACTGTTGTTTCCGTCCATCTTTTATTCCCTCTTGGCGATAAATATCCTTGTTCTTCAAGTTCTCTGGAGATTACCATACCGCCAACACCTTCAATATATCTTCTGAAAATATATCTTACAATCTCAGCTTCTTTTTCATTGATAGAAATACTTTTAGTTTCCGGATCATAGTCATAGCCTAAACATCCTTGAAAGCCGACCATTTCTCCTCTTTCCATCTTCATTCTCAAACCTTTTTTGACATTGGCTGAAATGTTCTCTACTTCCTGTTGCGCAACTGAACTTAAAATTGTTAAAAGCAACTCTCCGTCCATTGTTAAGGTGTTTATGTTTTCCTCTTCAAAAAAGACCGCAACATTAAACTCTTTCAACTTTCTTACATACTTTAAGGTGTCTAATGTATTTCTTGCAAATCTTGATATAGACTTTGTAATTATCATATCTATATCGCCGTTCATACAGTCATTTATTAACCTTTGAAAGTCAATTCTTCGATCAACCTGTGTTCCTGTTATCGCCTCGTCAGCATATATTCCGGCAAGAGTCCACTCTTTATTTTTCTGTATAAATTCTGTGTAATGTTCTACCTGAGAATTATAGCTGTTAATCTGATCTTCAGTATCCGTACTAACTCTGCAATATGCTGCCACTCTCTTTATTGAGCGTTCAACACAGCCTGATGCAGTTCTTTTCAGTGTGGTATCACCTTTAATAACTTTTACATCTTTCTTCACTGCATCCGCCTCCTTTTTGTATCTCTCTATGCAGTTGTATTATACCACACTCGCAAAACATTATAAATATAATTCTGTTGAAATGTTGTACTTTTTCATCAGTTTTAACTTTATCTTTCTGTATTCAATATCGTTTAGTAAATGTTTAGAGAGCAAGATAGATAGCATAGATAATTGGAGGCTATATTTTAGTAATTCGTTATTCATTCTAAACCCTCCTCGTTAAAATTCATTTTTAAGTTTTATGACATTGACGGGTGCTTTGGATCAGCAACATTGGAATCTCACCACCGCCCCTGTTAAGATGAGCCGGCTTTCACTAAAGAAGTATCATTATCATCACTTAGATCATGGCTCACAAAGTTGTCCTTGTTCTTTGCTTTAGAATATTTATTTATCGCTCGTTTCCTTATATCCTCGCTTATGGCAGTATTCATTTAAACCGAATTTAATCAGCAGGAAAGTCATGGCGTAAATATCTTTTGCTCACTAAGTAATTAAAAGTCCCGTCTTGGTCTATTCAATTGTCAAAGAACAACTGCCTAATGGCTATAAGAGAGAATTCCCTTTAAATATCTTGAATTTCATTTTCTATCTTCTAAAAAATTAAAGAGGACAGATCTCTCTTCACTTTATAAAGGAAAATCCGCCCTCACATACAGAGTATTTTCTACAATAATTTTTCTAAAATCTCTTTGAGCTTTCTTAAAATTCTATCCTTTCGCCATTGTATAGTCTGATAAGTTACTCCCTTATCTCTTGCAACACTTGATAAAGTTTCATCATTGAAATATAAGCGTTCAATAATATCTCTTTCTTCTGCATTGAGCCTTAATATAGCATTTCTGACTGCTTCAATCATCATATGTGTTTCAACAATCTTTTCTACATCAATGCTTTCATCAACAATATTATCTACAAAGTGTCCGTCATGATCCAATGATGAAAAAAAGAGCAAGTGGTTTTTCTTGTCCACCTGCTCTAAATACTTCTCGTGTTCTTTTTCTCGCCAGTAGACTTTATATATCTGCTCGCTGACTCTAACCTTTTGTCCATTGACATACAGATAATATTCTTTTGGCATTTTATTTCCTCCATTTCTTTTTTGTCTGCGTTTTAAGACAAAAAAGGAGGACTTCTGCACATAGGCATACGAAGTCCTCTGAAATGAAAGAATCTTGCTTTTTCTCTATATTTTAAATTTGATTTTTTATGATAATTACCAGTATCAAAAAGGTCTATTGTTTTTTTCTTTATGAATAACAGACCATAAATAACACATAGCAATTACCCCCCATTATTCAATCCATTTTCCCCTCATAAACATATCTCCTATCTTAGCTAATTCATGTAATTGAATACTTAATAACTAATTATATCTTTTGCTTTTTCTATTAGTTTTTTTGTACTATCGAAATCAATTGAATTCTCCAATTCTGTATTTTTAATTACAGCATCTAAATATGAACTATAAACTATCTCATGATTTCTATTAGGCTTACCTCCTAAAAGCAAGTTATCTTCAATCCAGTTATCAATTTTATTAAAATATTGATCCCCTTTGATTTCAAAAGATTGTTTCTCTCTCTCCAAAAGAATTTGTAAGTACTTTTCTATATACTTATTAGCTAAATTAAAGTTTTTATCCTTGTTATAATGCATAGCTAAGGTCAAATAAAAATTCAAAGCCATAGCTACATTAATTTCTACCAGGTTAAATGTTTCTATTAAATTTTCAATTTTTTCACAAGTTGCACACCAATTATCATTTTTAAGATTGCTTTTCATTAGCAATAAGGTGACTAGCTCAACAACATTTTTTAGAATGAACACCTGTAATTTTGCATCCACAAATTCATCCTCTTGAGTTTGCAGATAAGCAGATGCAAGCAAGCATTCTGTTGATAAGAACAATTCCTCCGATGAAGGTAATATTTCTATCGTCTCTTTTGCCTGTCCTAATTGAAGAAGGCATACCCCTTTCATGTTTAGTGCTTTTTTAGTTAATGTATTATTCTTAGAGTGGTCAATTACTCTTTTAAATATTTCATTTGCATATCTTAAGTATTCCTGCTTTTTTTCTACCTCACCAACCAAATCACAGTGATTAACTATCAATGCCCCCATATAATAAAGCAATTCAAAGCATGAATAATATTGATTTATTGTCAATTTAATATCCCTAATAACGTCATCAATTCCATCCTTTGTAATGTCTTTTGAAAAATCTTCATATATTTTTTTTATTTGTTCTAGTGATAATTGAGGCTCATAACCAATCAACTCATCTACTGTAACGTTAAAAAATGTTGCAAGTTTTGGTAACAATAAAATATCCGGATAACTCTGACCGGTCTCCCATTTTGAAACAGAAGCTTTTGTAACCATCATGAAATCAGCTAGTTCTTCCTGTGTTATATTTTTTTCTTTTCTTCTTTGATAAATATTCTCCGCAATTTTCAACATATGATTCACTCCTTTTTATGACATTTCCTTTTTATTTAATACAATAATAGAACTAATAATACAAATAATTATTAAACCAAATGTTGTAAAAATAGGGATAAAATAGTCATTAAACCCGATCCCCTTAATTATATTTATAGGCTTTACAAGTAACGCAATCGGCATATATTTTACAATTTCTTCTTTTAGAGAAAGAGTAAATTGTATCACTACAGCACCTGCGACGAATAATAATGTCCCTATCACATTTTCAGTAATGACACTGCCTAGTATCTCTAATGCAATCAAAAATATTCCAAAAATTAGCGGAAGTAATACTGCCAAGAGAATATTCTCAATGGGAAATTTATTGCTAAAAAAATACTTTGTATATCCAAATGCTATAAGAAAGCAAATACAATATGAAAGAATCCACATGATTGCATTAAAAAAACATTTTGATATTATTACTTGATATCTTGGTAACCCCTTTGATAGCAAATTTATTAAAGTTCCTTTTTGAATCTCATTCGTAACTTGCGTACTGAACAAAATCACAAGACCGAACATTCCTATCTGGTTAACGTTCTTAAAAAATTGTACCCAAGAATCAATTTCTGTTGGAGTATTAGCCTTGATATCAATGCCATCAGTTGCAATAGCTTGAAGGATTTGAGGAGTCAGTTTTGCTGTAAGTGGACTTATCAATCCAATAAATATAAACAACAATAAAAGTCCCAACATCTTTTTTGTCCTAATATTTTCAATTGATTCTTTTTTTATCAGTGAAAAAAATATTCTCATGACTTAATTACCTCCATAAAAATATTTTCTAGTGTTGGCTCTTTTACACTAAACTCAATAGGGAGAATATTCTCATTATGAAGTTCAGATAATATATCAAATGCTTTATTTTCAGAATCTACTTCTAAAAATCTAAGCGTACTTTCTTCCTCCTTAAAATTCATTTTCGAAATAACATTGTTGTTTTTAAACTTATTCAACTCATCAATAGATTTAAACCTTATCTCAATTTCATTTGTACGTTTCATATTCTTCAGCTCATCTATTGAGCCTTCTAATACGTTTTTACCGCCATCTAAGACAACAACATGATCACAAATCGCTTCAACATCAGATAAAATATGCGTAGAAAAAACAACCGTCGCTGTTGATTTTATTTTTCTAATGATCTCTAATATTTCTTTTCTGCCCACCGGATCAAGAGCCGAAGTAGGTTCGTCACAAATCAATAATTTAGGGCTATTTAAAAGAGCTTGTGCAATTCCTAAACGTTGCTTCATACCTCTAGAAAAACCATGTATTCTTTTGTCAATTCCATCTAGTCCAACTAATTCTAATAATTCATCACTTTTTTTTGCTATCTCATCATTATTAAGCCCAGTTATAGAACCACATAATTTAAGATATTCTTTTGGTGTCATGTAACCATAAAACTCAGGCACATCTGGCAAATAACCTATAAACCTATTAGTGTTTGTCTGACCATATTTTACTTTTTCTCCAAATACTTCAATAGAACCCCCATCAATTTTCAAAAATCCCAAAATCATTTTCATTGTTGTCGTCTTACCCGCACCATTTTTCCCCAAAAATCCAAATATAGTTTTTTCAGGAATATTTAAAGATAGTCCATTTAAAATATTATGGGTTCCAAAAGACTTATATAGATTATCTATTTTAAGAGCATCCATTATTCATTATCCTTTCCTATCGTTAGATACAAAATAGGACCAATAATTTGTATTAAAACAACTACAACTATCCACATTGCCTTATTCCCAAATTTAAACTTGTCGTGTTTTAATACATGGCTCAATGCGTAAATCATAAGCCCAATTTCCAGAACAACTATCGGTATTAAGATTGGTAAATATTCTCTAATAAATTCCATTTTAAATCCTCCTTACGTTATCTTTATGTTATTTATATTATAGCAGTTAACTTTATTAACTTTCAAGAAACTATTAGTTGATTTTTTAGCCGAAAATCAACTATCATGAAACCTCAACTTTTATATCGAAATTTAAATTAATTACTCTTTTGTGGTATAATATAAACATAAATTAAAAGCTCGCTTAACGCTTGCTATCTAATTCACTCTTATGTAGCAAGCACAGTAAGTGTACGGACACTTACGGAAAATTGACGAAGCAGCCCCTTGGGATCTGCTTCTTTTTTTATCAATTTTTAGCTTGTTAGGGAGAACCCTAAGACCCCGAAATACATTCAAAGGAGGAACTAACTATGGCAAATAGAATAAGAAACGAAAGACTTGAAATTAAACTAACTGAAGAAGAAAAGGCTCTTTTTGAAGAGAAAAAAAGACTTGCGAAGTGTAGAAACATGAGCCATTTCATCCGCAAATGCGTTTTAGAAAAGGAAATTTATCAAGTGGATTTAGAGCCTTTCAGAGATTTACAAGGCTTACTTTCCAATGCAACAAACAACATCAATCAGATTGCAAAGCGAGTAAATTCGACAGGCGTAATCTACAAAGAGGACATCAGTGATATAAAAAAAGAGATTGAACATTTCTCAAAAGAGCTGTGGCAAATTCATTCACTACTTCTGAAAAGAACATCTGAAACGGGAGGTGAATAATAATGGCTATTACAAAAATACACCCAATAAAATCAACGCTTAATCTTGCCATTGACTATATTGTAAATGGAGATAAAACAGACGAGCAGCTTTTAGTAAGCACTCATAAATGCCACGAATCAACTGCTCACAATCAGTTTTTAAGGACACGAAATGACGCAGGAACAAAAGGAACCGTTCTTGCAAGACATCTCATTCAATCATTTTTACCGGGAGAAACAAGCCCTGAATTGGCTCACCAGATTGGTATGGAGCTGTGTAAAAAGATACTCAAAGATGAGTACGAATTTGTTTTATCTACTCACGTAGATAAGGGGCATATCCACAATCACATCATCTTCAATAATGTAAATATGGTAACAGGTAGGTGCTACCAGTCTAACAAGAAAAGCTACCACCAAATCCGTTATCAGAGTGATAAACTCTGCAAAGAAAATAGCCTATCTGTCATTGACGAGTTTTACGAAAGCTATAAGAAAAAATATAAGATTAACGGTAAATCTTGGTATGAAAACGAACAGGCAAAGCATGGCACTTCTTGGAAAAGTAAACTTCAATTTGACATTGATAGAATAATAAAACAGTCAAAGGACTGGGACGAATTTTTAAAGAAGATGGCTGATCTTGGCTATGAAATCAAATACGGTAAGCACATTGCTTTTAAGCCAAAAGATAAGGCGAGATTTACAAGGACTAAAACAATCGGAGAAGATTATACCGAAGAAAGATTAAAAGAACGAATTTCAGAAAGAGAGTTTATCAAGACTCCCGACGTCAAAAAACGCATCGGCAATGTTATTGACATGAACTCCAATGCAAGGGTAAAGGAAAGCAAAGGCTACGAATATTGGGCAACCAAACATAACCTTCATACAATGGCTGAGTCTGTTATTTATATCAGAGAACATGGCATTAAATCCGTTAAACAGCTTGACGAGTATATTCAAAAAGCAGCCGATGAAAGGCAAAACATACAAGAGAAAATCAAGACTATTGATAAGGAAATGCAGAAGCTTTCCACCACTATGGAGCAAGTTCATAGCGTTAAAAAATACAGAGCGTGCTACAAGGAATATACTGCTAATCCGTCTGACAAGGCATTTTTTGAAGAGTACAAAGCTCAGATTACCCTATATGAAAATGCTCTCTCAGAGCTTAAAAAATCTTATTCCAAGCTCCCAAATTCAAAGGATATTTTAGCTGAGCTTGATAAATTACAAGAAAAAAAGAACACCCTTATGCAAGAGTATTCTTCCTCAAAATCCACTATGGACGAGCTTTATAAGATACGAAAAAATTACGGAATTTATATGGGTAAGGAGATGGAGAGATAATCTTTATCTCCTTTTTTCGCAAATAAAAAAAAGAGTCGGTGCAGTCCCAAGACCACACCGACCATAAGTTTATCTCTCAGCTTCTTTTGATGTTTCTTTCTTTTCTTTAGGCTTTTCCTTATCTTCAGCCTGATATTTTTTGATAGCTCCAAGCACAGACTCTTTCTTTTCATCTCGACCTTTCATCTGTTCTTTTGCCTTTAAGAGCTTTGAAGAAAGTATCCTGATGTTAGTATGTTCCTTGCCGTTATCGTCAACGGAAGTTCTGATCTGTCCAAAGAGTTTTACAAAATCTCCCTGCTTAAAGTCTTTTGGAATATCACCCTTTTCTCCGTATGCGGAGCAATTATGATATACCTTATTGCCCTCATCATCTTTAGATGCCACAGAGAAGTTTACTACTTGAAAGGCTTCGCCGTTCTTATTTTCTCTTTCAACTACATCGATCTTTCCTACAATATTTCCAACGATATTGACAAGATTATCTTTCTCCTTTTGAACATAAGGAAGATCTTTAATCTGCCCCTGTTCTCTTAAATCTTCAATCATGTAATCAAATTCCTCATGCAGTAAATTAACGGTGTCATTGTCCATATAAGCCTCATAGAGCTTATCCAAAGCACTTTCATCGTTGATACCTTTTTCCATGCTGATAACCGCCTTAACAAAGTCCTTGTGATTATCACTTACCATATCTTCTATCTGATTTCTCATTGTTTTGTAATCCATGTTTTATCTCCTTTCATGGTAAAAGGGAGGTTTCCCTCCCTTATCGTACATATTCCTGTTCTTTTGCAGTTTGTTTTTCTTCTGTTTTACTTTCTTCCTGATAGGCTCTTATCTGTCCTAAGATAGATGGTTTATCACCCGTTTTCTGTGTGGCTTCCTCTTTGGTATGCAAATTATCTTCAACATCATAGGTTGACTCAAAATAATCGCTGTCCTTAAAGTCATTGTCATATCTGTCAGCAATTCCATCATTATCAAGGTCTTTAGAAAGTGGATCATAGAAGTTACCTTCATTATCAATTTCAAGTCCCATTGCTTGCTTTAATTCTTCTTCATCTACCGAAACAAAGGTATTAAACTCTCCATTTTCCATTTCAAATTTTATGACATCAAGAGCCTTTTCAACACTTCCATTTTCCTTTACATAATCATAATGACTTACTACAACATCATTTACATATTGAGTCGCTGTATAATTCTCAAGGTCTAACTCAAACTGTATGCCATGTCTTTCATCCGGTGTATCAGTATAAGCAATTCCTATATGCTTTAAATCAGGATATAGAGCGTCAAACTCATCATAACTATGGTTTTCCTCATACTCTCTGTTGCAGAAGTCAATGATGGCTCGTTTTACATCTTCTACAAGGGGATTATCATTTCTCTTTTCTTCCACTTCTCCCATATCAAGGAGCTTATTCAGTTCTGCCAAGCGAAGCACCTTATTCTTTAGTTCATCAGCTTTTTCAAAAGGCTTTTGTAATTCCTCTTTGGCATTTTCAAGCTGTTCTTTTGTGCTGAAGAGCTTTTCTTCAAGCCTCTTTAATTTCTCAGGCATTTTCTCAAGAGCATTATCAAGCCTTGTAATATTACCGTCCGCACTCGTTCCAAGCTCTCCTGAATGCTTTGCAGCACCATTTAAGCTAAAGTTATGCTCATTGGTAAAGAAGTTATAGCTGACCTCCAAATCCATGTTTCTGTACTTTCCTATGACCTTGCTTTCATTGATTTTTACTTTGGAAATCGCTTCAAGCAGCCTTTCTCCGGCTAACTTTTTATCTAATATCTTCACACCACCGATAGTAATGGAAGTAAACTTCTCTTCTCCTTCCGCTTTAGGTTCAACTTCCAATATATCTTTCTTTACAGATTCTATTAGCTTTTCTGTTCTTGCAATTTCTTCCGGGTAGTTTTTAGCGATCTTATCCTCTAATCTGTAACGATTGGACTTATAGTTTGCTTCAAGCATTTTAAGTTTCGTAACCTCATTATCCAAATCCATCTTTTCTTTAATCTTAGGATCACCTGTGGCAAGGGCTTTAATCTCTGCATAGTTTAAACTGCTTTCATCTACATCTTCTGCCACTCTGACAGGTGTTTTACTTGTCATAATCTGTGAAATGAATTTCTGCTTGTTTTCTATGGTCTGCCACAAATACGCATCAAAGGTGTTCTCTGTTACATAACGATAGATATTCACTTCTTTATTCTCATTTCCCTGCCTCACAATTCTACCTGCTCTCTGCTCAAGGTCGGCAGGACGGTCGAGTAGGTCAGGGATATTACTATCCCTTTCCCCTCTAAGAACCGTGCATGAGAGTTTCCCCTCACACGGCTCAAGCAATTCAAAACATCTGCCAATACAGATGTCGGCTAGTCAACTAACGATTTTGTTTGTAGCATTTATCGTGTACAAGATAACGGACTATTTGCCCATTTTCTCTTTGTTCTCGTACATTCCATTGAGTGTCAGTAGTTATCTTCTCATTGCAAAGTGGACATTTATGTTCTTGCTTGTTCCACATATACAAGAGTGATTTTCTTCCTTTCAGTGACAAGAGCATTTTATAGGTCATTCTTTCTTCAAAGTATGATTTCCATTCTATATCAAATGGATTTGATTCACTTTTTATTTTCTTGTGTCTGATGATTTTTGTATCAAACATAAATTTTAGTGGAAATATATCTACTTTCCCTTTCTTTATGGACTTTACTAAGAATGTCCAACGTCTAGTCTTATAGAAATGAAAATACTTATTAGCAATCCAACGTTTCCCTTTTTTAGGATGTCGTCTTTTCGCCCATTGCCATAGCTTTTGGAAAATTTGGTTGTCCACTTTTTGAAATGTCCTTGATGAAGCTCCACATCTATAGTAGTTTGCCCAACCTATTATTTTAGGGTTTAACAGCCTTATTAGAGTTTCTTGTTTGCAAGACTTATTGCTATCGATTACATATCTAATGCTATCTAAGAACTTCTTTACACTCTTTTTAGACGGCTGTGTAAGTAGTACACCTTTAAATTTCCTAATATTAAATCCAAGAAAATCAAATCCATCATCAATATGTGTAATTAAAGTCTTTTCTTCTGATAATTCTAATCCTCGCTCACTTAAAAACTCGACTAACATTGGTTTGATGTCTTCCAATGTCTCTTTTGTTCTACCAGTGATTATGAAGTCATCAGCATAACGCACCATATTAACCATTGGAGAGTATTTCTCATATTTTCGATTTACTCTCTTGTTTTTAGTAGCTAATAATTCACCAAGTCCATCCAATGTCATGTTAGCAAGTGTTGGTGAAATAATTCCACCTTGCATTGTTCCCTCATCAGTTGTGAACAATTCTCCTTTAAAGATAACTCCACATTTCAACCATTTCTTTAATATTTTGGTATCTATAGGAATATTATTGAGTAGCCATTCATGACTAATGTGGTCAAAACAACCTTTTATATCGCCCTCTAATACCCATTTGGGAGAGTTTTTGCGACATAAGATTGTATGACATTGTTGTATTGCATCTTGTGGGCATCTTTCTTTCCTAAATCCATAAGAGTGAGGGTCTGCCGTCATTTCTGCAATTGGCTCAAGTGCTAATAGATATAGTGCTTGCATTGCTCTGTCTTTCATTGTAGGTATCCCAAGCGGGCGTAATTTCCCATTCGCTTTTTTAATATATACTCTGCGTAATGGTTGTGGCTTGTATCCATTTCTTTTTAAGCTTAAAATAGCCTCATACTTTGCTTTGTCCGTAGACCATAATACTTTGTCTACTCCTGCTGTTTTCTTACCTTCGTTAGTTGTCACTCTTTTTACTGCGATTGCTTTTGCAGCAAAAGAGTGCGTCAGTGTCCATTGCAAGGATTTTACCTTGCCGTGTCTACCTTCTTTTCTAGCCTTTACAATACGTTCTTGTAGTTTTTTAACCTGTGCTTCGCATTTTTTCCAGTCAATGGATTTCCATGCAAATTCACGGTCGGTAGTTGCACACGTCTTTTTATTAACGTTCATTTGCTTTACTCCTTTCAAAAATTCTATAAGCTTCTTGTAAAGAATTACCTTGCGTAGAAGTCTGCACCCTTTCGGGTTAGGGCAAATTTTGAACCCCTATTCATTACATTACAAAATGACATTCGCTTTTTCTACAATCCTATACCTGCACCTCTATCGGTATTTCTTACGAAAATACTTTCCTAAATTCTTAGGAGAGATACAGGCTTACCTTGTTCCACATAGATAACAAGAGTAGGTTAGGCTCTGTCTCATTCGCCGGCGGTACTTATATCCGTGTAATCCTACCATGGAGAGGATTATCCGACCGCTTCCCGTTTTGGGCTGGAGCCTGTCAGCAACTTTGGCTCATTGGATGTTACGACGTTTAAATGACAGTTCACTTATGTTAGCCATACTACTCAAGCCTAGCTCCCTAACCGCATTGTTGCTAGCAGATTCGCCTTAGCCTCACGGCTTCGACTTTACCACTTTCGTGGAGGGCTACATTGTCATACCAGCTTCCAAACATTATCATTGCTGATAAAGCAGGTGGTATTAGGCTACCTCTAACGGAATAGAGGGTTTAATCTTTATTTAGTTAAACAATTATCTATGCGACTTTCAAGTCACACCCATGGGACATCCAAATCATGAAGGGCAATCAGTTTGTTTTGCACATTCGTTCCGGCTCCCATCTTCTGTGTTGAGCCGAGTAGTATCCTCACATCTCCTTTTCTTACCTTTGCAAAGAGTTCATCTTTTTGCTTGTCGGAATTTGCTTCATGGATAAAGGCTATTTCTTCTTTCGGTATTCCCATTGCCACAAGTTTTTCTCTAATATCATCGTAAATATTAAACTCTCCATCTCCTTTTGGAGTTGACATATCGGAAAACAGAAGCTGTGTGGACTTATTTTCTCTTGTCTTATCCCAAATGGAAAAGACATTTTTCACGCACACATTGACCTTGCTGTCAGGATTATCAGGTAGCAAAGGATTGATTAAACGCTGATCTAAGGCAAGTTTCTTGCCGTCATTGGTGATTTTCAGCATATTATCTTCGTCAGGTTCTACCACCCTATTTCTCACATCATCTGCTCTTTCAGATAAGCTCTTTAGAATTTCCTTTTGTTCCTCACTTGGCAAAGTCTTAATGACTTCATAGTGTGCTTCAGGTGTTGGAAGATTAAGCATATCCGCTGTCTGAATGTCCGCAACTTCCTTAAACATAGACATCAGTTCAGGCAAGTTATAGAACTTGGAAAATCTTGTCTTTACTCTGTACCCTGTTCCCTCCGGAGAAAGTTCAAAAGCAGACTGCGTTTCCCCAAAGGTAGAAGCCCAAGAGTCAAAATGCTCTAAATTATTCTTTTTAAGGCTTTCATACTGAAGATAACGCTGCATGGTATAAAGCTCAGTCATAGAATTACTTACTGGCGTTCCTGTTGCAAAGACAATCCCTTTACCACCTGTCATTTCATCCATATATCTACACTTCATAAACATATCGGAGGACTTAAAGGCTTCAGACTGTCCAATACCTGCTACATTTCTCATTTTGGTATAAAGGTAGAGATTTTTGTAATTATGTGCCTCGTCAATAAAGAGCTTATCTACACCTAATTCTTCAAAGGTAATGACATCGTCTTTCTTAAAATCATCGTTTAACTTTTCAAGCCTTGTTTCAAGTTTCTTCTTTGTCTTTTCAAGTTGCTTTACGGTAAAATTCTGATTTCTGTCATGCTTATATTCCTCCACATAGTTTATAATTTCATCAATCTGATCTTGAATATGCTTCTCCTGATATTCCTTACTCATCGGGATCTTTTCAAACTGTGTATGCCCGATTACAACGGCATCATACTCTCCTGTGGCAATTCTTCCGATAAATCTTTTTCTGTTTTTCGGCTCAAAGTCTTTCTTATCTGCAACCATAATGTTAGCTGACGGATATAGCTGCATAAACTCACGACCGATTTGACCTGTTAAGTGATTGGGGACAACAAACAAGGACTTACTGCACATTCCAAGCCTTTTACTTTCCATCGCAGACGCCACCATTTCAAAGGTCTTACCACTACCTACCACATGGGCAAGCAAGGTATTTCCTCCATAAAGGCTTCTTGCTATGGCATTTCTTTGATGAGGTCTTAAATCAATTTCTGTGGTCATTCCCTCAAAAGAAAGGTTGCTGCCGTCATATTCTCTGTTACGGATAGAGTTAAAACGCTCATTATATAGCTTTACAAGTCTATTTCTTCTTTCCTGATCGTTAAATATCCAGTTCTTAAATTCTTCCTTTAAAAGTTCTTGTTTCTGCCCTGCAAGAAGCGTTTCCTTTTTATTTAATACAGAAGTTTTCGAGCCGTCCGGATTTACAATCTGGTCAAACACCTTTGTTTCTTTTAAGTTCAGTGCATCTTCAATCAGCTTATAGGCATTTACCCTTGAGGTGCCGTAGGTCATCTCTGCAAGGTCATTTCCTCTGTCCCTGCTCTTTCCTTCTACATTCCATTCACTTGTCAGATTTGAAAATTTAACCTTAATATCCCATTTGGCATATCCCGGAGTTTTCAGCGTTTCAAAGATGAATTTTTCAATATCCTTAATCGGTATCCAAGTAGCTCCGAGTCTTACGTTGATTTCACTTGCTTCAAGCTCTTTTGGAAGAACTTTTGTAAGCTCTGCCTTTTGATATTCCAAACGGTTAATCTCATAGCTTATCAGCTCTTTTTCTTTCCCATCTTCGGCATAGCCAAGATGAGGCAACTCTCTTTCCGTTTGCCTTAACTTTGCAAGGTAGCTGTCTACAATAGCAATCTTATCTCTGATATTTCCGCTTAGGTACTCATCCTTTGTTACATAGCCGTATTTGTATGAATTACTGTCGTTTGCACAGGCAAAAGGTAGATCTCCATCTTCAAGGTTAAAAGATAATGGTCTATAAAAGTTTTGTTCTTCTCTGATGTTTAGATAGATTTCTCCTCTAAGTTCCTCAATCAAAGTAGGTCTATCTTTATCTGTCAGACTTTCCATATATTCAAAATCCACATAACCTTTTTCAGACATAGATAAAACAAGAGCTTCAAGGGAAGTATCAACATGATCGATTGTCTTTGCCTTTATGATTGTTCTTTTTGAAAAAATATCTCCCTTAGCCTTAAAGTTTTCTTCTTCATCAAGGATTTCTATGGAAGATACAAGCGGGAAGTTACTATCTTCTTTTAAGGCTCTGGTATTAGAAAGATTATTGACATACCCATGTTTTTTAGAAAAACTGTCATAGACTTCATTTAACTTCTCCTGAGCTTTCTTTACCTCATCATCTGAAAAATCCTCTTTTTGTTTATATATGACATCCTTTAAGGCTTCGTTCAGTTCAAGATAATCTTTAATCTTTTCCTTGTTTTTGTCCGTTACCTCTTTCTTTACAAATAGGGAATTCTCCCTGTAATACAATTCATCATCAATAATGGTATAGGAGAAATTCTTAACATCATCTGTGGCAGGTATTGTGCTGATTTCATCATCAAGTAGCTCTATTTCTTCATACTTTGCATCTTTATAGATTTCTTCGCTTGCTTTTGTAAGTAATTCCTTTAAGTCCGTATTTTCTTTCGGTAGGCAAGCTATTGTATTTCCAAATCTTCCCGATACCTCTTTCATAAAGCCAAGTACCATTTCAGGATGATCTACGAAATATTTGTTATAGGTAAGACCATTTTCATCTTCAGCAAGATGTATCCAGTCCTCATCTCTTTCTCTGATACTGTCTCTTTTCTTTAAAAAGATAATATCTGAGGTTACTTCTGTGCCGGCAGTACCCTTAAAGGTGTCATTAGGAAGTCTGATAGCTCCTAAAAACTCTGCTCTTGCTGCAAGATAGCGTCTTACACTTTCGTCCTTTTTATCCATTGTTCCTGAAGATGTAATAAAGGCGATAACCCCGCCGTTTCTAACCTTATCAATGGACTTGGCAAAGAAGTAGTCATGGATTAAGAAGTTGTTTTTGTTATATTCCCTGTCATTTACCTTGTATTCTCCAAATGGCACATTACCAATAACCGCATCAAAGAAGTTATTGGAAAAGGAAGTTTCTTCAAGTCCTTTAATCTGTATATCACTTTCAGGATATAAGAGTTTTCCAATCCTACCGCTTATAGAGTCAAGCTCTACACCATAAAACTTTGACTTATTCATTTCATCAGGAAGATTTCCGATAAAGTTTCCAATGCCCATTGATGGCTCAAGGATATTTCCGTTCTTAAATCCCATACCGGAAAGTGTCTTATATACGCTGTCAATCACTGTTTTAGGAGTATAAAAAGCCGTTAAGGTTGATTCCCTAGCAGCTTCATATTCAGATTGCGATAGATTTTCTTTTAAGAATACCCTCGCTTCTTTCCACTGTCCGCCTTTTTCTTCATCGAATACATCAGCAAGTCCGCCCCATCCTACATACTTTGCCAACACTTCCTGAGCTGTAATATCAAGCTCTCGTTCTCCGCTTTCCACTCTGTTAAGCATCGAGAGTGCTTCAAGGTTATTGTTTAATCTCTCGCTTGGAGATAACTTTTCAGGGAGCGTTTCTTCTGTAATCTTGAAATTGTGAGCTTCATTTTTCTTTATTTCTACTTCTTCAGTAGTCTGCTCTGGCTGTTTATATGTCCGATTTTCAAATACTCTCTCAAGATTGCTTTCAAGACGATAAGGAATGACATCGGAGCCTGTTATCATACCGCCAAGATACTCTGCATTGTCCTTAACAGTTACCGTCTTTAGGTTATTTCCCATATCATCAAAGCGTGTAATGGTATAGTTTTTGTCCTTATATTTAATTTCATCTCCAACGATAAACGCAGGTCTTTCAGGGCTTACTTGTCTTAATAAATCTTCATTATCTATAAAAGCTACAATAGGGATTTGATGGTTTCCACTTCTTACCGGATCAAGCCATAAATCATTTCTTTCTGTGATTTGGTTTTTAGCAATCTCCCTTACAGTATATTCTTCATGATTAAAATAGACGGTATCGCCCTCTTTAACTGCAAATTCATCTGCAAGGCTTTCCTCTTTTTCATTAAGCTCTACTTCTTCTCTTTCCTTCAGATAATCAAATAGTGTTTCCTGAACAGGTGTTACAGCTACTCTTTCTTCTACTTCTTCAGATATTTCAAGTTCTTCTTTATCTTCAAAGCTAAGTTCTCCGTTAAAGACTGATTGAAGCTCCTGTTCATCCATCTGCTTTGCAAGTTCTGTATCTTTAAGCTCTCTAAAAGTCTTTGGAAAATCCTCTAAAATAAGCCTTTGGGCATTTAATTCTTTCAATTCTTCAAGATTGAAATATCCCCATTCAGGTTCAATCCCAAGTACAAGTCCAAAGGCATCTCCACTTTCTCTATCGTATTCTGTCATATACCAAGTCCAATTGCTTCTAAAGGGAATAATATATGCAGCATGAACTTGCTTATCTGCTAAAGATACATCTTCCTGTGCATAAAGTTCAGGCACTCTTTTAAGCATTTCATCGGTCATTAAGTTTTCAGGATCATCTTTAGAATAATATTGTGGTGCTTTTGATTCTTCTCTCTCTGTCCTGCTCTCTATTTTCTTTTCTTCATACAGATTTTTAGAAAGCAGCTCATCCATATGTTTTGCCACACTTGACCAAGTAAGAAATACATCACTGCAATTCTTCTTCTGTAATTTAATTCCCTTAGCATCGTGCCATTCATCACTTCCCATTGCACCTGAAACAGCATGAGAGCTTCCTCCGATGCCATACTCATTTTTTAAGAAGTTAGCTTTTTCTTGAAGTGTATGGTTTTCTTTGAAAAATTTTGTAATCCGCTCTTTTCCCTTATCTATTCCGCTTCCTCTTGACAGGGTAGCAAGAACTTCGTCATCTGTAATAAAGGGCTTTACTTTAGGAAATTCTGTCAGATTGGTACTATATTCCTTTCGTGGCAGCTCAAGTTCTTGCAACTTCTGATAAAGGCTATCTAGCTTGTGATAGTGAAACCTTAATACATTTCTGTTTTCTTTGTATCCTTCTAAAAACCTGCCATATTCTTTGATTGTTTCCTTTAGATATTCAGGATTTTTTAATGCCTCAGATAGTCTTTTCGTTTCTTCCGGAAAGCCCCCACCTCTTTCAAAAAGTTCAAAATATCCTTGCTCTTTTCCTTCTTCACTTAAATCATTAGATAAATACCATAGAGATTCTGAAATCCGATCTCTTTCATAATCAAGTGCTTCAGAAATCTCTATATTTGTGGCAAATCCTCCAGTTTCCAAAAGCTCATTTATTCTACTTGCTGCTTCATTCCAACTTAAAATTTGCGTATCATCTTCTCTTGCAGAAGTCCCGTAAGCTAAATGAATACCTTTATCCGAATACCAGGAAGATACTTCTCTTTCGTCAATGTAAAATCCATTTCCACCCCTAAAGGTATCTTTGAGGTATTCTCCCAATTCTCCATTACTTTTTCCTTTAGAAAACTCTGCAATAACAGGAAGTCTACTTCCATCGTGATTTCCTCCGTTAATAAGAACGGTATCTATATCCTTCTGAGTTAATGGAATGGTAAGCCTCATTTGTCCGTAAGTATTTTCGGGTAAAGAAAAAGAAGCCTTATCAGCTTCTTTTAACTCTACATTAGTATTATCTTTTAAATTTCCACTACTTCCTTGATTGTCATTTCCTTCAGAGCTGAAATCATCGCCCCATACTGTGGATCGTTCTCGTCCTCTATCTTCCAAGCTGCCATCAATTTCGGTTTCTCTGTCCTCATAAATTCTATCGCCTGTTTCTGAATATCCATCAGGTGTCCTGTCAGTTTCTTCTCCTTGTATAGATCTACTAACATCTCGAAGTAGCTCTGCTCCTCGCTCTCTGAAATGTAATCCAGCCTCATCACTGCGTAGGTCGGATTCGGATACTCCCTTATGAAGTCCGTCTGTTCCTCCAAGTTGTTTAGCGTATTCTCCTTGATTTTCTCTATTATCTCGTCCGTACTCTCCATTTCGGAGAACTCGCCCGCTTTCATTTCTTTCCTGATCATCTCGTCGAAGTACATTTTCTTCTACCTCCTCTAATTCTTCCTTAATCCTATTATATCCTGCTTCTTTTCCTCTTAAAACTTCTTTTTGAAGCTCCAGTTCTTTGCTTTTTTGAATGGTCGCATCAATAATTTTTCCGCTAATATCCGATACGCTTTCACCAAGACTCATTAGAGATATGCTGTCAAGTCTTTGAAAATTCTCTCTTAAAAGCTCATAATCTATCGAATAATCTAACTTAAATCTTGACGCTACCGCATAGCTTACCGAGTCCCTTACAAACTTGGTAAAGGATATTCTATCCTCATCCGCTACTCTAAGTTCATTCATTAAGGTATCTATTTTTTCATCACCGTAGAGTCTGCTTAAAGAAAAGATGTTTTCAAGTGTGCTTTTACTTTCATCATAGCCCTCGCTTTTAATCATTTCCTTTAACACATCTTGATGGTTTTCTTTGTCAAACTTCCAAAGATTTACTTCGTTGACATCTCTGTTTCTTGAAACTGTCTGACCTATATCAAAAATATAGTCCACTTTTTTGAATGTGCCATAGTCCTCTAAAATGGGGATACCTTTCTGTCCTCGCATTACTGTTCGATTAAAACGTTCCCTCCAGTAGTCAAACTTGGCACAAGCTATTGCTTCAGGATTTTTATCATAGATACTTAATTGACTTCTAAAGTCGTATCTTTGATTGTTTCCGACAACTTTTAGGAGCTTCAGATATTCTGCTTCACTTTGCAAAATATCCTGTTTTACAAGCTCCAAAATGTTATGAAAATCATTTATTCGCATTTTTACCTCCTTCTTTTTTCAAACAAAAAAGGCGGTTAGATTTTACTCTAATCACCTTTTGGTTCTATGATCTTATTTATTCTATTTCAGCACTATCCATTTACCTGATTTGGTAGAGCCTTCTCTTTTAATCTTACCATCTGCTCTTAATTTTTTTATGTGATAACGAACTCCGTCAAAAGAAACATTTAAATGTTCCGCAATTTGTTTTGCTGTAATATTTGGCTCCATCATCATCAATTCAATAATTCTATTCGGTACGGATTTCTCAATTTTTATTTCTTGGGTAGTTTCTTGGGTAGTTTCTTGGGTAGCACTACCATTAAACTCCTTTAAAAACTCTGCATTTATACCCATAACTGCGTTAGTATAGTTATCTTCTTCATTATCCGGATAAAACTTAAGCTCAGGAGAACCATTTTCTAATAGTGCATCTTTTGCACGCCTTATTCCTGATCCGTAAGACTCTATCAAGTTTAATGAAAAGAACATATCTTTAAGTTCTTTATTAAGATACTGCCTTCTGTCAAAACTTCTATCCCTATTAAGAGCTTCGATAGTTACAGGAGGAAGTGGTCTATTATGATTCACAAAAGAAATTCTATCCTTGTAAATATAGATTCCTACATATTCAGGTGTATCATATTCTTTATGCAAAATAGCATTAGTAGCAAGTTCCTCAAATGCCGTAAGAGGATAGTTATAGATAATCTTATGCTCAATTTTATCAGCTTCCCTTATGGTATACGAAGCCATAATATTATCTTCAAAATATTTGCTGACTTGTTTTGCCTGTATCCAAACCGGCCCATCAAATCTTTTTGATTCCATTTTATCCGTTCCGTCAATTTCTCTTATGATTTCAACATGGGCGTTTGGAATAAATTTATTCGGTGTTTCCGCAAACATCAACACAGCAAAATTTTTAGCTCTATAACCACCATACTCACTTTCACTGACAAGTCCCATACTCTTTGCCATATCCAACTTAGACATTTCTCTAATATCTTTCTTTGCTCCTGTCTGAAGCAGATATTCTTTCATGTATTCATAGCTTAAATCATCTATGGTAGCTGTATCGTTCAAGTTTGAGCTAAAAGAAAAATTTGCAAATTTCTTCAAAAGCTCAAATTCTTCAGTTGGATTTGGTAGTCTTGAATCTCTACCGACTCTAATGTATCTTCCTGCCTTTAACCTAATATCTTTATCTTTTTCTGCTCTTTCACTTGTTTGAAACGGACCGTTACTACCACGCTCTACCGCAACGACAATATAATATTCATCATCAATTTTGTCCGTAATAATATGGTAATTTATTTTAGGATGGATATTGGAAAGAAGAGATTTTAATTCATTTTCAATCCCTTCAACTTTAGACTCTTTTATCCCCTCTATCGGTCTTTTCGGAATTGCCTTTTCTCCTGTTTCTTTATTATCAACTTCTTCAATCCCGACAAATAATAAGCCTATCTCATTGTTCATGTAGTTATTGGCAAAGGCACAAGCAGTTTTTAGAATTTTATCTTTAAAATTTGCCGACTTTTTATATTCGATAAAACTGCTTTCTATGTTTTGATTTTCAAGAATGCTGTGAGCCATTCTCTTTATGTCTAAAAGCTGCATAATACCTCCTTTTCAAAAAAATATTTCAATATATTATAACACTTTTAGAGTATTTTTTCCACTCTGAAATTAGTCCAGACTTACTTGCTATATGTCAAAACAGCCTCTTTTATCTCATTTTCAATCGCATCTAAAAATTCTTTCTTAGAAGATTTACCTTGAGCTATATCGGATAATTCCATTTCCCATTTTGCTGTCGTTTCTGCTGACTTAAAGGTATCGGATACAATCGTTACAAGACTAATTCCTTTATGAGTGGCAATCAAATTCTTCTTATCTCTTTCGACAAAGCCTTTAAAGATTAAGTTTTCAATAATACCTGCCCTTGTTGCAGGTGTTCCAAGTCCTTTCCTTTCCACTTCTACACCTTTTTCTAAAGCATCATTTCCTGCAATCTCCATAGACTTTAAGAGCGTATCTTCAGTAAAGTGTTTCGGAGGTTGGGTATATTTTTCTTTAACTTCCTTACTTTCAATAGCAAGTACATCCCCTACACCTACATCCGGCAAAACTATATCTCCACTTTTTTTAGTCATATATTCTTTCAAATACTTGCTAAACCCCTCATCCTTAATTACCTTTCCTGAACTTGTAAATTCAAAGCCGTCAAATTCCGCTACAATCTTCGTTGTGCTTTCCACTAATGGGTAACCTACACTTGCGTGAAATTTATCAGATATGAGAAAGTAAACTTTAGCTTCGCTTAGAGGAAGCTTAGAAACATCTTCCTTTAATGAACTGATTGTCGGAATAATCGCATGGTGATCCGTAACCTTTTTAGAGTTAAATACCGTCTTGATACGCCCTGTATCAAAGTCATTCTTTCCTAAGATGTTATTGACGGTACTTGTAATCATATCTTCGGTAAGACATCTGCTGTCTGTTCTTGGATAAGTAATCAGTTTTTTCTCATACAAACTTTGGGCATAATCAAGTGTCTGCTTGGCTGAGTATCCGAAATACTTATTGCATTCCCTTTGAAGTGTTGTAAGGTCAAAGGGTAAATCAGGTTTAGTAATCTTTTCTTTCTGAATGACATCGGTTATTTCAATCTTATCGCCAACTAAATTGATTAGCTGTTCGGCAGCAACCTCATCATCAATTCTATCCGTTGATAGTGTAAAACCATTCATAGATAGCTCCACTGTATAGTATTTCTCTTTCTTGAAATTAGCTATCTCATCATCTCTTTTTACAATCATGGCAAGAGTCGGTGTCTGCACTCTTCCTACACTGTAATTTTGCTGATACAGACAAGAGTAGAGCCTACTAATATTCATTCCGACTAACCAATCCGCAATAGCTCTTGCCTGTGACGATTCAAAGAGATTATCATAGTCTTTTCCGTCTGTTAGGTTATCAAAACCCTCTTTAATGGCATTATCTTCCATTGAAGAAATCCAAAGGCGTTTCATCTTCTTTTTACAATTCACTTGATTATATACAAGTCTAAAAATACTTTCTCCCTCACGCCCTGCATCGCACGCATTGATAACCGTATCAACCTCCTTATCATTCATCAGCTTTTTAAGGATGTCAAACTGCTTCTTGGTTGCCTTTGCTACTTCATACTTGTAGTCGCTCGGAATAATCGGTAAATCAGCCATATTCCACTTGGCGTATTTTTCATCATAAGCATCCGGATTTGCCATTTGAATTAGGTGTCCAACGCACCAGCTCACCCTATATCCGTTTCCTTCATAATATCCGTCTTTCTTTTTATTTGCTCCAATAACCTTTGCAATGGAGATTGCAACACTCGGCTTTTCTGCAATAACTAACTTCATCTATGTTTTCCTCCTGTTATAAATCAAAATAGGGCGAAAGATGTTACTCTCCCGCCCTAACTTTGCACCCAAAATAATATGTTTTTAGGTGCGTTTATTCTTCATCTTCTACTTCATCTGCATCATTTATTTCTTCCTCGCTTTCAGATTCAGAAAAGAAATCATCATCTTCCTCCTCTAAGGCTTCAAGTTCTTTATCTTCTTTCTTTTTCACAACCTTAAAATAGTAGCCTGCTCCTAATGCACCACCTACTACAAGAAGCAAAATAATATAGGTTCCTAAATTACTCTTTTCGTCCTTCTTCTCAGGCTTTACTTCTTCCTTAACAGGTTCTTCTTTTACTACTTCCTGCTTTGGTGCTTCTTTTTTCTCCACCATGTTTAAGAGATCATCTTCAGATACTTCCGTAAGAAGCATTACATTCTCACTATCTTCATCATGATTGATGATTAAATGAAAAGTCTTACCGTTTTTCGTTTGAAAGGTAATAAACTGCCTTGCATCTGCCGAATACTGATCCGTTTCTTTGTTATCGCTGCTATCTCCATGATGAATCGGATACTCCTTATTTGCATTATCTTTATTCTCCGTAACGGATGCTCTCGCCTTTGACGGAGATGAAGCTACTCCCTTGTTGGTGTTTACACTCTTACTTGCAGACCCCATTGATGAATCCTGACTGTTATTCGCAGGAGCTTTTGCCGTCAACTTATTAGGATAGCGAACTTCCTTTTCTTTCTCCTTTACTTCCGTTTTGCCTTTACCGGTACTACTTACAGAAGTCTGTGGTGTTTGAGGAGAAATACCTGAACTTGTCTTAATTCCGGAAATAGGACTAATCGGTGTAACTGATTGTGATGTTACAGGAGCTTTATTTGTTTCAGTTGCCTTTTTCTCAAGCTCTTTCACCTTTTCCGTCAGCTTATCTATTTCCTTTTTCATATCTTCTGATAAGTCCTTATTTCCCTTATCTTTCTTCATTTTTTCTTTCAGGCTATCAATTTCATCTTCAAGGTCTTTGATTTTTTCTTTCTGCTTATCGCTTAATTTATCTTTATCCTTGATTTCACCATTTAACTTATCAAGTTTTTCCTGAAGCTCTTTTGCCTCTTTTTCTATTTTTGAAATATCGTCTTTAGAAAGCTCTGTCTGCGTTCCCTTATCTTCTGTCTGAGTGCATTCATCCTGTTTTGGCTTTTCTTCTTCCGTCTGCGTTTCCTTATCCTTAACCTCCATCTTTGCTACCTTACGGATAATCTCATCTTTTCCATCTCCCTTTACCTCATAAAACAGAAACTCATCAATGAATTTCATATCATCAGGGAGCATTGGAAGATCTCCGCTATCAATAAGTTGTCCTTTCTCAGCCTTTATCTTTTCTTCCTTAAAGACCTTTTCATCTTCAAAGATATACCTTACATTTACTTCAACTTCCGTTTGAACAGCTTCGTTTTTTGTTGGAGCTTCAGATTTTTGCTCCTGTGCATAAACAACCGTCCAAAGACCTAAAATACAACTAATACTTACAATTACCGCAAGTGCTACCGTCCAAAACTTATTATTCTTTTTCAAACTGGTTTTCATTTGTTTTCTCCTTTTTTATTTCTGCTTTTTGTCTGTTTACCTTTGCCATCAAATCGCTGATTGTGATGTTATTCTTTCTGCAAATGGCAATGATTTCTTCATTTTCAAGCTCTTCTTCACGAATGAATAAAGGCTCCAATTCTTCATCAATCAGAGCCTTTTTATCATTTAACTTCTTTATTCTGTTTTTTACTGCTATCAGTTCCTTTTTCAAATTGTTACCTCCTATTTCTTTACATTTGGCGGAAAACCGAATCCTACGGGATGGTGCTTACAAAATGTTGCTATCCAATCATCTAAGGTAGTTACTCTTATTCGACCGATGTTATCAATCACTTTTCCATCTCCAATGTAAATACCTACATGACCATAGGTAAGCCCTGCACTGCTTCCGCTACTGCTGCTTTCAACTGCCACAAGCATTCCCACTTTTAGCTTTGACCTGTCTGATGTAAAGGTATAGTTTCGGTACATATCACAGGCATTCCCGCCTATATATCCAAGTCCTGCATTTTGATAGACCTGTGATACCCACATGGCACACCAGCCTGCACCCGGAGATGGCGTAATGTATGCAGCATTAACAATCTTCTTTTGTACTTCCGTAGATGCCTCATACTCTTTTCCACCGCCGATACCTCCATTTACACTGATAAGGTCAGAATTACCAAAGGCTTCTCTCATATTGCCTTGTGCAAGGAACAAGGCCTCATAGTGCTTTAGATTATCGGGATAGTTTGCAAAGACCTTTCGGATAATACTGTCCATCTCTTTTTTATGAAGCGTTACGATGAGTTTTTTATACTCATAAGGTTCTTCGTGGCTTTCGGTATATTCATTGCCATCTTCATCGGTATAGGTTTCTGTAACTGTCCTGTATCTGATTTCAATTTCTTCCCTATACTCAAAGTCATACATGGACTCAAATAATTCTTTTAATATGGATTCTACTTCCGATGCACTCTTTACCTCTCCGCACCTTGATGTAATGTAGGATAAAAGCTCATGAACATTATGACCGATATACTCTGTGTTATTTAAGATGTACTCATCATAGCCGGGATGGTTACTTTTGACATTATCAACCTCATTTTGAAGTTCCTTTTCCATAGCAGAAAAGTTCTGATTGATTTCACTTAGGACATTTGGCTTTGATAAATAGCTTGTTGTAAGCACAGAGCTTGTAGAGTTCATAAAGCCTGTCATTCCCGTTCCTGCAAAGTTAATCACAAAAGTCCCTAAGATAATGATCCCTATGAAAATAAGCATTAGTCCTTTTGCTTTTCGGATAATCATATCCTTTGAGCTTTTCAGTGTTCCGATAAGTCCCTCTTTAATTCGATCTCTAAGCCTTGACTTATTCTCACGAGAAATTGCTGCCTTTACCTGATTTTTCTTTTGAAATCTTTTATATGCACTTGCTCTTTTATACTCATCCGTCTTTTTCAGTTCCTTTTTGGCATCACGAAATTCCAACTTTGACTTACGCTTTCTGATTTTATAGTCCTTATTTGTAAGGTCATAGCCTCTTTTAGCTCCTTTCTTATCAGAATATTTCTTTATGCCATGAATGAGTTTTGAGCTTGTATCTGCTGTCTTTTCTCCTGCTTCCACTCCTTGATTTTCATCACTTCCATGAGATAAGTAATCTCTTACGGTTTCACTTCCTTTAGCAAGTCCAGAAAGTGCAGATACTTTTACCATGTCTTTCTTTAGCTTTTTCTTCTGCTCTTTATAAATACTGCTATGAACTTTTTCGCTGACAGCATCTTTTCCCGCCTTTTTATCATCAGCCTTATTTTCCTTTAACACATCATCCTTTTCCCTTGTATAAAGGCTTTCGGTATAGTTTTTTCTCTTATAATTTCTCTTTTGAGCTTTTTGGCTTTTTGAGAAGCTATTTGTATTTTCTGCTTTATGATGAAGATTATCCTCGACATCATAGGTTGACTCAAAATAATCTCTATCCCTAAAGTCATTGTCGTATCTGTCTATAATCCCATCATTATCAAGGTCTTTTCCTAAAGGATCATAGATTTTTCCATCCTTAACCTCCGTAATATAATCTGATCTTCCCGTTTCAATTGCGGAATTTACGTCTCCCTTATCTGGAGTTCTATATTTTTCGTTTCTCTTGGATGTTCCATAAGACTTTTCATTATCAGCACTTACCTTACTTGTTTTTTCATGCACTTTATCCTGAAACCGTTCTTTCTCATGAACGATTTTACCTCTGTAATCATCGTTATGTTTTAGCTTACTTTCTTCAGGTATCGTATCTGTTTTACTATGAAACATCTCTCTTTCAAGGCTTGCCTTATGCCTTTCCTTAAAATCCTTTTTCAGCTTCTTTCCCATAGGCTACCTCACTTCTTCCGGCTTGGTAGTCATCTTCTGATATAAAATTGTATCTTTCGGAAACTTATCAAGGAAAGGCACAATGGTATTTCCAAAGAAAAGTAGTCCCTCACCTTCATTTGAATTAGTAACATATCTGAGCTGTGGAAGTGAGATTTTAAGTTTCCTTGCTAAGATTTCTCTATCTCCTGATGCTTGATTAAGCATTAAGACAAAGTCTGTATTGTCAAAGATATTTTCTATCTCCTTACTCATAAGTAGGTCTTTGACATTCTGCGTAATACCTGTTGGAATACCTCCCCATTTACGAAATCTTTTCCAAATCTCTACGGAATAGGATGCTGTCTGCTCATCTTTTAAAAGCAAATGGAACTCGTCGATATAGTACCTTGTAGCCTTGTTTCCTCTGTTTTGTGACACCTTATTCCACACCTGATCCTGAATGACAAGCATTCCTATTTTCTTTAACTGGCTTCCAAGTTCTTTAATATCAAAACAAAGCAGCTTCTTATTTAAATCCACATTTGACCTGTGATTAAAGACATTGAGAGACCCCGATACATAGATTTCCATCTCTGTTGCCAGCTTCTTACCGACCTTTTCTTCCTGCCCTTTTAACATATCGTATAGATCTTGGAGTATTGGCATATTATCAGGAGTCGGATTTTCAAAATACTTTTCATAAATCTTTGGCAGGCATCTATCAATAACAGACTTTTCTTCTGCCGTAAGACCACTGCCACCTACTACAAGCTCAAGCATACTCATGATAAAGTTTGCCTTGTCTTTCAGCGGTGCATCCCCATCACCGTAGTTCATGTTTATATCAAGGGGATTCAGGTAATCCTTTGACTTACTGCTGACCTTAATGACTTCTCCCTTAAACTGCCTTACGAGGTTTCCATACTCTCCTTCCGGATCGCAGATAATCACATCGTCATCTGTTACTAAAATCGCATTTGCCATTTCTCTTTTGGCACTAAAGGATTTACCGCTGCCCGGAGTTCCGAGGATTAGACCGTTTGGGTTCTTTAATTTCTTTCTATCTGCCATAATCAGGTTATGGCTTAGGGCATTTAGTCCGTAGTAAAGACTATTACTTGAATTGATAAAAAGCTCCTCTGTGGTAAATGGCATAAATACTGCCGTTGATGAGCTTGTCAATCCTCTATCTATCTCAATCTTATTTACACCAAGAGGCAGCACGCTCACTAAACCTTGTTCCTGAGAATGGTCAAGTCTTTTCAGCTTACAGTTATGCTTGTTTGCAATAGAGCTTATCTGAGCAATGGTATTATCGAGCTTTTGCACTGTCCTTGCAAAGTTCATAAAGACAATACTTACCACAAACATTCTCTCATCTCTTGTCTGTAAGTCTTTTAATAGGCTCTTTACATCTTCTCCGTAAGTAATTAAATCACTTGGAAGAATGTCCATGTCATATCCTGACCTTACAGCCTTTTTGTTTTCTTCAATCCTCATCTTATCAATATCAGTGTTTTTTCGTTTTACCATCTTAATGGCTTCCGATTGGTCGATTGCCCTAATATGAAAGGAAATATTGATGTTATCGTCAATATCCAAAAACTCGGATAACATCCTATCTGAAAGCTCACTGGCAAGGATTTGAAAATGACTCGTTGCTCCGATGAATTTGCCGAACTTAAAGTATCTACTCGGTGTAAAGTTAAACTCATCAGGCACAATATATGTCTTTGTGCTTTCTCTTTTCTTTAGGTCTTTGTAGGAAAATTCAAATGTTTTATTTGGATTTAAAACATCATGAAGTATCTTTAGCCTTTCTTCTCCGTTTAGGCTTTCTGCTCTCACTCCCATGCTCTTTAGATTAGATAATATATCTATCTCCAGTCTTTCAAGTTTTGATGTTGCCTGCTCTAAATTATCCGCTTCCACTGTAAAGGTTACATACTTCGATTTTTTAAGTCCGTTATTTCCCTTTACAATCTGGCTTTTAAGCATCTCTCTAAATTCAAAGCGTATATCGTCAAAACCGTCCTTTTTATCCGGTATCTGAATTGCCGACTTCATTTCTTCGTTTCGTCCGAGCTGATTGATATATGAAAACTCAATGCTGATACTTGGATCAAAAGAGTTTAGGAAGTTTGCAAACTGATTAAAAATCAAGTCCCTATCTTCATCTAAGGCAAGCTGATAGTTAATGTCCTGAAAGGCTATACTTTTACTGAAGTGCTTTTCATCAAGCTGGCATATTCCGCTTTTTAAAAGCCTTAGATAGGGAATGGTATCTTCTACCGTATATCTTTTCGTTTCTTTCTTAAAGATAAGGTCAAGGATTCCTCCCTTATCTTTTTTTGACTTGCAATTACTTTTCTTTAAGTCCCGCTTTTGACTTCTCAATGCCTTTTCGTTTTGCATGAGTTTTATTTGCTGAATTTTTCTTTTCTTGTTCAAGGTAAACCTCCTTTCTCACTCTCTTTTGCGGTTGATAAAACTTATGAAGGTAGATGTGCTTAAAATATTTCTCAAAGGTCAGTCCGTCCTTTTCAAATAGTGTGATGAAAAAGATAGGAAGCGTGGACACGATAAGGAATATGACAGCTATGTCATTTGGCACAAACTTCCTCATAAATAAATAGACTGGTATTCCAACCAGTCCTGCAAGTGTGAAGCCTATGAGCTGCCTTTTCGTTAGGTTAAAAGCAACCTTTGTCTTTACCCTATTTAAGTCTTTAGGGATTGGTACATATGCCATATCTTACCTCCCATCTTCTTTACCCTTTGACAGCTCCTCAAAGTGTTCATATACAGAGCCGATTTCTTCCTGAATAGTCGCAAGCTGTTCGTCTGTGTTCTTGTTATATCTTTGCTGCATTAGGTAAAAATCGTTATGACAGCGACCAATGTCCTCTGTTTTTTCTTCCAATTCTTCCACCTTATTATGAAGCCTGATTCTATCAATTACCGCCATAATACCTGCGACTATTATTACTGCTGTAAATGTTGTTTTTCTTTTGTTCATACTATCTTTCCTTTCTTTTAGTGTGCATTTAATATGCTTTTTGCCAGTGTTCCGCTCTTTAGCATCATTAAACCCAGCAAAACCGCATAGCCAAGTATCGTCATGGTACTTGTGTGTATATCTGTTATCTTAATCGTCTTAACTAATACTGCGTATATTCCAAGACAAACCATTAAAAAGAGTCCCTGTAGTCCAAGTGCAAATAGTCCTTTGATGTAGTTTGTTCCAATCTGTCCCCACTCCTTGTTTCCCATTGTGGCAAATGGAATGGCTGAAACCGATGAGTAAACATAAATCTCAAACATTCTTCCGTAAACTACAAGCATAATCACAACGGATATTACCTGTATAGCAACCTTGATGAGTGAGGTTTCAAAGAGAATCATGACAAGTTCTCCAAGTCCCTTTTCTTTTAGGGTATCCATCATTGCCACTATCTGATCTCCGGAAACGGTAGCAGAGGTATTTATCACCCCTGCCGCCTTATTTACCATGTGCTGTGCCACATCAAAAACTGCCATTGAAAACTCAAAGGCATGGGATACTAACCATACAGCAATCCACATCTTGATGATGTACTTGAAAAATTCAAAGGTATCTGTATCGTGCATATTGTTCTTTTGCATTACCATATTGATAAGCTCGATACAAAGAACTGCTGTGATGATTAGTCCTGCTATTGGAATGATAACGGAATCGTTAATGCTTTTGATAAAGGCAAATACATCTCCGTTCCACCCCATAGGCGTTTTACCTACATCTGTTGCAACCGCACCAACTTTGTCGTTGATGTCAAGAAACATGGACTCTAAGTTTGCTTGGATACCGCCCAGTAGAAGCTCCTTAAAGAATTCTTCTATCTTGTCGAATATTCCAAACATCTAAGCTCTCCTTTTCTTCTTAATTGAGTACATTGGCAAGTAGTGGAATGAGCTTAAGTCCGATAAGAACGATACCTCCTCCAGCCATAAGCTGCTTAATACCTTGGCTCTTAGCACCGGGATTGTCATTACCATATCCTTCCATAAGATTGATGACGCCCCATGCTCCAAGTCCTGCACCTACTGCCATAACCAAAATCTTTAATACATTAACTGCCTGTGTAAAAAATGCCATAAGTTATTCCTCCTTGTTTTCTTCTTTCTTTTCAATCTTGTTATATGACTTCACTACAAAGTTTTTGTAAGTCTTTCCCTCTTTTTCACGCTTCTTAAAGTAACCAAAGATATGAATTAAATCGCCTTTTTCAAAGTCCTTTGCTTTCTCAGCTTTTTCTCCATAGGCTGCACAGTTGATGTACTCCTTTCCCTTTCCGTACTTTTTTACAAGTGTGAAGTTTGCAACTTCCACTTTCTCTCCTTCATTTTCAAAACTTGAAAAAGTTGGCTCTGCTACTAAGCAAGCATTGATGTTAATCATTTCCTGTTTCATTAAAAATTTCTCCTTTTCAATTCAATAAAAAAGCGACTGGAGTATTTCTTTTCCAATCGCTGATACTCTTACTATTTAGTTTTTTCTTAGTGGGACTTCTGATCCTTATCATCTTGCCTCCTGATTTTGAATAAAAAAACAGCAAATCTTTTTAAGACTTACTGCATTCTGGTAATAACTGTTTCCCTATTCAGCTTTGCTTTTCCTTTTCGCTTCATATAGCTTTCTATGTCAAACAAATTCTTCTTGTCATAATCCTCAAGGAGCTTATAGTTCTTATGCTTTGTAATATCGAATTTATCTGATAGAAAAGGTCTTACACCTCTAAGCTGAAAGATACATTTGCTTCCATCCATGACCGTAATCTCATCTTGACTCATCAGTTCTTTGCCGGTCTTTTGATAGTTAAGCCCGAAAGATTTTTGATTTGACCTTGTTTCCGATGTGTTATATAAATCTATCGTTTCTTTTCCCAGTGTTTCAGAAAGTTCCTTTAATGTGGTCTTTTCCTTGCCACCAAGAAACAAGGTACTATCACAGTTACCTACGATTGTATCGGCATTATCCTTATAGATTGCCTTTAGCTGAGATTGTGCTTGAAGTATGATACTTGCTGATATTTCTCTGGAACGGATTGTTGCAATTAACTTCTCAAACTTAGGTATTAAACCAATGTTTGCAAATTCATCAAGCAAGCATCTCACATGGACAGGTAATCGTCCGCCATACACATCATCTGCCTTATCACATAAGAGATTAAAAAGTTGTGAGTACATAATGGATACTACAAAGTTAAAGGTATCATCTGTATCAGAGATGATAACAAAGAGTGCAGTTTTTCTATCTCCGAGTGTATCAAGCTCAAGTTCATCTTCACTCATCAAGTCCCTAAGTTCCCTAATATCAAAGGGAGCAAGCCTTGCCCCACAAGATATAAGAATAGATTTTGCTGTTTTTCCCGCAGCCAATTTATATTTTTTATATTGCTTCACGGCAAAGTGTGTAGGCTCTTTCTTTTCAAGTGCTTCAAAAAGCCTATCAATAGGATTCATATATGTTTCATCATCTTCTCTGACTTCTGAAGCATCTATCATATCAAGTAGTGTTGCAAAGTTCTTTTCTTCCCTTGGAGCTTCATAGAAGATATATCCAATCAGAGCTGTATAGTAAAGTTTTTCGGCTTTCACCCAAAAATCCTCACCTGCTTTTTCTCCTTCACCTTTTGTATTTGCAATGATTGTCTGAACCAATTTCAAAATATCTTTCTCAGAACGGATATAGGCAAATGGATTGTATTTCATGGATTTTTTGAAGTTTATGGTATTTAGGATTTTAATCTCATATCCGTTATCTTCAAGCATCTTACCGCACTCAAGGACTATCGTTCCTTTAGGATCGGTTACGCAATATGATGAGTGCATTTGCATTAGGTTAGGTTTTACATAAAATCTCGTCTTGCCGGAGCCTGAACCTCCTATGACAAGTACATTCTTGTTTCTTGCATACTTGGGATTAGCTGGTCTACCGTTCATGGTTAATCGTTCTGTTTGTGTAAGCAAGATGTTGTTTTGAAACTTTTCATCCATATATGGCTCAATATCTTTCTTCGTTCCCCAGGAAGCATTTTGTCAAGCACCTTTTTATGTTTATGGACGCTCTTTCTGTAAGGCATTTTAACTTGTGGGTAAATAAAAACAGTAAATCTTCTTTGATTTACTGCTTCTATGTTAGTTTTTATTAAATTGTTTGTTATTCAAGCAAAGCTTCGTAAGAGTGTACAAAAGAAATGAAACCATCAAATTTTTACTCTGAAACGATATATTCTTTATTCCCCTGTTGCTTTGTAGTATTCATCTGTACCCACATCATTCCATGAATGACGATCTGCCACTATAACTTTACCAGTGGAGTATTCGTATGCATACATTTCCAAAATTTGTGAATCAGAATTTAATTCATCATCATTTTTCGACTGATAAAGTACATATAACGCACATTTTCCATTGGAGGATTCACGATCATAAAGAATGTACAACTTTGATGAAAGTACAAGTTTAGGTGTTCCTTTGGCAGTAAATGAAATTTCTGAATTTTCACCTTCTATATTACCCGTCGTTAAAGCCACAGCCCGAAGACCATCAATAATCCTTTGTTCCACTAGCCTCTGCTGTGCTTCTTCATGTTCATAGTTTTTATTTACATCACTCTGGCTAACCAACGGAGCAGAAGCAGGTTTCCCATTCGGATAATTGCTGAATTCTGCAAGAACTTTACCGTTATCTGCCATATTAATCTTCACTGTATTCCACAAGCCGTGCTCATTCATATCTACAGACAGTGTAACTACATCTTCTTTCCATGATATTTTATAGGCTCTTTGTGAGATTGCAGCAAACCCATTATCTGGGGATAGTTCTACATCTAATCTACGTACAAGAACAGATGAAGTTCTTTCATACAACCTTATATTGCCTAATGTTAAAAATGATGACTCTTCTGCAACAAGCGAGTATTTCTTATCTGGCGAATTAAACTCATGCCAAGTTGTGACCGCATAATTTCCAAACCATATAAGACTTCCAACCATTAACATTCCTATAGTTCCGATCCAACCAAAAACTATAATAACTTTTGTGAATTTGCGAACAGCCTTACGCCATGAATGAATTAGCAAAGAAGATAACCCAATAACAATAAGGCATAAAAATATAAACAGAAAATCATACAGAGTAATCCTACCGATGTGTGTCAAAATATATTGTTCAGTTGCTCGTTCCGTTATAAACATAACAAGATTTAAGGTCCCAAAAATAAGCAACAATAACATGTATATTTTTTTTCTTACTCTCATTATTATCTGCCTCCTTAATTAATTTTTCTAGCTTTTACTGTAGCCGACAAATTCATATTTATTTCTCTATATTAATTAAATATTATACAACTTTTTTACCCTTTTTCATAGTCCTAAATCTTGGCTCTTGCTCTTTGTAAGTCGCTTTTCTTGTACCTGTAACTGCTCTATACAGGTCTTAACTTTTTCAGCTTGTTCAACTTCTTCTCGTATCTCTAATATTTGATTGTATAGCCTATCTTTTTCTTTCCTCAAAGTGCCTATTTCTGATTTCCATTTGGATATATTTAGGTTTTTGCTTTCTCCTAAATGTTCTTTCAGATATTTCTTTGCACTCTCAAATAAAATAATCTCTGCGGTATGTTCATTGTAGAAAGTATCTTGTTTGTTTTCCTTTAGCTTGGTATAGGCTTTATAGGTATCTTTATGTTTCAAATATTTCTCGGCTTGGTCGATAAGTTGTACTTTATCGTCAATCCGCTTTTCGGTATCTTTAATAGCTCTTGTGGTCTTGTAGTTCTTATCTCTTAAAGCAACTATACTTTCTTTCAGTTCAGATAAGGAAATAATGTTTTTCTCTTTTAAGAATTGATAGCTTTCGATGTATTTTTCTAAATCTGTATTATGGTTATCTGCATTTTTACGGATAAGATTTTCAAAAATGGGTAGCAAATTTTTTTTGGGTGGGAGGGTGGATTTGAGTTTATCAGTTTCTGCTTTTTCTTCTTTTCCAATTCCTCTTATCCAATTTAACAAGGCTTTTATTCTTAACTTGATTTCTTGTAATAGCCTATTCTGTTTTCTGATTTCCCGATTGATATTTCCTCTGTCGGTGGCTATGCCTTTCTTTTCCATTTGGGTGGCTGATACGCCTAAATGAATGGTCGGTATTTGCTCTATACCTTGTCTTTGATAAGAGCGGTGATCCACTTTTTCCTGTATGCTATTTTCTTCCAAATATTTGTTTGTAATATCTGCCCATGCTTTCCGCCACTCTTCCGCTTTGTCTTGTTCGTTCCAATCCACTGTATTGATTTTTCTTGTTTTGTAGTTGCCATTTTTGAGTTTTACTTTTTCTCCGTTTTCATCAAGGATATATTCCTTTTTTGATTTTGCTCCCCATGTTTTATCTTCATTTAACGGTCTCATAGTTAATAGGATATGAGCGTGTGGATTCCCGTCATTTTTATCGTGCAAAGCAATATCGGCACACATACCGACTTTTACAAAATTTTCTTTTACATATTCTCTTACAAGTTCTATCTGTTTTTCCCTGTCTAATTCTTTAGGCAATGCAATTTCTATTTCTCTTGCAAGCTGTGAGTTTTTACTTTTTTCTATTTTCTCTACACTGTTCCATAGCGTTCCTCTGTCTGAAAATTCTTGTGGTGCGTTTTGTGGTAATAGTATTTCTGTATGAGCTATTCCGCCTTTTCTTGTAAAGTCAT
Source organism: Streptococcus sp. NSJ-72 (assembly GCF_014334035.1). Taxonomy (NCBI): domain Bacteria; kingdom Bacillati; phylum Bacillota; class Bacilli; order Lactobacillales; family Streptococcaceae; genus Streptococcus; species Streptococcus sp. NSJ-72. The sequence continues at coordinate 1,585,495 of NZ_CP060489.1, forward strand.
GGACTATGCCGTCATATTCGTTTTTTATCTTTTCGCCACTTCGATAAGAAGCTGCTGCAACTGCACTTTTGCCTTTGCCTCTTGAGATAATCTTTATACTAAGATGATATATCGCCATAAGGAAAAACCTCCTTTCGTTTTTCTGATATGGGTATGGTGGCGATAGATAAGACTTCCTAAAAAAATCGGAGTGCTTTTTATCCGATTTCTTTTAGGAAGTTTACAAGGGGTAGGAAATTTATTTCCGTAGGGGAGTGTAGCTCCCCTGTATCAGTTTTAGCTGATATGCTCTCTGCAAGAGCCTTCGGAGAACGCACACACCCTTTAGGGTGTATAAGTGCGCCCTTGTAAACAAGGGACTATTCCTCTGTGTCTGTTTCTTCCTCTTGGTTTTCTGTATTTTGATTTTCGCTTTGTTCTCGCTTCTCAATAATTTTTAGGATTTTTTGATTGACTGCTTCTTTGATGTTTGGGAATGTGATTAGCTGATAGAATTCATCTTTGGTAAAATCCTTGCTTTCGATAAATATACTTTCAAAGACTCCTCCTTTTTCATAAAGCCGTCTATCCCTCTTTTTTCGTTCTTCCTGTTTCTGCTGACTGATGAGCTTCTTTCTTTTATTTTGTAACTGCTTGATTTCTTCTTCTGCCATTAAAATTTTTTCATCTATATTTTTCATTTTTCCTGTCCTTTCTTTCTAATTTTGAGCAAATAAAAAACAGTAAACCTTTTTGATTTACTGTTTCGTGAACTGCTATGTTATAGCTTGTATTTAATTGTTTTACTTCGATAAATTGCATTTAAATGTTCTACTTGCCTACCACATCGTTTAATATCTTCCAACCTTCTTCAAAAAGACTTATGTTTTCATTGCATATCGTTTTCCCGTTTTTTTCAATTATTACATTTGCCACAATAATGCCATCACTGTCTTGCTCGACAACTTTGTCGCCTAGAGTTTTCCATTTTACTAAAATATCCTCTTTTGTTATTTCTCCTTCAAATGGAACTACAAGTTGGTTAGGTTCATCAAATTTACCATCTGAATAAGCATTAATGATTATTTTATCTTTTTGCTTATAAAAATCTAAATGGAAGTAACTAGCCTCATACGAAACTATCATGTCCTTATTCTCAGATTGAATATAAGAAGTTTTATTGCCATTATGATGCAACAATAAAGTAATTGAGCACACACTGGCTACAACTATTAAAATACAAACTATTAAAGATTTTACTTTTTTACATATTTTATTCACTATCCAACAACTCCTCTTACAAATCCCTTTTTATATGACATTATACCATGGATTGAAAGATTAAAAACTTATAATTTATCAAACTCAGCTTGTACCGCTACACTACTGTATATCATGAGACTTTAACTTTTTATTTTAAGCATAGAAAAATAAGGTATTTTGCTATCACCTTAAATGAGTTTATCCCGTCGCACAAACCATAACTTATTTTTTGATTTTATTTTTCTTGCTTAGAATGTATTACCTTAAACAGTTTATCTTGAAATGTTTCCTTACTGTTTGGATCAAAATATATCTCTGTTACAAAAGTTTTTCCTCTAATCTTTTTTGTTAAAATGCCGTCAGGTTTTCGGGGTATGGCTCGTTCTTCTTTGGTCTGTGCTTCTTGTTTTTCTGTCATTTAATCCTCCTTTTACTTGCACAAAAAAAGATTTCCTGTGATTTAGGAAACCTCTTTTCGTCTTGGTTGATATTTTGTTTTAGGTCTTGGTTTTAGGTTGTGGCTTGTAGCTTCTTTCTTGCTCGGTATTCTCGTGCTTTTATCCGTTCATACTCTCTAAACTTTTCAATGTTTTTGGCTCTATATTCTTTGGAATATGCCCTATGATATGCTCTTGATTTTTCTTTCTTGGCTTCTTCTATTTCTTCTCTCATCTGTATCATTTCCTGTTCTGTCGGCTCTATATCTTTTGTGAGTTCATTTTCAAATTTTCCGATATAGTTGAAATACACTTCTATTCGCTGAACCGCATATTTTGCTCTTTTAACATCTCGCTCATGTACTACAATTTTACTGATAAATTCATTGATGGCGGTAGAGGTAAGTTCTTCAAAGTCTGAATAGCTTTCTGCCAGTCTTATAAAGTTCTTTGCTCTTTGGTTGGCATTTTCAAATTCAGATAAGTGTTCCTCTATTTTCTCTTGTTCTGCTTTCAAAGTATAATATTCTTCTGCATACTTCCTTGATAGTAATTCATAGCGTTCCCTTTCGATATTGCCCAGTGCATTGTCCTCATACAGCTTATTCATCACTCTTTCTATCTGTTCCATTCGGTCTGTAATTTGCGGGATACGCTTTTTCTGTTTCACTACTTCTTCGGTCTGTTCTTTTGCAAGACTGTTTTTTACCAGTGTTTCAAATTCTCCTTTATTTGCTAATGAATACTTTGCTATCTTTCGCAAAACCTCTGTTAGATTTTCCATCACATCATCGACATCAATGCGATGTGGAGAATGGCATTTAGGGTGCTTAGCTTTTCCTTTGGCATATTCACTGCAATAGGTTACATGCTGTACCTTATTGTTCTTGTGTATGGTGCGTATGTGCATTTTTGTACCGCAATCTTTACAGTACATCAGTCCCGATAATGGGTGGATTTCTCCATCTCCGTTTGGTCTTTTTACCGGTGCATTTTTTAATATCCGTTGTACATTTTCATAGGTACTTCTATCTATGATTGGTTCGTGTACGTCAGGGATTATTTGCCACTTGTCTTTATCTACATAATGGTTTCGCTTATCTTTATAATGCTTTTCAGTTTTGAAGTTGACTACATCGCCACAATACTCCTGCCTTTTCAGTATGCGTGTTAGGGTTGCTTTGTTCCAGTTATAGCGGTTTTCTTCATTCAGCTTTTTGTTTTTCGCTGTTCCTCTGTCTTGCTGTTTCATATAAAAGGTTGGGGTTAGTATTTCTTTTTCTTTCAAGTAAACGGCTATCTGATTGCGGTTTTTCCCCTCCATAAAGAGCGTAAAAATGAGTTTTACGACTTCGGCAGCTTCTTTATCGACAATCCAATAATCTTTGTTGTTTGGGTCTTTTATATAGCCGTATGGAGCTTCTGTTGCAACGGGCTTTCCGTTTGCTCCTTTGGTCTTAATGCCTGTTGTTACTTTCTTGCTGATGTCCCTTGCATACCACTCGGACATAATATTGATAAAGGGGGCAAATTCCAATGTGTTTTGGTCTTGGCTGTCGATACCGTTATTGATAGCAATAAAGCGTACATTGTTTCGTCTGAATATCTCCATAGCGTTTCCTACTTGAAGATAATCTCGTCCCCATCTTGTCATATCTTTCATAATGACAATGCCGATTTTATCGCTTTCTACATCCTTTATCATCTGTGTATAGGCACTTCTATCAAAGAACCTACCGCTTTCATCATCGTCGATATAGTGGCGAATATTCATCAGCTTATGCTGTCTTGCGTATCGCTCTAAAAATGCCTTTTGATTTACGATACTGTTGCTTTCGCCACCGTCCCTGTCCTCATCACCAACTGAAAGGCGGGAGTATAGTGCTGTGATTTTATTTGTGTATTCCATCATGGCGTTATCCTCCTTTTTTGTGTCTATATATCACTCCTTTACAGTTAATATTATGCAACCCATCTTGCTGAGCCATACTCTTTCCCCTGTCTAAACTTTTTAGCATTTTTCCCTTTGGTATATACGATAAATTTGATTAAAACAGCTACTAACACTCCCATTAAAATATCCGTAGGATGAATGCTTGGAAGAAAGTTCATAGTGTTAATCTCTAATATCCCTTGAAAGATTTTGTCAATAATATCGCCACCTACATAGGCTCTTACATGATGTGAAAAGATATTACCTATATAGAAAAATGCAATATAGGGAATGTTCTGTTTAACAAACTTCGCCTTATCTTGCACCTTAAATAAGCCTTTGATGTCCTTTAATATTTTATCTATCATAGGCTCTGCTCCTTTTGTTTATTCTTGATTTTATCTTTGGAAACAGAGTTTTTAGCCATCTCCTTGAACTTCTCAATATTCTTATGGATAGATTCTTTCCTTTCCGTTTTCTTTTCCGATTCTGCAAGAGCGTATTTAAAGGCTCTATTCATCACTTTCATATCTTTGGCTTGAAAGAATACGGAGTATTTACCTGTTTCCTTATCTTTCATCACTGAAAACTTAACACCATACCGATTAAGTTCCTTTTTGAGTTCTTTAAGCTCCGCTTCTTCAACCGGAATTTCTTCAAGCTGTCCCTTTTTAACCATATCTTTTAGCTTTACTTCATTTCCGTTAGCATTAACCAGCTTTTCAAGTCCTCCAAGTTTTTCTGCTTCTTTCATCAATTTCTTTAATAAGTTCAGAATTAGCTTTCCTGTTACTTTAGCAGCTCTTACTTCCATATTCATCGTTTTTCTTGCTATTTCTTCATTGATCAAGTTCTCTCACCTCCGTTCAGTAACCTCTCTTTATTACGAGCCAGCTTATCCTTTTGAATAGCCTTTCTAAAATCTTCTCCTACAACCATAACAGGAATACACATCTCTATGATTCTTGAGTAGATTCTTTGATACTCTACGCTATCCTTACAATTTTGGATTGTGTCATAGGAAAGATTAGTGGTAAAGATAGTCGGTTTCTGTTTTAAGTACCTGTTATTCACGATGTTATATACTTGCTCTTTGGCATAGCTTGTATCTCTTTCTATTCCTAAGTCATCCAAGATAAGAACGGAAGTATTTACAAGGGATTCAATATATGCGTTCTTGTCAAAATCAAATCCGCCTTTTTGTAGTTCGTTGATAATCTGTGCAAAATTTCTTATCTTAACCCCTACCTGATATTGTTCAATTAGAGCATTGGCGATAGAACAAGCAAGGTATGTCTTTCCACTACCTACCGAACCATAAAACAAAAGTCCTATATTTTCCTTTTTCATTTCCTCATAATCTTTTACAAAATTCTTGGCAATAATAAGGCTTTGATTTTCTTCTCCCTGATAATTTTCAAAGGTATATGACCACTGAATAACAGAGTTAAAGCAGCTACTCTTTAATCGCTCTATATCCATCTGCTTTTGTCTTTCCTTTTCTTTTGCTTCTCTATTTCTATCGCATTTACAAGAAATCTTAAATATCATCTTGTTATCAAAGAACTCCATCACTTTTCCGTCTTTTCTTTCGTGGCAAACTTTGCAATAGGCGTGTCCGTCCTTGATATATTCTTTTTCAGGATCAAAGCTATATTCCACATCTTCTATCATCACTTTTTCTAATTCCTTATTCATAGATGTACTCCTTTGTTATATTCCTCCCATGTAGGGATATTGGATTTTTTCTTACTTCCCTGATCTTTATAAAACCAAGAAAGGATTGTTGCTTTATGGTCTTTATATGTCTTTCCGGTACTTTGAAGATAGGTTGATAATCTCTCAATGTAGTTATCAAGCTCTCCTGCCATTTTAATTTGTAATTCGCCTATATCTTCATCCTTTAAAAAGACATTTTGAAATGTTCCAAGTCCGTTTTCACCAAAACTATATTCTCTCTTACTATACTTACTCTTATTATTCTCTATATAGTTACGGTCAACATTCTTAACCTCTTGAAGTTCATTTTCTTTACTTCTGAGGTCAACATCTTTTACTTCTGAAGTAAAGTTTTTTGACTTCTGAAAGTCATTTTCTTTTACCGCTAATATGCTCATAAAGTCTTTAACATATATGACATTCGGCTTACCAAGCCCAAGCCTTACTCTTTCAATCAGTCCGATTCCTTTTTTCATATCGAGTTCATCTAATGTTTTTATAGCTGTCGGCTTTGAGATATTTCTTCTTCTCATAATTTCTTCAACAGTAAAATAGATAAATACCCTGCCATCTTTGTCTATCCAGTTATTCTTAAAAGACATTCCTGTCCGTTTAAGAAGCATTGAATAAAGGATAATCGCTTCAGCGGATAATCCCTTAAATTCTTCTCCGTCTACCAATATCTCCGGTACTTTTAGAAAGTTAAATCTTTCTGCTTCTCTGTTATAGAAATAGTCAAAGTCCATCGCTTCACCTCCTCCCCAAAAAATTAGCAAAGAAAAAGACGATAGTTTTTCTTCTATCGCCTTTGGTAACCATTTGTATGAATTTTTTTAGATTGATTTTATTGCTTCATTGATTCCCTGAAGGAATGCTATAACAGCTGCTCCGACCATCGGTATTCCATAAGGACTTAACAAAAATCCTAATACCAATGCCTCAATGCCAAGTGATATATCTTTTTGCATAAATGATCCTATTGCAGCAACTATACACATCAGCATTAAGAAATACAGAATAGTTGTTCCTATGCCAAGTATAAATGTCAGAAAGGCAGTAAGGATACTCAGCAGCAAGCTGATTGGAAATAAGATTATTTTTATTATCCATCTCATCATTTCTTATTCCTCACTTCCCAATTCATACTTTGTATCTCCACACACCATATCAATGCAAACATTCACATCTATATAATTTTTTAGGACTTTTTTTCGTCCACCTTCGCCATCTTCTACAAATACATAATGCTTGTAAAACTGCTTAAAATGCAGGATTTTCACGATTTCACTCTTTGTATCAACGCTATGCACTCCACATGATGCGTTTGAGGAAATAAGTCAACCGGCTGGACTTTCTTCAGTTTATAACCCAGTTCTTGGTAGAGCTTGATGTCACGCGCCATGGTTGCTGGGTTGCAGGATATGTAGATAATTTTCTTTGGTTCCATACTAACACTGGATTCGATGAAGCTTTCTGTCAAGCCTTTTCGTGGTGGGTCAACCAGAATAACGTCTGGCTTGATGTCTTGCTTACTCCAGTTAGCCATAGCATTTTCTGCTGAATCACAAACATAATGGGTATTAGTAATGCCGTTGATTTCTGCATTCTTTTGGCTATTTTCGACAGCTTCTGGAATCACTTCTACACCATAGACCTGCTTGACCTGCTTAGCAACTGACAGACCGATAGTCCCGATGCCTGAGTAAGCGTCAAGCACCACATCATCTGCTGCCAGCTCGGAAAAGTCAATAGCTGTCTGATAAAGTTTTTCTGCCATCTCAGTATTAACTTGGTAAAAGGCTGGCGCAGCAATCTGGAAGTCATTATTCAGCATGCGGTCTGTGATATAGTCTCGACCGTGAAGCGTTTGCCAGTCTTTTCCAAAAATAGTATTGGTATTCTGATCATTGATATTCTGCATGATGGACTCGATAGCTGGAAAGGCCTCTACCAAACGCTCAATCAGCTGCTCCACTCGGAAAATCTTGGACCTGGTTGTCACCAAAATCACCATGATTTCACCAGAATAATGGCCACGGCGAACAACTAGATTGCGAATGAGACCAGTCTTTTCCTGCTCATTGTAAGGTTTAAGGTCAAAGCGACGGAGCAAGTCACGTGTAAAGAGGATAACTTGGTCAATGACTGGATCCTGAATATAGAAATCTTCAATCGGAAGGAGGTCATGGGAATTTTTGCGGAAAAATCCTGTTTCCAGCTGGCCATTGACACGGCGGACAGGCACTTGAGCCTTATTGCGGTAGCCCAGCGGCTGCTCCATACCAAGTGTCGGCGACACTTCAACATTGGACAAACCAGCAATCTTATAGAGACTGTCTTTGACTTGCTTGCGTTTGAAGGCCAGCTGGGATGGATAGCTCAGATGTCCCAAGTCCGCAATTCCCGTACGCAGATAAGCCATATCAAGATTCTCATTACGCTGGTCTGAAGTGCGAAGAAATTCCTCTACTTTACCAAAGCCGATTTTTTTATTGACCTTGAGAACCCGCATAAGGATTTTTTCACTTGGTAAGGCATTTTCTACAAAGAAAACCAACCCTTCTGCCTTAGCTATTCCTGCACCATCATGACTCAAATCTACAATTTCAACTTCTATCACATCATTCTTTTTTAACATATTTTCTCTTTCTATCTGCTCTGCCATTTCCCAAAAAAAGAAAGCGACAAAATTATCACTTTCTATTATATCATTATCTGAGTCCAAGTTTTGATAATTTAGTCTTATAAGCTTCAAAATCAACAAGCAAGCCTTGACCACCATACATATCATAAGCATCTATCCAATCACCATTTTTAGGAATAGTCATCTTTTCAACACCATTACGAGCATTGGTAAGAGAAGATAAGCCATGTGTTAGTAAAAAGCTATAGGGAATATTTGTCGAAGTTAACGCAAAGACTTTTCCAAGTGCTTCAGATCCTGTAAACAGTTTCGTTGGGTCTTTTATTTGCTGAATAATCGCACTCATCACCTCTTGCTGGCGACGTGTACGTCCAAAATCTCCCTCATCATCTTTACGGAAACGCGCATAATTCAAAAGCGTACGACCGTCCATTCGTTGTTTGCCAACCTTAATCGTCTGCTCTGGAACCACGCCGTCTTTCATATTAAGATCATCCGGCACCTGAACTTCACTCACTTTTTCGCCATTGATAGTTGAAAAGTTCGCATTCATTTCAACACCATTTGGAAAAAGTGTATCAATCGCTGTTGCAAAGGTCGAAAAATCAACCAAGGCATAATATTTAATGTCAATATCAAAGTTGTCTTTTAACACTTGGCGTACTAATTCAGCGCCTTGATTCTTATTTTGCTCTCCAATGGCATACGCTACATTTAACTTTTGATCATAACCCGATCCTTGGCTGACTTCATCAATGTGAACGAGCGTGTCCCTCATGAAACTGACGAGTTTCATTTTTTTATTTTTTCCACCGACATTTAAGACCATGATCGAATCTGTCCGCGTTTCAGAAGAAGATTGCCCAATCCGTCCATCTGTACCCAAAATAAGTATATTCACGCCGTCTTTTGTATCTTTCCCATGAAAAATCTCTGTTTGAGCAGCTTTTGCATTTGGATTGCTTTTAGAGGTGTTCAAGCCTTTTATAAACATAAAAAGCATCCCTCCAATAATCAACACCACAAAAAGTGCTAACCAACCTAGAATCCGCTTCACACGTAATTTTCTATGTCGTTTTTCCTTTTTAGGCTTGGGCAGATTTTCTACATTTTCGGTTGTATAGTTTGGTATGCGCTCAATTTTAGATCGTTTACTACGGCGACTTCTTTCTGGATATTGAGGTAATCCTTGTTCAGTATAGCCAAAATTCTCAGGAACCTGTTGGTCAGAAAAGTTACTTCTCACTGCTCGAGCTGGCTCTATTGTTTGGTTTCCTTCTTGCTTGCTAAGAAGATATTGATACTCTTTTTTCTCGCGTTCATTTAAATAATGGATATTTTTGTAAAGATAGTCCAGTCTCAACTGCTCATGGTGGCTGAGATTATCAGATTTTTTACCCATGATTTCTCCAATCTACTTTTCTGAAATGGTATAAACAGTATAATTTCCTAAAATTTTATAAGTAATACCAATTGTTTCTAACTCTTTTATCGCAAATGATACCAAATTCGCTTTTTCATTATTGATATCCACAATGAAAAAATATTCTCCCAAGGCTGTCTTCAATGGACGGCTTTCAATCTTTGTCAAATCAATTCCCCGCCATGCAAAAGTTGCAAGGGCTTTGTATAAAGCACCAGGTAGATTATCTGGCAAAGTTAAAGCAAGCGTCATTTTCTTTTCCTTCGGATACAATGGCAAATCCGAGATTGACTGTCCAAGCAACCAAAAACGAGTGAAATTCTCATCCATTTCTTGAATATCTTCTGCAATAATCTGCAAATCATATTCACTGGCTGCAGTTTTAGGAGCAATGGCTGCATAATTTTCTTCAGGATGTTGAGCCACAAAACGGGCTGCATAAGCTGTGCTAGCTGTTATTTCGATTTTAGCTTGTGGATAATGCTGACGGATATATTTTTTGCCTTGCGCAATTGCCTGCGGATGAGAAAAGATTGTTTCTACTGGCTTATCAGTTGCTGTGACCAATAGCTGTTGTTGTATCGGTTGCACAACTTCCGCCACAGCATGAATGGCAGCCTGATGAAAAAGATAATCCAATGTTTCATGGACACTGCCTTCAATTGAATTTTCAACCGGCACCACAGAATAATCTACTTCACCTATCTCATAAGCCTTTACAACTTCTGTGATATTTTCAAAAGCAACTAAAGTATCTGCTGGAAAGGCTTCTTGTGCCACATGGTGAGAAAAAGACCCTTTCGGACCTAAAAATCCAATTTTCATTGCAACACCTCCACAATTTGTTTCGGTGTCAAAGTAGTCACATCAATAACTTTTGTAGCTACTTCTTCATACCAAGCCTGACGTTGATTAAAAAGACTTTTTAAATCAGCTTTGCTATTGTTCAAATAAAGCGGGCGCTGGTGTTTCTGATCTTCTTCAAGGCGCTGGTAGAGTGTCTCAAAATCTGTTTTCAAATAAATGTTTTCAGGATTTTGTTTTAATAATTTGCGATTTTGAATACTGCTTACGATTCCGCCACCGGTTGAGATGACTTGTTCTGACTGCAGCAATTCTTTTAATAATTCACTTTCTCTTTGTCGAAAAGCTTCTTCACCATACCGCTCAAAATATTCTTTAATCGGCATCTCTAGTTTTTCTGACAAAGACTCATCCATATCAATAAAATTCTCATCTAACAAGCTCGCAATTGTTGATTTTCCAGCCCCCATGAAACCAATCAAAATTTTAGGCATGAAGTAAATCCTCCAAATCATGAAAGAAATTCGGATAACTCGTATTGATAGCTTCGGCTCGTTCCAGTTCTGCTTGATCGTCGTTTACCAAAAGAGCTGCAATAGCTGCCATCATACCAATTCGATGATCGCCAAATGTATTCACTTTAGCACCATGAAGAGGGCTTTTCCCTTTGATGATCATGCCATCTTCTGTCGGAGTAATATCGGCTCCCATGCTATTTAGTGTATCTGCCACAACTTGAATACGGTCTGTTTCTTTTACTTTTAGTTCCTCTGCATCACGAATGACCGTTTGCCCCTTAGCTTGAGTAGCTAAAAGTGCAATGATGGGCAATTCATCAATCAAGCGTGGGATAATTTCTCCACTAATTTCTATGCCAACTAATTCAGATGTTTCCACCGTCATAGTTGCAGACTTAGCAATATTGTCTACATCCGCCACACTTAACTTCCCACCCATTGCTTGAATGACATCCAAAATGCCAGTCCGCGTTTCATTGATTCCAACATTTTTCAAAATAATCTTAGAATTTGGAATAATAAGTCCTGCCACCAACCAGAAAGCTGCACTAGAAATATCTCCTGGTATTACAACATTCTGTCCTATAAACTCTTGTCCACCCTGAATACGAATTTCCTTACCATTGATAAAAATCTGACCACCGAACTGCTCAATCATATCTTCTGTATGGTTGCGGGTCATCTCTTTTTCAAGAATGACGGACTCACCTCGAGCTTGCAAAGCAGCAAATATCAAAGCAGACTTAACCTGAGCAGAAGCCACAGGTAATGTATAATGAATTGGTTGTAAGGTCTTATTTCCATGAATCGTAAGCGGCGGCAGATCACGATTGGTTTGCCCGGCGATTTGGACTCCCATTTGACGGAGAGGAATTGTTACACGATCCATAGGACGTTTCGATAAGCTATCATCGCCAACCATTGTTGCTGCAAAATCCTGTCCAGCCAGTACGCCCGAAATCAAGCGAATGGAAGTACCAGAATTTCCCATGTTCAGTGTATTTGTCGGAGCTTTAAGGCCAGCAAAACCCACCCCGTGAATCGTTACTACATTGCCATCATCGTCAATCTGAACACCTAAATCGCGAAAGACTTGCATGGTGGATAGAACATCTTCCCCTCGCAAAATATCATGAATCGTTGTGACTCCTTTAGCTAAACTACCAAATATAATTGAGCGATGACTAATAGACTTATCCCCTGGCACATGAATGCACCCTGCTAACCCACTTGCCTTTGTTCGTAATTGCATAGAAAACCTCATACCTGATCCTTTTTACATATTGTACCATAAAAAAAGGAGGGAAACAAAAGTGAGTGGGAGATGACTTCATTTCTTCAGATTCCACTTTCCCTCAACCTCTTAAGACGATAAACTTTCTAAAAATTTTTGCTTGATGAATGGTGCAGAACGAGCTAATTTTCATTTTCTTCTTCTGTTAAGTTAAGTTGAACTTGTTCCAGAATTCCCTCACGTCCTACAATGGCTGGATATCTCAAATAGGTGTCTAATAGTTGATAATATACTGAAAATTTGTCCAGTAGATATAATTCATTATACTCAGAAATCATTAAAAAACAAGCATTTTCCAAAAACATGCAGAAAATTCACATATTTCTGGAAGACACTTGTTTTACAAAGTTTCTTCTTATCCAAAAAAGCTGATTCAAAATTTGAATCAGCCAACCTGTGTATATTTTTTATCTTAGCAATTCTTGAACTGGATCAAAAATGATACGTTCAATGTCCGCCAAGTAAATAGATAATTGCTGTTGTTTGTTGAAAAATTCAGTCAGAGCAGGATTTACTTGAATTTTTTCCCCAAAGGATTTCATCTTATCTTGTACTTCTTGCGTGGGCATTTGACCTGATTGTGCCATCGCTTGCAATTCTTGTTGAAAAGCTAGATAATCCTTTAAAAGAGCTTTCGCTTCACTATCAGCATCTACTGCTTTTTTACTTTCGACAACAGCTTTGTACTCAGGAAGGTCACGCAGAGTACGGCTAAGTTCATTTGCTAAATCATAAATATTTGACATAGTCTTCCTCCTTAATCTAAAAAGACTGGATAATGTGTCTTTTCTCTTATTATTTTAGCAGATTTTTCCAAATCTTCACGATTTTTAAAGGTGATTTGGAGAATTCCGTTAATGTCTTCACGATTTTCTTCGTTGATGTGAATGTTAACAATGGACGTTCCTCTTAGAAGTTCTAGGATACCTAAAATAGCGTCTTCTTCATCAGGAACATTGATGAAAATGTCATAAAAGCTATCCACACCAGCTCGTTTATGAATTTCCATAGCTTTTCGGACCTGTCGCCCATGTTGAAAAAATTTCCAAATTAGATCTTCATTTTTATTCTGAATAGCACTTGAAATAATATCTAATCGCTTCTTAAAATCCTCTATTCTCTCTAAAATAGCATCTGGATTGGTCAACAAAATCGAAGTCCACATGCTTGGCTCACTCTCTGCAATCCGTGTCATATCACGAAAGCCTCCAGCAGCGAAATGTTGTGTCATTTCGTGCTGTTGAGTATATGCAGCTGCTTGATCCATAAGACTCGAAGCTAGAATATGCGGAAAATGACTAATTTGGCTAGTTACATCATCATGCTCTTTGGCATCAATCTCAATAAACCGAGCATGCAAACCCGATAAGAGATCTTTCATTTCCTCTATCGTGCCATCTTTCGTCAAATGAGACGGAGTAAAAATATAATAGGCATTTTCAAACAGATTCACATCTGCTGCACGAGCCCCCGTTTTATGGCTACCAGCCATCGGATGAGCACCTACAAATCGGATATCTTTCTCCCTTAGGGCTTCTTCAGCAGCAGCCACAATTTCAGCTTTAGTAGAGCCAGCATCTGAGACAATGACAGCTTTTTTTAAATCTAGTATTGCCAATTGCTGAATAAACTCAATCGTTTGCTTGATAGGGATAGCAAGAATAATCACATCTGCCAGAGAAGCAAATTCAGCAAACTGGTTGGTCACTTTATCCACTATGCCTTTTTCAAGGGCGATCTTTCTTGACTCTTCTCCACGATTATAGCCTAATATGATATAGTTTGGATGACCACGTCGAATTCCAAGTGCGATTGATGATCCAATCAAACCAAGACCTGCAATGTAAATAACTTTCTTTTCCATGCTCACTCCTTTACTTTGGTTCAATGATAAACCCTAGAACAATCGACACCAAAATAATAATCATAACAATCGCTGTGAAAATCATATACATTTTATCTTTTGTTTTCAAAAAAATGATAAATGTCGAAATCACTCGAAAAATTGGTGTCAAAATAAGCATAAAAGATCCTAGTAACATAAACGTTACTGCATCAAAAATGGAATGGCTCTTCACGTAGTCAACTGGATTAAACTGTTCTAAATTCCCTAAAGAAATCACCTGCTGCCCACTAAAAAAGTAAAAAATCAGACCAAGGAACATAAAAAGAAGGGACAGTAAAATTCCTATGCGAAGAATTTTCCCCATTACCAAATCCAGCTGCTCTTTTTCTTCTCGCATCTTATCTGTCATTTCATACCTCGTATAAACATTTGCATACCAAGAGCTAACAAAGCAACAAGAAAAATCCATCGCAAAACTTTTACAGGCACATATGGCATGATGCGGCTTCCGATAAAAGAGCCGACTAGAACACCTAAGGCGATTGGTGTCACTAATACCGGATTGATTTGTCCTACAAAAAGATAAAAGATGGCTGAAGCAGTTCCTGTAACTCCCATCATAAAATTAGCGGTTGCTGAACTAGCTTTTAAAGGCATTTTCATCACCGTATCCATAGCCAAGACTTTAAAGGCACCTGCGCCAATGCCTAAGAGAGCCGACATAACGCCTGCAAAAAACATAACAACGGAACCACCTGGAACATTAGCTACTTGGTATTTAATCGTCCGATTTAAGCCTTTATCAAAATATTCCCCACTGAGATTCAGTTTTTCAGCAATAGCATCATTTTGACTAGGTAAATGCTCTTCTTTTTTAGAACGAATTTTCTGGTACATATTAAATGCTTGAAAGAGCATAAGAGCTCCATAAAGTAAAAAAAGAAACTGTGAATCTGTTATCACTGATAACACCGCACCTACAAAGGCGCCTAAAGTTGTAAAAATTTCTAAAAACATAGCAATCCGTAGATTGAGCATATCATCTTTAAGATAAGCAATAGCAGAGCCTGAACTAGTTGCTAAAACTGCAATAATAGAGGCTCCTACCGCATACTTAATGTCTACTCCAAATAAGAGAGTGAGTACAGGCGTGATAACAATTCCGCCTCCAAGTCCTAATAAAGCCCCCAAAATCCCCGCAAACAGTCCTACGAGTAACATGGTACAAATATAAGTAAGCATTAAAAACCTTTCACATAATCACGGTATTGTTGAACTGCTTCTTTTAATTCGTCTAGGTTATCCGAAGAAAATTTCTCCAAGATCTCCGTTGCAAGTACTGTGGCAACAACAGCTTCCATTACTACACCAGCAGCTGGCAAAGCAGTTGGATCACTCCGTTCTACTGTTGCCTTGTAAGGTTCGTGTGTTTCAATATCAACACTCATAAGTGGTTTATAGAGAGTTGGTATCGGCTTCATCACTCCGCGTACTATGATAGGCTCCCCGTTAGTCATGCCACCCTCAAAACCACCAAGATTATTGGTACGACGAGTAAAGCCATCCTCTTTAGACCAGAGTATTTCATCCATAACCTGACTGCCCTTAAGCCGCCCTGCTTCAAAACCAACCCCAAATTCCACACCTTTAAATGCATTAATAGAAACTACTCCTTGAGCAATTTTAGCATCTAATTTTCTATCCCACTGAACATAAGAACCTAGTCCAACTGGCACACCACCAACAATGGTTTCAACAATTCCGCCAATAGTATCGCCATCTTTCTTTATCTGATCAATATAGGCTCTGATTTCCTCTTCCCGTTCTGGGTTGACAATCGAAACTTCTGATTGACGAGCACGTTTCTTGATTTCAGAAATGGTCAAATTTTCCGGAATTTCAACATCAATACCACCAAAACTTACAATATGACTGGCTACTTCAACTCCAATTTCTTCTAAGAGTCGCTTAGCAACAGCTCCTACTGCAACCCGCATGGTCGTTTCACGTGCAGAAGATCGCTCCAAAGAATTGCGCAAATCATCAAAACGGTACTTCATACCTCCAACCAGATCTGCATGACCCGGGCGAGGCTTGGTTATCTTACGCAGTTCTTTTTTTTGGTCATCTACATCTGCCACATTCATAATGTCCAACCATTTTTGATGATCCAGATTTATCACATTGAGTGTAATCGGACCGCCCATGGTTCGCCCGTGACGAACACCAGAAGTAATTTCCACTTTATCGCTCTCTATCTTCATGCGAGCTCCACGACCGTATCCACCCTGACGGCGTTTGAGTTCTAAATTGATGTAATCTGTCGTAAGAGGAAGTCCAGCTGGTACTCCCTCAATGATAGCTGTTAAACACGATCCATGTGACTCCCCAGCAGTTAAATATCTCATTTAGTTACCTCATATTTTATATACACTAAGCTCTTATTTTTCTAAATAAGCCTTCATTTCTTCTAAAGGAATCTGATAAATGGTTGCCGTGCCCAATTTTGGAACAAGAACCAATTTAATCATCTTTCCTCTAGTTTTCTTATCATGAAGTAAAGCTTGATAGAGTTCTTCCTGACGCCAAGGTTGGTAATCAGTCGGGAGACCAAACTTACAACACATCTTCTCAATCTCTGTGGTTATTCCCTTAGGCATTAGTTTTTCTTTTTCTGCCACGCGCGCAACCTGGACCATTCCAATAGAAACAGCTTCTCCATGCATGACTTTTCCATAACCTGCAGTCGCTTCTACTGCATGACCAATAGTATGCCCAAAATTTAGATAAAGACGCACTCCATTATCAAGTTCATCTTCTACTACTAATTTGCGTTTGACATTGCAAGAATGATAAATGATACTTTCTGCGTGCTCTAAAATAGACTCTGGACTACCGTCCATATCAGCCAGTTCCTTCCACAACTCTACATCTTCAATCAAACCATACTTGATAATCTCTCCCATACCTTCAATCAGCTCCCGTTGTCCCAAAGTTTTTAAAACATCTGGATCGATCAGAACTCCGTCCGGCTGAGTAAAAGTTCCCACCATGTTCTTTGCCCACGGTGTATTGACACCCGTTTTCCCACCGATTGAAGAATCTACTTGAGCAGTCAAACTAGTCGGTATCTGTACAAAATGAACACCCCGCATATAAGTTGAAGCTGCAAAACCAGCTAAATCACCAACCACGCCACCTCCTAAGGCTACAATACCATCGCTACGGGTCAATCCAACTTTTGCTAAAAATTCATAAACGTTAGTAACTGTTGTTAAATTTTTACTGGCTTCACCTTCCAGAAAATTAAACACAAATACTTCAAAACCTGCAAGCTCTAAACTACGTTTGACTGTTTCGGCATATAGACTTGCCACATGATTATCAGTGATAACAACAAGCTTTTGAGCTGACCATAAACTTGCCAGCCATTCTCCAGCCTTTGCTAAAATCCCCTTTTCAATGATAATATCGTAAGGATGATTGGGGAGGTTCACATTTAATTTCATAGGCAACTCCTTAATTGTACTTCTGTTCCAATGCCTGCCAAATTTCCTTAGTTGGCATATCTTTTCCTGTCCACAATTTAAATGCTTCTGCAGCTTGATACAGTAGCATACCTAAGCCATTAACAACTTGCACATTTTGTTTTTTTGCCCATTTTAAAAATGGTGTTTCAAATGGCTGATAAATCACATCCGCCACAAGGAGTGATTTTGATAAACGAATAGTGTCGGGGACTGGTGATGTCTTTTCATCCATCCCTAGACTGGTCCCATTGACCAACAAAGCGGAAGCATTAAGCTTTTCTTGCAATAGTTCTCTTTGTTCTAATGGTAACACTGAAATTTTCGTGCTAGCTGCCTGCTGAATTTGCTTCATTTGCTGTAAAACACGCTCAAAAGAAGTTTTCCTCGTAAACACAAAAATCTCATCAACACCTTCTAAAACAGCCTGCACAATAATAGCTGTTGCAGCTCCACCAGCCCCAAGTATAAGCATTTTTTTGCCTTTGATGACAAAAGATGGCAAGCTCATAAAAAATCCCTTACCATCTGTATTATAACCAATTAATTTCCCGTTTTGATTTACGACAGTATTCACTGCCCCTATCATCTGTGCAGCCGGCGTGAGCTCATCTAAAAAAGGAATCACAGCCTGTTTATAGGGCATGGACAAATTAATTCCAAACATATTATAGCGGCGAATATTTTCAACAGTTGCTTTCAAATCATCTTTTGAAATCTCCCAAGCTAGATAAACTCCATTAACGCCCGCTTGCTCAAACGCTGCATTATGAATAAAAGGAGAAATACTATGTTTGATTGGATTGGCAACAACTGCCGCTAAACGAGTATAGCCGTCAATTTTCATTCAAAATCTCCTGAATTTGTTTCATATTAGCAAGAGAAATTTGCCCTAGAGCACTAGACTCATCTAAACTAGCAAAAGACCAGCTTGAGCCTGTCAAATCCGCTGTTATTCGTGAAATTTTTCCAATTTGTCCCATAGAAATCGTCACAAAATCCTGATCTGGATTCAATGTTTTAAAGCCACGCGTATAGTTCATCAAATCCAGTACATCTTGCTCACTATGCGCCATAACAGAAACTTTTACTACTTTTGGAGTCAAACTGGTCAATTCGGATAAAATTTCCATCATATTTTCAGGCGTTTCTTCAAAATTGTGATAACTCAAAACAAGATTTGGAAAATCCAACATTTCCTCAAATCTATCTTTATGAGAAAAATATTCAAAATCAATATAATCAGGTTGATATATTGTTGAAACTTCCTTAATGATAGAAATATATTCATCATCCGTCAATTCAATCTTTCCACCCTCCCCAATTGTTCTCAGAGTGAAAATCAATTCACGACCAGCAAATTTTTCAAAAATAGCAGGCGCAACAGTCAGAATATCATCTTTTGCTAAAAAATCAGCGCGCCATTCAATAATATCCGCGTCATTATAGCGCAAACTATCAATATTTTGCGCTTCTTCTAAATTTTTAGGCATCACTGATACGACTAATTTCATTTGTCCACCTTAATGGTAAATACCTTGAGGTAATTACTTCTTTCATCTTTCTTATTATAAGTAAAATCTGCTGGCAAACCGTATTCTTTCAGATAACGGTGCTTGCTTCCTGCAAAACCTTTTTCAATTTCTTTTTTAAACTTACTACGTGAAATATTTGCGGCATTCGTACTAGCAATAATCATTCCGTGAGGATTTAAAATTTCTAAAGACTGAGCAATCAACTTATGATAGTCCTTAGCCACTGAAAAAGTTTGTTTTTTATTTCTTGCAAAACTCGGCGGGTCTAAAACAATCACATCATAGGTCAGACCATGTCGCTTTGCATATTTAAAGTAGTCAAACGCATCCATCACAAAAAATGTATGATGACTCAGATCCAAACCATTCTCTTTAAAATGTGCTTCAGATAGCTCACGACTCCGTTTTGCTAAATCGACAGAGGTCGTCTGACTTGCTCCTCCCATGGCTGCCGCAACCGAAAAAGCTGCCGTGTAAGAAAACATATTTAATAGAGACTTGCCAGTTGCTAGACCATTTGCCAGGCTACCACGAACCTCATGCTGGTCAAGGAAAATTCCTGTCATCAAGCCATCGTTTAGAAAGACTTGATACCGAACACCATTTTCCAAAATTGGGAAAAATGTTGGTGCTTCTTGCCCATAAACATGAGCGGATTCAACATTCAACCCTTTGAAACGAATTTTCTCATACGCTCCTGCAACTTCTGGGAAAACGTGTTGAAACGCTTGAACAACGGTCTCTTTCATTTCGTAAACAAAGAGATTATACCAAGAAAAGACAGCATAGTCTTGATACAAATCTATTGTAAAACCGCCAAATCCATCTCCTTCTTGGTTAAAAAGACGGTAAGCTGTCGTCTCTTCAGATTGTTGATAAACTTGTCGTTTTTCTTTAGCACATTGGAATAGCTGACAGAAAAACGAGACATCTAAAGTTACTTTCTTATGTGAAATAAACCACCCAATCCCTTTGTTTTGCTCCGATAAGTATCCGATGCCTATAAATTGTCCTTTTGTATTTGCCAATTCTACGGCTTGATCATGAAAAGGAAGAGAAGGGAAATCTTGTTTTTCTAAAACAAATTGTCCTTTTTTTATCTTTTTTTCGGTGTAAGAAGGAATCGTAAGCTGTTTCATAAACTCTATTATATCAAATGTTATGAATTTTCTCAAAAAAATGTACTGCTTATTACAAAATGATTGCAAGAAAATGGTGATTTGTAAAACTTCTATTTATTTTCAGTCTATAAAAGTTCTACTCTGTTTTTTATCTGATAAAAGCAAATGCGACATTTTAAATTACCTACTTAAAACGAAAATATGTTATACTTAATAGTGAAAATTTTAGGAAATAAGACAAGGAAGTACAATTTGTGAAAAATATGACTAGGAAGATACTCAACTTCATGAGTACAAGACTAGGTTTTGTCTTGACCTTACTGACTCTTTATTGGCTTAAAACCATGTGGGCCTATTCTGTTGATTTTAATCTTGATATTCAAGGTGCATATCAAGTCTTTCTCGCTATGATCAATCCTATCCCATTAGGGTTGTTATTAATTGGGCTAGCGCTTTACATTAAGAAAACCAAGATTTTTTATATTCTAGCCTTTTCTCTTTACACTTTATTGTTTGTTTGGCTCATTTCAAACTCCATCTATTATCGAGAGTTTAGTGATTTTGTCACTGTCAATACTATGCTGGCTTCAAGCAGTGTTTCTGCTGGTCTAGGAGAAGCTGCGCTTGAATTATTTAGAGTGAGTGATTTGATTTACATCATTGATTTTCCAATTTTAGGTTTTCTTTTTTATAAAAAATGGATTCGATTGGATGACCGTTCTTTTAATAAGCGAGCTAGCTTTGCCATTACCGCACTATCTAGTATGCTCTTTTCTGCCAACCTCTTTTTGGCAGAAATTGACCGACCTGAATTGTTAACGCGCGGTTTTTCAAATTATTATGTTGTCCGTGCATTGGGCCTACCTGCTTTTCTTGGGTATAGCGCCAATCAAACATATAGTGCCAATAAAGAACGCTCCAAAGCAAGTGCAAATGATTTGAAGCCTGTTGAAGAATATGTCAAGTCACACTATGCGGAGCCAAATAAAGAATATTATGGTATTGCTAAAGGAAGAAATGTCATCTACCTTCACTTAGAAAGTTTCCAACAATTCCTGATTGATTATAAATTGAAATCTGAGGGTAAAGAATATGAAGTAACACCTTTCCTTAACTCACTTTACCATTCAAATTCAACTTTATCCTTCTCCAATATCTTTAATCAAGTCAAAGCCGGGAAGACTTCTGATGCCGAAACTATGCTAGAAACTGGTTTATTCGGTCTCAATCAAGGTTCTTACATGGTAAACTATGGCGGCACAAACACGCAGCAAGCTGCTCCATACATCCTTTCAAAAAACGGTTATAATTCTAGTGCTGTTTTCCATGGAAATGCTGGTAGCTTCTGGAATCGAAATACCACCTACAAACAATGGGGATATAATTATTTCTTTGATGCAGCTTATTTCTCCAAACAAAATAAGACCAACTCTTTCCAATATGGTCTGAATGATAAGATTATGTTCAAAGATTCCATTAAATATCTTGAACATTTGCAACAACCTTTCTATGCAAAATATATCACCGTTTCTAATCACTATCCTTACACTACTAGTTTGATTGGTGATGAGACTGGCTTCCCGCTTGCGACAACAAAAGATGAAACCATTAACGGCTATTTTGCAACAGCAAATTATCTGGATTCTGCGGTTAAATCATTCTTTGATTATTTGAAAGCGTCTGGACTTTACGAAAATTCCATTATCGTACTATATGGAGATCACTACGGTATTTCAAATTCTCGCAATCCATCACTTGCACCACTACTTGGCAAAAACTCTGAAACTTGGTCTAGCTATGACAATGCGATGCTCCAAAGAGTTCCTTACATGGTAGTGATTCCTGGAATGACAAAAGGAAAAATTGTCAATACTTACGGAGGACAGATTGACCTCTTACCTACTTTGGAACATTTGCTCGGTATTGACTCCAAACAATACTTACAAGTTGGACAAGACTTATTGTCACCCAAACATCAACAAACTGTTGCCTTTCGTTCATCAAATTATTTCGTGACTCCTAAGTATACAAGCTACAGTGGACGTACTTACTATACTGAAACAGGGCAAGAAATTACCAATCCTGATGAAACAACCAAAGCGGAACTTGAAAAAATTCGCAACACAACCAATGAACAGTTGAAGATGAGTGACTTGATTCAAACAGGAGACTTGCTTCGCTTCTACAAAGGAAATAATTTAGGAAAAGTGAATCCTAAAGACTATTCTTACACTAATTCACTTAAATCATTATTGTCCATTGAGAAGAAAAAAGACACCGAATCTACAAGTCTTTATAGCAAACGCGGTGGAAATTCAACTGTTGATTTGTTCAATTCACCAAGTTATCGAGCTCTTCATCCGGAACAATTTGAATCAACGAGTAGTAACAGTTCTTCCTCATCGACAGAAGAATCAAGCTCTTCATCTAAATAATTAAAAATCCCATACAAGAAATTTAATGGCTTGTATGGGATTTTATAATGGAATGAAACATTTAATCAAGCAACGTTTTGATGACTTGATTAACACGATCAAAATAAAACTGCTCTTTATCATAAGTGATACCAGTTGCTTGTGCTAGCAAAATCAATATTTCCATAAAAAATTGAGAAGAAAACCCGGTAGTGGAGTACAATTCTTCTTCATCAAAATGCTTAATCAAATGTGCCAAAGGATTTCGAACAGATTTCTCCAACTTTCGCAACTCTTTGACCATTATCTTGACTTGCTCTGACAAATCCAGTAGCAAAATCAAACTGGCTAGACTGGAAGAATGAACAGTGCTTTCGGCATGAAAAGTGCTCAAAATGGGGTGCCCTGTATTTTTCATCTTTTCAAAATTCCAACGATCGTAACTCGCTTCTCGAGAATTATGAATATAAGATTCAATATCAGGAATTTCCATCTTGATCAAACGCATAAAAATCCGATAAATAGCTGGACTAACGGCACGAATAAAATCAATCACTTGTTCATTTTTAAGCTTCGCTTCTAAATCATAGAGATAATTTGCTAATTGCTCATCTTCCTCAGACTCATGACAAAAAAGTTGAAAATCATTTCTAATTTCCAACTGACATTCCATAGCAGGGCGGATATTTAACTCTCTCCGTTCTGCCATAATATACAAAAGTTCAATTAGCTTTGATCCTGCATCGTTCAATCTTTGAGCTAATTTATAGGCATGAGCATAATCATAGCGAGAAATAGCATACACTATCTCTTCTTTTAGATCTAAATTTCCAAGCATCACTCTGAAATAATCGTTTCTAAGCCGACTTTCATCATATCTGTGAAAGTCGTTTGTCGTTCTTCTGCTGTTGTATCTTCATCTGGATTCACCAAGCTATCTGAAATAGTCATAATACCGAGTGCTTCAACATTATATTGAGCAGCTAAATAATAAAGAGCTGCCGCTTCCATTTCCACAGCCAGAACCCCCATTTTACCAAGTTCGATATTTTTTTCACCATAGTTTGAATAGAAAACATCTGACGATAGGACATTTCCAACATGCGTTGTCATACCAAATCCCTTAGCAATATGATAAGCCTTATCCAACAGATGAAAACTTGCAATTTGCGGAAAATCATATTGAGGCCAATCATTACGAATGATATTTGAATTTGTCGCTGCTGCTTGCGCCAACACCAATTCACGTACATGAACATCTTTATTCAACGAACCAGCAGTTCCTACACGAATTAAACGTTTCACACCATAGTTCACAATCAATTCATGCGCATAGATAGAAATGGACGGAATTCCCATTCCAGTTCCCATCACACTAACACGATGACCTTTATAAGTCCCTGTATAACCAAACATGTTGCGAACTTCATTGAAGCACACAGCATCTTCTAAGAAATTTTCGGCAATAAATTTAGCACGAAGTGGATCTCCAGGTAGTAAAATTTTATCAGCGATTTCGCCTGGTTTTGCTGCAATATGGATTGACATAATTAAGATACCAAACCCGTAAAAATCTGAATCAAAAACAATCAAAGTTATCAATTTCTTAAAAACTTTTTCTTTTCAGAATGGATTTTGTACAGGTTTTATTCCTTTCGTTTTAATTGATTTTTAATTGATTATAGAAAAGCGAAAATAAAGCAAGCTCCACTCTCCTTTTCTTCTAAATTTTAGTTATTTTTACAATTCTGCAAGGATTGCTTTTACAAGTCCTTTGAAGTCTTCTTTGATTCGTTCAGTCACTTCCACCACTTCTTCATGGTTTAGCTCGCTTTGGAAACCAGCTGCAAAATTGGTGATAGCAGAAATTCCCAATACTTTCAAGCCTGAGTGGGCTGCCACAATTACTTCTGGAACAGTTGACATACCGACAGCGCTAGCTCCTAAGGTTTGGAAAGCGCGGATTTCAGCTGGCGTTTCATAGGTTGGACCGGTAACACCCAGATAAACTCCTTCTTTCAAGTCAACACCTAATTTTTCGGCTACAGCATGCGCTTTTTCACGATAAACTTTTGTATAAGCATCAGACATATCTGGGAAGCGTGGTCCAAATTCATCCAAATTCGCTCCAATTAAAGGATTTTGTCCAGTTAAATTGATATGATCTGAAATAGCCATTAAAGTGCCAGGACCATATTCAACCCCTCCGGCAGCATTTGTGACAATGACACCTTCACAGCCTAGTGCTCTCATCACACGAACAGGGAATGTCACCACTTCCATCGGATTTCCTTCATAAAAATGGAATCGTCCTTGCAAAGCTAATACTTTCCGACCTGCTAAATCACCATAGACCAATTTACCGGCATGCCCCACCACTGTTGAGCGACCCCAATTGGGAATATCCGCATAGTCAATACTGACAGCATTTTCAATCTCACCAGCTAATTCTCCCAAACCAGATCCGAGAATCAAGCCAAATGCTGGTACAGTAATTCCTTTGTCTTTTAAAAACTGTGCTGTTTCGTTAATTTTATCCATTAAATTCATATCATTTCTCCTCACTCTTATCATTTATTTCCCTTTTAGCATTTTGTCTGTAAGGGTAGTGAAATATTAAGCTATTTGTGACATTTGTTAGAACAACTTATTTATATACTCTAACATTTTTACTTTCATAAAAATCAGCATTTAATGTAGTACAAATTCAGTCTGAATCCATGACAACGACATGAAGATAATTCCATGTGACATAAAATTTTACTCTCCTTTTTATTTTGCTTTAGTTGATTTTAAAATTTGCACGCCATTTTTTCCAGCAACAATGACCATATCCACCATTTGATTAAAGAGTCCATGTTCCACAACACCGACTACATGATCTAATTCTCGCCCAAATTCAACTGGATTTTCAATCACACCTAAGTCAAGATCGATGATAAAATTCTGCATATCAGTGACATAGCGCTTGCCATCTTTTTCACGAAATGATGGTTTGTAGCCTGCATGTTCAAAGCGACGAAAAAGCTGTTCTGCACCATATTGCACCACTTCTACCGGTAATTTGAACGCACCTAATTCATGAACCATTTTACTTTCATCCACTACCCAAATGTAGGTCTTTGTTGGAGTTGCAACAACCTTTTCCATAAGCAGGGCGCCACCGCCACCTTTGATACCATTAAAGTCAACGTCCACTTCATCAGCTCCGTCAACTGTCACGTCCACTTCTGCTACTTCATCAATCGCTTTCAATGGAATTCCCAAATTTCGAGCTTGTTCACTTGTCTCACTTGAAGTAGTGACAGCAGTAATATTTAACTGTTCTTCCTTGATACGGCGGCCAATTTCTTCTACAAAATAATAGGCAGTCGAACCAGTGCCTAAACCAACTACCATTCCATCTTTCACATATTCTGCAGCTTTGATTCCTGCCATTTTTTTGAGGTTTTCCATTTTTACTCCTTTAATCAATCTGCTTCTAGTATACCATGATTTAGCAACTTTAGCACAAAAAATGAAACCACTTTCTTGTAAAATTATTATTTTTTACCAAAAATTCTAAAAGCCGAATATTCCTTTTTTCTTTATGATAAAATGTTAAAAATCCTTAATTTTTTTCTATTATAATTTGATATTTCAAATGAATAACCGAATAATCTTTTTTATTTAGTTTATCTTGTTGAAAAAATGATGAAGAGCTCTCTTGACTAAAAATAGCATGTGAAAATCTTGCGACAAGCATTGTTTTGCGTTACAATGAATAGAGAGTACATTTGAATACATTATATAAGGAATAAATGATGATTACCAAAGAATTTGATACGATTGCTGCTATCTCTACTCCTCTTGGTGAAGGAGCTATCGGTATTGTTCGACTGAGTGGAACAGAGAGCTTTGCCATTGCTCAAAAAATCTTTAAAGGAAAAGATTTAAGCAAGGTTGCCAGCCACACACTTAACTACGGTCACATTATAGACCCTCATTCAAACCAAGTGCTAGATGAGGTCATGATTGGAGCGATGCGTTCTCCCAAAACATTCACACGCGAAGATGTGATTGAGATTAACACTCACGGAGGGATTGCTGTGACTAACGGAATCCTTCAATTAGCTATTCGAGAAGGAGCCAGAATGGCAGATCCTGGTGAATTTACCAAGCGAGCCTTTCTCAATGGACGTTTAGATTTGACACAAGCTGAAGCGATCATGGACATTATCAGAGCAAAAACGGATAAAGCTATGAATATTGCCGTCAAGCAATTAGATGGGTCTCTATCCGATCTCATCAATAATATACGTCAAGAAATACTTAACACGCTGGCTCAAGTTGAAGTCAATATTGACTATCCAGAATATGATGATGTTGAGGAAATGACGACCAAACTTCTGTGTGAAAAAACGGCTGACTTTGAAGAACTTTTAACTCAACTTTTAAAAACAGCACGCCGAGGTAAGATTCTACGTGAAGGAATTTCTACCGCTATTATCGGCCGCCCTAATGTTGGCAAATCTAGCCTACTCAACAATCTTTTATGTGAGGATAAGGCTATTGTGACAGATATAGCTGGTACCACTCGTGACGTCATTGAAGAATATGTCAACATTAATGGCGTGCCATTAAAATTGATTGATACTGCTGGTATCCGTGATACAGATGATATTGTCGAACAAATCGGAGTAGAGCGATCCAAAAAAGCTCTCAAAGATGCTGATCTTGTACTTCTTGTGCTAAATGCAAACGAGCCCTTAACAGAACAAGACCATAAACTTTTAGAAATCAGCCAAAACACCAATCGTATCTTGCTACTTAATAAGACAGACTTGGACGAAAAGATTGAAACTACTCAACTCCCAGATGATTTTATCAAGATTTCGGCTCTTCAAAATCAAAATATTGATAAAATTGAAGAACGAATCAATCAACTTTTCTTTGAAAATGCTGGCATTGCAGAACAAGACGCTACTTATCTCTCGAACTCTCGTCATATCTCTCTAATCGAAAAGGCCATCGAAAGTCTTCATGCTGTTAATGAGGGACTAGATTTGGGAATGCCGGTAGACTTAGTTCAAGTCGATCTAACTCAGACGTGGAGAATCCTCGGCGAAATCACAGGGGATGCAGCTCCTGATGAACTCATTACTCAGCTTTTCAGCCAATTTTGCTTGGGAAAATAACAAAAGATAAATTCAGTTGAAAACAATCAAACTCTATGATTTTTTCTGTAGAAGTCATAGAGTTTTTTATTGTGTTCATAAAAAAGTCCCATAAGACCTATAATGAAAAGCGACAAAACCATCATTAGAAAGGCTCTTATGGAACAATTAAATTTTATCACAACCTTACTCGGAATGAAAGACCCTAATATTACTATTTTGGATTATCTAGATGCTGGTACACATAAAGAAATCATCGCTAAGCTAGAAGCTACTAACAACCTTATCAAGGTTATCAAGCGCAACGCTTTTGGCTTCCGAAACTTTGAAAACTTTAAAACTAGAATTCTCATCGCTTTAAATATCAAAAAGGAGAGAACCAATTTGGTCCTCTCCAGGTTGTAACTTTTCGTCACCCACTACAGTTGACAAAGAGCCTATTTGTGTAAGGCTTCGATTGCCTCCGGCAAAGACATAACAACAGCTTATGCAGAATGTGGCTTTGGCGACTATTCTGGTTTTTACCGTACATTTAGAAAAGAATTTGGGATGTCACCCAATGAATTTAAGAACTCCTCAGAGAAAATAAAATCCCGATAAGTGGCAGTTTATGTGTATTATCCCGGTACAGCCTTTGGCTTGCGTATAATTTTAACCCAGTAAATCACTATCAGCAAAATAGATATAACAGTCACGGGCAATCCCGCTTCAAAGCCGTATCTGCCTCCGTTCAATATGGTCTGATTCATGTCCGCCTCAGTGAGAAGTACGCTTGTAGGCTGTGCAAAGCCACTCACTATAATGCCGAAAACTGGTCCCAATATGAAATTCCATCCCGAATGAAATCCGCTCACCAGCCATACATTGTCATAATAGTAGAATATAAGGCTTGCAAATGTTCCGATTAGAACGGTATTGATTAGGCTGATCGCGGAAGCACCTGAATTACTGATGTGTCCGAGTCCAAATATTATCGAATTGGAAATTATACCCGCAGCCATGCCCCACTTTACAGCAATCTGAGTAAACAACAGGCTTCTAAGCAAAAACTCTTCCATAAAGCCCTGAACTACAAATCCGGCAAGCAACATTAAGAAGACTGTTATGTTGAAGTTCTTATTGAACTGAAAGCTCACCCCGCCAAGCAGAATATTAATCCCCCACACAATTGCCAGCATAACAAGAGAGACAAGCCAGCCGGCACAATATCTGAGTAAAAACTTTTCTTTACTCATTCCCAGAGATGCAAAGCTCCTTTTACCGACCTTAACCATAAAGCCCACACAAACGGGCATTGCAGCGAAGTAGCCAGCAAGAACTCCTACGATTTGTTGACTGCCTCTGAATATAATCTGAAAAATAACCATTACAGCAATATAAAGCAGATAGCAAAGTGCAAATGTCTTAAAACCTGCTCCCTCTGACTTTTTCAATTCAAGCATTGTGCTATTAAGCTCTAATTTTCCCATGTAAATTTACCTTTTCTTAATTATACATACTACTGCAATACAAACTAATTGACTGTACCAATATTCACAATAAAATATAGCAATCGTTATTAAATTGTTATGTTTTTATATATAGCACCACGGGTCAAAATATATATTTTTCATTCTCATCAGAATAAGTACAACCTACGCTCTGATTGTCATAAATGGTGACCCCTCTGTATTATCAGTTGGATCCAAACTCCGTACTCTAAATAAATAATCTACTGAATAATAGCCATTATTACTAGCATTATAAGGATCCATTACATAGGTCATTCCGTTGTTATAACCTTTCATGATTAATTCATGTGTGACAGGATAATTTGCAAACACACTAGTTCCTACTGCACCAAGCACATGGTGCCCCATAGCAAGTGCTTCTCGTACAGCTGCAGTTGACCCTAAAGTCTCTGTTTTTAGACCCCAATGCCGTGCTGCTAATACAATTCCGTGGCTCGTTGTTCCGTAACTTCTCTTATTAAATTCATTCGTAGAGTGATAGAGATAATCGGCCACAGTCGTTGGCAAGACAGTCTGTCCTGTAATACCAGAAATTGCCATAGCGACTGTCGTTGGAACGCAGCCTGTTGCGGCAAACGTATAGCCACCATAAGTTCGTCCTGCCCAACGACTATCACGTTGAGAATAATATGGTGTTTCATAGACTCTTTTGCTAACTTGAAGTTTAATTCCCCCCACACCAACTAATTGACCATCATTTTGGACATAATATAGATGGACATTGTATTCACCAGTGGAGTTTTTATGATTACTAGCATTGACAAATAATTTATAAGTTCCGTCAGCTTGTTTTGTGGCTGTGTACCAACTAACATCATCTTGTCCATTGACACTAGACCAAGTTGGTAGTTTCACTTCACGAACACCATTGGGACTGAAAACATTGGATACGACAACTTCAAAAGTTCCTGTGTTGGGATTGTTGTTTTGAATAGTGATTTTTCCAGTTGGTTTCAGCTTATCTGGAGAAATTGTGACATTGGTTGATGTACCACCTACTCCAATCAATGTTCCATTATTTTGAACATAGTATAAATGAACATAATATAAACCGGTTGAATATTTATGATCACTGGCTTTAACGGTAACTTTATAGGTTCCATTGACTTGCTTTGTAGCAGTATACCAAATAATATCATCCTGCCCATTGACACTAGACCAAATTGGAACACTAACTGCTTTCACTCCACCAGCTGGATTGGAAACTTCTGATACAATCACATCAAAGGTCCCAGTATCAGGATTATTATTGGCAATAGTAATTTTCCCTTGTGGTTTAGCAATGGAAACATTGGTTTTTGTTCCAGTTACACCCACCAGTTTATCATTATTTTGGATATAATATAGATGAATATTATACTCACCAACTGAGTTTTTGTGATTACTTGCCTTAACAGTTACCTTATAAGTTCCATTGGCTTGCTTAGCTGCCGTATACCAGATAATATCATCCTGTCCATTCACACTAGACCAAATTGGCAACTTGACTTCGCGTACACCGTAAGGATTAGAAACATTGGACACGATAACATCTAAGGTCCCAGTATGAGGATTATTGTTTTGAATGGTAATTTGTCCTTGTGGCTTAGCTAAAGAAACAACTGTTTGTGTCCCTGATACACCTACTAATTTACCATCATCTTGTACATAATAAAGATGAACATTGTATATGCCCGTTGAATATTTATGATCACTAGCTTTAACCGTTACCTTATAGGTTCCATCTGCTTGCTTTTTAGCAGTATACCAGATAATGTCATCTTGACCATCTACATTAGACCAAGTCGGTAATTTTACCTCGCGAACACCATCTGGGCTGGAAACACCTGAGACAATCACATCAAAGGTTCCTGCATTCGGATTATTATTCGTAATTGTCAAAGTACCTTTAGGACGAGCCATCGAAACAGTTGTCGTTGTTCCAGTCACTCCTACTAACTGACCATCATTTTGAACATAATATAGATGAATATTATATTCACCTGTGGATCGTTTATGATCAGTTGCTTTAACAGTCACCTTATAAGTTCCATCAGATTGTCTAGCAGCTGTATACCAAATAATATCATCCTGACCATTGACACTAGACCAAGTCGGTAATTTTACTTCACGAACGCCATAAGGACTGGAAACGCCTGAGACAATCACATCAAAGGTACCAGTATCAGGATTATTATTTTTAATAGTAATTTTCCCTTGTGGTTTAGCAATGGAAACATTGGTTTTTGTTCCAGTCACACCAACTAATTGGCCATCATTTTGAACATAGTAAAGATGGATATTATACTCACCAACCGAGTTTTTGTGATTACTTGCCTTAACCGTTACTTTATAAGTTCCATCAGATTGTCTAGCAGCTGTATACCAAATAATATCATCTTGACCATTGACACTGGACCAAATTGGCACTTTCACTTCACGAACGCCATAAGGTGCACCGACATTTGAGACAATCACATCAAAGGTTCCTGTATTGGGATTGTTGTTTTGAATGGTAATTGTTCCTTTTGGCTTACTAATGGATACAGTTGTTTTCATTCCAGTCACACCAACTAATTGGCCATCATTTTGAACATAGTAAAGATGGATATTATACTCACCAACCGAGTTTTTGTGATTACTTGCCTTAACCGTTACTTTATAAGTTCCTTCAGCTTGTCTAGCAGCTGTATACCAAATAATATCATCTTGACCATTGACACTGGACCAAATTGGCACTTTCACTTCACGAACGCCATAAGGTGCACCGACATTTGAGACAATCACATCAAAGGTTCCTGTTTCAGGATTATTATTGGCAATAGTAATCGTTCCGGATAAAGCATTTTTTGCAATAGGTGCATTACCAGTAAAACGTCCAGTATAATCCACGCTTTGATCAAACACGTGGCGGCCAGGTAGCAACTCAGCTTGCGAAGTAAACTGCCAAGCCCCTGCTTCACTATTATATTTCAATGTTTTTGCATTATCAGCACTTAATTTTGAAGTTGGATATTGCGCTACCCAGAAATTCTCTAAACCAAATCTCTCTGTTTGGATTGGTCCTTTCGTTCTGAGATTGTTTCGATCAAGCCAACTTGCACTTGTATAGTACATCAAATTGGAAAAACCCATACGCCGCATTTCATCCGCCCAAGCTTGAGTGCTTGTATTGATATTCGAAAGCATATCGGAATCTTCAATATCATTTACCATAACAGTTGATGACGGAAGATTTAATCTCCTTGCTTCCTCTGCAAAATAGCGCGCTTCTGCTCTTGCTTCTGCTTCATTAGTATAGTGAGAAAAAGCATAAGCTGAGACTTGCATACCCGCAGCTTGTGCATTTTGTGCTTGAGAAATTGCATAAGGATTTTTATAGCTCGTTCCTTCTGTTAGTTTAACAACAACGCCACTTACTCCTTTTTCAGCTAAGCGCTGATAATCTTCTTTGCTGATGTAACCATTATGACTACTGACATCTACAAAAGTTGATTTTTTCACTTGTGCATCAGTATTACTCCTAGCTGTTGCTTGATTATTTTGCGCAGCAAAAAAAGTTGATTTATTGTCTTTTTTAGTCTCATTTGCAACTACTGGATTTTCTTTCACAACTGATTTTTCTTTAGACGCTTTAGCCTCAGTTAAAGCAGCCGAGGAATCAGTTACTTCATTTTCAGATGAAGAAGATGAAGTTACTTGATTTACTGGAGATGTATGAGTAGCTTCTTTTGTTTGGAATTTAGGTGAAGAATCAGCTTCTTGTTTATTGAGCTCTACTGTTGTTTCTGAAGTAGAAGCTTTTACGGATTCAGCGGCAAAAACTTGATGCGAACTAGCTGCAATTAAAATAGCTGTGCTTGTTAAATAAAATAAACTTTTCTTTCTCACTTTTGTTCTCCATTTTAAAATCAGCCTGCTATAAAAGTCTAGCAAGCTGATCACTTTTTATAAGAATTATTTCACAAAGTCTAATAATGCAAGGAAACTTTCTGCTTCAAGTGATGCACCACCAACAAGAGCGCCATCAACATCTGGGCAAGCCATGTATTCAGCAACATTGTTAGGTTTTACTGAGCCGCCGTATTGTACACGAACTTTATCCGCTACTGCTTGGCCAAAATCTGCTGCAACTGTGTCACGAACAACTTTACACATTTTTTGTGCGTCATCTTGGCTAGCTGATTTACCAGTACCAATAGCCCAAATTGGTTCATATGCTATAACAAGTGAAGAAACTTGTTCTTCTGATAAGCCAGCAAGAGCGGCTGAAACTTGTCCACCTACGAATTCAGCAGCTTTACCTGCTTCATAAGTTTCAAGTGTTTCACCACAACAAATAATTGGAAGCATCCCATTTGCAAAGATTGCTTTTGCTTTTTTGTTGATATCTTCATCTGTCTCATGGAAGTATTCACGACGTTCTGAGTGACCAATTACAACATAATCTGTGCCCATTTCAGAAAGAACTTTGGGACTATTTTCACCAGTGAAAGCACCAGCATCTTCAAAATAGCAGTTTTCTGCGGCAATTTTAAGATCAGAACCCTTAGCAGCTGCAAGAACTGTTGAC
Organism: Streptococcus sp. NSJ-72; assembly: GCF_014334035.1. Lineage (NCBI taxonomy): Bacteria > Bacillati > Bacillota > Bacilli > Lactobacillales > Streptococcaceae > Streptococcus > Streptococcus sp. NSJ-72. The sequence goes on from NZ_CP060489.1 coordinate 1,619,171, forward strand.
AAGTCAAGGGCTGGAGCTGCGATACCAGCTTCAACAAGTTCTGATGAAGGCAATTTAGAAGCTACTGCTTCAACAAATGCTTTAGCTTCTTCTGGATTTTTGTTCATTTTCCAGTTACCAGCGATAAATGGTTTACGTGACATTTCACATACCTCTTCTTTTTTTATTTACATCTATCATTTTACCATAATTTAATAGAGAAATAAAGACTGAGTCTAATGAAATCATAAAAAAGAAAGCCCCGCAATAGCGGAGCTCGTTTGTCTGACTTTAATTGTTCATCTGGGAACTTAACTGAATTAAGCTTCGATTTCTGTAACCATACCTGAACCTACAGTACGTCCACCTTCACGGATAGAGAATGTAGTTCCTTGTTCTACGGCAATTGGGTGGATCAACTCAACATCAATTGTTACGTTATCACCAGGCATTACCATTTCAGTACCTGCAGGAAGTTCGATTGAACCTGTAACGTCTGTAGTACGGAAGTAGAATTGAGGACGGTAGTTGTTGAAGAATGGAGTATGACGTCCACCTTCTTCTTTAGTAAGGATGTAAACTTCACCTTTGAATTTAGTGTGTGGATGAATTGAACCTGGTTTAGCAAGAACTTGTCCACGTTCGATTTCGTCACGTTGGATACCACGAAGAAGAACCCCTACGTTATCTCCAGCAAGACCTTCGTCCAATTGTTTACGGAACATTTCAACACCAGTAACAACTGCTTTTTGGATTTCGTCACGAATACCAACAATTTCAACTTCATCATTGACTTTAACAGTACCACGGTCGATACGTCCTGAAGCAACAGTACCACGTCCAGTGATTGAGAATACATCTTCGACTGGAAGAAGAAGTGGTTTGTCAGTGTCACGTTCTGGTTCTGGAATGTATTCATCAACAGTATCCATCAATTCCATGATGATGTCTTCATATTTTTCATCACCTTCAAGAGCTTTAAGAGCTGAACCTTGGATAACTGGGATTTCATCACCTGGGAAATCGTATTCTGAAAGAAGGTCACGGATTTCCATTTCAACCAATTCAAGCAATTCTTCATCGTCAACCAAGTCAACTTTGTTCATGAAGACGATAAGGTATTTAACACCTACTTGGCGTGAAAGAAGGATGTGTTCACGAGTTTGAGGCATTGGTCCATCAGTTGAAGCTACTACAAGGATAGCTCCATCCATTTGAGCAGCACCAGTAATCATGTTTTTAACGTAGTCCGCGTGTCCTGGAGCATCGATGTGAGCATAGTGACGTTTAGCAGTTTCATACTCAACGTGTGCAGTGTTGATAGTGATTCCGCGTTCGCGTTCTTCTGGAGCAGCATCAATAGATGAATAATCTTTTGGTTGGTTAACTGAACTTGGAAGACGACGTGCAAGTACAGTCGTGATAGCTGCAGTTAGGGTAGTTTTACCATGGTCAACGTGTCCGATTGTACCGATGTTAACGTGTGGTTTACTACGATCGTATTTTTCTTTTGCCATTTGAGTAAAAGCCTCCAATAAAATATATTTTATAGATAGACAGTAGGCAATACAGTCTAACTTTCTTTATTATTTTATCAAATTTTCTTCAAATTGCAAGTGTTTTACGCCTTTTTTATCAATTTATTCTTTGTCCAACTTGTAGTATGGTTGATTTGGTATAGAAGCTCCAATGCTTGATGCATAAATCCACTCCTTACCTTCCAACTGTGCAAAATTTTCAGCTTTTCCTGTTAGGATAACGCCTGAGAATTCTAATTTTTCTAAGTCTTCTTTCTTAGACAAGTCTAGCTTACCAAATTTTTTCAAGTAAGTTTTAATGTCATCTGACGGAGTTACATTATTGTAGGTACTTTTTCCAATGTCAGTCGCAATATATTTTTTTAAATTAACCAAGAATCCATCTACATCTTTCATTTGGGCAAGTCTGTTACTCAGTCTCTCTCCTTCTTTGAGATTTTTAATAGCTTCTTCTGCTTCCTTTTTATGAACGTATTCTTTTTTCGTTAGATAATCTGGACTCGTGCCGTATAGATTACTTGGTTGCCACCAACTTGGATCACCTGTTGAATTTGTACCAATCCAATACCAATTGGTTTTAAGATTCTTAGGAATCATTGCTCGAATTTCTTTTAAACTATATGGTTTATCAAAAGTCAGTGCTACCTCTACTAATTGATTTTGCATATCTTTTACGTAAGGAAGCTCTTTAGTTGGTTCATGGACAGATTCTCCTTTCTCCTCTTTCACATTTTTATTGTAGAATTGTGGCACTTTTTGGTTATTTTCTATTTGAATAGTTGCCCCAGATTCTGTATATCTGCCAGAATTTGCATGAAAATGGATTCCTCGATTGATATTAAAAATTCCAAAATCTGCCTTATATTCACCATAGTCGAGTGGAATTCCATAAATATCTTTAGCTTGTCTACCTTTAATACCACCATGGAGCATGTCCCCACCATTAGCAGACCAGGTATAAGTTTCAATATTAGGAAAGGCAACGCTTTCAACTAGTTGTACCTCATTGACTACCTTCCAAGCTTGGTTGCTGATGAGTTTTCCCGTAATCATACGAGCACCAATATATATTCCAAAAAATACTACCACTACTGTTGTTGACCAGAGAATGATTCGCTTTCTATTTCTCTTTTTGTTTTTCTTCGCAACGATTTCAAATGTTTCCATGATGATATCCTTTCTTTTCCAAAATCTGTCGAAGTTTCTTTCGACTGCGCATGAGCTGAACTTTGACTTTGCTCTTAGAATAATGGAGTACTTCTGCTATTTCTCCTGTTGAAAACCCTTGAAAATAATAAAGGTCCAACATGATTTTATCCTGTGTGGGCAACTTTTCCACCTCCTCTATGAGAAAGTCGTAGTCTGATCCTTCAACAATCAATTGATTTCCCTTTGTAAAAAAATCTCGTCTCAGGATTTCCATATAATGCTTATCACGCCGGTATTTATCAATATAACGGCGAATAGACACACGATACATCCAAGCTCGCATTTTTTCAGCAGGGATGACAAAATCAGACTCTAGCATTTTGATAAAAACATCTTGAACAACATCTTCTGCTTGCTCTTTTGGAACGCCTGAGCCTTGCAGATAATAGACGATTTCTTTCGCAAAGGCAATCAAGACTTTTTCATAATCATCTAATTTGATATTCTCATCCCCCTTCCTTCACTAGTATAACGAATTGAAAGCGTTTCTGGTTACAAAAATATAAAAAAATCGGACTATTTCCGATTTTTTATTCTTCATCAGCCTGAATTTCTCAGTCCAGTCGCAATTCCATTGATTGTGACGTGAATCAACCTTTCTTCGTCAGGAGATAACTCCCCACGGCGTTGGCGTTTGATGAGTTCTAGCTGAATATAATTCAAGATATTAAAATAACGCATGCGGTAATCCAAACTGTCTCGCAAGTATGGATTTTCCTCTAACAGTTCATCATAATCTTCAATAGCAAGAATGACATTCTTGGTCAACTGCCACTCATCTAAGATTGTGTAATAGATTTCTTGAACTTTTTCATCTTCGCATAGTTTTGCATATTCAAAGGCGATATTCATATTCGACTTAGACAGCACCATGTCCACATTGGACAAAAGCGATTGGAAGAAAGGCCAGTTTTTATACATCTTTCTTAAGAAAGCTAGATTTTCTTTTGGATTTTCATCAATAAATTCTTTAAAGCTGGATCCAACACCATACCAACCAGGAAACATCACTCGACTTTGGGACCATGAAAAGACCCACGGAATGGCACGCAAGCCACCGATTTCCGTAATAGTTTTACGAGCAGCCGGTCGCGAACCAATATTAAAGCTGGAAATAGCTTTGATCGGGCTTGATTCAAAGAAATAATCATAAAAATGCTCATTGCCAAAAACCAGGTCACGATAAATTTGATAACTCCGTTTTACTACTTGATCCATAATATATTCATAACGATTTGAAGTGTTGGTATCACTTTTTTTCTTAGTAATCATACGGTTAATCGTTGCCGAAACCAGCATTTCTAAATTGTAATAAGCAGCGTCTTTATTTCCGTATTTATTGCCAATAACTTCTCCTTGCTCTGTCAGGCGAATTCGGTCATTGATACTGCGGAGAGGTTGAGCGGTGATAGCTTCATAAGTAGGTCCACCACCACGACCGACCGTTCCACCACGACCATGAAAGAATGTAATCTTCACACCAAATTCATCTCCGATAGCGGTCAATTGCTGTTGAGCTTTATAGAGAGTCCAGCAGGATGACAAGTAACCACCGTCTTTATTGCTATCCGAATAACCAAGCATGATTTCTTGATAGTTATTATTGGAGGCGATCCATTTCTGAGCAATTGGAAGAGATAAATATTTCTTCATCGTATCATAAGAATTATCCAAATCCTCAATCGTTTCAAAGAGTGGCACGATCTGCACACGCGCAAATTCCCTATCAATAAGACCAACTTCTTTATGCATAACCGCCAACTCTAAAAGGTCAGACACACTTGTTGCATGAGAAATAATGGTTTGCTTAATGACAGCATCCCCTAGCTTGTCTTTCAACTCACGTGCTGTCTGAAAAATTTCTAATTCTTTTTGTAAAAGATCTGATTTTTTAGCGTGTGTTGCAGAAAGAATCCGTGGATCATAGAGAAGTTCATTCAGCAGAACATGACATTTTTCGTCCTCAGAAAGCTCGCTATAATTCTCCACAATTCCTGCACTTGCTAACAACTCCGCAACGCAGGCTTCATGAACACTGGAATCTTGACGCATATCGATAGAAGCAAGGTAAAAACCAAATACTTCTACCGCTTGCAATAATTCAGTAAATTCGCCAGAAATCATTGCTTCGCTTTTATTTTCAAGAAGAGATTGTTTAATCGCTAACAAATCATGTTTAAATTCTTCAATTTTGTGGTAATGTGGCTCTGTCTTTATCTGATCAATAAAGTAAGCCTTTGTATTCTTTAATTTTGTTTGAATATAGTATAAAGCCCGACGATACAATTCTTTTTCGCGGTAAATAGAATTATCCTCTGATAAATAAGCCATTTCCTGTACCGCTTCACTGACTTTTACGATACCAGTTGACAAAGAAAACTCACGATACAGGTTAGCAACTTTTGTATCGTAATAATTCATAATCACTTCGCATTGTGTCAAAGCTGATTTTTTAAGCGTTTCAGATGTAACATACGGATTCCCATCTCGGTCGCCACCAATCCACATTCCCATTGTAATAGGGGTTGGATTTTTTAAGTCAATTCCATGTTTTTTGGCTAGACGCTTGTATTCTTCTGTTAGATTGGTCACTGCCTGTAAGAAAGAACTGTTGTAGTATTCCATCACATTAGTGATTTCATTCGTCACTTTTAATTTTTTCTCACGAATCATATCCGTGCGCATGATAATTTCTATATATCGCCGAAGATCATTATGCCATTTTTCTTCATTGAGCAAGCCCATTCGCACATCACGGTATTTACGTAACAAGACATGAATGTGATTGGTTAAATCCAACATAGTCGTCCGTTGCACTTGAGTTGGGTGAGCTGTTAAAACAGGTACAACATTTAAATGCTCTAAAATTTCAGCAGCATTTTCCTTTTCAGCAACTAAATCAATTGTTGTGGATAATTTTCCAAGATAATCTTGACCAACATTATTTTGATAGTTAATCTCAAAAGCTAAATCAACGTCTTCTGAAATATTGATCAAAAGAGGCAAGATAGAAAAATAACGTGAAATATAGGACATTTCCTTGTTCGACAGATTCTGAACAATTTCATTTAATCCTTCGTAATTTCCAACTGCTGCCAATTCTTTTAAAGCGATGATTTTTTCAAAGGTTTCAGGACTTAACATATTTTGTGTAACTTCTTCCAGTAAGTCCGTCAAAATCGTAACTTCTTCTTGGATGACTTCTTTATTATTGTAATTTTCTAATTTTTGAAGTGACATGATCTACACCTTTCAGTAAGCTTTTGCACAATCTCAAGTTAGCGAACAACTCTTAAACCGTGATTGGTTTCTTCTATTTCCCTATACAAACTTTCTCGTTTTTCATTGGCATCAATATTTAACACAAAAGCAATTGCAACAGATAATACCAACAGGCTATTTCCACCTTGTGACAAGAATGGGAAGGTCACACCAGTCGATGGAATCAAACCTGAAATTCCCCCAATATTGACAAAGGTTTGCGTCAGTAACATTCCACCAACACCAAGAGCCATCATAGAATTGAAAGGATCTTTCGCTCGTATTCCCACCAGAATGATCCGTAGAATAAGGAAAAATAAAAGAGCTAAAATCAAGCTGGCACCAATAAAGCCAAATTCTTCAATAACAATGGAAAAAACGAAATCTGTCTGTGCTTCTGGCAAATATCCGCGTTTCTCAATAGAGTTTCCCAATCCTAAGCCAAACCAACCGCCATTACTCATAGCATAATAGGAATTAGCTAGCTGGTGACCTGCACCTGACAGATCCTTAAATGGATTAAAAAAGGCACTAAATCGTTTTGCTACATACCCAAAAACAGGAACCTTAGCGACTTTTTCCACACCAATGAGCCAAATACTGGTTAAAACAACTGTAGAAAGAGTGACCAGCACTCCGAGAAGAGTTGAAAACCAACGATAACCAATCCCACTAACCGTTACCATAATCATGGTAGTCAGCAAAAGAATGGTCGCATTTCCTAAATCAGGCAAGGCAGCCACGATTCCGATTAGCACGATAGCAAGAATGCGCCAATCGTTCAGTGCACGCGGAATCAGTTGATTTCGTGTCAAAGCCTGATAGTCATAAGTTGCGATTTCATCTTGCTGATGAGAAAAACGCAGCGCTAGGAACCAAACCAGAATGATTTTTAAATATTCAGCTGGCTGAATGCTAAAACCACCAAAACGTAACCAACCGTGTGCTCCATTGATTCGTGCACCAAGGACACGTGATAAAATTAAGAGCAAGATTTCCACAAAAATAACAATGACAATCAATCGATTGTTTTTCAAGAAATCTAACTTTATTTTATAAATTAAAGCAATAGCAAGCAAACTGATTATCCAAAAAATTCCTTGATTTAAAACAGATCTGAGAGAATTGGCTCCTACCTGTACTAGAGTAGCACTTGACGTCGAATAAACAACTATCAGTCCTAAAATAGATAAAATCAAATAAGGAATTAAAATGGAATAATTCAGTAGGTGGCGTTTATCAATTTTCATAGTTCACCTATTATTTTAAAATTTTCACCGAACATTATACCATTTTTCGGGGTAAAATAAAAGTATTTAACGAACGGCGTTTTCGAAATCCTTTTGTTATCTAGGCTAAACTTTAACTAAAAAAAGAACAAGGCTATGAAATTTACTGTCACATTTTGAGCTTGAAAAAGTATTTATACACAAATAGCTTGATCGTACTCAATAAACCGCTTTCTTTAATATTTCAATTTGATGACAAATACTTATTTTCTACTAATTTATTTTGCTTTTTATCTGACTTTACGTTAAAATAAATTTATATGAGAAAGAGGATTAAACCGCTTGTTGTCTTTGTCTTTTTTGTGAGCTTTATTACGATTATTTTAGGAGCGAAGCATTATTCAGAAAGCAAGGAAACTAAACAGCAAAAGGCTGCCATTGAGCAATCATCCACTATCACTCCAAAACAAGCTGATATTTCTGATTCTAACAAGGAAGATAAGACCTACAAACCGATTATTGACCTGTCAGGTTGGCAACTACCAAGTGATATCGATTATGATCAATTAGCGAAAAATATCTCTGGCGCCATTATACGCGTGCATAGCGGAGCACAAGCAAAAAAAGAAAATGCTGCTACACATCTAAATGGGATTGACAAGTCCTATCAACGACATATCGAAGAATTTCAAAAGCGAAATATCCCTGTCGCTGTTTACGCTTATGTTGCTGGTAGCAGTAAGAAAGAAATGCAAAAAGCTGCCGAAAGTTTTTATAAGGCTGCTTCAAAATACAAACCGACTTACTACTGGCTAGATGTTGAAGAAAAAACTATGGAGGACATGAATGCTGGCGTTGAAGCTTTTCGTGCTAAGTTAGCATCATTAGGTGCTAAAAATATTGGGATTTATGTCGGAACCTATTTTCTTGAAGAACATAGTATTTCCACCAAAAAATTTACAGCTATTTGGATTCCAACTTATGGCTACAATGACGGTTATTACAACGCAGCTCCTAAGACAGACTTGAAATACGATTTACATCAATACACATCACAAGGTTCAATTAGTGGTTTTGCACATGATGTCGATCTCAATCAACTGTCTCCTTTAAAAAATCAGACAAAAACGTTTAAAAAATTATTTGGTAATAGAAAACAATGACTCTGTAATGGTTTTCAGTAAAAACTTTACAGAGTTTTTCTGTTCTTCTACTCCATTTATCACTACTTTCTTGTTTCTAAATATGATATAATAACTAGCATAGAAAAGTTTAGGGAGTAATGGATGATTTCTTGGTTGATAAGAATTTTAAAGGGAATTATCATCGCGCTAGGATTTATTCTCCCCGGGGTATCTGGTGGAGTTTTAGCTGCTATTTTGGGAATTTACGAGCGGATGATTTATTTTTTAGCGCATATAAGGGAAAATTTTCGGGATAATGTGCTTTATTTTTTACCTGTTGGCATTGGAACGGTTTTAGGAATTGCACTATTTTCCCTGCCGGTTGAATATTTACTAGAGCATTATAAAATCATTGTTTTATGGGGATTTGCAGGTGCGATTATTGGTACGATTCCAAGTTTGCTAAACGAATCTGTCAGAGAATCTGATCGCGATCGAACCGATGTTATTTGGTTCCTTACTACCTTTCTCATTTCTGGTATTTGCCTATATTTTCTCAATAGTTTCGTTGGAACTTTACCTGCAAATTTCTTGACATTTATTTTAGCTGGTGCGCTAATTGCACTAGGAATTCTCGTTCCAGGCTTAAGTCCTTCAAATTTACTTTTAATTTTGGGACTGTATTCTCCTATGCTGATCGGTTTCAAATCTTTAGATATTTTAGGAACTTTTTTACCAATCGGAATCGGCGGTCTTCTCGCACTTGTGATTTTTTCAAAATCTATGCATTATGCTTTAGAAAATTATCATTCTCGAGTATATCATTTTATCATCGGGATTGTCTTGTCGAGTACCATTCTCATCTTGATACCAAATCCTGGGAACAGTGAAAGTATTCATTATGCTAATACTTCTATCATCACTTTGGTTACTGCTGCCTTCTTCTTTGGTTTGGGAACTTGGCTGGGTGCTTGGATGAGCCAATTGGAGGAAAAGTATAAATAATGGCTAAAAAAACAAAAATCAAGAAAACCTTGGTTGAACAAATCTTGACGAAAGCTAAAGTCAACCACAAAGGGCTTCAAATTAATGCTTTAGAAGGAGAATTACCTGAAAAAATAGATCGTTCACAGATTTATAAGACATTAGCCCTAACAGGTGATAAAACAGGTGTTATCATTGGGATCTTGCCCATTACAGAACATCTTTCAGAAAAGAAACTAGCCAAACTATCTGGTAACAAAAAAGTAAGTATGATCCCACAGAAAGATTTGGAAAAAACAACTGGTTATATTCATGGTGCAAATAACCCTGTCGGCATTCGACAAAAGCATCATTTTCCTATTTTTATTGATTATTCAGCATTAACACGCAAGACTATTATCGTCTCAGCTGGAGAATTGGGACACAGTATTGAAATTAACGCAAAGGATTTAGCTGATTTTGTTGAAGCAGACTTTGCAGATTTAAAAGAAAACTAATATACCATTCAGAAAGGAAACTGTATGAAACTCTACTTCGTTCGACACGGAAAAACTCAATGGAATTTGGAAGGGCGATTTCAAGGAGCTAATGGTGACTCACCACTACTTGAAACTTCTATCAAAGAACTACACTTGCTTGGAAAACATCTGTCTCACATCAAATTTGATAAGATTTTTTCAAGTGATTTACCACGTGCAATGGCAACCGCACAGATTATCTGTAGTGAAAATCAATATTCATCAGTTGTTGAACCACATACAGAGCTACGCGAGTGGCAACTTGGCTCCCTAGAAGGACAAAAAATTTCCACCATTACTGCTATCTACCCACATCAAATGGAAGCCTTTCGACACAACTTAGCCAAATTCAACAACTCAATCTTTGGCGCAGAATCGGTCTACCATACAACACGACGGACAATCGGCTTTATCAAATCACAAAATAAGCATTCTTATGAAAATCTTCTTTTTGTCGGTCACGGAGCTAATCTAACTGCTTCTTTACGCTTGTTATTAGGGTACGACTTTGCTCAACTTCGTCAGCAGGGAGGCCTTGCCAATGGAAGTGTCACTGTTCTTGAAACACAAGATTTTGGACATTTTACACTTCTTGATTGGAACAATGTTGACCACTTAGAAACAATTGAAACTGTGAGCGTATAAAATCACGGTTTTTCTTTATTTATAGATGAATTTCTGCCTTATTTATGATAGAATGAGGAAGGTAAACTTTAGGAGGAAGAATATGACTACTGAACATATTGAAGAATTAAATGACCAGCAACTGATTCGTCGTGAAAAAATGACCGCTTTAGCAGAACAAGGTATTGACCCTTTTGGTAAACGTTTTGAACGTACTGCAGATTCTGCCCAATTAAAAGAAGAATATAGTGATAAAACAAAAGAAGAGCTACATGAATTAGCGGAAACTGCTACCATTGCGGGACGACTTATGACCAAGCGCGGGAAAGGCAAAGTCGGTTTTGCTCACATCCAAGACCGTGAAGGTCAAATCCAAATCTATGTCAGAAAAGATACTGTTGGTGAAGAAAATTATCAAATTTTTAAAAAAGCGGATATTGGCGACTTCCTTGGTATCGAAGGTGAGGTTATGCGCACAGATATGGGAGAGCTGTCAATCAAAGCAACTCACATCACACATCTCTCTAAAGCACTTCGTCCATTGCCTGAAAAATTCCATGGACTAACAGATGTTGAAACGATTTATCGTAAACGTTATTTGGATTTGATTTCCAATCGGGAAAGCTTTGAACGCTTCGTAACTCGCAGTCGTATCGTTTCAGAAATTCGCCGTTATCTTGATAACCAAGGCTTCCTTGAAGTTGAAACACCCGTTTTACATAATGAAGCTGGTGGTGCTGCTGCTCGTCCATTTATTACTCATCACAATGCACAAAATATTGATATGGTACTTCGTATCGCAACTGAATTGCACTTAAAACGTCTGATTGTTGGTGGTATGGAACGTGTTTATGAAATGGGACGCATTTTCCGTAACGAAGGAATGGATGCCACTCACAATCCTGAATTTACTACAATTGAAGCTTATCAGGCTTATGCAGACTTTGAAGATATCATGGACTTGACAGAAGGGATTATCCAAAGTGCAGCTAAAGCTGTTACAGATGCTGAAAGCGTCCCTTATCAAGGTACTGAAATCTTTATCGGTCGCAAATTTGCACGCAAGCATATGCTAGAAGCCATTAAAGAGCAGACGGGCATTGATTTCTGGAAAGAAATGACTCTCGAAGAAGCCACTGCACTAGCTAAGGAACATCATGTAACGGTTGAAAAGCATTTTACAGTCGGTCATATTATCAATGCTTTCTTTGAAGATTTTGTTGAGGATACCTTGATTCAACCTACATTTATTTATGGGCATCCAGTTGAAGTCTCGCCTCTTGCTAAGAAAAATGCAGATGACCCACGTTTTACCGACCGCTTTGAACTCTTTATCGTTGGGCGCGAATTTGCCAATGCCTTTACCGAGTTGAACGATCCAATTGATCAATTATCTCGTTTTGAAGCACAGGCCCAAGCTAAGGAACTCGGAGATGATGAAGCGACTGGTATCGACTACGACTATGTAGAAGCTCTTGAATACGGTATGCCACCAACTGGCGGTCTCGGAATTGGAATTGACCGCTTAATTATGCTGTTGACAGATGTCACTTCTATTCGTGACGTATTGCTTTTCCCTACGATGAAGTAAACAATTTCTTATCAAATGAATACTGAGATAACAAAAATGACCTTGTCCCTCTTGAACGAGGGAGCAAGGTCATTTTTTAACTCTATCATAATTGAATTTTTTCGTTCAAAATTCTACTATAATCAAGAATTATTTCTTTTGCTCCATCATACGGCAAGTCATACACTACATTTGGCATATCTGCACAGGTTTAACAAGTAATCTACCATCATGTATTCCACCAATAATTTTTCCATTATAATAGATAATAAATTCTCCCATCATAGCTCTATAACTAATATTATCTAATTCAGATACTTGTTCTAAAATAAAGTCTAAGTATTCTTTGCTTGATACCTTTTTTTATATCTCCTTTAATTACTAAAATTTCAATAGTCCATTTTTGTCAAACTTAAAATTTGGTCCCCATGCAACTTCCCAGTAATATCCATCTAAATCAGAAAAATAGGCGTGATATCCACCCCAAAAGGTGTCTTGTGGTTCTTTTACAATTCTTCCACCAGCATTTCGTACTAATTCAATTACACTATCAACATCTTCTTTTTGTTCAACATTGTACGCTAATGTAATTCCAGAAAATCCATTTCTCTTTGGTGGGTTATGTTCATCAATATCTTTTGCCAATTGTTCTAAAGGAAATAGTTCAAATTTTGTTCCTGGAGTATCGAAAAAACATACTGGCGGATTATTTTCTTTACAGTCAGTCTTATATCCTAAACCATCTCTGTAAAACTTTATTGACCTTTCCATATCTCTAACACCCAAACAAATACAAGTAATCTTATTCATTACTACCTCCATAATTTCTAATTAACTTTCATCTAATAAATTAAGATTTGTCTTTCTCATCTGGCTTTCGCAGGTTTCTTTTCCGGAAGTTCAGCATACATACCATCCAGAAGTTCCAGAATTAGAGCCTTATCATCAAAACTATCAAATACATGCATCAAGGTTTTTGAATCTTCATACGGATAACGCAGTTCGGAATCTGCAAGCAGTCTGTCCGATGTCGGCGTTCTCTTTAAAAACAGTTCATTATTGCAAATGTCACCTATCAGCTTACCATTAAAATATACAAGGTATCCGCCCATCATAGATTTTATGACAATATCGCCGGATTTAGAAAAACTATCGCGAACATATTCATTAATTTCATTCACCATGATTATCCCCCTCCAAATTCAAATTTATCTATATCGCCCTAATCTTATCATTTATCAATTTGATAAACGCTATCACTGTTTCTCCTATCATCGGAAGCCCGTAAGGACTAAATAGGAAGCCGATAAGCAATCCTGATATGCCTATTCCGACTTCTCCTTGATTGAAAGAAGCTAATGCTCCAAATATGCAACATCATAACGATATACAACAACGCCGTTCCTATGCCAAGCAAGAATGTCAGAAAAGTTGTTAAAATTGATAAGATAAGACTAATTTACCATATTTAAAGTAAGTTAAAAAGCACGATCACAGTGCTCGTATCTATTTTAATATCTTCCTATAAATTTTTCTTTTGCAATTTTAGTATATCGTTTAATAAACTTACACTTTGCATCAGTGTAGCCGTCTCTATCATGTTCAAATTTCTTCCATAAGTTCAGCTTTAAATGTTCATATTCTTTCGCTACATTATGATTCTCACGTAAATAATCTCTGAAATATAGTTCATCGTTATCTCCGACAACTCTAATGTGAAGATGAAAGACTTTTTCTGAAAAACCTTTCTCTGTGTATCCTTTATTTAATGAGATTCGTCGTGTACTTTGACTCATGCATAACCACTTATTTTCAACAAGAATATTTTTCACTATTTCTAATTCTTCGGCTAATCGAACCTCAAGTAATATATCTACTATATTCTTTGCCCATATATTTTGAACCGCAGTACTACCAATATGAGATATTCTTACTATATATTTAGCTGGTATCAAGGACAAAATAGCAGTTGCTTCCTCATCATACCAATGCGCCCATTCTTTATTATATTTTACAAGAAATATGGGAAACAACTGCCATAATTCTTCTAAACTCATGTCTTCTAATTTTTTACTCAATCCGTCCTCCACTAGTTTGCATTTATTTCTCACATTTATTATCATTATAACATTTTCAATGTGCATCAGGCGTTTATTATTTCTGATTAAAACTTTTAGCTATCACTACACGAAAAAACAAGTCCAATCTAATCGGACTTGTTTCTTTTTATTTTTATAAGGAGTTTACATAACGATCGACTGCTAGGATAGCACCTGCAATATCAGATGCTGAAATCTTAAACGGCATCTGATGAATGGTTTCACCTTCAATAGTAGCTTGCTTACCAACCTTGAGCAAATCATCATAGCTGGCATTTTCTAAATGCATTTCTGCCAAGGTCGTGGGCATACCAATTTTCTGATAGAAACGAATATATTTTTCCAACTCCTCTTTTGGACGGTTTTCAAGAAAGAGCTGTGTTAGCGTTCCATAAGCTACTTTTTCTCCATGAGTCAGATGATGAATATCACCAGTCAGAGCTGTAAATCCATTGTGAATGGCATGAGCAGCAGCCAATCCACCACTTTCAAAACCAACACCGCTGAGAAGCGTATTAGCCTCAATGATATGCTCAAGAGCTGGTGTTACCACCTGCGCCTCACAAGCAGCCAGTGCTTGTAAACCATCTGCAAAAAGAGTTTCTTCACATTTTTGAGCAATAGCTGCGCCTGCTAAAGTCTGTCTTTGTCCCAGCATGGTCTCTCCATTTGCCTGCATAACCGCACGCGCTTCAACCCAAGTCGCTAAACCATCTGCAATTCCAGAAGCCAACAAGCGCTTTGGAGCTTGAGCAATGACCTTTGAATCTACTAGAACAAGATCTGGGTTCTTGGTGTAAAAAATATATTTTTCAAATGCTCCTTCCTCGGTATAAATTACTGAAAGAGCTGATGTTGGTGCATCTGTCGAAGCAATAGTCGGTGCAATCACGACGGGACTTCCCAATAAATCTGCAATTGCCTTAGCACTGTCAATTGTTTTTCCACCACCAAGACCAATCACTAGATCTGCTCCATCTTTTTCAGCTAAAGCAGCTACCCGATTGATTTCATTATCCGAAGCTTCGCCATTAAAACTGACATACAATACATGAAGTCCATAGCGAGTAAGACAGGATTGGAACTTCTTTCCTACAATTTGATAAACAGTGTTGTCACAAAGCAAAACTGGATGGTTTCCTAAGTTCAAAATCTGTTTTGCATTTTCAAATAAGGCATCTTCACCTTGAATATAGCGAGAAGGGCTTGCAAAAGTTCTCATAAAATACCTCTTCCTACGCAAAAATGGAGATTAGATGTACTTTTGACCATGAATGAATGACCAATCTGCTGCAAAATCATTTACTGCCTTTGAAATAGACGGCATAGCAAAAGCTGATTCAAAGACATCTGCACCTGCTGTAATAGCATGGGTACCATCAGCAAAAGCCTTGTTGACTTGTCCTACATTTTTAAAGGAAGCTGCTAAAATTTTGCTAGATGAACCTTCTTTCGCAATCGCATCTGCCAATTGGCCAATAACTACATCTGAATCAATGTTCAAATTTTCCATACGGTTATAATAAGGAGCTAAATAATCTGCGCCTGCTTGAATGGCTAATAAACCTTGGAAAATGGTATAAATAGCAGTTGCCGTAATCTTGTAACCTTCTGCTTTTAAAACTTTTATAGCGGCTAAACCTTCAGGGGTTACAGGTACTTTGACAAACACATTTCCACTACACTGTTTGCGAATTTCAGCTGCATCTTTTAAAATTCCCTGATAATCTTTGGCAACAACCTGAATATGAATGGAAGGAGCTTCCCCAATAATTTCTCTAACTTCTTGGATACGTTTAAAGAAATCAATCTCTCCCTCTTTTTTAGCGATGGTCGGGTTAGAAGTCACTCCTGCCAAGGGGAGAACTTGCGACCATTTTTTTATTTCTTCTACATTTAATGTATCAAGCATGAATTCCATAAACTGGACCTCTTTTATAATGTGTGTTCTGTACGTCCGATAATATCATCTTGTGTTGCTTTGGAGAGTACATTGAAGAATGCCGAATATCCTGCAACACGCACAATCAAATCACGGTGTTTTTCAGGATGTTTTTGCGCATCAATCAAGGTTTCTCTAGAAACAACATTGTATTGAATATGATAACCGTGCAAACGGTTAAAAAACGTACGAAGTAAAGCAATCAATTTAATTTTATCTTCTTCCTTAGACAGGGTCTGAGGATTCACTTTTTGATTGAGCAGAACGCCCCCAACGATTTCATCTGTCGGCAATTTAGAAACAGATTTCAATACAGAAGTCGGACCATTCTTATCCATATTGTGAGATGGAGAACAGCCTTCAGCGAGCGGTGTCCCTGCATTGCGGCCATCTGGTGTCGCCAAAGTACCACGACCTTGACCAACATTGGCTGAAATAGAAGATGTTCCTGAGTAGCGGATACCGCCAATTGGACCGCGTCCATAACGGGTATTTGGATATTTAGCGATTTCATCCACATAAATATCGTAAGCATCAGTCACCAGCTTATCCGCATAATCATCATCATTACCATATTTCGGTGCATCAGAAATCAACATCTCTTGAATTTCCTTGCCACGCTCACCTGCATAGTCCGTTTCAAGCGCATGCCAGAGTTCAGCTGGAGTTAGTTTGCCTTCTTCAAAGACTAGCTTCTTGATTGCTGCTAGTGAGTCTGATAGATTGGCAATACCGACTTGGAGACCAGAAATATAGTCATAGACAGCTCCGCCTTCTTTCAAATGCTTACCGCGTCCGATACAATCATCTGTCAAAGCTGAGCAGAGAATATCTGGTACTTCTCTTTCTAGAGAAAGGTCGATAGAATTTTCCACGATGACACTCATACGAGTCAAGTGGCGCAAAGTCTTGTCCCAAGCCGTTTGCAGCTCAGCAAAGCTCTTCATGTCTTTAAAATGACCAAAGCTTGGTGCAAAACGCTTGCCAGATGCGGGATCAATTCCATCGTTCATAGTGATGAGAAGCACCTTAGGGAAGTTCATATAGCTCATTCCCGTACAACGGTAGCCCCATTTACCTGGCACAGCTGTCTCCACACAGCCGATAGCACTGTAGTCGTATGCATCTTCTTCCAAAACGCCTTTGGCAATAAAGGACGGAATAATAATCTCGTCATTATTGAAAGCAGGCATTCCAAAACCTAGTTTCATAACTTCTATGCATTCGTTCATAAAACGAGCATCTAGACCAGCATGGTAGCGAACTGTTAAGTTTGGCTGTGGCAAATGCGTCTGTGCAACAGATCTCAAAACCAGATATGAAAGAGGATTTACAGCATCTTTCTTATCACGTGTTTGTCCACCAATTGTCACATTTTGATACAAAGGACTACCAGCAGATGAGAAAGTATGAGCCTGACTGCGTACTTTATTGATCGTAATCGTCTTAATCCAAAGATTGGTTAAGCGCTCGACAATGCTTTCTTCCGTCTCGCGACCAGCTTCCAAATCCGACTTAACATAAGGATACATGTATTGGTCAAAGCGCCCATAAGAGAGGGAGTGACCATTAGACTCAATCTGTAAAATACACTGGATAAACCAGACAGACTGAATAGCTTCAGCAAACGTTTCAGCTGGTTCGTAAGGCACTTTGGAGCAAATTCGAGCAATTTCCAATAATTCCTGACGGCGCTCTGGGCTTGCAGACTCTGCCATATCTTGAGCTAATTTGACAAAACGCTCCGCATAAGCTTTCACAGCATCCACTACAATGAAAATTGAATCATAGAAATGATATTTATCAATACTAGCCGGATCTGTCAAATCCAAGGCCTCCTTAGCTGCCCGAGCTTTTTCCTCAAAACCTTTCAAACCATATTGAAGCAATTTTTGATAGTTGACTGCCAAGTGAGCATCACCAGAGTTCATCTTTCCTTCCATGCCAAAGAAGCCAGTTTCCATATAAACCTGAACTTCTTCTGGAAGTAAAGCACCAGCTCTAGCGCGGAGGTTATTGTTTTCCCAGAAAGGAGCGATGCCGCGGAGCTGTTCTTTAGTTTCCTCTGTAATATAGAAAACATCGCCATCGCGCTTTTCAAAAAGATCTAATTCATTGAGTACAAATTCTAAAGTATACTCTGGGAAAATAGGTGCATCTTTATTAGATGAAGCCTGATTTCCAACAATCATGGTCTCATCTTCAATATAAAGCGTCATATTTTCCAAAATTTCCTTAAGCATATAAGCACGCTTCAGAACATTTGGCTTTTCTTTATGCTCTTGATAAGCTCTTGTTGCAAGAACAGCACGTTCAGCATCAATATAAGGTTTCTTGTCCAGCACATCTTCCCGATACTTGTTCATTCGGTCCGTTAAACTACCAAAATAATTCGTTTGTATCGTCGTTTTTTCTATTTCTTTTACATTAGTCATCACAGCACAACCTTTCTTATGAAATTATTTTTATTTCTTTCGTAACTATTGTAGCATGCAAGATGCAAAAATTCAATCATTTATAATCAATTATCGAATTAAAGATTTTTTGCACATTTGTGCTCAATCAACGTTAAAATAATTTCTTTACAGTGATACAATGTGGTTTATCCTTCCGCTTTCAGTTCATTACTGTAAGCAAGATTGTCTTGGAATTTAAAGAATGGGAAATAGATGAGAGTGGACATAGCTAAAATGACAACTTGGATGAGAGCACCTTGCCATCCTGCCACTAAGAAACCAGAAATAATAGCTGGTGTACTCCATGGCAAGGTCACCCCTGAAAATGGCTGCATAAAGCCAATTGCTATAGAGCCATAAACAATTACAGCCGCTAAAACAGGTACAAGAATAAAAGGCAAGAACATAACGGGATTCATAACAATTGGAAACCCAAACACAACTGGTTCATTGACATTAAAGATTGCTGGAAAAGCAGCAACTTTTCCTAGTGCTTTGTATTGCTTGGACTTAGCTGCAAAGATCATAGCTACTACCAAGCCAAAAGTGATACCTGAACCAGATAAGATTAGGAAACTATCTAAGAATTGCTGAGTAACAATATGCGCTCCTTTACCAACAGATAGCTTTCCAGCAGCAAGCAAAGCTTTATTGGCATCCAGATTTGAAAGCAATAGAGCAGTCACTACACCATTGACAACAGATTGCCCATGCACACCGAACCACCATAAGAAGGAGATGAAAAAGGCGATACCAATTGCACCGTAAAGGGAACCAGTCAATCCTTGTAATGGCACTTGAATCACACCATAAATCATTTCAATAAAAGTGCCACCTTTTGTTAGCATTTTAGCAAGAATATAAACTACCATGGAAAGGAAGAATATCACAAAAGCTGGAATCATAGCCTCAAATTGCTTAGCAATCGCTTGCGGAACTTGCTCTGGCATTTTAATAACAATATGCTTTTGAATAAACATGGTATAGATACTACCGACAACCAAACCAATAATAATGGCTCCAATAATCCCCTGACCGCCAAACCAAATCTTGGCAATTGCGTCTGTAATTTCTTCACCTTTTTCTGGAATATAAGAAGATTTTAAAAGAATGAAGAAAGAAGACACAGATAACACACCTGCCGGCAACGGCTCTACACCACTATTTTTAGCATAAGAATATCCTATGGAGAAACAGGAAATCAAACCCATAATCGCAAAAGTTCCTGAGTAAACCTGCATAAATGGCTCGGTCCAATTTTTCCCGAAAATGCCTGCAATCGCCTGATTGAGGCCTTCAAATGGTAACTGTCCTACGATCAGAAAGATACTTCCAACAACTGTCAAAGGCAGAATTGCCAACATACCATCCTTTAAGGCAATAATACCGCGCATATTGACAAATTTCATAATCGGCGCAATAATTTTTTGAGTATCTATTTTAGCCATAACTAAGCTCCTTGTTTTTGTTCCAAAAGCCCCAAAGCGAGATTCAATACTTTTTTACCATCTAGCATGCCATAGTCCGCCATTGGAATGACTGCAATTGGAATATGGTTCTCTTCGCAAATGGCAGCTGACTTATCCAAAGTATAAGCTACTTGTGGTCCTAACAAAGCAACATCCAAGTTTGGTGCATAATCTGCTAACTTGGCCTGAGAATAAGCATCAATCTCAACCTCTAAACCAGCTTCTTTCGCAGCTATTTTCATATTATTGACCAACATTCCTGTTGAAAAACCTGCTGCACAAAACAACCCAATTTTAATCATATCTTCATCCTCCTGATGATTTATTTTTTCACTTGTAATTCTTTTCTCAAATCAATGATTTCCTTGATAAGATTAATTTCTGTAATACTGGTCATCAAATGATCCTGAGAGTGGACAAACAAAGCTGTAATTTCTGTCTTTGTTCCCCCCGCTTCCTGTGCCAAAAACTCCGTTTGAAGATTATGAGCTTCTAATAATGCCTGATCTGCCAATTCTAGATACTCATTACACTTTTCAAACTCACCATTTTTTGCTAATGACAAAGCGTGGTAAATATGCTGTTTGGCATCCCCAGCATGCAAGATTAACCCCATAATGATTTGATCAGCTACAATCACTTCCATATTTAACGTTACTCCTATTTTTATTTACAAAATATATCTTTCTTTTATTTGAAAGCGTTTTATTTTTGTTTGTAACTCAAATTTATCATCTTTCTCTTATTCCGTCAATATATCACTGAACAAATTCTCTTTTTTTATATTTATCGCACATTTGTGCTTATAGAGTAAAATAAAAAGGGTCAGAATCATTATTCTTGACCTTTTGAAAATGAAATAATGAGGAAAAGGAGAACTTTTATAAACTACTAATTAACTGCACTATTATCCAATTCCAACACTTTTAAAATAGTTGCTTCATCTGTAACTAAATGGTTGACATACCCAGCACGTAAAACCGCCAAAATAGCGGCAGCTTTTTGACGACCATAGGCGAAAGCCAGACTGTAAGGAACTGTTTTTAAATAATCTAAAGAAATAGCAACTGTTCGATTTTGCAACTGTTCATCAACCAACTCACCATTTTCATCAAAAAAGCGGCAACAAATTTCTCCGACAGCTCCTTCATTTTCCACTGTACGAAAATCTTCAGCCGTCAGCATATCCAACCACTGCCGATTCTTTTCATCCACTTGTCCGCCAATACCAACAACAACCACATCTAGTTCTTGCCAACTTCTTTTTAAGTCCTCAAAATATTTAGAAGATAAAATTCCTTTTGCTAAGATCTCGTCTTCCTGTATAATCGTCGCATTCATAAAGCGACAATCCCCATGGTATTTATTAGCCATACTGTAAATGAGGGTATTAACATGATAACGAGCATGAATATGGCTAGGTCCGCCAGCCAATGGAAAAAAATGCACATTATTCAAGTGCCGACTGCCCGAGTGTTCTACCAAGAGACTAAGACTCTTTCCCCATGAAAATCCAACTTTAGCATTGTCATCAATCATCCCCCGAAGCATTCCTGCCGCTGATTGAGCTAACCGCTGCTCCAAATCAGAAGGTGAATCATCCACTTGATTTGCTACGATTTCAAGTCCTTTTAACCCATACTTCTCTTTCACTACATTTTCTAAATGAAACAAACGCGTATCAAAGGCTTCAATCTCGATTTTGACAATGCCTTCCTTTTTAGCTTCAGCCAGCATACGACTCACAGTTGTCCGATAAATCCCTGTCTCTGCTGCAATTTCTGCCTGACTTTTCTCCTCTACATAATAAAGATAAGCAATCTTAGCTAATAGCCTTTTTCTTTCACTTTTCATCTTATCTCCCTCTACTTATCAGACTAGAGTCAATTTGATATTGGCTGCTTTTAGGCGTTGAACCGCGGCTGTCGGAATAGCTTGATCGGTTACCACCTGCGAAACCTGTTTCAAACCAAAGCGCTTGACAGTCCCTCTTTTATCAAATTTACTCGAATCTGTTAACACAATCATTTTATCAGATGCTTCCGACATATATTGCACCACTTCGCTACGCATTAAATCCTTACCTGTAAAACCAAGCTCTTCATCATAGCCATCAGTCCCTACAAAAGCATGTTCTACATGGAAAAATTGAATCATTTCCTTAAGCAAAGGACCGACCGTAACTTGCGAATCGTTCTGAAATTCACCGCCTAGCAAGATAATCTTGCAAGAATCTACTTTTCTCACATAGTCTGCGATAAAATAAGAATTTGTAATAATTTTCACATTCTTCTTAGTACGACAGATTTCTTCAGCTAACAGAGCACAAGTTGAACCAGATTCAATGATAATCGTTTCATTGTCTGCAACAATTTTTGCCGCTTCTTGTGCTATCTTTCGCTTGGTATCATAATGAAAAGAAAGCCGGACATTCAGGTCATCACCACTATTTAAGACCGCATAACCGTGCTCCCGATGAAGTAAGCCTTTCATTTCCAGCTTATCCAAGTCTTTCCGAATCGTAACTTTAGAGACTTTTAATTTATCAGATAAAGTATTAACATCAATTTTTTCAAACTCTGAAACGAGCTTAACGATTTCATCTAAACGTTCCATTTTATTCACCTCATTCTTTATTTTAACAGAATTTAAGGAATAAATAAAATAAAAAATAGTTTCATTCGTAATTGTTTTTCTTTCGTTTGTTTGATATAATAAAAGAAAATAAGCAAGAAAAGAGTGTACATCATGAGTGCAGAAAAAGGAATCATTTTTAATATTCAACATTTTAGTATTCACGACGGACCAGGAATTCGGACAACTGTTTTTCTAAAAGGCTGTCCCTTACGCTGTCCTTGGTGTGCCAATCCAGAATCTCAGAAATTTAAACCTGAGCCCATGTTAGACGCTTCTAGCAAAAAGACTATCACCATGGGAGAGGAAAAAAGCGTTGAAGAGATTATCAAAGAAGTTCTCAAAGATAGAGAATTTTATGAAGAATCAGGTGGAGGCCTGACCTTGTCTGGTGGAGAAATCTTTGCCCAATTTGAATTTGCCAAAGCAATCCTTAAAGCTGCCAAAGAAAAAGGTATCCATACAGCGATTGAAACGACAGCCTTTGTAGATCATAACAAATTCGTTGATTTGCTCCAGTATGTAGATTTTATCTATACTGACTTAAAACATTACAACACCATCAATCACCGCAAAGTCACAGGGGTCAAAAATGAACTAATTATCAAAAATATTCATTATGCTTTTTCTCAACAAAAAACCATTGTCCTGCGTATTCCTGTTATCCCTAGCTTTAATGACTCTCTAGAAGATGCCGAACAATTTGCTATTTTATTTAAAAAATTATCTATTGACCAAGTACAACTCTTACCTTTTCATCAATTCGGTGAAAATAAATATAAATTACTAAAACGTTCTTATGAAATGGAAAATGTGCAAGCTCTACATCCGGAAGACCTCTATGATTATCAGCAAGTTTTTCTTGATTATGAAATCAACTGTTATTTTTAGCTCCTCTTTTTCTCCAAAAAACAATCCATTTCTTACGAAATGGATTGTTTTTTTATCTTTTCTTGGGTAGATGCAACGACATCTGCAAGGCTGGTTTTACTCAGTTCTTTTTCCATTGCTACTTGAATTTCTGATAATTTATCATCTAAAACGAAATGAATATTTCTGCCAATGGGACAAGACGGATTGGGATGCTCATGAAAGCTAAAGAGTTGTCCCGATTTTCCCAGACTTTCTACTGCTTGATAGACATCCAAAAGGGTAATATCCTTTAAATCTTTCCTAATGATAGCTCCTCCCCTCCCACGCGCTACAGAAATCAAATCCGCACTTTTCAATTGCGATAAGATTTTGCGAATAATAACAGGGTTTACTCCAACGCTAGCTGCTAGAACATCACTCGTTACTTTGTGCTCTTGACATTCTAGTGCTATAACAGTCAACATGTGCGTAGCAATGGTAAAACGACTCGAAATTTGCATGTTAAACTCCTTTCATTTGCTGCTTCTATTACTCATATACTTTATTTACGTTGTGACTTCATATATTACGTCTAAAAAAACTCCTTAAGCTGCGCAACATAGTCTTCTCGCTCACTAATTGCTCGAAGTAAATCATGGTTATGGGTGTGATGAATCCCATTGACAAGGCTTTCGTAATATACTTCATAATAAGGCAACTTCAATGTTCTAGCCATTTCCAATTCTTTATTTACATCATAAGCCACTCGTCGAAAATCGACATCTGCTAATCCCTGTTCATCAATTTTTAAAATAGCATACTGAGCTCGCAGATCCTTTCGCAAACAAGCATCTAGAAAAAACGGCTGACCGATAGAGCCCGGATTGATAATCATCTGTCCCCCCGTCGCATAACGAAGAAATTGCTGATGAATATGACCATAAATGGCAATGGCACAATTGTTACCTTCAAACAGGCGATCAAAATTCTCTTGTTGACCAATATGAATCAACTCTCGTCCCCAATTTTTATCTGGCAAATGATGAGTCACAGCAATTTCTAAATCGCCAACTTTTGTCAAAAGCTGCAAAGGCAACTCATTCAATCGATCTAGTTCTTCAGGTGTGACTTCTTCTAAAAGATACTGGCATAAACAAACCATATATAAATGACTAGGGCGACTGATATCTAATTTTCCATGAAGAGCATTCCAAATGCTATCTTCCCAATTTCCCCGCACTTGAAGACTAATCGGTAAAGCAGCCATTAAGTCAAGAATTTTCTTTCGCCCCGTTCCAGGTGCCAATAAATCTCCCAAAAACCAGTAATCGGTCACCTGTTCCTTTTTGGCGTCCGCTAAAACAGCTTCTAATGCCGTTACATTTCCATGAATATCTGATAATAAAGCAATTTTTCGTTTCATCGTCTCATTTTACTTGTCCTTTATAGAAATATTATAACAAACCAAGAAAAAACTTCCACTCCCAAGTTTGAGTGAAAGTTTTACTGCCTCATCAATCTACTGACTTCAACGCTTCCAACATATCAATACGTCTCAATATTGCATTGACCATAAATCCTAAGACAATCAAAATCATGATGATAGAAAAGACTGGTACAAGATAGACAAACACCGATACTGTCGGGTTGAGCAGAAAGGCATCCGGAGCAATTGTCTCTAAAAGAGAACGATGTAAAATATTTCCTAAAAACAAGCCTACAATAATGCCAATAATAGACAAAAGAATGGTCTCTCGATAAATATAAAGTGTGACTTCCTTATTATGGAACCCCAATACTTTAATCGTTGATAATTCTCGAATCCGCTCCGCAACATTGATGTTCATCAAGTTATAAAGAATTACAATGGCTAGTAAAATAGAGGCAACAGTTAAAATCTGCATCACAAAGCCAAGAGACTTGACAATAACATCAATTTGTTCCAAAATCCCCGTATTTTGTACAACTGCTCGTACACCTGTTAATTTCATGAATGCTGCTGCAGTATCTTGTATATTTTTACTAGAGGAATCTTTCAATTTTATCAGATAAGCATTTTCTTGGAACTTGCGATCAAATACTGTTTGATAATAGTCCTGATTCATAAAGATAAAATGCCCTGCATACATTTCAGCGATAGCAGAAACTTTGATTTTATAGCGTCTCCCCTCATCAGAAGTCACCTCAAAAGTATCCCCAACAGAAACATGCATAATGGTTGCTAATTTCTGAGAAATGACCGCTCCATGCGAAGACAACATCAATTTCGATTTGCTTCGACTCTCATTAAGCTCCATGAAATGATGAAAATTCTTGCTTGTTGTTACAAATAACGCGAGAGATTGTTCATCTTTTGCTCCTTGAATTTTTTTGGTAAATCCTTCCTGATAGATACCGTGTTTCTTGGCTATTTTTTTATCTGCCAATAACTGACTGATTGCTGCTTGCTCATCAGATTTGAGATAATGTTTTTGCGAAATGACAGCATCATATTTGATAATTTCTCCATACTGACGATTTCCTATACCTGCCATAGAAGATGACAAACCGAGACCAGCAAATAAAAGGGCGACGGAGCCTGCCACACCAAAAATAGTCATCAGCATTCTTTGCTTGTAGCGAAAGATATTTCGAGCTGTTACTTTTTGCGCAAAACTAAGGCGATGCCAAATAAAACCAATCCGCTCTAGCAAGATCTTAGAGCCTTTATTAGGTGCCTTAGGTAACAATAATTGAGACGGCTTTTCTTTCAATTCTTTATGTGCAATATAGAGGGCTGGTGCGACGCCACACAAGACCGAGCATAAAAGAGCAATGAGACTAATTTCCCAATAAAAGTCTAATCGCAAAGCTGGATAAGTTGATGTCTTAAAAATAGTTTTCCCTAAAATATAAGGCAAGAAATAAGTCCCCGCTAAAATTCCAATTACTGAACCGATTAAACTTGAAACCAAGCCATAGACGGCAAATTTTTTAATGACATCTTGGTTCCGATAACCTAAGGCTTTTAAAACGCCAGCATTTGTGCGTTCTTCGCTGACAAAACGTGTCATCGTTGTGACTGTTACAAGGGCCGCTACCAGATACAGTACAATCGGAAAAGCATTCCCTACGGCTGAGATGCCATAAGCACGATTGCCAGTTGTTGTGTACTCGTCCGCTCCTGGAAATGTACGGCGTGTATACACATGGTAGGTTGGCACAGACAAACCAGCTACTTCATCTTTTGCCTTTTGAATGTCCGCTTGACCATTTTTTATTTTTGTTCCAGCATCTTCCTTTTGCTTCGCATATTCAGTTTTTTTATCGTTCAATGTCGCCTGAGCTTGGTTTAATTGCGTCTGACCATCTGCAATTTGTTGTTTTGCTTGCGCCAATTGGGCTTGGCCTGCTTGGTACTTAGCTTGCTTATCTCTTAAGGTTGCCTGACCACTTTGATATTGAGCCAAGCCTGCGTCATATTCAGCTTGTTTCGCACGCAATGTCACGACAGCAGATTGGTATTGGGCAAGTCCCGTTTGATAAACCGTTTCTTGGCTTTGGTACTGTGACAATCCAGCTTGAAATTCAGCCTGCTTTTTCTCTAATTCTGCACGAGCAAGATTTAATTTCACTTCTTCTTGTGCTAGTTGAGTTTGTGCTGCCACAATTTCAGGCACTGTTGCTGGATCAATTCCTTGTGCTTGAAGCGCGGTCATTTTTTTC
This sequence comes from Streptococcus sp. NSJ-72, assembly GCF_014334035.1. Classification (NCBI taxonomy): domain Bacteria; kingdom Bacillati; phylum Bacillota; class Bacilli; order Lactobacillales; family Streptococcaceae; genus Streptococcus; species Streptococcus sp. NSJ-72. The sequence goes on from NZ_CP060489.1 coordinate 1,646,364, forward strand.
TGCAAATCCGCTTTAGCTGCTGCTAATTGAACTTGACCTTTTTCCAATTCCGCCTGCGCTATGGCTAATGTAGCTTGAGTATTTGTTACATTTTCTTTTGCAGCAGACAACTGACTAGCTGCCTGATCTAATTGGGCTTTCATTTGGTTCAATTGTGCCCAACCTGAAGAAAGTTGAGCAGCGGCTGTATCCAATTTTGCTTTCGAGCTTGCTAAAATTTGTTCAGCCTGTGCAATTTGAGCTGCGCCCTGTGCAAGTAAGCTTTCTTTTTCAGTTAGTTGACCTTGAGCAACCTCTAAATCTGCTCTTTTTTGATCAATTTGATCCTGCGCATTCCTTAGTTGCTGCTGGGCATCTGCCAATGCTTGTTGAGAAGTTTGAATTTTTGCTTCTCCGTCCGCAATTTTTGTCTGTGCTTGGGCTTTTATCTCTGATAAACGTTTTTTTCCATTATCAGCTAGTAGCTTTTCTAACTCATCTTCATGCTGTTTTACCTTTTTTCGATAGGAATCCCCAAAGGAGTTGAGTGTTTTTAAATTGTTATATCTCAAACGAGCGACCGTATAGACTGAACTTTGAAACGTTTTGGGCGTCACAACTGCATAAGCAGACAAGGTACCACTCCCTGAGTTAGAACTGCCAAGAGAAATAGTTGAAGCCAATTCACTTGAATTGACAAATCCTGTCACTGTAAAGGTATGCCGTTTCAAAGCATACTCATTGGTCCCTTCCTCGTTTAAAGTAATGCTATCACCAATCTTATATTTCCCTTGACAAAAACTAGCCAGAGCAACTTGGTCTTCCTTGCTTGGAAAATGACCTGAAACCAGTTTAAATTGGGATATTTTATCTGTTTTGGAGAAAACGCGGACAGACGCAGAGCTGTCCCCAATCACCGTATCCGTAAAATAGCCATATTCCACATATGTATTTGGAATTGCATTCAGTTCTTTTTGATCAGCTTTGCTAATACCATAGTCTGACATCACTGCCACATCCATCATTTTCATCTGCGAAAGATAACGATTGGCTGAATTTTCAATGTCTGGACTGGCTGCTTTCAGTCCTACTAACGCAAAAGAACCTAACATCATTAAAAACATAATAGACAGAAAGCGTCCTTTGGACTGACGAAAAGAGAGCCTGATGTCCTTATTTAGAATGGATTTTTTCATATCACCACTCCTCACTAATACTCTAGACTTGCAATATCTTGAGGATGTTCATTCAAAGTGACGGACTGTATCCGTGCGTCATGCATATGAATCACACGGTCTGCAATCGGAGCTAAGGCACTATTATGGGTCACAATAATCACTGTCGCACCTTGTTTACGTGACATATCTTGAAGGATTTGCAACACATGCTTACCTGTTTTATAATCCAGCGCGCCTGTTGGTTCATCACAAAGCAAAATTTTAGGATTTTTTGCCACGGCACGCGCAATGGAAACACGTTGCTGCTCGCCACCAGATAATTGAGTAGGAAAATTATTGAGACGATTTTCCAAGCCAACTGCTGCTAGCGCTTCTGCTGCATCCTGTGCATCTTGAACAATTTCTGAAGCCAGTTCAACATTCTCTAGCGCCGTCAGATTAGGAACTAAATTATAAAATTGAAATACAAAACCAACATCATTTCTCCGATAGTCCGTCAACTGGTGAGCGTTGTAATGTGCTATATTTTGCCCATCAATCAGGACATCTCCCTCGTCATTGCTGTCCATTCCACCAAGAATATTCAAAATCGTTGATTTTCCAGCGCCTGAAGCCCCAAGAATGATGACTAGCTCACCTTTTTCAATCTCAAAAGAGATGTCATTGTTAGCAATGATTTCTGTGTCTCCCATTTGATATCGTTTGTAACTATGCTTCATTTCAATATAAGCCATCGCCTTTTCCTCTTTCAGTTTCCATGTCCAATTAAATAAACAAGCTGTTGATTGAATCCTATCTTTATTATAAAATAGACTTAACATAAAGGCAATCATCAATTATCAACAGAGTGTTCATTTAAGGAGTATTATGGTACAAAATCGACAAACAGCAACCAAGCAGCATATCAGAGAAGCCCTCATTCAGCTCTTGTTAGAAGAAAAATTTGAAACAATTTCCGTTAGTAAACTCTGTCAACGAGCAGGTATCAACCGTGGAACTTTCTACCTTCATTATCTTGATAAATTCGACCTAATTGAAACACTAAAAGAAGAAATTATTACCCAATTACGTAAAAATTTTGAAGAAACTACAAACACACATGACCTAATCATTACCAATCTAAGCTATCTCCAACAAAACCACGACCTAATTTATGCTGTTTCTCAAAGTCATTACCTCAATTTCCGTGAAACAATCCGTGAATTTATGCTTAGTATTTTAACGAACGATCAGCACAAAGTTCAAACCGAACACTTTTTAAAAGAAAATTTCCCCATTTCTGAAAAATATGCACTTGAAGTTTTTCTATCTAGCATAGAGGGCATTATTTCACTCTGGATTTCAAGCGGCACTAAAGAAACGCCTGAAGAAATGACGAATATGATTTTACAAACCTTTGATTACGATGCTTGGCGATTGTAAACTAAAAAACTCTATTTCTATAAAAGGGATTTCCTCAATTAGAAATAGAGTTTTTGATATACATTTTTTTTAAAGCTCAGAAATTGAAAGGTTGTAAAATGAGACGACAGCATACAAACTATGATGTTCTATTGCATATCTTTATAACCAGTCATGTCATCGTTGCAACCTATCATCTACTTTTTAGTTTAGTTGTCCTTATCATCTATGCGTGATTTTCTAGCAATATCAGCCAAAATATGGTCTACAAATTCTGCAATTGTTTCTGTATGCGTTTGTTTGCTGCCATAACGACGGACATTCACCGTACCATCTGCTTGTTCCTTGTCCCCTACAATCAATTGATAAGGAACTTTATGAGTTTGACTTTGACGAATCTTGTATTGCATTTTTTCATTGCGTTCATCGACATCCACACGGACACCACGATTGCGCAGTTCTTTCGCTACTTTCCAAGCGTAATCAGTATGCGCTTCATTAGAAATTGGAATGACCGTCACTTGATGAGGTGCCAGCCAAGTTGGGAACGCACCTTTGTAAGTTTCAATCAAGTAAGCAATAAAGCGTTCCATCGTAGACACAATACCACGGTGAATCATGACTGGACGATGCTCTTCACCGTCTGCTCCGATATAATGAAGATCAAAACGTTCTGGTAGCAAGAAGTCCAATTGAATAGTGGAAAGAGTTTCTTCATTTCCAAGAGCTGTTTTTACTTGAACATCCAACTTAGGACCGTAGAAAGCAGCTTCGCCTTCTGCCTCAAAATAGTCCAAACCTAAATCATCCATTGCTCCTTTTAGCATGCGTTGAGCATTTTCCCACATTTCATCATTATCAAAATATTTATGTTTGTCATTCGGATCACGATAAGACAGACGGAAACGATAGTCTGTAATATTGAAGTCTTTGTAAACGTCAATCATCAAATCCAGCACATGTTTAAATTCTTCTTGAATTTGCTCTGGCATGACAAATAAGTGAGAATCGTTTAGGGTCATTTCACGAACACGTTGGAGTCCTGAAAGTGCACCTGATTTTTCAAAGCGATGCATCATACCAAGTTCCGCAATACGAATAGGTAACTCACGATAAGAATGAACATGGTTTTTATAAACCTCAATATGATGTGGGCAATTCATCGGACGAAGAACAAATTGTTCACCATCTCCCATATCCATCGGTGGAAACATATCTTCTTGGTAATGTTCCCAGTGACCAGAAGTCTTGTATAATTCTACACTTGCAAGCGGTGGTGTATATACATGTTGGTAACCATCATTGACTTCACGGTCTGTAATATAGCGTTCTACGATACGACGAATAGTCGCACCATCTGGAAGCCAAAACGGAAGACCTTGCCCAACCTCAGGAGAAATCATGAAAAGATCAAGCTCTTTACCGAGCTTACGGTGATCACGTTCCTTGGCTTCTTCACGCATTTGAAGATAGTTTTTTAGGTCTTTCTTATCAAACCAAGCTGTTCCATAAATCCGTTGCATCATAGCATTGTCACTGTTCCCACGCCAGTAAGCACCTGCTACATTGAGCAAATGGAAAATTTGAATACGCCCAGTTGACGGTACGTGAGGTCCACGGCAGAGATCCACATATTCACCTTGACGGTAAATTGTAAGACCTCCTTCGTCTTCTGAATGCTCCTCAATCAATTCTAACTTGTAAGGATCGTTTTTGAAAATTTCTCGTGCTTCATCCTTTGTCACTTCTTCGCGGATTGACGGGAAATTTTCCTTGACAATCTTCTTCATTTCTTCTTCGATACGAGGCAAATCTTCATTAGAGATTTGACCAGCTGTATTGTCCGTATCGTAGTAGAAACCGTCCTGAATAGCAGGACCAACCCCTAAGTGAATCTCTGGGAAGAGACGACGAGTAGCTTGCGCAAACAAGTGAGCGGCAGAGTGACGCAAGATATCCAAAGCGTCTTCGTGGTCAGGTGTCACAATCTCGATTGATCCATCTTCTGTAATGGCACGAGTGGTATCGATGAGTTTGCCGTTGAATTTACCAGCCAAGGCTTTCTTAGCAAGAGAATTGCTGATAGATTGAGCAATTTCAAAAGTTGTTACGCCAGATTCGAATTCACGCACAGCGCCATCTGGGAAAGTAATGTTAATCATAATTTTCTCCTTTAATATCTATTCTATTTATATTGGACAATTTTAAGAGCCGAGCAACCTCTTCCACAGTCTGCTTTTCTGATTGACTACCATCTGCTATGAGGCTAGGATAGCCTAATTTCATCGTTTCCTTCCGAACCATTTGGGCAAAAAGAATGTCTCGCTGCATCCAGTTTTCAAAAGCTTGCTCAGGATTGGTTGTTCCCTCTAAGACATAAGGAACCCATTCTCTCTGTTTATAATACTTTTTCTGAAAATCAGCTGTCGGAGTCAAGCATAGATAGGAAGACGCTGGCCATTCAAGCTCCTTTACCAAGTGAGGCAAAAGTCCTGCCCCCTCCACCAAGAGTGGTCTATCTTGATTTTTTATCAAGTAAGATTTTACGTAAGGAAAAATCTCTTCATAAAAGCGCCATTCTTCATCTGCCATCTCTTCTGGATTTCTCATCCAGATTTGTTCCGGATTTCTGTCCTGTCTAAGAAGGCAAATCGGCTGTGAATCTACACTTGCTTGACTCATCATCTCGTCCACCAAATCATCCAGCTTTATATGAAGGAGCTGATACTGTCTAGCGAGAAGTGAAGCAATTGTTGACTTCCCACTACAAGGCGATCCTCCAATCATATAAAGCATCATTTTTCCTCCTTCTGACAAAATAAAAACGACATCCTCAAAAGGACGTCGCAACGTGGTTCCACCTTCATTCGTGCATATCAAAAAGACCTACACCTCAGACTGGCTTTAACGTAGCCACCGTTTTATGTTTGCATAAAAGTTACTTTAGAGTAGTCCCAACTGCCTTCCTCTACACGCTTTCCAGCCCCACGCGTTCTCTAAAAAATTCCAACCAGCGGTATGTCTCTAAGAAATATTATAGCACGATTAAAAAAATTTGCAAGCTTTACAATCAGATGGTTTGTGTCTGAATTTTTGGGAATTTGGAAGAAAAGAATAGGTTAGTTTTGGAACCATTCGAATGGTTCCAAAACAAATGCTGCCTCAAAATTAAGTGGGCAACATTTTAGAAATGTATTGTTTTAAACGGTTAAGATTAACGTCATGTTTTCTTATCTGATAGCCTAATTTTTTATTAAATATATCATTATTTTAACAAAAAAACGTTTACATTTAAAGAAAATTATTGTATAATAATTATGTTGGAATCATTCGAAACAACACAGCAAGTTAAAATAAGGCTTTGTCCGTACTCAACTTAAAAAGTGCGCACCGATTCGGTGCTTTTTTATTTCAATCAGGAACACAAAAAAACAGCCTTACGACTGTTTTTATTTTTATCCTACAGAGCCTTCCATACTCATGTTAATGAGTTGGTTGAGCTCCACTGCGTATTCCATTGGAAGTTCTTTGGTGATCGGTTCCATGAAACCATTGATAATCATAGCCGTTGCTTCTTCTTCGCTAATGCCACGGCTCATGAGATAATAAAGCTGATCCTCCGAAACCTTAGAAACTTTAGCTTCGTGTTCCAGTGCAACATTCGAATTGTGAATTTCATTAAATGGAATGGTATCTGAGCTGGATTCACCATCCATAAGAATCGTGTCGCATTCAATGTGAGACTTTGAACCAGCACTATTCTTGCCAAAACGGACTTGACCGCGATAATCTGTCTTACCTCCGTCTTTTGCAACAGACTTAGAAATTAATGTGCTAGAAGTCTTTGGCGCATTGTGATAAACTTTACAGCCTGCATCTAAATGCTGACCATAATTAGCAAAGGACATAGAAAGGACCGAAGTTCTTGCATTACGACCATTAAGAATGCTACAAGGATATTTCATATTGACCTTGCTGCCTAGATTTCCGTCAATCCATTCCAGAGTACCGCCTTCTTCAACCGTTCCACGCTCGGTCACCAGATTATAAACATTGTCCGACCAATTTTGAATCGTTGTATAGCGGAAGAAAGCATCCTTTTTAACAATAATTTCTACATTTGCAGCATGAAGACTATTGGTCGTATAAGTCGGCGCTGTGCAGCCCTCAATGTATTGAATAGAGCCACCCTCTTCTACGATAATGAGCGAGCGTTCAAATTGACCAGCATTTTCTCCATTGATACGAAAGTATGTCTGAACCGGCACCTGACATTGAACATTTTTTGGCACATAGATAAAGGTCCCACCCGACCAAACTGCACTGTTTAAAGCGGAAAACTTATGCTCTGCATTAGAAATGACTGTGCCAAAGTATTTTTTCACCAAATCCGGATATTCTTGTACTGCCGTGTCGGTATCGGTAAAGATAATGCCTTGCTTGGCAAATTCTTCTTTCATGTTATGATAGACTACCTCAGATTCATATTGAGCAACAGCTCCTGACAAAAATTGGCGCTCTGCTTCAGGAATACCTAAACGCTCAAAGGTTTTCTTTATTTCATCTGGCACTTCATCCCAACTTCTAGCCCGATCTCCACTTAATTTTTGATAATAGATAATATCATCAAATCGTATGCCGGATAAATCTGGTCCAAAATCAGGCATGGGCAACTTATGGAACAATTCTAAAGAACGCAAACGATAATCCAGCATCCATTGCGGTTCATTTTTAATTTCAGAAATTTCACGAACAACCTCTTCTGTCAGACCCTTACCAGTCGAGAACAAAGGCTTCACATCGTCATGAAATCCAAAAGCATAATCTCGTACTTTCGTCATCTCATTCCTCCCATTGATACAAATTATCTTCTCTTATTATACTATTCTATATTAGAAATGTCAGAATATATGCCTAAAATATAATAAATTAAGCTAAAAAAGACTAGGAAAATTTCCCAGCCTTCTTACATGATTACCGTACTTTTTCGGCTAATGCTTCAGCGAATTTCTCCAGATTTTCAATATCTTCATCTTCTGCTGATAGATCGACTTTGACATTTTCAGCACCTTTTTCAGCACCTGTTGCCGCAAAAGCACGATCAAAGTCATCTACGGCCTTACAAAACTCATCATAGAATGTATCGCCCGATCCGACAACACCATAAATCTTTCCGGTCAAGTCAAGACTAGCTAAATCTTCATAAAAATCAACAATTTCATCAGGCAACTCGCCGTCACCATATGTGTAAGAAGCAATGATTGCAATATCTGCTTCTAGAAATTCTTCTGCATCAACCGTTGTGCATTCATCAATATCTACTTCTAAACCAAGTTCTTTTAATTTATCAGCTACAATATCTGCAATTTCTTCTGTATTTCCTGTCATACTCGCAAATACAATTTTTGCTAACGCCATAATTTCCTCCAAAAAATTCTATCAATTTATTATAACATATTGAACAAATAGTTGCACTTGAAATCTCTTGAAGTTTGGTTGCTCCTCACTTTTACTTTTTAAAATAGCTACCTTATGATACAATAAATAGAAGGTAGAGTGGAGGTTAGAATATGGAAATTTTCAAGCAAATTTTACATAAAATTAAAGAATATGATACAATCATCATCCATCGTCACATGCGACCCGATCCCGATGCATTAGGAAGTCAAGTCGGTTTAAAAAAATTACTTCAAGTCAATTTTCCAGAGAAAAAGATTAAAGCAGCAGGAAAAACTGAACCAACTCTTGCTTGGCTGGCTACCATGGATGAGATTTCAGATGATGATTACAAAAATGCTTTAGTGATTGTTTGCGATACAGCAAATACTGCACGAATTGATGATGAACGCTACAGCAAAGGAGACTTTCTCATCAAAATCGATCATCATCCAAACGATGATATTTATGGAGACATTGCTTGGGTAGATACTAGCTCAAGTAGCGCTAGTGAGTTAATTGCTCTCTTTGCATTAGAAAATCATCTAAAATTAGATGATTATTCTGCTAAGTTACTTTATGCTGGAATCGTTGGTGATACTGGGCGTTTCCTATATCCTGCCACAACTGCCCGAACTATGGCTATCGCCAGCAAACTTCGCGAATACCCTTTTAACTTTGCTGCTTTGGCTCGAAAAATGGACTCTTTCAGCTATCAAATCGCTAAACTTCAAGGCTACGTTTACGATCATTTAGAAGTCGATGAAAATGGTGCAGCTCGTGTTATTTTAACTCAAGAACTTCTCAAATCCAATCAGTTAACAGATGCCGATACTTCTGCTATCGTTTCAGCTCCAGGGCGGATTAACAGTGTTGAACTTTGGGGAATTTTTGTTGAACAAGAAAATGGCAATTACCGAGTTCGTCTACGGAGTAAATTTATCCCTATCAATGAAGTGGCTAAAAAACATGATGGAGGCGGTCATCCACTTGCTAGCGGTGCCAATGCTTACTCTACAGAAGAAATCGAAAAAATTTACCAAGAATTAAAAGAATTGGCAAAAAGATATTAAAATTGAGAGAAAAGACTTGTCAAAATCGGTAGAATTTGGTAAACTATCAAAGTAATGAATCTATGGCTCGCAGAGAGACCATGGCAGAAAGGAAATTTTTTAAAATGAGAAAAGATATTCATCCTGAATACCGTCCTGTTGTCTTTATGGATACTTCAACTGGCTACAAATTCCTTAGTGGTTCTACTAAGTATTCTAGCGAAACTGTTGAATGGGAAGATGGAAATACCTATCCACTAATCCGTGTGGAAATTTCATCAGATTCACATCCATTCTATACTGGACGCCAAAAATTCACTCAAGCAGACGGACGTGTGGATCGTTTCAACAAAAAATACGGTCTCAAATAAGAATCATATTCACATTACAAAAAATGTTGATATTAAGCCTTTTCCATTTTGGGAAAGGTTTTTTAGTACAATCAAAAAACTTGGAATCCACTACATTATGATTTCCAAGTTTTTACTCTTTCTTCGCATTCAGTATTTTAATTGTTGAATAATCAATATATAGCTATCTTTGAAACCCTATAAACTATGAGGCTCATTGGATTCCATGATTAAAAAATTTCTGGGAACAAGTTGGACTATTTCTCCAGATGCTGTAAAATCAATCTTTCCTTCTAGACAGACAACAGTCGCTAAAGCATCAGCTTTGTGTTTAGGAACTATTCTTTCTTCTCCTATCTACCATTTCTTATTGTACTCTTCTAATGCTGAAACGTTTTAATCCTTATAACCTCCCCCAGTAAAACCGTAATATTCTTCTAAAGATAGTCCTGAATCTGCAATCGCTTTTGCTTCTTTTCCAACATAACGAAGATGCCATTGCTCTGGCATATATCCAGTTTCATTCTCTTTTCCATTTAGATAACGCACAACAAATCCATATTCGGCTGCATGTTTCAAAAGCCATTGACTAGCTTTTTTTCTGTCACTAGATTTCCGTCGGTGCCAATCAAGTCAAAAGCTAAGCCTGTTTGGTGTTCACTATAGCCAGGCCGAGCAGAATACCGATCCGCTGCTTCTTTTCCATCTTTATTAACATAATTTTGATAAAGTGTCACTTGCATTTGATAGCTACGAAAACCGCTATATTGATGACTGATAGGATAACCCTCACCTTGCATGGCAGCAATCAATTCCAGCAATTTTGCTTTAGCAGTAGGATTTTCACCGGGGTTATAATCTGAAGATAATGGATAATGTTTATTTGCGATAACAATTTCATCATATTTCCCTTTTACACTATAATAAGAACCATTATAATGAACTTTTGTTTTTTTCTTTGTTTGCTCAGAGGATCTAACTTTTGCAGATACAGCTTTTCCTTCTTGTTTCGTTTCCACATTTGTTTTCTTTCCTCCACAAGCTGTCAAAAGCAACAAACTCGCTAACAATAAAATGCCAATCCTTTTTTTCATCTGTATCGCCTCATTTATAGAATTTACTAATTTTCATTATAGGCGTAGATATACTATCTGTCAATTCAAAAAAGCATGCAATTGCATACTTTTAATTTTTTTATAGTTAATTATTTAGTACAACCACTTTACCAAATCCCGCTTGACTTTCGATATAAGAATGAGCTGCTGGGATTTGCTCTAACGAAAAGATTCGTTGAGGAGATACATTGATTTTATAAGCATCAATATAGCTAAAAAGTTCATCAATAAGCTGCTGATGCACATTTCCTGAATAAAAACTAGTCAAATAACTATTGTTTCTTATTTCTACGATTGGATCAAACTCCTCTACATACCATTTGCCACCTAATTGACCAGTGTTACAGATAATTCCTGCACTTTGAATATGGTCAAATGAATTTTTTAGAGTAGCCGAACCGACTAATTCAAGAATTTTATCAAACTTTTCCTCAGTTTGCAAAACTCCTCTTTCATCTAAAATAATTTCATCAAAGCCTTGCTGTTGAAGCAAATCTTTTTTAGCAAGAGAACGAACTGCACCAACTACACGATTCTGTGGGAATTGTGCTTTTACTAACTTTAAAAAGGCTAACCCAACACCACTCGTTGCAGCTCGGACTAAGATTGAGTCTCCCTCTTTTATCTGCATATTTTTGAAGGAGCCAAAAGCAGTATAGTAGGTCTCTGGTACTGCTGCTAATTCCTCCCAAGATAATTGACTGTCTACAGGGTAAATCTGCTCATTTGGAAGTAATACATATTCAGCATAAGAACCGTCATACGCACGTCCCATTTCGCCCATAATAGAAACAATTTTTTGCCCTTCCTGCAAATCTCTCCTTGTCGTTTCAACTACTTGTCCTACACACTCAATTCCTAAAATACGAGGGAATTGAACAGTTAGAGATAAACCTTTCCGAGTAAAAATTTCTGAATGATTGATACCAAAACCTTTGATTTTGACTAAGGTCCATCTTTCTTTTACAGATGGGATAGCTCGTTCTTCTAGAACAAATTTCTCTGGACCGCCTGGCTCATAAATCACCATTGCTTTCATTTTATTTCTCATTAGTTAAACCTCCTATTCCCTATTCGCAAACATAGATTTTAACTAGCTAATTCGAGCAATTTTCTTACAAATTCATTAGCTGGCTGTTGTTTGATTTCTTCTGGCGTGCCATATTGCTGAATTTCTCCCATATCTAACACCAAGATTTTAGTGCCTAATTTTAGTGCCTCTGCTATATCATGCGTGATAAAAATAACGGTAATTCCTGTTTCTTCATGCAAGGATTTCAACTCATGCTGCAGTTGATAGCGCGTAATAGCATCCACTGCTCCAAAAGGCTCATCCATTAGCAAAATATTAGGAGTTGCAGCTAATGCACGTGCAATCCCCACTCGTTGAGCCTGTCCACCAGAAAGAGCAGACGGATAACGATTTTTCAAATCATTTTCCAAGCCTAGCATAGCTAATTTTTTATCTACAATCCGGTCAATGTCTGCTTGACTTTTCTTTTGCAAATTTAAGACGTAAGCAATATTTTCAGCAACTGTCAAATGCGGAAACAAGCCATTTCCCTGAATAGAATAACCAATTTCCCGCCGCAATTCAATCAAATCCGTGTCTTGAACATCTTGACCATTGATAAGGATTTGCCCTTGGTTCGGCTTGACCAAACCATTTACCATCTTTAACAATGTCGTTTTTCCTGAACCAGAAGTTCCTACAATCGTCAGAAAGGCTCCATCTTCAATTTTTAAGTCTAATTGTTTGATAATGTCGCGGTTTCCGTAAAATTTGCTGACATTTTTATATTCAATCATTTCTTCAAAATTCCTTTCTCTACAAGATAGTCATGAGCAACTTTAGCAGGTTCTTCTTTATCATTTTCTACTTTGTGGTTCAATTCTGCCATTTTGCTATCGTTCAAAATACCATCTAATTTAGCCAGTGCTCTTTTCAATTGAGGGTATTTTTTAAGAGTTGTTGACCGAACAACCGTTCCTGCATGATAAGAAGGATAGATTTTTTTATCATCTTTCAAAACGACGAGATTTGCTCCATGAAGCTGTCCATCTGTAGTGAAAATATCAATTGCATCCACTCTACCAGATTTAACTGCCTGATATTTCAGTCCGCTATCCATGTCCACTTGCGACTTGAATTTCATACCATAGGTTGATTGCAATCGGGCAAAACCGTCTTCTCGACCAAAGAAGTCATACTCTGCACCAAAGGTTAAATTGGAACCTGCTTTTGCAAGATCACTAAAAGTTTTAATATTGTATTTTTCTGCAATATCCTTACGAACTGCCAAACCATAAGTGTTATTAAACCCAAATGTATTTACCCATTCTAACCGATATTTTTTTCGATATTGACTTTCAAGTGTCTTGAACTGACTTTCATCATATGAACCTGATTGTTTGAGAATGACTTCCCAAATTGTACCAGTATATTCAGCATAAATATCAAAATCACCTTTCAACATAGCCGGGTGAATATTGGCAGTCCCACCACCGACACCTTTAGTCATTTTGACCTTAAGATTGGTGTATTCTTCAATAACTTGCTTTTGCATTTCACCTAAGATATAGTTTTCTGTCTGTGGTTTGGTCGCAATTTTCACGGTTCCGCCCATTGGATTCATTTGGAAAAATGCGATGGTTCCTGCCATCAAAAGAACTATAGAACTGAAAACAGCTAACCATTTTTTAGATACTTTTTTATGACGTAGGATTGATTTTTCAACCAAAGAAAGAAGAAAATCAAAGACCAATGCCAACAGGGCGACTAAAACACTTCCGACCAAAGTTAGGGTTTGGTTATTAGTCGTAATCCCACGGTAAATTGCTACACCAAGACCGCCAGCACCAACGAAAGAAGCAATCCCCGCAAGAGCTATGGTCATTGTAACCATATTACGGAAACCTGCCATCATAACCGGAAAGGCAAGGGGCAGTTGCACCTTGGTTAAAATCTGCTTGCGTGTAGAACCCATTCCTTCTGCTGCTTCAATGAGAAGCGGGTCAACACCAGAAATGCCTGTATAAGTACTCCGTACCATTGGTAACAGGGCATATAAGGTTAATGCTACAATTGCTGTCTTATTACCAATCCCCGTAATCGAAATCAGAATCCCTAAAAGTGCAATAGAGGGAATTGTATAAAGAGTATTCACTAAACCAATAACGACTCCAGCCCAGCTTTTTTTGAAACTAATAAAAATCCCAAGTCCAACTCCAAAAATCAAAGCAAATAAGATAGACAAACCCGATATCCAGACATGATCCCAGATAAGACCTAACAGAAACTGCCATTGATTGGTGACTAATTTGATTAACTCGTTCATGCTTCATCCTTTCTTGATTGGCTTAAATTTACTAAAATACGCTCTAAATAAATCTCAAATTCACTGATTTCCAGATCAGAAAAACCACTGTAAAAGATTTCAATGATTTCATCAGAAATTGCATCATATTCTGCTTTTAATCCTTTTGCATAATCTGTCAGACAAATCATCTTTTTCCGCTTATCTTTTTCATGAGAACACCGTTCCACAAGCTTCATGCGAATCATTCGGTCAATCATTTTGGTCAGAGTGTTCAACGTCAAGCCAGTCTGCTCTGACAGTTCGGTTTGGCTTTGATAATCTTTTTGCCAAAGCGCGTGTAAAATACGTCCCTGTTCTCCATTAAAAGCTTGAATCCCTCGTTCTAACAAAATATGATTCATTAATCGATTAGATAAACGATGAATTTTCCCAATGTAAAATCCACTATTGACTACTTTTTTACCCATTTTTCTTCTTTCTAAAACATACGATATAGAAGTTTATTTATAATACTATATCGAACCTTTTTTGTCAAAGATTTGGTTTCAAAAAAAAGATGAGCAAGTGCTCATCTTGAAATAATCTGTTGAACATTCGCCCGCAAATCTGGTATCACTTGCTCTGCAAACCAAGGATTCTTGGCCAGCCAGATTTGATTTCGTGGAGATGGGTGAACAAGCGGGAAATATTCTGGCAAATAATCTTGATAATGTTTTACCGTATCGGTTAACTTTACAGTTCCCTTTTGATGAAGATAATACTTCTGAGCATATTGGCCAATAAGAATAGTTAATTCCAGATCTGGTAACAATTCTAAAATCTGTTGATGCCATTTTTCAGCAAAACCCTTGCGAGGTGGCAAATCACCTGATTTTCCATGCCCTGGAAAATAAAAGTCCATCGGAATCGCAGCAAAATAGCCAGAATGATAAAATGTATCATAGTCAACGCCCATCCATTCACGCAGGCGATCACCACTCTTATCATTCCAATATAAACGTGTTTCCTGCGCTTTAATACCCGGAGCTTGACCAACAATATTGATCCGCGCCGACTTAGGAGCTGCAAAAAGCGGCTCAATTCCTCGCTCTGTATATACTTGATTTTGTGGATCAACCATAATAGCTTTCTTAATGTCTTCTAGCGTTTCCATTCCTTGCCTCTATTTTTGATAATTTTTCTTCATATAAATTTTCAAATCAGTTGCCTGCCGTCCTGTGATTGTCCGAAAATCATCTGTCACAATGTCCAAGCAGCCTTGACTCCCAGCTTGGTAGAGAGAAGCCAGCACAACTCCAAATCCTTTGGGCTGATCATAAAGAGCAGCAAATTCCTCAACTGTCACCGGTTGGTAGTCAATTTCATGACCCGATATTTCAGACAAAAGATCAGCTAATTCTAGCATTGTATAGTTACGACCTTGAGTCAAAATGTATGTTTTTCCTTGTAGAGCAGACGACATAGCTAGTTTGACAATGGCTACTGCACTATCTTCCCGCGAAATAAAGCTCATTTTCGAATTTCCCATTGGATAAATGACAGCCTTGCGCTCTATTAACTCAGGTAAGTAAGGCACCAATGGATCAGCATACATAGCATTTTTGATAATGCTGTAAGAAAATCCAGCCGATGCTAGACGAGTATTTGCATAAGCAAAGAAAGCTGCCATGTGAAATGGACTATTGACTTGATCAGCAAAAAATCCAACAAAGATAAAGTGCTTAACTCCAGCTCTTTCTGCCGCAACGACTGAATTTTCAAATTCTGGCACACGCACAATGCTTGGATGAGAAATACTTGGAATGTAAATCAAGATATCCGTTCCACGCCAAGCTGCGACCATAGAATCTACATCTAAATAATCAGCTGATCTGACATCAATCCCTGCTGCTGCATATTGACTCGCTTTTTGGGGACTCCGAACAGATAACCGAATTTCATTAGTGTCTAACTGTTTCTGTGCTTCGGCAACGACCTTTTGCCCCAATTGACCTGTCGCACTCGTAATTGTATAAATCATAATATTCCCCTTTCTTTGAAAGAAACTCAACTATTTCTAGCTGAGTTTACATGCTTTATTTGATTAATTCATAAATTGCTTCTGCATAAATAGCAGCAGCTCGGAACAGGTCTTCTATATCTATAAATTCATTTGCTTGGTGCATAGTATCTGTATATCCTGGGAACATAGCACCATAAGCAACACCGCGTTTCAAGAGACGACCAAAGGTTCCTCCACCAATAATTTGTTCATGACCTTTTAGACCTGTTTGTTTTTCATACACGTTCAAAAGCGTTGTCACAAGCGGATCTTCCATTGGAACATAGTGAGGAACATGCTCGTGCTCTGACAATGTCACATTTTCCACAGGTAAGTTTTCCAATTTAGATTTGATTGATGCTGGATTGGTTCCTTGTGGATAGCGGAAATTAAGGGCAATGGTGTTGTCATCGCTTGTTTCATCAAATCGGAAGATCCCTGCATTCATAGAAAGAGCACCCATTTTTTCATCTACATAGTCCACTTTTAAGGCTTTCCCTTCGTGGTCTTCTAAAAGAACGTTTCCTGCCACTTCAAGATAGTCTTTAGCAGAACCTGCGAAATCAAACTGGGTCAAGAAGTTAGCCAGATAAGTCGCGCCATTGACACCAGATTGTGGCGAAGCCCCATGGGCAGATTTCCCAATAATCGTTACTGCCATTTGCCCATTTGATAATTCTTGGTATTCAAAGCGAAGTCCATGTTCTTTGGCAAATTCGTCCAATTTATCTACAAGATTTGGCATATTTCCCGATACTACTGCTGTTGCAGATTCAGGAACCATATTTTCACGAAGTCCGCCAGTAAAGCTATGCAAGCGTGCAGCTCCGCTATTTTCCCCTGCAAAATGAAGATATCCAGTAATATTTCCTTTTTCACCATTGATAATCGGAAATTCTGCATCTGGCGAAAAACCAAAATCTGGCTCTGGAAGACCAACATGTTTGAAATAATAGTCCATATCAGCCCAACCAGATTCTTCATCTGTACCAACTACAAAACGAACTTTCTTAGACGTCGACAAACCTAATTCTTTGATGATTTTCAGTCCATAATAGCAAGCCATCGTTGGCCCTTTGTCATCACTCGCACCACGCGCATAGAGTTTTCCATCTTTAATTGTTGGTGTATAAGGATCTGTATCCCAACCGCTTCCAGCCGGTACCACATCCATGTGTGCAAAAATTCCAAGAACTTCAGCTCCTTCGCCATATTCAAAATGCCCTGCATAATTGTCCACATTCTTCGTTGAATAACCATCACGCGCAGCTAATTCTAAGAATTTTTCCAAAGCCTTAACAGGTCCAGGCCCGAAAGGATGTTCTTTATCTGCTTTCGTATCATCTCGCTCGGAGTTGATTTCCAAAAGGCTAAATAAGTCAGCCAATAGAGCATCGCGACGTTTTTCAACCTCTGCTTTAAAATCAATCGTCATAAAATCATATTCCTTTCTATCAACGTTTTTCAATAATCTCATCCACTGGCAAACGATAGCTTGGATCCAGTTTATCGTCTGTGTAGCCAACAGTAATTAAAAGTTCTGGACGGAAGCGCTCATCAATATCTAACACTTGATTGACTTTTGACTTATCAAATCCAAGGATAATATTGGAACTAATGCCCTGGTCAGTCAATGCCAACACTAAATTCATAGCTACCAATCCAGCATTAAGAGCTAAATAATCACTCTTTTGCTGTTCGGTGTAATGACTGTACTGAGTCGGAAGATTTTGCATGTAATATTGCAATTTTTCTTCAGACATATTTTTTATACCAGCAGTACGAGCAATCTTACGAGCGCGCTGCACCAAGTCTGTATCTGTAAAGAGAGCAATCGTCACAGGCGCTTCTTTGATTTGCTCCTGATTAGCATTAAAGGCAATCTCAGCCAAGTCTGCATTTCTCTCACGCACAACTACAAATTTCCAAGGCTGGCTATTATGAGCACTTGGCGCTAAAGTTGCAATTTCAATCGCCATTCGCACATCTTTTGGATCAACTGCTTTATCATTGAAATGCTTAGTTGCATGACGCTTTTTATTTAATTCAAGAAATTTCATAAGGACTTTCCTTTTCTTATTATACTCATTCCATTTTACCATAAATTGGAAGAGCTTGCAGGGGTTTTGTGAGAACTAAAATATTTTATTTGGAGGTCATAATCACTTTTCTTTATTAATTTTTTAAAACTCTATTTGGAAACTTTTTTACTATCATCTTATCAGATAATATAATATTTGGAAATTATATAGCACTTTAAATCAATCACAATATGTAGTATTTTAAAACATGATTTTTGTAAATTTGACAACTACACTTTGTATTTGTGTAAACAACTATATAATTCTCTGCTTCTAGTTAAAAATTTTTTAAAGTTAGAAATCCAAGCAGGTTATATCACAAAAGACCGTTTGCACGGTCTTAGTTTGTGAATGATTATAATTCAAGATAAACATTTATTCTTTGATTTCAGAAAACTCGGCATCAATTATTTCACTGTCATTTAAGCTATCTTTGAATTCTGGTTTTAGCTCGTCTTCAATATCAAACTCTACTTCAAATTCTCCATTTAATATTTTTTCAAATGTATCAGCAAGCTTTGTTCCCATTGGTTTAAATGTAAAGTAAGTAATTCCTCCTGAAGCTAATCCTCCTATAATTGGAATTGTTTTTGTAATTATAGAACCAACTGATTTTTTTGTAATGTTTACGCCAATAATTGTCCCGACTTTTTTCACAAGAGGATACCAAGCCGTTTTAGTTAATGCTTTCTGAGCCACCTTTTTCCCAAGATTCATTCCTGCTGCCTTAGAAACATTTGCAATCAATGCACTCGCTCCACTCGCACCGAACATTATTCCAAGGTAAGAGATAACTCGTATTTGTACTTCTTCAGGTAGTTCCTTATAGTTTCCTTCATATAAGTCGTCTTCTCCAAATAAGTAAGCAATTTGTTGAGCTAAATTTAGAGCAAAGCCCATATATTGAGCAACATCTGCTCCCCCAGCAACGGCAGCTGTTACCGGATTTGAAGGTAATCCAGCAACAAAAGAAGTGAAAGAAGTTTTAGTGGTGCTATCTTTGATTATTTTTTCAGCTCGTTTTCTCAATGCCTCTGGTGTGAAAACTTTTTGAGGTCCATGTTCTAAAATACTATCAAGATATCTACTATCTTTAAATTGTTTACGTAGAAATTCTTCTCTATCTACCCTCACGATTGGAAGTTGACTTGCCGCATTGATTGTCTGTATAACTACAGCATAAGCATCATTTTGCTTCATAAATTATTCTCCTTAAAATAGTCTCTTTTTATTATATATATATATAATGTCAAGCATTTTATTCATATATTTTTACATTTTCATAAAATCCTAAGATAAGATTAGTTAAGGAGTATTTTTTATTCTTACTATCCTAGCTCTACTGTTAGACTTTACCACTTCTTTCATCAACAATTTTTCCTGTATCTAGACTTCTAGGTGAAGCTTGGTCTGCACGGCCTCTGCAACTTTTCGCGGTACGCCTACTTCGACAATTTCCTCAACACTAGCTTTCTTGATATTGGCCAAAGATTTAAAATGTCGCATCAGATTTTGCTTGCGTTTGGGCCCCAGTCCTTCAATGCCATCTAGTTGTGATGAGAAGGAATTCTTAGACCGGAGCTGGCGATGGAAGGTAATGGCAAAGCGGTGGACTTCATCTTGGATGCGCTGCAAAAGGAAAAATTCCTGTGAATTGCGAGATAATTCGACCACTTCCAATGGATCACCAAAAAGTAATTCATGAGTCTGATGCTTGTCGTTCTTTTGCAAACCAGCGATAGGAATATCTAAACCTAATTGATGTTGAATGACGTCTTTAGCAACGTTGACTTGGCCCTGACCACCATCAATGACAATCAGATCAGGCGGTATTAAACCATCTCGCATAACTCGGCTGTAGCGACGCTTGATGACTTCCTGCATACTGGCATAGTCATCCGGACCGATAACTGTCTTAATCTTATACTTGCGATAATCTTTTTTGCTGGGTTTGCCATTAATAAAAACCACCATAGCTGAAACAGGACTTGTTCCCATAATATTGGAATTATCAAACGACTCAATCCGAACTGGAGTGGGAATATTGAGGAGCCGACCTAGATTTTCAATTGCTCCTTGCGTTTTTTCAACAGATTTCTCTAATAAGTCAAACTTCTGCTGTAAACTAACTTGAGCATTCTTAATTGCCAGATTGACCAGCTGTTTCTTTTCTCCTCGTTGAGGCTTAAGAATTTTTGTATCCACCACAGCCCGTACTGATTCCTCATCAATATCAGACGGAATCAAAATTTCATTGGGCACCAGATGAGATTTATTCTGATAAAATTGTCCAATATAAGTAAGAAAATCCTCGTCAGGGTCATTGTAATAAGGAAACATATTTACATCTCGCTCAATGAGTTTTCCTTGACGGACAAAGAAAACCTGCACACACATCCATCCTTTGTCCACATAATAGCCAAAGACATCCCGATTTTGTAAATCCCTTGCCATCACTCGTTGCTTGGTGCGAAGTGTCGCAATACTTTGAAGCAAATCTCGGTATTCAGCTGCTTTTTCAAATTCCATCTTTTCAGCAGCACTAGTCATTTTTCCTTTCAATTCATCAATAATCTTATTATCATGACCTTTGAGGAAATCTGCTACTTCTTGAGCCATCTCTTGAAAGAAATGTGGATCATTATGGCAGATAGTATGAGCTCGACACTGTCCGATATGATAGTAGAAGCAAACTTTCTCAGGTGGATTGGTACACTTGCGGAAAGGAAAAATGCGATCCAGCAGGCGCTTAATTTCATTTGCAGCACCTACATCAGGATATGGACCAAAATATAAACCACCATCTTTCTTAACCTGACGTGTAATAATAAGTCGCGGATATATCTCATTGGTGATTTTGATAAAAGGGTAGGACTTATCGTCCTTAAGCATGATGTTATATTTGGGCTGATTTTCCTTGATCAGATTGATTTCAAGCAACAAAGCTTCAATATTAGACTCAGTGACAATAAACTCAAAATCCTCAACCTCAGACACTAACGCTTCCGTTTTAGTATCATGACTTCCGCGAAAATACGAGCGCACCCGATTGCGCAGATTCTTAGCTTTTCCTACATAGATGATCGTACCATTTTTATCCTTGTGGATATAACAGCCTGGGCTAGTCGGCAATAACTCTAATTTTGATTTAATTAAGTTGTTCATAATTATCATTATAGCAAAATTAGCTAAAAGGAAGTAAAAAGGAACATCGACAGCCTAAATGATTACTATAGAAAAGGGCAAGCAAATAAATATTAAAAATTTTAAGCCCATAGCTTCACTATCACAAGGTTTAAATAGGTTATTAGAAGTATACTTTAGGTTGTAGATAGAATAAATCTGTTTTCATTGAGTATTTCTCCAGATTTACAAAACGAACAAAAGGTTGACTTGCTCCGCAATTTTTCCTACTACTTTTTAATAATTGGCTATTGTATCAAAATTTTTTGCTATCACAAAGAAAGGCAGGGATGCTACTATCCCTGCCTTTCCATCATCAACACTACAATTGTCCTCGTTGACAA
Source organism: Streptococcus sp. NSJ-72 (assembly GCF_014334035.1). Lineage (NCBI taxonomy): Bacteria > Bacillati > Bacillota > Bacilli > Lactobacillales > Streptococcaceae > Streptococcus > Streptococcus sp. NSJ-72. Next base: position 1,667,844 of record NZ_CP060489.1, read on the forward strand.
TAGTTTCTGTTGTGATATTATTCAAAATCAAGATATTCTTTTTCAAGTTCAAGAACTTCTTCCATCGTTGCACATTCTGTAAGGGCACGTTGAGCCAGTTCTTGCATCTTCTTCGTATCCAATTTTTTCATCAAACTACGTGTACGAAGAACAGATGTGGCACTCATTGAAAACTCATCCAGACCAATACCAACTAGAAGTGGAACAGCAGTTTGATCACCCGCCATTTCACCACACATACCAGCCCACTTGCCTTCAGCATGAGCTGCTTTGACCACTCGATCCACTAAACGTAAGATAGATGGGTTGTATGGTTGATAAAGGTAAGAAACTTGTTCATTCATACGATCTGCAGCCATTGTGTATTGAATCAAGTCATTAGTACCAATTGAGAAGAAGTCAACTTCTTTTGCAAATTGATCAGCCAACATAGCTGCTGCTGGAATTTCAATCATAATACCAACTTGAATATTGTCCGCAACTGCAACACCTTCCGCAAGCAATTTAGCTTTTTCTTCTTCCAAAATACCTTTTGCGGCACGGAATTCAGTCAACAAAGCAACCATTGGGAACATGATGCGCAATTGCCCATGAACAGATGCACGCAAAAGTGCACGTAATTGTGTGCGGAACATTGCATTTCCTGTTTCCGAAATTGAAATACGAAGCGCACGGAATCCAAGGAATGGATTCATTTCTTTTGGAAGATCAAAGTAAGGAAGCTCTTTGTCCCCGCCAATATCCATTGTACGGACAACAACTGGCTTACCATTCATGCCTTCCAAAACAGCTTTGTAAGCTTCATATTGCTCATCTTCTGTTGGGAAATCTTGGGAATCCATGTAAAGGAATTCAGTACGGTAAAGTCCGACAGCTTCAGCGCCATTAGCGTTGACACCTTCAACATCTTTTGGTGTACCGATGTTTGCAGCCAGTTCAAAATGTTTTCCGTCAGCTGTTACTGTTTCAGCATCTTTCAGTAAATCCCATTCAGCCTTTTGTTTGGCATAAGCTTCACCAGCTGCTTTAAAATCTGCAATTTGTTCTTCGGTTGGATTGATAATCACTTCCCCAGTGATACCATTTGCAGCAATCACATCACCGTCTTTCACTAATTCGGTAATGTTATTCGTTCCAAGAACTGCAGCAATTTCAAGAGTACGAGCCATAATAGCAGAATGACTTGTACGTCCACCGATGTTTGTGACAAAAGCTTTAACAAAATTCTTATCTAACTGAGCTGTATCAGAAGGTGTTAAATCATGTGCAATCACTACTACTTCTTCATTGATCATAGCAGGATTTGGTAGGCGAACTCCAAGCAAATGTGCAAGCACACGTTTTGTAACGTCACGAATATCAGCTGCACGTTCTTGCATATATGGATTATCTTCCATATTCTCAAAAAGCGTGATAAACATATCCGTGACTTCTTTTAAGCCTGATTCTGCATTAACTTTCTTTGCACGGATTGTTTCCTTAATCTGACCAATCATTTCTGGGTCAGAGAGTACCATTAAATGAGCATCAAATACTTGCGCTGCTTCTTCACCAAGGGTTTCTACTGCTTTTTCACGGATAACAGAAAGCTCGTTTTGTGAAGCTTCAAGAGCTGCATCCAAACGAGCCTCTTCTGCATTTGTATCTTCGACTGAAGCAGTCTCGAATGATAAATCCGGTTGAACAAGTAGATATGCCTTAGCAACAGCAACACCATCAGATGCTGCGATTCCTTTAAGCATTTCTGTCATTTTATGCCAATCCTTCTTTTGTCATTGTTTCTGCGATTGCTACAATTGCATCATCTGCGTCTGCACCTTCAGCTGTAATTGTTACATCTGCACCTTGACCAACACCAAGGCTCATAACACCCATGATTGATTTAAGGTTTACTGATTTACCTTTATATTCAAGAGTGATATCTGAAGCAAATTTGCTAGCAGTTTGAACCAACAAAGTTGCTGGACGTGCATGAATACCTGTTTCTGCCACAATGTGGAAATCTTTAGAAGCCATAATTGGACTCTCCTTTAATGTAATCTTTTTGGGGTCATAAGTGATAACCCTTACAATTCTAGATTATAACATCTTTGTAAAATTTTTTCAAGAATTTTATGTGTATTCAGCAAGCCTTTTTTATGAGAATTACTGAAATTTTATTAAAACGATATTTTCATTATCCAATCTACAAATACATTTTCAATCCATTATCCGCTGGGAAAAATTTGATTTAACAAAACAAAATATGTGATTTTCCTTTGATTTTTCATTTTTTAAAATACTATATCTAGTATCATTGAATTCAAAAAACAAAAATAAGCACAACATTTAGAATATAATAGTTGACAAAATTTCTCGTTTTGGATATACTAAATCCATACTGAATTTAAAGAAATTAGGAGTTCATTATGGTAACTATTTACTCAAAAAATAATTGCGTGCAATGCAAAATGACAAAACGCTTCTTAGATACGAATCATGTCGAATATCGTGAAATCAACTTGGACGAACAGCCTGAATACATCGATCATGTAAAAAGCTTAGGTTTCAATGCTGCACCGATTGTCCAAACTCCAACAGAAGCATTTTCCGGTTTTCAACCAGGTAAATTAAAAAAATTATCATAAAATTGTTGTAATCATAGAGCTATCCAGCCGCTTCTATAAACCATAGAAGCTCTTTCTTTTGTAAAACAATTCAATTATTTAGAAAAAGGAACAATATGGGACTTAAACAACTCGAAGACGTGACGTATTTCCGTCTGAATAACGAAATCAACCGTCCAATCAACGGACAAATTATGCTTCACAAAGATAAGGAAGCTTTGGAGGCATTTTTTAAAGAAAATGTGGAACCAAATACCAAGCAATTCTCATCTATTACTGAAAAAATTCACTTTTTAATTCAAGAAAACTATTTAGAAAAAGAATTTATCCAACTTTATAAACCTGAATACATCGAAGAACTGGCTGCTTTTATTCGTGAGCAAGATTTCCATTTCAAGTCTTTCATGGCAGCTTATAAATTCTATAATCAATATGCTCTCAAAACAAATGACGGCGAGTATTACCTCGAAAGTATGGAAGAGCGTGTTCTTTTTAATGCGCTCTATTTTGCCAACGGTGATGAAGCAATTGCCAAAGATATTGCTAATGAAATCATTCATCAGCGTTATCAACCTGCTACTCCAAGTTTCCTTAATGCCGGCCGATCTCGTCGCGGAGAACTAGTCTCCTGTTTCCTCATTCAAGTAACGGATGATATGAACTCTATCGGTCGCTCGATCAATTCAGCTCTGCAGCTATCTCGGATTGGCGGCGGTGTTGGAATTTCCCTCAGTAATTTGCGTGAAGCTGGTGCTCCTATCAAGGGCTATGAAGAGGCCGCATCTGGAGTGGTGCCAGTCATGAAACTTTTTGAAGACAGTTTCTCATACTCTAATCAACTAGGTCAGCGTCAAGGGGCTGGAGTAGTTTATCTCAATGTCTTCCATCCGGATATTATCTCTTTTCTTTCAACCAAGAAAGAGAATGCCGATGAAAAAGTGCGAGTGAAAACTCTTTCTTTAGGTGTTGTCATTCCAGATAAATTTTACGAATTGGCTCGCAAGAATGAAGAAATGTACCTTTTCAGTCCGTATTCTATCGAACGTGAATATGGCGTTCCGTTCGCCTATATTGATATTACCGAAAAATATGACGAATTGGTTGCCAATCCTAAGATTAACAAAACAAAGATTAAAGCTCGTGATTTAGAAACCGAGATTTCCAAGTTGCAGCAGGAATCTGGCTATCCTTACGTCGTCAATATTGACACCGCTAATCGTGCAAATCCAGTGAATGGTAAGATTATCATGAGCAACCTCTGCTCTGAAATCTTACAAGTACAAGAACCTTCATTGTTGAATGATGCGCAAGAATTTATCAAACTGGGAACAGATGTTTCTTGCAATCTCGGTTCTACCAATGTGGTTAATATGATGACTTCACCAGACTTTGGCAAGTCTATCCGAACCATGACTCGTGCTCTGACTTTCGTTACAGATAGTTCCCACATCAAAGCTGTTCCAACCATTGATCATGGCAACAGCTTAGCTCATACTTTTGGGCTAGGCGCCATGGGCTTGCACAGTTACCTAGCTCAGCAATTGATAGAATATGGCTCAGCTGAATCTGTTGAGTTTACTAGTATTTACTTTATGCTCATGAATTATTGGACCCTTGTTGAATCCAATAATATTGCCCGTGAGCGTGGTATGACCTTCCATAACTTTGAAAAGTCTGACTACGCAAGCGGTTCATACTTTGACAAATATGTGACTGGCGAATTTGTACCGAAATCTGATCGAGTGAAAAAACTCTTTCAAAATATCTTTATTCCGTCTGCCAAAGATTGGACTGAGCTGCGTGAGAAAGTCATGACAGACGGTCTTTATCATCAAAATCGCTTGGCTGTTGCGCCAAACGGATCTATCAGCTATATCAATGATGTATCTGCTTCGATTCACCCGATTACCCAACGCATTGAAGAACGCCAAGAAAAGAAAATCGGAAAAATTTACTATCCAGCAGCAGGTCTGTCAACTGAAACTATTCCTTACTACACTAGCGCCTATGACATGGATATGCGTAAGGTCATTGATGTCTACGCTGCAGCTACTGAGCACGTGGATCAAGGGCTTTCTCTGACTCTCTTTCTACGCAGTGATATTCCGCAAGGTCTCTATGAATGGAAAAACGAAAGTAAACAAACCACCCGCGACCTTTCTATTCTGCGCAACTATGCCTTTAACAAGGGGATCAAATCTATCTATTATGTCCGCACCTTTACAGATGACGGCGGTGAAGTCGGAGCCAATCAGTGTGAAAGTTGTGTGATTTAAACATGAAAAATACGAAACAAAAATCCATCAATTTTTGCAAATATCTCTTTTATTTTTTAATTGATAGTTTAATTATAGATATTTGTTTTCTTATTTTTATAAATATTGTCAGCTATCTTAACCCTAAAAGCACAGAAATAAATTTCATTACTTTTACAACTTTCTTACTAATTTTTATATATAATTTTGAAAATTGTATCGATTAAGACTAAGAACATTTTTATCAAGATTTTACCTATATCATATTGGCAACTACTTACTGCAGTCCATTTCTTAATAAAGATGACAGAATTCAATTCCAAACTGCCTTTAACCAGTCAAATACTTATGCTAACGCTTACATTCATCGGAATATCATCTGTTGATAAAGTATATGATACCTATAAAAAATTGGAGGATTAATCTACTTGAAAACCTACTACAAAGCCATTAACTGGAATGCCATCGAAGATGTCATTGACAAATCTACTTGGGAAAAACTAACCGAGCAATTCTGGCTCGACACACGAATCCCTCTTTCCAACGATTTAGATGATTGGAGAAAATTATCAGCTAAAGAAAAAGACCTTGTTGGTAAAGTCTTTGGCGGGCTGACACTTCTTGATACCATGCAATCTCAATCTGGTGTGGAAGCTATTCGAGGAGATATTCGCACGCCTCATGAAGAAGCTGTGCTAAACAATATCCAATTCATGGAGTCTGTTCATGCTAAGTCCTATTCATCTATTTTTTCGACTCTTAACACAAAATCAGAAATTGACGAAATCTTTGAATGGACCAATACCAATCCTTATTTACAAAAGAAAGCTGAGATCATCAATGAGATTTACCTCAATGGAAATGCACTCCAAAAAAAAGTCGCTTCAACTTTCCTTGAAACCTTTCTTTTCTACTCTGGTTTTTTCACACCTCTTTACTATCTTGGGAATAACAAATTAGCCAATGTCGCTGAAATCATCAAATTGATTATCCGTGACGAATCCGTTCACGGTACTTATATCGGCTACAAGTTTCAACTTGGTTTCAACGAATTGTCAGAAGAAGAACAAGAAACATTCCGAGAATGGATGTACGACCTGCTATACACCCTCTACGAAAATGAAGAACTCTATACAAAAACACTCTATGACGCCATAGGATGGACAGATGAAGTTATGACGTTCTTGCGCTACAATGCTAATAAGGCGCTCATGAATCTCGGACAAGATCCACTTTTCCCTGACACAGCTGACGATGTCAATCCGATTATCATGAATGGTATATCAACTGGAACTTCTAACCACGATTTCTTTTCTCAAGTTGGAAATGGTTATCTTCTTGGTGAAGTTGAAGCCATGCAAGATGACGATTACAATTATGGATTATAAAACACCTGCTCATTAAAATAACATTTGATAACATAAAAACACGAATGAGGTAACACCAGCAAATAGCTGGAACCAAAATTCCATTCGTGTTTTTATTGTAATGATTGCACTATTTTTAGATCACTATTGAAACATCGCAATCAGCATGATTATAGCTGCTGGTGTATTGTTTAAGATATGTACAGCGATTGAATCTTTCAGATTTCCCCGACGTGCAAATGCGGCATAAAGCACTAATCCCATTACAAAATATAATGGAAATTCTGTCCATTTTGAAATATGAGGAAGTGCAAAAATGATAGATGTTATGAGCGCTGCCACTATTTTTTGATCTTTTTCAAAGAAAAAGATCGTCGCAAAACCGCGAAACACCAGTTCTTCAATTATCGGAGCTATCACTGCAACCGTCATCACATATAACAGAGCAAAAAAGATGTGATCAACTGACATAATTTTTCCTAGATTTTGTAAAGCGTTATCGTTGCTGGTTGTACTTTGCCCTGTTAACAGAATATTTAGATAAGTTCCAACTACTGCTACCACTCTCGCCACTAAAAAGAATAACAAGGCTTTTCCAAAATCTCCCCAAGAAAACGACAGAACTTTGACGTCTTTTGAGATATGTGTTTGGTATCTTCTCCATAAAGTGCGGATAGCAAAAAACACGAGCACAAGGTAGGCTAAAACCAGTAAAATTTCTGTATATATTGGTAGATTTTGTCCTTTTGCTAAGAATAACATAGGAATGCCATTGATGACCATAACTAAAACAATTAATCCCAATAATTTTAAAATTCCAAGTCCTATATGGGCTATTTTTTTCATTAAAGATTCTCCCTTTCTCACTAGTTATTTTACAGTGTTTACGGCTTATTTAAAATTATTTTTCACCATAGAAAAGTTCATCACATTGACGTATAGTGGATAAATACTACAATTGCAATGGGAAGATATTGAATCTCACGTAAGCTAAGCGAGATGACAAAGACGAAAACGTAAAGTACTGGCAAAATAAACTGATTTAACTGAAAAAGGATTTTAAAGTTCTGCTTATAATACGCTTCTCGTTCTGCTTCATCATAAGTTTTCATAAATATTGAAATGTCTTCAGGAAATGCAAACGTTGGTAGTTTAAAATGCCTAACCTGCTCAATTGTTTTTTAAAGGCAATATTGCCTATATATGACGAAAGACAAGGTTAAATAAGAAAACAAACTGATTCTAAGTGAAAAACTATTTTTAGTGATAGCTAAACTAAGTGAAGTTAGTATATCAAAAATTACCAAAATTGTCATCACATCTAGGGAAATGGTGCCGTATTCCAGATTTTTAAACATCTTCTGGTAAAGCTGCTCAATTAACTCATTTTCTTTTCTTGATTCCGATTGTTTCTGAATTTTCCGACTAGAAGATAGTAAATAAATCATCGTGCAGAATAAAATCAGATTGAGCAAACGAATAATCCATCCTAAAAGTGTACTATTTAAAAAAGTTGGAAAATGGAAAGTTTCGAGCCAGCTATTGGCTACAAAAATTCCCAGCAAAACACTGACTATCATCAAACCGCTAATTTTCATCCATTTTTTCATTACTATTCTCCTCTAGATAAACTACATTTTCTACGTTTTCTCCAAAAATATGAGCAATCTTTAAGGCAATAATAACAGATGGAGCATACTCTCCCCGTTCGATTAAATTGACGGTTTGTCGAGAAATTCCTGCTTTTCTGGCTAGTTCTGTTTGATTGAGCCTATCTCTTGCTCGAAGTTCCTTGAGCCGATTTCTCAACTTCATACCATATTCTCCTTTCACAATTTTATTACAACATATATTTGTCATTTTGACAATTATTATTATCAAAATAAATATTATCATTTTCAATTTATAGTATACAGCTATCCAATCCATATAAAAATCCCCCAAAGTTAGTTTGTATCCAACTTTGAAGGAATTCTTCAAGATGATATTGACTTTCTTGCTTCAACTATTCATTATTCTTTTTTGAACGTTTTGCGAAGATAAAGATCACAATTCCTAAAATAACGATTCCTACTAAACCAAGGAAAGTCACTTTTTCACCAGTTGATGGAAGAAAACCACGTTTGTTTTGCTTTGGCGCTTCTTTTACAACTTTATAATTTATTTTGTAAGTAGAGAAGTGAGTTGTTTTAAAGCTAATCGTTTTATCTTTATTGAGAACAAAGTCAAATTTTTCTGCTTGTTTACCATCTTTCATAGCATAAACAGATTCCACCGTAGCACCTTGTTTCACTGGTACTGTCACTAATGTGGAGCTAACTTGTGACACTGCTTCACCTTTTGGATTGGTCAAAGTAATATCATAGCTATCTGCATTTTCTTCAATTGTCTTTTTAACTGCTAATTTGAGATTAGCCTTTACTAAATCTGCATTTTGCAAACGAACACCTGTAGCTGTATCCACTAAGGTATCAGAAGTATCGTTTGGTTTTGGTTTTTCAACATCTGATGAACTAGATGTAGAAGTTTCGTTTGTACTTGACGAAGATTGAGATGTAGACGAAGTTGAAGATGACTCACTTGTACTTGAAGATGGTTCTGTGCTAGAACTTGGCGGTGTTTGCTCATTTTTGATCTTTTCTTCCATTTCAGCTTCTAGAGCTTTCATCTCTTTAAAGACTTTTTCCGCACGTGCCATACTAGCTGCAGTCACTTCTTCTGACGAAGCTCCGCCTGCAGCTGCGTATTGTTCGTCAGCCTTAGCTTGTTCTTCAATCCATTGTGCTTCTAAAGCTTTCCATTTTTCCTGTACACTATTGCCAAATAATTTTTGGTGTTTGGCCGCCATATCGTAAATGTGAGATGCAACCCAATACCACGAATTTTTGTCGTACTTCGTTGTATCAACTTGGTAAGCTGAATACGTATTGGTAATATTTCCATAATATGGTAGATATGGAGCGAAACGAGGACTCCCAACGGAAAGCCACATCGTACCACCACCCATGCTAGCAGGGATATTATCTTTCAATTGGAAAATGTGTGCTTCCATTACGTTTGGGTTGCCAAGCGGATATTTATAGACTGGATCTACTTTTCCACGTTGAGGAATGCCTTTACCGTCTAATTCCATTTGGTCTAGTGGTTTGAATTGCGTTCCTTCAAAACGGTTCCGCTGCATCCGCATCACATCTGCAACACTGATTTTCTTATTGCTAGATTGCAACAAATCAAAATATTTATCATCATAATTGACTGGTGCGTCTGGATTCAAAGCCTTAATACCTGCCCAAGCACGCGAACGATCTGCCTCTGACATTGGTGGATTATAAGACTGGGAAATATGGAATTTACCATCAATCTCCTTGTAAGAATTAGCATCACGTGCTACTTTTTCTACATTTTCTGAAGCAATGACATTTTCCTTGTCATTAAAATCAACACTTCCTAAGAAGAAAGTATTAGGGAAAACACTATATTTATCATCGGGATATTTAATGGCAACATATTGGTGGCCAGAGAGGATTTCCATGTACCAAACACCCGTTTTATCCGCAATCGTCACGATATTGCCTTCAGCAGCACCTTGCTTTTTGACAATCTCCGCGATGAGTTCCACACCTTCACGAGCCGTTTTTACATGTGGTAAAACGACTGTAGTCATAATAGACTCTGCTAAGCCTTTTTCAACATAAGGATCAACTTTTTGAATAGCTTTATTTGCTTTTGCAGAAACAGTGGCTGATATAGATACTCCATGTTCATTGAAGCCTACTTCGTCAAAAATACCTTCTTTTGGCGTGACGTCTGAAACCGAAGTGTATTTATAACTCCGAGCAGGTAACTGCCATTCAAAACCATTGGCTTCATCAATCAGCTTTGCACCTGCTTTATTGTCCTTAGCTGGATGGACTTTATAGACTTTATTATGATGAGGCTCCAAATCCTCTGTACGACCATACAAAGTCGAACCATCTGCTGTCAAGTTCTTCCCAACAATAAAACCTGTACAAGCTTCAACTGCTTGGAAAGGAAAGAGAATGAGAGCAGATAATAAAATTGTTAAACGAAAAATCAATTTTTTCATATATTTCTCCTTTTATCATTGCATGTTGAATACATCAACTTTTTATAAATAAGAGCAATACACACTCTTATCACCTTTTTAAAACCGTATACCTTAAATTTAGTATACTATTTTAAATCTATTTTAGCAAGCGCTTTCATGTATAATTTATGTATTGATTATTCTTTTTGTCCTAACATTTACAATAAAAAACCAGGAAATCATTCCTGGGTACATCGTTCATATTGTGAAATCTTTTGCAGTATTTTTTGGTAATCGCTTGCTTCTAAATGATAAGTTAATTCCTCTGGGCTGTAGAAATTTTTTCTCAAAAAGAAATCGCTCGGTAATTCTAATCCCAAAGTATCCAAAACAGTCTGAGAAAATGTTGTATAGGCAAATCCAATAGCTGTGATAACATTCTTGTCTTTTACAACTGGCTGATGGAGCATATTTTCTTTTTCCAAAAAAGAAAAATAATCTACCAACTCCATATATAAACCGCCTGTATAATATCGATTTCTCAATAAACCAGCTTTTCCCAAAAACATAGGTGACGAAGAAATGGCAGCTACTATTGTTCGCTTGATATCTACATTTTTCAAAAAAGAGATGAGTCTAGAATCATAGAGACTAACAAAAGGCTCCTGTGTACCTGGCAATATGATACAATCATACACTACACCTTGAACTTCTTTAAAAGTAAAATCCGGAATAACTTGTAATCCTTCTTCACTTGTATAAATTTTCTTTTCTGAAGCAAGATAGTCCAAAGACTGCCCAAAAGAAAGACAAAGAATGGATGTCAAAGTTGTGATTTCCTGCAATGAGCATGCTGGATACAGTAAAACTGCTATTTTCATAGAGGCTCCTTTTAGAAACATAGATCAAATGTTTGCTACACTTGCTTTGCCAGATATACAAATTCCATTTCATTCTGTACGATTGCTGCTATCCAGATAGGCGTATAGTTATCATCCTTTATAAGAGATTTGATTTTCTATGCTTTTCAGGATCCCAAACAAAGCTTGCGATAAAACTAAAAACAAATGTCAACAAGCCAACAGCAAGGGATAGTAAGAGGGCAATCAAACGTGGCAACAGCAATAATATATTCGGACTTTTTTTCACTTCAAGAGCTGCTACTTCTGCATCTAAACGATCAAATTCTGTCTGAATACGACGGGCGACTTCTTCTAGGCCTTCATCATTCATCTTTTTGATGTCTGAAATATCAATCGGCTGGCCAAAATCCATGTCCACACGCTCACCTTTTGCTAAACCTTTCAGGCTCATCGGTCCGACATAAACGGCCGGAAGAATCCGTACCTTTGCCATTTTGGCAATCAAAGCTACTCCTCCTTTAACATCCTTAGAATGACGGCTGCCACTTGGAAACATAATCAACGATCGGTTGCTTGATTTCAGCATTTTTACAGGGTATTTGATAGCGGATGCTCCAGGATTTTCACGGTCAATCGGAAAAGCACCACACATCCGAATCCACCAACCAAAAACGCGATTCGTGAATAATTCTTTTTTTGCCATAAAAATAAATTGCTTGGGTCTTGTAGCGAAAGCCATATAAACAGGATCCCACCAGGTACGGTGCGGTGCTACCAAAATATAATTTTCCTCTTGGTCAGGAATATTCTCCAGATGATGTAAATGAGCATTACCATTTATAGCCCATAAAATCAACATCACTAATCCTCTTAAATATCTGTAGAACATAACCTCTCCCTTCTTATTTCTTCCATTATACCTTATCCAATTCTTGCTCGCAAACTTTTTTCGTCATAAAAGTGTCGCAGCCGAATGGATTCTATTAGAAATTTTACTAAAAAAATGGTATGATTATCCTCATGAACATGAAAGAATTTACGGGATTAACCCACCAACAAGTCCAAGAAAAAATTGCTCAAGGACTTACCAATGATTTTACAGCCAATACGAGTACCAGCACCTGGCAAATCATCAAGCGCAATGTTTTTACGCTATTTAATGCACTAAATTTTGCAATTGCCCTGGCGCTTGTTGCTGTGCAAGCATGGAGCAACTTGGTTTTCTTTGCTGTTATCTGCTTCAATGCCCTCTCTGGTATCGTGACAGAATTGCGAGCTAAACACATGGTCGACAAACTGAATCTTTTAAACAAAGAAAAGATAACGGTCATTCGCGATGGTAAATCTAGTCAAATCAATCCAGAAGACTTAGTCTTGGATGACTGTATTCAACTGGCTACGGGGGAGCAGATTCCAAGTGACGCAACTGTTTTAGACGGTTTTGCAGAAGTGAACGAAGCCATGTTGACAGGTGAAAGTGACCTTGTTCAAAAGGAGATTGGGGAGCAATTGCTCTCAGGAAGTTTTCTTGCCAGCGGGCGTGTTATTGCCAAAATCACTCATGTAGGCTCTGATAATTATGCTTCTAAACTGATGCTAGAGGCTAAGACTGTCAAACCAATCAATTCTCGTATCATGAAATCCATGGACAGGATTGCAGGTTTTACAGGAAAAATCATTATCCCTTTCGGAATTGCGCTCTTTCTAGAAGCTCTCTTTGTAAAACATTTACCTGTCAAAGACTCAGTTGTCAATACCTCAACGGCTCTTCTGGGAATGCTACCAAAAGGAATTGCTCTTTTAACGATTACTTCTCTTTTAACAGCTGTCATCAAGCTGGGCTTACGAAAAGTCCTCGTACAAGAAATGTACTCCGTTGAAACATTGGCCCGTGTTGATATGCTCTGTCTTGATAAGACAGGTACCATTACACAAGGGAAAATGCACGTTGAAACCTTCAGCCCACTCACAGAAGATTTTTCAGAACAAGCCATCTCTGACATTCTTAGTGCTTATATCACTGCAAGCGATGACAATAATCCAACTGCCCAAGCCATTCGCAAGCAATTTACTACTCCGACTGACTATCAAACAAGTAATATGATTCCATTTTCGAGTGACCGTAAATGGGGAGCTATGGAAATGTCGGACTTAGGTACTGTCTTTCTCGGTGCGCCTGAAATGCTCTTTCATGAAGAAATTGAGCTAGCACAGGAAGCTCAAAAGCGTGGTTCGCGTGTGCTCGCTTTAGCTATTAGTCCTGAACGCATTGACCATAAACACATTCACTTACCAAGTAGCATTCAACCCATTGCCATTTTAGAAATCACAGATCCGATTCGTGACGGAGCAGCTGATACTTTGGAATACTTACGCTCACAAGAAGTGGGCTTAAAAATCATCTCAGGTGACAATCCAATTACTGTATCAAACATTGCTGCAAAAGCTGGTTTTTCAAATTACCAAAGTTATGTTGACTGTTCAAAAGTAACGGATCAAGAATTGATTGAGTTGACAGAAAAGACAGCTATCTTTGGCCGCGTTTCTCCTCATCAAAAGAAACTTATCATTCAAACCCTGAAAAAAGCAGGGCATACCACAGCAATGACTGGTGACGGAGTCAATGATATTCTAGCCTTACGGGAAGCAGACTGCTCCATTGCCATGGCTGAAGGGGATCCTGCAACACGACAAGTTGCCAATCTGGTGTTGCTTAATTCTGATTTTAACGATGTACCTGAAATTCTCTTTGAAGGACGCCGCGTCGTTAATAATATCGCCCGCATTGCACCAATTTTCCTCATTAAAACAACTTATTCGTTCATTTTGACAATCATTTGTATTTCCAGTATCTTACTGGGTCGATCAGAATGGCTCTTAGTCTTTCCATTTATCCCCATTCAAATCACCTTGATCGACCAATTTGTTGAAGGTTTGCCGCCCTTTGTCCTCACCTTTGAGCGGAATATCAAACCTGTTGAACAAGATTTCCTTAAAAAAGCAATTTTCAAGGCGCTACCTAGCGGACTAATGATCGTCTTTAGTGTTTTATTTGTCAGCATTTTCGGTGGATTGCATAGTTGGTCACAACTAGAAATCTCAACCTTGCTTTATTATTTATTAGGCTCTATCGGATTTCTATCTGTTGTCCGAGCCTGCCTTCCGCTCAATCTCTGGCGGATTCTACTTATCCTCTGGTCGCTCATTGGCTTCTTCGGAACAGCCATTATCCTGCAAAAGTACATTGAAATCACTACCTTAACCAGCAACAGTTTGCCAATCTATTTCATTCTGATGCTCCTCTTTACAATTACTTTTATTGTTGTGACACACAGACAGAATGAACGGGAACAGAATTTGTAAAATTTAACCTATAGCAGTAAGAAAAACCGTACATTTTTGTCTTACTGCTTATTTTTATTGCTTCTTTTCCTCTACATCATGATATAATAAGGGTATATGGCAGAAATTCTTTTAAAAGACGGTGAGCGAATCAATCAGCTCTTTTCTACTGACGTCAAAATTATCCAAAATCGAGAGGTCTTTAGCTATTCAGTAGATAGCGTGCTCCTCTCCCGCTTTCCAAACTTACCTAAGCGTGGTCTTATCGTGGACCTCTGTGCCGGAAATGGTGCTGTTGGACTTTTTGCAAGCACGCGCACGAAAGCTCAAATCATTGCTGTTGAGATTCAAGAACGTCTCGCAGATATGGCCCAGCGCTCTATTGAGCTAAATAATCTAACCAGCCAAATGCAGGTCATTCAAGATGATTTGAAATATCTCACCAGATATATCAGTGGTAGCAAAGTAGACATGATCCTCTGCAATCCGCCTTATTTTAAAGTAGATGAACATTCTAATCTCAATGCAAGCCGACATTATTTGCTTGCACGTCATGAAATTGCGACAAATTTGGAAGAAATCTGTCAAATTTCTCAACGGGTTTTAAAATCAAACGGACGTTTAACAATGGTCCATCGTCCTGAACGCTTCCTTGATATTATTGAGACCATGACAGCTCACAATTTAGCTCCGAAACGCATTCAGTTTGTCTACCCAAAGGCAAATCGAAAAGCCAATATGCTTCTCATTGAAGCTATCAAAGACGGCTCTCGCGACGGACTAAAAATCCTGCCACCACTTTTCATTCACAATCAAGATGGCAGTTATACTCCAGAAATTCACGAAATTTATTATGGAAAATAAAGCCTTTATGTATGTCCTTGAATGTGCTGACGGTTCTCTCTACACAGGTTACACGACCGATATCAAAAAACGACTTCATATACACAATGCTGGAAAGGGTGCCAAATACACACGTGCACGATTACCCGTTACGCTTTTGTACCAAGAAGAATTTCCTGATAAACCTTCTGCCATGTCAGCTGAAGCCCTCTTTAAAAGAAAAACACGACAACAAAAATTAGAATATATTGCAGATAAGAAAAAGTAGAAAGTTTTATTGCTTTCTACTTTTTTGCAATGATTTACTTAATACTTTGCTTAGAGAGAACAGCAACAAATACACTTAGAAAAACAACGCCAATACCAGCTAGATATGACATGCTAGTAACGGTACTTGGTAATAGTTCATTGGATTTAGCTAATTTTTCGTCGCTTGTAGTAGGCAAAGTTTCTTTGGTTTTAGTTATTTGAGAGGTCTCTTCGTTTTTATTAGACAAATCAGAATCTGTCAATCCAGCATGAGAGTTTTCTCCTTTTTGTTCTTTGTTATCAGAATTTTCCTTTATTTTTTTACCATCTTCATGCTGAACAGTAGAAGAAGACTGGTTTTCTAGTGGTACAAGTGCTTGAATGGCAGTCTGTAAAGCTTCGCTTTCTGCATTAACTTCTGCTTGTGTTGTATCATTTTTTTGTAAAACAGCCTGCACCTCTTCTACTTGAACTTTCAATTTAGCAAGCGAATCTTTTGTATAATGTGTACCTTTTGTCAATTTTTCTTTTGCAGCAGAAATTGCTGTTGCCAAATCTGTTTTATCCACATCTTCTTTGATTAAAAACAAATCGTCAATCGTCCCCCAAGAACCTTTATTTGCTTTCACAGTCACTCCCAATGTCACCTCTGTCTCTTTTGTCAATGTAAAGCTCAATTTCTTACTTTGCTTTTAAAAAATTATACAAAATGATAATAATGTTTAACTTTGAACTCTTTCATTCCATATTTGAAAAAGCTCACTTCTGTGCAATCCCATTTGGAATAATGACTTCTTGAAGAAGTTTCTCTTCTTCCTTGATACGATTATATAAAACAAAAGCATAAAAAGGAAACAAGACACAAAATGAAAGAAGCGCATGGCAAAGCAGTGCTAAACCAATCAACTCTGGAATGATATTCAAGAAATAATTTGGATGTTTGACATAGCGGAAAAGCCAATGATCAACAAATTTATGATTCTTAACCAGCATCAATTTTACAGTCCAAATGTCACCTAAGAGCTGTGTCACAACATAAAGCATGAACATGGAAAATACTAATAGTCCTAGCCCCACGCTACTGAGCGCATCAAAACGAACCTGACGTATTGTGGCTTCAACAAAGCAAGAAAGATAAAATAAAATATGAAGAATAGTGATGTACTTGGTATTTTGTACCCCAAATTCTTGACCGCCATTTGCTAGTATCGCTTTCTCATTTTTAATAGATATTTTCAAAAATACCAATCGAAATACAAATACAGCTAAAACAATGAGTCCTGATAAAGTCATACGACCTCCTTATAAAAACAAAATTAACCTCATTATATAAAGAGAAGATTCTATGAGTCAATACTTTTAAAAAATATCATACAGATTTTAGAAAATCTTTACATAAATCATACTTTCAAAGCAGGACAATAGAAAAGTGACAGCTCTATTGAACTGTCACTCAATATAAAAACAACTTAGTTAACGAATTTCTCGTCTTTGCACTATTTTTTTGCACCAGCAAGCACTCTTTTTAGGATAACGCTCTTGAGTTTCAAAGTCAACATAGAAAAGATCGTAGCGTTTTTCATAACCGTTAGACCGAGAAAATACATCCATCAGCGACCATAAGAAGTAGCCTTTTACATTGACGCCGTCCGCAATAGCATCAGCTAAAACTTCCAAATGTTTCTTAACATAGTCAATCCGAGCATCATCATAAACCATATTATCTACAAACTCATCTTTATAGCCTAAACCATTTTCTGTGATGTAAATTTTCTTATAATTGGATAATCTTTAACAATACGCATAATCATATCATAAAGACCTTTAGGGTAAATTAGCCAATCCCAATCTATTCTTGGAATATCCACATCAAATTTATACTCGCAAATACCTTTTAATGCATAAATAGACATTCCTTTTTCTTCTGCTCCATTTAAATTAAGGGGATTATATACCTGTTTACACAACTACAAAGTATAGTTGTCAAATTTACAAAAATCTTATTTTAAGATACTATATATTGTGATTAGGGTAAAGTGCTATATAGTTCCCTAAAAATTTACAAACTTGTTAGTTTCATTTCCTGAATAATCCTTTTCACATCTTCTAGCTCTACTTTGGGAGTCCATTGCAAACAGTTAGCTGTCGCATAAGCACAGGCACGAATAACGGCTTCTCTATCAACTAATCCTTTATTTTCTAATGAATAACAGAGACTACCTAAGAAGAAATCACCTGAAGCAATTGGATTTTTAACTTGAATTTTTGGAAAAGTGAGCTGAAAAATATCATCTTGCAAACGCGCAACAACTCCCTTTTCTCCCATTGTTACAATGAAATATGGAATTTCAGCGTATTCTTTGAGAAGATTCACTGCTTCTTCTGCCGATTCAACTGATCGCCCTGTTAATTCTGCTAATTCTTCATCGTTAATTTTTACAACTTTAGGCTTAGCTGGAAGAGCTGCTTCCAAAGCTGCACCACTAGTATCTACTACTAAATTCACATCTTCTGGCAAAAGACGACCAATTTGCGCGATATAATCATCCGGCATCCCTTTCATCAAAGAACCAGAAAAAACAACACTATCACCAGATTGAACGTGGCTTAGAAGCCTTGTCGTAAAATGTTCTAACAATTCCTCACTCAGCTCAAATCCTGCTTCGTACACAAGGTAGTTTTTTCCTGATTCTGTATCAACCATAATCGTGCACGTACGTGTATTCTTATCAACTTCTGTCACAACTAATGGAATTTGATTTTCTTTATTTAGTTGCTGAAGATATTCCCCCATTTTGCCGCCTAGCATTGTGTGAATACAAAAATTCACTTGCTCTTCGCCTTTCTCGCAATTCAAAACATAAGCAACATTAAAACTTTTTCCGCCAGCATTTTCGTGCACTTGAATTGGTCGATTGACCACATTTTCTTTAAAATGGCTAAGTAAAACAGTCCGATCCAAAGCTGGATTGGGACAAACCAAATGAAGCATCTTTTTTCCTTTCTTTTTCACGTAAAAGCCAGACTATTTCAAAAGGAATAGCCTAGCTTATTGTTATTTTATTTTGCATTTGCAGCGTATTCTTCATTTCGCTTAATCATTTGCTTTCTATACCAAGCAAAAATTCCGATATAGAATGCTAAGAAAAGAAGCACTCCAACAATCGCTTTAACATCACCTGTTGTCGCATTTCCAATTGTCCAGCCGAATAGTTTTTCAATCGGTCCTTCAAGAGTAGAGTGAGTAATTAATTGTGTGCTTGCTACACCTTTAGGGAACGCATCTACACCTTTCGCTAAATCAGTAACAAATGGTGCAATAAGGGTTCCTGAAAGAAGGAACAATGGAAGCAGTAAGGTTCCAAAAACAATCATCCGAATCAATTTACCGCGTGTGACAACCAGAAGGGCTGGCGTGACTCCCATAGCGATAATTCCTGCCAACGGTAAAATTCCATTTCCAACTTTTGATAAAAGAATAGCTTCAACGAGCATGATTGGAGCCAGTACATTAGCACATGCCCAAATTTCAGCGCGACCAGCGATAAATGGCCAGTCAAGACCAATGTTGAATTTACGACCCTGCAAACGTTTCGTTGCAACATTTGTAATACCTTGCGACAGTGGTTCTACGGCTGCGATAAACCAAGAACCAATCAATGAGAACAATTCCAAGCAGACACCAGCAGTCAAACCAAGCGATAACCAACTTTTGATAACCAATTCCCATGATTTAGCTTCTTCTACACCTGCAACTGGATGCGGTGTTCCCATCACTCCAATAACAATACCGAGAATAAAACCGATGAAAAATTTAGAACCCCAGAAACCGATTTTCTTATTGAGCTTTGCAGCGTCAAAGTCATATTTATCAAGCCATGGAAAAAATTTATCAAAAATTTTATCCAACACCATAATAACTGGATTCATCATATAATTCATGTGAGTTGAAGTCATCGGCGAAGAACTTGGTGCATTGAGCAAGTCGTCAAAAGTTGGTTTCATCAAGTCTGAATTGATGATTTTCATCACTCCGACTAGCACAACCGCTGAGGTGGCAACAAAGAGAGAAACACCCTGACTCACACCGTTATTATCAGCATACCATTTAATCAACAGACCAGTAATTGACAAATGCCAAATGTCAAAAATATCAACATCTAGAGTATTTGTTTTCTTGGTAACTAACATAACTACATTTACAATGAGCATGATGAGCAAGAAATAAAGTGTCCAAGCCGAACCCCAAGTAATCGTTGCCAAAGGCGCCCATCCAACATCTGTAATGTTCAATTTAATCCCTGTATTTTCAACAAATTTTGTCAATGAAGCAGAGAAAGCACCGTTCAACATTCCGATGATGGCTCCAATACCAGTAAGAGCAATAGCCAATTTAATACCGCCTTCAAGTGCTTTTGAAAATTTTACTCCAAAAAGCAAAGCCAAAGCAGTCAAAACAATCAGCATAATAATTGGTGCACCCATATCTAGTATGGGTTTAAAAAATTTATTAGCTAAGTCAATAATGACATTCATAAATAAATCCTCCCGATCATATTTTATTGAATTGTATTTTTTATTTTATTAAGCTCTATTAAAGAATTTAGTGCAAACCATGCTCTTTGATAGTTGCCTCAATATTGTCATAGACAGGCGCGCTCATAGCTGGAATCCGAAACAAGATAGGCCCTGCTTCAATAACAGGAATTCCTGGTTCAAAGCCTAAATTTGTCGCTGCTATCGGCGTGAAAATATCATAACCTTTTATCAAGTCTTCATTGACATCTTTGACCATGACAGCATCACATTGGACATCATAACCACGATTAGAAAGTTCTTCTTCAAGAGCACTCTTGATTTGATGGCTAGAATTTACCCCCGCTCCACAGGCTGCTAAAATTTTAATCATTTTAAAATCCTCCGTTTTTTATTTTTAATAGTTTAATCCTTGATTGTTTCTGATAAATAATGAAATATTTTTTCAGAATTGTTTAATTGTAATAGCGCATACAATTTTCCATCTGCTGTAAAGAAATCCATTAGCTGCGCTAAAATATTGGTCTGGCTCGCATTAGAATTATTGATAATAAAGAATAAGAGCGAAACCTCCACTTCTTTTGTAGGAGCAATCATATTATGAAAGATGACTGATTGTTCTAACCGTACCACTACTACTTTTTCTGCCAAATTGTGTGCTATATCCGTATGTGGAATAGCTACATTAGGTAAACCTTTTCCCAAAAATTCCATGTCAAGTCCTGTCGGAAATGACTTTTCTCGCTCAATCAAAGCCTTTTTATAAGAAAAGGTCACAATCTTCCTTTTTTCAAGAAGATCCGCAACTTGGCTAAAAAGATGCTCTTTATTGTCAGCTTGCAGACAAAAGACTAAATCTTTATCAAAAAAATGATTAAGTCCCATCTTATCTTCTCCTTCTGTTTGTTTGTTCTATTTTGTTTACAAAATCATTATATAATTATTTGAAAGCGTTGTTAATAGTTTATTGTGTTTTATTTTGTTGTTTTATATTTGACATTGTTTGTTTCGGGCGTTATAATATTGTTGTAAAATAAAAAAGGAGGTATAAACATGAAAGTTATACTAGGGACAGACCTTGATGGTTTTGAGTTAAAAAATAAAGTGAAAACTCATTTGATTCAGCTCGGTTATGAGATAAAAGACCTTAATGAGCAAGAAAGGGCTGTTGATTTTATAGATTCAACAGTTGCCCTTGTAGAAGAATTACGAAAAGATGATACTACTCGTGGTATTTTGTTTGACCGTTTTGCTGTCGGCTCTTACATGGTCGCAAATAAGCATAGAGGTATTATCTGTGCTGCTGTTTCAGATGAACATTCGGCCATGATGACAATTCGTCACAATTCTACTCGTATCATCACTCTCGGATCTGCAATTCTTGGTGAAGAATTAGCCAATGCCTGCGTGGATGCGTATTTAACTGCAGATTATGATGCGGGTCGTCACCAAGTACGGATTGATATGTTAAATAAATTGTGCTAGGAGGGAAATGCTATGAAAATTGCACTTGGTTGTGATCACATTGTCACAGATACAAAAATGAAAATCTCTGAACACCTAAAAGAGCTTGGACATGAAGTCATTGATGTCGGTACCTATGACTTTCACCGTACTCATTATCCCATCTTTGGTCGCCTAATCGCAGAAAATGTCGTTTCTGGAAATGCCGATCTTGGAATTGCTCTTTGTGGAACCGGTGTCGGAATTTCTGCTTCTGCCGACAAAGTTCCTGGTACACGTGTTGCCCTCGTTGGAGATGTCTTAACAGCACGATATGCCAAAAAAGAGCTTAATGCCAATATCATTGCTTTCGGCGGACGCATTCTGGGACAAAATCTCATTAACAACATTGTTGATGTCTTTCTAGAAACCAAATACGAACCAACAAAAACTAATCAAAAATTAATTGAAAAAATTGACAAGGTCATTGAAGTAAACCCTGAAATTGCAAAAAATAATCATATCTTTGACGAAGAAAATGCCAAATGGGATCGCGGCGAATACCATGATTGATAAAAAACATATAAAAACAAGCTTAGATATATGGTACTAGCTCCATAAAATGAGACATAAGAAAACCACTTCTGTTGAAATCTAGGAAACTAGAAACAGGAGTGTTTTATTATGCTCAAAAAAGCCTATTCAGTGGAAACTAAGTTAGCCTGTATCGAAATGAAGAAAGCAGGTAACTCTAACAAGGTCATTAAGAAGACGTTGGGATTGAATGATGGTCAGATTTATACATGGATGAGATGGCATAAGAACGAAGAGCTCCACCGTTTCCATCCACCTGTTGGTAAGCAAGATTCCTACGGCAAAGGTCTGGAGGAGCTATCTGAAGTAGAACAACTACGACTACTTAAGAAAATCCATGGACTAATCGTTAATCACAAGAAAGTCTATCGAATTACGAAGGAGAATAGTTGGCTCTGTCGTGCACGTCCTAAGAAGGTGCCAAATATAGGTCAGCCTTACTATGTGATAGAGAATAAGCTAGATCGTGATTTCTAAGTAGAAAAGCCAATGGAGAAGCTTGTCACAGGCATTACCTACCTCTACTTTGGGAACTGTAAACTCTACCTATCTTCCGTCATAGATCTCTACAATCGTGAGATGGTAGCTTACACCATTTCAGATTGTCAAGATACTAACTTTGTACTGGATACGCTCAATCAATTGGAATTGCCTAAGGGAGCACTTTTACACAGAGATCAGAGCTCTGTTTACACCTCGAAAGCTTATTACCAAGCTTGCACAGAAAAAGGCATCACCCGCTATATGTCCCGTAAGGGAACACCAGCAGATCATGCCTGTATCGAATGGTTTCATTCTATTCTCAAGTCTGAAACCTTCTATCTCCATAACTGGAGAAACTTAACCAAAGATAGTATAACAGATATTGGCGAAAAATACATCACATTTTATAATGAAAGTAGAATTCAACAGAGATTAAACGACCAATCTCCCACAGAGTACAGAAGAGCGGCTACCTAATAGTGTTTTTCTACTGTCCCATTTTCGAGGTGCAGTGCCAAATCTAGGCTTGTTTTATCTATTTATAAAACATTTGTATAAGATTGGTACTTTTCCTTTACTTTAGACGAAATATCATCATCCGTAATCACAGCATCTAAATCATCCAATCGATAGAAACAATAGAAAGAATAACTATCAAATTTGCTATTATCCGCCACAATGTACTTTTCAATTGCATTGTTCAGAATAATGGCATTCCCATTTCCTTCTTCTTCGTTGGCCGTCGTAACATTGTGACCATCAATCCCATTCACACCAATAAAGGCCTTCGAAACCTTGATTTCTTTCAATAATTTATTAGCAAATTGCCCAACAAATGTTTGCGTCTTGACACGATAACGACCTCCAATCAGAATAATATCACAATTAGGGTTGTCTTTTAATTTTTCAAAAATAGGAAGAGAATTTGTCACAATACTGACACTTTTATCAGCTAAATAATCCCCGATAAAATCCGTTGTCGTTCCTGAACCGATAAAAACCGTATCACCTGAAGAAATCAAATTTGCACATTTTTGAGCAATTGTTCGTTTTTCTTCAATATTTAACATCGTTTTTTCTGTATGGGAAGCTTCATTCAAGCCGTTTTTTACTTTTTTATGAGCTCCTCCATGAACCCGTGTCAGCAGGCCTTGTTTTTCTAGATCAATCAGATCACGACGTATCGTCATGTCCGTCACATCCAGCAGTTCTTTTAATTTCTTGACAGAAACAACTCCTTGCTGATCCAATTCTTGGAGAATAACTCTATGTCGTCCTTCTTTCATTTTGTCTCCTTTCTAACTTATATTATAATTAGATTCCTCAAATATATTATACAACAATTTATTCATTTTGAAAAATTAAAAACAAGATTTTTTTCATTTTTGTCAGTTATTGTTTGACTTTGTTTTATTTGTGCTTTATAATGAAATCATATAAAATAAAAGGAGTCTGGGAATGACAACAAAACAAGAAAAATTAAACCGTTTATGTGATAAAAATGGAATTATTGGTGCTTTAGCCATTGACCAACGTGGTGCACTTCGTCGCATGCTGGGAGAAGATACGCCTGTTGCTGAATTAGAAAATTTTAAAGTTTTAGTTTCCAAATATTTAACTCCCTATGCATCCTCTATCCTACTGGATCCTGAACTCGGCTGGAAAGCGGCTGGGACTCGTGACAAAAATGCAGGACTATTAGTAGCTTATGAAAAAACCGGCTATGATAAAACTGTACCCGGTCGCTTCCCTGACCTTGTTGAAAATGTATCAGTGCAACGTTTAAAAGCAAATGGTGCTGATGCTGTGAAAGTCTTACTCTATGTAGACATTGACGAAGGTAAAGAAGTTAATGACATTAAAGAAGCTTTTATTGAACGGATCGCTTCTGAATGCAAAGCCGAAGAAATGCCATTTTTCTTGGAGCTAGTTTCTTATGATGCCAATATAACAGATGAAAAAGAATACGCAATATTAAAACCACGTAAGGTGATTGACGCAATGAAAGTCTATTCACAAGAACGATTTGGAGTAGATGTTCTGAAAGTTGAAGTTCCTGTTAATATGAAATACGTTGAAAGTTTCGCTGAAGGAGAAATTTTGTATAGCAGAGAAGAAGCTGCTGCTTTCTATAAAGAGCAGAGCGAAGCAACACATTTGCCGTTTATATTCTTATCCGCCGGTGTATCAGCTCAACTTTTCCAAGAAACACTTCGATTTGCTAAAGATTCCGGCTCGACATTCAACGGTGTCCTTTGTGGACGTGCTACTTGGGCCGGCGCTACAAAAGCTTATCAAGAAGGTGGAGAAGCAACTACTATAAAATGGCTTGAAACTGTTGGTAAACAAAACATTGTCGAATTAAATGCGGTTCTCCAAGAGACAGCTACACCTGTTGTATTTAAATAACTTTGTATCTCCTTATAAAAACATAAAAAGACGAAGGCACTACACCCTCAAAATGAGACATAAGAAAACCACTTCTGCTGAAATCTAGGAAACTAGAAACAGGAGTGTTTTATTATGCTCAAAAAAGCCTATTCAGTGGAAACTAAGTTAGCCTGTATCGAAATGAAGAAGGCAGGTAAGTCTAACAAGGTCATTACGGTAAAGGTTCTGGAGGAGCTATCTGAAGTAGAACAACTACGACTACTTAAGAAAATCCATGGACTAATCGTTAATCGCAAGAAAGTCTATCGAATTATGAAGGAAAGAGGTTGGCTCTGTCGTGCACGTCCTAAGAAGGTGCCAAATATAGGTCAGCCTTACTATGTGACAGAGAATAAGCTAGATCGTGATTTCTAAGTAGAAAAGCCAATGGAGAAGCTTGTCACAGACATTACCTACCTCTACTTTGGGAACTATAAACTCTACCTATCTTCCGTCATAGATCTCTACAATCGTGAGATGGTAGCTTACACCATTTCAGATTGTCAAGATACTGACTTTGTATTGGATACGCTCAATCAACTGGAATTGCCTAAGGGAGCACTTTTACACAGAGATCAGAGCTCTGTTTACACCTCGAAAGCTTATTACCAAGCTTGCACAGAAAAAGGCATCACCCGCTATATGTCCCGTAAGGGAACACCAGCAGATCATGCCTGTATCGAATGGTTTCATTCTGTTCTCAAGTCTGAAACCTTCTATCTCCATAACTGGAGAAACTTAACCAAAGATAGTATAACAGATATTGGCGAAAAATACATCACATTTTATAATGAAAGTAGAATTCAACAGAGATTAAACGACCAATCTCCCACAGAGTACAGAAGAGCGGCTGCCTAATAGTGTTTTTCTACTGTCCCATTTTCGAGGTGCAGTGCCGAATGTTTATTCGCCTTTTTATTATTATATAGTTATTTATCACCTTTATTCCGAATCACAAAACCTGTTTTCTTCTCACTTGAAGTATTGCGTGGTTTCTTGTGCTCTTTGCGATAGCGTTTTTCTTTATCAAAATACTCATTGCGACCGCCCTTTTTGTAATTGCCACGTCTGCTACCACGTTCACGACGATTTCCACCTTTATTATTCCGATTCCCCTTATTGGCACCAGAAACATATTTAAACGGTAGTGGTTTCTCACGCGCAATTTCCACTTCTGGAAGAGTATCTGGATCTTGCACCGTTAGGCTCAAGATATATAAGGCTAACTCTTCTGGCGTAAATTCAGCTGCTAGCTTACGAGCATCTTTACCAAATTTCTCAAAATTGCTGCGAATGGTCTCATCTGCAAAATCTCGCTCAATCTTTTTGAGGGCTACTTTTTTCTTAGCTTGAAAGGCTTCTTCTGCAGTTGCTGGCTTCATACCTTTCATGCGTTTCTTGGTCAGATTTTCGATAATCTGCAGATAGCCCATTTCATTTGGAGCTACGAAAGTGATAGACTGACCTGACTTACCAGCACGACCAGTCCGACCAATCCGGTGAACATAGCTTTCTGGATCCTGCGGAATGTCGTAGTTGTAGACATGGGTCACACCAGAAATATCCAATCCACGTGCAGCTACATCTGTTGCAACAAGAACGTCTAGATTGCCATTCTTGAAATCACGAAGTACACGGAGGCGTTTTCCTTGGTCTAAATCGCCATGAATCCCTTCTGCTCGGAAACCACGAATCTTGAGACCACGAGTCAATTCATCTACTCGGCGTTTGGTACGCCCAAAAACAATAGAAAGTTCTGGCTGCTCTACATCCATAAGACGTGTCATGGTATCAAATTTTTCATTTTCCTTGACGCGGATATAGTACTGGTCTACCAGCTCCGTAGTCAGCTCTTTAGCTGCAATTTTCACATGTGTTGGTTCTTTCATAAACTTCACACCAATCTGCTTGATAGCATCCGGCATGGTTGCTGAAAAGAGAAGGGTCTGACGGTCTTCTGGCACACGGGAAATGATAGACTCAATATCTTCCAAAAAGCCCATGTTAAGCATTTCGTCTGCTTCATCTAAAATAAGCGTTTCTACATGATTGAGTTTCAACGCCTTACGCTTAATGAGGTCTAATAAACGCCCTGGGGTTCCTACGACAATGTGAGCACCTGATTTCAAAGCTTTAATTTGCTTTTCAATGCTAGACCCGCCATAAACTGAGCGGACTTTGACACCCTTACTACGACCAAATCTAAAGAGTTCTTCTTGACTCTGTACTGCTAATTCACGAGTCGGTGCAATAATCAGTGCCTGAACAGTTGGATCCTCTGTATCAATCTTTTCCAGAGTCGGAAAACCAAACGCAGCTGTTTTTCCAGTACCAGTCTGGGCTTGTCCAATGACGTCTTTTCCTGCCATAGCCAGCGGAATGGTCTGTTCTTGAATCGGGCTAGCTTCTACAAAACCAGCTTTGTCAATTTCTGCTAACAATTCAGCAGACAAATGTAATTCATTAAATTTCAATTTTTTCTTCTTTCTAAAAGGCAGTACGAAGCTACCTTATAAGACATTTTGGCTCTTCTTTTTATTAAAAATATGGTTTCTCAAATCGGAATACTAAAAAAGCGCCAACTTGGTCGCTAGTTACCATTAAACAGAAAAGCTTTTAGTTTTTGCAACCTACTTAGTATAACATAAAGAATAGTAAAAAGATAGAACTGATAGCGTTTTACTTGAAAATTAATTAGAAGTCTAATAGATACTATGATAAAATTAGCTTCTTCTCTTCTTTATACTTCCTTTAGATATTTAATTATAAAGAAATATTTAAAATGAGAACCATATAAAACAATTTACACTAATCATATAGTACTCACGTTGCTAGTTGACAAAAAATTCTAAATGGTAGGCTAAAAGAACCTGTTCAATCTCCAATTGCCATTCTGCTAAAGACCTAACAATCGGGTGCTCAATGTCAAACATTGCATTTAGAACAAAGATTCGAGTTTCAATAGTTCCTCGGATGGCTAAAATTGCTGGATTGTTATGCTCATCGGCGCTCTCCATATTTTTACGAAGCGGCGTCCAAAGATGAATCCCCTTTGCCTCCAAGCGTTCTTTCAACTCTTTACTTAGGTATCCCAAATCTCCTAAAACGCGAGAATAAGGGACACGGTCTCCAGCAATTCTTCTGCTACCTGAATATCATGGACTGAGACAGGGTAACCAGATAATCCAAAATATAGCCCGACTCTGTCACCGCCAAATGCACTTTCAAACCGTAAGACCACATGTTTTTGAAAGTACAGTAACCAATGTTGACCACCTCATTCAAAACCTTGATCCGATGATTTCTGACAGGCTAGCAAAGGAGGAGGACTGGAAAACTATCGATGATGACCAATTCATCAAAATCTAGCTGATTGAAATAGAGGCGAATCAACCGAAATAGGGGCATTAAATAACAAGAACGACGATAAAAGCAGCTTCTCTCCAGTCCGGTGAATCCGAAGAAATTGCAAATCAATTGGTAAAACCTTCGCTGTGACTTCATTCCAATTTCTGCCTGGAACAGCATTAAGGTCAAAACAGAAACATCTGAAACCTTGCATTGCTCTACATTCTTACAATGAACCAGCTCATCAGGAGCGATCTTTTGATATAAGTCACATCAGACTTCACGAAGCTGTGGCATACTGAGTTGAAGAGGATGACGACTCGGTGTATAATGGAAAGTGTCCATTTGGTTTACCTCTCTGCTTTTTTTCTTCACTTGCAGTGTACACCAAATGGGCTTTTTTGTGAAGCAAAATCAACTAGCAACAGGGGTATATAGTATTTTAAAACAAGACTTCTGTAAATTTGACAACTATACTTTGTGCCTATGTAAACAATATATCATTTCTTTTAAAATTTATCGGGGCAAAACTAGAAACGATTATGACTTTGCTTCACTTCCTCATCTAGCCAATTTTATTGTTTATTTACAAATCGCTTTAGAAACTGAACAAGAATAATCCAGAGTATAAAACTAATAAGCACAATATAGAGCCAAGCATTCTTATCACTTGACCAAGGCAGTGGCACATTCATTCCAAAGAATCCTGTAATCACTGCCAATACTGCCAATAAGACTGAAATAATAGTTAATAGAGCTAAATTGTCGTTTAGATTGTTGTTCAAAATATTGTTGTACGAGCCTGACAATTGATTGAGAACTTGAGCAATCAAATCTGTCATAGCGACGAGTTGACGAGCTTCAATCATGACATCATCAAACTGCTCTTTTTCAATCTCATCTAAATGGCGATAAATGGCATGTCCTTTAATATGCTCCAAAAGCATGCGGTTCTGCTTGGTAGCAGCAACCAGATAGACCATAGAGGTTTCTAAATCCGCTAAAGCAAAGAGATTTTTTTTAGTGGTTGTTTGGTGCAAAAGATGATTGATGTTATCTTTTGTTTCGTCCATTTGTTCAATCACAGGATAATAAGAATTACGCACTAATTCTAAACTAGCAAATAGAAATTTGTAAACTGTAACTGGTTCATGGTGTTCAACATAATTTTTCATCATATCTACAACATAAGTATTTTCCTTATTGCTAATGGTAATGAGCCGATCCTGCTGTACCACAAAGGTCATAGGGACTGTTTCATAGTAATTTTTAGCTCTTTTTAAATTGAGTACATTGAAAATAAAAACAACTGTTCCTGTCTCACGATTGTAGTCCATGTGGGCGCGTTCATTTTTATCCAGTGCATACTCAATTGTTTCTTCATCAATATTGTATTTTGTATAAGAACCTGGGTGTTGACTCAAAATATCTGCATCCAAATTTATCCAGACCATTCCACTCTGTAATTTCTTTTCGATAAACACTACTTTCCCCTTTCACTATCAATGGAAAAGGACTGAGAGAAGAAAGCTCAATCCTTAGGAAAATTTAATATATACAATTCAGTAAATTTTTATATCCCGTAGCAACTAATTTAGCGAGCCGATTTTATTATAACTATGATGCTGCTATACACGGTCTGTAATCAGATAGTTTTGGTACGTCACATCTTCTCTTCTAACTTGACATCCGGATACTTGTCTGCGAACCAGCGAAGAGCAAAGTCATTTTCAAAAAGAAAGACAGGCTGATCAAAGCGATCTTTAGCTAAGATATTGCGACTTGAGGACATACGCTCATCCAAGTCATCTGGTGAAATCCAGCGAACCGTCTTTTTACCCATTGGGCTCATAACCACTTCAGCATTGTATTCATTTTCCATACGGTGCTTGAAGACTTCAAACTGGAGCTGACCCACAGCGCCTAGCATATACTCACCAGTCTGGTAATTAGTATATAGCTGAATGGCCCCCTCTTGTACCAGCTGCTCAATCCCCTTATGGAAGGATTTTTGCTTCATGACATTCTTAGCCGAAACCTTCATAAAGATTTCAGGAGTAAAGGTTGGCAGAGGCTCAAATTCAAACTTATTCTTGCCTACAGTCAGAGTGTCGCCGACCTGATAAGTCCCCGTATCATAAACCCCGATAATATCACCAGCTACAGCATTGGTCACATTCTCACGACTCTCGGCCATAAACTGGGTGACATTAGACAGCTTGGCGGACTTGCCAGTGCGAGGCAGATTGACACTCATACCTCGCTCGAACTCACCCGAAACAATACGGACAAAAGCGATACGGTCGCGGTGGCGCGGATCCATATTGGCCTGAATTTTAAAGACAAAGCCTGAAAAGTCTGGGCTGAGTGGCTCAACCACCTCACCGTCTGTCTTCTTATGACCATGTGGTTCCGGAGCAAACTTAAGGAAAGTTTCTAAAAAAGTCTGCACGCCAAAGTTGGTCAAGGCTGAACCGAAGAAAACCGGGGTCAATTTACCAGCCAAAATCGCTTCTTCTGAAAATTCATTTCCAGCTTCTTGTAAGAGTTCGATATCCTCCTTGACCTGATCATAGAAAGGATTGGAAGCAAAAAGTTTATCCCCATCTTCCAAAGAAGCAAAACGCTCATCGCCTTTGTACAGTTCTAGACGTTCATTATAGAGATCATAGAGACCCTCAAAACTTTTTCCCATACCGATTGGCCAGTTCATTGGGTAGCTAGCAATGCCTAGAATTTCTTCCAGTTCTTCCAGTAAATCTAAAGGTTCGCGGCCATCTCGATCCAGCTTGTTCATAAAGGTGAAGACTGGGATATTGCGATGTTTGACAACCTCAAAGAGCTTCTTGGTCTGTGCCTCAATACCTTTAGCTGAGTCAATGACCATGACCGCTGCATCCACCGCCATCAAGGTTCGATAAGTATCTTCTGAAAAATCCTCATGCCCTGGCGTATCCAGAATATTGACCCGTTTGCCATCGTAGTCAAACTGCATAACAGAGGACGTCACAGAAATTCCCCGCTGCTTCTCAATATCCATCCAGTCGGACTTGGCAAAGTTTCCGGTCTTTTTCCCCTTGACTGTCCCAGCCTCACGAATCTCGCCTCCAAAATAGAGCAACTGCTCAGTAATTGTCGTCTTCCCCGCATCCGGGTGGGAGATAATAGCAAAAGTCCGTCGCTTCTTAATTTCTTCTTGTAAAGTCATCTTTTTCTCTTTCTTTCATTTTAGAATAATCGTGAATGTTAGCATCTACTTTTTATTTTTACATCGGAACCCTTGATCCTTTCAACTTATCCATTATAGCGGATTTAGCGCTTTTTTTCAATGTCCCATAAAATATAAGAATCACCCTCTCGAGTGATTCTATTTTTTCGACAGTCGAGACTTCTATTAAAATCTCACAAGCACACTAGCAAAGAGAAAAATCGCTAAGATAACCATTAACACCAGTAAATAGATTAACCGTTGTTTCCTCGTTTGAAGTTCTTCTGTTTCTTCTTCTGTCATGGAAAAAACGGCCTTGTTCCGTTTTAATAGGTACAAAATCAATCCTTCTCCTCGTTGACCGCCAGTCGTTAAGAAAGCCCAAAATTTGGGGTGTTTCATCCCGCGAACCGCAGCATCTAATTCAACCAATTTAAATAATTGATAAACAAACAGTCCGTTTGTTACGATAAGCAAACCAATCAAGGTCAACAGATACCAAGTCATGATAAAACCTCCTATATTTTGCGAATAATCTGCACCAAGATATACCCACTTGTCCCAGTCACCAGCGCCACCGCTAACAAGGTCAACAGATAACTCTTAGAGATTGGAGTGACAAAAATGAAGAAAAGGAATAATAAACAAATATTACATATAAAGGCTAGTAAAATCTTTCGATTACTCTTAACAGTATTAGTGGAATCTTCTAAGTGCTGAATCATATGCTCATATCCTTTCAACAATTCATCCAAACTAACCTGATACAAATCACTTAACTGTAAAACATATAAAATATCCGGATAAAATTTTTCTGTTTCCCAATTTGAGATAGTTTGTCTAGATACATTTAATTCTTCTGCGACACTTTCTTGTGTCAGGCCACATATTTGCCGCGCTTCTTTTAATTTTTTACCAATTTCCATTATCTCTCTCCTATCTTTCTACTTTTATTTTACTATTTTCTTTCATAAAATCTAGCAAAATTTTTTTACATTGCACAAAATAGTGGAAAAAATCCTGCCAAGTAAATTTGACAGGAAAATAAATATTGAGATGTATCAGTTTGAAATTATTTTTGATTTCTTTTTCCATCGCCTTTTAAATATTTCATCAAGAAGAATTAAGGTGACAGACAGTATGGTTGAAACAACCAAATAATTAAACAAAATATTCTCCCCTTTAATAAAAGGTGGGTGTGTCATAAGACCATAGTTGCCACCTGTCAAATGATTAACCCCTACTAAAAATAAATCTAATGCAAAAGTATAAAAAAGAATCTGATATTTTTTTAGTGCTTTCTTATCATACGAATTCATCAGATACACAAGGGAATTACCCAGCAAGGCATAATGAGCAATCAAGAAAGAAAAGCTCGTAATATGCGGAAGAAAATCATAAGGGTCAAAGACCGGATAGCCCAAAGCAAATACCGCACCGCTTACTCCCATTAAAGCAAAATACTGTTTGATTCGCCAGTTGTCTGGTAAAAAAACAACAGCAAGCATGGCTAAACGACAATGATAAAGGGGTAAACTATTGGCTAGTGGTAATCG
Organism: Streptococcus sp. NSJ-72; assembly: GCF_014334035.1. Lineage (NCBI taxonomy): Bacteria > Bacillati > Bacillota > Bacilli > Lactobacillales > Streptococcaceae > Streptococcus > Streptococcus sp. NSJ-72. Next base: position 1,701,015 of record NZ_CP060489.1, read on the forward strand.
AAAGCCAATATATCATGTATAAAGAACAACTAACTGTATAATTTATCCATTTAAACGTTTCTACAATATATGGATTATCATGATTTTTTACAGCAGTATAAATAGACAAAGATAAATGCAATCATCAAACCATGCCAAAACATCGGTATCAGGGACGGTTCTGTTTTGTGAGTCGTTAAAAAACTATTCACTATAACTTAATTTTCCTGTCTGACTGTTTCTTCTTGTTCTTGCTTAAGCTGTATTTGTTTAAAGACCAGAGAAATCATCCAAATAGCTAAAATCAGAGGCAATGACACCAACAGATAATTGCTAATTATCCCATGATCACCTACTAAAGGCGGCTCCTTCAAAAAACCATAATTTCCACCACTCACAAAATTTACAAATAATAACAAGAGATTCATAGCAAAACTAATCTCTACAATTCGCCGCAAGTCCAATTGCTTACTATCATAATGATTCATCAAATACGTGAGAGAATTCCCCAAAAGAGCATAGTGACCAATCAGATAGGATACTAAGGTAATATGAGGAAAAGTAAATGGATCAAACAAAGGATAAATCAAGGCACAAATAGGCCCAAATACTCCTAAAAGAGCAAAATATTGTTTATAAACTGAGGAATCAGGCAGAAACAAAATAGCAAACATCGCCAATCTACAATGATAAAAAGGAAGTGCCTCAGATAGTGGTGACAAAGTGGCGACATACCAGCTATAAAGCATTAGAATTTGGAATCCTTGTACAAATTTTAAAATAATTTGATAACGCTTATTTTGATGATATTTTACAGCACTGTACATGATGTAAATGATTCCCAAAAACATCATTCCATACCAAAACGGGGTTAATTGTGGTGCCTCTGTTTTATGACTTGTAAAAAATTCTTGTAAATTCATCTCTTACTAATCCATCCTATTGATTAATTTTTTTATTATAGTTAGTTTTCTCGTTGTGGCAACAGTCCCTAGTTTCTTTTCGAGAAAATTATTATTTAACTTCTTTATTCTAGCATCTCTTGGTAGATACATATAAAGGCAAGTTTCTCCAACTGCAAATATTTCATCTGTAAAGTTCAGTTCTCTCACTTCTGTCAATCGCTCTGTCGAAATACGACTGTTTGTAAAAACCAGATGAATCCAATTCCTCAGCGAAAGGATTTTGTAAGATAGCTTTTTCTAAATCCGATTTTTCTTTTACAATAATGGCTAAATTTGCGCCGATTTTCTCTAAAATCAATTGATGAATATGTCGAGCCAATTCTTTAGCAGATATACTCGTTTCACAAATCACATTGCCTGATTGACTATAGCTTGAAACATTATCCAAACCAGATGTTCCCAACAATTGAACTAAGTCACTCATCTTAGAGATTCGATTTGATCCCGTAGGCATCACACTGCGAAAAAGAGCAAGATACTGCACCTGATGCTTACACCTCATTCTCCAATTCCTCTACTAGATTAGCTAAATTCATAGAATTGCTACCCTTTATCAAGACTTGATCCGTTGGTTTTAGTGCTTTTTTAACCGCTTTTACCAAATCCGAAAACTGATCTTTGTCAGCATTTTTTACAAAATAATGAACTTTCTCTGGTGGGAAAATTTCCTGAGCATAGGCAAAAAGAGCAGCCATGTCCTCTCCGTAGAGAAAAACTTCTGAGAGAATGTCAGGATTAAGACTAGTTATCATAGCACCATGCATTTGTTTAGAATCAGCTCCCAGCTCTTTCATATCAGCTAAAACAACCAACTTCCGACCATTATCATTATAAGGAATTGTAGAAAAAGTTTCCAAAATCAGACGCATAGCTGTTGGATTCGCATTATAAACATCTGAGAGGATATCAGCTCCATTTTTAGCTTTTTTCCATTCAGTGCGATTTCGCGTTAATTTAAGAGTCAAAAAAGCTTTTTGAATGGCCTCTTCTGTCACCCCTTCTTTTAAGGCTACATAAGCGGCAATCATGGCATTGGTCGCATTGTATTTTCCAGTTACTGGAAGGTCAATAGTACTAGTTAAAAAGTTGGTCTCAAAGGTCAAGCTATCTTTTCGTTCTTCTAATTTTGTTAGACAAATATCTTCGTCTGGACCAAAACGAACAACGTTCTGCTGACTTGGTAAAAAGTCATTGATAATTTTGTCCGCTGGGACAACTAAAAGAGCCCCATTTTTCATACCGTCAGCGATTTGTAGCTTTCCTTTTGCAATTTCATGACGGCTTTTAAAAAATTCTAGATGTGCTTCGCCAATTAAAGTCACTATGCCTACTTTTGGCTGAGCGATAGTGGATAGAAGATGAATATCTCCCATGTGATCTTGACCCATTTCCAGAACCAACTTTTCAGTATCATCTGGCATATGCAAGATCGTATAAGGAAGACCAATTTCATTATTGTAGTTTCCTTGCGTTTTGTAAGTCTTATAAGCCATTGACAAGAGGTGAGCCAGCATGTCTTTGGTCGTTGTTTTACCATTAGAACCTGTGACTGCAAAAACATCTACCTTCATCTTTTCCAGATAATACCGTGCCAAATGCTGCAGTGCTGCTAATACATCATCTACTAAAATATAAGGATAGTCTTCCAATTCTTTTTCTGACAAGGTTGCCACAGCTCCATTTTCAAACGCTGTCGCAATAAAGTCATGCCCATCACGCGCGCCCTTAAGAGGCAGAAACAAATCTCCCTCTCCAATCAATCGGCTGTCAAATTCTGCCTTTCTAAATGTACAATCTGGAAATAGATGAACATCATTTTTAGCTTTCAAAACAGAAGCCACTTCATAGAACGTTAATTGCATTTTTATCCCCTACTTATCTTAAATATCTCTAACTCTCTCATTATACCACAGAAAAACCGACTTTTACAGATTCACTAAAAGATATAGCAAAATAACAGAAAAAAATGAAAAGACAGGAGCAATGTTATTCCTGTCTTGTTTTATGACTGCAAAAAGCTCTTATATTGATGCTATGGCTAATTGCTCAAAGCAAAGCTTTAAGATTCAGACAAAGCTTACGACTTATTCGCTTTTCAAACTTGGAAGAGTACCTGCTCTTATCTCATAGTAAATGCTTTTCACGTTTTGTAAACATTTCTTGAGCTAACCGAACCAATTTTTCAATCAAATCTGTATAAGAAATGCCCATATTTTCCCAAAGCAGGGGATACATTGACCACTGTGTGAATCCAGGCATCGTGTTTAACTCATTGAGGAAAATCTCACCTTTATCAGTGTAAAAGAAATCACAGCGAGCTAAACCAACGCCGCCAATCGCTCGAAAGGCTTTTTCGGCGTGTTGACGCATGGTAGAAATCACATCATCTGACAATTTTGCAGGAATAGACATAGTGATTTTGTTGTCAATGTATTTAGCTTCGTAATCATAGAAAGGAACATCTTTCACTACCTCACCTGGTAAGCTGCTTTGGGCTTCTTCGTTCCCAAGTAAACCAACTTCAATTTCACGCGCATTGACACCTTGCTCAATCAAGACACGACTATCGTATTTGAAAGCTAACTTAAGAGCAGAACGCAGTTCATCTTGGTTTTCAGACTTGGAAATACCGACGCTAGAGCCCATATTGGATGGTTTTGTAAAGACTGGATAAGTTAGATTTGCCTCTACTTCTGCAATCTTTTCTTCTATATTTTCGTCTTCAATCACAGCTACATATGGTACTTGTGGAATGCCAGCAGAAGCCAACACTCGTTTTGTTGTGATTTTGTCCATGGCAACACTAGAAGAAAGGATATTACAACCCACATAAGGCATTTTCAACACTTCAAGAAATCCTTGGATAGACCCGTCTTCTCCCATTGGACCATGAAGAACGGGGAACACAGTAACACCTTCTTCGTAAATATCACTCGGCTTCATTTTTTGACTCTCAATGACGGTATCATTTGTCATCAATTTTTCATCATCAGCAGGTTTGCTTGAAAATTCTTGCGTCTTGATAAAATCACCTGCTTGTGTGATGAAATAAGTCTTGACAAAAAATTTGTCATAATTAATCGCACGCATGACACTCTCTGCTGATAAGACAGAGACTTTTCTTTCCGCACTGCGTCCGCCGTAAAGAAGAATGATTTGTTGTTTTGACATTTTCATACCTAACCTTCTCATCTTAAAAGAAATCTACAAATTTAATCGCCTTTTAGTATACCATATTTTAGCTTGTTTTTGAACAGAAACAGAGCTTTCATTTTCTTTTAAACAAAGCTCTATCACCCTTTTACAACTCCGTACGATTCTCAATAGCTCGAAGCAAAGTCACTTCATCTGCATATTCAATATCAGATCCAACTGCTAATCCACGGGCTAGTCGCGTCACTTTGATACCAGCTGGCTTTAACACCCGCGAGATATACATGGAAGTTGCTTCTCCATCTGCTGTAGCATTGGTCGCTACAATCACTTCAGCCACCTCACTATCCATTAACCGTGTAATCAAACTTTTCAGATTGATGTCATCAGGTCCGACACCATTCATAGGAGAAATCAATCCTTGCAAAACATGGTATAAACCATGGTATTCTTGGATATTTTCCATAGCAGATACATCTCGACTATCTTCTACAACCAAAATAGTAGATTGATCACGGGTCTCATCGGTACAGATAGCACAAGGATCATCATCCGTTAAATTGCCACAAATAGAGCAATAGGTTAGCTCACGTTTGGCTGCAAGTAAATTTTTAGCAAATTCATTGACATCATCATCACTCATGCCAATCGTATAAAAAGCCAAGCGTGTTGCTGTTTTTATGCCAATTCCTGGTAATTTTGAAAAACTTTCAATTAATTTCGCAATCGGTGTTGGATAAAGCATAATTCCCTCTCTAATTCATCGGATGCTGTTGATGATATAAATTAATAATATCACGTGTAATGCTATGGCTAACGGTTGAAGATAAGTCTGTATTATGTGGAAAAACAACTGCAACTGCAATTTGCGGATTGTTACTTGGTGCATAAGCAACAACGTTTGTATTGATGGCTTCCTGTTTTCCATTATTGACAAACGTTTCAGCTGTCCCTGTTTTCGCACTGATTGGCACTGCTTCACCTTGAAATAAAGTACGCCCTGTTGTAAAGCCGCTTGTTCCATGTACTACTTGGTAAAAACCTCGACGAATCAAATCCATGTTGTCTTTTGAAATATCCACTTTATTTAACTCTTTGGTGGCTTTTCCTTCAATTAATTTTCCAAGACCACCTTTTTCATTATTGTCATAAATTCCTTCCACTAAGTGTGGTGCGATACGAGTACCACCATTAGCTACCGTTGCAGCATACTGAGCTAATTGCATCGGTGTATAGTTATCAAACTGGCCAAAAGCATTGGTTAAATAGTTTGCAAACGTATATTTTTTAGGAGTATAGCCTTCGGACTCACTTGGTAAATCAATTCCTGTAGATGCTCCTAATCCATATTGCGCAAAAGTTTTACGCAATTTGTCCATAGAAGAATTCAAATTTTTCAAATCAATCGTCATATTAGGCGAATAAGGGGTTCCCATCATATTCAACGCTAGTTGGACCATGTAAGTATTGGATGAATATTCTAATGCCTCTAAAGCTGTAATTTGTCGAGGGCCATACTGAGTAAACCAAGAAGTGATTGCTGAGGAACCTCCAAAAGAAATCGGTTGATCTGTCAGAACTTGGTTACCTGTGATAGCTCCACTTCCCCAACCTGCTGTCAAAGTCGCACCCTTAACAACCGAACCAGGCACAAAGTTATTCATAATGGTACCAAGTGAATCGGCTGTCAATTCTCCAGTATCAATATTATGTTTTAAACCTGCCATTGCTAGAATAGCACCCGTTTTTGGATTCATAGCAACAGCATAAACACCCTCAGAATATGTCGCATGACCGTTCGCTAATTCTGCACTGAAATACCTTCTCAAAATATCTTCCACACCATTTTGGAAAGTCAAATCCATCGTTAATTTCAGATTATTTCCCTTACTACCATTGGAAATATTTTTCACGCTCTCCATATTTCCATTTTTGTCAAGATTGATTTCTTTGATTGCGCGTTTCCCTTGAAGAGTAGATTCGTATTGCTTTTCTAAATAGCTTGTTCCAACACGGTCATTGAGTGAATAGCCTTTTTTCAAATAAGCATCAACTTCCTCTGCAGGTAGTCCTGCCTTCTCACTTGAGACACTTCCAATGATAGAAGCTAAAGATGTGTCTAACACTTTTCTATCCCAGCTGGTGGTAATACTGATACCAGACAATTCTTTTGAGCTAGAAGCAATTGTCGCAATTTGGTCAGGAGACAAATCGTCTGTTCGGATATTTCCCGTCTCAAAATTTGCAATAGCATTCATTTGACTAAACAAATAAATAACTTTTTTATCTTCATTTGAGTAGTTTAATTTGACCACATCAACACTTTTAACGGCATTACTATAAATCTTCGACTCTGTCAAACGATTTCCATCTGCACTATACTTTTTATTTTTAGGCAGTTGATTGACGACCTTCTTATAAACCTCGCTATCTGCCAAATAATAATCGACCTGTTGTCGCTCAGTAACGTCTGCATTGGAAATGGAAACTAACGGCAGTAATTTTTGAGCAATTTCTTTAATCGTTTCAGCTCTCATTTTATTGCTACGCGTAAAGGAAACGACTTGCTTGGTTGTATTTTCCACCAAAGGTTTTCCACTTGCATCATAAATTTGCCCACGAACAGAGCTAGTTGTTACTTTGGTTTTGCTGGCAGTCGCCAATTTTTTTGTATAAAATTCCCTATGCACAACTTGCATATAGCCCAAACGAACAATCAAACTCATAAACAATAAAATCACAATCCCAAATAACAAATTGAGCCGTCTAGGAATGGAATGACTATCAAATTTTCTTTTTTTCTTAAACATGTTTTCTCTCATTCTAGTCAAAATGCTACCTTTTATTGTACCACAAATCCAAGAAAATGAAGTCAAGTAAAATGGAAACACTGATAAAAAACACAGCTAAACCAATTAGAATTTTGCACAATATCAAAAAGCTCTGTTTACGCAGAGCTTCTTAATATTTTATTGGGCTTATTTTCCAAGATAGTATTCTTTTACAAGATTCAATTTATCATCAAATTCAAATACAAGCGGTGGGAAATTAGGAATTTCCACATTCATGATTTCATCATCTGATAATTGTTTGATGTGTTTTACAAGAGCGCGGATTGAGTTACCATGCGCACCTACAAACACATTTTTACCATCTTTCAAAGCTGGAGCAATTTTATCTTCCCAGAATGGAAGAGCACGTTCCAAAGTAACTTTCAAGTTTTCCGCATCTGGAATCACTGAATCATCAAGGTTTGCATAGCGACGGTCAGTATGTGCTGAATATTGATCATCTTTTGCCATAGCTGGTGGCAATACATCATAAGAACGACGCCAAATATGAACTTGTTCGTCACCCCATTTTTCAGCTGCTTCAGCTTTATTTTGACCTGTCAAACCGCCATAATGACGTTCATTCAAGCGCCATGATTTTTCAACTGGCACCCAAAGTTGACCTGCCGCTTCAAGAGCAAGATTTGTTGTTTTGATAGCACGTGTCAAAACAGATGTGTAAGCTTGGTCAAACTCAATACCAGCTTCTTTAATCAATTTACCAGCATCAATCGCTTGTTGCGTCCCTTTTTCAGACAAATCAACATCAGCCCAACCAGTAAAGAGGTTAGCTTTATTCCATTCAGACTCACCGTGGCGAGCAAAAACTAATTTTACCATTAGATATCTCCTTTGATTTTTGAAAACTGTCTTACAGTCATTTTATATTTTACAAAATTTTTCATAAAAAATCTAGTAGCAATAGGAGAATATTTGATTTTTACTGTTTTCTTTATTCAAACAGTGTATCTATTTACTCAGCTATCTCCTAAACAATCAGCACAAATTCCATATATCAGCACTTTGGTTTTTGTGATCTTATAACCTGTCTGCTTTTCAGCTTCACGTCTCAGATCAGGTAGGTCCACATCTTCAAAATCTGCAATTCGTCCACATTTTTCGCAGACAATATTCAGATGTTCATGCCCCATAAAATCAAAATAGGTCGTATTGTCATTCTTTATCTTGATTTCTTCCACAAAATCCTCTTCAATCAATACTTTCAGATTATTATAGACCGTTGCTAGGCTCATGTTGGGAAAATCTGATCGCAACTCAGAATAAATCTTTTCAGCACTTGGATGGTCATGTGTCCGAATCATATAGGCAATAACCGCCTTTCGAGTCTCTGTAATACGCACACCTTTCACTTTTAACCGTTGAATAACATTTTCATAATCACTTTGATCTGTGATTTCTAAATAAGGATGTAAATTCATGCCTACCTACTCATAATTGTTTTTTCTTATTATATCATGAAATTAAGAGAATACGTATTTAGAATGATTGTAAATAAATGCAAATGATCAGTTTTTGTCTTTCAAAACACAAGAAAAGCCTATTGCACAACGCCGAAACGTTGATACAATAGGCTTTTTATCGTTGAATTATTTAACAGCGTCTTTAAGAGCTTTACCTGCTTTGAATGCTGGCACTTTAGAAGCTGCGATTGTGATTTCTTTACCAGTTTGTGGGTTACGACCTTTACGAGCTGCACGTTCACGAACTTCAAAGTTACCAAAACCGATCAATTGAACTTTTTCACCAGCTGAAAGGAATTCAGTTACTGCTGCAAATACCGCATCAACTGCTGCTGCTGAATCTTTCTTAGTCAATTCTGTAGCTTCTGCTACTTTTGCAATCAAATCTTGTTTGTTAGCCATTTAACAAATCCTCCAAAATATTTTATGAATTAGTAGTCACTAACTCTAACAAGTATTATCATATCTAAAAAATGTTATTAGGTCAAGCACAAAACGAACTTTTTTCAATTTTTCCAAAAATATCAAACTTATTCATAGCGAACGAGGATTGCCCACGCATTTTCACCTGTATGTGTTTGAATAATAGAACCAGTCTCCAAACCAGAAATCGTTTTTTCCACACACGGTTGCAAAATCTGTTTCATTTCGTTCGCCAATTCGGCAGTTCCTGCATACGAAATTCCAATCTCTGCTACTTTTTTATCCTTCAGACTTACGGCCAAATCATTGACCCATTTTTTAAAAGTTTTTACGCCCCGCCCCTTTACAATTGGTTGTAGTTCATGCTGTTTCATCTGCATCACCACTCGAATATTCAGAAGCGAGCTGAGAAGTCCTGTTACACGACCAATGCGACCTCCTTTTACAAGATTTTCAAGAGTCGATACACCGATATAAAGTTCCGTTTTTTCACGCACTTCTTCAATTTTTGCCAAAATATCTTCTAAATCAGCACCTGCCTTGGCTAATTTGGCAGCTTCTACCACTTGAAACTTCAAAGCTTGATCTGTAAAAGAGCTATCAATGACTGTGACATCGACGTTTGATAAAGTGGCACCTTGACGGGCGGCTTCAACTGTTCCAGATAAAGCATGGGACATATGAATTGAAATGATTTTATCAGCATGTTCACCCAATCGTTCAAAAACCTCTGCAAAGACGCCGACGGGCGGTTGACTTGTTTTAGGAAGATTTTTACTGGACTGCATCAAGCGAAGAAATTCTCCTTCTTTCAGATCAGCATCGGAATAAACAACACCATCTACCATTACAGACAAAGGGACGATTGTAATCTCTAAATCCTCTACAATTTGCGGTTCAATCGTAATAGATGAATCCGTTACAATTTTGATTTTTGTCATGTTTTTCCTACTTTATAAATTTTATCTATTTAATTTATTATATCAAAAAAATAACTTTTTGTGGAATAATTTTTCTGAATAAAATATGTAAAAGATGTGTATAGCTCTTTATTGTTCTCAATAGACAGAATTATTAAATTTTCAGAAAATAATTGACACTCTAATGTTTTTTTGTTAGCCTATTCTTGTATCTTAATTTAAAGTAAATTTTAGAGAAAGAGGGAATAGTTGATAAATGAAACAGACAAAATTTTTAGGAATTCTTTGTCTTATACTGGCTTTCATTTCAATTATGGTTGGTGCTAGCAGTTTTTCTTGGCATAAACTACTCAGTGGTGAGACGAACACTTGGCTATTATTTTTAGAGTCGCGCTTACCAAGGACTATTAGTATCATTTTAGCAGGATCTAGCATGAGTATTGCGGGACTTCTGATGCAAACTGTTACACAGAATCATTTTGCAGCGCCTAGTACAATTGGAACAGTAAATGCTGCAAAGTTCGGTATGCTTCTCAGCCTCTTCTTCTTTCCAACGGCGAATTTGGCTCAAAAAATGCTCTTCGCCTTTGTCTCTTCTATTTTTTTTACGATTATTTTTATTAGATTTATCAGAAAATTATCATTTAAGGAAAAATGGTTACTGCCACTTGTCGGAATTATTTATAGTGGTGTCATTAGCGCAGCTGCTGAAATTCTTGCCTATCGTTTTGATCTAGTGCAAAGTATGACATCGTGGACGCAAGGATCTTTTGCAATGATTCAGACACATCAATATGAGTGGCTTTTTTTAAGTTTTGTTATTCTGATTGCTGTCTGGCGGTTGTCTGCTACTTTTACAATTATGAATCTAGGAGAAGATGCTAGCCATAATCTAGGGATATCTTTTTATCAAATGGAAGGATTGAGCCTATTTCTCATTGCTCTCACAACCAGTGTGACAATGATTACAGTGGGCTCGCTTCCTTTCATAGGCGTGATTATACCAAATATTGTGCGAAAATTTTATGGAGATCATATCACGCGCATCAAAAGTATTACTGCCCTGACGGGAGCAGGCTTAATTTTAATCTGTGATATTATGTCACGTATGGTGATCCGTCCCTACGAAATCTCAGTTAGTTTGATTCTGGGAATTTTTGGAAGTTTAACATTCATTTATCTTTTATGGCGAGGTGCCACTCATGAATAAAATGAAAATCCAAACAAGAGGGCTCATCATCTTGCTACTTTTTGTGGCTATAGTAGCTATATTTTTCTACCTGATGCCAACAGAGTATCCTTTGACAGGCTTTATCATAAAACTGCGATCGCAAAAGTTATTGGCCTATCTAATCATTGCAGTTGCTGCTAGTTTTTCAACAATCAGTTTCCAAACGATTACTGAAAATCGATTTTTAACACCAAGTATCCTAGGCCTGGATGCTCTCTATGTGCTCATGCAGACTGTCTATCTATTTTTTGCCAATCAGTTTATTGGAAAGATATCAAATCCCTTGTTTGAGTTTATTATCATTTTGAGTATTCAATGTGGATTTTTCCTTTGTTTGCAGCCTATGATTAAAAAACTGTTCCAACAAGGTTTTGTGTTCATCTTACTCATCTGTATGGCATTAGGGACACTATTTAGAAGTACGAGTACCTTTCTGCAAGTATTGATGAATCCTAACGAATACGATAAGCTTCAAACAAAACTATTTCCTTCATTTCAACGAATGAATATGGAAATTGTTCTGATTGCTACTGTCATCATCGGACTAGTCAGTCTATATGTACTGAAAAAGAATGCTGTGCTCAATGTCTTCCGTTTAGATAAAAAGACAGCTATGATTTTAGGCATAGAGGTAGAAAAAGAGCAAAAAAAACTGCTATGGGCTATTGTTTTACTGACTTCGTCAACGACTGCTTTAGCTGGACCCATGATGTTTTTTGGCTTTATGATGTCTAATCTAGCCTATTTACTCATCAAAGAATACCAGCATAAATGGCTCTTTTTAGTGGCCAGTTTACTCGGCTTTATCTTTCTAATCAGCGGACAACTGCTGGTAGAGCGAATCTTTCAACTACAAATTAATGTCAGCATGGTCATCGAGTTAGTAGGAGGTTCTTTCTTCTTCTATCTGTTAGCAAAGGAGGCAAAACGTTAAATGCAATTAGAAAACATTAGCAAATCATTTGGGGAAGAGTTAGTCTTAGACGATATTCGTTTAAGAATTTCTCCCAGTAAATTCACCGCCTTTATCGGACCAAACGGTGCTGGAAAATCTACTCTTCTCTCTATCATGAGTCGCTTACTCAAAAAAGATCAGGGGTTTCTCAGTATCAAAGGAAAAGAAATTGAAGCTTGGAATTCTAGAGAATTAGCTAAAGAGCTAACGATTTTAAAGCAAAAAATCAACTATCAATCGAAATTAACCGTTGAAGAACTAGTTTCATTTGGGCGCTTTCCGTATAGCCAAGATCACTTAACAAAAGATGATGTTCAAAAAGTGGAGCAAGCCTTGATTTATCTGAATATCCTTGACTTGCGAAATCGCTTTATTGATACACTTTCAGGAGGGCAATTGCAACGTGTCTTTATTGCCATGGTTTTGGCACAGGATACAGATTTTATTCTTTTGGATGAGCCACTGAATAATCTGGATATTAAGCAAAGTATTGCCATGATGAAAATCTTGCGTTCACTTGTGGATGATCTGGGAAAAACGATTATTATTGTCATTCACGATATCAATATCGCTAGTCAATATGTGGATGAGATGGTCGCCTTTAAAGATGGGAAACTCTTTTGTCAAGGTACGACGGAACAAATCATGAAAAAAGAAACTTTAGATTCATTGTACGAAATGGACATAACCCTTGGTGAAATCAACGGGAAAAAATCTGTGTATATCTATAATTTAAATTTGGAGGATTTCTGATGAAACAGAATACAAAAAAACTATTGTTATCTATCCTTACAGCTTTTGCTGTTGTATTTTTAGCAGCTTGTGGTGCTCATAATAAACAAAACACAAAGACAAATACTTCATCTTCTGCAAGGGAAGTCTCTATTAAATCAGCAGCAGGGGAGACTAAAGTTCCAATCAATCCTAAAAAAATTGTTACGTTTGACCTTGGTGCAGCCGATACCATTCGAGCTCTAGGAAAGGAAAGTAGTCTCGCTGGGATTCCAAAGAAAACCTTGCCTGCTTACTTGAAAAATCTTTCAAAAAACATCAAAAATGTTGGCACCATGAAAGAGCCTGATATGGAAGTAATCGCTGCCTTGAAACCAGATTTAATCATTGCTTCTCCACGTACGGCACAGTATGTTAAGAAATTTAAAGAAATTGCTCCTACTATCCTTTTTAAAGCAGATAATAAAGATTACTGGGGGTCTACTAAACAAAACATTCTCTCCCTGGCAAGTATCTTTGGAGAAGATGGAACAAAAAAAGCTAAAAGCGAACTAGCTGCATTAGATAAAGAGATTGAAAGTGTTGCGAGTGCAAATGAAAAGTCAACTAAAAAAGCCTTAACCCTTATGTTGAACGAGGGCGCAATGTCAGCATTTGGTGCGAAATCACGTTTTGCATTTCTTTATAGCACCCTGAAATTCAAAGCCACTGATGCCAAAATTAAAGACTCTCGGCACGGTCAAGAGGTCAGTTTCGAAAGTGTCAAACAAATTAACCCAGACATTATTTTCTCTCTCAACCGAACTCTTGCTATCGGTGGCGATAATTCAGTGAATAAAGATTTATTGAATAATTCACTAATTCAAGAAACAAATGCTGCTAAAAAGAAAGCGATTGTTAATTTAACATCGGATCTTTGGTACCTTAGCGGTGGTGGTCTCGAGTCTACTAAATTGATGATTAAAGATGTCAAAAATATAGCTGGAAAATAAACAAAAAGAGTTGAAAGAAAACTTACTTGAAAAGTTCTTTCAACTCTTTTGTTGTACAACATTCAATTATCTTCAGCCACCAATGTATGATTTTTGACAAAATAATGTTCTAAAATGCCCTCGTCTCCGAATAAAACTCCATGGAGAACTCCACCATAGACAGCTCCACCATCCATACCAATTTTTTGATCCTGCGTTCTCCAAAGGCGACTTGTCCCAGGTCTCTCAGAAAAGAGATAAAAAGTTGGGGTATGACCAAATACGATTGTCTTTCCGGTTTGATTGTATCCCTGATGAAAGGGTTCACGCAACCAAACCTTTTGATAATCACTAGTTTGGTGCCAATCTTTCAAATCTAAATCAATACCGGCATGCACAAAAATATACTGTTCTGTTTCAACAAAGAAGGGCATCTGACGGATGAAAGTCACGAGATCTGGTGCCTCTTCTAACACGCGCTTAGCATCTTCCACTCCATCAACAGGAGTATCTAAAGATCGTCTTAAAATGGAATTGATTGTCGTATCTCCACCATTACGGCGATAATGTTCATATCCTCTCTCGGGATTATCTAACCAAGTTAGAAACATATACTCATGATTTCCAGAAATGCAAATTGCTCCTTGCTTTACAACAAGGTTCTTCACACACTCTAAAACTGCTCTACTATCCTCACCACGGTCAATCAAATCTCCTAAAAAAATGAGCTGGCTTTTTCCATCCCATTTTTTGAGTAGCGTTTCTAGCATATTTGCCTTTCCATGTACATCTCCAATTACAAAATAATTTGTCATGGTTTTCCTCCTGATAAAAGAAGAGATTGAAACGCAAGCCTCCAACTTCAAAGCCTCTTGTATAGTAAACAACTGGTGCAGAAACGAACTACTCAAAGTACTACTTTGAAGTTACAGATAAAACTTGCGAAGCAAGTCACTCTTCCAAATTTGGAAGAGTGCTTTTGACGAAAACTTCGTTTTATTCCATTGCCGACTTAGCAGCCTTCTAGATACTTAAGCAACTTTGTAGGAATTAGATTATACAAATATCCGGGATCATTATACCAGAACTTTGGCATAACGAAGGAGATGAACAACGTCAACCCATTCACTGTTTCAATAGTTCTCTAGCCTGCGTGAGAGCTGCTTCAGTCACATTTTCACCCGCTAACATTTTAGCAATCTCTTCGATACGCTCTTCATCAGACAACAAGCGAACTGTTGAAACTGTTGAATATTCATCTGATATTTTCTCGATGAAAAATTGATAATCTGCAATAGCAATCACTTGTGGTAGGTGCGAGATGGCAAGAACTTGTCCATTGGAGCCAATTTTATGAATTTTCTGAGCAATAGCTTGCGCAACACGTCCAGATACGCCTGTGTCTACTTCATCAAAAACAATGCTTGTCTTGCCTTCTTTACGAGAAAAAGCAGACTTGATTGCCAACATCAAACGTGACAATTCGCCACCGGAAGCAATCTTAACGAGCGGTTTGTAATCTTCGCCCGGATTAGTCGAAATGTAAAATTCAACATGCTCATTTCCCTCGCGGCTAAACTTTCCTTTGGTAAATTGAACTCGAAAATTCGCCTTTTCCATATAGAGATCTTTTAATTCTTGCTGAATCTCTGCTTCCAATTGCTGGGCTAATTCGTGCCGTTCCTGACTCAGACGACCTGCTAGAGAGACCAAATCTTTCTCCAGCTTTCTCAACTCTTGATCCAAATCATTTGATGAGAGATTCTTTCCAGTCAGAAGCGCATATTCTTTAGAAATTTGCTCTAAATAAGCTAACACATCATCCACATGCCCACCGTATTTACGAGTAATGCTATAAATTAGATCTAGACGCCTTTCAACTTCTAAGAGACGATCACCATCAAAATCCATGTTATCTAGAATGTCTTCCAAACGCTTTGTTGCGTCTTCCAGTACATAGTAAGACTCAGAAAGATTAGCCGCAATTTCTTTGTAAGTAACATCGTACTCTTCGATAGCTTCCATATCATTCATGGCAGCTCGAATATTAGATAAACTCGAAAACTCCTCATTATCCAGCATAGCGTAGGCATTTGTCAAAGTGTCTGCAATCTGCTTATGGTTGAGTAATTTATCGCGTTCTTGGTTTAATGCCAAATCTTCGCCAGCTCTTAAATTAGCCGCCTCAATCTCTGCAATCTGATATTCCAGCATATCAATTCGCGCCTTATTTTCTTCTTGATTCTTCTGAATCGTTATAACTTGCTTACGCAACTGACGATACTGATCAAAAGTTTGCTGATAATCCGCTTTGAGTTTAAAAAATACTTCATCTCCAAACTCGTCCAACATAGCAATATGTAACTGGGAACGCATCAACTCTTCTTGGTCGTGCTGACCATGAATATCCACCAAATGCTGTCCAACCGATCGCAAAACGGATAAATTGACCATTTGACCATTAATACGGCTGATACTGCGACCGTTTTGGAAAATTTCTCGTCGAATAATCAACTCATCTGTCATATCAAGCCCTTGCTGCTCAAAGATTTCAACCAAAGCTTTACTCTGTTCAATCGCAAACAGTCCTTCAATCTCAGCTTTCGGAGCGCCATGACGAATCACATCTGTTGTTGCTCGGCTTCCCAACATCATATTCATAGCATCAATAATAATAGACTTCCCAGCACCCGTTTCACCTGTCAAAACAGTCATGCCTTGCTCAAAATTGAGAGAAACCTCTTCAATAATTGCAAAATTTTTAATGGAAATTTCAAGTAACATAGGCTACCTACCAATTTTTTATCTCTTCCAATACCTTATGAGCCATTTCTTCATTACGGAAAATAAGGAGGATTGTGTCATCATCCGCTAAAATACTAAAAATGTCATCAGAAAAATCTTCTACGATTTGTCGCTTCACAAAAGCTGTGCTTCCAGGGACAAGGCGAAGGTTGATCATATTTCTTAACAACTCAAAGTCTAAAATATTGTTATCCGCTAATTTTAAGCTTGTACTAGCTGATTTTGGTAATTCATAGATATAGGTGTTATTCTTCTGCGGAATTTTGACAATTCCCAGCTCTTTAATGTCTCGTGAAATGGTTGCCTGTGTTGCTGTGATTCCTGATTGTTTCAGATATTCTACAATGGCTTCTTGTGTTCCAACTTCATAATCCGACACAAAATGTCTAATTTTTTCTAATCTTTCTTTTTTATTCATCCTTAAATTCCTTATGTGCTGTTTCCACGACAGTTGTAATCATCGTCTTTACTAGGTTTTCGGGGTGAAACCTTTTTTCTAAATAGGCCAGAAATTCCACGTTCCCATGTCCACCTTGAATAGGGGAGAAATCCAGACCTTTAACAGAGAATCCGGCTTCAACCATAAAGTCCGTTACTTTTTCTAAAACTGCTTGATGCACTTTTTTATCTTTTACAATTCCATTCTTGCCAATTTGCTCTCTACCGGCCTCAAACTGCGGCTTAATGAGTGCCACAACTTCTCCATTTTTAGCCAAAACCTTATGCAAAGCTGGTAGAATGAGACGAAGCGAGATAAAACTGACATCAATGGAGGCAAAACTAGGTATCTTCTCAAAATCAGCTGCTTCAGCATAACGAAAGTTAAATTGCTCCATGCTGACCACTCGCTCATCTTGACGGAGTTTCCATGCCAGCTGATTCGTGCCGACATCTACTGCGTAGACTTGCTGTGCACCATTTTGCAGCATAACATCCGTAAAGCCACCTGTCGAGGCTCCAATGTCCAACGTGACCTGCTCCTCAACTGAAATGTCAAACACCTGCAAAGCCTTTTCTAATTTTAAACCACCACGACTGACATATTTGAGCTTTTCTCCCTTGAGTTTCAACTCCATACTTTCATCAATTTTTTCACCAGGTTTATCAAAACGTTGACCATTGGCAACGGCAACAACTAAACCTGCCATGACCCCTCGTTTAGCTTGTTCTCTCGTTTCAAACAAACCTTGCTTATAAGCTAGAACATCTACTCTTTCCTTCGTCATTAAGCCTCAAACTTTCTATTATTTTTCTGATAGCAGACCCTGAAAAATCTATGTCCATTTCTACCTCTGCTAATAAAATCTCAGCTGCGCTCAACTGTTCTTCAAAGAAATGCTTAGCACCATCCAAGCCCAAGATAGCTGGATAAGTGGCCTTCCCTGCTGCTACATCTTTCTGTGGTGTCTTCCCCAAGTCCTCAAAACTCGCTGTCTCATCTAGAATATCATCTCGCACCTGAAAAGCTAGTCCAAGTAATTGACCCGTTTTTCTTAATTTTTCTTGCTGCGGTTCTGCTAGTTCAGCAATCAAACCAGCTGCAATAAAAGGATAGGTCAGGAGCTTACCAGTTTTGTTAGCATGAATAACCTGTAACTCTTCCAAACTAACGCCACGACCTTCTCCTTGCATATCAAGAACTTGACCTCCAACCATGCCAAAGGTTCCAGCAGCTTGAGATAATTCTGCAATTAAGTTTGCCCTAATCTGACTAGGTAATGCCGCTTCTGCTACTAAGGCATAAGAATCCAAAAAGAGCGAATCCCCTGCTAAAATAGCCATATCCTCTCCAAATTTTTTGTGGCTGGTTAAACGACCACGACGATAATCATCATCATCCATAGCTGGCAAATCGTCATGAATCAAACTTCCAGTATGAATCATCTCAAGCGCTGCGGCCACCTGAAAATGGGCCTCCGTCAATTCCAAACCCATACCTTCTAACAATTCCAAAAGCAGCAGAGGGCGAATCCGCTTGCCGCCTGCATTGATTGAGTAAAGAATCACTTCAATCAAATCAGCCGATACCATCTTTTGAACATAAAAATTCTCAATAGTCCGCCCAATTCTAACCAATTTTTCGTCTTGTTTCATTCCACTTCCGTTTCTGTGCCGTCAGCCTGCATAACCTTGACCAGTGTTTTTTCTGCCTTATCTAAGGTTGCTTGAAGTTCTTTTGAAAGTTGCATTCCTTTTTGAAACTCAGAAATTGCTTCTTCCAAAGGGACATCTCCGTTTTCTAACTTTTGCACAATGACTTCTAAATCAGCTAAATTTTCTTCAAATTTCTTTTCTTTTGACATTTTTTACCTCAACTTCCAGATGACCGTCATGCATAACTACACTGACCTTGTCACCCTTTTCTATATCTTTGGTACCTGATACCACCTTGTCGTCTTTTTGAACAATCGCATAGCCACGAGCTACAATTCGACTGGTATCCAACATAAGCAATGCATCAGATAAACGCTTGACTTCTGCTACCTTGTAATCATAAATCACCGCCATATTGCTACGTAAAAGGCGTTCCAACTGGACTGCACGTTCTTGATAAGTCTGAACCATCCTTAAAGGAGATAAAGCCTCCAAACGATGTTCTAAGAGCCTTGCTTGCTGCATCCCTTCACTATAATATTCGCGAATTTGTTGCTTGAGTCGCAAATTTAATTGATCTAATTTTTGAAGATAGCTATCATATAATCGTTCCGGTTGACGAAAAATGACAGACTGGCTCAACTTAACCAATCGCTCACGATTATAAGTAAGACGATTAGATGTAGCAGTAGCCAAACGATTTTGTTGCTGCTGTATGTGCGCTAAGAGATCCAATTTTGTTACAGGCGTTGCTAGTTCTGCAGCGGCAGTTGGCGTTGCGGCGCGTCTATCTGCAACAAAATCTGCCAAAGTCGTGTCTGTTTCATGCCCTACACTTGAAATGATTGGAATTTGAGATTCAAAAATGGCACGGACAACAATTTCTTCGTTAAATGACCAAAGATCTTCAATTGATCCACCACCTCGACCGATGATAAGGACATCTAAATCCCTTCGTGTATTAGCACGACGGATACTATCTGCCACCTGAGTAGCAGCTCCTTCTCCCTGTACTTTGGTTGGATAAAGAATAATGTCTACTCCTGGAAAACGACGGCTAACAGTTGTAATAATATCACGAATCACTGCACCACTAGGACTAGTCACTACCCCAATTTTCTTAGGAAATTGCGGTAAGGTTTGTTTAAATCGAGTCTCAAACAAGCCTTCTTCCCCTAACCGTTTTTTAAGCTGCTCAAACTGAATTGCCAAAGCCCCTACACCATCTGGCTCCGCTTTTTCAATGATAATAGAGTAGGAGCCACTTGGCTCATAAAGCTGAATCCGGCCGACAACATTGATTTTCATGCCTTCTTCCAAGTCAAAACCTAGCTTTTTGTAAACTCCGCCCCAGATTGTTGCCTGAATGACAGCCTTTTCGTCTTTGAGAGAGAAATACTGATGATTCAGACGTTTGCGAAAATTGGAAACTTCTCCTGTCAGATAAACCCGCTCTAAATAAGGATCTTTATCAAACTTTAACTTTAAATATTTAGTCAAGGTCGATACAGATAAATACTCAGCCATTTCTCTCCTTTCTTCTCCTATAGTTCTTCTTCATTTGTAATGTTTATTATACCAAACTATCTATAAAAAATCATTGACAGAATTCATAAAAACTAACACCATTTCTTCATCCACTTAGGAATCTCTTTACTAATTTCTGTTGGTAAGACCACATAAGATTTTTTGCTCAACTCCTCTGCAATCGCCGAATGAAGATAGACAGCGGCAGTTACACGATCTAGTAGAGAGCTCGTTTTAAATTGTCCTGTAAAGCCCGCAATCATACCTGCAAGCGTGTCCCCCATACCGCCTGTTGCTTGATACGGACCTCCAATGGACAGTTGAAAACAGTTCCGATTTCCACTTTGAAAAATAGTCGTTCCATGCTTTTTTTGAACAACGATAGTTTTAACAGGAAAAGCATTAACTGCTTCTTGACTTTTTTCGAGTGTCTGCTCTGTTAGCTTTAATCCACTCAACCGTTCCCATTCTTTTTGATGTGGTGTAAAAATCGTCTGTGCCTTTGGAAATGGCAAAACTTCTTTGCTAAAAAAAGAAATGGCTCCACCATCCATGATAAAAACTTGACGTTCACTAGCAAGATTTATTACCAACTGTAAAGTAGCTTTTTCAAGAGGATTTTCAGCCAAACCTGGACCAATCAATAGCACATCTGCCTTTTGGATCTGTTCTTTCAATAATTTCTCGTCCCGAATATCAAAAGCCATTGCTTCAGGTAATTGTGCATGTAACGATGGGATATTTTCCTTATCTGTTGCCACTGTGACTAAGCCAGCTCCACTATAGATCGCAGCCATTGCTGCCATTATTATTGCGCCACCAAACGGATAAGTACCGCCAATCAATAACAGACGACCATACTCTCCCTTGTGACCATTCAGCGCACGTGGTTGAATAACCTTTTTCAATAATGTATAGTCTACCACTTTCATGTTTGCTCCCTTCACTTATGCCAGTAGAGAAGTGACACCCTTGTTTATCTTTATTTTACCACAAACAAAATAGACATGTCTCCAAAATCGAAAACATGTCGCACTCTATTTCTTTAAACTCCGTTTGCAGGCTCTATATGTCTGTTCCATAAGCATAGTAATAGTCATGGGACCAACGCCCTTTGGCACAGGAGTAATGAGACTAGCGATTTCTGATACTTCATCAAATTTTACATCGCCAATCAATTTACCATTCTGATCGCGGTTCATCCCCACATCAATCACGACTGCACCTTCTTTAACAAAATCTTTCGTCACAAAGTGACCACGACCAATGGCAACAACCAAAATATCAGCTTTTTTTGTTATTTCTGACAAATGATGTGTCCGCGAATGAGTCAAAGTTACTGTGGCATTTTTAGCCAGCAAGAGCTGTGCCATCGGCTTACCCACAATATTACTTCGTCCAATGACCACCGCACGTTTGCCTTCTAAGTCAACACCATATTCATGAAACATTTCCATAATACCAGCAGGTGTTGAAGGGATCATAACAGGATGGCCACTCCAAAGTCGCCCCATATTCATCGGATGAAAGCCATCCACATCTTTATCGGGATCAATCGCTAACAGCACCGCTTCTTCATCAATGTGTTTTGGAAGAGGCAATTGCACTAAAATACCATGCCAAGCTGAGTCTTGATTGTATCGTTCTATCAAAGCAAGTAATTCTTCTTGGCTAGTCGTTTCTGGCAAGCGTACCACTTCACTATGAAGCCCCACTGACAAAGCGGAGCGCTCTTTATTTCGTACATAAATCTGACTGGCTGGATTATTTCCCACTAAAATCACTACAAGTCCTGGAATCGATCCTGTTTCGTCTTTTAATTTTCTAACTTTTTCTGCTAACTGTATTTGCAATTTTTCTGCCAAAGCCTTGCCATCAATTATCTTTATCATATCTATCTCATTTCTAATTTCTTCATTCTATTATAACATATAACAAAAAAATGACTGCTTTTTCTTATAAAACATTATCAATCAAAAGATCGTAGAATTCCTTCCTTCTTTCAGCTTTTAATATTTTACAAAAATTTACATAAAAAACAGAAAAAAATCAGCCAAAAAACTTAAAATTACCTTAAACCTTAAAACTATTTTAAGGTAACTGCTTTAACATAGAACACGGTACCGATTTAGTTTTAAAATATATAGAAGGGAAGAAAATTATGCAAATAGCCAAGCAGGCTTTGAATTACATCAGTAGAAAAAGAGTTAAAACTCTTCTTGTATTTCTGATACTTACTCTCATTTCAACTGCCTTAACTAGTAGCTTTTCTATTATGGGAACGACTAATAATATCGAAAAGAAAATCTATGACGCATCAAATACTGGCTTTACAATAACTAGCAAAACACTTGAACGACCACTTTCACTAAAAACAGCAGAAAAATTACTTGAGAATAAAGAAATTTCAAAATTCAACTTCAAATACGATGCTTTAGCAAGTTTGACAGATAAAACTGTTGTTAAGAAAAAACAAGGTGTCACAAGAGACAATCAAAACCCTGTCCTCAACAATCTGGTTGCTGCATTAGGAACAAGTGATTCTACTCTAGAAACAACCTTTGCAAGTGGTGTTTTCAAACTTGAACAAGGAAAGCCAATTCGTAAAGGCGATAAATCCAAGATTCTCATCCATGAAAAATTAGCTAAAAAGAACCATTTAAAGGTTGGAGATAAACTAAAACTAAAGGGAGCTTCCTTAAAGGATGAGGATGCTAAACAACTCCATGAAGTAGAGTTTGAAATTGCTGGTATCTTCTCTGGAAAAAAAGAAGAGAAACAAACAGGTTTAAGCTCAGATGCGACAGAAAATACTGTCTATATGGACTATGAATCGAGCCAATACTTACAAGGCTACAAACCAGCTGATTATAAATTATCTGCAGCCGTTTATTTCGTATCAAATCCAAATCAAATTGATAAAGTCATCAATACAGTCAAAAAGTCAAAAATTGATTGGAAGCAAACTGATCTTGTTAAAAATTCTAAGGCTTTTGAAGCAGTTTCTTCTTCTGTTACCAGTTTCAAACAGATTATTAATGTTTTAACTTTCAGTATCATTATTGGAAGTATCATCGTTCTTTCCTTGATTCTCATGTTCTGGTTGAGAGAAAGAATTTATGAAATCGGAGTACTATTATCTCTCGGTATTTCAAAAGCGATGATTATCTCTCAATTCATACTGGAACTGGTTATCATATCAGTATTTAGTATGGCACTAGCTTCTATTAGTGGCTCTTATATTTCCACTATGGTATTCAAAGGGTTTATAAAAGGCGGTCAACAACAAGATAGCTCATCCGCTATTTTTGAAAATATCGTTCCGCACTTACATACCTCTACTATTTTGATGACTTATGGAATACTGCTCTTCATTATTTTACTTGCAGTAGTAGGTTCATCTTCTATTATCCTACATAAAAAACCAAAAGATATTTTAACCGATATAAGTTAAGGAGACAAAACATGACAATTTTAAAAATGGATTCAGTTAGTTACCAATACAATAGCCTACAAGAAAATGTATTGAATCAGATCACAGCTTCATTTGAAGAAGGAAAATTTTATGCTATTATAGGGAAATCTGGTGCAGGAAAATCAACCTTGCTTTCCCTTCTTGCAGGACTTGATACTCCTACAAAAGGAAAAATCCTCTTTGAAGATCAAGACATCGCTCAAAAAGGCTATAACCATCACAGACGGAAACAAATCTCCCTGGTTTTCCAAAATTATAATTTAATCGATTACTTAACTCCGATGGAGAATGTTCGACTCGTAAATTCTCAAGCAAGTAAAGATAGCTTACTACAACTTGGACTCAACGAAAAAGAAATCCATCGTAACGTATTACGATTATCAGGTGGCCAGCAGCAACGGGTTGCTATTGCACGCGCTCTTGCATCTACAGCACCAATTATCTTAGCAGATGAACCAACTGGGAACTTAGATGAAGGTACTGCCATGGACATCATTGAAGTCCTAATTAAATCAGCTAAACAAAAAAATAAATGTGTGATTGTGGTGACACACAGCAAAGAGTTAGCTAATAAAGCAGACGTCATCTTAGAGTTAAGCAATAAGAACTTAGTCGAAGTCACTAAGAATTATAAATAAGACCTCCAAGGAGAAGAAATTATATGTTAACGATAAAGAACGCTCTTGCCTATGTATGGCGCAAAAAAATAAAAACACTGATTATCTTTTTAATCCTGTTAGCCATCTCTACTTTAACACTTGGCAGTATTGCTGTTAAAAATGCAACAGACGCTGCTTCAAAAGAAACTTTCAAAAATATCACTAGCAGTTTCTCAATGCAGATTAACCGCGAAGTAAACCAAGGTACACCTCGCGGAGCAGGAAATCTTAAAGGCGAAGATATCGAAGCTGTGGAAAAAGTTAAAGGTATCTCTGGCTACATCAAACGAATGAATGTTGTCGCTGACTTAATTGATCACCAATTGGTTGAATCTGGAGAAACCGACTTTGAAAGCGAAGATAGAAAACAAAAATTCGGCCGTGCCATTATGGCAACAGGTATCAACGATTCATCTAAAGATGATAAATTTACCGCAGAAACCTTCAAACTAGTTGAAGGTAGACATATCAACAAAAATGACAAAAATGTTGCTTTAATTCATAAAGATTTTGCAGAAAAGAACAAACTTAAAGTCGGCGATACGATTAATATAAAATCGAATACTTATGACTATGATAACGTTCGCAAAGCTAATAAAACGACTAAAGTGACAGTTATCGGAATTTTTGACGGGAAAAATAAAGGAGGCGTTTCTAGTCCTCAAGAATTGTATGAAAATACCTTTATTACAGACTTAGAAACAACTAAAACTTTACAAGGTTCAACAGATAAAAACGCTATTTATCAAGATGCTACTTTCTTTGTAAACGGTAGCCAAGATATTGATAAAGTGATGGCGAAAGTAAAAGAAATATCATCTATTGATTGGGAAGCCTACACCCTTGTTAAGAGCACAAGCAACTTCCCAGCACTTCAATCTTCTATTAACGGTATTTACGGCGTTACTGGAAACCTCTTAATCGGAACGCTAATCTTTGGAGCGATTGTTCTTACGCTAGTCTTGTTCTTATGGATCAATGGTCGTAGAAAAGAAATGGGAATCATGCTTTCAATGGGAATTAGCAAAACAAAGATTTTCTTCCAATTTATCACAGAAGTTCTCTTTGTAAGTATATTTAGCTTCATTGGTGCTTACTTTGCAGGTAGTGCTGTCAGCAAGGTGATGGGAAATAGCATTTTAAAACAAGTTACCAGTGGTATTGCTGAAAAACTAGCTCGAGAAGGTAAGAGCGCCAATCTTGGAGGCGGGGCTGAAGTGGATGGCTTTAACAAGACCCTCACTAGCCTCAATGTACATGTATCTCCTGATGATATGACCAAAGTGGTCATCTTTGGACTTGCTATTATCATCGTTTCCGTCCTCATTGCTTCAATCACGCTCCTTAGTAAGCAACCAAAAGACTTACTAATGGGAGATAACAGCAAATAAGATATCAATGAGTTCAGACAAAATCGGTCCGTCAGCTAAGTTGACGGACCGATTTATTTTATAGACAGCTGGACTGACTCTCGGATGAAATGACGTGAGGTTCGCTTTGTCGACTTGGTCGATAAAATGAACCGCTTTGGATTGGATCTGTCGACCTAGTCGAAAAGATAAATGACTTTTAGTTTACCACGTCGACCCGGCGGACGAGATGAACTACTTTTAGTTTACCACGTCAACCCGGCGGACGAGATGAACTACTTTTGGTTTGCTCCGTCAGCCCGGCGAACAGGATGAGACTGTTTTGATTGGCTCCGTCAGCCCAGCGGACGAGATGAGCTACTGTGGATTTGGCTCGCTTGAGCATTGTTGTTTGTATTTTTGCTCCCAACCATACTGATTGTTTACTGATTTTTACAGTTCTTTTGATGTGCTTTCAGCTTCTTCATAGCCCAGTCGTAGTGACTGGATGTGCAGCTGACAAAGTAGGAGCCAAGAGTACTCCCACCAACCCATTTATAAACGCTCTTTGAAAACAGCTCTTCATTTGTAAAGGTTTCAGCCAGGGTTAGCACTTTTTCCTGTGATTGATGAAGCAACTTGATTGCTTTTTCTAGCAGTGTCTGTTGATGTTTTTGCCAAAATGCCACATTCATCTCACCATAGCTTCTCCAATTATAAGGTGCTGGCAAAAACGATTTTTCGACACCATTTTGATTGGAATACACCCAATTGAGAAGTAATTGTTGCCACTCATAAAGATGAATGAGAACATCTCTAAGATTTTTATCTCTCTTCCAATGAGCTTCTTTCCGTTTCTCATCTTTTGAAAAATCAAATGTGGTATTCAACTCTTCTTCTGTTAATCGGGAAATCAATGACTGTAGCTTTGCATATTGCTGTGTTGCTGCACTAATCAACTCAGTCTTGCTAGTAGGTCTTACCATGTTGTGTTCTCCTTTTTTAATAAATCATATAACAAATGACCTGACAACCTCTGTCATATTTTTAGTTTTCTCTTTATTTTTGTCTCATTTTTTCTTTGATTTCACATTGGCAGTCGCAATCGCCACAGCGTCCTTTTCCTTTGATGATATGGTGCATAGCTGCACCTGCTAAAACTAAAATGATGATAAATACAATAATCGTGGACATAATTTCTCCTATACTGTTTGATGTGTCAGATTATCTAAAGTGATAACTTCTATTTTTTCTTTACGTGGTTTTCTAAAGATGAAATAGAGACCAACTACTACAACGAATAGAGCAAAAATAGTTCCAGAAGATAATCCTTTTCCATATAGCAACGCTTGACCAAACTGATAAATCACAAGACTGACATTATAAGCCAGTAGTGTTTGGAAAGATAGAGCAATCCACGTCCACTTCGCATTGCCCATTTCGCGATGAATCGCACCAATCGCTGCAAAACAAGGGGCACAAAGCAAGTTAAAGACAAGAAATGAATAGGCGGAAAGCGCCGTATAATGCTGTTGGAGATTGTTCCATAGTTCTTTCGTAGTCTCTGTCGCATCAGTCACTTTATACAAAATTCCAAAAGTCGAAATCACCGTCTCTTTAGCTAATAAGCCGGTAATAGCTGCTACAGTTGCTCGCCAATTACCAAATCCAAGAGGAGTAAAGATCCAAGCTAATCCTTTTCCTAAGGTAGCTAGAATACTATTTTCTGTTTCGACCGCCTGTAAGCTAAAGTTATAGGAACTAGCAAACCAGATGAAAATATTAGTCACAAAGATAATCGTTCCAGCCCGTTTGATGAAACTCAAAGCCTTCTGTCCCGCATAGCGCAAAACAGTTTTGACTTGTGGCAAGTGATAACTCGGTAGCTCCATGATAAAAGGTGCCACAGCGCCACCGAGAATTGCCGTCTTTTTCAAAGCAATTCCTGATAAGACAATGGCTCCCATTCCGATAAAATAAGCGCTTGGTGCAATCCAAGGATTATTAGGGAAGAACGCTCCAGCAATCAAAGAAATAATTGGTAATTTAGCGGAGCAAGGCATAAATGTTGTTGTCATAATCGTAATCCTACGGTCACGTTCATTTTCAATAGTTCTACTCGCCATAACGCCAGGAACACCACATCCCGTAGAAATCAGCATAGGAATAAAAGATTTCCCAGATAAGCCAAAGCGTCTAAACAGCCGATCCATAACAAAGGCAATCCGGCTCATATAACCAATGTCTTCCAAAATTCCCAAGCAAACAAATAAGACAAAAATCTGAGGAACAAAGCCCAAAACAGCCCCACAACCTGCAACAATCCCATCAACAATCAAGGATTGAAGCCAATCAGATACTGCTAAGTGTTCCAGCAGTGATTTGATACCGTTCGGAATCCATTCTCCAAAGAGGATGTCGTTTGTCCAATCCGTTCCCATCGTTCCAATCGTTTGAATAGAGAGGAAATACACCAACCACATAACAAGCGCAAAGATTGGTAAAGCTAAATAACGATTGGTCACAATACGGTCAATCTTGTCTGACAAACTTAATTTAGTAACATCGGCTTGCAGCACCATTTTGACTGCTGACTCAATAAACTCATAGCGCGCATTAACAACAATGGTCTCTGCGTCTTCAGTGTAGATTTCCTCCGTAATCCTAATCGCATCTTCAATCTCCGCTTTTTGGAAATCAGACAACACCAGCTGTTCGGATAATTCTTTATCACGTTCAAAAAGCTTAATGGCATAAAAACGAGCCTGTTTTTGAGGCACTGCATTTCCTAAAATGCGGATAATTTCTGACAAAGCCGCTTCAAAATGGCTGTCGTAAACAGGATAGAGCGTTTCATCCGTGCGCTCCATTTCTCGTAAGACCTGCTGCATGACTTGGTCAATCCCAGTCTTTTTCAAAGCACTGGTCGCAACGACTGGCACACCTAGCTGATAACTTAATTTAGTCGTATCGATCCATTTCCCTTGTTTTTCAACGACATCGCTCATATTTAAAGCCAGCACAACCGGAATTCCTGTCTCAATCAATTGCAAGCTCAAGTATAGATTTCGTTCCAAATTGGTTGCGTCAACTACATCCAAAATCCCGTCTGCATTACCGCTTAAAAGATAATTTCTACTAATCACTTCTTCAGAAGTATAAGGCGACAACGAGTAAATTCCCGGTAGGTCTTGGATAATAATTTTTTTGTTTTTGCTAAACAGACCACTTTTCTTCTCGACAGTGACACCAGGCCAATTTCCCACATGCTGGCTACTACCAGTTAATAGGTTAAACAAACTAGTCTTTCCACTATTCGGATTTCCCGCAAGCGCTAATTCTTTCATTGTTTTGCTTCCTTTTCACCTTTCACCACACTGATCAAGCTAGCCTCCGACTTTCTTAAGGTCAAGTCATAGCCCCTAAGCTTAATCTCAAGTGGATCACCCAACGGTGCAACTTTTTGCAATTGAACGTTTGTGTTTTTGGTCAACCCCATGTCCATCAACCGTCGTTTTAAAGCACCATCTGCATGAATTGCTTCGATGTATGCCGAATCTCCAATAGCCAACTCAGATAAAGGAAGAGAAGATTTGCTGCTGCCCTTTGGCACAACATCCAGCTTTTCCAAAATAGAATTATCCAAGGCAATCCTCGCAGCTCGAACTAAGAGAATAGCTGTGTCGTTTGTTTTTGAAATGACTTGAATAAAACTGCCTATCTTAATCCCTAGATCAGCTAAATGACGGACACTCGCTTCCTCTAGATCGATTCCGACAATTTCATATTCTGTTACTAATTTTATTTGAGATAAATCCATACTCTCTCCTTTTCATTTTGTCAAGAAATATGCTTACTACCATCATTAGTATACCACTTTTTTCTAAGAATTTCTGACAATTCTAAGATAGATAAGCAAAAATTATTGCAAAATAAATATCCCCTAAGCAGATGCCTAGAGGACATATTTATTAGAGACTAACAAATTTAATATAACAATTCATAGATTTCCATTGCAATCAAATCAATGCTATCAAAAGTATAGATTTCACGCGCTGCAACATCGCGAAGAGTGAATACTGAGCCATTTTCTTCGTCATAGCTATAAGTTACTTCTGCTACAACAACCCCGTCACGTTCAAAATTACGTTTCAAATTGCCGCCATCTTTTGTCATAGCATCTAAACGATTGATAATTCTTACTAAATGTGATTCCATTTTCCTTCTCCTATTCATTTATACGTTACTATTTTACCACAAATGAAAGATGAAATACCAGCAAAAGACCCATTTTTGGTAAATTTAACACAAAATGAAATGCTCAAATATAAAATTCTATCTTTTAACACTTTATTCTTGCAATGTTTTAGAATACTGCTATAATGAAAATAAGAAGTTTGACTATTATTGACCAATTGATTTCCGTCAAGCAAATTTTAAAAGAAAGAGGTAGCACATGCTTTGTCAAAATTGTAAAATAAACGAATCAACTATTCACCTTTACACAAATGTGAATGGAAAACAACACCAAGTTGACCTCTGTCAAAATTGTTATCAAATCATGAAAACAGACCCAAATAATGCCTTATTTCGTGGCATGACCAATATGAACAATCAAAATAATTTAGACCCTTTTGATGATTTCTTTAGCAATCTAGGGAATTTTCAAAATCATCAAGAACCGCAGACCCCTCCTACTCAATCAGGTGGCGGATACGGTAACGGAGGCTATGGTTCCAATCAAGGTGGCAGCACGCGCCAACAAGTACCACAACAACCCAAAGGCCTCCTAGAAGAATTTGGTATCAATGTAACTGAATTTGCTCGGCGGGGCGAGATTGACCCTGTAATTGGTCGTGACGAAGAAATTGTGCGCGTCATTGAAATCCTCAATCGTAGAACGAAGAACAATCCTGTCCTCATCGGAGAGCCCGGTGTCGGTAAAACAGCAGTTGTCGAAGGCTTGGCTCAGAAAATTGTAGACGGTGATGTGCCACATAAACTCCAAGGCAAAGAAGTCATTCGTTTAGATGTCGTTAGTTTGGTTCAAGGAACTGGTATCCGTGGTCAATTTGAAGAACGAATGCAAAAACTCATGAACGAAATTCGCTCTCGACAAGATGTTATATTATTCATTGATGAAATTCACGAAATTGTTGGAGCTGGTTCTGCTGGCGATGGAAATATGGATGCTGGAAACATCCTAAAACCAGCACTTGCTCGCGGTGAACTCCAATTAGTCGGTGCCACAACTCTCAATGAATACCGGATTATCGAAAAAGATGCTGCACTGGAACGCCGTATGCAGCCTGTAAAAGTTGATGAACCAACAGTTGAAGAAACGATCACTATCCTCAAAGGTATTCAAAAGAAATACGAAGACTATCACCACGTCAAATACACAGACGATGCCATTGAAGCAGCAGCTGTCTTGTCCAATCGTTATATCCAAGATCGCTTCTTGCCTGATAAGGCCATTGACTTGCTAGACGAAGCAGGCTCTAAGATGAATCTGACACTTAACTTTGTCGATCCAAAAATCATTGATCAACGATTGGTAGAAGCTGAAAACCTCAAGGCACAAGCTACTCGTGATGAAGATTTTGAAAAAGCTGCTTATTTCCGTGACCAAATTGCCAAATACAAAGAAATGCAGCAAAATAAAATGGCTGATCAAGATACGCCTCTTATCAGTGAAAAAACCATTGAACATATCATTGAGCAAAAGACAAATATTCCAGTTGGCGACTTGAAAGAAAAGGAACAATCACAATTGATTAGTCTGGCTAATGATTTGAAAGCTCATGTCATTGGTCAAGATGATGCTGTTGATAAAATTGCGAAGGCCATTCGCCGTAATCGAGTTGGACTAGGTACACCAGACCGACCAATTGGTTCTTTCCTTTTTGTTGGGCCAACCGGTGTCGGCAAAACAGAACTTTCTAAACAACTAGCGATTGAGCTCTTTGGTTCAGCTGACAGCATGATTCGTTTTGATATGAGTGAGTATATGGAAAAACATAGCGTAGCAAAACTCGTCGGAGCGCCTCCAGGTTACGTTGGCTACGAAGAAGCTGGACAATTAACAGAACGTGTACGTCGTAATCCTTATTCTCTCATTTTACTTGATGAAATAGAAAAAGCTCACCCAGATGTCATGCATATGTTCTTACAAGTACTGGATGACGGACGTCTGACAGATGGACAAGGTCGGACAGTCAGTTTCAAAGATACGATTATCATTATGACTTCCAACGCCGGTACTGGAAAAGTCGAAGCAAACGTTGGATTTGGTGCAGCGCGTGAAGGACGAACTAATTCTGTTATCGGTGAATTAGGAAACTTCTTCAGTCCAGAATTTATGAACCGTTTCGATGGTATTATTGAGTTCAAATCTCTTAGCAAGGAAAATCTCCTACAAATCGTAGATTTGATGCTTGAAGATGTGAATAAACGCTTAGCTGTAAATGGTATTCACCTAGACGTAACAGACAAAGTCAAGGAAAAATTAGTTAATCTTGGTTACGATCCAAAAATGGGAGCTCGTCCACTTCGTCGGACAATCCAAGATCACATCGAGGATGCTATCACCGACTACTATCTTGAACATCCAAGCGAAAAAGAGCTCAAAGCTGTCATGACGAGCAATAGCAAGATTGTTATCAAGTCGTCCAAAAAGTCTGAAAACGAGACCGAAAAAGAAATTAAAACAACAGCAGACGACACTGCTAACTGACTATGAAAATCACTCCTTAGAAGTTTCTCTAGGGAGTAATTTTTCGTTACTGAACTCTATATCTCAAAATTGTCTTCAACTTCTGGAGAGCTGTTCGATTTTTATTGTTCAAATAAATTTCACGATGATATGCTGTGCAGCGTTTTAACCCATTTTCTTGACAGAAAGCATCCATTTTCGCGAAGATTTGTGGTTCATCGTCAAATGGTCCTACATGAAGCATGGAAACGCTGCTTCCTTCGCTTATTCGTTCAAAGCGAATCTCATTATAAAACGGATTTGGTTTTTTCACTTTTACTTTTTCGAGAGCTGTTTCAACCATTTCATTTGTAATAAACTCTGGCTGAGCAATCATAATCGTATAAACCAAGTCATCTTTTACTAAAACTTCTGCTTCTTTTTGCCGCCAAATCCCTTCCAGCGGATAGACTGTAAAATCTGTCACTTCTAGCTCTGGATTGGATTTTTTATAATCCATTTTAACTGCATAAGCAAGAGAGTGCAGAGCCAAAACCCGCTCAGAGAAATCAGGGCTATTTGGATTGCCTGCTCCGTCAATCATAATGAAAGCCTGTTCAGGAACCGTTACTAGCGTCGGACTTACCTTCACACCATATATAGCTTTTTCAGCCTTTCTCCATTCATATTTCATTTGTTTACCCCTTTCGTTTTTCTATCATAATCATAACAAAGTAAACTTGTCAGTTTCTGTCAACTTTTATATTTTTGGGAAATTTCGTTTAATTTTTTTGCTAAATTCTGTCGCACTTCAGGCGGTTCTAACACTTCCACTCCATCCAAAAAGGATAAAAGATAAGCATAAAGACTGTCATGATTCGGAAATTCTGCTTCTACAAGTAAATTTCCTACCACATCTGTCGAAATCAAACCAGAAAATTCTTCATAGACACGAAAAGCTCGATGTTTTTCAAATTTCAATTGTAGCCGAATTGTTTCCTTTTGGCTTTCTTTACTTTGAAAGTCAGCTTGTCTTAACTCTCGGTCAAATATTTCAGTTGATAGCTGGCAGTGATTGATTCGACTTAGTTTGAATAACCGATAATCCTGTTTTCTCCGACAAAATCCATATAAATACCAATCTTGACTTTTAAAAATCAATTGCATAGGTTCAACCCATCTGCTTGTCCCTTCACCCTGTTGATTCAAGTAGTCAAACTGAAGAAGCCGCCTCTGAAAGATTCCTCTCTTAATCTGCTCAAACGTTTCTTGATGGTGTTTTTGCCCACGCCAATCTGTAAAATCAATTTGTAGCCAGTTATCCATTTTAATTTGAAACAAAGCCTGCAGCTTTTCTAATACTTGATGTTCCTCTCGTAAAGTTTATAAGCCTTGTACAGATAAAAGCAATTCTTCTTGCTCCTGAGCCGATAGTAAACTTTTATCCAGTACAAATGAATCCAGTAAAAATACCACCGCCTTTCCCCGGATTACAATAAATAGGGATACCTACACTGCTTAACCGATCCACATCACGATAAATAGTACGAATCGACACCTCAAACTTCTCAGCCAATGCTGGTGCTGTAGCATGTCCATTTCCCAGTAGATAATAAATGATACCTAGTAATCTTCCTTGAGTCATGTTCTCACCTCTCTATAATTATACCACTATAACTTGCCAAATCTTGTCTCGTTTTAATACCAAGTGATTGAACAAAAAGAAATCTTATTAAACCCTTGACAGTAATCACTTCATCCTTTATGATAATAGTAAACTAGTCACAAAAGAGGAACAAATATGACAGTCGCAACTTTTGGAGAAAAGAAAGAAAGCGTTCAATATGTAAATCGCTATGGTGTTTACGCAGTTATTCCAGATGCTAAAAAAGAAAAAATCATCTTAGTGCAAGCACCAAATGGAGCTTGGTTTTTACCAGGTGGTGAAATCGAAGAAGGTGAAAACCATCGAACCGCACTTGAACGCGAATTGATTGAAGAACTTGGCTTCACAGCTGAAATCGAGCAATATTACGGACAAGCAGACGAATACTTCTACTCTCGCCATCGTGATACCCACTTTTACAATCCTGCCTACATTTACGAAGTAAGCCATTATGAGCAATCACAAGCACCTTTAGAGGATTTTAATCAGCTTGCTTGGTTTCCAATCGAAGAAGCTATTTCCAAACTAAAACGCGGAAGCCATAAATGGGGAATTGAAATGTGGAAAAAGAGTCATAAAGTCTGAGAAATTGTTCACATTTCTTATGGAAAAGTGCTATAATAGGGTTAGCATATAGGAGGAAATCATTATGAAGCTTATCAATACAACCAATAGCCACGCGAATCTTGTCCAAAGCCAGTTAGAAAGCACAGATGCCACTTTAGTTGAAACTTTTTCTGCTGGAAATACAGATGTTGTTTTTACGCAGGCTCCACTTCATTATGAAATCCTGATTTCAAATAAACACCGCGCTATTCGCGAACAAGAAGTTGAAAAAATTCGAGAATTTTTCCTAAAACGAAAAATTGATACAAAATTGATTGATGCATCTCGAATTAAAACACTCTACTCTACTAACTTGATTGAAATTTCTATTCCAACAAAATAAGCCCTTGTGGGCTTATTTTTTATCTTGCATTTCGCGCTTAAGAAATCACCCCAAAAGTTAGATAGAAAAATCTAACTTTTAAGACGATTTTTATTTCGCCAAACCGCTTTTCTCTAACTATGACTTAAATCTTTTACTTCCATAACGTGCTACGAGATAAATAATTAAAGCAGAATATATACAAGTAAATATAGCTAGAAAAACAGTACAAGAAACAATAGATACTCGCGTTGCTAGTTGATAAAAAATTCTAAATGGTAGGCTAAAAGAACCTGTTCAATCTCCAATTGCCATCCTGCTAAAGACCTAACAATCGGGTGCTCAATGTCAAACATTGCATTTAGAACAAAGATTCGAGTTTCAATAGTTCCTCGGATGGCTAGAATTGCAGGAATGTTACCCTCATCAATGCCCTCCATATTTTTACGAAGCGGCGTCCAAAGATGAATCCCCTTTGCCTCCAAGCGTTCTTTCAACTCTTTACTTTATCCCAAATCTCCTAAAACGCGAGAATAAGGGACACGGTCTCCAGCAATTCTTCTGCTACCTGAATAGGCAAGGGTAACCAGATAATCCAAAATATAGCCCGACTCTGTCACCGCCAAATGCACTTTCAAACCGTAGAACCACATCTTTTTGGAAGCACAGTAGCCAATGTTGACCACCTTATTCAAGACCTTAATCCGATGATTTCTGACAGGCTGGAAAAGGAGGAGGACTGGAAAACTATCGATGATGACCAATTCATCAAAATCCAGTTGATTGAAATAGGGGCACTAAATAACGAGAACGACGATAAAAGTGGCTTCTCTCCAGCCTGGTGAATCCGAAGAAATTGCGAATCAATTGGTAAAATTTTCGCTGTGACTTCATTCCAATTTCTGCCTGGAACAGCATTAAGGTCAAAACAGAAACATCTGAAACCTTGCATTGCTCTACATTCTTACGATGAACCAGCTCATCAGGAGCGATCTTTTGATATAAGTCACATCAGACTTCACGAAGCTGTGGCATACTGAGTTGAAGAGGATGACGACTCGGTGTATAATGGAAAGTGTCCATTTGGTTTACCTCTCTGCTTTTTTTCTTCACTTGCAGTGTACACCAAATGGGCTTTTTTGTGAAGCAAAATCAACTAGCAACAGGGGTATATGTCATATTTTTCAGCCTAACTAGGCTTTACGCTATTCTGACTGAGTTAATTACGAATTAAATTTCTCAATCATTACCAAAAAAGGCGGTTGATTGATCTGATTGATAGTTTTATACAAAGTCACGGTAAATTCCTGTTGGGGTAGATGGCTCGCAAAATCTAGTACCGCATCCCGCTCTATCTCGCCACCTGTATGCCCATAGTAAATCATGACCGCAATCCGACCGCCAGCTTCTAAACGCTGACATAATTTTTCCAAGGCCTGTATGGTTGTATGTGGCTGGGTAATTACCGACTTATCTGCTGACGGCAGATAGCCTAAATTAAAAATAGCTGCCTTCGTGCTCTTAATGTACTGCCCCACATTTTCATGACCAGTTAAAAACAATTCAACATTATCTACTTTAGCTTCTGCCAAGCGCTTAGCGGTTTGCTTAATAGCTTGTTCTTGAATATCAAAAGCATAGACTTTTTTAGCTAATTGTGCCAAGAAAAGAGTATCATATCCATTTCCCATAGTAGCATCTACGACTATATCTTCTTTGGTTATGACTTCTGATAAAAAAGCATGTGCCATTTGCAATGGTCTTAACATATAAATCACTGCTCCTTTGCCCTACAACCTTGCACGCTACCACGACGTTTCATTTCTTGCTCAATCGCATTTAGCACTTCCCATTTATTGAGGCTCCACATGGGTCCAATGAGCATGTCCCGTGGCGCATCTCCTGTAATTCGATGAATGACGATATGTTCAGGGATTATTTCTAATTGATCACAGATAATAGCAACATACTCATCTTGGCTAAGCAACTGCAAGCGTC
Source organism: Streptococcus sp. NSJ-72 (assembly GCF_014334035.1). NCBI lineage: Bacteria > Bacillati > Bacillota > Bacilli > Lactobacillales > Streptococcaceae > Streptococcus > Streptococcus sp. NSJ-72. The sequence goes on from NZ_CP060489.1 coordinate 1,737,851, forward strand.
CTTCATGATAATCTCGTTGCATCCGTGTGTTAGTCATTAAATGCAAAAGATGTAATTTAATCCCCTGAATATCATTGTCTGTCACACAGCGGCGAACATTTTCTATCATCATCTCATGGCTTTCACCAGGCAAACCATTGATTAAGTGGGAAACTATCTCGATTTTTGGAAATTTCCGCAGCCGTTGAACCGTTTCAACGTATAATTCATATGAATGTGCGCGGTTAATCAATTGCGAAGTAGTTTCATAAGTCGTCTGCAGGCCCAACTCTACCGTCACATGCATACGTTCAGATAATTCTGCTAGGTAGGCAATCGTCTCATCAGGCAGGCAATCTGGTCTGGTACCGATATTGATACCTACAACCCCTGGCTCATTGATGGCCTGTTCATAACGCTCACGAATAACTTCTACCTTATCGTGGGTATTGGTGAAATTTTGAAAATAAACTAGATATTTTTTGACTTCAGGCCACTTTCGATGCATGAAGGCAATTTCTTTATAAAATTGTTCACGAATCGGTGCTTCAGGAGCTACAATCGCATCACCAGAACCTGACACCGTACAAAAAGTACAGCCACCGTGAGCAACCGTTCCATCTCGATTGGGACAATCAAATCCCGCATCAATCGGAACTTTAAAAGTCTTCTCTCCAAATAGTTTTCGATAATAAGCATTCAAAGAATTATAAGGTTTCATAACTTTCATTGTACCACAAAATAAAACAGAACTCGCGCTCGGAGTTCCATTTACACTTTACTAATATCCGTTGGCCTCCATTGGTGTTTTTTTAAATCCACACAGCCATTCGTTTTAAAAGTCACTCCTTCGGCCCAAAGGAGATGTCTCTGCTCCTCCCACGCTGGCGCTAAGCGTCCTGCGGAATTAACCACACGATGGCAAGGATACTTCCCATAAAGTCCAGCCTGAGACAGGACGCGACCTACCAAACGAGCATTTCTTTCTCGCCCAATCAACTGCGCAATTTGCCCATATGTCGCTACGCTCCCTAAGGGAATACAGGACACAACTGATAAAATTTGATGTACTAACTTGTCATTTAACACTTTTCGCATCATCTTTTTCCTTGTAGCAATGCTATTTTTGTTTTCCTTTGAAACGCCATTGAAAACGCAACTTATCATAATAAGGAAATTCAACATGCAAAATTCCTAGGCCTAAGAGAAAGCTTCCCAACACATCTGTCGGATAATGTACTCCCAGATACACACGTGACGTCATAATGATAAAAATCATCACAATCATCAAACTTTGCAAGATACGCTTCGTCTGCACTGATTTTATTCGTTGACTAACGATAATCAACAGCGTACCAAAGATTAGTGTAGAAGCCAAGGCATGCCCACTCGGAAAAGAAAATCCACCTTCTTCTACCAAATGTTGAATAGCAGGACGCGAATGTTGATAGATATTTTTCAAAAAAGCAACTAAAAGCCCCGTCAAGGCAAGATTCCCAATTAAAAGAATAGCCTCACTCCACCATTTCTTATAAAGGAAAAAAACAGCCAAAACTGCGACCCAGGTCATAATAACGGGCGTATTAATCAGACTCGTTACGCTAGAAAAGAAAAATGTCAAAGTATGTGGCAAATCTCCACGCAAAGTTATCTGAATTAGACTATCAAAGTCTTTTAAATAATTAGGATGAAACTTGACAACATAGCCTAGAATCACAAAAAGTAAAAGGGCAAAAGAGCCCTTGGTTAAAAAAGTTTGTTTATTTTTCATATTTAATTAAAATCGGTTTTAAAAGCAAGTTAATGACCCAAAAGGCAATTGCAAAAACTACACCTTCCAATAGATTAAATGGAATGACCATCGCAAACAGATAATTTGCTACACCAAGAATCTTTGAAATATCAAAATTAGCAAACGTTGCATATAGCGGAATTGCATAGATATAATTCAAAAGAAGCATTGCCACAGTCAATCCCAGTGTTCCCACCACAGAAGCAATCAGAAAACGAACGATTGTCTGTTCTTTTTTCCAAATAAGCGCAAAAGCGATTACGAAAACAGCAACTGCAATGATATTCATCGGCAAACCAATGTAGGTATTGACCCCTTGGTTGTTCAGTAGAAGTTTGAGCACTGAACGAACCAGTAAAATGCTTAAAGCTCCTCTCAGATTCAGTACCACTAATCCCAATAGAATTGGTAAAATACTAAAATCCAACTTCAAAAAGCTGGCTCCCGGCAAAATCGGGAAATCAAAGAACATCAGCAAAAATGAGATAGCTGAAAGAATGGCAATAATAGCCATTTTGCGTGTATGTGTCATAACAGGTTCCTCCAATTTTATTAAATTAGAGAAGCTGGAAAGGCTTGCTGAAGAATAACTTATCCCAGTCAGTGAAACCTTTATGATAGTATAAGGAAGTCTCCTTAAATAAAATTAAAAGCCACAGTCTTGGGACTTCTCCCCTGCCTTTCGTCTTCTCCCATCCAGACTATACTGTCGGTTGTGGAATTGCACCACATCAGCTTACGCTCGCGGACTTAAAACAGCTATCCAGTTGGCAAAGATTTTGTTTTTAAATGAAGTGGCGTTTCAAAGGTACACAAAGAAACTACAACGCTATATAAAAACAAAAGATTGTCAACGGCTGCAAATTACCGCCGGTCGGGAATTTCACCCTGCCCTGAAGACCCTTTAATCATAACAAAAAAAGCTTGCTAGAGCAAGCATTTTATCCGATGTCGTCCATTCTTTTGAGAAATCCTATTTTAATTTGTCATGTGCATAGTGATGTACTAGCTCCAAACCTGCAAAATTCTGTTGCCGCAGGGCTTCATACACCAGCATACAGACTGTATTTGACAAATTCAGACTTCTGACATGTTCATCATTCATCGGAATACGCAGGGCTTTTTCAGAATGAGCACGCATAAAATCCTCTGGCAATCCTTTATCCTCACGCCCAAACATAAAATAATGATTTCCAGCGGTTGTAAAATTTTCTGCTGCATAAATCTTCTCCGCAAATTTAGAAATCAAATAGAGATGTCCATCCATTTTACTCATAAACTCTTCTAAATTGTCATAATAAGTAATATCCAGCTTATCCCAATAGTCCAAACCTGCTCGTTTCATCTTACGATCATCAATCGGGAATCCCATTGGTAAAATGATGTGAAGCGGTGAATTCGTTGCTGCGCAAGTCCGAGCAATATTACCCGTATTCTGTGGGATTTGCGGTTCAAAAAGAACAATGTGGTTTTGAAATGTTGTCATATGTTATAGCCTTCTCATCTATCTTAGTGAACTGTAATTGCTATCAAGCAAAAAAATAGCCACACTGCCCGGAGTCAAGCTCAGCAGACAGCGTGGTTTAAGGCTCATTAACTTACATCACAACAGGTTTGAGGTAAATCAATGAGGGTACTTTCTTAGTATATCACTTTCTTTGCACATGTCAACAAAAAAAGCTTAAAAGTTTGTGTCTAAATTTTTGGGAAAGTCTAACTAACCCTTATAACCTAAGAAAACATTAGGTTCTTTGGCGAAAAAAGACTGAAACAAAGTTTTTCTCTGCTCCAGTCTTGACGATATTGTTCTTGGTATGGTACAATACTGTTTGACTGATTAAGCAAAGTTCCGTTTTGTCTTAATCGGTGGTGTAGAAGTTCACGCTTCTACACCTTTTTCGTTTTTAATAAGTATATTGTACCATAGATTACACAAAAAAGCAAGAAAAAGTACGACAAAAAGACCCTAAAAAATCCCTTTTTTAGCGGTTCTTATGTATCCCTAATTATAATTATAACTTACCAAAATATCCTTTTTTCCTAATGACGGCTTTATGTGGATAATGGTTAACCAGACGACCAGCACTCAATCTATTTCCTTGATAATACTGATATTCTCTTCGCCAATCTCCAAAAAACAACTCCTCTAGCTGATCCATTCGTTCTAAAAGAATCATCTTGGCCATAGCACAAGCTCCCTTTACTGACCAATACATCCCTCGGTGCTTCATCCTGTATGTAACTTTCCTGTGCTGACTTTCCATAACACCAATCCCTTTCGATGATAGGCCTCTTAATTTGGGTGGTTTCGTTTCTTTGAAATGGTCAAAAAGTTTTTGACGGAAAGTATGAAACCGATCATACTCCTCATCGCTTTGAATAAGTGACTCTACAGTATCAAAGACTGACTGAAGGAGAGGTTTTTGATATGTCTGAATAGCCTTAAAAGCTAGCACTTGTAAGGGATAAGGGTAAGGCTTTAGGAAGGTTTCGAGTTGTTCGTTTAGGTGGTAAGCATCCCAAAAATGTTCATGATGTTTAATCCCTAAAGCCTTCTTAATTTCTTGAAAGACTCGTTTGGTATAGCCCTTTCCATTATCTGAATTAGTAATCAGAATCGTTTTATCAGTAATTTCAAAGTGGTTATAGAGATAATCCAGCAGCTCTTCTCTAGCCGTCTCATAGTTTGTATGAATGATTTCATGTTTATTTTGTAGGATATAACGGTTTTTACCTACATTTTTAGTCCCTGTATGGACGAGAAAATGAGCCAAGTCGGTATTGTGACGTTCGTCACCGCCAGAGGTTGTTTTCACCATCACGCCATCCCCTTCCAAGTAGATTTTGTCTGCTTGGATTTTTTGTGGTTGCTCTCCTTCGAGCAAAAAGCGATACTGTTCTCTCTCTGAAAAAAGACGACCAGCCACTTTAACCGCTTTTAAGACAGCATCTTTTGTCACGAGCAAATCATAAGCTGTCTGAATCGTTCGGCAAACTTCCCGATAGGACAATTTGGAGGCATGTTTAGCCATGTGAAGAATTAGTTCAGGAGAGTAGCGGGTATAAGGCTTTAATCCTAGCCATTCATCAACGGGATAACGTGTCTTTTTCCCTTTTCGCCATCTGTTTCGTGAGAAGGTCATCTCTCCAAAAGTAAAGAGTACGGTTCGCTCACTGCTATCCACTCGCTTATAACCATGTTGTATCATGGTAGTGGCAACTTTATCGTCATATGATTTAACACGTTTGAGAAATTCTTTCTCATGTAGTCGTGCCATCTCATCCATAAAAGTTCTTTCATCAAATCTAACCATACCTTATTTTATTAAATTTAAGTGTTTTTGAAAATATGATATACTAAAAGAAGTGCTAGAAGATTAATATGGCTTTTTTCTAACACTGAGATTGGTCACTCTCTAGGGGGTGGCTTTTTCTTATTCCTTATTTATCAACTCTTGTATCTCCCGAAAAGCTTTTATATCACCATTTAACGCTTTTTGAAGAACAACCAAGGCTAGTGCCATTTCATTTGTTGGATCATAGCCTAGCCCAATAAGAAAATCTCGCATCTGCTCATTGTTGACTTCAGAGCTTAGGAGTGTCTCAAACGCTCGCTTTAAATTAGCTTGTTGCTGCCTGGCTTTTCCTGAAGCTATCCCTCCTTTTTGTGAAATTTCTCTTGCTTCGCTCTTGGTTCGTTGATTAACAGGAATTAAGTTCTGCTCATTTGCCACCACATTACCTCCTATAGAATTTGTTTTGCTTTGATCCCTGTTTCATATTCAAAACGCTTCAGGATACGATAGACATATTTAGGATCAAGTTCCATGGAGTAATTGATACGGTTCAACTGCTCACAAACCATCAGCGTTGTTCCACTTCCTGCAAAACTGTCCAACACCACATCACCTTGTCGACTAGAATGTCTAATCAACCGTTCCATAAGTGCTAGAGGCTTCATAGTGGGATGGTCTTGATTAGCTTGTGGACGCTTGACTCTTAAAATAGACGTTGATTGGTGTTCTTGATAGGTCTTGATGATGTCAATCAATTCAGCCTTACTTTTCTGTTCTAGATTACTTTCAAGAAGGGTTGATGAGCTAAAATCACTGACAAAGTAATGCTTAGCTCCTGGCTTCCATCCGTAAAGACAGGGTTCATGTTGCCACTGGTAATCTTGACGACCTAAAACAAAACTATCTTTGACCCAAATAAGACATTGTTTTTCCAACCAACCTGTAGCTAAAATGGCATTGGAAAAGGACAGACGTTCACTATCTGCATGCCAAATATAAAAGGCTGCACCTGCTTTTAAGTAGTGATCAACAGTTGCAAAAGCATCTGTTAAAAACTTCTGAAAAGTTAGTTGATCCATTTGATCGTTTTGAATCGTCATGGCTTCCTTGGTTTTTCCTTCGTAGTCCACATTATAAGGCGGATCAGTGATATAAAGATCTACAATAGTATTTCCAAGAAGTTGCTTGAGATGAGTTGGATTAGTACTGTCCCCACACATCAATCGATGTCTGCCCAACTGATAAAGATTTCCTACCGTCATTGTTTCTATATCATCATCCATATTGACATCCTTCTCTTCCTGTCCAGTTAAAGGAGAAGATAAGAGGTTAACAGAAAAACCAAACTGAGCCATATCAATGTCCATGATACTAGTCAGTTCTTGCTTCAGGAGATCAATATCAAAGTCTGTATTTAGAGTGATTTTATTGTGAGCCAAGATATAAGCTCTTTTTTTCTCTTCTGTCAAATGCTTCAGACGAATCACAGGAACTTGGGCAACTCCTAAATCTTTTAAGGCAAGGTATCGACCATGTCCTTCAATAATCATATTATTTTCATCAATGGCAATCGGATCATTATTTCCAAAAGTTTGAATAGACTCCTTGATTTGTTCAATTTGATACTTGGGATGTTTCTTGGAATTATTATCGTAGGGGGTGATTTGGCTCAATGGTATTGTTTCTATTTTCATTTGTTCTCCTTTACAAGCCTTAAGTATAAGCAATATTATGTTAATGATTTTTCATTCGTTGAATGTTTTTGAGTAGCCGCTTCACGAGAACGGATAGTATCTTTAATCTCTTGATAGTTTGTATATTGCTTCAAAGTATCTTCAAAGAATTCTTGCAGAGCCTCTTTTTCAATTTGATATTGTTGAATACGCTGTTGGATATCTGACAATTCCGTCTTTGTTGGAATATTTAATTCCTGAAGTACTTGAATAGCGGTGAAACTATTTTCTGGTGCCACCTCTAACGTCATCAAAGCTCCTTCAATTTTATGTAATCTAGCGAGACGATTATCTAATTGTTTCAATTCCTTATCCGTTTCTTTAATCTTCTCATTAAAACGATTTTCTAATTCTTGAAATTGAGTACCACTTGTTACGCCATGCTCCACTAAGAAATTATATTCCTTAATGAGTTCTCGCATAGAGGAAATGGACGGATTTTTTGTGACGAGCAGCTCCCCATTTTGCTTCGCTAATTGTCTCGCAACGGTCGTTCCCATCATGTAACGGTTCTTTTGAGATTGATCAGGATTAAGAAAATAAAAGTAATCTTTTTCTTTGATGTAGATGGTATAATTGCCATCTTCCGTCTTATCCACTTTGTGAGCTGGAACTAAAATAGTACCACTGTTTAAGGCACCATAATCCATTTGAAGATAGATGCCTTGTTTACTTTCTTGTTCAACCTGCCAACTAGCCACCTCTAATTTCAATTCAAAATCGTTATTGAGTTCAGACTTTGTTTCTTGATAGCGTTCTTTGATTTCAGAAGCATCATAAACCAATTGATTTTTCTCAACCTGTTCTTTGATTTTTTCGAGTGAGTAGCGTCCTTTCTTTGATAAGGTGTCATCTCTAACCCGTCTCTTTTGAGGTTGATCCGTCAATTGATACTTGACAAATTTCCCAGAAAAATCAATTTGAAGATCAAGAGCTGTTGCTTTCTGCTTGAAATCTTCTAAAGAAGTTGACTGCCTCAGCAGAAAATCTAAGCGTTGTTTAATCTCAAAACGATAATTGTTTTGTCTGCGCCAAGCAGAATATTTTGTGTAAGAATTTTTCATGCTCGGCTCAATAATCTTAGCTCCATTTTTGGCTGCATGTTTATCGGAAATAGCTCTCAAATTCTTGAGTGTATTCTTCTGCCAACGCATTTTTTTCAGCGTCGACGTATTGGTGGTAGATAAAATGATATGGTTGTGCAGGTGATCTTTATCAACGTGTGTTGCAATCACAAACTCATAATCCCCACCCGTAAATTCCATCATGGTCTGTCGTCCAATCTCATGGACTTGTTCAGGCGTCAAGTTATCTTCTGGAGAAAACGACTGGATAAGATGATGCGCTAAGACTTGTTTCCCTGAGGTCAATTCTTTTAGGTCATCATCTCCTTTTTTAAAAGCAGCTGCTAATTTTGTCATCACCATTTCTTCATCTGCTACGCTGACATCCTCAATACCATGACACGACACTAGCTTTAGCTGCATTTCTCCATTATGATAAATCAGGGGGAAATCCGTGTCGGTTTCTTTGACATCTTTGACTAATGTTTTTGCTTCATTTAAAATATAACGTACCGCAATTTTCAAATTGGAGGACGTTTTAATTTGTTTAGGTGGTTTTATAGCTACCATTCATCATACGTCCTTATCTCTTTATTTTTTCTTTCTTGTAAACTTTTCTTCTCGGCACTAGATAGCTTAGTTGCGACTATATTTCTAATCTCCGATAAATAAGCTAAAACTTGTTCCAACTCTTCTGGTGAGATTGTTTGATTTTCATTTGCATGTTTGGCGATTTGGTTGATATTTCCGCCAATCCGATTAACCGCTATTCGTAAATTTTTCAGCTCTGAAAAATCAATTTGGACTAGCTTCCCTTGTACCAATTGGTTTTTTGCGTAGTATTGAAAAGAAGGAGCATTCATTTGAGCCATTGCGTGCTTGATTTGCTCATTTTCTTCTGGCGTTAAACGGATGAGCCGCTGAATAAATCGCTTTCGATTTTCTTTCTGTCGTGACATTTTTAGATGTCCTTTCATTCAAAATTTATCTATAACTTCAAGATGGTATTCCCCACCTCTCCTTGTGGCAAGCTTAGCAAATGGATATCCATTTGCGATATTAAAAAAGGTCAAAGAAGGTCAACTTTGCAGTTTTCCTTCTTGCCTTTTTCAGTTTTGGGGAAATCCCCAAGCCCCTTGTCCCTCTCACTTTAGGAGCGATTACTTTTTAATTGAACGTTTATTTCTGGCGAAAGCCCTTAAAAAAATTCTTTAAAATGGACTGAGATTGAGCTTCAAATTCTACTGCTTTTTCATCTGTTCCTTGAAGGTCTTTCCGATGAATAGAGAATTTTTCTGCAAGTTTATCTAGCTGTGTAGGAGTGAGCGGCTCAAAGAGTGAATGTCCTATTTGAACTTCCGTTATCATAATTTTTTCATCAAGAGCTGATTGAAATTCTTGATCAGAAATCGTTTCTAGCAGGCTGATATTTTTCTCATACCATTCTAAAAGCGATGGTTCCATTTCTGAAAAGTTTTCTAATTCTTCGTTCAAATTCTCTATCAGTTTTTGACGAGTCAATTCGTTTGCTTCAGGAGAAATTCCTTTGATAATATCTCCATTCATAATAGGAACGTAGTCGGATAGAAGAAGAATGAATTGATTTTCTTGTAGTGCGTTCATGTTCGTTGACCTCCTTGGTTCTGAGTTGTTTTTAATTTAAGGTTAAGATGTTCTTGGGTATCCCGATTGGTCATTTCGAGATACCCCTTTCTTTTTTTGACTGAACTTCTGCTCTTTGTTCTTCTTGGTGAGCTTTGACCTCTTGAGATGATTTTTCCTTAAATTTTTGAAGTTTATTTTCAAATTGGTGCTGAGTTTGCTTTTGTTGGCTTAACTGCAAGCGTTCTAGTTCCTGATCCATTCGAACCATTAAACTTTTGGCCTCTTGTTGGACAATATCCAGTTGTGCTTCCAAGTCAGCTAAGGTCTCTTTATCCTTTGACCAACCCGCTAGGTAGTCAAAGGAATAATCAGACGTATCAATACCGTAGTAAGAAGCAACGACATAAGCGACACTTTCTGCTTGCAGTTCAGCATTACTTCTGGTCAGTTGTTCTCTTGGTGGATTATTAGAATGATGTAATTCTGAATGAGCTGTTTCATGGATGAAGGTCTTAATAAGTTGTGACTTATTCATATCATGACTGCGTAAAACAATTTGATGTTCGGCTGGGCTGTAATAACCTTTTGTTTCTCCTGCCATCTCTTCAAACCTCACAGACACATCATTAGTTTTAGCAATACTCATAAGAGCACGATAGAGATTGGCATAATCTAAATCAGTTAACTGTTCTTTCACTTCAGCAGCCTTTGGCATCTCTTTTCCTTCTGTTTGAGAAACATCAAAGGTGGTTGGTTTTAGGCGGAAAGTCATTCCTGTTTCAGGTCTGCCGTTTTTATCTAAGATGGGTTGTCCCTGTTGATCTTTCTTTACATAGGTTACTGGAATAATGACACTCAATGCCTTTTCCCCTCGTTTGACATGACGGTCAAATTTTCTCCACGTATTATAAGGAGCAAGGTAAGAGGCATCTGGTTTCTGTGCTAAAATCAAGCGTAAGTTTCGACTGGAATATTGATTGAACTGACTCATCTTAGTGAGAAATTCTTTATAATGTTCCGAATTTAGATAAGCTTTGATCCCTTCCTTGAGGTGTTGATTAAGGCCTGCGATATCTTTATTTTTGATGAAGTCTGCGACGACAACACTCTCAGCAGCAAGTAGCATTTCTTCAGGTTCAAGCTCATTTTCTTCTGCTGGTTTAGAGGTGGGCGTTGATCTAAAATCATAAGGATTCGTTCCTTGTTTTAGTTCCTCCTCATCTGAAATACCATCACCATCTGAGTCCCGTTTAGAAGAAAGCTGCTTAGTTTCCTCTTTGTACAGGTCTTCTTGATAACGGCTAAACTCATCATTTTTTAGAATGTCTTCAAACCGTTTCCCTCCATCTTTCACATATTCTTCATTGATAGACATTTTGTCAAGTTTTCCATCACGCTGACGATAAACTGCAAGAACAATGTTTTCTTTCCCCTTGAGATCTTCAGATAATTTTTCTTTCATTCGCATCACTGAAGCGGGGATACCGACTCCATCAACATCTCTAATGGCAAGTAATAAATCCTCATCATTTGTTTTAATAGCCTGAGATAAATCAATCCGGTTGAATTTTTCAACTTCCGATAAATCATTAAATACAAAGGATTGAGACGATAGGATGTCTGGTAATAGCGGAAGAACCATTGATTTATCCTTGATAGCATGGGAAACTTGAATATTGCCATAGTCACCAACTCCCTGTGCAAAATCATAAACCACTTGTCTCATCTCAATACCTTTTGGAGAAATACCAGTTAAATGCGCAAAGTTCTCATCAGAAAACTGGACACTCAATTTACCTAACGTCTCTCCGTCTTGATACAAATATGATATAGTACTTCCTGACAACTCTTTTAAATACCATTGAGCAGTTGCTTGTAAACCTGGCGCAAATTTATTCAGCCTATTCAATTCTCCATTGGTAATGACATGATAACCTGGCTTTATGGTTGACATTCTCTCCCCTTTAGTGGTAAAATTTAAGTGAGCAATGACAGGAAAATCAGGTTGTGGTTCGTCCACAACGGGCTTCGATGCTGCCCCTGGAGACAAGTCTCCTAAAGAATCGGGATTGCGATGTGAATCGCCCGCATTGCTAGATGGCTCTTGACTTCGGTCAGGAGCTTTTTGTTTGTCTCGAAAATCAGATAATTCAGCCTCCTTTTCTTCTGCCATTTGTTTTTCGACCGCTTTTGATGTTTGTAAATACTCATTCCAATCCATCTTGTCTTGACCATTCCCTTTAGGAGGTCTCGCATCGATGACTGGAATGTTTTTTTCTCTTAAGTTGTCTAAGAAATCTGTTCCTGCCTTATCATAATCCACCGCGAGGGTAATCAAGTCATCATACTTGTGATCGTGAAAGAGGGTCGAGGTTTCTGCCGCATTTGATAAAAATTGAGAGGTTTTGGTCAAATCGCTGACTTTAGTATAATCTCTATGGATGTCACCAAGGATACCTCGTTCTTGCAGAGCTTCCATCGCATAGCGAGATAGCACCCCTTCTTTGAGCCCTTCCATGGCAACCAGTCTCACATTGTTTAATTCACTCTTATGAAGCTCATAATAGCTCATAAGGTCAATTGGTGCCTCTGCCACAATTAAACGCTCAGGAGAGCCAATAGAGATATTTAGTCCTGCAATCCCTTCTGACTGGTACATGATTTGTTTGAGATAGCCTTTTCCTTCATAACGCTCTGGGTATGACGCTAGTCCCTGAAGACTGGCTCCCACCAGTTTCTTCTCTCTATTCAGGTATTTAAAGACTAGGACATCTTCTGTAAAACCTTCTCTGTCTGTTCGCTTCGCTTGCGCTAATACTCCTTTATCTAGGAAAAAGTTGATGGTTTCATCTGACAACCCCCTAGTTTCTTTGAGATAAGTTCTTGCTTCTTTAAAGGGTTGTTCATAGGGCGCTAATGTATATCTAAAGGGTTGACGCACTTCTTCCATCGGTTTAGCTTCAGGAAACTGGCCTGTTTCTAAAAATTTCATGGCAGTTGAATAGCTGACATTGCGCATTTCTTGAACCAAGCTAATCGTATCACCGTAAGTTCCTCTAGCGTACCAATGCCAAGTGTTTTTGAGCGTATCAATTTTAAAGGAATCATGTTCCGCCCAATAGTATTCCCTATGAGATTTACGTTTCATCTCCATTCCGAGACTTCTTGCGACATCCAAAATCGCTAGAGATTTTGCTTGCGCTTTTGTAAAGACCATTTCTTATCCTCCTTGTTCTACTAAATGTTTAAAATACTGATAGCCCTCTTGACTGGACTCTAAGGGTTCCGCAAGAAAAGGTTCTTGTGTGCTTTTTGTTGTAAATAGATGAGGAGCTAGTTGAAGAAACAGTGTTTCATCTGCTTCTTGGAATAGCTGCCAGATGGTATGATGCTCCATAACGAGGTTTTCTGTTTTCAATGCTAAAACCTGACAAATACTTTCTAAGTAGCCAAGTCGTATAGTTGATTGTTTCATGTTTTTTCCTTTCTATATAGTTAAGATGCAAAAAGTTCTTCTAAACGAGGTGTGAGATCATTGGCATGAATCAACAAGCCATCAATATCTGTTCCTTTACGAATATAGTCATACCAATTCTCATCTTCAGGAGAATGGGAAATTTCATCTTGTCTAGGGTGATCATAAACACTAGCTTTCTTATCCTTGAAAACATTTTGTTTAGAAATAAAGACTAGCCCTTCATCCACACCAATTCGTGCTACTTCATCAGGTGTTAAGAGAGGACGTCCTTGAATTTGCTTATTCTCACCAGAAGAACCGTTCCGATAGCTATGAGTTTTTGAGGTAGAGCGGGTTCGGATGGTTTGTTTTCCTGATCGAGTTGAATAATATTCCATTGTATCTTTATCGTTTGTTCCTAAGAATAAATGGGTCGCACAGTTATTGAAGATTGTTTTCCAATCACTCTTGTAAAGAGATTCTAACTGATTGACCGCTTGAATGACGATCTTGATTGACATCTCACGACTCCGAATAGACGATAAAACTTGGGAAAAGTTTGGAATACGACCAATCTGTGCAAACTCATCTAGAATAAATTGAATGTGACGCAAATTCTTTCGACTATACCCTCGTATCTTACCTTGTAAAATATCATCTGCTTTGTGTGTGAGGACTTCAAAACCAATAGCAAAAAGGATAGAAGATAAGAAGTTAAAGGCATTATTGGTTTCAGGAATGGCAATAAAAACGGCTATCTTCTTGGTGTTCCAGGTGTCTATTTCCATCGTGTCCTCACTAATGAGTTTTCTCACATCCTCATGATCAAAAATGGAATAGCGAGAAGATAAAATCGCAACGACACTATTTCTGGTTTCCCCCTTGAAGTTTTGAAACAGTTTCCATTGCTTATAAGCATAATTTCCTGGTTGATGCTCTGCTAGCTCCTCAAACATTTGTTCTACTGGGCTAGGAAGTTCAGGATCCTCACGGTAGATGTTTCTTAAGAGATCAGCCACATGACCTAAATTTGGCATGTAAAGCTGTGCTCCCGTTTCAGGATCCCTAGAGTCGAAATAAAGATAACCGATGAGAGCCCGCTGCAACATCAATTCTGCCTGTACCCAGAAGTCTTCTCCCATGTGCTCACTTTTCTTTGTTCCTTCAGTAATGGCTTCAGAAATGCGGTCAATGTCCAGTTCTGACTTCATATAATGAAAAGGATTAAAGCGATCAGAATTTTTCAGTCGAATGAGATCAAAGATTTTCACGGCATAGCCATGCTTTTCGAGCATTTGTCCTGTTTCATGTGCCAAATTTCCTTTTGGATCGGTGAGTACAAAATTGGAATTCAGCTGCATCAGATTCGGCAATACAAAGGTAAATGTTTTTCCATCCCCTGGTAGCCCAACCACAATCACATTCTTATTGAGCTGAACATTATAAGCAAGCCGAAAGTTAAACAGCCCCATTTTGACTTGCTTGGTAAAGATCATATTTTTCTCTACTTCTTTATCTTCAAACCGTTTCATCTCTTTTAAGGTCGCAAAACGAGCGCTCCCCTGCTCTTCTCCTTGGCGATAAATATTCTTATCTCCTGAAGCATAAACCAGCAGAGGCAACCCAAATCCAATAACACCTGCATATAAAGAACCTTGATCAAATGCAAGATGCCATGAAAACTGTTCCCAGTGATGAAACAACCATTCCAATCGCAACAAACCCATAAAGGGAACAGCTGCTGCTGATAGTTGATAATAATGATAAAACGATTGACAAAGGATAAAAGAAAAAAGCCCCACTACTAAGTAGGGCCAGATAGATTTTCTGGTCATCGTGCTTTCTCCTTCCCAAGATCTTTCGTTATGACTGGTTTTAGACCTCGATAAGTTGTGTGAGTCTTGTAATAGGCTATTTTTTCTTCTGGGGTCATTTCATGTGGTTTCTTTAAGACCTTTTTCGAGAATTTTTCAAGTTTTTCAGGACTTTTCGTGATGTCTGAGAGCATCTGTTGAATTGATTTTTCAGCTAAGAGTCGATTTTTAGTTTCAAAAAAGAGCAGGGTTTCTTCTCCCTTTTGATAATAGGTAAACCCTACCTTATGTTCTTCCAAGTATTGCTTCAGCTTAGCAAGATGGATTTCACTGTTTAATAATCGCTCCATGTCCTTCTGACTTTTAGTTGCCATAAAATCATTAAATCGAGTCTCTCCTTCAAAGATTCTGTGTTCCATCTTATATTGATGTTTAGCCTGCAATTCTTTCGCTAAAACATAGAGAGCTTGAAGGATCCTCTCTGTCGTTATTTTCCCTTTTAAAGCTAGGGAATGGCTGGTTTTTTCTTGATCCATTCGACATACCTCACTTATTTAGGATAATTGCTTACTTCAGGAATCTGGACGACTTGATAGCCATAAGGAGCTGCCTTTTCTTTTTGAACGACCAAATTCAACCGTTTTTGACTTCTGGTCTCTCCTTCTTTAATCGCTAAAACATAAGTTAGTTGATAGGTATCCTTTTTCATTTGTGAGACGGATTCTAAAATAACCGATTGAAGCTGGCCTGATTGATGATGCAATGTAATACGAGAAGAACTAAAATCAGCCAGTTGTCCTTTCTCCGAATAGTAAGAGGGTAAGAAATAACGCCCAAACGTGTCTAGTTTACCTGTGTGTTCTTGAAATTGGCTCAAGCGAGTAACCTGGTGCTGAAGCGTTCGAACTTGTCGTTGACTAGCTAAGAATAATTGAGTCGTAATCAGCGAAAAGACAAAGCTGATGATAAGAAGAAAGAGTCCCACTACCTGCATAATTCTTTTTATCCAATTAGATGACGAGGACACCTCTTTCTCTTTTATTTGAGGTGTCGAGAGAGCCTTTCTAGGCTCTTGTTTGGCTTTTGAGCTGGGTTCTTGGTCGTTCTCGCCTCTAGAGCCCCTCAGGAAAGAGAAACGTTTTTCCTTTATCGTGGTTTCAGGAGTTGCGTTTGTACGAGCCTTTAGAAAAAGGCTATCTGCGATCCCATCAAAGGGAAGATAGATATCTTCCTGGTAAATTACTACGCCTTTTTTATCCAATTCTTCCGCCAGCAACACTCCTTCTGCTTCCTGATGTTTCACCTTGGCATTTTCTCGATCAAGAGCCTGATAGACTAAGTCTTTATTCTTGTAGGTTGTCGTCGTGTCCAGTGTCAGATTGGTTAAACGGTACATGGTGTTTTTCTCCTTTCAGTTTACCTTCAGCAAGAGCTTTTTCAATATCCGCCCAAGTGAGGTGATGTCTCGCTAAATAGTCCGAACGTTCTTCGTGTTTCGCTAAAATAATTTGCGTATCCAAAGCCTTAATTTTTTCTTCTTCCTTTTTTGCTTTAGCGAGGTAATCCTCTTTTCTTTCTATTGCTTTGGTGCGTTGTTTTTCAAGAGTTTCTAATTTTGTCATTTGTTCGTTTCTCCTTCTTCTGTTGTTTTCGGTTGGTTTAGAGTTGGTAAGCTCGCTTCTTGACTAGCTGTCAAGGTATCGACAATGAGAATTGGTTCCAGTTGACTAACTAAATATTTCCCTTCCTGTTTGATATAGCGAATCCGCAGCGTCGTTTTTGATAGAATATCTGTTTGAGCATTGGCATAGTTGTTCTTTTTCTGAAGCTGAGTTTGAGTATAGTTAACTTGAACAATCACCGTCTTATTCTCCTGATCAATATAAATAGTCGCAGACTTAAGTTTCGTATCTACAACATATCCCTTATAAGCCTGTGTTGCAGGTTCTTTTTCTGTGTTGACTTCCTGCTGGTAAGCAGCTTCAGTCATAAAAGGCAAATAGCGGTTTCGATTTTCACCTAAGTCTTTCTTCGTAAAATAAGCTGTTAGAAACTGCTTTACATAAGCCTGTGTGAGCTCACCACCTTCTATTTTTTTCGTCTGATGAGTTGATACCTGCTTAGTTTTTAAGTTCGAGTGGGAGCTTGTCGCCACACTGAACCAGAATACCAAACCTAAGACCAGAATAGCTCCTAGTCCAAGACCTACTAGTTTTAACAGTTTCAATTTTTCAGTATCAAGCATTTTCATAATTTATTTCCTTCTTTCTGGTTTAATTTGGGGTCGCAAATGTATAATAAGGTGCAGGTTGGCAGACCCTAAAATGTATCGCATCTTGTCTACCTGCATAATTGCATTCAGATACTAGGAATGAGCCATCCGCATTGACCGCTTCCACAATCCCGACATGACCATATAAAGCAAAGGTTCCATCGAATCCGCCTGCTGTAGAAACAACTGCTCCCTTGATAGGAGTAGCACTATAGCGCCAGCCTTTTGCGACAAGATTTCTCACCCAATCCTGACCATTTCCCAGATAGCCATAGCTACCAGATAGGTCTTTGATAGAGCCTAACTCAACCAAGCGATTATAGGCGTACCAGGTGCATTGACCAACAGGATAACCTGAGCCGCTTTGTGTCGTCATGGCAGCTTGTGTTGGTGGATTTGGAACTTTGGAGCGATAGTCTTCAGGAAAGTTCCAAGAAGAAGCTAGCGTTCCTCCGCCAATTATCTGTTGGCTTAGAAAAGCATGAATTTGTTTCGCATTATTTTGCCTTTCTAAGAGTTTATCACCTGCATTTCCTTCCCAGTTATTTAGAAAGCGTTTGGTGAGTGTCCCCACATTCTCATTACTAGTCAAAATCTCTTTTGCGATCGTTCTGTAATAAGGACTGTCACCTTCTAACATAAAATCTAGCTGCAATTCTAGATCATACCATTTCTTATTCTTTAACTTGGCATAGTTGCGTAACAGTGTATGTCTAGTGGAACCATCTGCCGTATCCGTCCACTGTCCTAGCCCCAACCCTCGATGTAGGATATTGGGATAACCGCCATTGTAAATGGAGGGGCCACCCATGGAGAGCCAAGCTTCATCATCCCAAGAACTACTGCTGGCTCCTACAGGAGGATTGAGATAGTCGCCTTCCGCTCGCTTAGGATTGATATTGCTCTCTGTCGCAAAATTCCCTAACATAGCAGCTAGTCCTTTATCGGTGAGATTAGGAAGTTTTTGCTTCAGATAATCTCGAATAGCTCTCGACTTTGTGCCCAGATCTCCATCTAAAGTTGTGAGAACAGAAGTTGTTTGGTTATAAGTTACTGACTGAAAGTAAAATCCAGGATTGACCGAAGTCCACTTTTCTTTCGTTTTATTGGTGGCTTTTTCCTCTAGCTTTTGGTATTGAATGGTCTGATAACCATTGGTGGTGACCTTCCCTATCTCTTCACCCGCTTTCACTTCTGCATCATCACTCACTCGGATACTGCCAACTTTTTCATAAGAAAAAATTGCTTCCTTAGTTCTGATGGATAGAGTATCTCCTTGAATGGAGACGGTACCTGATAATGTCGCTCTTAAGCTTTGACCAGTAGTGGCTTTTAATTGGGTTTTCTCGTAAATATCCTTGATTGAGGTATAGCCAAATCGCTTCAGGATAGTGAGAGGATTGGAATAGGATGGATTGTCTTCACTATAGAAAGGATTATCCAATTCCTGATAGGAAGGGTAACGCCCGACTTCTTTGGTTAGTTCCACCAGTTCCTGATAATCTTTCTGCTCATCCTTGTTTAACTTCGCCCACTTCAGTGAAGAAGCCGATCCATACAAATCCGCCATTGTCTTAAGATTTTGAGGATCACCGTTCAGATGATTCCAAAGGTCATTTAAAGCATCTGAATAATGATTAAAACCTAAATTACCAGCTAGTTCCCCACCTGTTCCATCCTTCCAACTGCTTTCTGGATTCCACTCGTTTCCGTATCGGAAATTCATAAAAAATAGAATATCATCAATATTAGTCCAATAATCCACTTTATCATTGGACTTTTCCCGATCTCGCTTGGAAATCTGAAGCCACGACCGATTGAGGTCAAATTCATTTTGTTGGACAGGCCCACTTCCTGCAAATATGCCCATAAACAGGGCTAGAACCCCAAAGATGAGAAACATGAGGAAATAGGACTTAATAGCTAAAGGATTCCTTAAAATGGAACGTAGAGGCTTTGTGGTAACTTTTACGGCCTTTCCTGTCCCTTTGGTTAGTTTCCCTACTTTTGATTGTGCTAACCGCTGCTTTGCCTGGCGCATCTTCTTCGTCAGTTTCCCTTCCCAAGAGAATTCTTTCGGAGTTCTTGTAAAACCACGACCACGAGTAAAGTTATAGGCTCGATTGACTTGACTATAGCTGTGTTTAATGGTGTATTTAGCCAACTTCCCACCCGCTTTTAAAGCCTGTTTTGAGGCTTCTTTTTGATAACGAAGCTGACGAATATCTTGTCTTGCTTTTACCCAATCGCCTAGAATTTCATTATCTCGCATCGTTCTTTCCACATCCTGTCTGACTTTTATCTTGCTTCCTTGTTTAGCTCGATGCTTGATTCGATTAGGGATATAGGTGCTATCTGCTTGTTTAGCTTTTTGATAGACTTTCTTGGCGACTTGTTTATCTAGCTTTGCTCGATCTAATTCCTTTTTGAAAAAGAGTTCCTTAGCTGTAAGATGTGGTTTCTTGTTTAAGGTATAGGCTTTTTGAGCCAAACGGTAGTCCTTCTTAGCCGTTTTGTAGGTGGCTTGAGAGTCTAGCCGAGCTGCTTTAGCAATGGTGGATTGATTGTCTTTGATGCCTTCTTTGATCCGAGCTTTTCGTTCTTGTTTGAGTTGTTTTGGATCACTCTCGTACAAGATTCATCCTCCTCCTTTCTAACCATCTGTAGCAACTAATTGATAGAGTTTCGTGTCTTTTGGAATCGGATTTTCAAAAGGAACAATGGTGTCCCCTGCCACAATGAGTCCTGTTCCTTTGGCTTTTGGCCGTAAGACAAAGCGCTCTAAAGAAGGTGTGAGAGGCGTGACTTGAGAAAGAGCTTCTAAGTCAGTACGTTTCAACTTCAGGAGAACCAAAAACTCACAATTGGCCACAAGTTTACGTCCTTCTTCAGTTGACAATACGGTTTCAGGGTTTTGGGTAATGCCTGTTGGTAGCGCCCCGTATTTGCGGATGCGAGAGTACAATTCGGTAAAGAAGGTTGCCTGAAGCTTGTTTTTGAAGTAAAGCTGCAATTCATCAAAATAGAGCCAGGTTGTGGTTTTCCCTTGGAAGTTGACTACTTGGTTCCATATATAGTCCTGAATAACAAGCAAGGCAAATGGTTTGAGCTTCCCGCTTAGCTGCTTCAGGTTAAAGATAATAAAGCGGTTCTCCATATTGACATTGGTTGGATGCGCAAAAATATCATTTGAACCCATTGTATAAGGCTCTGCTTTTAAAGCTAATGCTTTTGCGATATCTTCAGGTTGTTCTTCTAGGACACGCTGCCAGTCCTTAAAGGTTGGCTTATCTACTGCTTCATAGGTCTTTCTAGTCACTCGGTCTATCATCGCAAATTCATCATCTGATACTTCAGAGAAGATATTTTCAAATAGGGTTGAGAGAAGATTAGCCTTTTGACCAATCGGATCACTATCTTCTGCCTGAAGCTTATCCTTATCAGGTAAGTCAAGTAGGTTAAAATGATGAGGAGAGCCTGGAGCAATGGTAATCACTTCTGCGTTAAATTCACGACCAATATCTGTGTACTCGGCTTCTGGGTCTACAATGATAATTTGATCTTCTGTATAACGTAGGAGCGTTGGGATAATTTCTCCGCCTTTCGCCAAAACAGATTTTCCTGAACCTGAAATCCCAAAGATCGCTCCAGAACCTGTGTTGAGGTCTTTTTTTCGATCAAGGGTAATGGGATTTTTCGACAATTGATTTTGACCATAATAAACAGCACGAGGGCTACTAGAGCGTAAGTCAACATTTGTAAAAGGAACTTGGGTTGCGAGGTTGCTCGTTGTCATATCTCGCATAAAACGACGTTTCACGTTGATAAAAGGAACCCCAATCGGTAAGATCGTATTGAGGGCTTCTTCCTGATAGAGGTAACACTTATCTAGCTCTACGGTATTCTTGCGGACAGAGCGCTGAACTTGTTCCGTATAATTGTTCAACTCTTCCAGACTATCAGCAATCAGGTAGACGGTCATGACTCCTGAAAACATCTTCTGGTCATTGTCTTGCAATTCTTCCGTCCATTTTTCTGTTTCACGAGAGGTTTCAATTGCCTTTCCACCAACTGCAAGGTCACTTCCATATCCTGCTTTAGCAGCAGCCTTTTGGCTTTTAATCATTTCCCTGCGAACGCTTGATTTAACCGTTTTAATTTTCTTGAGAGCATCTGCCGTATCATAAGGCTTCGCATGTAAACTAATCGCTAATTCAATTCCTGTATCCAAAATATTTTTAATGAGCTTATCATTTAAAAAGGTTGGGTACTGTTTGACGTAGAGAATGCGTGCATAGCCATCATCTATCCTAAGGTGGTCTTTCTCGAATTTCAGGTAATTGGGTGCAATAAAATCCCTAGTTGATAAACCAGAGATTGCAATATCCTTATAGGTAAAATCCAAAAAATTCTCTCGCCTCAGCAATTTACGAAAGATCATTAAGCGGTCTAATCCGTCCATTTCCTTAAAGGAAATTCCCAAACCACTATACTGGCTTTCAATGACATTCGCTGTATCATCCAAAATCCGTCTCGCTTGATGATCCTGATCGGCTTGTGCGGTGATTGTTAAATACTTCTCTACTTTAAAGGTATTTTGATCATGCGAGAAGCGCTCTTGAATCATGTGATTGTATTCTTTCCGATAATCGTCATAACCGTCTTGTGTAAGGTCATATCGAATAGCAGAGAGACTGGTTGTTTCTACTCTTCGATTCAGGATTAAGAGCTGTAAGTCGTTATCGATGTCTAGCGAATTAAAGATATCCGCATTAGTTTCAATTACATCAATCCGCTCGTCATCGGTTGCGGTGATATAACTAGTATCCCCTAAGCGATAAGTTTTTGAGTAGGTATCATTTGTGATGGTCATCAGACCATCAGGAGTAAGCCACTGATAATTGAGACTATTTTGAGTGGAAGCGGTCATGGTTCGTCTCAGTCGCTTCGCCCGATCTTTTTCTGCTTTAGAGAGTTTCGGGGTTTTCTTTTGTTTGAATAAAGGCATTCCTGGTGTATTCCTTTCTGTCGTAATCGGTTTGATAGCTGCGTTCTTGCTTTGTTAAGAGAAAACGCATCTCATCTTTTATCTTTTCGTCAATATAACATCCAAAAATCACAAAAGGCGCTAGTACAAAGAGACTAACGCCATAAAGAATGAGTTCGGGTATTTTAAACCAATAAAGGACTGAGGCTGCTACAACCGTCAGTCCGATGCCAAAGAGTAGAACTAGCTGCCTAAAGGTGATATAGCCAATCACTGGCCGCTCGTAACTATCCAAGGCTTTTAAAAATTCACTGCCTAAGCGGGTCATTATTTTTCTCCTCTAGTTTACTTGCATAATGTTCTTGGCCATTCGTTGACTGCCAAAGAGCATAATGATATAGATGATTCCTTTCGCAATCGCCATCAGAGCACTCGTCCAAGCACCCGTTTTTGCGACCGTTAATAAATCATTGGTCACAATGGCTGGATACAGCAGAATCACAATCACTAAAATCAGTCCTTGAAGTACCGCTGCGATGTAGAGTTTGAAAAAGCCGAAACAAATAGGACGTAGACTCTCCATCATGTAACAAGCCACGACAATCTTGGCGATGCCTTTATAGGTGTAGAGTGTAAAGGAGCGCAAGAGAATCAAAAGTTTGGTGGAAATTTGACCGATAAAGTCAACAACCCAATAAACAAATTGAAGCATTAACTTAGATGCAAAATTAAGCCCTTTAAAATCTGGAGTGTTAGCTTTATATGGATTTATACCACTTTTCGCAATCAATTTGATAATGGCATTAAAAATCCAAGAGAGTGCATCAAACATCTCATCCACATAGAGGATGAGAAAGAGGGCAATCGCATATTTGAGGATTTCTTCAATCCAAAGCTGCAGGGTCAATTCTCCACCGTTGCTTTTGAGCTGCTGGTTCCAATTGAGAAGGTTGAGTCCCATAAATAAGAGAAGCAGTAAAACTGCTACCTTCTCCATCGAACCAGAAACAGTTTCCATCAGTTTATAAGCCGTCGGATTATAATCCTTGAGGCTCATCGTTAACTGATTGAGTGTGGATTGGTCCATTGTTCCCCCTCCTTCTCTTACCCGATAGAGGACAGTCCTGCGGCAAGGGCTGAAAAGAGTGTTTTCAGAACAGCTCCAAGAAGAGCACCTAGAATTACACTTTGGATACCTTTGTCCTTCTTATCGTCCAATTCCCGACGAATCCCAATTGCTAGATCCCAAGCGCCCCAGGCAGCCCAACCAAGACCGATCAGTCCGCCGATATTTCCGATTTGATTGATAAAATTGACAACTGGTTGCATATATTTTTCTCACTTTCTTTTTTAAAAACAAAAAAAGACACCAAGTCTTTACTTAGTGTCTGTGTGTTATGGATAGGGTTAGAATAAACTAGTCCTCACTTGGACGGTTGGTTAAAGAGAGGGCGGTAATGATAGCAAGGACAACGATAATGGTCGTTTCCCACCAATGATGAATAGGAACTCCCGAAGGCATTATCCAGTTATGAAACCAGTTTTCTACACTAGCAGGAGCATTTCCTTCCTTTGTTAAAAATGCATAATAACAAATAACTGCAAATCCTACAATTACTTTAAATATAAACCACCCAATAGCTGTCACCAACAAGCTCTTTATGAGATTCACCACAAAGAGCAGGATCATGAGAGGTGTTGTAACCATGAGGGTCGCTGCTCTCATGATGAGGGTGGGAAGGTTTTTGATTCCTGCTAGAAGCACCTGTCCGAGCCAGCTAAGTCCCTTCTTCAATTTGTTTTCTGGAGAAGGTTGAACTGTGTTGATTTGTCTGTTTTGTGGTGTATAGTATTTATAGCCATTTTTTGTCACATGTACATTCATATTCTTATCCTTTTCCATCATTTCCCCTCCCATTAGTTGGTCTCATTATACCATAAATCCAAGGGGAAAACTAGCCTTTCCATTTATTTTGAATGAAACTTGCGATCTAAACGTTTCATAACATAAACAGCCGCAAGCAAGGTCATTCCCATCGCTACTAAGAGAGTTGCTTCTTTCTCACCCGTATGAGGGAGTGTTTTCTTCTCTCCTGTAGCAGTAGAAACCGTGACGGTTTTATCTTCATTGACCGTTGCCCCTACAACTTCAGGTTCTACCACAGAAGTTGTTCCGTCGCCATTTACGATCACAGGATGACTATCTTGTACTCCTACAATCGTATAGCCATTTTCTGTATAAACAGGTTTATTAGGAGCTACATCCTGAACCACTTGTCCCGTTGAGGTGGAAGTGGTGCCAACTTGACTTTTACCTGCTTGATTTGCTTCATCTGTTGTTTTTGGTTGTTCTTCAGCAGGTTTAGGAGCCGGTTTTTCTTCCGGCTTCGGTTGAGGTTCTTCCTTTTTATCATCTTCAGAAGGTTTTTCTGGTTCCGCTGTTCCTGGAGTTGGTTTGTTTGGATCTGTTGACGGATCCGTTGAAGGTGTCGTTGGATCAGAAGGAACAGAAGGTTCTGCTGGAGTTGTTCCTGGATTTTCTGGCTTTGGTTCAGATGGATTAGTGGACGGTGTCGTCGGATCTACTGGTGTTTCTGGTGCTGGCTGATTTGGCTCTGATGGTGTAGGGGTAGAAGGGCCTGGTGCCACCACTCCAGGAGTAGAAGAATCCAACGCAGGAGGAGTTGCCTCCGCTAAAACAGCTCCACCATTTGTCAAAACGAGTGTAGAAACAGTTAATGCTGCAAAAAATTGTTTTTTGGTCATATAGAATACCTCTTTCTTTTTTATCAAACATCACCCAGTCATAAAACAACCTTATGACTGGATGACAGATTGTGCTTCTTTAATTTTCTTTATACTTTTTGAAACTAACAAGGCTGAATCCTGCAAGTATCATTCCCAATACAGACAATCCAATAGATGAGGCAGTACCCGTTTGTGGTAAAGCTGGGGTTGGTGCTTTTGGTGCTGGAGTTGGTTTCTTAGGTTGTGGTTTTTCTGGTTCTGGAGTGCTAGTCTTAACCGTGTTAGAAACAACTTCATGACCATTCACCACATTCTTATAGGTGTTTTCAAATGTTCCAGCTGAAATTCGTTTCATTTGAATTGCTGCATCTACATCAAATTCAGACGCATTATCTACTTTATCCAAGAAGTCTTGTTTCATTGAAATCTCAACAACACCTCTAGATTTGTCATATTTCAATTCTGCATATTGTGACAAGTCTGTACCAGCCTTAATAACTGCACCGTCTTTCAATTTGATGTCAACACCAGCAATTGCCTTATACTCACCTGTGAACTCGTCACCCTTTTCGTCAAAGTCATCATAGAAACGATATTCTTTGAGAGCTTCTCCACGGTCAGCTGGCAACTTAGCTCCATCTAAATAGTAATAGAACTTATCACCAAGCTTGATGAGCTTACCATCAAGATTTTGACCATCTCCAAGTTTATTGTAAACTCGTTTTTGGACTTTCAATTCTGGTACATGATTGACTACCACATTTGAATAGTAACCATTGCCAAATTGCACTTGGAAGGTTTGGTTCGTGTATTTACCAACAAAACCTTTTTTATTTTGCATTGGTGTATGGAAATACAAATCCATACCCGTTTGTACATAAGCCTTGTAAAATTCTTCTGGTTTTTCTGCAACCCACATGTAAAATGCGCCTTTTGGAGAAATACCTGACTTATCAATCATGTCATTCAAAGCCTTAGAAAGTGTTTTACGGTCTAATACATGGTACATCTTCAAACCGTTAACAGCTTTACCTTGAGCATCTTTCACTTGGAATCGACTTTCAAGCGGTGTAACTGCATCATCTTGATAATCTTCAATGTAAGCAAATCCTTTCGCAATTGCTTCCTTACCAGACTTATCACTCTTATTAGGGCGATTCGTCCATTTAGAAACATAGTAATTTACTCCTTCAGGCAACATCTCTTTACCATCAACAAGTTTTCCTTGTTCATTGTAATTATGCTTTTCTGGTTTCAATGGGTCACGATTAGGATTCTTAGGGTCATTTAGTTTGTTTGGATTTTGTTTACCTGGCGTATGAATCAAGACTTTGTTCGACTTACGAACATAGCCATTTGAACCACCACCGTTCACGACCATTTCAAAGACGTTTTCGTAGTCAGCTGCGTCATTTTGAGGACGACCCCAAACAGACAAATCAGCTAATTTGTACTCTTTAGCTAAATCTTTATTAACCGAAGTAAGAGTAGCTGTGGTTGCCTTAAATGTCAACAAGTTTGCCTTTTCATCATAAGAAACATCATACCCCTTGTTGGCTTCTTTGGTTTTCTCTACATCCAACTTAAAGCCTTGAGGTAAATGATCATTAAAGACTAGCTGAGTTGTTGTCTTACGAGAAGATGGCAAAGTTTCCGTTTGCAAAACAAACCGATTCAATGAGTTCTTCGCTACGTACTGACCATTGATGTTTACCTTATCCGCATTTTCAACTGCTTTTTGTACTTGAGGACGAGTGGATAATTTATAACCATGTACATGTACGGTTGGTACTACTGGAGGGGTTGGCATCTTTTCATTTGGTTTATAAGTTGGGGCTGGAACACCATTCACTGTTACCAAATTCAATTTAGCTTTTGGAGTTGGAACTACTTTTTCCTTTTCTGGAGTAAAGTTCTTCGGAGTTTCCAATTTAGGAGTTGGAACTTCTTTCAATTTTTCTGGTGTGAAGTTCTTAGGTTCTTTTGTCTTTTGATAACGTGGGGGTGTTGGAACACCAGTTGCCTTAATATCCGTATTGAATGCAAACCAAGCAGAATTTAAAGCAGAAGAATTTCCTGATGTCTTTACTCCAAAAGAAAGTTCAATGGTATCCGTCACTTTCATAACCCCAGCACCATAATAGGCATTGGGGCTGTCTGCTGAATCCCAATCTGCGGTCTTCACAGCTCCATAATCAATATCTGTTGCAGAGTAGATACCATCAGAATGTTGTTCCACAAAAGAGCCATTGATTTTCAAGAAACGAGTGCCTTGTCCTGCCTTAACGTATTCAATGTGGGTACTTCCTACTCCAGAAGAATTTAAAGAAGCGGCAGAATAATACCAAGGATTTTCTTTTGTTGGTTTAATTTCGTTTCCGTCTTTATCATACAGACGAACACGCAGACGAATATTTGAATCTTGTCCATTATCATTTACTGCACCATAATCAATAGTTCGTACAGGACTCTTCCAGAATATGGCATTGATATAGCCTTGACTATTTGGTGTAGAAACCACTGTATATTCAAATACAGCTTTTGTCACAATTTTATCTCCTGCTTTCACATTCAAATTTCCATAAGTGATTTTCGCAGTTTGCCCAACTTTCATTCGACCAAATACGCCACGATTCGCATCCGTTCCTTCTTGCTTTGAAGCAGACAAGTGAGATAAATCCGTTCTCAATACAGCATGATTGTCTCCATGCTTGTCATTCACCAATTTCAGAAATTTGTCCTTATTGAAATATTCAATTCCTTCGGAATCTAGAATTTCAGCATTTTTGACAGTCTCCTGGTTAAACAAGAGACGATGCTGGATGACTTCAGGCAACCAACCATCTTTTGTTTTGTTTTTCTCAGCTTCTGCTTTTTCTTTTGCAACACGAGCATCTTCTGCTTTATTGTGTTCAGTGACTGTCTTATTATAAGCGTCAATTACTTTATTTTCTGCATCGACTTTAGCCTTACCCGCTTCGTTACGTTTAGTAATTTCTGCATTTTCTGCTTCAACTGATTTCTTATGATCTAATTGAGCCTTGTTTCGTTTAGCAATTTCTGCATTTTCTGCATCTACTTTTGCTTTGCCTTCTGCATTACGTTTGCGCACCGCTTCATTATAAGCCTTCGCAGCTGCAATTTCCTTGTTTTCTTTGCGTTTTTCTACAACATAAGTATCAGTTGCCTTTTGGTTGTCTTCTTTTACCTTGGTAACTTCTTTAGTATAAGCGTCATAAGACTCTTTAGTTGCTTCAACTTTAACTGTCTTAGAACTTTCAGATACTTGAGCATCTTTAAACTCAGCTTTTACCTTTTCTTTCGCAGTTGAAACAGCTTGATTGACATCTTGACCTGCTTTTTCAGCTTTATCATGCGCTTCTTTCAATGCTGCATTATCAGCATTGATTTTAGCATTTTCTTTTTTAGTTTCTTCTACTGCTTTTGCATGGTCTTCTTTTGCTTTTGCATAATCTGTAGTTGTTTTTTCAACTTCAGCTTTTTGTTTTGCTTGGTCTTGCGCAATTTCCGCTTGAGCCTTTTGAGTTTCAGTAATTGTATTCGTTGTTCCCTTATCAACAGGAGCATCTTGAACAACCTTTACACCTTCTTTTTGAGCTGCTTGTGCTGCTTGATTCACTTGACTATTGTCAACCTGTACAGTTACATTTCCTTGTGCTTGACCAGCTTGATTCAACTGATTTTGTTGTTCAGCTGTTTTTGCTGGTTGACTATCTGGTAAATTAGTAGCTGTATTTGCGGGTGCAACCGTTGTAGGCTCTGTTTTAGCGACTTCATCTGCTTGTACACCATTAGTTGTCGCTACAGCTAGTGCTGCAAGCCCTAAAATAACACCACAAGCACCATAAGCTTTGATTTTGCGAATTGATCCATACGTTTTTGTTTCATTTGATTTCATTTTTTTCTCCTAAATCTATTTTTATTTTTTTATTCTTATGCTTTAAAAAACAAAAGAAGGCGCACGAGCCTTCTTCAGAAATAATATAACCATTTTTTATCCTTCTTTAACTATTTTAAAAAGCCATCACATATCATGATGACTTCGTTTTATCATTATTTTACACGTTTGCGAGAAACAAAACTAAGAGCTAAAAGTATCACTCCTCCAAGCAATCCTAACAAAGAAGTTGTTTCTCCAGTAGAAGGCAAGTGATTAGTGGATACATTATAATTAACTTTCACTTGCTTATGATTGGTTGGTAAGTTCTGGATAAGTGTAACAGTTTGTTTCTTTCCATCCACATAACTTATAATTTTACCTGTTTCATCTACAATTGGAATTGCTTGTCCGCCTGCTTGTTCAATCGCTGCTTTTTGTGCTGCTAATTTTGCCAATCGTTCTGCTTCCAATTGAGCTTGATATACTTTGACAATCTTAGAGTGTTTAGCAACTACCTCTGCTTGAGTTGCTTTTAATGCTTGCAATTTTGCTTCTTCTTTCTCTAGCAAAACTTTCTTTTCTGCTAAAGTTTGTTTAGCTTTCAATAAACTTTGTTTTGCTTGTGCTAAACGTAAAGGAGCATCTTTTAGCTTAAGAACTTTTTCTTGAGCTGCTGTCAAACGTGCCTTAGCTTGTACTAACTCATTGTTACGTTGGCTGACCAATGCTTGGGCTCTTGTCAAATCCGCTTGTTTAGTAGCTAATTTGTGTTGTTCAGCAGAAAGGCTAGTCTTAAGCACATTAAGTTCTGACTGTTGTTGAGACAATTCAGCTTTTGCTTGGGCTAAAGCTGCTTGTTTAGCTTTCACGTCCGCATTCAATTGAGCAACGGCTTCTTGGGCTGCTTTATTTTCAGCTTCATCCGCTTTTAAAGTTGCCTGGACTTGATCCAATTGAGTTTGAGCTGCAGGAGTTTTCAGTTTTATAGCTTTAATAGCGTCACGTTGTGCCGTTGCTTCTGTTAAATGAGCAGTTACTTTCTTATGATCAGCTTCAGCTTTCAACTTACCTGCTTGTGCATGATCATCATCTTGTTTTACAACATCATAAGTACTTTGAGCTTCTTTTTGAGTATTCAATAATTCTTGGCTATCAAATGGATTAGCTAATGCTGTACGATTAAAGGTACTGTTTGTTAGTGCTTTATCATGTACAAACAAGAAATTAACAACCTGCCAAAAATCATCTTTGTAAGAAGTTCCTACCCCAAGATAAGAAGTTTTAGCTTCTGGGGCAAACAACCCTGCCATACTTGAGGCATGTAGGAATTCATTATTCACATTATCTTCTACATCATCAAAAGCATTAAACATCAAATTCAAAATAGTGTTATACACCAAACGCTTTAATTCTGCTTTTGTTACAAACTGTTTCGCACTATAAATACCACTACCGCCCATTAAGCCAATATTTTCATCTGTTTCTGAAGAAGTAATATTGTATTGTGCTAGAAGTTTATTAAGATGTTCAGTGTCATGACCTTTCACGCCATTTGTTTTAGAAGTTGAAACATGGTCGTTAATAATTTTAGTTACATCTTTTGTCACTTCAACCTTTGATGTACCAAAAGCTGCATGAATTTGATTTAATAAGTCCGCTGCAAAGAGAGACAATTCTTCTCTCGTTGCTTCTGACAAATTATTCAAGTCAAGTTTTTCTTGGCTATCATTTTTATTCGCTTTAAAACGATTTTGTTTAGCTAAAACCTTCCCAAGAGCAACCAATTTATCCGTCATAGCCTTTTCTTCTGCTGGGGAAGCTGTGGCGATTTTTTGAGCATATTCTCTTAATGCTGCAATATACTCTTGAGTCAATTTGATTTTGTTGATAGCTTCAACATCTTGATTAGCTTTAGTCAAATCAACTGTTGCCTTTTCTAAAGCTTGAGCTGTTTTATTAGCCAAAGCTGCCTTTTGATCTACATCAGCTTTAGAAGTAGTTACCGCCTTTTGAGATTGAGTTACTACTTTTTCTGCTTCAGCTAAATCGGAAGTACGTTTCTGGTCATCTTGTTTTGCTTTAGCTAAATCTGTCTGAGCCTTAGTAACCACTTCTTTATCAGCGTTTACTTTTGCTTGCGTTTGTTCAGCTTTAGCAATAATTTCTTTAGTACCTGTACCGTCTAAAATTGCTTGTTTTTCAGCTACTTTCTTTTCAGCTTGAGCAACATCTGCTTGTTTTTGGGTAACGGTCTCTTGAGCTTTAGCAACCGCTTCTGTCTGTTTAGATACCCCTTCTTGAGCTGTTTGTTGGGCTGTTTGACTAGCAGATACAGCATTTTCAGCTTGACTTACCTGATTAGTCGTTTCCTTAACAGAAGTTTCTGCCTTAGCAATGTTTTCTGGAGTAGCTTCTTGTGCTACTTTTTCAGCCTGAGCAACATTGTTTGTTTCTGTTTTTACTATATTTTCAGCAACCGTCACATCTTTTTGTGCTTGATTAGTCACTTGTTCTTGTGCTTTGACTGCTGCATTTGCGGTATCTACTTTTGTTTGACTAGTTGCCACTTCTTCCTTAGTTACAACTGCTTTCGGTTGAGCAGCTTCCGCACTTTTAACCTCTTTTGGTTGCACATTTTCTGCCTGCACTACTTGTCCTGCACCTACCACAGCAACAGTCGCAACTGTTGTCATCAACGTTTTACTAACTTTATTCATCTTTTTTCTCCTAAATCTATTTTTATTTATTTTATAACAATATAAACATTTCTACAAAAATTATATTTTGTAATTTTAATATTCTGTCAATCATCAATCTGCTTTCAACAGCAAAGAAAACTTCTTTCTTTGTTCTTCAAAACAGACAGATGAGGACTCTATCTGTTAAGATGGAACGATCGGTCTATGGTAACCTTTGCCAGTTAACTGTAAAATAGACTGTTTCCCTCGTTTGACTTTACGGGCTACAAGAATATTGCCACGTTTAATGGTGCGTATGCTTTTATAAATATTCCCATAATTTGCGATTGTCGCAACCGTTACAAGTTTTCCTTCAACGTATCCTTTCCGAGAGATTAGACCATATTTTTTCGTCAACTTAACTTCTTCACCATTGTCAAGAAGGGCTGTTGCACCTCCTTGCATTCCTAATCGTCTTAAATCTGTGAGGGTTACCTCACTTGTTGAATTTATTTGATTCATCATTTTCCTCCTTGCGAATCAAAGGCTGATTTACAGCCATGCCGAGTTAATGCCGTAGCATTTCTACTGTGTTTCTTACGCACGGTTTTGAGTCTAGTTTACCGCAAACTCCTTCGGCTTATAGCTTTAACTAGCTATGCCTTTACGTGGTGGAACAGCGCTAGATATCCTTTTCTAGCTACACACCGCCCTTTTTTCTTTTTTATGCTTAGTTCCGCTAATCAGGACAGTGGGGGTATTCAATTGTCAAAGAGCTTCAAGTAGTTTTAAGACTTGCTTAGGTCATTTATTTTCTGAAGAACTATTAGGTTCACCTCTCACCTTTAAGACGATAAGCTACATAGTGACCTAAATCTGAACTTGCTTTTCGATCTGAACTCACGCCTAATAAGTATCCAACCGACACTTGAAAAAATCTAGCTAGGCTTTCAGTATGTTCAGGACTGATCCGATTCGTTCCTCTTTCCCAATTTGAGATTGTCTTACGAATAACCCCAAGCTGATCTGCAAGCTCTTGTTGGGTTAGACCGGCCTGTTTTCGTAGTTCCTTCACTCGGTTTTGGATGGGTTTTGTCACATGGAGTCACCCCCTTTTACTTTGTAGGTCACCTTCTTCACCCATCTTGGATTGATAGTGAAAGGCGGTCGAGCTTCTGAAAAATTCATACTAGCTCCTGTACTGAAAGAGCTAGATACTAATCTCTGTAGTTCTTCTAGGTTATAGGTGAGTGAAATTGTTTCTGTTGTTTTATCAAAATACTCAATCTCCATCACTATCTCTTGTACTGGTTTCGGTTCTGTCGGACGTATTCTAGCAGCCATCGAGCCTCTGATAATGCCTTTTTGTCTGTTAAACGCCATACTTGTCCCCTCCCTTGCTCTTGCCATATTTCAACTCTGCCTGTTTATGCGCCAATATCTTCACTTCTAATCTTCGCTCTTCCTTGAGGTTTTCTAAACTGCGCATGAGATAGGCTAAAGGAGATCCGCAATCATAGGGAATACGATTAATAAGATTAAGAACTTCTTTACTGGTCACATAACCTTCCGAAAGGTATTGTCCTATCATCATCTTTTGCCTATGAGTTAAGCTGTAATTTTGGAACTCTCCAGTAAACAAATCTTGTTGGCAAAATTTGCCATTATACTCATCTGCAATTACTTGTAAGAGAGAATAATATTTTGGTGAAATATATTTCTCAACTTTTTCTAGATGATGTATATGATCAGCTTCAGGAGAGGGAGAAATTTCATCAGAAATTTTCTCACTCTTTCTAGAACTAATATTATTTATCTCAGTCTTACTTGTATTATTCTTACTTGGGTTAAAATTTTTACCCTCCGGAAGTAAAGATTTTGGACGTTCAATTTTTTTACCTCCGCTATTATCAAGGGTTTTCGCTTCTTCTGTTAACGACTCCTCTTTCTCATAAAGAAGTTTTCCAAAGTAGTCAAACCGTTTTAACAAGACATTATTTTCATCGTAATGCTCTACTATTTGGCAAGTTGCATCAACATTTTGTAAATACAATCGATTCGGTTTATTATTTCCTTGTCGAACTTCTCGCAACAAGCCCATTTCAGTTAATTCTTTCTTAATTTTGGTAACAGTTGGTTTTGATTTATCTAATACTTCCATCAAATCGCTGACTGTATAAATCATAAACACTGAGCCATTTTCATCTACATATTCACTGTTCCCACTTTCATGAGAATGAATACTTAACTGGCAACGGTTCAGCAATATGCCATAACTAAGTTTGGCATCTGAAGATAATTTAACGTATGGACTAACGTAACGAATCGTCATCAGTATCTTTCTTTCAGGATTCCACTTGCGTTCAATTCTTGTCATAAATAATTGTGGAATTTGATAAAAGGTCTGTGTGGTTAATTGATTGACTGTAATATCTCTATTTGGAATCATTTAAAACACCTCAGCATTGATACATAGCTTCATACCACCTTGATGAGAGAACTGGATTAAACTCGTTGCTTCCAATTCTTCAATCGCAGCAAGAGCTCGATCTCGTGACCAACCTGTTGTTCTCATCAAATCAATTACCATCATATTTTTTGTTAGTTTAACCATAGAAGATTGTTGTGTTCTCATAAAAACTCCTTTATTGGATTCTTTTTTCTTTTGTTTTCTTAACTGCTTTTTAACAATTTATTAGGCATTAATCGAGATTTTTTAGCATGTTCAAGACCAGTTACATACGCCTCAAAATCAATATTCTCAATCTGTGCTTTAGTTTCGCGATTTTTCAATTCTCCCATACGTAGTCTTTGTTCTTCCAGCACTTCTGCTGGTACCTGCACCATCAAAGCAAATTCTTCTGAGGATTGTGCCTGTTTTCTAAATCGCTCGTCTAGTCCTGCAAGAAATCCTATCAAGTATGACTTTTTATAATCTTTCCAACGTGCTTTAGGAATTGTAGGAAATAGCCATTTTAATCGATACTTCAGATATAAAATAGCTCCTTCATAGACCTTGGTACACAATTCAGCATCCGTATCATACCCAAAGAAAATGATTTGTGTAATTCCTTCATCAACAACCCTTCTTCTTATCGTTTTACATCTAAAATTTTCACCTAGAATAGCTGCTAATTTCTCTTGCCACCAAGGCATTCTATACTCCCAGGTTCCTACTGTTTCACCAATGTTATTTTTGTTTTTAGTAGTCGTTAGATCGGTCATAGATAGATTGTGCTTGACCATGAGTTTTTGAGCCATTAGAAGAGCTGTTTGTCCTTCTTCGTCATTTGGTGCATCATAAGCTAATTCAAGAAGGTTCTGTATCTTAAAAATAACCTTGTTATTCATATCAATCCTCCAATCGATACTTTCGTGGTAAATGCCAAGCATAATGTTCTGGATCATCAACCATTGCATTGTAAAAAATCATATTCTCATCGATAATTTCTTGCCATTTAGGTATCTCTTCACGATAGATACGTTTTAGTCCATAGAATTTTTTTGCAATAAAACGAACAGCTCCAATATGATCCCCTAAGCCAACTACACACAAAACATCATGTTCCATATCATAAACCCAGTGACTTTTTGGATTTGTCAATATTCCCCATGCAAATTCTCTATTTCTCTCAAGAAAATCATAACCTGGCCTATAGTAAACTTTCGTCTGATAAGGTTTATCATTAAATCCATAAAA
Organism: Streptococcus sp. NSJ-72; assembly: GCF_014334035.1. Lineage (NCBI taxonomy): Bacteria > Bacillati > Bacillota > Bacilli > Lactobacillales > Streptococcaceae > Streptococcus > Streptococcus sp. NSJ-72. The sequence goes on from NZ_CP060489.1 coordinate 1,772,877, forward strand.
ACAATGACTACACAGCGTTCTATTTTTATCTACCCACCAGCAAGGACCATACTTTTCATCGATACAAGGGGTAATCCAATTACATCCGCATCGTCTACAAATTCCAGCTTCTATTTCTTCTTGAGTCATCCTCTATCTCCTTATTTCAACCAGCCTAAATAATTAAAAATCTCATACAGTGATACTAGAGCATTTATCAGAAAGAGAAACAAATGCAACAAATAAGGTTTTCTTTTCCGATAATTACTGATAAACATAGGGTAAAGTATTAAAGCAAAGATAATATTTACAGGAATCAAGACACTCATTCTTTCTACCTCTCCTTTCTAAATACTGATATAATCAATAAAAAGTTAAAAATACCAAATATCATATTCCCCCTCTTTATCAATAAATATCAATTCAATAATCTTGTTCTTATTAGCAGCGCAAAAAGCAGACATCAGTAATTCTCGCTTAGTGTATTTTACTTTCCATAATGGGATTCCAAATAGGCATAACCTTACTTCATAAAGTGATTCTTCTCGTTCGGTCATTTTTTATTTTCTCTCTTAACCCTACACATAACTCATCAATTCAGGATTAAACTCTAAGGTTAGCCACAAGGCTTCTTCTTGTGTCAGTTGATAAATATGACCCCACGTCCCATCTCGGGCTCGTTTATGATAAGGATAGGTGCCATGTTTATTCTTGGGATTCAGCTCATGAATAACATCATCTTTCTCAGTTCTCCAAAGCAAGCTAAAAGGCTTGTAGTAATAACCATTCCCTAGCCAAACTCTTCCTAGGTCATCGTATGGGGATGTTTTTACTTCTTCAGGAAGCTCCTCAGTATCTGTAACAGCTGCTTCTTTCTCTTCATCAAGATCAATTACTTCAAAGATTTCTAAGGTATCAAGATTCATGATGATTTCAATGTTATTTGACATCTGTTTGGTGTCCTTTCCATTATTTTAGGCAACGAAAAAAGAGAACGATTTTTTCGTTCTCTTAGGTTACAAGGTATTTAATTTTACGTTTCCCGAAACTCTAGACACTTACAGCTTAAAATTTTCATATTTTCTAGATTATTTGTCAATTTTTTCAAGAATTCTCTTATCGTTTTCATCAGGACGCTTTAATAGGACAAAATATACATTTTTCTTTCTTCAAAATGATGAAATTTTTGCAAAAAAAGAGTATGATATAGAAGTATACTTGGGAGGTATAACATGAAAATTATTGTCGTTGGTGGCGGTAAGGTCGGATCTGCACTATGCCGTTCACTTGTGGCTGAAAAACATGATGTGATTCTCATCGAGCAAAATGAGTCCGTACTCAATCGGATCACAAAACGTTATGATATTATGGGCATTGTGGGTAACGGTGCTAATTTTAAAATCTTAGAGCAGGCTAATGTAGAGCATTGTGATATTTTCATTTCCATGACAGAGCATGACGAAGTCAATATGGTGTCGTCTGTGCTGGCTAAAAAAATGGGGGCAAAAGAAACGATTGTCCGCGCTCGCAATCCAGAATATTCAAATTCTTATTTTAAAGAAAAAAATATCCTTGGTTTTTCACTTATTGTCAATCCTGAGCTACTAGCAGCCCGTTACATTGCCAATATCATCGAATTTCCTAACGCACTTTCTGTGGAACATTTTTCAAATGGACGTGTCAGTTTAATGGCATTTAAAGTCAAACAAAATAGTAATCTGTGTCAGATGACTTTATCTCAATTTCGGAAGAAATTTGGAAATGTCTTGATTTGTGCTATTGAACGTGATAATCAATTGCTCATTCCAGACGGTGAAATTACCATTTTGCAGAATGATATTATCTATGTCACCGGAAATCGGGTTGATGTTATTCTTTTCCATAATTTCGTGCGACCCAAAGTCATTAAAAGTTTGATGCTCATTGGTGCAGGAAAAATCGCCTACTATCTGCTTAATATTTTAAAAAATAGCAAAATCAAACTAAAAGTGATTGAAATCAATCCAAAGCATGCTGAATGGTTTAGCCAAGAATTTCCACATTTGCATATTGTTCAAGGTGACGGTACTGCAAAAGACATTTTACTAGAAGAAAGTGCTCAACACTATGATGCAGTTGCGACCCTGACTGGTGTAGACGAAGAAAATATCATTTCTTCTATGTTCCTTGAAAGCATGGGGGTTCAAAAAAATATCACGAAAGTCAATCGGACTAGTTTACTTGAAATCATTGACAGTCAGGAATTTTCAAGTATTGTGACGCCTAAGAGAATTGCAGTAGATACAATTATGCACTTTGTCCGCGGACGTGTGAATGCTCAGTATTCCGATTTGCAAGCTATGCACCACTTAGCTAATGGACAACTTGAAACCTTGCAATTTCAAATCAAGGAAGAAAATAAAATGACTGGAAGACCACTTTCTAGTTTGAAACTAAAGAAAGGTGTCTTAATTGCAGCCATTATCCGAAATGGAAAACCTATTTTCCCGACGGGTGAGGATTACATTCAAATAGGTGACCAAATCATTGTCACAACGCTCATTCAAAGTATCACACAAATATATGATTTGTTAGAGAGGTAAGCCATGAATAGAAATATGATTCGTTTCCTCCTCTCCAAGTTGTTAATCATTGAAGCTGGACTACTTCTAGTTCCACTCATTGTGGCTTTCATCTATCGCGAGCCTCATCAAAATTTACTTTCCATTAGCATCACAATTGGAATCCTCTTGGTGGTCGGACTTTTAGGCAGTTCTTTTAAGCCCAAAAATCATCATATTTATGCCAAAGAAGGGGTTTTAATTGTCGCCTTATGCTGGATACTTTGGTCCTTCTTTGGGGCACTTCCTTTTGTTTTTTCAGGACAAATTCCTCACCTCATAGATGCTTTCTTTGAGATCAGTTCAGGCTTTACAACAACAGGTGCCTCTATCTTACCAGATGTCTCTGTCTTATCACATTCTCTACTCTTTTGGCGTAGTTTCACCCACTTAATTGGAGGTATGGGAGTCCTCGTCTTTGCCCTTGCTATCATGGAAAATAATAAAAATAGCCATTTGGAAGTGATGCGAGCAGAAGTTCCTGGTCCTGTCTTTGGTAAAGTTGTCTCTAAATTAAAAGACACGGCACAAATTCTCTATTTACTCTATTTGGCACTTTTTGCTATTTTTGTAGTAATCTATTACCTTGCAGGAATGCCTTTATTTGATAGCTTTATCATCGCCATGGGAACAGCTGGTACAGGAGGCTTTGCAGTTTACAATGATGGTATTGCTCACTATAACAGCTCTCTCATTACGTATCTAGTCAGTTTTGGAGTACTTATCTTTGGAGTAAATTTCAACCTCTACTACTTTTTACTATTGAGAAAATTTAAAGCATTCTTTGGAGATGAAGAATTGCGAACCTATCTCATTATTGTAATATCAACTACTCTTCTCATCTGTTTGAATGTCTTTCATATTTATCAAAATATAGCTAAGACTTTAGAAATTTCTCTTTTCCAAGTAGCGAATATCATCACCACCACTGGTTTTGGTCTTGGTGACATTACCTCTTGGCCACTCTTTTCCCAATTTATTCTCCTCATTCTCATGTGTATAGGAGGTTCTGCCGGATCAACTGCAGGAGGTTTAAAAATTGTTCGTGGCTTAATCTTAGTCCGCATTGCTAAAAATCAAGTTTTATCCACTCTCTCACCAAAACGTGTACTGACCCTGCATGTCAACCATAGCGTGATTGACAAAGATACGCAGCATAAAATCTTAAAATACCTTGTGCTTTATACGATGATTATCATCAGTCTTATTTTCATTGTCAGTCTAGATAATAATAATTTGATGACCGTCGTGAGCACTGTTCTTAGCTGTTTCAACAACATTGGACCAATGCTTGGTACAACAGAGAGCTTTGCAATCTTTGGTCCAATTTCCAAATTCCTGCTCTCTCTTGCTATGATTGCTGGACGTTTAGAAATTTACCCAATGATTCTGCTCTTTATGCCACAAACTTGGTCCAAACGATAACTAGATCCAATAAAAACTCGCCAGTCAATAGACTAGTGAGTTTCTTTATTTTCTGAGTGATTGCGTCTCAAGCTAAAATCATCCGGTACAGGATCATCTCCTCCATTCGCCCATGGATGGCAACGCAAAATACGTGCAATCCCCATCAACAAACCCTTGATGCCATGTTTTTCTATCGCTTGAATCATGTAGTTTGAGCAAGTTGGCTGATAACGACAGGAAGGTGGAAAAGCCGGTGAGATAAATTTTTGATAAAAACGGATTAGCGCGATAAGAACTTTTTTCATTATTTTTTCTTTGTAACAGCTAGATTATGTAACTGACTGACCTCTTTTTTATTGAGACGGCGAGCTTCACCTGGACGAAGACCAGTTAAATTTAGATGGCCAAATTGCGTGCGGGAAAGTTTATCTACTTGCAAACCAACAGCCTCAAACATCTTTTTTACTTGATGATTTCGTCCTTCATGGATCGTCAACTGGATAATCGAACGATTCTTAACCGGATCTACTTTCAGAATTTCATAAACAGCTGGTTTGGTTTTCTTACCATCAATTTTTACACCTTTTGTCAACGGTCGAAGGACCTCTTTATCAGCTATCCCCTTGACACGAGCGACATAGACCTTATCAATCTCATTTCGAGGATGAATCATTTCATCTGTAAAATCTCCATCATTTGTCAAAATTAAGGCACCTGACGTATCCCAATCAAGCCTCCCTACTGGATAAATCCGTTCTGTGACATTTGGTAACAAATCAACTACTGTTGGACGACCTTTGTCATCTGTCACGCTAGAAATAACACCACGTGGCTTATTTAAGAGGTAGTACACTTTTTCTTCATTGTAAATTGGCTGACCATTTACCTCCACGCGATCTCCAGACTTGATCGTCGTTGCCAATTCACGAATAACTTGTCCGTTTACAGTGACCAGCCCTTGCTTTATCAATTCTTCTGCTTTTCTACGACTAGCAATCCCAGCATGGGCAATATATTTATTGATTCTCATCCTCTATCCTTTCAACAAATAGTTGACTTTCCTCTGTTATTAACTCTGTTTCTTCCACTACTGGCAATTCTTCTATACTATTGATGCCCATATAATCCAAAAAATAATCAGTCGTCACATAAAGATTTGGGCGACCAAGCACTTCTTTTTTCCCATTTTCGCGAATCAAATCAAAAATCTGTAATTTAGAGATTGCACCACTAGAATTGACACCACGAATCTCATCCACTTCAATTCTTGTAATGGGCTGCTTGTAAGCAATAATCGACAAGGTTTCAAGTGCAGCTCTTGATAAACTTTGATTGATCGGAGCTCTTGAATATTCCCGCAAAAGGTCAGCGAAATCTTGTTTGGTAACAATTTTATAAGCATTCGATGTCTCTAATAGAGCAAGACTTGAATCTTCGTCTTTTCGATATTTTTCTGCTAATTTCTCCAAACTCTGTATCACACCCGTAGGCGGTATAGAGAGGAGATCTGCTAGTTGACGGACACGCAAGCCGTCCTCACCTGCTACAAAGAGCAAGGCTTCAATCTCTGCTAATTTACTCATTTCTTTTTCCCATTAGATAAATATTCCCAAAATTTTCTTCCTGCACCACTTGAATTTCTTGCACTTTTACCAATTCCAATGTTGCTAAAAATAGAGTAATGACTTCATTTATATCTTTTGTTTCTGAGAAGATCGCTTGAAGAGCAATTTTTTCTTGTAGATGGCAACGATTGCGTATTACATTCATCATGTCTTCAATTTTATATTCGTCTTTGACAATGGTTGTGTGGTTTTGAGCAAATTCTTCTCTTTTTTGTGTCATCAACTTTGAAAAGGCCAGAAACAAATCAATCGTTGTTTTGTCATGACGTAACTCAGCATTTCCATATACCAATTCGATTTTAGGCTTGGAGTAATAAAGAGCCCGTTCTTCATGCTGCTCTGCCATTTTCTCACCTAACAATTTGAATTTCCGATATTCTTCGATTTGAGCAAGTAAATCTTGCTCCAGATTCTCTTCAGTTTCTACGGTATCCGCCACTTTTGGCAAGAGCTTCCGACTTTTAATCAACATGAGCTGACTCGCCATGACCATATATTCACCTGTCACTTCTAACTTCATAGCTTGAAGGGTCGCTACATAAGCTAAGTACTGCTCAATAACCTCTGTAATCGGCACATCATAGATATCCATTTGGTATCTTGACACCAAATGAAGTAATAAATCCAACGGGCCTTCAAAATCTTTAATTTTTATGTCCATTATCTATATTTTTCCAACGTCATCATTGTTTTCAAACCTAAATTGCGCGCAATTTCATATATTTCTACGCCTTTCTCTCGCTGACGTAAAATATATTGCTCTCGCAAACTCTGAGCAGATAAGGTAGCTTGATTTTTTTCAATCAAAAAAGCCTCTAATTGACGAAAGCCCCATTGCCGTGAATAGGTTTTCCCATTTTTTTCTAACAAATAAGTCCCTTCCAGAGTTGTTCCCAGCTCTCCAATCAATTGATCTGGAATAGGAACAATACGCTTTTGACCTGCTTTCTCAATGCGAATAATCTGAAAATCTAGATTTACATCTGCTACTTTTAACTGCAAAATTTCACTTGGCAACAGCCCCATTTCCAAAATGAGAAGTGCAATCAAACGACCGTTGTATTGATTTGTATCGGCATAAAAATTAGATAAGTCCAAAATCTCCGCATCGTGTTCTTTCGGAATTCCAACTTTTGGCAACTCTAGGCGATAAAAATTTGAAATGAAGCGTTTGTTGTATAAATAATACAAAAATTGATTGACAGCAGATAGCTTTCGCTTTTGAACAGAAGGTTTGAAGTCAGCAATAGAAGCCCGATAAATTCGAAGATTAGTATCTGTAATTTTTGCATGAATCACATCTACAAACTGCTCCAAATCATAAAAATAAGCTGTTTTTGAATTATCAGATAAATTTTTTCCTTCTAAAAAGGTGATTATTTCTTCTTTCATTTTGGATGGATCTCGTATTCATTCGCAAAGCTGTGTAAAAGAGCATTGACTGCTTTTAAGATAGATTTACGCGTAATAATTCCTTGAAACGTATTTTCCTGATCAACAACTGGCAAGAAGGACTCATCTACTAATTTATGTAGTACTTCTGTCAATGTAAAATCTGGGCCGACAGTTAGGTCATCTTTTTTTGCCATATGTACAATATCAGTTGTCATAAACTCCTCATCAGGGATTTCGTGCTGCATTTGATAAGACAAGATATCTGTTAGCGAAATCGTACCCACAAACTTTTTCTGATCTGTCACTACCGGTACTCGTGAGTATGTCATTTGACTCAGTAATAAAATAGCATGGTCTGCATTATGGGTATCAATCAAGACAGCTAAGTTTTCTGCCGGTGTTAAAAAAGTGTCTTCTTGCTGTAAGAGAAAATTTTCAAATTCTTTGGCAATCATCGAGAAAACTCCTTTGAGAGGCGAGAGTATAGCTCGTGCTGACGTGTATAGTAATCTACATGGAATGCATCATCAGTAATCTCTACCTTGGCATAAAGTCGCTCATTAATAACACCTCGTGGTTGACTGATTGACCCCGGATTTAAAAAGAGCGTTTTTCCTTCCATCCACGCATCTGGAATATGCAAATGCCCATATAAACAAATATCCGCATCTACCTCTTGTGCCCATAAATCCAATTTTTGAAAACCAAAGTTGATATGCTGAAGGTGACCATGAGTTTGTGCAATAACGGTACCATTTAAATCCGTCACCAAACGATCTGGATAGCCACCATAGAAATCCATGTTCCCTGCTACAACATAAATTCCTTGCCACACTTCGTCATCACTTGGCAGCTCAGAATCACCATTATGAAAAATAGCATCTACTTTTCCGAGATAATAGGTCTTTATCTCTTCTACAATAGCACGATCTCCATGAGAATCACTCATTACGATGATGGTTTGTTTTGCCATGTTGGAAATACCTCCACTAATTTTTGGACTGCTTGAGCTCGATGTGATTGAGCATTCTTTTCTTCCATTGTTAATTCTGCAGATGTTTTGCCTGTTTCACCTACTAAAAATAACGGATCATAGCCAAATCCATTCTCCCCTTTTGGCTCAAAATTAATATAGCCTGCCCAGTCAGCCTCCACGACTAGACTTTCTTTAGTAGGACTTGCTACCACAAGAGTTGTATGAAACTGCGCTGAGCGATCTTTCAACTCGAAAACCATTGCCAATTCATGTAGTAGTTTTGCATTATTTTCTAAGTCTGTCGCATCATTTCCAGCAAAGCGAGCAGACCAAACTCCAGGCAGACCACCTAGCGCATCTACTTTTAAGCCTGAATCGTCTGCCAATACCATTTTGCCAGTCAGCTTAGAGATAGTCTCTGCTTTTAAACGAGCATTTTCTTCAAAAGTCATCCCAGTTTCTGCGACCTCTGGTAAATCAGGATAGTCATTCAAATTTTCAATCTGATAGCCTAATTTTTCAAAGATTCTGCGGAATTCAGCGGTCTTTCCCTCATTACGAGTAGCAATTAAAATCGTATCTCCTACTGTCAAACCTGACAATTCTTGTTGAGAAAAGAAAACATTTAATTTGACACCTTTTTCAGGTAAGTGCACTAAAACTAATTGTCCCTTTTCCGTGATTAAAATAGCACCCTTATGAAATTGTGCCTGAAACTGTGATGCTTGATTTTCATTGATTAGTTGCAAGACGAATTGAACAAAAGACATGATTGAGTTATATTGAATCACTGCAACAGAAAAAGACTGTCCTTCAACTACTAATTGACGGAGCTCTTCCTCCATTCGACTAAGTTCTTCTGAAATGACATCTTTAAAATAGAATCCGCCGCCATAGGAAGACCATTCTCCAACATACCAATCTTGAGCATCTTTATACTCATAAACTTTATTGCTCATAATGTTACATGCTCCACATTTATTTTTTTGTTTAACCACGTTTCTGCAATTTCAGCAAACCTTTTCGCATTAGCTGTTGTAAAAAAGCAGTGTTGCGGGAGTTTTCCTTCTCTGCTATGATTGATTTCAAAATAGTTTAGCAAGACAGAAATGTCCCGTACACATTCTGCTCCGCTGTCAATCAATTTCACAGTTGGTCCCATCACATTTTGAATGATTGGTTTTAGTAAAGGATAATGAGTACAGCCTAGTACTAAAGTATCCACCTTGCCTTTTAAAGGCATTAAACTTTCATACACCACTTTTTTCGTAATACTAGACGACAGTTCATTAGATTCTACTAGCGGTACAAATTTGGGACAGGAAAGACTTGTCACTTCCACTTCCGGTAAGAGACGTTCGATTTTTTGACGATAAATATCTGATTGAATCGTCATTGGCGTTCCTATAATGCCAATCGTTCCATGTTGAGATGCTTTGATTGCTGCACTAGCTCCTGGTAAGATGACTCCTAAAACCGGGATATCTAATTTTTCTTTGATGTCTTCCCAAACCACAGCAGTAGCTGTATTGCAGGCGAGAACAATCATTTTGACATTTTGGGTTAAAAGGAATTGTACCAATTGCCATGTGTACTCACGAATCTGCTCTGCAGGTCGGGGACCATAAGGCGCACGTGCAGAATCGCCAATATAAATTACTTCCTCATGTGGAAGTTGCCGCATCAACTCACGAACAACTGTCAAACCGCCCACGCCTGAGTCTAAAAAACCAATTGGTCGATTATCCATAAGTTCTTCTTTCTAAAGAAGGGACTGGGTGCAAGTCCCAAATCCCCATTCATTTATCTCTTTAAAAATCAATTTATCGTATAAAACAAAGATTATTTTTTCTTTTTAGCATTTTCAAGTGCTGCTTTTTGTTGATTTTTAATTTGACGATACACTTGTTGTACCTTTGCTTCATTTGGTTTTTGTCCGTTTGCGGATAGCATCATACGGACAGCATCGATATTCAAACGTGGATTGTCTGCAAATTCTTTTTCAATTTGTTTGCGGACAAGATACATGCCAGCGACCATGCCACCAAAAAAAGCAAGAATAATCAACAAAATAGCTAATAGTAAATTCATAAATATGTAATCCTCTTTTCCCTTTTTACATCTTCTTATTATATCAAAAATTGTCTATTTTTCAAAGTCCAAACTATAGAAAATGATACTCTTGTCAATGGGCTAAGACATCTAACAAGCTCATTCTTTCATAAACAAAAAGAGACTGAGACAAAAATTCTCAGTCTCCTAAAACTATGTAGCAAAATTTGCAAGACGCAGTCACTGTCTGGCTTTAAAGGCGCTTATATCAAGCTTTTTAAAGCCTAGCCATCGTTGCGGGGATGGGACGACAAAATCGAACTCTTCGAGTTATCGATTTTTGTCCCACTTCCAATCATTAATATTTCTTTCACTCCTAATTATCTCTTCCAAAAATACGAAGAATACTTAGGAATAAATTGATAAAATCAAGATACAAACCCAAGGCCAATGAAACTGCCCAACCAGCTGCTACATTTCCTCCCGATTGCTCATAGACATAGCGGATTCGTTGATTATCCCAAGCAATCAAACCAGAAAAGATAATCACACTAATAATACTAATGATGAAATCCAGTCCAGAATTTTTAAGGAAAATATTCACCAAACTAGCGATGATAATTCCAATTAACCCTGCAATAAAAGCTCTGCCTAGACCAGACAAATCCTTCTTAGTAAATTTGCCAATCAGTGCCATCGCAAAAAACATTGCAGAAGAAGTAACAAAGGCTGCTAAAACTGTTGCTTGTGTGTAAAGAGCCAACACTAAACTAATCGTAAAACCATTTAAAGCCGAATAAACTAGAAAAGTTGGCAATGCAGCTGGATTGTTTTTAGCAGACATGCCCGAAGCTACCCAGACAAGGATCAGCTCAGCAAAAATTGCTAAGTAAAAAATCCAAGTATTTCCTGTCATGACAGACAAAATCACATCTTGAAAGATGGTCAGCATTAGTGCTGATACAAGAGCAGAAATACCAATCCCCATTCCAACTAAAGAGTATACTTTTGCATAAAAACTATTGATACCACTATTTTCTTGAATAATTGTATTGTTCATAAGCTCTCTCCTTTATTGTTATATGTTATGATTTTAACATTTTTCTGTGGAAAAGTCTTCTTTTAGCAATCTTTTTCCGAACTGGTGCTATTACTTCCTTGATTGCCCAGTATTTATCCACCATGGTGACAATATAGCCCTCTTTATACCGCGGTGGCGCTACTGTTGCACCCCACATATGTTTGAGAATGATATCTTCTTCGACTTTATTTAGTTTGGTTACTTTCCGTGCATTCCTCACTGCTAACCGAGGGTGTACCCAAGCATGGCTCTTATTGAATTTTGTTTCACGCCAATCATAATAAAACATATCGTGCAAAAGACCTCCACGCGCGGTACTTTTTGCATCCCAACCTAATTTCTTAGCAATTTTATAACTCGTATAACTAACATGAATCGAATGTTCCAAACGGTTGGAATAAATATGATGTGTTATAGTTTTTAATTTCTGGACGCGTGGTTGAGCAATCAATTGTCCAACATGCTCCATATACTCTTTATCTTCTTTATAAAGCATAGAACCACCTCCATGTGCTTCAAATTATAAATATATTTCTAAATTTTAACTTAAAGAAAAGATGAGAATTCCTGCTGCAACGGCTACATTTAAACTCTCAGCTCGTCCTTTCATCGAAATATGAACCAGTTGATCTGCCTTATCCATCATCTGCTGGCTGATTCCTTGCCCTTCATTTCCCAATACAAGAACAAAATCTGTCATTGGTGCTAATTCTCGATAATCAATAGAATCTCTTGAAAGTGTCGTTGCCAAGACCGGCAATTGTATTTGTTTGGCAAGTTCAAGAAAATCTGATGTTTTCATTTGATAAATAGGCAAATGAAAATGACTGCCTTGCATGGAACGTAGGGTTTTAAGATTGTAAATATCTGCCGAATGCTGCGAAATAAACACTCCATCATAACCAGCTGCATCAGCCGTTCGGATAATCGTTCCTACATTTCCGGGATCCTGCACATCTTCCAAAAAGAGATATTTCCCTTTGAGAAATGAAGGAGCAGATTGTTTTTCAAAAGCAATCTCTGCCACAATGCCCTGCGGCGTTTTCGAATCAGCCAAATCAGTCAAAATTTCTGAGGTTACCACATGAACTTGAGAAAAATCTTTCACTTTATCAAAAAAATTTTCTAAAACAAAGATATGTCGAATCTCAGCTTGTGCATTTACTGCTTCTTCAAATAAATGCCAACCCTCAATTAAGTATGAGTTCTTCCGATACTTTTTTTGAAGTAATTTTTTAGTATTTTTTACCACATTATTAGCTTTTGAGGTTATAATATTCATAGGTATATTATATCACAAAAAGGAGGCTCGCATGCAAAAAGTAAGAATGATTGCGCAAGGCCGCGTACAAGGGGTCGGATTCCGTTGGGGAGTCTATAGGCTTGCTACAGAAATTGGTGGCATTACAGGGCGTGTCTGGAATAATGAAGATGGTACCGTAGAGATTTTGGCGCAAGCAGAAAACTCTGCCCTTATGGCAAAATTTATCCAAGAAATCCGCAAAGGACCAACGCCATTTTCAAAAGTCAGCTATTTAGATGTTACAATGACGAATTTTGAATCCTATTCAGATTTTAAAATTGCAAATTAAGTCCTAAGAACTATTGTATATTTGGGAAAAAAACAGTAGAATAGAAAGGTATTATTTTTTAGAAAAAGGAAACAAACACGTGAAAAAATTAAATCGTATTTTATTCTCAGGATTAGGGTTATCTATGCTTCTGCTGCTCTCAGGATGTGTGCAAGTAAAAGATGGTAAGCCTGCTGGGTTTGTCTGGGATATCATTGGAAGACCAATGAGCCTTGCCATTCAGTATTTTGCTAATAACATGGGGCTAGGTTTTGGTGTTGCTATTATCATTGTTACCCTGATTGTGCGGCTGATCATTTTGCCACTAGGACTTTATCAATCATGGAAAGCAACTTATCAATCTGAAAAGATGAACTACTTGAAGCCTATTTTTGAGCCTATCCAAGAACGTATGAAAAATGCTGAAACACAAGAAGAAAAACTTGCTGCTCAGCAAGCACTCATGGCTGCTCAAAAAGAAAATGGTGTCAGCATGTTTGGCGGAATTGGCTGCTTACCATTATTGATTCAATTGCCTTTCTTCTCGGCTTTGTACTTTTCAGCTCAATACACTGAAGGAATTGCACACAGCGTATTTTTAGGTATTCCACTTGGAAAAGCCAGCATTCTCCTTACTGCTATCGTCGGTGTTTTGTATTTCATCCAGTCTGCTTTAACTCTTGTCGGTGTTGATGAAGTTCAAAAAGAACAAATGAAAAAAATGATGTACATGAGCCCGCTCATGATTGTTATCTTTTCTTTCACAGCTCCAGCAGGTGTAACACTTTACTGGGTAATCGGCGGTTTCATTATGATCATTCAACAATTGATTATCAATCATTACATCCGTCCTCAGCTCAGAAAACGCGTAGCTGAAGAATACAAAAATAACCCACCTAAAGACATTAAAAATTCTACTTATAAAAAGGATGTAACCCCTCAAGCACAGGCCGTTATCGAAAATAGAAAACAAAATAAAAAGAAAAATCGTAATGCTGGAAAACAACGTTCAAGATAAACAAAAAAAGCTGGGATAATCATTCCAGCTTTTTGCTTGCCGTTCAATCAGAAAATCATCCTACTATGAAACAACACTCCATCTTTTCAAACACCAACTTGAATGACAGAATATTCTCATTTAAAAATAAACTTACCAAAATTCACGAACAAAATCATTTTCTAAGCGCTCACTATAAAATAATTCTGACAACGATTTATCATCAAAAATACGTAGTAGATTTTTTAAATCATAAGCCAACTCCATAGTATCTAGGTCTTCACGTGCCACCCACATAACTTCACCTTCTTCTGACGAACGAATATGACCAGAAAATTCATTTGTACGATAAAGAAAGACCAGATAACGAATACCTTCCGCCGTATACCAATGTTTCATACCAACCAGTCTAGGACGATGGATTGTTAATCCCGTTTCCTCATATACTTCACGCACAACTGCTTGGTGGAGACTTTCTTTTTCTTCTATATGTCCGCCAGGTAGAGCTGCTCCTGACCAAGAATACCGTTTTGGGTCCCGAATCTGCATAACAATACGATTCTGATCATCTTCAATTAGACACATGTTGGTTAAAATCACTTGGGACTGATGGGACATGTTTCCCTCCTCTATGTTTTACTGAGACGCGCCCCGTGATTGTGATGATACCATGGGGCGCGTTTCCTTTTTTTAATTATGCTGTTTTTTCGACTTTTAGGATTTTTACATCATAACTACCAATAGGTGTTTCAACTGTAGCTGTGTCACCTGTTTTCTTGCCAATTAGAGCTTGTCCAATAGGACTTTCATTAGAGACTTTTCCAGCAAAAGCATCTGCTCCAGCTGCGCCAACAATCATATAGACTTCTTCGTCTGTTTCACCAACTTCTTGAATCGTAACGGTCTTACCAATAGCGACTTCATCATGAGCTACTGCATCGCTGTCTACAATTTCAGCGTAACGAATCTTGGTTTCTAGACTAGATATTTGTCCTTCAACAAAAGCTTGCTCATCTTTGGCTGCTTCATACTCACTATTTTCTGATAAATCTCCATAAGAACGAGCAATTTTAATACGCTCTACTACTTCAGGACGGCGAACCAATTTAAGTTCTTCTAATTCTTTTTCAAGTTTTTCCTTTTCTTCAAGGGTCATAGGATAAGTTTTTTCTGCCATTATTTTCTTCTTTCTATTTTTTAAACAAAGAGATTGGGACAATAATGTCCCAACTTTCTAATATCGTGTGTGATTCCTTTGCAAGGCACAATCTCCATCCAGTCTAAAATATGCTTATTGCACTCTATTTCAGACCTAATTTTCATTGCGCTAAAGGAAAATCAAATCAAGTTCTACGAAGTACCGATTTTGCCCTACTCCTTTTAATTCGAACTACTTGGCTTTGTCAATTTACTATTGACATGCTCCTGAACATTTTTCTCATGTTCTGCATAGGTAGTTGCGAAATAAACTTTTCCTGTTTCTGTATTAGCTACGAAGTATAGATAATCAGTTTTAACTGGGTTAACCGTCGCTTCAATAGCAGAGAGACTCGGATTATCTACAGGGCCAGGCATTAAACCAGTGTTTTTATAGATGTTGTAAGGCGAATCAATATTCGTATCAATTGCAGCATCTTCCGATAAGGTCGTTTTTTGTCCAAGTTTTCCTTGAGCATACAGAATTGCAATATTGCTTTGTAAAGGCATATTTTGATTCAAACGGTTGTAAAAAACACTTGCAATATTTTTCCGATCTTGATCCGTTGAACCTTCTTTTTCAACCAAGGATGCAATTGTTAAAACATCGTGCACCGTCAAGTTCTTCGTTGCTAAAACATCATAATATCGCGACATAGTCTTATCCATTGCAGCTAACATTTGATCAATGAGAGTTTCAGCTGTTGTACTATCTGTCACATTGTAAGTGGCAGGGAAAAGATAGCCCTCTAAGCGATACTTCACACCACTCTCTTTTTTAGCTAGGCTTTCCAATAATTTCGGATATTTCGCAGCTTCCTGAGTGATAAAATTATCATCTTGTATTTTCTTTAAGAAAGCTTCTGAAGATAATTTATTTTTCTTCAGCTTCGCAATCATTTTTGCAATTTGTTCAATCGTATATCCCTCTGGAATCGTCAATTTTTCCATTGATGGATCTTGCGGAGTATCCGTTCCACCTTGCTGTAGTTTTTTAGCAATTGCATCCAAATTCATACTCTTTTGTAGATTGTAATAACCTGATTGGAAATCTGCATAATTGTTAAATTTGGCATAATAGCTAAAAATCTGAGCATTTTTGATCAAACCAGCTTTTTCCAAGACCGTTCCAATTTCTTTGGTACTTGATCCAGTCGGAATCTTAACCGTCACATACTTGGTATTTTTCGCATCAACTGGTTGTAGTGCCGACGCAACATAACGATAAGCAAAGAAACCAGTTATTCCAATTCCTAAAAGCAGTAATATCAAAACAGTTTTAACAATTTTTCCTGCGATTTTGTTTTGACGCTTCTTAGTAGTGACTATCTGAGAAGTCCGATTTGAACGAGAAAGTTGCTTTGTTTCTTTCTCTGTTCCGTAAACTGCAGGCTGAACCAATTCTTCTGGAACCTTGATTTCTTCGACCGCTTTATTGATTGGGTAAGAAACAGGGACTTTCGTTGTATGAGTATTAAACTCTTTCTCTTCCCTAGCTGCCGCTTCGGCTTCTATTTGCTCAATGGTTGGAAGAAGACTTTCTAATGGAGCTGGCTCTGGCTCGTTAGTTTCTTCTTTTTGCACCTGTGGTATATCCATTTCAGAAGCAAGTGTTTCCTCTTCTTCCTGAATAGAAGGAAGTGTCGATTGGCCTAGCCCCAACTTTTCGTGTAAATCATTAGATTTTTCTACAGGGGTAGGTTGTTCAGTCCCCTTTGCTCTAGCTAAGTCTCGCAGAATTTGCTCTTTAAAACTCAACCCTTCTTTTTCTTGTGAATCTTCAGCCAAATAGTTGACCTCCTTGTTCAATATCCCTACTATTATATCTTAAAAGGAAAAGAAAAGCAATAAGAGAAAGCCTTTCTTTCAGGCTTTCTACGAAATAATCAATACGTCTCTCAATTACTAGGCGTTTCCCAAACCATATCATACCAAAGTTCACCTGCATAGGTAGATTGAGACAGGCCCTCATTGATAAAACCATGCTTTTCATAATATCCGACTAAATAATCATGACAAGTTAAGTTGATTCCCAAGCGCTGGTCTCGAATAGCAATCTCTTTCATTGCATCCAACAAGCTACGACCTAGTCCCATATTTTGCGCATTTTTAGAAATCGATAAACTGGTCAACGAAATATAATGATTCGGTAAATGACTATAATCTTTTACTTCTGAAGTAAAGGATTGATCTACTAGATGGCGTTCTGGACGAACAGGTCCCTCTAGGTAGCCTAACATCTGACCGCCTCGTTCAGCGACTAAGAAACTTGTTGTTAATTTTTGAATATGAATTTCTAAAATCTCTCGACTTAAGGCTTCCTCTGGTCCAAAATTCTCCAACTCAATAGCCGTAATAGCATCCAAATCTGCTAAATTTGCTTGTCTAATCTTCATTTTTACTCCTTAAAATACGGATTATCCCAAATCATATCATACCAAACGACTCCAGCATGAACGGAATCTGAAATTCCTTCATTCTTAAAATTATTCATTTCATAATAGGAAATCAAATAATCATGACAAGTTAGATTGATCCCTTGTCGATTTTGAACGACTGCTTTTTCTTTTAAAGCTGCAAGTAGCAGAGTTCCAATTCCCTGTCCTTTAAAATCCGGATGAACAGACAAACTTTGAATAGCAATGAAACCACCCGAATCTGGATTTTCTGCCACTTTTTCAAACAACTCATCTGTTAAATGACGTGAAAAAACGGCTGACCCGACAATATAGCCAGCTATTTTTTCATTTAATTCTGCTATTAAGCATGTATTTGGAACATGTGCAATCCATTTTTGAATAGTTTCTGCACCAACTGCTGTTGTGGAAAAATTCACCTGTTCGATAGCCTTGATTGTTTCCAAATCTTCCAAAATAGCTTCTCGAAGAGTGACTTGAGGAGTTAGATTACTGGACATTGCTTGTCAAATTGGATAATAAGCGTTCAAAAGAATATTCATAGGTTTGAATATCACCAGCCCCCATGAAAACGTAAACTGCATTTGGATGTTCTAGTAAGGGAGAAACATTGTCAACGGTAATGATGTCTGCTTTTTTCACGATCTTCGCTGCCAAATCTTCTACTTTGACATCTCCATGATCCACTTCACGTGCAGAACCATAAATCTGTGCTAAATACACTGCATCTGCTTGATTCAAAGCTTCTGCAAATTCGTCCAAAAGTGCAATAGTCCTAGTAAAGGTATGGGGTTGGAAAATTGCAACGATTTCTTTGCTTGGATATTTCTGGCGAGCTGCATCTAAAGTTGCAATGATTTCAGTAGGGTGATGAGCAAAGTCATCAATAATTGTCGTTCCATTCACCATTTTTTCAGTGAAGCGACGTTTCACACCACCAAAAGTAGCCAAATGCTCTCGAACCAAAGTCAAATCAAATCCAGCTGTATACAATAAACCAATAACAGCTGTTGCATTCATAATATTGTGGCGACCAAAGCTAGGAATCTTGAATTCTCCTAATTCTTTTCCGCGGAAAGAAACTTTAAAGCTGGAACCCGTCGTAGAACGAAGCAGATCATGAGCGACAAAGTCATTTCCTTCCTTAAAACCATAATAATAAATAGGAGCATTGGCTGTAATCCGACGCAACTCCTTGTCTTCACCGTAAACAAACACCCCTTTGCTAACTTGTTTAGCATAATCATTAAATGCATTGAAAACATCTTCTAAGCTGGTAAAATAATCTGGGTGGTCAAAGTCAATATTCGTAATAATCGAATATTCAGGATGATAAGGCATAAAGTGACGCTCATATTCATCTGCTTCAAACGCAAAATATTTCGCATTTGCAGAGCCACGTCCCGTACCGTCACCGATGAGATAACTAGTATCTGTAATATTTGACAAAACGTGTGCTAACATGCCAGTCGTTGATGTCTTTCCATGTGCACCCGCCACCCCCATGCTGACAAAATTACGCATAAAGATTCCAAGAAATTCATGGTAACGCTTATAAGAAATGCCATTTGCATCGGCGTAGGCAATTTCAAGATTATTATCCGGACGGAAAGCATTTCCTGCAATAACTTCTACATCTGCTTGAAGATTTTTTTCGTCAAAAGGCAAGATTTTAATTCCTGCTTGTTCTAAGCCACGTTGAGTGAAATAGTATTTTTCAACATCGCTTCCTTGAACTTGATGTCCCATTTGATGCAGCATCAATGCTAAGGCACTCATTCCAGAGCCCTTAATCCCGATAAAATGATAGGTTTTTGTCATAATTTCTCCTTAAATACAAAGAACATTAAATAGGTGAAATCGCGTTCACACCAAAACGTCTTTACTTTTTGTCAACATTCGATTATTTTTCTTCCAACCGTGTTAAATTTAGCTCTTGCGCTATCCGACGCTCTCTTTGATTTTGCAATTCTTTTTTGTTATAAATTTGACTTGTTTTTAAAAAGTCATAATTATTTTTAGATTTTTTGGGTGATTCCTTCGGCAAAGAGGTATTTACTTTGATATCTGCTAAAATATAATGATCCTGCTTTAAATTTCGACTATATTTTGATAACCCACTACCATTTTCCTTTTGGAAAAATGCTGTTGGTTGATGTGAAATAGCTGTATTAGCAGTATTAACAGCAGGATGGGAGCGTTTTTTAGTTATAAAGTCTGAAGTCAAATAAGCTGCTGAGCGTTTCTTTTTTAAATCCGCTCTGGCTTCTTCTCTAGCCAATTCTGCATAGCTTTTTGGGGCAGGTTTGGCGACTTCAGCAGACGGAATAGCTGAAGTTGCTTGGTAAGCTTTTCCTTCTTTTACCTGACTATCTGCAATTTTCTTTACAATTGGTTCCCATTCTAAATAATTTTTATCAACATAGTCACCATTAATATTGCTGATAAGATCACTTTCATCGTAAAGGTTCATACGCGGCATTTCTGATAACATGATTTCATCATCAGAAATCAACGGAAAAGTTTTTTCTTTCATGAGCACATTTCCTTTCAACACTTCATTATAACCTATTGGTGCTATTTTTCAAGTGTTTCTGTAGAAATTCCTAGAATTTCTCGTATTTCAGCAACGGTTAGGCTGCTACGGGATTCTGTTCCATCTAGGATAGTTGATACGAGATGACGCTTGCTTTCCTGCAACTCTTGAATTTTTTCTTCAATCGTTCCTCGCGTAATCAATCGATACACTTCTACATTTCTTTCTTGACCCATACGGTGAGCTCGACCAATTGCCTGAGACTCTACTGCTGGGTTCCACCAAAGGTCTACTAAGATAACAGTATCAGCACCAGTTAGATTCAAGCCAACACCACCAGCTTTTAAAGAGATTAAAAAGGCGTCTCCTTCCCCATTATTAAAAGCATTTGTCATTTCTTGCCGCTCTTTTGCTGGTGTAGAACCTGTAATTTTAAATGTCTCCATTTTCATCTTTTTCAATTCTTTTTCGATAATGTCTAGCATTCCTCGGAATTGAGAAAAGATTAACACACGGTGGCTTCCTGTCTGAATCTGCTCTAATAGTTCTAGCAGGCTTTCTAGTTTGCCACTCTCTCCATGATAGTCCTCCATAAAGAGCGCAGGAGTATCGCAGATTTGACGTAATCGCATCAAGCCAGATAAGATTTCCATTTTGCTGCGATTAAGTTCTTCATCTGTAGAAGTAAGCACACGCTCCTGCATTTGTTTTAGTTGCGCTAGGTAGATAGCCTTTTGACTATCTGCAAGCTCATTGCGATAAGAAACTTCGATGAGTTCTGGCAATTCTTGCAAGACATCTTCTTTCTTCCGCCGCATGACAAATGGTTTGATAAAACGAGCGACAGTTTCTGCAGGCAGTTTCAAAAAGTTCTTTTTGCTAGGTAATAATCCTGGCAAAACAATTTGAAAAATAGACCATAATTCGCTGAGGTTATTTTCAATCGGTGTTCCAGAAAGAGCAAAAGTATTTTTGACCTCAAAATTTCGTAAATGATGAGCAATCTTGGTTTGCGCATTTTTCATGACCTGTGCTTCATCTAAAAAGAGATAATCAAAGTTCAATTGACTATATTCTTCAACATCTTGACGGAAAGAGGCATAACTTGTAATCATCACCTGATGGCGTTCTGCAATTAAGTTATCTCTTATTGATTTTAAGCCATAGATGACTGCCGCATCAATATCTGGTGCAAACTTTGCAAACTCATCCAGCCAATTGTAAATCAAACTAGATGGCGCCAAAATTAAGACGTTCGTTTCCTTTTTTAGCCTACTACTTAAAAAGGCTATCGTTTGGAGTGTTTTCCCAAGCCCCATATCATCTGCTAAAATACCACCAAACCCGTAACGGTCAAGCATGCTTATCCACTTGACACCAGTTTCTTGGTAATCACGCAAAGTTGCCTCCACTTTTAATGGCGGCAGTGTAAATTCCTCCGGATGCGTCAAATCAAAAGCTAAATGGCGAAACTCTTCTGAAAAGTTCACTTTTTCTTGGTTTTTAAACAATTCAGATAGCTGATAGGCAGCAATCCGCTGCGTCTGGAAAATACCATTTTTTCCTTTTTTAGCTCGTAAATCCTGTAAGGTTTTGCTGACTCTTTTTGTTTCCTCATCAAAAACGAGCACCTTGCCAGATTTATTGATGAAATAATCATTAGTCGAAAAAAGAGCTGCTAAAGCATCATCCACTTCCGCCTGGTCAATACTGGTAAAGTCAAAACCGATATCTAGCAAACCGCCATTTGTCTGAATCGAAATTGTCGGTCTTTCAACTTGGTATAAAGCTGCCAAATTTTCTGATACAATTACCTTTCCCAATCGTTTGAAACGAGGAAGAGTTGATGTGAAGAATGAATAAAGCTCTTGTGGCTGCAGCGGAGGACGCTTGCTTACAAAATTTGCTTCAAAACCAGCAGACAGAGCTTGTTGAAAAACTTTCTGCTCTAACTGAAAATCACTAGCAAATGGTAATTTCTCTAACTCCAAACGACTGGCGACTATACGAGTTCCATAATCAAACTGAATTTTGAGACTGATTTTTTTAGACTCTAACAACTCAAAATTAAATAACGGGGTGAAAGTATGAATCACCAAACTTTCTGGTGCATGAATAGAGCCGATTTTGTGAAATTCTAGTAATCCTGAAGCCAGTTTCGCTTGATCACTTGTATCAAATTGCAGGCGTTTTTTACGATCGGTGTCCACAGGCAATTCTCGCATCACCTGAATCATACGCTTTTGCTGTTCAGTTAATTGGTAAAAATGATTTCCATAAAAAATAAAGTCACCACCGTATAGAATTTTATAATTTTGCTCTGTAATAGTGAGTTCAAAATAATCTGAATTTTCCTCTACTGTAAAATCATAAATTCCTACTTCGGCATGTAAATCTTGGAAAAAAACTTCGTCATAGTCATAAAGACTGTATTCTAAGCGGAAATGCGGCAAATTCATAAGCCGATTCAAGCCTTCCTCAAACAGACTAGATGGAAAATAAAGATGTCTAGCTGCATTTGGAAAAATAAAAGAAGTATCTTGATCTTGCTGATAAGAAACAAGCCCTCGTAAAAACTGAATCACCTCTTGGCTGGCTTCGTCAAAAGCAGCTAATTGCATTTTTTCATAGTAGTGTTTTCCGATTTGATAATAATCGCCTTTTTCAACAATTTTTAAAAAAGCACGAATATCTCGAACAACATAAGAGCGTTCATCGGGTAAACGACTGATACGCAACGTCCACAGAAATTGTCCTGTATAATCATCTTCTTGCCCAACTGCCGATAATTCATATCGAACAGGTATTTCTTCTGTTAGAAGAATTTTATCCAAAAAAAGACTGCCAAAAGAGACCTTTGTTTGTGTTGCCTCAGAAGTTGTCTGTTCTTCTTCCAGATTGGCCAAAACAACTTTTCCTTCGGGGTCATTTTTTAGAAAATATTCTAATCCTGCGAGATGAGCACAATATTTCTTTTTTTGAAAAAAATCACAGGCACAAAAAATGGCTTCGTCGTCCAAGCTATATCGCAGATTGTGATTTTCAACTCGGCTGTAAATCATCCGATCTTTCACTTTAAGAATTTCAATTTTCCCTGCTTCATAAAGAGTCGTCCCTTCTGTCCGAATCTTCCCAGGAATCAATTTTGCCATAAGTACCACCTTTATTTTATCTATTCATTATATCATATTTTCGGCATAAAGAAAAAAGCAAGCTCTTTCTTGCTTTCTTTTAAAAAATATTTTCTTTGAGCTTTTTATAGCATTTAGTGCGTGTTACTAGGAACACTAAAAAGAGCCAAATCTCCAGTAAAGGGAAAGAGAATTTTGTTATCATAAGTCAAATGGTTCCCAACGTTATGGCAGTCAAGAAAAGATGCGTAACTCCTACAAATATCAGACTAAAAAGTGATAACCATTAACGAAAAACAAATGGTTTATGCTGTCTATCATCGTAGTAAATATTCGTATAATCTAAACTTGCAATTCCAATGAGCACTGCCCTAGAAACATTCATCCAATTCATATTTCTTTCTCACATAGGTACATTAAACTAATCACCTTGTGCTTCTCCTATTATTTTTATGCCAGTCCTTGTTTAGCTGGCTCCGCCCTACTTCCGCTTCCTTGCAATTAAGTGAATCGGGGTTCCTTCAAAGACAAAGGCCTTGCGGATTTGATTTTCCAAGAAACGTAGGTAAGAGAAGTGCATAAGCTCTTCTTCATTGACAAAGATGATAAAAGTTGGTGGTTTAGTCGCAACTTGTGTCGCATAGAAGATTTTCAGCCGTTTGCCTTTGTCGGTTGGCGTCGGATTAATTGCGATAGCATCCATAATGACATCATTGAGCACTGCAGACGGTATGCGGGTATTTTGACTTTGACTGATATTTTTAATCATCTCTGGAA
The DNA here is from genome assembly GCF_014334035.1 of Streptococcus sp. NSJ-72. Lineage (NCBI taxonomy): Bacteria > Bacillati > Bacillota > Bacilli > Lactobacillales > Streptococcaceae > Streptococcus > Streptococcus sp. NSJ-72. The sequence continues at coordinate 1,796,618 of NZ_CP060489.1, forward strand.
GCTTATGCAAACGTTGCTTGGTAAGAGCTGATACAAAGACAATCGGTGCATAAGAAAGATACTGAAATTGATCGCGAATATCTGCTTCCCAATTTTGCATGGTCTTGTTATCTTTTTCCAGCGTATCCCACTTGTTCACAACGATAATGATTCCTTTACCAGCTTCATGAGCAAAACCGGCGATTCGCTTGTCATACTCGCGAATGCCCTCTTCAGCATTGAGCACCATAAGCACCACATCAGATCGGTCAATGGCCCTCATAGCCCGCATGACAGAGTATTTCTCCGTATTTTCATAGACCTTGCCTGACTTGCGCATACCAGCCGTGTCGATCATGGTAAATTCCTGACCTTCACTGTCCGTAAAGACCGTATCAATGGCGTCACGCGTAGTACCAGCAACAGGACTGGCAATAACCCTATCCTCACCCAGGATGGCATTGATCAAGCTAGACTTGCCGACATTAGGACGGCCAATCAGACTAAACTTAATCATATCAGGATTTTCTGCCACTTCTTCATTTGGAAGATTTTCAACGATGGCATCAAGAACATCTCCTGTACCAATCCCGTGGACTGAAGAAACTGGGAATGGATCGCCTAAGCCCAGCGCATAAAAATCAAAAATTTCATTACGCATCTCTGGGTTATCTACTTTATTGACCACTAGAATAATCGGCTTATGGGTCTTGTAGAGCATACGAGCCACGTATTCATCCGCATCTGTAATACCTTCTTTTCCAGACACAACAAAAACGATAACATCTGCCTCATCCATAGCAATCTCTGCTTGGTGCTTGATTTGCTCCATAAAAGGAGCATCCACATCATTAATACCACCTGTATCAATCATGCTAAACTTGCGATTCAGCCATTCAGCCGTCGCGTAAATACGGTCACGAGTGACCCCTTCAACATCCTCAACAATAGAAATCCGTTCCCCGGCAATCCGATTAAAAAGTGTTGATTTGCCAACGTTGGGACGACCGACAATGGCAATGGTTGGTAAAGCCATATTTTCCTCTTTCTTATTTATTCACTAGTCAACTGATCTACATAAAGTAACTTCTCATCTAACAATGAACTATTTCATTCACCGGCGATTTTCTCCTTCCAGACGCACTTCCTCTGCTAAGAATTTTATTCTTTCCATGACCCGACGAGCCTGCCAAGTTTCATCTCCGTTTTTGGATGTAGCAAAATGGCGTTCCAAATCCGCAAAATTAAAATTTGATGTAAAGAAAGTTGGCAAATTTTCCTGCATCCGATGCTGCAAAATAACCTGCAAAATCTCATCTCGCATCCAAGGACTTGATTGCTCCGCACCAATATCATCCAAAATCAAGACTTGTGCTACTTTTACTTCATCAATCTTTTCCTTCACCAAACCGGAAGAAATGGCATTCTTTACATCCAACACAAAACTAGGATAATGAAGCAACGTCGTGGAAACACTGCGTTTGTCCGACAAATCATGTGCCAAGGCAGCCATCATGTAACTTTTACCCACGCCAAAATCACCATAAAGGTAAATCGCTTTTTTATAGTTTGGATAATCCGCTACAAAATTCGTCAGCAACTCAAAAGCCTTGTAACGACCAACATCGTCTAAATCCACTTTTGCCAAACTAGCTTCCTTGAGACTAGCCGGAAGACTAATCAGGTTTAAGCGCGCATTGATAGCTGCTTGCTTCTGTGCTTCAACTAGCTCTGGAGTTTCTTCATAAGAAACGTCAGCATATCCCTCATTTTTCACTAAAATTGGCTTATATCCCTTAGCAATATAAGCCTTATCGCCTAGTAAAAAACGATTTCGCTCAGAAATATACTGATTAAACTTAGAAATGCTTCGTTTGATTTCAGCTGGTGTCATCCCTTCTGACTGGATAAAAGCCGCCACATCTGGATCAGCCATGATTTGCTCGACCAATTTATCATAATCAAATTGCTGCGCACCATTTCTACGTGACATTGCTTGTCCAACACGTTCCATCTAGTCACCTCCTTGATCTAATTTAGCTAACAATTTACGTTTTTGTTTTTCTAATTCTACTTGCTTTTCAGCACTGGTTTCGTTTTTATAATCAGGATTGCTCCAGCTAGGCACATTGCTCTTTGGATCAGAATCTTTCGCTGATTTTTTGCTATGCTGTGTTTGATAACGTTCGCGAATATACACCACAGCCTCTTCAGCTGAGAAGATTTTTTGATAGGAAAAATCATTTGCTACTTTTAAAGCATACTTTTCATTAAGGTTAGCTGAATTTACCTTATTAAAAGTCAATAATAAAATTACATTGATCACTTCATCTAACAAGCCCAAATTTGCCATTTCTGTCAAGCACTGACGCTCTCCGCGTGTAATCGTTGCATGCTTAGCTTTCTTGATTTCTGCCAAAAATTGCAGAGCTGTTTTACTCTTAGCCTCTCGAAGAATCGTTTGCTCTTGAGTTGAAAACAGTTCATTTGAAACTTTTTGCTGTAATTTTTGCTTCATTCGCTTAGTTGAAATCACATGACCGACAGCTGTTTTTTTAGCTAACAAATAAGTCTCATACCAGGTCCAATTTTTTTTCTCTGCAATGGCAAAGAGTACCAGCAAATCTTCTTTTTCATTATCAAAGCGCAAGTTTTCACGTGCCATCAATTGTTTAAAATAGTCCAACTCAAAATGATTCTGTTTTATTTGTGTCCCCACCTTCGTTTCTTCTACTTGAAAAATCTCTGACAGCTTCACATCTTGCTTCTCACCCCTTGGTTGACTAGGTAACAAAGCCTCTACCGCAGCTTCACCAATCTTCTTTTCCAAAAGACGTCTATAAACAGGATTAGCTAAAAAGTCAACAGCAGATAAAGTCGGCTGCAAATAAACTTGAAAATAATTCTCCGCATGATAAAGCTCTATTAACCGCATAGCAGACAAAATTTCTAAACTTTTTTGTAAGGCATTCATTCCCAGATTGAGATGATTCAAAATGTGTCCAAAAGTATAAGATGATTTCCCATTATCCCAAAAAGCGAGCAAATATTGATAAATAGAGGTCGCATCAAACCCTAAAATCGGCAAATACAGACGAATTAAATTTGTACTGTCCTGACTGATCAGATTATTTTTCACAAAAGAAAATTGATCATTGGGTTTCATTTATTGTTCCTTTTTCTTTTTAGCTGTTTTTGTAATCTGCTTCAAGAGGTTTTCCAACTCGCTCACATCTTTAAAACTACGATAGACACTGGCAAAGCGAACATAGGTAATCTCATCTAATTCCGCTAATTCTTTCATTACCAGACCTCCGATAAACTCACTCGCAATCTCATTTTCATTATTGCTACGCACTTTTTGTTCAATTCTGCTAACAATCGCCTCAATCTCATCACTAGAAACAGGACGTTTTTGCGCCGAACGAATGATTCCATTAAAGATCTTATCTCTTGAAAATTGTTCCCGCGTGCCATCTTTTTTAACGACAACGAGCGTCCGTTCTTCTACACGTTCATAAGTTGTAAAACGATATTGACACTCTTCACATTCACGACGACGACGAATTGTATTACCATCTTCAGCCTGCCGACTGTCAATAACACTCGATTTACTACCACCACACTTAGGACAACGCATCTGCTTCCCTCCTGAATTCTTAATACTTCATTATACCATGTTTTAAGAAATAACAAAAGCTAGTAAATTGGTATTCCCATAGTATAGTGAAATTTCAGCTATCTATTTAGAAAACATTCACTCCGAAAAAATGACAATCAAAAAACGAGAAATTTCATTTCAAAACTTCTCGCTTTTGATTGTTAAAATGTCACTTCTACTTCTAATCCAAAATGGTCACTAATCATTGGTGTTGATTTGCCATCAAAGACAACAACAGATTTTTCAATGTTGAAATCTTTACTTGTAAAGATATAATCAATTTTCAGAGCATCCTTATTTCCAGTCCAGCCAGCAATGTCACCTTCAACTGTTGCTGTACCAATGACTGTAGCCGCAACAACATGACTGTCTTGCAGAGCAAGCGGACTTTTTAGAATGTGCCGATAGCCCTCATAACCGACGGGATTGTTAAAATCTCCCATCAATACTAGAGGCATATCGCGCTGCAACAATTCTTTTTCTACTTGTACCCATTCTTCTTGGAAGCCTTTGTCCCACCAAGAAAGATGACAAGAAGCCACTGTTACAAGCCGTCCAGCAACTTCTATTTCCGCCAAAAGTACTTTTCTAGTGTGATAATCCGTTGGATCGTTGGTCTCAGAAACCAACAACTCACTTGCTTTCAATGGATTTAAAGATAAAATAGCAACTCCCTCATGAAACCGATCAAATCCAATATGATTATAAGCCCAAGACCAATGATAAATAAGACCTTTCTCCACCAATCTCTCCACGAGACAATATACAAAATGATCCTTATGAATCGCAATGGCGTCATCTACCGCATGATAAAACGGAGCCTGAACAACCTGTTCAGACTCCATTTCTTGATTGACTTCCTGCAGGCAAATGACATCATATTTTTCTTGAAGAATCCGCTCAGCTAGTTGATCTAACTTTTTTTCTTGCTCATCTTCCATCCAACTATGAGTATTTAAAGTCAGGAATTTTGCCATGATTTCTCTTTTCTATCTACAATTCTACTTTAGCAACAACTGTTTTCGCTGCTACTTTGCCGAATGTTTCAACTGATACAGATTTAATCGCTTGTGCATTTGTGAAGACAACAACTGTTGAAGTTTCACGACCTGCTGCTTTGATAGCTTCTAAATCAGCTGTCACAAGAAGATCACCTGCTGCAACTTTTTGTCCTTCTGCAACATGCACTTCAAATGGTTTACCTTCAAGACTGACTGTATCAAGTCCGATATGAACAAGCACTTCAAGACCATTATCAGTCAAGAGACCGAGAGCGTGCTTTGTAGGGAAAATGCTGCTAACCGTACCTGCTACTGGTGAGTAAATCTTGCCATTTTCAGGTTCAACAGCAAATCCGTCACCCATCATTTTTTGAGAGAAAACTGGATCTTTGACATCTGTAATCGCAATCACTTCACCGTCTGCGACTGTCTCAACTTCTTCTGTCACACCTTTGTAGTTCGCTTCGGCAGCTTGTGAAGCTGTCATTTGGCTCGGAAGGGTTTCGGGAATCACTTCGCCTGAGTCAAGTAAGTCTTGAATGTCAGATTTCAAAACATCCGCTTTTGGTCCATAAATTGCTTGAACACCTTGACCTTTCATCACCAAGCCCATAGCTCCTTCGGCTTTCCATTGCTCTTCTGTACCAACTTTTTCTGCATCTTTAACAGTTACACGAAGACGTGTCATACATGCGTCAACATCAACAATGTTTGCACGTCCACCAAGAAGATTGATAATATTCACAGCTTGAGATGCTTCTGCTACTTTGCCACCAGCTGCGGCAGACGAAGGACTATCTTCTCCATCAGCTGTTTCATAGTTTCCGTTACGTCCTGGAGTTGCGTAGTTAAATTTCTTAATCATGAAGTTGGCAATAAAATACATTCCAACTGCAAAGAGCACTGTTACCCAAACAAAATTAATAATATCCATACCCAAACCAGCATTGATGGCTAGTGGAGTACGAGTCAGAAATTCGATTGAACCAAATGAGTGCATACGCAAGTGAACAATATCTGCCATAGCAAAGGCTAACCCTTGCACAACAGCATACACCAAATAAAGAGGTGTTGCAACAAACATAAACATGTATTCAATTGGTTCTGTAACACCTGTTAAGAAAGTTGCAAGTCCTGTTGCAATCATCATCCCTTTGTATTTATGTTTCTTATCATCATCTACATTTCGATAAATTGCAAAGGCAACCCCCATCAAAATACCAAATGAACCAATCATTTGCCCAACTTTAAAACGAGCTGGAGTAATACTATTTAGAAGATGTTGATATTGGTCAGCGTGTGAACCTTTTAAATTAACAAGGTCTGTTACCCAAGCCAACCATAATGGATCTTGACCAAATACAGTCGTTCCTTTAGCAGCCCCTGTCAACACTTCATATGTCCCACCTAATTGAGTATAGTTGATTGGAATTGTCAACATATGGTGAAGGCCAAATGGTAAAAGAAGACGTTCTAAAGTACCAAACAAGAATGGTGCGAGAATTGGAGCTGTCTTTTGAGAGTTAGCAATCCAAATACCAAAATTGTTGATTCCAGTTTGAACAACTGGCCAAAATACTGCAAGAATCAAAGCCACAATTGTAGAACGCAAAATAACAACGAATGGCACAAACCGTTTACCATTAAAGAATGAAAGCGCATCTGGTAATTTACGGTAATTATAATATTTGTTGTAAGCAGTTGCTCCAACAAAACCGGCAATGATACCAACAAACACCCCCATATTAAGGGCAGGAGCTTCAAGTACACTTACAAAATAATCAGCCACCTTAATGGTTCCACCAAAGACAGTTTTTACAGTAGCTCCTTGTTTTGTAAGAAGGTCTGAAGTTACTCCAAAAAAGACCCCTGTAATACGGTTAATTAAAATAAATGAAAGTCCGGCCGCAAATGCACCACCAGCACGTTCCTTTGCCCAGCTACCTCCAATAGCTAATGCAAACAAAATGTGAAGGTTTCCGATAACTCCCCAACCAATTTGCTCAAGAATACCGCCTGTTGTAACAAGAGCAGCTACGTTTGGATTGATCATTGGAATTGACTTACCAATACTGATCATCAAACCAGCCGCGGGCATTACTGCGATAACGACCATCAGAGCTTTTCCGAATTTTTGCCAAAATTCGAAACTGAATATGTTTTTGAATGTCTCTTTCATCATTCATATCTCCTTATAAAATTTTCCGCAAGCGCTTTCCGCAAACGTTTGCATTTATTTGACTCTTTAATTATATCATATATTTCTATTTTGTAAAGCGTTTTTATATAATATTTTAAAAACTTTCCCTATTTTTTACTTGCAAAGTATAACAGATTAAAAAACATCCCCATTAGAAAAGTGCAGAAAAACGATATTTCCTGCACTTCACGTTTATTCTTGCATAGCATAGCCAACACCACGCACGGTTTTTATGTAACTTTTCTGCCCTGCTATATCAAGTTTACTACGAAGATAACGAATATAGACATCAACAACATTTGTTTCGACTGCTCCTTCGTATTTCCAAACGCGCTCTAACAGCTGTTCACGGCTTAAAGCCTGATGACTGCCCATCAGCGTTGCTAACAAATCATACTCTCTTCTAGTCAAGGAAATTATTTCATTCCCTCGATATACAGTATGATTTTGCACGTCAATGCGAAGATTCCGATAAGATGTTGAAACTTTCATCTGACTACAATGATGATCAATAAAATCACGCCCACGAAAAATAGCAGAAATTTTTTCGACCAAGTCCATCACAATGAAAGGCTCTATCATATAACTAACAGCAAAACGTTGGATTTCCTCAGTATATTTTAAAATAATATCACGATTATCCAATACAATAATGACTGAAGCAGGCTTTATCAAACTTAATTGCTCAGCAAACTCCGTTCCTGTCATATCTTCAAGCATAAAATTCAACAGGAATAAATCGTATTGATTAGCTCTCGCAGATGCTAAAGCATCTTTTCCCGTTTCAAGAAGATCCACTCGATAACCTTCATTTTGCAACTCTAAGCTAATAAATTGTGCTAATTTTTTTTCATTCTCAACTAATAAAATCCGCTTCCCCATAGCTTATCCTATTTTTCATCATACCAAGAATAGTGGTAAATGCCTTCTTTATCCTTGCGTTCATACGTATGTGCGCCAAAGTAATCGCGCTGCGCTTGAATCAAATTGGCTGGCAAGTTTTCTGCACGATAGCTATCAAAATAAGCAATCGCACTAGAGAAAGTTGGTACTGGCACACCCGCCTGAACAGCTAAAGCAACTACATCGCGAACAGCTTGTTGATATTTTGCAGTAACATCCATAAAGTATTCGTCAAGAAGTAGGTTTGCAAGATCTGCATTACGGCCATATGCATCTGTAATTTTTTGCAAGAAACGAGCACGGATGATACATCCAGCACGCCAAATAGAAGCAATTTCACCAAATGGAAGATTCCAAGCCTGCTCTTTAGATGCGACACGCAATTGTGAGAAACCTTGTGCATAAGACATGATTTTCGAGAAGTATAGAGCTTGGCGAATTTTTTCAATTAATTCAGCCTTATCCCCATCAAATTTAATAGCAGTAGGTTTTGGAAGAACTTTGCTAGCTTGAACACGTTCTTCTTTATAAGCAGAAATATAACGTGCAAAAACAGACTCCGTAATAAGTGGAAGTGGAACACCAAAATCAAGAGCTGATTGGCTCGTCCATTTACCCGTTCCTTTATTTCCAGCTGCATCCAAAATGTAATCAACGATTGGTCCATCTTGTCCTTCATCATCTTTACGTGTCAAAATATCAGCAGTGATTTCAATCAGATAGCTATCCAACTCACCCTTATTCCATTCAGTAAAGATTTCAGCCATTTCTGCTGCTGAAAATCCAAGCAAGTGCTGCATTAAATCATAACTTTCTGCAATCAATTGCATATCGCCATACTCAATCCCATTGTGGACCATTTTTACATAATGACCTGCACCATTTGGTCCGATATAAGTTACACATGGTGCCCCATCCTCTGGCGCTTTCGCTGAAATTTCTTCCAATACATCTGCTACCAATTCATAGGCTTCTTTTTGTCCACCAGGCATGATAGATGGACCTTCAAGCGCACCTTTTTCACCACCAGATACACCTGTCCCGATAAAATTGATTCCAGAATTTGCCAATTCTTCTGAACGACGAATAGTATCTTTATAGAACGTATTTCCACCGTCAATCAAGATATCTCCCTTATCAAGAAACGGTAACAATGCCTGAATCGTTGCGTCTGTCCCTGGCCCAGCTTTAACCATGAGCATGATCCGACGTGGTTTTTCAATAGAATTCACAAAACTTTCCACATCGTAACTTGGAACAAAGTTTTTTTCAGGATGAGATGCAATCACATCCTCTGTTTTATTCGCTGATCGGTTGTAAATTGCCACTGTATAGCCACGAGATTCAATATTAAGGGCGAGGTTACGCCCCATAACAGCCATACCAACAACACCAAAATTCGCTTTTGTCATTTTGCACTCCTCTTTTTTGTTTGTCTTATTTTATCATTTTTAAGCAGGAAAAGAAAGGATTTGTTGCTAAAAACCAATGTTAAAGAGGGGTTCACTCTTCATCAAATAAGCCTTGCAAACTGGCGAACGGACTATTCTTCTCTTTTTGCGCTTGTTTACTTTTTTGATACTCTTCTTCAGTCATGACCTGCCAATCATTTCCTGAAGGCATGCAGTCACTCGCTTTCTCCTCGGACGTCAACACTTTAAGTGGAATATGCAATAAAATATTATCTGCCACACTTTCGGCTAGATTGATTACTTCATTTTCAATCGGCAACACCAAATCATCAGCTATCAAATCTTGATCCATTTTCCCACTATGTGCATCAGAGAAAACCTCATTCACCAAGTAGTTTTCTTTTTGATCTACCGGTTCCATGCTACGACTGGACGCTAGTGTAATGGTATAAGACAAATCATAATCTAAAAAGTAAAGGCCATCCTCATACTGCACCTTTCCACTTGCAACAATATCTGCGACATTCAAAATTTCTGGATTGCGCATTTGTAATTCTTGTGTCAAATCAAAATCTTGCTCAAAAGTAAGACCATCTGGATTTTTATGAATTTCTTGAATATGTAACATGATTTCCTCGTTTGTATTTAGATTTCTAGTTTTATTATACCATTTTTGAAAACAGACATAAAGTTCACTTGCAAGTTACTTTACTATACCATTCACTTACTTATACTTTATTACCACTTACAGAAAATGCCTTGAAATCAGGCTCGTTCCTGCTATAATCATTGCAACAAATAAAAAGGAGATTATGATGAAACTCATCTTCAAAAATAAAGTATTCGCTTTTATCAGCTTGTCACGCATGTTCAATATTCTAGGTTCTTCCATTTATAATATTGTTTTTGTTGTTTTTGCTTCTAGTCTGCCACATCCAAAGTTTGCTGTAGGAATTGCAAATTTTATCGTTCTTGTTCCAACATTTTTTACGATATTTATCGGTATGCAAGCGGATAAAACGATTCAGAAAGCTCGCTGGCTCATTCATATGGGGTATGTACAAGCTTTCGTCTTTACTGCGGTAGCTATTTTGACAAAGTCTAGTACCTATATTGCCTTTTCAACCGTTTGTCTCATCAATATCCTTTCAGATACTATCAGCGACTATCGCAGTGGACTACAAATGCCTATTTTGAAAAAGAATATTGCTGATGTAGATATGATGGAAGCTTTTTCTTTCACACAACTCCTCACCTATCTATGCAATCTTGCTGGACAAGCTCTTGGTGTTTGGCTATTAACTGTTAGCAATCAAAACTTCACTCTAGTCGCTCTTATCAATGCCCTGTCTTTCCTACTATCTTCTACAACACTCTATTTTGTCCGTCACCGTTTGACCCACGAAATCGTTCAACATGAACAAGGAAAGACGACTCCGCTAAAGCAGCAATTCAAACAGATGTATCAAAGTTCTAAATTAATTTTTGAGCAAGATAATTCTACTAATTTTTTCAAATTACTATTACAGGTGCTCATCCTTAATGCGCTAGGTGGCTCTATTATGGCTCTTTATAATTTGTATTTATTGGATCATCCTTTATTTGGTCTCTCTTTCAGCCAATCTTTACTAATCTTTGAAACGACGTTTATTTTAGGAGTTATTTCTGCTAGTCTTACCCCCAATGATTATTTTAGCAAATTATCGATCAATAAATTAGCTCTTTGGGCTTCTCTAACAATTCCTATTTTAGGGATTATCAATTTCTATCATTTACCTGTTTTTCTAGGATTACTTGTTATTTTCTTTATGATGTATATTGCTGGGAAGGTCAATCCTAAAATTAACAGCCTGCTTCTCAGCAAACTGCCTTCAGATGTTTTAGCTCAAACTTCTAGTTTTCTTAATTTGCTCTTTTCGTTCTCTATTCCACTAGGAACGATGATTTTTACCAGTCTAGCTATTTGGAATATGAAAATCACCTGGATGGTGTTTACAGGATGCGGTATCATATCTCTCCTACTCTCATTAAGAAAAGATAGGAATAAAGCTAGATTGCTTTCACTTATATTGTAAAACAGCAAAAAAGATCGGGATAGACAGTCATGATTGCAACACAATCATAGGAATCTATCTCAATCTTTTTACATTTTTCTTAAACGATCAACCCGTTCAGAAATCGGTGGGTGGGTGTAAAATAATTTTTGCAAGCCACCTTCTTTTTTCGGATCATTAATATAGAGAGCTGCACTAGCATCATCAACTTTATGGTGCATAGGATCGCTATTTTCTAATTTCAAGAGAGCATTAATCATCCCTTGTGGATTGCGAGTTAATTCTACACTTGAAGCATCCGCTAAAAATTCACGCTGACGAGAAATGGCTAATTGAACCAACGTTGCTGCTAAAGGAGCTAATATAATCGCAACGAGCGATAAAATCAACATTAGAACGCCCAAACCATTATCATTATCTCGGCTATCACGTCTGCGACCACTCCCACCAAACCACATCATACGCCCTGCCAAGCTCGATAACATCGTTACCGCACTAGCAAGCGCTACTGCAATCGTTGAAATTCGAATATCATAATTCCGAATGTGACTCACTTCGTGTCCAATAACAGCCTCCAATTCTTCACGATTCATCATATTCAACAGACCTGTTGTCGCTGCTACTGCCGCATTTTCAGGTTTTGAGCCTGTTGCAAAAGCATTGGGTGATGAGTCCTCAACAATATACACTCGTGGCATAGGAACTTGGGCTACCATCGCCATATCTTCTACCACATGATAAAGATCAGGAGCCTCAGCTTCCGTGACTTGTCGAGCACCATTCATGGACATGACAACCTCAGTAGACTGAAAAATCATGCTAAAAGCATAAATCCCTCCAATGATAAAGGCAATCAACACTCCGCCAAGAATCGAATCGAACCACAAATAGCCAACTGCAGCACCAATAATCGCTAAGAGAGCAAAAAATGCAATCAAGAGAACCCACGTTCGTCTTTTATTACTAGCAATTTGATCAAAGAGCATATTAGTCACCTAAACCGCTAAAATCAACTTTTGGTACGGATTTTTCTTCCTCTGGAACAGCCAAGAAATCTGCTGGCTTAAAACTGAACATTCCAGCAATAATATTACTTGGAAATGTTTCTATCTTCACATTATAACTGCTTGTTACGCTATTATAAAGTTGACGAGAATACGAAATTTTATTTTCAGTATTAGTTAATTCTTCTTGCAATTTTACAAAATTTGTACTTGCTTGCAATTCTGGGTAATTTTCTGCAACAGCAAAAATTCCTGAAATCTGACGCGTCAAGGCATCACTTGCTTTCATAGCTTCTGCTGGAGTTGTTGCAGCAGCTACCTGCCGACGCAGTTCTGTTACTTTTTCAAACGTTGATGCTTCATATTTGGCATACCCTTTGACCGTTTCAATCAAGTTTGGTAGCAAGTCATTTCGACGTTTCAATTGAACATCAATCTGACTCCATGCTTCTTTGGTTTGCATACGACTTTTGACAAGACCATTGTAACTAGCAATTACAAACAGCACTAGTACCACTACAATAGCTAAAATAATTATCCACATAGTCATTCTCCTTTTAATTTATTATAGATATTATACCAGAAAAATGAAAATAATAAACATTTTGACTTCTTCAAAAGAGAAATTTTAAAGATTCTCTTCTGATTATTTGGTATAATAGAGGCAAGAAGATACAAGTAAGGACAAATGATGACACCCGAAGAATTTTATCAACTTTTAAAACAGCAACAGATTGAACTCACGGACCGACAACAGATGCAGTTTGAACGCTATTTTGAACTGCTCGTTGAATGGAATAAAAAAATCAATCTGACAGCTATCACTGAAAAAAAAGAAGTGTATCTCAAGCATTTCTATGACTCCATTGCACCAATTTTGCAGGGACGGATTAAAAACCAAAATATCAAACTATTGGATATTGGAGCTGGGGCAGGTTTTCCTAGCCTCCCTATGAAAATCCTCTATCCAGCGTTAGATGTGACGGTTATTGATTCTCTAAACAAGCGCATTCTATTTTTAAATCATTTGGCTGACGAATTAGATTTGGAAAAAGTTCATTTCTATCATGGTCGGGCAGAAGATTTTGCTCAAGATAAAGACTTCCGCGCCCAATTTGATATTGTAACTGCGCGCGCCGTCGCCCGTATGCAAATCTTAGCCGAACTGACCATTCCTTTTCTTAAAGTTGGTGGACGTCTTTTAGCACTCAAAGCTACTAATGCCCCTGAGGAATTAACGGAGGCTAACGATGCTCTCAAACTTCTATTTAGCAAAGTCAAAGAAAATAGTAGCTATCAACTTCCAAATGGCGACCCACGCTATATCACTATTGTTGATAAGAAAAAAGAAACTCCCAATAAATACCCTCGCAAAGCAGGAATTCCTAATAAACGGCCCTTATAAAACGAAACACCAAGCAGTTTAAAGCTGCTTGGTTTCTTTATTATCTCCAATTTAGTCCACTTTTCTACAACAATGCTGGACATGCTTATAAAGTGCGGTATAGCGACCATGGTAGTCTTTCCGCCAAGGCTTATCTCGGCCACAAAAGTGAAGAAAGACAGTATGTTTTATGACCCAGTCTAAATCCCACTCTCCCTTACTTCTAGCGTAATAAAGAACATTATAGCGTACATCGTAATTATATAATTCATCTGGAATCTGGAGTGTCAAATGCCCGTACAAAGCATTTAGTACATCTTGGTCTGGTAAAAAAAGTTTAAAACGATTTTGAGCAATATAATCTAAAATAGCGTCACGCTTCACTTTTTGTCGAATTGCTGTCAAATTCATGAGTAAAACTCCTGAATTATAGTAACTTTCTGCCTCAAAATTTTGTAAGCGTAGCTTATTGACTAAATCTGTCATGTTAGTATCTGAACCATGACTAGCTGCAACATATAAAGAAGCGCCTAACTCTATTTCATAAAGTGGACAAATATCATTCAAACATAAAGTATCGGCGTCCAAATATAGAATTTTGTCTAAATCCTTAGGGAGATATTCATGAGCCAACAAACGATAGTAAATTGTCTCTGGATACCGATCAGCGATTGGGGCATCTTCAAAAGCTCTTTCACCAATCACAACTGGATCATAAACGATTCCTAATGCCTCACAAAAGCTCTTAATCTCTGCATGCTTTTTTAACAATTGTTTCTGCAAGACAAACACATGCAGCAAAGCTGACGGTGTATTCTGATACACTGAATACAAGGTCGTTTTAAACGGCTCTATATAGTGATCATCAATTGAGAATAAAAGATTTATTTCCATCATTTATTCCCCATCTATCTATTCTTCTCGAAAAACGGGTTGTGGACCAAATGTTTGTGAAACAGGCATGAGCTCAATTCGGTTAATATTGACATGAGGAGGCTGCCCAACAATCCAAGCAACAGTATCGGCAATATCTACCGGCTGAATAGCATGAGCTCCTTCATACAATTTTTCAGATCGTTGCTTATCTCCCTTAAACCGAACAGTTGAAAATTCTGTGCCTTCACAAAGACCGGGTTCAATATTGGTCACACGAATATGATGTCCAGCCAAATCAGCACGTAAATTCAGAGAAAACTGTTTTACGAATGCTTTACTAGCTCCATACACATTAGCTCCCGGATAAGGGACTGTCCCAGCAGTTGAACCAAGGTTGATAATAAGCCCACTATCCCGCTCTACCATTTGTGGTATAATCTGGCGTGTTAGATAAACCAAACCAACAACATTAGTCTGAATCATTGTCAGCCAATCTTGCATATCTGCTTCATAAGCCTTATCTAAACCCAATGCCAAACCTGCATTGTTGACCAAAATATCAATCTTTTGCCAAGCCTCTGGCAAATTTTCTAAAGCCTGATCTACACTTTTCACATCCGATACATCCATTTGAAGTGGATAAAAGTTTGCAAAGCCCAATTCCTGCTGAAGTTGTGCTAATTTTTCTGATCTTCTTGCTGCACCAATCACTTGATGGCCTTCTGCCACCAAACGGCGACAAATAGCTTGTCCAAAACCAGCCGAAGCTCCTGTTACCAATGCAATCATTTTCTTCCTCCTATATGTATTTTCATTCTCATTTATAACCAAGGATTGTAAAATCGACCGTGATTCACGACAAAGAGTAATAGACTGAATAATAAAAATAAACCAGCCAGTACAATTACTTCAATATCCAACCTCTGAAAAGCCTGATAAGTGTACCATGTCCGTTTTTTATTTTTGCCAAAACGCCGCAATTCCATAGCTGTTGCAATCGTATCAATCCGTTCCAGCGAACTAAAAATCAAGGGAACAATAATTTGCAAATTGCCTTTGATTCGCTGACTGAACTTTGCTTTTTTTGACAATTCTAATCCACGCGCTTCTTGGGACATTCTAATCAAGTAAAACTCCTCTTGCAAATCCGGAATATATCGCAGCGTTAAGCTGACTGAATAAGCTATTTTATAGGGTATTCCGATTTGATTCATGCTAGAGGCAAACTGACTTGGGTGAGTTGTCATCAGAAAAATAACCGCCAAAGGAATAGTGCAGAGATATTTCAAAAATAAATTAAATAGATAAAATATTTCCTGAGCAGTTACAGTGTAACTACCTAGTCCACTTAGCCAAACTGTCTGTTCTCCATAAATCTCTACTCCATACTGAGGTGCAAACAGGTAGACCATGATGAGATTCAAAGCAGCAAAAAGACCAGCAAAGATCAAAATAAATGATACATCCTTAAAATGAATATGAGACACTTTGAATAAAAAGAGCGATCCAACCGCAATTACCAATAATAAACGTGTATCATAGCTAATCATTGCTGCAGTTGATACTAAAATGAAAAACAACAATTTACTAGCACCCGATAAGCGATGAAGAAAGGTCGTACCCGCATGGTAACCGATTAGTTTTTGTTGATTAAGCATGACTTTTTTCCCTTTCTCGCATGTAAAATTCAGTCAAAGCTAGCGGATCTACTTCTAGTTTTTCAGCCAAAGAAAAAATTGATGTTTCTTTCAGATTTGCCGCCTGAATCAACTTCTTATCTGTCAGAACTTCTGCAGGGGCTTTATCTGCTAAGATATGTCCATCCAGCATAACAATCGCACGTTCAGAATAATCCAGCATTAATTGCATATCGTGTGTAATCATCACAATAGTGTGGCCTTTTTGATTCAACTCGTCCAAAAAATTCATGATTTCTGTATAATTATGTTGGTCTTGCCCAGCTGTTGGCTCATCTAAAAGAATAATCTCTGGATTTAACACTAAAATGGAAGCAATGGTCACACGCTTTTTTTGGCCAAAGGACAAAGCAGAAATAGGCCAATGTCGAAATTCATATAGACCACAAGTTTTTAGTACAGTTAAGACTCGCTTTTTTATTTCTTCTTCTGCAACGCCACGCAGCTTCAATCCCAAGGCAACTTCATCAAAAATCATGGTTGTTGAAATCATCTGATTTGGATTTTGTAACACATAACCAATTCGTTCGGCACGCTCCTTGATAGAGTCATTTTTGATGTTTTGCCCCTGCCAAGTATAGCTTCCTTCCGTTTCAATGAATTGACAAAGCGCTTTTGCTAACGTGGATTTTCCTGCACCATTTTTTCCAACGATCGCAATCTTTTCCCCTCTAGAGATTGCTAGATGAATATCCTTTAAAACTTTTTTCTCCCCATAAGCAAATTGAACGTTTTTCAATTCTAGCAAGTAATCTTGCACCTGTGGTTTTTGAATAGGAACCAACTCTCCCAAAAACTGAATAGAAGATACGTCTATCTGATCTAAAGTTGCCAACTGTGTAGCATCTTTCACATGAAAGCCAAGCTGGCGCAGCGTTGTAAGATAAAGAGGTTCACGAATACCATTGGCAGCTAGTAAATCCGTATGCAACAAATCATCTGGACTACCATTAAACAAAATTCGGCCATCATTGATGAGCACAATTCGATCAATCGCTCGATAAAGCACATCTTCCAAACGATGTTCAATGATAATCGTCGTCGTTCCTGCTTCCGCATGAATTTGGTCAATCAGCTCAATTGTATCCTGCCCTGATTTAGGATCTAGGTTTGCCAAAGGCTCATCGAACAATAAAATCGGACTTTCATCAATCAACACCCCGGCTAAACTGACCCGCTGTTTCTGCCCACCAGACAAATCTTGAGGACGCTGATGTAAGAGCGACAGTAGCTCCAATTTCTCAGCCCACAAATGTACCCTATCTCTCATCGTTGGCAAATCCACCATGTCGTTTTCCAAAGCAAATGCTAAATCTTCTGCAACGCTCAACCCGATAAACTGACCGTCTGTATCCTGCAAAACTGTACTCACGAGATTTGACAGTTCATAGACGCTCCTATCAAAGACAGACTTTCCTTGAATCAATAAACTTCCTGTCATTTCTCCATGATAAATATTGGGGATAATTCCATTCAAGCACTGGCCAAGCGTCGATTTACCACAACCAGAAGGCCCCACAATCAGGACTTTTTCCCCCTCATAAATTGTCAAATCAACATTTTTTAATGTTGGTTCTGTCTGTACTTGATACTGAAAACTAAAATTTTCAAATTGAATAATTGGTTTTTCCATCACATTCTTCTTTATAAAGCAAGAGCAATTTGTATTGCCAAGTTAGCTACTTTGTCTTTTTCATCTAAATCTGCATGATTCGACAGATTACGCATATCCCAATTTTCCTCGGACAAATGATCCGCCGCATAAAAGAAGTGGCAGATGGGAATATTACGAAAAGCGGCTAAGGCTGCAACTGCTGAACATTCCATATCTACACAAATGGCTCCTGCTTCTTTACGCTTATACAATTTTTCTGCGGTCTCTCGATAAATGCCATCCGTTGTCCAAACTTTACCAACGGAGTGAGAAATCCCATTCTCATCTAAAAAGGAAATCAGAAAATCTTGCAAGCCCACATTCACCTCTATCTCATCAGAAGCTGGCAGATAATGATAGCTGGTTCCTTCATCACGAATAGCCATCTAAGGTACAATGATAGATGTTTCCTTAATAGCTTCATCTAAAACACCACATGTTCCAAATAAGACCAATTTTTTCATCCCGAAGGCAATCAAATCTTCCAGAATAGCGACACAAGCTGATGCACCAACCGGTGCATTAAATAGAGCAATCGGTGTACCTTTTACAATAATCCTGTAAATTGGAATCTCAATATTTGCCATGGAAGTGGTGGCCACCTGTTCATGTCGGAAACTCATTAGCATCCGCTCAAAAGTAGCACGAGCAAAACAAGATACCACCAACTCTGGGAAATCGGGCAGTGTCTCAATCAAATCTTCTGGATTGATAATCGCTCTGCGATTATTATCAAATTCCTCTAAAATCATCCACTGCTCCTCCCATATATACTCATTCTATTGTAGCACAAAAGAAAATAAGATGAAAATCAATTTTGAAGTTCCTTAAAACTCTCCCTAAGTGTAAAAGAATCTAACCAAACAAAAAGAGTTCAGCTTCTTGCCGACCCTACTTGGTTAATGAGAAAATGTGACAATGATTAAAATGGTCGACCTTGTCGACGAAGTAAACTGAAACTCGTTGAGATTGGCGTCTCAGTCGACAAAACAAACCAAAACTTGTTAAGATTAGCGACCTAGTCGACAAAGCAAATCAAAACTCGTTAAGACTGCCGACTAGAGCGACAGGACGAACAAGAACTTCTTTCTTCTGGCCGAGCCTCGGATGATATGAACCAAAAGCAGTTTTCTCCATCCGAGCCTCGGACAACATGAACCGAAACTAGTTTGCTCCATCTGAGCCTCGGACGATATGAACCAAAAGCAGTTTTCTTCATCCGAGCCTAGGACAACATGAACCGAAACTAGTTTGCTCTGGCCGAGGGGCGGACGGATTACCCAAAAAGTAGTTCACTTTTGTCAAAAAAAGGCTAGGTAGCCCAACCTCCTTAACATATAAAGACAGCCTGATCTTCTCTCATTCAGAATCGTCCATTTCCTTATCAATCTTGTGTTTACGAGATTGATTGTATGTATTTACAAACCAATTAAATATTCCTGGCGCAACCAAATATGTGATAAAACTGCCAAATAGAAACAGAATGAAATCATTTGTCGGACGAGTTTTATCATGCAATACACCAAAATGATAGTGATAATAACCACTCAAAACTGTCAAACAGAATGCTTGGAATAAAGTCATGAGTATTCCTAGCTTCTTCTTTTCAACAATTTTTTCTTTCCTCATCACAAAGAAGTAAATTCCGCCGCTAATCAGAATAGCTAGCAATTCATCCACATAAGATTTTATTGAAAAGTTAAACAGGAAAAACTTGATAATAATTCCAATACCTAAAATAACAAGTAAAACTCGAAACGCATAGGGCTTCAGCCATATATGCCCCTTGCCGAATACGCTCGTCCTTTTCGCCATCAAAATAATTCTTTATTTTGTTCATGAGAAACCTCCTCTCAGGCTTCATCTTCTAATTCCGATAAATATTTCTCAAATCGCCCTTTCTGAAATTTTCCAACAACTTCTAATAGCAGATTAAACACCAGAATGATAGGGAGATACAGCAAAAATGTAATTGGGATAGCCAATAAAAACTTGGCATGCAACGGATTGTTTTGATACATAGCATGATTAACTTGGAAATTTTGAACTAGGATCATGACAGTCACAAAAGCTGTCATGGCAATCACACCCCAAATAGTAAAGGTAAAACTATTAAAATAATTTGCACCTAACCGCCGACAACGCTCCAAAAAGTAAAGAAATGCAATCATACTCGAAAACAAGAATAACTGCGCATAGATTTCCCCTGAATGGACAAAGACACTTCCAATATAAAAGATAAAATTACTAATCATCAGCAAACTAAATGCTTCCGTCCCAGCCTTATTGATTAATTGCTCTTCTCGCTCATCCAAAATCTGACGTTTAATGAATTTCATGATTCCTCCTCCCAAAATAATTGATCCAATGTTTTGTCCAATCGTTTGCAAATTGCAATACAAAGACTCAAGCTAGGATTGTATTTCCCTGATTCGATCAAACCAATCGTTTGCCGTGTCACACCAATCGCATCGGCCAAATCTCCCTGTGTCATGTCATGCTCTACCCGCGCCATTTTCAATTTAAGATTTTTTGCCATTCTCTTTGTCCTCTCGGTCAGCATCACTTTTTTTCTTTGCCGCGTACAAGGTGAAACCCAAAGTTATATTACTAAAACCCAGAACTATGAACGTCCGATTTTTCTGACTCAATCCTACTAATAAAAAAGTTACTCCTAGCAACAGCCATATCATGTAAGCTGCTCCTACTGGTTTTTTATCATTTTTCATAAATTTTAACTCTTTCTTTACTACTATTATACATTATATTTTGTAAAATGCAATATATAAATAACATTTTGTACATTTTTTATGGCCTTAGAAAAAATTTAAAATAAAAAAGCTCAGATTATTCTTTCTGAGCCCTCAAATATAACTAATCCTTTTTCAAACTTCCCGATTTGGTTTGTGTACGAGCATAGGCCAGTAAAAGCACTGTTCCTGCAACAGCAACAGTTAAGCCATTAGAAATCGTTGCAACAACACCTTGTACCAAAACCTTATTGACAGGCTCATTGTAAATCAAAATATCCCCTAATGGGGCAATAACAACCCATACTATTGCATTAGCTAATACTTGAATCACATTAAAAGATATAATATCTTTTACCTCAAAAATCCCTTGCGTAGCACGAATCCGTTTTCGAAATAGCCCAACAATCAAACCAAACAAACCACTGGCAATGACCCATGACCACCAAGGATTCCCATATTGCAATGAATCCTTTAGTGCATGACCGACAAAGCCCGTCAAAAATCCAACGACAGGTCCGAAAATTACACTAAACAAGGCTTGCAAAGCATACTGCAATTGAATACTAGTATTTGGAACAGGTGTTGGAATACTAATCATTCCAATAACAACAAAGAGAGCTGCTCCAATCCCCGTTGCGACAACACTTCTTATTGAATTATTTTTCATAACAACCTCCTTTATTATTTTTCAATCCGTTTGATTTCAATACTCCATTGCGCTCCGACTCCTACATTATAGGCCTTTGCAAAAGAACCTTGATTGATAGCCAGACCAACACGATAAAGAGAATTGATATACAAAATTGGCTGACCAATCCGGACATCCGCAAAAGATTTCCCATAAGTCACCTGATTCTGATAGACCAGCATATCATTATTGTAAATCGTGACCTCAAACCGATCACCAAATTCAGGACTTAGAGTATAAAATTCCTCACGCCTAATAGAAGTCCACAGTGACCCAAAACGAACATCTAAAATATCAATAGCCCCACTAACAAAATCATTCCCAATTGTTGTTTCCACAACAGGAATTTCCACGATATCCTCAGTATCTAGTTCAGGTCCTACCTCCTCAAAAGTAATATGTCCACTAGCTAGTTTTGCCCCTGTATAAGCATAAACATCCCGACCATGAAACGTATAAGAATGCTCCGTATTTTTTCGTCGGTTTTCCACCTCCGAAATCTCACGAATCGCAACAATTCCCACATGTTTCTTGATAAAAGAAAGTGTCCCATTATTTGGCGTGACAATATACTGATTTTGTACAGTTTTGGCAACCACACTTTTGCGCTTAGAGCCAACACCCGGATCCACAACTGATACAAAAGTTGTTCCCTCCGGCCAATAATTCACCGTTTGAAACAAACGATAACTTCCCTCAAAAATATTGTAAGGCGTAATATCATGGGTCAAATGATGTATTTTTAAAGTTGGAGATTCTTCTAACGCCACACCGACCATCGCCGATACAGCCCCATCTACCAAACCGAAATCTGATTGTAGTACAAGTAAATTATTATACATCTTCTCTCCTTCATCACACTTCTATCATAACACAAATTAAATTTCTTATCCATATCTATTTTTTTATCACATTAATAAATACTATCTATAGTTATTCGCCCATCTTAGCAAATGACTAAATATAAAATAACTATTTTTACAAGAAATGCCATTCCAATTCAAAGTTGATACAAATATCAAATATTAGAAGATAACATTACCAGCAAAACATAATAATTTCTAACCTAATATTTATAAAATTTCACACCTCTCCAGAATGTAACATATGATTCAAGAAGTTGATAATAAATAAGCCAGTAGCATTTACATATAAAATAGAAAAGCAAAATACTTCTCCCGCTTTCAATACTACAATTTATATTAAGTCGAAAAAAGGAGAGAATAAACTTATTCTCTCCAGATGTTAAAAACTAACATTTATTTAAGCTAATATCGAATAAAATATCGGGAAGACAGGATTCGAACCTGCGACACCTTGGTCCCAAACCAAGTACTCTACCAAGCTGAGCTACTTCCCGTATAGGTAGAAAAACCGAAGCCCTCAAACTTCTTCCCTATGCACCCTAGAGGAGTCGAACCTCTAACCGCCTGATTCGTAGTCAGGTACTCTATCCAGTTGAGCTAAGGGTGCTCTAACTATTGAATATATATTCATTATACCAAAAATATTAAAAAAGTCAAACCTTTTTATGCACCCTAGAGGAGTCGAACCTCTAACCGCCTGATTCGTAGTCAGGTACTCTATCCAGTTGAGCTAAGGGTGCTCTTTCCTATGCCGAGGACCGGAATCGAACCGGTACGATTGCTTCCAATCGCAGGATTTTAAGTCCTGTGCGTCTGCCAGTTCCGCCACCCCGGCTCCCTCAAGCGAACGACGGGGTTCGAACCCGCGACCCCCACCTTGGCAAGGTGATGTTCTACCACTGAACTACGTTCGCATCCTTTTCTTCTTATGCCGGCTACATGACTTGAACACGCGACCCTCTGATTACAAATCAGATGCTCTACCAACTGAGCTAAGCCGGCTTATCTTCTATGCGGGTGAAGGGACTTGAACCCCCACGCCGTTAAGCGCCAGATCCTAAATCTGGTGCGTCTGCCAATTCCGCCACACCCGCCTGTGACTATGACCCGTACTGGGCTCGAACCAGTGACCCTTTGATTAAAAGTCAAATGCTCTACCAACTGAGCTAACGAGTCTCTCTAATGTATCTCTATACACTAAAACGGTCCCGACGGGAATCGAACCCGCGATCTTCGCCGTGACAGGGCGACGTGATAACCGCTACACTACGGGACCTATTCTTTCTAGAATGATGGGAGTTAACGGGATCGAACCGCTGACCCTCTGCTTGTAAGGCAGATGCTCTCCCAGCTGAGCTAAACTCCCTTGGAATGGAGTTTAGCTCAGCCAACGGTGAGAAACTTCGTTTCTCTTATCCACCGATTGAAATGTCGATTCCCTCTCCATTTCAACTAAGCTAAACTCCCCTTTGCTAAGCGACTACCTTATCTCACAGGGGGCAACCCCCAACTACTTCCGGCGTTCTAGGGCTTAACTGCTGTGTTCGGCATGGGTACAGGTGTATCTCCTAGGCTATCGTCACTTAACTATATGAATGGACTCGGTCAAAAGTTTCGCTTCCTCTATCTCCCAAGCCAAAACATCCACTGGATATTTCGTCCACTCAAAATTGAATAACGCTCTCAAATCGTTTCAAGCATAAACTAAACATTCTGTGCTCTCAATAAAATTGTACTCGGGCTAAATCCTTGGAAAAAAGATAAATGGTCTGGTGATCATTGAACACTACTCCCATTT
This sequence comes from Streptococcus sp. NSJ-72, assembly GCF_014334035.1. NCBI lineage: Bacteria > Bacillati > Bacillota > Bacilli > Lactobacillales > Streptococcaceae > Streptococcus > Streptococcus sp. NSJ-72. The sequence continues at coordinate 1,820,548 of NZ_CP060489.1, forward strand.
CCTATTTCTCAAGGGGATTTTTCACCCTTAGTAACTAATCTAGGATAAGTCCTCGAGCTATTAGTATTAGTCCGCTCCATTGCTCACACAACTTCCACTCCTAACCTATCTACCTGATCTTCTCTCAGGGCTCTTACTGATATAAAATCATGGGAAATCTCATCTTGAGGTGGGTTTCACACTTAGATGCTTTCAGCGTTTATCCCTTCCCTACATAGCTACCCAGCGATGCTCTTGGCAGAACAACTGGTACACCAGCGGTAAGTCCACTCTGGTCCTCTCGTACTAGGAGCAGATCCTCTCAAATTTCCTTCGCCCGCGACGGATAGGGACCGAACTGTCTCACGACGTTCTGAACCCAGCTCGCGTGCCGCTTTAATGGGCGAACAGCCCAACCCTTGGGACCGACTACAGCCCCAGGATGCGACGAGCCGACATCGAGGTGCCAAACCTCCCCGTCGATGTGAACTCTTGGGGGAGATAAGCCTGTTATCCCCAGGGTAGCTTTTATCCGTTGAGCGATGGCCCTTCCATACGGTACCACCGGATCACTAAGCCCGACTTTCGTCCCTGCTCGAGTTGTAGCTCTCGCAGTCAAGCTCCCTTCTACCTTTACACTCTACGATTGATTTCCAACCAATCTGAGGGAACCTTTGGGCGCCTCCGTTACTCTTTAGGAGGCGACCGCCCCAGTCAAACTGCCCGTCAGACACTGTCTCCGTAGATGATCAACCTACCGGGTTAGAGTGGCCATAACACAAGGGTAGTATCCCAACATCGCCTCCATCGAAACTGGCGTCCCGATCTCATTGGCTCCTACCTATCCTGTACATGTGGTACAGACACTCAATATCAAACTGCAGTAAAGCTCCATGGGGTCTTTCCGTCCTGTCGCGGGTAACCTGCATCTTCACAGGTACTAAAATTTCACCGAGTCTCTCGTTGAGACAGTGCCCAAATCATTACGCCTTTCGTGCGGGTCGGAACTTACCCGACAAGGAATTTCGCTACCTTAGGACCGTTATAGTTACGGCCGCCGTTTACTGGGGCTTCAATTCATACCTTCGCGTTACCGCTAAGCACTCCTCTTAACCTTCCAGCACCGGGCAGGCGTCACCCCCTATACATCATCTTACGATTTAGCAGAGAGCTGTGTTTTTGATAAACAGTTGCTTGGGCCTATTCACTGCGGCTCAGTTAAACTGAGCACCCCTTCTCCCGAAGTTACGGGGTCATTTTGCCGAGTTCCTTAACGAGAGTTCTCTCGCTCACCTGAGGCTACTCGCCTCGACTACCTGTGTCGGTTTGCGGTACGGGTAGAATATAGATTAATGCTAGAAGCTTTTCTTGGCAGGGTGACATCACTCACTTCGCTACTAAACTTCGCTCCCCATCACAGCTCAACGTTACAGATATAAGCATTTGACTCATACCACGCCTCACTGCTTAGACGTGCTCTTCCATTCGCACGCTTGAGTTAGCCTTCTGCGTCCCTCCTTCACTCTATACTCTAGTACAGGAATCTCTACCTGTTGGCCATCGGATACACCTTTCGGTCTCTCCTTAGGTCCCGACTAACCCAGGGCGGACGAGCCTTCCCCTGGAAACCTTAGTCTTACGGTGGATGGGATTCTCACCCATCTTGCGCTACTCATACCGGCATTCTCACTTCTATGCGTTCCAGTGCTCCTCACGGTACACCTTCGCCACACATAGAACGCTCTCCTACCATACCTATAAAGGTATCCACAGCTTCGGTAAATTGTTTTAGCCCCGGTACATTTTCGGCGCAGGGTCACTCGACTAGTGAGCTATTACGCACTCTTTGAATGAATAGCTGCTTCTAAGCTAACATCCTAGTTGTCTGTGCAACCCCACATCCTTTTCCACTTAACAATTATTTGGGGACCTTAGCTGGTGGTCTGGGCTGTTTCCCTTTCGACTACGGATCTTAGCACTCGCAGTCTGACTGCCGACCATAATTCTTTGGCATTCGGAGTTTATCTGAGATTGGTAATCCGGGATGGACCCCTCACCCAAACAGTGCTCTACCTCCAAGAATCTTCATGTCGACGCTAGCCCTAAAGCTATTTCGGAGAGAACCAGCTATCTCCAAGTTCGTTTGGAATTTCTCCGCTACCCACAAGTCATCCAAGCACTTTTCAACGTGCCCTGGTTCGGTCCTCCAGTGCGTTTTACCGCACCTTCAACCTGCTCATGGGTAGGTCACATGGTTTCGGGTCTACATCATAATACTAAGTCGCCCTTTTCAGACTCGGTTTCCCTACGGCTCCGTCTCTTCAACTTAACCTCGCATCATAACGTAACTCGCCGGTTCATTCTACAAAAGGCACGCTCTCACCCATTAACGGGCTCGAACTTGTTGTAGGCACACGGTTTCAGGTTCTCTTTCACTCCCCTCCCGGGGTGCTTTTCACCTTTCCCTCACGGTACTGGTTCACTATCGGTCACTAGGGAGTATTTAGGGTTGGGAGATGGTCCTCCCAGATTCCGACGAGATTCCACGTGTCTCGCCGTACTCAGGATCCTGCTAGGTATAAAGACTATTTTAAATACGAGGCTCTTACTCTCTCTGGCAACCTTTCCCAAGGTCTTCTTCTATAATCTTTACGTCCACTTCGCAGTCCTACAACCCCGAAGAGTAAACTCTTCGGTTTGCCCTCCTGCCCTTTCGCTCGCCGCTACTTAGGCAATCGCTTTTGCTTTCTCTTCCTGCAGCTACTTAGATGTTTCAGTTCACTGCGTCTTCCTCCTCATATCCTTAACAGATATGGGTAACAGGTAGTACCTGTTGGGTTCCCCCATTCGGACATCCCTGGATCTACGCTTACTTACAGCTCCCCAAGGCATTTCGTCGTTTGTCACGTCCTTCTTCGGCTCCTAGTGCCAAGGCATCCACCGTGCGCCCTTACTAACTTAACCTTATTTTGACCTTTCAGTCATAAACTCATTAATATTCACAGCGTTTCGGTTTATTTTCTTGTTACTATTTGATATCGTTATTCAATTTTCAATGGGCTAATTAGGTTCGTGTTCAACTTCTTTACCCGTTGAACACCTATCCTATCTTATCTAGTTGAACAAGAATCTCATTTCTTTGCATCCTAGATAATGGAGCCTAGCGGGATCGAACCGCTGACCTCCTGCGTGCAAAGCAGGCGCTCTCCCAGCTGAGCTAAGGCCCCACAAGACCTCTCAAAACTAAACAAAACGAACTCAATGGCTTCCGATTTTTCCTTAGAAAGGAGGTGATCCAGCCGCACCTTCCGATACGGCTACCTTGTTACGACTTCACCCCAATCATCTATCCCACCTTAGGCGGCTGGCTCCTTACGGTTACCTCACCGACTTCGGGTGTTACAAACTCTCGTGGTGTGACGGGCGGTGTGTACAAGGCCCGGGAACGTATTCACCGCGGCGTGCTGATCCGCGATTACTAGCGATTCCGACTTCATGTAGGCGAGTTGCAGCCTACAATCCGAACTGAGACTGGCTTTCAGAGATTAGCTTGCCGTCACCGGCTTGCGACTCGTTGTACCAGCCATTGTAGCACGTGTGTAGCCCAGGTCATAAGGGGCATGATGATTTGACGTCATCCCCACCTTCCTCCGGTTTATTACCGGCAGTCTCGCTAGAGTGCCCAACTGAATGATGGCAACTAACAATAAGGGTTGCGCTCGTTGCGGGACTTAACCCAACATCTCACGACACGAGCTGACGACAACCATGCACCACCTGTCACCGATGTACCGAAGTAAAGCTCTATCTCTAGAGCGGGCATCGGGATGTCAAGACCTGGTAAGGTTCTTCGCGTTGCTTCGAATTAAACCACATGCTCCACCGCTTGTGCGGGCCCCCGTCAATTCCTTTGAGTTTCAACCTTGCGGTCGTACTCCCCAGGCGGAGTGCTTAATGCGTTAGCTGCGGCACTAAGTCCCGGAAAGGACCTAACACCTAGCACTCATCGTTTACGGCGTGGACTACCAGGGTATCTAATCCTGTTCGCTCCCCACGCTTTCGAGCCTCAGCGTCAGTTACAGACCAGAGAGCCGCTTTCGCCACCGGTGTTCCTCCATATATCTACGCATTTCACCGCTACACATGGAATTCCACTCTCCCCTTCTGCACTCAAGTTAAACAGTTTCCAAAGCCTACAATGGTTGAGCCACTGCCTTTCACTTCAGACTTATCTAACCGCCTGCGCTCGCTTTACGCCCAATAAATCCGGACAACGCTCGGGACCTACGTATTACCGCGGCTGCTGGCACGTAGTTAGCCGTCCCTTTCTGGTTAAGTACCGTCACTGTGTGAACTTTCCACTCTCACACACGTTCTTCCTTAACAACAGAGCTTTACGATCCGAAAACCTTCTTCACTCACGCGGCGTTGCTCGGTCAGGGTTCCCCCCATTGCCGAAGATTCCCTACTGCTGCCTCCCGTAGGAGTCTGGGCCGTGTCTCAGTCCCAGTGTGGCCGATCACCCTCTCAGGTCGGCTATGTATCGTGGCCTTGGTGAGCCGTTACCTCACCAACTAGCTAATACAACGCAGGTCCATCTGGTAGTGATGCTCTTGCATCTTTTAACATCTTACCATGCAGTAAAATGTCTTATGCGGTATTAGCTATCGTTTCCAATAGTTATCCCCCGCTACCAGGCAGGTTACCTACGCGTTACTCACCCGTTCGCGACTCACTGATGAAATTGTAGCAAGCTACGGCTTCATCGGTGCGTTCCACTTGCATGTATTAGGCACGCCGCCAGCGTTCGTCCTGAGCCAGGATCAAACTCTCATATAAAGTTTGAGCTCTCACTCATTTCTGTCACTGACAGATTTATTTTTCTTTTGTTTGACGGACTGTCTCTCAACAGTCGCCTGCACATTGGTTCGTCTTGTTCAGTTTTCAAAGGTCTTTATCGCCCTCAAGCGACAACTATCTTAGTATATCACCTCCTCCTCTTCTTGTCAATACTTTTTTTCATCTTTTTTTATTTTCCTCTAGCTTTTTCTTTCATCGTAATCTTGTAAGTAGGTCCGTAACTCCCGAAGCATCGCTTGGCGTCCTTGAAACCGTTCATCTGCTAGTAAGCGCTCATACTGTTCTTGTTTCTCTGGACTTAGCTGTTTTTGATAGCTCTTTAGTTGGTCTCGGAGAATCACCAATTCATCCAAATAGAGTTCTTTCAGGCTGAGCTTGTGACCTATCTCGCTCACTTCCTCATAGACTTGACGGTCTAGTTTGCGCTTTTGGCTTTCTTGTTTACGCAGGATGTCCTTGATGTGATTACGGAACTTGGTCTTATAGTAAACATAGAGACGACTTTCTGACTCTACCAGTTGCGGAAAGCGACTCACCAACTCATATAAGACCAGCATCCCTTCTTGGTCCCAATCACTTAACTCCCACAGGTGGACATAATATTCCCGGCGACACTTCAGTACGATCCCTCTCACTTTGTCATACAACTCCTTGAAGTCCATTTCATAACCCTCCTTTTTTCTTTAGTATAACAAGGAGAGGAACATTTGACTTCCTTCTTTTCTCTTCCGACTTCTATTTGTGCCTTTCTGACAACCTTAGCCCAAGCAATTACACTTCTGGGATAAATTGTGAACGTTGAGAGAGAAGAGGTTATCTCTATATCGAAAAATTGTATTCATTCTCTCCATTTAAATTTATACAGTCCTCTATACGAATTTGTTTCTGCCGAAGAATCCTCACAGAGATTACGAAATTTAAATAACGCCTGCTTACGAAATTGCTTTTATAGGAAAAGCAATTTCGTAAACAAGCGTCTACGGTGATTATCATAAGATGAGTGTTCCCGCTAGGAAAATCCTAGCGGTAGACCAGAGCTAGACTAAGAGTAACTTGACTCCATCATCATAACACTCAACAAAATTGATAAAAATTATACTAATTCAATGATAGCCATTGGCGCTGCATCACCACGACGTGGTTCAGTTTTAAGGATACGAGTATATCCTCCTTTACGTTTTGAATAACGAGGTGCTAAATCAGAGAATAGTTTTTGAAGGGCAGTAGTTGAAGTATATTTTGCTGTTTCTTCATCATAGTTTTCTGATGCAATTTCATTACGTACATAAGCTGCTGCTTGACGGCGGGCATGCAAGTCTCCTCGTTTACCCAAGGTAATCATTTTTTCTACTGTTTTACGGATTTCTTTTGCACGAGCTTCTGTCGTCACGATTGATTCATTGATAATCAAGTCAGTGGTTAAATCGCGAAGCATTGCTTTACGTTGTGAGCTAGTGCGTCCTAGTTTACGGTAAGCCATGTTTTCCTCCTTTATTTATCGTTTTTTAATCCAAGACCGAGATCAGAAAGTTTTACTTTTACCTCTTCAAGACTCTTCCGTCCTAGATTTCTTACTTTCATCATTTCAGGTTCAGTTTTTTCTGTCAAATCAAATACAGTATTGATACCAGCTCGTTTCAAGCAGTTGTATGAACGAACTGATAAATCCAATTCCTCAATTGTACGATCTAACACACGATCATCTGAAACTTTTTCTGTTTCTTTCATTACATCGGTAGATTTTGCCACTTCAGTTAAATTAGTGAATAAATCCAAATGTTGCGTTAAAATACGCGCAGAAAGTCCCAAGGCATCTTCTGGAATAATCGTTCCGTCTGTCATGATTTCAAGAGTTAATTTATCAAAACCATCATTGCTACCAACGCGAGCTGGTTCAACTTGGTAATTAACCTTTTTCACCGGCGTATAGATTGAATCTACCGCAAGCGTTCCTACTGGTGCATCATCTTTTTTATTTTCATCAGCCGGCACATAACCACGACCTGCATTTACAGTCATAATAGCTTTTAAGCTAGCGCCTTCACCGATTGTAAAAAGATAATGATCAGGATTTACAATTTCAATATCACTATCTGTCAAAATATCACCGGCAGTAATTTCTGCAGGACCTTCAACATCCAGTTCAATCGTCTTTTCGTCTTCGACGTAAGATTTTACAGCAATCCCTTTGACGTTCAGAATGATTTGCATCACATCTTCACGGACACCTGGAACTGTATCGAATTCGTGCAATACACCTTCAATATTGATAGATGTTACAGCAGCACCTGGTAGAGATGCAAGAAGTACACGACGAAGTGAGTTCCCAAGCGTTGTACCATAACCACGTTCTAGTGGTTCTACTACAAATATGCCGTAGTCTTTATTTTCATCAATTTTTGTTATATTTGGTTTTTCAAACTCAATCATTTAGTTACTCCCTCTTAAACGAAAAGCAGTGTAATGGTTTATGATTATACACGGCGACGTTTTGGAGGACGAGCACCATTGTGTGGCACAGGAGTCACATCACGAATAGCTGTTACTTCAAGACCAGCGGCAGCAAGAGCACGAATAGCTGACTCACGACCAGAACCTGGACCTTTAACAGTAACTTCAACTGATTTAAGACCGTGTTCTTGTGCAGATTTTGCAGCAGCTTCAGATGCCATTTGGGCAGCAAATGGTGTAGATTTACGAGAACCTTTAAATCCAAGAGCTCCAGCAGATGACCAAGCAATTGCGTTACCGTGCACATCAGTAATCATAACAATAGTGTTGTTAAATGTAGCGTGAATATGAGCAATACCAGATTCGATATTTTTCTTCACACGACGTTTACGTGTTGGTTTAGCCAAGACTTTTTACCTCCTTATATTATTTTTTCTTACCAGCAATCGCAACAGCTTTCCCTTTACGAGTGCGAGCGTTGTTCTTAGTGTTTTGTCCACGTACAGGAAGTCCACGACGATGACGGATTCCACGATATGAACCGATTTCCATCAAACGCTTGATGTTTAAGTTTACTTCGCGACGAAGGTCACCTTCAACTTTGATAGCATCAACTTCACGACGGATAGCATCTTCCTGATCAGATGTTAAATCTTTCACACGAATATCTTCTGAAACTCCAGCAGCAGCCAAAATTTTCTTAGAAGTTGGAAGACCGATACCGTATACATAAGTAAGTGAAACAACTACACGTTTGTCATTTGGAATATCAACTCCAGCAATACGAGCCATTTTTTCTCCTTTCTATTATCCTTGACGTTGTTTGTGTTTTGGGTTTGCTGGGCAAATTACCATAACACGACCATTACGACGAATAACTTTACAGTATTCGCAAATTGGTTTGACCGATGGTCTTACTTTCATTTTTTATCCCTCCAAGTATTTCGATTATTTAAAGCGGTAGGTGATCCGTCCACGTGTCAAATCATATGGACTCATCTCGACAGTAACACGGTCTCCCGCTAAAATACGAATATAATTTTTACGAATTTTACCAGAAACTGTTGCCAAAATCTGATGTCCATTTTCAAGTTCAACCGTAAACATTGCATTTGGCATGGTATCAACAACCTTGCCTTCAACTTCAATCACATCGTCTTTTGCCACGCAAAAGCACCTCCCTAAATTTCGATTCGTTCCTCTGGACACAGAGGTAACAATTATAAGTCAGACTAATTCATTGTATCACTACTTGTCAAATATTGCAAGCTTGAAAAACGCTTTTATTTCAAATTCATCAAGACTTTTTCGATGTCAGCAAAGACTGCATCAATTTCTTGGTTACCTTGAATATCGTGAACCAAACCTTGAGCGCGATAATGATCAATAATCGGCTGACCTTGTGCAATGTTGACATCCAAACGACGTTTCACTGTTTCAGGTTTGTCATCTTCACGTTGGTAATAATCTTCTTCATTATAATCTGCTGGTGGATTAAATACTTTATGGAAAGTTTCTCCCGTTTTTTTATGAATAATCCGTCCACTCAAGCGCTCTAGTAGACTATTCGGATCTACTTCAATATTGACAACCCCATCCAAAACAAGACCAAGGGCAGTTAATATCTCATCCAACGCATGAGCTTGCTCAATGGTGCGTGGGTAACCGTCTAACAAAAAGCCTTTTTCTTTAATATCATCTTGTGATAGTCGTTCTTTGACAATTCCATTGGTCACTTCATCAGGTACTAATTCGCCTTTGTCAATGTATGATTTAGCAAGTACACCCATTTCAGTTTGGTTTGCCATAGCTGCACGAAACATGTCTCCCGTTGAAATATGTGCAACACCAAATTTCTCAACGATTTTGGCTGCTTGTGTTCCCTTGCCTGCGCCTGGCAAGCCCATAATCAAAAGATTCATAATCCTTCTCCTTTTTTGTTTTTAAACAAATCTATTAATTAACAGCATTTCATAAACTTATTTAAAAACAAAATAGAAAGAGTGGGACAGACTTCAGAAAATCTATGATTTTCGATTTGCTCTCCCACCCCGCAACATAGTTGATTTGAGATGAAAACAAAAGCTCATTTTCATCATCAACCATTGCGTTCGTTATTTAACGCAAATTGCTTTTCAAGTTAAAGTATCTTTCTTTACTTTATTCTATTCTGTTGTATTCATAAAGCCAGTATATTTTCTCTTTAGAAGATAACCTTCAAGTTGTTTCATCCCTTCAATACCAGTTGCAATAATAATCAGCAAACTAGTACCACCTAAAGCAACAGCATCTGTCAATCCAAACAAATCTTTTGCTAAAATCGGTAAAATCGAAATAAAGCCCAAGAAAAGTGAACCAACTGTCGCCAGGCGGCGAAGCAGCTTGGACATGTATTCTTCTGTACCTTTACCCGGACGGACACCATGAATATAGGCACCGCTCTTTTGCAAATTTTCCGCAGTTTTCTCTGGATTGATTTGTACAAATGTATAGAAAAATGTAAACAAAATAATCAAGAGAGCATACATTGCGATGCCGCTGACTGTCGTCGTCGCAAACAACGACTGCGCCACTCGAACCCACTGTGTATTGTGACCTGTAGCTGTCAAAAATTGGAAAATAGCTGCAGGTGCGGCAGTAATCGAACTTGCAAAGATAACAGGAATAACACCTGCTGGGTTAACTTTCAAAGGAAGGTAAGAGCTAGAAGGTGCCCCTTGAGCTATCTTGGTATACTGGATTGGAATTTTATATTCTGCTTGTTGAACGAAGGTTGTAAAGTAAACAATGAGTAAAACAGCTATAATCAGAATAGTAACAAAAATGATAGATGAAGTAATACGGCTGCTTGGTACATTGACAAAGTAGTCTACATATATACTCTTAATCATTCCTGGAATTGCTGCTACGATACCTGCAAAGATAATCATAGAAACACCGTTACCATAGCCTTTATCTGTAATTTGTTCCCCTAACCAAGTCACAATCATAGAACCCGTCGTTAACAGAAAACCAATTAACAAATAGGTCTGCCAATTAGGTGTTGCCACCAACTTAGCACTAGATAAGGTATGGAAGCCTGCTGTAATACCGATAGATTGAACAAATGCCAAGACTAAGGCAATATAGCGCGTCGCTTGATTTAACTTTCTTCGTCCAACTTCACCTTGTTTACCCCATTCTACAAACTTAGGTAAAATATCCATTTGGAGTAGTTGTACAACAATGGATGCGGTAATGTATGGACTGACTCCCAATGCAAAAACTGAGAAATTTCGCAATGCATTACCTGAGACAAGACTAAGCATGTTTAGAAAGGAAAGCCCATTAAGAGCTTCTAAGCTTTTTGCATTAACACCTGGAACAGTGATCGTTGTACCAATTCGAAATACTAATACAATAAAAATTGTAAAGAGAATTTTAGAACGAACCTGTTTGATTTTTAATGCATCTTTTAATAGTTTAAAAAACATAGGTCACCTCACTTAGATGACTTCCACTGAACCACCTTTAGCAGTGATAGCTTCTTCGGCTGATTTAGAGAATCTAGCTGCTTTAACAGTCAATTTCTTCGTCAATTCACCATTACCAAGAATCTTAACACCAGATTTTTCAGCTTTTACAATACCTGCTTCAACGAGAACAACTGGTGTTACTTCTGTACCATCTTCAAAGCCATTCAATTGATCAAGGTTAACAATTGCATATTCTTTACGATTAATATTTAAGAAACCACGTTTTGGCATACGACGGAACAATGGTGTTTGTCCACCTTCAAAGCCAAGACGAACTTTTCCACCACTACGAGCTTTTTGACCTTTTTGACCGCGGCCAGAAGTTTTACCATTACCTGATGAAGTACCACGACCAACACGATTGCGGACTTTACGAGAACCTGTAGCAGGTTGTAATTCATGAAGTTTCATTATTATTTTCTCCTCTTTTGTAAAATGCTAGCGCTCGCAGCAGGGAAAAGGTGTCCCTACTGCAAACTCGCCTATACACATATTTAGTTTTAGGGGCTGAGAAATTTCTCCCATCCCCTAATTTATTTTCAAGTTAAAGTTTTGCAGCAAAAATTTTTGCTTACTTTACTTCTTCAACAGTTACCAAATGAGAAACAGCTGTAATCATACCACGAACGGCAGCATTGTCTTCTTTGATAACTGAGCTGTTCAATTTGCCAAGTCCAAGCGCTACAACAGTTTTACGTTGTGACGGGATGCGTCCGATTGGAGACTTAGTCAAAGTAATTTTAATTTGAGCCATGTTATCCCCTTTCTTATGCCAAGTCAGAAACTGAAATACCACGAACGGCAGCAACTTCTTCAGCGCGTTTTAATTGTTTCAAACCTTCAACAGTTGCACGAACAATGTTGATTGGAGTGTTAGAACCAAGCGATTTAGATGTTACATCTGCCACACCTGCCAATTCGATAACGGCACGAACAGCGCCGCCAGCAGCAACTCCAGAACCTTCTACAGCTGGTTTCAACAATACTTTAGCTCCACCAAATTCTGAAAGAACTTCGTGAGGAATTGTTGTGCCAACCATTGGTACTTCAATCAAATTTTTCTTCGCATCTTCAACTGCCTTGCGAATAGCTTCTGGTACTTCTTGAGCTTTACCAGTACCGAAGCCTACACGACCATTACGGTCACCGACAACTACAAGAGCTGCAAAACGAAGACGACGTCCACCTTTAACAACTTTAGTAACACGGTTAATCGCAACTACGCGTTCTTCAAGTTCAACTGCATTGTCTTTAAATGCCATTTTCTAGTGTCCTCCCTATTAGAATTTCAATCCGTTTTCACGAGCTGCATCAGCCAAAGCTTTTACACGTCCGTGATAGAGATATCCACCGCGGTCAAACACCACTTCAGAAATACCCTTAGCAACTGCACGTTCAGCAACGAGTTTACCAACAACAACGGCTTGTTCAGTCTTAGTTCCTTTTGAAACTTCTTTGTCAAGAGTTGAAGCGCTTGCGAGCGTTACACCCGCTACGTCATCAATTACTTGAGCGTAGATGCCTGTATTAGAACGGAAAACGTTCAAACGTGGGCGATCAGCAGTTCCAGAGAGTTTTCCGCGAACACGACGATGGCGTTTTTGGCGGACTTTGTTTTTATCTGGTTTCGAAATCACAATTTTCACCTCTTAATTTTATTGTATGCCTAAGCACAAAGTTGGAAATAATTATTTCGGTTAAAGAACAACCGTTTAACATTATTTACCTGTTTTACCTTCTTTACGGCGAACAAATTCACCAACGTAGCGGATACCTTTACCTTTATATGGTTCTGGAGCACGCAGACTACGAATGTAAGCAGCAGTTTGTCCTACTACTTCTTTTGAAATTCCACTCACAACAATAGTTGTTGGATTTGGAAGTTCAAAAGCAATACCTTCAGGAGCTTCTACTTCATCTGGATGAGATTTACCAACTGAAAGCACAAGTTTTTTTCCTTGAAGTTGAGCACGGTAACCAACCCCACGCATTTCAAGTTCTTTCTTGAAACCTTCTGAGACACCATGAACCATGTTGTTCAAAAGGGCACGAGTTGTTCCGTGAATTGTTTTCATTTCTTTTGTATCGTTTGGACGGTGAAGTGTTAATTCTGTTCCTTCCACACGGATTTCAATATCTTTTGAGAACGTACGAGTGAGTTCTCCTTTAGGTCCTTTTACAGTTACTACGTTGTCCTTGTTGGTCAATTCAACACCAGCAGGCAATGGAATAACTTTATTACCAATACGTGACATGTTATTTTTCTCCTGTTAGATTATCAAGCCGCAAAGCGACTAGTTTTCACGGGGTTAAAGATACTTATTGTGTTCAATAGCTAAATTGAACACGCTCTAAGAACTGTGCAAAATAGATAAGTTGGCTGTTTTGTAAACAAACTGCTCCAACTTCCTAATTTTGCTTTGTTCTTTACGAGCTTTGTATCTTAATTTTACCAAACGTAGGCGATTACTTCCCCACCAACATTCTTTTGACGTGCTTCCTTATCGGTCAACAAGCCTTCAGATGTTGAAATGATTGCAATTCCAAGTCCATTTAAAACTTTTGGAAGATCTTCACGTTTTTTATAAACACGAAGCCCTGGAGTTGAAATACGTTTCAAACCAGTGATTACTTTTCCACCGTTTTGATCGTATTTCAAGAATACACGAATAACACCTTGTTTGTCATCTTCAATGTACTCAACGTTTTTCACAAAACCTTCGCGTTTAAGAATTTCAGCAATTCCTTTTTTAATGTTTGAAGCAGGTACTTCCAACACTTCGTGTTTTGCTTGGTTCGCATTACGAATACGTGTTAAAAAGTCTGCAATTGGGTCAGTCATAACCATTTTTATTTTCTCCTCTTACTAGTAGTTTGAAGCTTTCACTTGCTAGTTAATACATGATACAGAGAGCGCGACAGCTTTGGCAAAAAAGACCAATTTGCTTTGGAGCATCGCTCCTGCATCAAACTTCCTATTTTTACTGCGTTCTCTTAACGCTCTCACATCATAATATTACCAAGATGCTTTGGTAACGCCTGGAATTTGTCCTTTGTATGCTAATTCACGGAAGCAAACACGGCAAAGTTTAAATTTGCGGTAAACAGAATGTGGACGACCACAACGTTCGCAACGAGTGTAAGCTTGCGTAGAGAACTTCGCTGAGCGTTTGTTCTTAGCAATCATTGATTTTTTAGCCAATTTATTTACCTCCTAGATTATTTTGCAAAAGGCATTCCAAGGCCTGTAAGCAATTCACGTGATTCTTCATCGGTGTTAGCAGTTGTTACGATAACGATATCTAGACCGCGTGTCTTATCAACATCATCAAAGCTAATTTCTGGGAAAATCAACTGTTCTTTCACACCAAGTGTATAATTTCCACGTCCATCAAATGATTTTGTTGGAACTCCGTGGAAGTCACGAACACGTGGAAGCGATACAGTAACCAATTTATCCAAAAACTCATACATACGTTCACCACGAAGAGTTACTTTAGCACCGATCGCTACACCTTCACGAAGACGGAAGCCGGCGATTGATTTTTTAGCTTTAGTAATAAGTGGTTTTTGACCTGAGATCAGAGCAAGCTCTTCAGCAGCTTTTTCAAGATTTTTAGCGTTTGAAACAGCGTCACCAACACCCATGTTCAAAACGATTTTATCCACTTTTGGCACAGCCATAACAGATGAGTAGTTGAACTTTTCAGTCAAAGCAGGAACTACTTCATTAAGATATTTTTCTTTTAAACGATTAGCCATTATACTTCTCCTTTCCTTCGTGATTAGTCAAGCACTTCGCCTGATTTTTTATTGTAACGAACTTTTTTGCCGTCTACAAACTTGTAGCCAACACGCCCTGCAACACCATTTTTGTCCAACACTTGAACGTTAGATACATGGATTGGTGCTTCTTTTTCTACGATAGCACCTTGAGGGTTTTCATTATTAGGTTTTTGGTGTTTCTTGATGATGTTTACACCTTCAACAACAACTTTATTTACCTTTGGAAGTGCGGCAATGACTTTGGCTTCAACACCCTTGTCCTTACCAGCAATCACGCGAACTTTGTCGCCAGTTTTTACAAACATTGGTTTCTCCTTTGATTTCTTACGCCTTGATAGGCACCCTATCTAATTAAAGATAGGGGACTTAGTTTGTTTGAGATTAAAGTACTTCTGGGGCAAGTGACACAATCTTCATGAATCCACCTTCACGCAATTCACGTGCAACTGGGCCAAAGATACGAGTTCCGCGAGGAGTTTTATCATCACGGATAATCACTGCAGCGTTTTCGTCGAATTTGATGTATGAACCATCTTTACGACGAGCACCTGATTTAGTACGAACGATAACCGCTTTTACAACGTCACCTTTTTTAACCGTACCACCAGGAGTAGCTTGTTTTACAGATGCAACGATGACATCACCAATGCTAGCGAATTTGCGTTTTGAACCACCAAGAACTTTGATTGTCAAGATTTCGCGGGCACCGCTGTTGTCAGCAACTTTCAAACGAGTTTCTGTTTGAATCATTTAAGTTTTCTCCTTTCAGGTAAGATTAGATAATAACAGCTTCTTCTACAACTTCTACAAGACGGAAGCGTTTTGTAGCTGAAAGCGGACGAGTTTCCATGATACGAACGATGTCGCCTTCTTTAGCGATGTTATTTTCATCATGTGCTTTGTATTTTTTAGAGTAGTTAATACGCTTACCATAGACTGGGTGGTTACGTTTAGTTTCAACTACAACTGTGATTGTTTTATCCATCTTGTCAGAAACAACGCGTCCAACAAGAGTTTTACGTTGATTACGTTCCATTTTAGAATTTCTCCTTTCCCAAGTCTATTACTTAACTTCTGATTGAACAGTTTTGATACGAGCGATTTGTTTTTTCACTTCTTTCAAGCGTGCGGTTTGTTCTAATTGACCCGCTGCTGCTTGGAAACGAAGTTCAAACAATTCTTTCTTTAATTCATTTTCACGCTTCGCGAGTTCTTCTTGAGAAAGACCACGAAGTTCTTTAACAAATTCTTTTACTTCATTAAGTTTCATGTCTTCTCCTTATTCAGCTTCACGTTTTACGAATTTTGTTTTAACTGGTAATTTGTGGCTTGCAAGACGAAGGGCTTCACGAGCAACTTCTTCTGATACACCAGCGATTTCAAACATCACTTTACCACGTTTAACGGGTGCAACCCAACCTTCTGGAGCACCTTTCCCAGATCCCATACGCACACCGATAGCTTTGGCAGTGTATGATTTATGTGGGAAGATTTTAATCCAAACTTTACCACCACGTTTCATGTAACGCGTCATAGCGATACGGGCAGCTTCGATTTGGCGGTTTGTGATCCAATGGCTAGTAGTTGCTTGAAGACCATATTCTCCAAATGCTACTTCTTTACCACCTTTAGCTTCACCGCGCATTTTACCACGAAATTCGCGACGGTGTTTAACACGTTTAGGTACTAACATTGGTTATTTACCTCCTTTAGTGTTTTTACGAGCCGGAAGAACTTCTCCGCGGTAAATCCAAACTTTAACACCAAGTTTACCGTAAGTAGTATCTGCTTCTTCCCAAGCGTAGTCAATATCTGCGCGAAGTGTGTGAAGTGGAACAGTTCCTTCAGAATATCCTTCTGCACGAGCGATATCTGCACCGTTCAAACGACCAGATACTTGAGTTTTAATCCCTTTAGCACCAGCACGCATAGTACGTTGGATAGCTTGTTTTTGAGCACGGCGGAAAGCAACACGTTGCTCTAACTGGCGAGCAATACCTTCACCAACAAGATGAGCATCTAAATCTGGTGATTTGATTTCAATGATGTTGATGTGGACTTGTTTTCTAGTCAATTTGTTAAGTTTTGCACGAAGTGCATCAACGTTTGCACCACCTTTACCGATAACCATACCTGGTTTGGCAGTGTGAAGGGAAACATTTACTTTGTTTACTGCGCGTTCGATTTCAATAGTTGAAACAGCTGCGTCAGCTAATTCTTTTTGAATGAATTTACGGATTGCAAGATCTTCATGAAGGTAATCCGCGTATTCTTTTTCAGCATACCATTTGGCATCCCAGTCACGGATGATACCGACACGCATACCTATTGGATGTACTTTTTGACCCACGATTTTACCTCCTTATTTTTCTGCAACAACCACTGTGATGTGGCTAGTGCGTTTGTTGATTGGTGAAGCTGAACCTTTCGCACGTGGACGGAAACGTTTCATGGTTGGTCCTTCGTTTGCGTAAGCTTCAGATACTACCAAGTTTGCTTTTTCCAAACCAAAGTTGTTTTCTGCGTTAGCGATTGCTGAATTGAGCACTTTTTCGATAATGCCAGCAGCTTTGTTTGGAGTGAATTTCAAGATTGCGATTGCGTCAGCGACATCTTTCCCACGGATATTGTCCAAAACCAGACGAGATTTGCGAGGGGAAACGCGCACTGTACGAGCCATTGCTTTAGCTGAAGTAATTTCTGCCATGTCCTTCTCCTCTCTTATCTACGTGTCTTCTTATCGTCAGCTGCGTGACCCTTGTAAGTACGAGTTGGCGCAAACTCACCAAGCTTGTGACCTACCATGTCTTCCTGAATATATACAGGTACATGCTTGCGGCCGTCATAGACTGCGATTGTATATCCGATGAAACTTGGGAAGATCGTTGAACGACGTGACCAAGTTTTGATGACTTTTTTCTTTTCGTCGTTGGCTTGAGCTTCAACTTTCTTCATCAAATGCTCATCGACGAAAGGTCCTTTTTTAAGACTGCGTCCCATTTTTATGTTTTCTCCTTTAAAATAAGTACCACAGCGGCCTGCGCTGCTTAGCAGCACTACCGAGCTGGCGGATAGATTGTTTTAGATTATTTCTCGTTGCGACGACGAACGATGAGTTTGTCAGATTTCGCTTTTTTGTTACGAGTTTTAAGTCCAAGAGCAGGTTTGCCCCATGGAGTAGATGGCGCTTTACGACCAACTGGTGCTTTACCTTCACCACCACCGTGCGGGTGATCGTTAGGGTTCATTACAGAACCGCGAACTGTTGGGCGAATACCTTTCCAACGGCTACGTCCTGCTTTACCAAGATTAACCAAACCGTGTTGTTCATTTCCGACAACACCAACTGTGGCACGGCAAGTGCCAAGAATCATACGAACTTCACCAGATTGAAGACGAACAAGGACGTATTTCCCTTCTTGCCCCAACACTTGAGCAGAAGCTCCGGCAGCACGTACTAATTCACCGCCATGACCTGGTTTCAATTCAATATTATGAATCAATGTACCGACTGGGATATTAGCGAGTGGAAGAGCGTTTCCGACTTTGATATCTGCTTCTGGTCCAGAAACGATGCGTTGGCCAACTTCAAGGCCCTTAGGAGCGATGATATAAGCTTTTACACCATCAGTGTAATGCACAAGAGCGATATTCGCTGAACGATTTGGATCGTATTCAATTGTTTTAACGACTGCTTCAACACCATCTTTATTGCGTTTGAAGTCAATTAAACGATAGTGGCGTTTGTGTCCGCCGCCTTGGTGACGAACAGTGATACGACCGTTGTTGTTACGACCGGCTTTGTTGTTCAAAGAAACAAGCAAAGTTTTTTCTGGAGTGCTCGTTGTGATTTCGGCAAAATCCAAAGAAGTCATATTACGGCGACCATTTGTAGTTGGTTTATAAACTCTGATTCCCACGATATTTCCTCCTTAGATTATTCTGCTTCAGCACCAAACAACTCGATTGCTTTAGAATCAGCTGTAAGAGTGATGATAGCTTTTTTAGTTTTATTTGTAAAGCCAGTATAACGCCCTACACGTTTTGCTTTTGGTTTTACATTTATTGTGTTCACGTTTGCAACCTTTACTCCATCAAAAGCAGCTTCAACTGCTTGTTTGATAAGAAGCTTATGAGCACGAGTGTCCACCTCAAATACGTATTTACCTTCTTCAAGAAGAGCCATTGAGCTTTCTGTAATGATAGGCTTTTTGATTACGTCATACAAATTCATTATGCAAGAACCTCCTCAATTGTAGAGATAGCTTCTTTAGTAACAAGAAGTTTGTCGCTATTTACGATGTCAAGAACACTTGCAGTTGTTGCAGTTGCAACTTTCACATTTGGAAGGTTACGAGCTGAAAGTGCAGCAAATTCATTTCCTTCTTCAAGAATTACAAGTACTTTTGAATCAATGCTAAGCGCAGCAAGTACTTTCGCAAACTCAGCAGTTTTTGGAGCTGTAAATGAAAGGCTGTCTACAGCTACGAATTTGTTTTCAGCAACTTTTTCAGAATAAACTGATTTAAGTGCCAATCTACGAACTTTTTGTGGAAGTTTGTAGGCATATGAACGAGGAGTTGGACCAAATACGGTACCACCACCACGCCATTGTGGAGAGCGAATAGAACCTTGACGCGCACGTCCAGTTCCTTTTTGACGCCATGGTTTGCGTCCGCCACCTGATACTGCAGAGCGGTTTTTAACAGCGTGAGTTCCTTGACGAAGACTTGCACGTTGACTGATGACAACATCAAATACAACTGATTCATTTGGTTCGATACCAAATACTGCATCGTTAAGAACTACTTCACCAGCTTCTTTACCAGTTTGGTCAAATAATTTTACGTTTGCCATTGTGACTGATTTCCCCTTTCCTTATTATTTACCAGCTTTAACTGCTGATTTGATCGTGATAAGAGATTTCTTAGCACCAGGTACGTTACCTTTGATCAGGATAACGTTTTTCTCTGGAACAACTTGTGCAATTTCAAGATTTTGAATCGTCACACGGTTGCCCCCCATACGACCTGCCAAGTGTTTATTTTTGAAAACACGGTTAGGCGCAACTGGTCCCATTGAACCAGGACGACGGTGATAACGAGAACCATGAGCCATTGGCCCACGAGATTGACCGTGGCGTTTGATAACACCTTGGAAACCTTTACCTTTTGAAGTTCCTGTTACATCAACAACATCGCCGGCTGCGAAAGTGTCAACTGTAATTTCTGCACCAACTTCTAAGCCTTCAATGTTTTTGAATTCACGAATGAAGCGCTTAGGAGCCGTGTTAGCTTTTGCTACATGTCCTTTAGCAGGTTTGTTACTCAATACGTCACGAAGGTCATCAAAACCAACTTGAACTGCGTTGTAACCATCTGTTTCAACTGTTTTCACTTGAAGAACAACGTTTGGAGCTGCTTCAACAACAGTCACAGGGATTAATTCGCCAGCTTCAGTGAAGATTTGAGTCATTCCCACTTTTTTCCCTAAGATTCCTTTTGTCATGAGAAAATGTTTCCTTTTCTATAGTTTTTTCAAAAAGTTTTTAACGAGCGTTTTTCATGCTCAAGATTAAGATACCAAGGGCGTCAAGAGCGAAGCAAAAATAGGAAACTGACGCCGTGTTCGATGAACACTAGGAAGTTTATCTTTTTTGCACAGCTCTTAGCCTGTGTTCAATTTCACTTGAACGATTTCTTAATATTTGATTAAAGTTTAATCTCTACGTTCACACCACTTGGAAGATCCAATTTCATCAAAGCGTCAACTGTTTTTTGAGTTGGGTTAATGATGTCGATCAAACGTTTATGCGTACGCATTTCAAATTGTTCGCGAGAATCTTTATATTTATGAGTCGCACGAATGATTGTGTAGAGGCTGCGTTCAGTTGGAAGTGGGATTGGACCTGCAACTTCAGCACCTGTACGAGTAGCAGTTTCTACGATTTTTGCAGCCGCTGTGTCAAGTGTACGATGTTCGTAAGCTTTCAAACGGATGCGGATTTTTTTGTCTGCCATCTTTTTCTCCTTTTTCGTCTATTTAAGATAATAGGCTAGCTCCACAAGAAAACCGACAGGCGATCACGTGGCAATGCAACCGAGCGTGTCGCAACCTCTTGCATCAAAGCTATAGACTGTTTTTCACAGCACCATAATATCTTAACACAAAGAACCAAGCATTGCAAGGGATTTGAGCAAGTTTTTTAGTTTTTTTATTTGAAAGCGTTCCCCTTTCTTATTGAGCTTTTACTATCTTCTGAAAAAGCAAGAGATTAAATATAGAAATCTTTATTAGTCGTAAGTACCAACACAAAAAAATCAAGTCTCATTTAAAATGAGGCTTGACATTTACAAATCATTTTTTCTTTAATATGAATAAGTAGAATTGCCTGGTAAGAAGACAAACTACCCCTTCCACGCTTAAAGTCAGTTTGTTTCCTACATGTTTAGTTGAAGGGCTTGCACAGATTTTTAACTACTAGGATAAATCGAATGTTCAATACAAACTTGCACTTCCCCATGCACTAAGAATTTACTTGTGCTTTACAGGCCCATCTGCTGCTTTTGTGACAGCCTTTTGAATTTCCTGCGCATAGAGTCGACCACCTGCAGCAATTGTGTCGGCATCTTCTCCAAAGTGGATATGATCACTACCTACCCAGATTTCTGGGTGCTGCTTGGCAGTAGTGTTCCAATCGGCAATGGTGACGTAAGCATATTTCTTGGCTAACTCTCTGGCATATTGCGCATGTTTTTCGGCGACAGGATTGTCATATTTGTCTGAATTACCATCGTAAGGAGTTACCAGAATAAGCCGATGTCCCTTCGGTAGGGTCTTGACCAACTCATTCAGTTCTTCTTCGTAGTTAAAGACAATATTAACACCGGTTGCTACCACGACGGTCTTGAGCAAGCCGCCAGCTGCGGCATTATTGCTCATAATTTCGCGAGCCTGAGCTGTATTGCGACTGCCTTGAGCATCGACTTGTGCATCCGGCAGGATTGCCTTCAGCGGAGTACTAGCCCGTAAGGTAACGGAGTCACCAATAATCGTCACACCATCTGCAATATTGTAACTACTAGCTTCTCCTTTTTCTGCAAGACTTTTAGTCCGATTTAGCTTGGTGTCAGCCTGATGAAGACCATTGACTAGCATATCTGTCTCAAACGCCCCAATCTTCGGAGCAAGTCCGATAGCCAGCAGGCTGATAAGAAGCAAACCTACGGAACTCATTGCCAAGACCTTTTTCAACTGCGTAAAATGCAAGTCCCAACCGAGAAAAGCAGGGGACTTCCCAGCAATGATTGGCTCAATAACATAAAAGGACAGTCCAGCAAAAGCAAGAGAAAGAAGACTTGTTAACATCACCGCAGGCAGATTGCCCATCAGCTGTGAAAAAATCGTGTAGAAAGGCCAGTGGAAAAGATAGACTCCATAACTCGTATCAGCAATCACTGTCAAAACTAGCGGTTCTTTTAGGTCGGGAGTCTTCTCATGCAAGACCCGTGTAGCCAATATCATAGCCGCCGCTGACAAACTAGCCAAAAGAAAACCAAGCAAATAGGTAAAAAGCGAATCAAACTTGATCCAGAACATCATCATAGCTAAGAGACCCGCTCCCGCCGCAAAGACCAGACAAGCCTCTCGCAAAGACCAGGAGCGAATTATTTTCTTTAACAGGCCTGTCATCTGTTTGATACCGGTCAAGGTCGCTAGGATACTGCCGACAAAGAAAGGATAAATGTGAGTCCAGGTCGAGAAATAAAGCTCCGAAAAACTGAGTCCTAAAAGGCTGCCAATAAACATACTGAGAAAGCTGATAAGCAAACCAAACGAAGACAGCAAAAAGATACTGCCCCTCAGCTGACCGGCTGTTTTGCAATATTGGGCTAGGAACCAGACGGCCAGTCCCCAAAGTAGATAATAATGAACCTCTACAGCCAGACTCCAGTTATGGACAAATAAATGTGGAATAAACTGAGCCTCGTAGCTTCCACCCGTCATCATTTCGTAAAAGTTAGTCACAAAGCCCATGACTGCTGCAATCTGCGTTCCAATACCGGCTACAAAATCCCGCCGAATCAAAAAGGTAAAGGGCATGATCACCAATACCATGACGATGACAGGGGGAACAATCCGATAAAAACGCCGTCGAAAGAAGGCTAGAAGCTCTATTTTTTTACTCTGAGAAAACTCATCAATCAAGAGCGCTGTAATCAGAAAACCTGAAAAGGTAAAAAAGACATCAACACCGAGAAATCCCCCAGGAAATAATTTTTGAAAAAAGTGATACAAGAGAACCAGCAATAAGCCTGTCACTCGAACCATTGAAAACCATTTGATACGCATATTTCTCCTAAATCCTTTTCACTACTGCTACAGACCGACCAACTCCCGCAAGCCTACATCACTGCTGAGTCAAGCAAGCCAAAAATTCTGTTAATTGCTGCATTTAGCAACGTTGCTATAAAATCTATTTTATTCTATTTTACCAAAAAATAAGCCAAAAAAACAAAAGACCTGGAATTTTATTTTCCAAGTCCATTGCTTATTTTATCTATTCCAAAGCCCTCTTCAGTCTGGCTGATGAGAAAATCAGCCTCTTCCTGATACATTTTATAGTAGTGTTCATATTGCTGGCGGCGGCTAGTGTGCGCTTGCCGAATCCAGTGCACATCGCGACCTCGAACGGCTGTGTATCTCGAGCCAAGCGGCGCTCCAGCTCTGTCCCCTCATCCGTGTGAAAGCAAATAGATAAATCAAACAGATTCTTTGGTAAAAAAGCTGCTGACATGCCTTCTACTATTAAAATCGGCTTTTGAGCTGACAAGCGGAGGCTGGATGCCCAAGCTGTACCTATCGTCAAGATATCCAGACCAGACTGCAAAGCACGAATATCTCGTTCTAGACTACTGAACTCATGAACAGCCGGGAGACAGGCTGTTACTTTTTGATGAGGAAAATCCTTAGAACTGAGCAAATCTCGATACTCTCCAACAATTACGTAAGGATCTGTTGCCAGCAGATTGGCTCGTTCCTCACCCAGAATTAGTTGGAGTTTTCGAGCGAAAGTTGACTTGCCTGAAACACCATGACCGTAAATACGCAGGGTATGTTTTTGGTCGTCTGACAGATATGCTGTCAATCTTTCCAGCAATTTTTCTTCATCAGACATAGTTTATCCTTTCAAATAAAATTTCTTAAAAATTCCTCTTGGATCGATTGTAGCCATAACGCTCGACAAAGTCTTCACGAAATTCTAGTAGATTATCATCTAAAATAGCTTGACGAACCTTTTTCATCAGATTAACCAAGAAATAAAGATTATGATAGCTAGTTAGACGCAAGCCAAATGTTTCATCAGCTTTTAGTAAATGACGAATATAGGCTCGTGTGTAATTTTTACACGTATAACAATCGCAATCATGATCTAGTGGTGTAAAATCTTCTGCAAACTGAGCATTCTTAATCACCAAGCGTCCTTCGCTGGTCATACAGGTGCCGTTTCGGGCAATCCGAGTTGGCAGGACGCAATCAAACATATCAACGCCCCGAATCACACCGTCTATCAAACTATCCGGCGCTCCAACTCCCATGAGATAGCGAGGTTTGCTTTCGGGCAGCATAGGCGTTGTGAAGTCTAGCACTGCATTCATCTCTTCGTGAGACTCTCCGACAGCTAGCCCACCGATAGAATAACCTGGAAAATCCATGCTGACCAAATCATGCGCCGATTGACGACGCAGATCTTCAAAACCAGCTCCCTGCACAATCCCAAAGAGTCCTTGATCGTGAGGGCGACTGTGAGCTTTAAGCCCACGCTCTGCCCAGCGACTCGTCCGCTCAATGGATTTCTTGACATAATCATACGGTTGGTAGAACTGCGGGCATTCATCAAAAGACATCATGATGTCACTTCCCAGATTGTTCTGAATAGAAATCGCTTTTTCTGGCGACAAAAACATCTTAGAGCCGTTTAGGTGATTTTTAAAGGTCACACCCTCTTCTGTGATATTGCGGCTGTCTGCCAAGGAATAAACCTGAAAACCTCCGCTATCCGTTAGAATAGCTTGATCCCAGTTCATGAACTTGTGCAGCCCACCCGCACGAGCAATCAGCTCATCACCTGGTCGCAACCAGAGATGGTAAGTATTGGCCAAGATGATACCAGAGCCCATTTGCTTGAGCTCCTCAGGAGACTGAGTCTTGACCGTAGCCTGAGTGCCGACCGGCATAAACATAGGTGTTGGAAAGGTGCCATGAGGTGTGATAATCTCTCCCAAGCGAGCACCTGTGTGCTTTTCTTTTTTAATCAAACGATACTGAATCGGTGAATCTGACATTTTTACCTCCGATGCTGGGAAAAACAGTCCCAGATCTTCATTCTATAGTGTGTGAGTTTCACTTGCTCACAACATCCTGTATGATTTTATCAAAAAAAAGAGGAAAGATAAAGCAGTAATTTTTTCAAAAGGTTTTCTGCTAGCTATGATTAACTTGACTCCAAAATATGGTATAATATGTTTCAAATTAGGAGGCAAATATGAATTTAAGTGAATTGCGGGCAGAGGCTCGTCGTATCCAACGTCAAACCAAAGGTATCTATGCACTCTTTTTAGTACCAATTCTAACGGCGATTATTTCCGTTGTTTACAATTATTCTTCAGATACCTTTTCCAATAATATCTTACAATATGGCATTCAAAAGACGATTATCCACGGAATCAATCGTTCTCTTTTCCCAATCGCGATTAGTTTTATCGTATCTTTCTTTTTGACGGCTGCTTTTTGGACCTTACTGGAAGTCATTCGTGGAAAACGGCAAGAGGTGCATTTTACAGATTCAGTTCGGACTTTTGATAGTAAAGTAATTGGTCCTGTTTTCATGACACTTTTGCTCAAACGTGTATTACTATTTCTGTGGAATATTTTCGTCTGGATTGGAAGCGGCATGATGATTCTGGCTAGTTTTAGTGTCATAAAACTCCTCCCCAATTCTCAAGCTCTCTCACAAAATACTGCACTTCAAACAACTGTTGGGACATTGTTACTTTATATTCTAATCGGTTTTATTTTGATGGTAATCGGTATTATTATTGCACTTCCTCAATATTACGCTTATTCGCAAGTAGAATTTATTCTTTGTGACACATTAGAAAACCAGAGCTATGAGAGCGCCTTTAAAATCATCCGTGCAAGTCGCCAAATGATGAAAGGTTATAAAGGAAAGCGATTTGTTCTTGATTTAACCTTTATCGGTTGGTACTTACTAAGCGCTATTACTTTTGGCATTGCTTCCATTTACGTTTATCCTTACGTTTATACAGCTCAATCTCTTTTCTATGAAGCTGTGCTAAAAGAACAAGATCAGACTCCAATTTTTTATTAATTTCTTGTGTGAAACAATTGGCAATCCAACAAAAGACTTGAATAAACTGTTCAGGTCTTTTGAGTTGTATCCATTTTTCGTAAAGTGATTCCGCTAAAGTGTTCTATTGCAAACTTTACATGAAAAAAGCCACCAATGGGTGACTTTTATTAGGGAGATTATTATGAAAAAGTTTAGGATTTCTATCAAATAAAGTTAGGAGGTCTTCATTTGATAAACATAGTATAACCAAGTTAACTTAAATCAACCTTAATTTTTTATAACAAATTGATATTTTTTGAAATTTTTTGAAAAGCATCTTCCAGCGAAACCTGATCTGTAAATATCGCTTCCTCCCAACCCAAGAAATCACATTCTTTCCACCAACGTTTCATATCAGCTGGACTAAAGTCTGCTTTCTTGTTTCTCGTTTAGTGACGGCGAACTATCTCTTCAAATGTTAAATCATAATAGTAAGATAGAACTTTTGGATAAAAGAGAGTATGCAATTTTTCTAGCATTTGCCCATAAATATCTGTTTCATAAAAACCTTCAACGATAACCAACAAATCTCGCTCATAGCCATAGCGGGCGATCGTTTCTGTCAAAGAGATTGATAGATTACCCGGCTTGACCTTTTCTTTCAGCATATCACGACGAACGATATCTTGTGAGATGAGCAGCGTCTTTCGACCATAGTATTCTTGCAATTTCTTTGCCAAACTCGTTTTTCCTGAACCAGAATTACCTCTGATAATCACCAATGTTGCCATTTATTCTCCAAAAATTAGACGGGTGTGCTCCTGCTTGATACAGCGATCCATGACAATATCATCCCGACCAGCTGCCCGCAGAATCTGCTCCGCTTCTTCATTCTCCAGACCCAACTGCGCCCAGAAAATTGTAGCATCTGCTTCCAGAAAATCACGCGCCACATCTGGCAGAAATTCACTGCGACGATAAATATCTACAATGTCAATAGAAAAAGGAATGTCCTTTAGACTGGCATACACAGTCTCGCCTAGAATTTTCCTACCAGCTGCTCGTGGATTAATCGGAATAATCCGATAGCCTCTCTCTTGCATCTCTTTGGATACACGATGGCTAGTTGCCTCCTCACGATCCGACAAGCCAACAACCGCAACCACCTTGCTATTTTTTAAATACTGTTTGATAACCCCATCGCTGGGATTTTGGAAATGATAGGTCATAAAATTTTCTCCGTAATCTTTCATGTATCGTGAGCCATACCGTCCCTTTTTGAACCAGAAACACAAATATTTTATAAAGTTGATGTATTTGCCTTGAAAGTTTCTGATCTGAACTGAACACAGCTAAAAAATCAGAATGATATAGCTCTTTGGGGGACTTTTGATTCTACTTCGCTTCATACCAGGTCTTGCCAGCACTTTCGTCCGCTTTCAAGGGTACAACAAGTTCAATGGCAGATTCCATGATGTCTTTGACCAGCGTTTTGATAGCGGTCAGTTCGTTTTCAGGTACTTCCAGCACAATTTCGTCATGAACTTGCAGCAACATCCTAGTTTTAAAATTCCCATCTGTCAGAGCTTGATCCAGCCGAATCATAGCAATTTTGAGAATATCAGCTGCACTGCCCTGAATGGGCGAATTGATTGCTGTTCGTTCTGCAAATCCTCGGACATTGAAATTACGAGAATTAATATCTGGAATCTCCCGACGACGGTGGAAGAGAGTTTCTACATAGCCTTTATCTCGAGCCTCTCGTACCACATTTTCCATATAATTCTTAATTCCAGGATAGCGTTCAAAATAAGTATCAATATAAGATTTAGCTTCTTTACGGCTAATCCCCAGATTGTTGGCAAGTCCAAAATCAGAAATCCCATAAACAACACCAAAGTTGACAGCTTTAGCATTACGACGATCATTTGGTGTCACATCCTCTGGCTTTTCAATACCAAAAACCCGCATAGCTGTCGAAGTGTGAATATCAGCTCCATGTCTGAATGCTTCAATTAAATGTTCATCACCCGAAATATGCGCCAAAACGCGCAGCTCAATTTGTGAGTAGTCGGAACTGAGCAAGACACTATCCTTCCACTCCGGCACAAAAGCTTTCCGAATTAAGCGTCCTTGCTCCAAACGAATTGGAATATTTTGCAGATTGGGATCCACACTAGATAGTCTTCCTGTCTGGGTCAAATCTTGAAGATAGCGAGTATGAATCTTTCCGTCTGCTAAAATCCAATCCTGTAGCCCCATAACATAGGTTGATTGAATTTTAGCAATTTGCCGATAGTCCAAAATCTTCTCCACAATTGGCGCGATTGGTGCCAAACGTTCTAAGACATCCACGGCTGTAGAATAGCCCGTTTTGGTTTTCTTCGTGAAAGATGTTGGCAGACCTAATTTTTCAAAGAGAATGCCCCCCAACTGTTTAGGCGAATTGATATTAAACTCTTCCCCTGCTAAGTCATAGATTTCCTGAGTTAGCCGAGTCAGAATTCTCTCGTTTTCAGTCTGCATCGTTTGCAATGTTTCGCGCTCTACCTTGATACCAGCAATTTCCATCTTAGCAAGGACAAAAGCTAGCGGTTGCTCCATTTCGTACAGGAGATTAAGTTGATCGTGCTGACGTAGCAAGTCCGTCATAGGTTGTTCTGTTTCAACGAGAACTGTGACTTTTTTGGCTAGATGGCTCAATAAAATAGCTTTTTCAGGCAACGCCCGCTTAGCTCCTTTTCCATAAACCACTTCATCTTCAACGAGTCTAGTCTTGCCATAAAGATTAGCAATCGTTGCAATTTCATTGTTGTCAACAGTTGAAAGAAGATACTTAGCTAAACGACTGTCAAACGCTGGTTGCGAAAGATCAATGCCTAAGCGACTGAGCAAGACTTTAGAGCATTTAAAGTCATAAACCTTCAAGGCTGTATTTTCCAGAAATTCTTTGAAAACCGGCTGCTGCAAAAGACTGATGTCCTGACTGGCATAAATCTGCTGTGAATTTCCCCAAGCAAAGCCAACCATCTCGTCTATGTGGTAATTGTCCCCCAACATTTCAAAGTAGAAAAAACCGTCTGCACTGAGCATTTCTGGACAAACTTCCGTCACTTCTTCAAAAGTAATGTCAGTCGTTTCCTCTGGCTCTATCTCTGCTTCTAGCGCTTGCTTAAATTGTTTAAAGCCCATTTCATCATAGAATCTACCTAGTTGTTTAATATCTGATCCTTGATAGAGAATATCTTCTAAACCGATTTCAATCGGAGCTTGAGTGTCAATAGTGACAAGCTTTCTAGACAAGAAAGCTATTTCCTTATCCTTAATGAGATTTTCCTTCATCTTAGACTGCTTCATTTGGTCAATGCTGTTATAAATGCCTTCCAGAGAACCATATTCCAAAAGAAGCTTGAGCCCTGTTTTTTCGCCGATTTTAGTTACGCCAGGTATATTATCTGAGGAATCGCCCATAAGAGCTTTGAGATCAATGAACTGGGCTGGTGTAATTCCCATTTTTTCCATTAGATAGGCTGGTGTAAATTCCTCAAATTCTGCCACACCCTTTTTGGAAATTTCCACAATTGTATTGTCATCGGTCAGCTGGATTAGATCCTTATCTCCGCTCACGATCGTCACATCGTAGGGTACAGGCGTATTTTCAGCCATTTTATCCAGAGTTCCAATAATATCATCAGCTTCATACTGATCCAAGTCGTAATAGCGAATACCCAACTTATCCAGCATTTCTCGGATAAAAGGAAGCTGCTCACGAAATTCCTCCGGCGTTTTAGCTCGACCACCTTTGTAATCAGCATACATCTCTGTCCGAAAGGTGGTCTTCCCCGCATCAAATGCCACCAAGATATGAGTCGGCTGCACCCGCTCCATTAAATGATTGAGCATAAGGTGAAAGCCATAAATAGCATTGGTATGAAGTCCGGACGGACTCTTGAATCGATCAATTTGATTGTAAAGTGCGAAAAAAGCACGATAAGCTACAGAAGAGCCATCAATTAACAGTAATTTATTCTTATTTTCCATATTATTTATTATACCATGAAACCAAAGAAATTTTCTGATTAAGAATAATAGCAATATCTAAAAAGCCTAAGAGAATTTTCTTAAGCCTTTATACTATTTTGATACAATAACTTCTCCAAATGCTTGATAGCATCTGCAAAGCTGTCGACAACATAGGAAGCAGCTGCCTGGACAGTGGCAGGGGCATGTGTCATACAATAGGAAATATCGGATTTTTCAAACATCGAGATGTCATTTCCAGAGTCGCCAAATGCCACAACTAGTTGATAATGCTTTTTCAAAAGCTGTAAACCACTACCTTTTGAAACATCTTTCGCAGTCACTTCTATGCGAGTGCTCCCTGATTGATAGACTTCTAAGTGGGGAAAATGTTCTTTTAATTCTTTTACATAGACAGACGTTTTCGCTGCTTCTGGACGAATGTTAAACTTGTAAATCTGACGTTGCCGAACCAGATCATAAGGATTTTCCAAGCAAAGAATGGGCATATTCCACAAACGCCGATTGTCCTCATGGTCAAAGTTGCCAATTCTCTCTTCGCCATCAAGTGCATCAAAAACGAGTTTTTCTTTTTTGAGGTAGTCTAACAAGGCCTGTACATCTACTGATGCCAACTTTTGAGAAAATAATATATTCCCATTTTCAGCAATCATGGCGCCATTAAAGCCGATTGCATAGCTTAAATGAAGCTGATTACGTTGCGTAATGTAGTTGATTTCCTTGACAGAACGACCCGTAGCAATAGCGAAGTCACTGTAACGTGTCAACTTTTGATAAGCTTGCCAGTCTACTGAATTAACATCAACAGAATTTTTCACAAAAGTTCCGTCTAAATCTGTTACACATAAAATCTTATGTGCCATGGCTATTCCTCTAAACCTAGAATGTCTTGGATTTCCATTTTGAGAACATTGGCATAAGCGCCATAGATAGATTGCATTTGCATGCCATTTTCAGCAAAACCAAGCGCTTCATATTGGTTGACAATCGTATCTTTATCCACTAATGATTTGTCCTTGACATCAATCCGCAAACGAGTGATACAAGCATTGACATCAACAATATTTTCCGGACCACCGTGGGCTGCAATCAAACCGAGAGCCTGTTGGTGCGTTTTTTCTTGCTTGCTAAGTTCTTTCCCTTCAGATTTTTCTGGAGTAGGTGCTGTATCTTGCGGAGCTGCTTGACCGACATTTTGAATCTTCAAACCATATTTACCACGCGCTTCTTGCTTACTTGCCAACTTGACTTCATCCGTATCTTCTCGACCTGGAGTCTTAAAGTTGAATTTCAAAATCATAAATTTAAAGACATAGTAATAAAGGAAGAAATAAGGGATACCTACTAAGAAAACGAGCCACCAGTGCGTTTTAGGTCCTTGCAACACACCGTAGATTACAAGGTTAATGAAACCATGTCCAGTAGGAGTTGCTACACCAGCACCCAGCATGTGCATAACAAACAAAGCAGAACCTGCCAAAACAGCGTGCACAGCGTAAAGCATTGGTGCCACAAAAAGGAAAGTAAATTCGATTGGCTCTGTAATACCAGTCAAGAATGAAGTTCCGGCTGCTGCAAAGAGAAGGGAACCTGCTACTTTACGTTTTTCTGGAGAAGCTGTCTTGTACATAGCATAAGCAGCACCAGAAAGACCGAACATGAAGTAAACAAATTTACCGCCATTGAAACGTGTGATTGATGGGTCAATAGACTTGATCGAAGAATCCGCTAAAGAAGCAAGGTAGGCATTAACCGTACCGACGACATGGTTCCCACCAATTGTCCATGAGCCACCAAGCTCTGTCGTACGGACCGGCCAGTTGAGACCATGGTGCAAACCAAACGGCAAGAGAGCCCGCTCAATCAATCCATATAAGAAAGTGCCAATCGGGCCTGACTTCAAAACGAGGATAGACACTGCGCTAATGCCTGCTTGAATAGTCGGCCAAATAAAGAAGATTGCAACGGCTACAAAGGACATCGCCACCATAGTGACAATTGGTACGAAACGAGGTCCACTGAAGAAACCAATCATGGTTGGCAATTCTTGTTTCACAGCCCATTTGTGAATGAAGTAAACAGAAACCCCAACGATAATCCCTCCAAACACACTGAGGTCCATGGTTTGAATTCCTAGAACCTTTGTCTGCATGGCATTTGATAAAGCTAGCTTAGCTGCACCGCTTGATAAGTTAGTAGTATTGACTAGCCTTCCACTGATTTTCAACAAGAAATTCAAAACATTGTGCAAAACAAGAAAACCTAACAAACCAGATAAAGCTGCCGACCCTTTTTCCCGTTTTGCAAGACCAACTGAAACTCCGACTGCAAAAATAACAGGTAAGTTGCTAAAAGCTGTACCACCAAGCGCAATGAAAAATTTCATGACAAATTGAAAAACTGCATTGTTCAAAAATGGGAACATCTTGAGTGTGTTTTCATTGGTAAAAGCTGTACCAATACCTTGAATAATCCCTGCACCGGGCAGTACCGAAACAGGGAGTAAGAATGAGCGTCCAAATTGCTCAAAGGCAGAGATAAATTTATTCTTCTCTTTCATTTTTTTTGCTCCTTGTATTTTTCTGTTTTCATTTTAACAAAAATAAACGCGAAAACGTTTTTTTAGAAAGAAGTTTCTATCTTGCATAATTTTGACTATTTCGGTAAAATTTTACTAAGTAGAAAACGTTTTTCTAAAAACAAGGTTTTAGAAAAGAGGCTTTATGTTTCTAAAAAATTTAAAACAACACTATGATCGATTGTCTGTAAATGAGCAGGAAGTCATTGACTACCTCATGCGTCAGAAAGAAGTAGAGACAATCACATTAAAGACCATTGCAAACGAACTTTTTATTTCCTCTTCCACTGTCATTCGTGCTTGTAAAAAATTAGGCTATCAAACTTATAATGAATTACGCTATGATTTACGCTTATCAAAAGAACTAAAAAAAGAGCAAGCCAAGTCTGAACGAACTTCTTTTGAGCAATTAAAAGAACAGGTACAAGTCGAATTTGAACACACCGTATCCATCTTGTCTGAACAAGATTTTCAGATTTTTGCAGCTAAAATTCTTTCAGCTAGAAGGATCTTCTGCATCGGAGTAGGATCTAGTTACATGCCTATGAGCGATTTTAACCGAAAACTCAAACTTATCAATATTTGGTCCAATGATTACTTTGAGCAATACAGCATTGACCGGATTAAAGACATTGCTACGCCAAAAGATGTGATTATCGTCTTTTCACTCGGTGGCAGCAATAAAGACGTCAACCACAGTATCTTACAGGCAAAAGAACAAGGGGCAACTGTTCTTACAATCACCACTTTAGGAAACCATCTTCTCGCTAAAATCAGCGATCACATGATTTTTGTCTATGATGCACCAAAAAAACGCGAAAAATTGCGTTCGCGTTTAATGTTCAATTTAGTTGGAAATCTTCTCTTTGAAGTCATTCTAGCTGAGCAACAAACAAACTAATAAAAACAAAGAGTGAGATAAACCGGAAATGTTCATTTTTCTAGTCTATCTCACTTTCATTTTATAAATCTAATACAAGCGAAAAACTACTACCCTGTCCATACTCACTTTGCACGAAAATATCACCACCCAATTGGCGTGCCAATTCACGTGCAATATAGAGCCCTAGACCGTGCCCGCCTGTTTTCATATTGCGCGAGCTTTCCACTCGATAAAGGCGCCTGAAAATCTTGTCTAAATCTTCTGGTTTGATGCCCTGTCCTTCATCCGTAACACTGACAGCCAAACGCTGACTTTCGACAACTGCATCAATACTTAACTTTGTTCCTGCCTCTGAATACTTAAAGGCATTGCTGACAAGATTGAGAATAATTCGTGATAACTTGTCATAGTTGCTAATGATCTTTGCCGATGCTGGCTGTACAGAAATTTGAATATCTCTCTCCTCTTTATCAATGGCCAACTGAAATTCTGACATAATATCAATCAGTAGCTTATCCAGAAAAATCTCTTCTTTTTCAAGCGGCGCATTTGGCTGATTCATTGTATTCAGGGTAATGAAACTCAATTCTTCCACTAGTTTATTCAAGCGATCAGTCTGGCGACTGATAGTTTTTAGATAATGTCGCTGCTCATCTGCTGCAATCACACCGTCTAGCATTCCTTCCACGCTTGCCTGAATGGAAGTTAAAGGAGTCTTGATATCATGCGATAGTTGTGCAATCATCAAACCCTTTTCCTTCTCACTTTCTTCCAACGAAGTAAAGGTACTTTGCAAGTTTCTTGACATATTATTAAAGGCATCTGCCAGCTCTTTAAATTCAGTTGGATTTTTTATATCATTTACTGTTGCAAACTTCTTGTCAGAAATTCCTTTTATGAGCTGTTTTAATTTATCCAAAGAGAGAAAGACACGGCTCAACAGCAAAAGGCTAACCAATGCCCCTGTAATACTAGCCAGAATGCTAATACCAATAATAAAATAAATATCACTTTTTGAAATCAGCATGGTGTTGACAGACCAGATGATTGCAACAACCGTGATCGTTGTGGAAATGAGGTATCCAACAATAATAAAGTGTTTTAATTTCATTTTAAACCTCTATCTTATACCCTAAGCCCCAGACGGTCTTAATCGTGGGCGTTTTTTCAGTACTGAACTTAGCTAAATCCTGCCGCAGAGCATGAATGTGTACGTTTAGCGTATTGGTGTCATCCACAAAATCTTCTCGCCAAACTTTTTCGTATAATTCTGTCTTTGAAAATACACGCTGAGGATTACTAGCAAGAATCCATAGTAGTTCAAACGATTTAAGGGTCATTATCAATGGTTGTCCGTGAACTGTCACTTTGCGTGTTTCATAATTTATCTCTAAATCTCCTAGTTGGAGTTTTTCATCTGCTCCCGCACTACGGTGAATGCGACGTAGGATATTATTGACTCGTAAAACCAATTCCCGCGGACTAAAAGGCTTGGTAATAAAATCATCCGCACCCATACTGAGAGAATAAATCTTATCTGGCTCAGATGTTTTGGCCGTGATAAAAAGGAAAGGCTGGTCTGGAGCAAGATATTGTATTTCCCCAATCAGATCATAGCCATCCATATTAGGCATCATAATATCTGTAATTATCAAATCAATTGAATATTTCTGAAACAACTCTAAAGCTTCTTGTCCATCATGCGCCACATTGACTTCATAACCTGCCTGTGTTAAATAACGCTTGTTAATCTCGGTAATCTCTACTTCATCATCTACTAACAAAATTCTCTTTGTCATATCCTTACCTCTACTGTGAAAAATAGTGTTATACCATGAAAAAGTATAACACTATTCCTATACTTGATTCAAGCATTATCGCTCACAAAGTGCGAGGCTTATTTCTTTTCTCTGCGTTTCATTCCGACAAGTGCTAGAATAGCTGCTAAGCTTAATCCAAGAAGCCCTAGAACTGTCAAACCAAGAGAAGATTTTTGACCTGTATTAGGAAGCGATTTTTTACTTGCCCTAGCTTGTCCACCTTTTGAAGATGTCGCAGAAGGTGTTCCGCCTTTATTTGAATGCTCGTTTCCATCATGTTCTGCTTTTTTGCCCTGGTCTTGTGTTTGACCATTTTGACCTGGTTGTGATTTTTCTGGCTTAGCTTCTGCTTTCTTTTCACCTTTTAGGTTAATTGTAACAGATTTGGTTGCAATGACATTGCTTAAGTCAGCTTTGCCATCTTTTGCACCATAGACTGTAACAGTTGCTTTATACGAATGTGTTCCATTGGCTTTTAACTGTTCTAACAGAGTTTTGTCTTGTTTACCTGCAGCATTACCGTCCAATGAAACTTGGTAGAAATATTGGCCTTTGCCTAAGCCCGCCAGTGGCAATAGACCTGGATGCTTAGCTGTGCCATTATCTGACCATGGTGCTCCGTTTGATGATTTGAGCAGAAGACGAGTCAACATGCCATCACCACCAAAGAGTTCATACGGAATCACTTGATTGACACCGGCTGTAAATGGTCCAGGAAAGACTGCATTTTTCAAGTAGCTTGCTGGAACATCAATCTTATCTTTGATATTTTCTAAAACAGATTTCTTGATTTGATCTGCTGTTGTTGTGCCATTTAAGTTCAATTTTACTTGACGAGTCGCAATTACATTGTTCAAATCAGCCTTGCCATCTTTTGCACCGTAAACTTTAACAGTTGCAGTATAAGTATGAGTTCCGTTGGCTTTTAGTTGATCTAAAAGTGCTTTGCCTTGTTTGCCCGCTGCATTACCGTCCAATGAAACTTGGTAGAAATATTGGCCTTTGCCTAAGCCCGCCAGTGGCAATAGACCTGGATGCTTAGCTGTGCCATTATCTGACCATGGTGCTCCGTTTGATGATTTGAGCAGAAGACGAGTCAACATGCCATCTCCACCAAAGAGTTCATACGGAATCACTTCATTCACACCAGCTGTAAATGGTCCAGGATGGTTCGCATTCTGTAAGAAGGACGCTGGAACATCTGTACTTTCTTTAATGTTTTCTAAGACGGATTTCTTAATTTGGTCCGCTGTTGTTGTGCCATTTAAGTTCAATTTTACTTGACGAGTCGCAATCACATTGTTCAAATCAGCCTTGCCATCTTTGGTTGCACCGTAAACCTTAACAGTCGCAGTGTAAGTATGAGTGCCGTTGGCCTTCAGTTGGTCTAAAAGTGCCCTACCTTGTTTGCCTGCTGCATTACCGTCCAATGAAACTTGGTAGAAATATTTGCCCTTTGGAATGCCTGCAAACGGAAGCAAGCCTGCATGATTTGCTGTGCCATTATCTGACCATGGCGCTCCATTTGATGATTTGAGTAGAAGACGCGTTAGCATCCCATCTCCACCAAAAAGTTCATACGGAATCACTTCATTCACACCAGCTGTAAATGGACCAGGATGGTTCGCATTTTGTAAGAAGGACGCTGGGACATCCGTACTTTCTTTAATATTTTCTGAAATAGATTTCTTCGCTTGTTCTAATGAAGGATCTGCTTTAGATTTCAAACTATTAAGGTTAATCGTCACTTGACGAGTCGCAATTACATTGCTCAAGTCAACTTTACCATCTTTTGAACCATAAACTGTTACGGTAGCGGTGTAACTTTGTGTATCGTTCGCTTTCAATTGATCCAACAATTCTTTATTTTGCTTGCCTGCTGCATTTCCTCCAAGTGATACCTGATAAAAATACTTACCCTTCGGAATGTTAGCAAAAGGAGGCAAGCCTGCATGATTTGCTGTGCCATTATCTGACCATGGTGCTCCATTTGAGGATTTGAGTAGAAGACGTGTTAACATCCCATCTCCACCAAAAAGTTCATACGGAATTACTTGGTTCACACCTGCTGTAAAAGGTCCTGGATAAGTAGCATTATCAAGGTAAGAGGCAGGAACATTGATATCACTTTTAATATTATCTAAAACTGATTTTTTCGCTTGATCCAATGAAGAATCCTTCTCTTCCTTTGAAGTAGCTTCTTTTACTACTTTTTCAGTTGCTTTTTGAATTTCCTTAGCAGCCTCTGCAATCGTTTTGCCAACTTTGTTTTCTTTTGTAACTTCTTGCTTTTCTTGAACGTTCTTATCTGGTGCTTGATTTGTTTTTCCAGCTAATTCTTGTGAAGGCTTCGTTGTATCTGGCGTTGCTTTTTCAGTTTGCTTTGTATTAGCATCTACTATCGGCTTTTGCAAATCTGTCGAACTATTTGAAGGGGTTGTTGTCACCACCTTGTTTTGCGAACCAACTTGTGCATTTACAGGATTACTAATGAGAATAAAGAATCCGCTTGTCACAACAACCGAAGCTACACCCACACTCAGGCGGCGAATAGACCATTTGGTATATCTTTCATGATTTGGACGATGATTTTTGGCAACCATATTATTACTCCTTTAATTTATTTTTAATGGTTGACTAAAGTATACCAAGCCCCTATTAACCATCCGTAAGGAAAAGTTAAAATTTTTCTTAAATAGGAGTTATTATTTCATTATGTTAAAAAAATGATGAACTATCAACAACATTTCTTTTTTGATACAATATTATTTATGAAAAACATATATTACTTAATCCGCCATGCACATTCAATTTATAGCCCCGACGAATGGAATCGTCCTTTATCACAAAAAGGACAAGCTTCTCTTTCGCAATTAAACATGTTAGAAAGCAAACCTATTTCTGCTATTTATTCCAGCCCCTACAAGCGGGCAATTGAAACCGTTGAGCCTTTGGCTCAAACATTGGGACTTTCTATTCAGCTGGACAAACGCCTGATTGAACGAAAATTAAGCAGTCAAAGTATTTCCGACCAAGCATTTGAAGCTACTCTGAAACAACTTTGGAAAAATCCTGCTATTTCTCTACCGGGCGGTGAATCCAATCTCACAGCTCAAAAACGAGCCCTTTCTTTTCTACAAGACTTAGAAAAACTGCATCAAAACGAACACATTATCATTAGCTCACACGGAAATCTGGTTTGTATCCTACTTAATTATTTTGATGATACCATCAATTATAACTTTTGGAAACAACTGCCTATGCTGGCTGTTATCCGTTTTAAATATTACAGAGAGATGGGAGAAATTTCATTTCTCTCATCTAAATAAAAAATAAGAGATTAATTCAGGTAGTTAGATATTAGTGTTTTAATTAAACGTGGCTTTAATAATAATAAACCAACTACGTATGTTACTCCCCCCCCTACAATACGAGATATCAATGCAAGATAAATTGATAAAGAAAATTTACTAATTAATACAATAGCGACATACATCATAAAACTTGCTATAAAATATTTTTGTATGTCCTTACACAATTCTAATAAGTTAATTTGTTGCCTCAATAACCAAATTTCAACAATCATGATAGAAGCTTCCCCAATAACAGATGAGATAGCGCCACCTACCGCTCCGTAAATTGGAATCAGTAAGATTGAAGCTACTGCTGTAGAAACTATTCCTCCAAGGACAGCGATACTTAAATATCTAGACTGGCCTGTTGCAATTAAATATTGACTCCCCAAGACAGATGAGTATCCCATGAAGATTAGCTCCAATACTAAAATAGATAGAACTGTATCTATTCCAGCAAATTCTGTCCCAAAAAAGATTGTAGAAAATATTGTACTAATAGAAATAATACCTACTACCATTGGAATAGCAATAATATTTACTGCATCAAAAGTCAAATAAGTCAGTTTCAAAACTCGCTCTTTGTCATTGTTTTTATAAGCATTTGCTACTTTAGGAAAAATAACAACTCCAACTGACGCCACTAAGGCTAAAAGAACTCTTATAACTTTATCTGCATTTTCAAAATACCCCGTTTGTGACATTGTGGACAAGTTACCCAACATGATCTTGTTAATAGATACAAAAATCGTCGAAGCTATTTGTGGAATAAATAAACTTATGATTGGATTAAAATGTTCCTTTAATTTTAATCCTTTTATAGGGATACGAACAACATAATGGTGTAAGTAAGTCCATAAAGTCAAATTTCCTATCAAAGTAGCTCCTACTGTAATCCATACATACTTATCAAAATCTTCTGCTGATCGAACAAAAGTAAAAATAAGTATAACAGAAGTTAGTTTAACAAGAAAATTTCTAACTACTGTTCGCTTAAAATCTTCCATCCCATCAAACAGCCATGAGATATCTAAAGCTGTCGCAATGATTTGAACAGATTGGATCATAAAAATCAACCGATAATTGGGATAAAAGAATACAAAAATAAGAAATAAAAAATAGACAATAGCAGATACAATTAACTTTAGCGATATAATTTCCCAGAATTTTTTGCTACGATGTTCAATAGAATCTCTGTAATAGGCTACTGTCCTATTTCCATACATCAAAATTCCTAAATTTGCCAATAAAACAAAATAGCTCAGAATGGTATTTGTATAGGAATTTATCCCAATAAGTTCCGCTCCCAAAACCCTAGATACATAGGGAATGGTTACAAAAGGGACAATGATTAAAAATAGTTGGTATAGGGAGCTATATAAATAATTTTTAATTGTCTTCATATTCAATCCTTTCTCATTGTATCTCATTCTAAACTTCCAGTACCATCACTCTCTGCCATCAAGTTAAATAACAAAGGAGTGAATAAGAAGACATTAAAATCTTGCGCTTCAATGATAAGGTAAATAAAAGCTGTTGTCATCAATAACGCCCGATACAAGTTATACTTCTTTGAAAAAACATTATATAAAATATATAAAATCAATACTGCAGTTAATATTGTGCCCTGTGTTAAAGCAAACTTTAAATAAGTGTTGTCATTAAACAATTGATCAGAGCTCCACCAGCCAGCTGGAATAATATTTGGAGTTTGCTTAGGTAGTAAAGTAAAACCATATCTATTGATGTATAAATTACCTAAGTATAGTCTATTTGTCAAAAATTTATCTATAAAAACATAAATTTGATTACTAGTAGTATAAAATACAGAATCAAATAACCCTACCAAGATAATTAACATTGTCAGTAGTACAAAACAGACTCTAGACACTATTTTTTTAGATAACCAATCTCTAAAGATAAAAATGATGAGAATAGTAAGCATAATCATCAGAGATGTTCTAGAATAAGTAATACGATATAGTATTACTACTGCAACCACAGTTATTAGAGCATAAAATATAGTTCTTTTAGTCTTACTTAATATGTACAAGTCATATAAAATGGATAATCCAGTAACACCTAGAGTATTGGGATGAAAGAAGCCTAGAGAATGGGCCTCTTCGCCTATCTTATATGTCACTGTATCTGGTATCATTCCCATCAAGCAAGCAAGGATGACCATGGAAATTAATGCAATTTTTATGATTAATAGATTTCTGACAAAATGTATGTCATTTGAACTAATAAGAGGTGTAAAAAATAAGAAAAAAATTAGACTCCAATTAATAGTTAATTGAATTCGAAAAACTAAGAAGAAAGCAAAGTAAATCACTAAAAATATAGTTGAAAATAACATATCCTTAGTAAATAATCTTGATTTTGCATAGTAAACATATACAACAAACATTAACACAAGAAAGACTATATTGAGATTTCTATTATGAATTAAAAATGTAATATTTGTATTAGCAAGCAACGCCA
Organism: Streptococcus sp. NSJ-72; assembly: GCF_014334035.1. NCBI lineage: Bacteria > Bacillati > Bacillota > Bacilli > Lactobacillales > Streptococcaceae > Streptococcus > Streptococcus sp. NSJ-72. The sequence continues at coordinate 1,861,651 of NZ_CP060489.1, forward strand.
AAGATGTAGCTAGATAAAAAACATATTGTACTAAGTTATTTAACTTAACCATACCATTCCTCCTTCAACTCAAAGTTGAGAAGCCCTTTCTAGTATTAATTCGAGATAATCAATTGCTTTTTCCCAGGATCTTTGACGAATATTTTTACCACCTTCTTTAGCTATTCTAAACCTAAGAGCAGAGTCATTTATTAGTTTGATAATATTATCCGCAAGAGCTTGACTATCCTTAACCGGTGACAGAAGAGCATTTTCTCCATTCACAGCATATTCAAATACTCCACTGTAACTTGTAGAAGCTAATGCACATCCACAAGCCATGCTCTCAGCTCCTGTTAACCCAAACCCTTCGTCAATTGTTGCACATACAAAAATGGCGGTGTCATTATATAATTCCTGTAGTTGATCTTGCGTTGCCTTTTGAGTATAGTGATAATAATCTGGCAAAAATGACGGTCTATCAGGAACACCGAAAACATTAACACCGATATTTGGGTACTTATCTTTAACAATATCAATGGCTTTAATAGCATAAGAAATTCCTTTATGCTCTCCCTCATGATAAAGCATAGCTAAGTGAAATGGATTCCGTTCCTCTACAGGATTTATTATTCGAAAAACTTCCGTATCAATTGGATTAGGTAAACAAAATACTGAATCTTCTGTATGAGACTTAACAATATCATTTAGCCAGTTAGAGACTGTAAAGTTTAGAAAACCATAATTATAACTTTCAATAACTTTATCCTCTGGTAAAATCCAAGTTTCAAAATCTTGGATAAAATAACATTTTTTTCCATACCTCAAAGGAAGACTTTTTACAATTTCAGCTGTTGATACCGCTGTCGCAAAGATAAAATCCGCTTCTGGAAACTCTCTTCCATCCAGATAAGGTGTTGTTATTTTCTTAATATTTGACCTCAAGTTAAACCAAGACGGCTCATTTCTGCCACGTAGATTCCCTACAATAGATTTTATTTTTTTATTCTTCGTAACACGATTCAGTACGTTATGGGTTAAGAAGACAAGAGACACATCATGCCCCCTATCACTCAGTCTATTTGCATATTCAAAAATAATCTTATAACCACCTGTTGGAAATGTGCTTATTTCTGGTAAACAGAATGTTAATTTCATTTTCTACTCCGTGATTTTCTTTAACCATTGACTAAATGAATATTTCTTGATAATTTTTTCTTCTAGTGGTATGTATGGCTTATCCATAAAATCTTTTAAATCAATGTCTTCATTCTCATCCCAAACTAAAATATTATTTGGATGATAAAAATCATAATTCACAATATTTATATTATTCGTTATTAGCTTTTTATTATAAAAAATTGATTCTAGAGATCGAAGAGTTAAGCCGTCTTGACCATCCTTATTTAATTCTACAATAACATTTGAAGCTTGAATATTTTTAATAACATCATTATAGGTCAAAAACTCATCTAAAAAATGAATTCCTTGAAATTGAGATTTTGATGTCTCACTCATAACATCAAAATGGTAACTATAGCCACTATCTTCAATCGTTTTAGCTAAAGTCTCAATTCTTGACAATCGTCCTTTATCCGCACCTACAAAATAAAAGTCCACCTGAGAATTATTAACTGATTCTTGCTCTTGGACAGTATCTAAAATATAGAACTGATCGATAAATTTTAGATGGTATTTCTCAGAATACGTCTTATCAAAACAATAGACATCATAATTTTTAGTGAGATAATCTATATGTTCATTAGGAATATTCCATAACCATATTTTTAGTTTGGTATCTGTCGTCAAATGACTCTTTATATATTCCAAAAGCTTAGGTGTGATAGCGTTATCAAATATAATGATGTTATCATATTCTGATAGAGCCTTTGACCATCTTTCCAGCCACAACTCATGAACAAAATTTACTGGTAAACGCTTAGAGACTGCTCTAATATTGTGCATAACAATATTTGATACTTCCTTATAAGGTGTTGATACCTCTACATTCTTCAGTATAATATTACGAGCCAAAAATTGTTCAAAGGTTTCAATCTGTTCAAATAATATTAATGTTTTTCTCGAATTCATCTTACCTATTCTTGCCTAATTTCACTTTTAGTTTTGCAATTATTTTCAAAAAATTAACTCGATACAATATATACTTCATATGATTTGAGTAACCGGATAAATAATTAGGTGGTATTTTATTTTTACTCAACTCCTTAAGTATCGTGCTATAAATATCTGTGTTTTCTTGCCCTTCTTCATATAATTTCATTAATAAATAAACTAAGCCATTATTATAATAAGCTTTGACAAGCATCAGGCTATCAGTCAATATTTTAGATGCAGCTTTAAAAATTTCATTATAAAAGTGGTACATATCACTAAATTTATTCAATGACCAGCTTTTTGTGATTGCTGCTTCATTTCTCATGAAATAGCAATAATATATTTGATTGCTTGAACAAATTTTTTCAGAAGCTAATAATAATTTATATATTGTACCCAAGTCTTCATAATAAGCTCCTTTAGGAAACTCAATCTTATTTAATAAAAATAATTCTCGCTTGTATAATTTATCTGTCGAAAAACTCGTAATCTCATTTGATTTTAGCATATTTTTAAATGCTTCTATGCCCGAAAAATGAGATTCTTTAGATATTCGAGTTTTTAATTTATCTTGTTCAGTGTTAAACATCTGCATTCCAAATTGGAAAATATCGTATTCATTCGTCACAAGAACATTACTTACATTAGCAAACATATCCTTCACAATCCAATCATCTGAATCAAGAAAGAATACATATTTACCTTTAGCATTTTGAATTCCAACATTACGTGCATCTGATAAACCTCCATTTTTTTTATGAACTACTGAAACATGTTTAAATTTTTGAGCATATTTATCACAAATAATGGGAGAAGAATCCGTGCTTCCATCATCAACAAGTATGATTTCATAAGAATTGTAATTTTGGACTAGAACACTCTCAATACAGCGTTCTAAATATTTTTCAACATTATATACTGGTATAATGACACTAAGGCCTATCCTCATATATTTTACCTCCCTTGCAAATACAATCGAGATTCACATGTTGTATTTATTCAATAGAATAAGCATGTTATTATAACATAATCTGATCATCTATAAAAATGATATTTAGCAACTAGGCTTTCATTATCATTCAAATAGTCTCAATAAAAAATTCAAGAAATTATGAGATCGTTTACATCAATAACAGTCTGATGGCTATGCTTTATACTTATATAAGCAAACACACAATTTCTAGAAGTCATTTATCTATTGAATTTATTATATATCCTTTGGTAGCATTAGAATTCGGTATTATTTTACCAGGATTTCCTAACACTATGCTATCATCTGGCACATCAAAGTTAACAAATGCGCCTGGTGCTATTAGTACATTATTCCCAATATTAATTTTGCCAACAACAATAGCATTCGTTCCAATCCAAACAGAATTTCCGATAATAGGAGTCCCTTTTCTATCACCTCGACTTTGAGAACCGATTAGAACTCCGTTTAATAAAGTAACATTTTCTCCAATAACCGCTTCAGGATTTATAACAATATTCCCAATATGTTCTATTCTTAATCATTTACCTATTTTGACTTTTGCTGGAATGTCCATCATGTATTTTACTTTATATTTTTCATATAAGAAACGATAGAGATAAAATAATAATCGGGAATTTGACCTATGAAACTCACACTTTCTTTTTACAAATAGAAATCTATATTGTGGTAAATACCATAAAAATTTCCTATTCCCCCATCTATATTTATCGGCAATTAGTTTTTCGTCCTTCATATAATCCCTTTCAACAATTCACCATATATACAAGAAAAATTATTAATATAACTATCTAAGGAGAGGCATTCTCTTTGTCGTTTCATTGACTGATGACCATAGTGTTGACATAGTTTTGAGTCATTTGCTAGGGTGGTTATCGCTTTACTCAACTCCTCTGGTTGATTCGGAGTCACCAAAAGACCATTCTCTCCTTCAGCAACCATCTCACAAATGCCTCCATGGCGATAACCAACAATAGGTTTACCACAAGCCATAGCTTCTAGGACAACAGTTGGAAGTGGGTCTGGGTTGGTACTAGGTAACACAAAAACATCAAACATATTATAAAGTTCAGTCGTATGACTGTAATAATCAATTCGTTGGATTTGAGAGGATACAGCTAGAGATGAAATTCTTTTCTCAAGTTCTTTAACTCGCCATTCTTCACCTTCAAAGGCACTGCCAGCCATAAAGGCAACTGCTTTAGGATTTTTCTCAAGAATAGGAATTATTGCATCTAGAAAATCATTTTGTCCCTTCCAAGCATTTACACGACCAACCATGCCTATAACTGTCGCATCAACAGCGATTTTAAACTTTTCTCGGATTGGTTTTGCTTGCATAGGGTGATAAATAGCATTATCTACTCCATTATATATAACCTGAACTTGATCTTCTTTAATAAAAGAAGATTTTTTAACGTGATTTGCAACAGCCTCTGAAACTGTAATCACTTTATCCGCATAACGTCCCATCAGTATATTAATAAAATCAGATATAGCTTTTGGTTTAACAATAATCTCATGCACATGCCAAATAAGCGGAATCCTCAGTTTGCGTTTTAGATAAATGCCCTCTAAGACTGCAGTCGTATTATTATGAATCAAATCAATTTTATTTTCTTTAGCATAGTCAGCGATTTTTTTTGAGTAGTGATTGTAAGAAGTGAAATATTCAAATATCCCTTTGGGATTAAAATACTTTCGACGAAGAATAGGGTAATCAATTACATTCACTTTTGCCCCTACTTGCTTTAAAGCCTTTACTAAAATACCATCATTAGGTAGGATAACATGAGCTTCAAAAGCTTTTGAGTCCAAACCCTTGATAAGTTCCAAAAGAACCTTATCTGCACCATACATTTCTGCACCAGCGTGCAGATACAAAATCCGTTTCATTTTCTATCCTTTAAATATTTCCTCATAATCTGCCACAATTTTCTGCCATGTAAAAGCTGCAGCAATTCGCTCACTAGATTTCTTATCCAATTCAGAAATAGCTTTTTCATCCAATAGTTCTATTTCTTCAATAATCTGAGCCAACTGTTCTTTATCCCAATAAATCGCGCCATCTGCTCCTACTTCACGATTGAATCCAACATCTAACAAAAGATTTAACTTAGTGGAAGAAAGAGCTTCGAGTAGTGATGGATTAGTGCCACCTACTTCATGACCATGGAGATAAGCAAAGGCGTGTTCGCGAATATATTTGAGTAATTCTTGATCATAAACGGTTCCGACAAACTTGATACGCGAATCTTTATCAAAACCCGTCTCTTGACGCAACTTCTCATAAAACTTATTCTGCTCAACATTGGTAATCAAAACAAGATCTTTTTTGGAGTAAGACCTCATGAAACCACGAATCATGGCTTCGTAATTATTTTCAGGGACAAAACGTCCAACTACAAGATAATATTCATTCTCTCGAACATTTTTTTTATCATACCAAGAACGAACTTTTTCATCTAAAGACGTTAATTGCGATTTGGTTATATCCGTTCCATACGCAATATAAGTTGTCTTAGGTTGGTAACGATTATAGTCTTTGTGAATATATTTTTCAATATTTTTACTATCACAAATTAATAGATCTGCATGTTTCACCATCAATCGCTCAGAGTATTTCCAATATTTACGAACAGGCAAGCTCCACTTAGCTCGTAGCCATTCGTGCCCGTCCGGATTAACCATCAGAATTCCTCCAAGAGCTTTGATTTTTCTTTTTATACTTGAAATAAACGGACCAATTCGGCAGGCTAAAATATAAAATATCGGTGCTTCATCCCTGTTTGTTTTTGCTATTTCAATCGCCTTATTTAGAGCAGCAATATCATAGGAAATGGCGCGAGCTGGACCAATGTTTGGAACATCAATATTGAAACAAATTGCTCCATTATGCTCAAAAAAATCTTCTGTAATGCCAGACTTTGCTGAATTTTCCCTCATGCAAGCAACATAATATTGAATATTTTTACTGTTTTGAAATTCTGTTAATTTCTCTACAAAGGTTTCAAATCCACCATATTTAGCCGGAATTCCTTTAGAACCAATAATATAAACTGTTTTTATCATTTTTCTTTCATCAAAAATAGAGAAGAGGAAGTAAGACTACTTCGCTCCGTCTTTCATTAGCACAACTTTAATTGTTTTGAGTAAGATTTTGATGTCTGACCAAATGGTCCAACCGTCAATATAAGCGACATCTAATTTGACAACTTCGTCAAAATCAGTAATACTGCTGCGACCACTAATTTGCCACAGACCAGTGATACCTGGCTTGAAACTCAACCGCCGTTTTTGTTCAGGAGTATAGTGCTCATATTCATCTTTGGTTGGTGGACGCGTTCCCACAAGACTCATATCTCCTTTAAGAACATTATAAAATTGTGGTAATTCATCCAAGCTTGTTTTTCGAATGAATTTCCCAATTGGAGTAATCCGAGGATCATCATCCATTTTAAACATCCCGCCACTCATGGTATTATGTGCCATCAGTTCTTTCTTACGTTCTTCGGCATCTATGTACATAGAGCGGAATTTGTAAAATTTAAAGATCCGACCGTTTTTCCCAACACGTTCCTGAACAAAAATAGCTGGTCCACCATCTTTACGAATCATTGGCACTAAGAAAATCGCTGCAATACCACAAAGCAAAAGTCCAAAGAAAGAGCCAATAATATCTAAAATTCGTTTGGCAACAATATGACTATAATTGTAGAAATTTGTCGAGAAAGTGACTACGCTAAAACCAGCAATCTCTTGAAGCCTCTTCTCACCAATTTGAAAATCTAAGGCGTTAATATTCACATTAACTGTGATTCCCATATTCTCAAACTGAATAACCAAATCCTCAATGGAATAGTAATCACTTGGCAAACTAATAAAGACTTCATCAACAACGGAACGAGTCGCAAATTCAATGAGATGTTCTCTCGGAACAACATCAAAGGTGGGATGCTGATAATAGGAATTATCAAATACAGAGACAGCAGCGATGCAATCATTAAATGAGCAAGTTTGCGTTAACTTCTGCAAAATTCTATCCAAGCGGCTTGAAACAGTAATAACTAGTACTTTCTTACTACTTTTTAGCCTCGGATGCACTCGCAGATAATATTGTTTAATCAACAAATTGATACAATAAATACAAACAGCATTTAAAAGAATAAAAAGAATAAGATCTTTCCGAATTAGTAAAAAGCTACCTTTTGACATAAATGAAAAGAAAGTAATCATAACAGTATATAAGGCACTGTATTTTATCGTTTCTGTAAACTCAATCAAATAACCGCGTTTAAAAAAGTAGTAACCATAATTACTGATATAAAAAGCAACGATATGCAGCAATACTAGTATGATGATGTCTTTACTTGTTAGTTTTGAATTCAAGACTAAATTCATAATTGTAGAAATAGTGACAACAGAAAGTAGTTGTGTCAATACAATCTCTATTTTTTGAAATTCTTTTCTATTTTCAAACATCCCTACTCCTAAATTTACTGAACTTTATTTCTTGCCATAGTTCCCATAGTCTCCATAATTACCATAAGAACCGTACTTTTCTAACTGTGTATCATACTTATTTAAAATAACTCCCAAGAATGGAGTGCCTGTTTGCTCTAGTTGCCCTTTAGCTTTTTGTAAAGCTTTACGTTTTACATTTCCTGATTCAACCACTAACGCACTAGCATCACATTTTTGAGCAATGATGGCTGCATCAATCACAATTCCAATAGGAGGAGTATCGATGATAATATAATCATAATGATTTCGTAAAATATCAATCATCATCCCAAAGTTCTTACTTTGAAGAAGTGCAGTTGGGTTGGGCGAAATCTGCCCTGCTTCAATCACAAATAAATTTTCAACATTTGTATCACATAAACCGTTTGATAAATCAGCTGCACCAGCTAAATAATCTGTCAAACCTGTAATTTTGTCACGTGTTTTAAAAACTCCCGACATGACTGAATTACGAATATCTGCATCAATCAGCAAAGTGTTATAGCCTGATCGTGCAAAAGCAATAGCTAGATTAGTAGAAGTTGTTGACTTCCCTTCACCAGACTGTACAGAAGTAACAGCAATAACTTTAATATTTTCTCCACTAAGCTGAATGTTGGTTCTTAAAGCGTTGTAATATTCTTCTGACTTTTTGAGAGCTTTCTCTTTATTTTTAGCTAATTCTAATCTTGGCATCATTTCCTCCTATTTTAGTTTATCCATATTCGGCACAACTCCAAGAAGAGTAATTCCTAACGCTTCTTCCACATCTTCTGGCTTTTTCACTCGATCATCCAACACTTCAACGATAATAATAACCATTGAAATCAAGGCTCCTCCAGTTAAGAAACCAATTAAGGTATTGCGTTTGATATTCGGTGAAGAAGGAGAGTTTGGTACTTCTGCTTCTTCTAATGTCGTCACGTCTGCTACTTTTGTAACAGCTATAATCTTTTCAGCTGCTACTTGGCGAAGGCTATTAGCAACACGCGCAGCTTCCTTTGCATCACCATCTGAAACGGCTATTGAGACAATACGTGTATCGGTCGGAACAGTAACTGTAATCTTCTTAGCTAGTGCACTTGGCTGCATATTTAATTTTAAGTCAGAGATTACTTTGGCTAATACATCCTGTGATAAAATGATTTCCTTATAGTCTTTAACCAAGTACGATCCAGCCTGCAAATCTTGGTTTGTCAATGTAGAATTATCACTAGGCTGTCGATTTACTACATAGATCCTTGTAGAACTTGTATAATTAGGCTTTATAATAAAGGTATTATATCCTAAAGTAATGATAGCCATCACAAAAGCTGTCACAACGATGAGAAATTTTCGTCTCCATAGACTTTTAACTAATGATAGAACATCAATTTCCATCGTCTGATTATCTTGATTTTTCATTTCTTCTCCTAAATTAATTCGTCTTTTAATAATATTTCTTGATTTTCGCGAAATAGTGCATCAGCATATGCTTTGCCATACTTTTTAGAGATAATTTGGTAGGCTTCCTGCATATAAGGAGGTCGTGGACCTAAATTGTGCATATCACTCGCCACAAAGTGCACTAAATCCTGCTCCATAAAGAACTGCGCCCGTTTCTTCATGAATTTATACTTATCGCCACTAAATAACTTCGGCTTTAGGACACTGGAGCTATTGATTTGCATATAACATCCCATGTTGATCAAGTCTTGCACTTTTTTCACATCGTTTTCCAAGCAATGATAACGCTCAATATGGGCTACAACTGGTGTAATCCCTAAACGCAGAACATTATTTAAAGCACTGTGGATTTCTCTGTACGGAGTTGTCATACTAAACTCAATCAGAGCATAACTCGTTCCACCCAAAGTTGGAATAATTTTTTTATCCAATTTTTCTAAAATATCGCTAGTATAGTAAATTTCGGCACCATAAAGAATGGTGAGGTCGTCCGCCACTTCTTTAGCGATTTGCTGAACCACATGAAAATTTGCCGCGATTTTTTCTTCAGGAGTTTCAAACATTCCCTTTCTACGATGAGAAGTTGAAATAATCGTTCGAACTCCTTGGCGATAACTTTCCGTCAAAAGCTCTCGCGTATCCTGACGTGTCTTGGGACCGTCATCTACATCAAACACAATATGCGAATGAATATCAATCAATCTTATTTACCTTCCATCACTTTCTGAATTGCCGCTTTGGCTGCATTCAAGCTATCTTGATTTAATTCCATCATGTAAAGATTCGCATCTGGCATAGCATAAGACGGAAGGTCTGTCCGTCCCTCACCTGTAACAGCTTGAGAAGTCACAGTATAACTACCGCCAGATTCTAGTTGTGTATTAATGAGATTCATCATCGTTTCAAGACTCATATTGGTTTGAACTGAATTTTGTAAACCTGAAATAATCTCATTGTAATTCTTCAAAGCATGTGTTGAAGTCAACTTTTTAATAATTGCCGCAATTACTTTTTCTTGATTTTTACCACGGTCGTTATCTCCGCCACTCAATGAATACCGTTCTCGCACAAAGCCTAGAGCCTGCTCAGAATTTAGATGAACATCTCCTACACCAAAATGATAATTCCCGTGCAAACTTGTAAATTCTTGGTCATTATAAACGTCAATACCACCTAACAAGTCCACTAATTTGAGGAAAGAAGTGAAATTGAGTCGGATGTAATAGTTGGTTTTAATGCCATAGAGATTTTCCAATGTATGAATGGACGCTTCCACACCATAAATGCCAGCATGCGTCAATTTATCATTTTGATTGTTGCCACCATCAGCAATCGGTACGTAAGCATCACGCGGTGTTGTTGTTAATAACACTTTTTTTGTTTTGCGATTCACTGTCATGATGATATTCACATCCGAACGAGATACAGACGAAACGGGACCATAAGTGTCAATACCACTAACATAAATGTTAAAGACATCGTTGTTGGTAGCTGGTGATTGCGCATTTTCTATTTTCTTACTAATCTTATAAGTATAGATTTTCTTAATTTTTGAAGCATAATCTGGATGTTCGTTTTCGATAACACTTTCAAAAACACTATTTAGCACCATAGCCTTCGCTTCACCATTCCTCAAAGAATTATAAGCTGCCAGATAAGAAGAAGATTGATCAACCGTTAGATTGACTTTTTTAGTTTTTGCTAAGTTGTTTGTTAATGCCTTGATATTTTTTTCATCATTTGCTGTCGGAGCAAGAACATTTTTCACTTGGCTAATATCTTTAATGTCGCTATTTGCCGGTACCACCACACTCATTTCATATTCAGAATAGTTGGATGTTGCATTTAGACCATTAGACAAATCCAGCACTTCTTTAATGGCATACATCGCACCTGAACTAACTAAAATAGCCAAAATGAGAATAATAGTCGTTGTGACACGCGCTTTATTTTTAAAAATTAAAAAGCCAGTCACTAGTGCTACGGCTACTAGCAAGATTGATAGTAAAACATTCAAGTGCCGAAATGCTAGAATATTATACCGAAACATTGAAAAAACCAATAATGCTGTTAGCAATGCAAAAACGATTAGCAAAGCAATATTTAAGATTCGATAACCTCTCTTCTTAGAAGAGCGCAATCTTTTTTGGACCATTTTAAACCCCTACGTAGAATTATCCATTTTATTACTCCATTATAGCATAAAATAACTGAAAGTTAAACATTCTTTAAGAATTACAAAAACTTTAAATTATAAATGCGTTTTCAATGCAATCTTTCGCCATTACATTTTAAACAACAAAAAAGTAGGAACAATCAATTCCTACCTTGGTTCAAATTTATTCTGTTTTATCTCGATTAACCTGCTCAAAACTTTCTGTGCCATCATTCAATCTATCCCAAATAATCACTTTTCCAGCTTTGAGAGACTTTTGTACATCAATAATACGCTGATTAGAGGAACCTCGAAATTGTAACATGAGATTTCGTTTTGCCTTATCAAAACGACCATCTACCAGAATATCAATGAGACTAAGAAGTTCAAGTTTATCTGGTGTTTCCAGCATCATTTCTTCCCATGTATAGCCCGTCCAAGACCAAATATCTTTGTCAGGCAACTCTCGTCGAATACGCTTGACTAAGGGCAAGAGAATCCCAGTATTCAGAAAAGGCTCTCCTCCTAGCAAGGTCAGTCCTTGAACATAGGGCTCAGCCAAATCTTTCATGATTTGCTCTTCCAGCTCTTGCGTATAAGGAATCCCGGTATTGAACGACCAGGTCGCTACATTGTAGCAGCCCTCACAATGAAACATGCAGCCGCTGACATAGAGGGAATTACGCACCCCTTCACCATCCACAAAATTAAAGGCTTTATAGTCAATAATACGCCCCTTGCTTAACTCTTCACTTTTCCACTCACCTGGCTTCGGTGTATTCCATGTCATTTTTCTACTCCAAATCTATCCAATAGCGTTCGGTGCCCTGTCGGATGTCTTCTAATATGCCCCCGTTTTTTAAAATAACTGCCCTACTAGCAGAATTGTCCTCCGCACAAGTAACTAGCACTCGGTGGATATTCTTTGAAGCAACGACAAGAAGCCCTTCTTTCAACATAGCGGTCGCATAGCCCTTCCCCTGCATAGTTGGACGAACGCTATAACCAATATGACCGCCATGTCCGCGTAAATGTTCATTCAGACGCAAGCGTAAATTTAGAAAGCCAACAGCCTGTCCTTTATCAAAGGCAACAAACTGTATAGCCGGCACCCAGGTATCAGGAATATTGAGGCCCATTTCTGCATCTCGGTTCCCAACAATCCAATCTTCATAATCAAAATCCTCCTCGTTCCAAAAACCACCATCGTGTGCGGCATTTAAACTTTCAAATTCCATTATGAGAGCCGTGACTGCGTCCTTATCTTCCAATCTTGGTCGTCTTAATTTCATATTTCACACCTTGATAGAAAGAGAGTGAGACTAGCTTCATGCAGACCTCACTCTTTCCCTTATTTTTTCTTTGCTTTTTGCAAAAATTGTTCTCGCAAACTTGTAACACGAGCTTTCTTGTTGACTCCACCTTTCGAGTGTTTTTCATGATAGCGTGTGACTTGTGCTTTCCCTTTATCGTCTAATTGATATTTTCCCATGAAAGTTCCTATTTTTCTATATGATGTCCTTCGAACTTGATTGTTGAACCATTCATGTGTTTAACACGAGCCGAAATCTCCTTGTGACGTCCATTTACCATCGGACGAGCTTGAGGATTTCCAAGATAACCACAAGTTCGCTTCACAACATCAACTGTCTTAGGATCGCTATTGCCGCAGTTTGGACAAGTAAATCCACGTTCGGTTGGCGTGAAGTCCCCTTCAAAATCGCACTTGTAACAATGGTCAATCGGAGTATTGGTTCCAAGATAGCCCACACGATCGTAAGCATAGTCCCAGACTGATTCGAGTGCTTTCGGATTTTGTTGTAGAACAGGATATTCACAGTAGTGAATAAAGCCTCCTGAAGCCCCAGCTGCTGGATAATCTTTTTCAAAATCTAATTTTTCAAACGGTGTCGGATTTTTACGGACATCATAGTGGAAACTATTCGTATAGTATTCCTTATCTGTAATATCTTTTACAAGACCAAATTTTTCTGTATCCAGACGACAAAAGCGGTCTGTCAGACTTTCAGACGGTGTAGAATAAACAGAGAAGTGGTAGTCATATTGGTCAGACCATTCTTCTACACGGCGCTTCATTTCACGAACGATATCGACTGTGAATTTCTTGGCTTCTGGATTGTGCTCCCATTCACCACCATAAAAGACTGTAGCCACTTCATATAGACCAATATAGCCAAGAGAAACCGTGGCTCTACGATGCTTAAAGAGTTGATCCACCTTATCATATTTACCTAGACGTTTTCCAAAAGCACCATATTGATAAAGAATAGGAGCATTAGCTGGAGTCGCTTCTTTGGTGCGTTCGACACGGTAGACGAGCGCATCTTCAGCAATATTCATCCGCTCATTAAAAATTTCCCAGAATTTCTCCATGTTGCCTTCAGATTCAAGAGCAATTCGTGGAAGGTTGACCGTCACAACGCCAAGATTCATCCGACCAGAATTGACTTCTTGACCGTTTTCATCTTTCCAGCCTTGTAAGAAAGAACGGCAGCCCATTGGAACTTTAAAAGAACCTGTTAATTCCACAATTTTGTCGTAAGACAAGACATCTGGGTACATCCGTTTCGTAGCGCATTCCAAAGCCAGCTGTTTAATATCATAGTTTGGGCTATCCGGTTCTAAGTTCAATCCGCGCTTCAACGTGAAAATCAATTTAGGAAAAATAGCTGTCCGATGTTCAGACCCCAGACCTTTAATGCGAATTTGAAGAATCGCTTTTTGAATTTCACGCTCAAAACGATTGGTGCCAAGACCAAAACCAAGCGATGTAAATGGGGTTTGTCCATTTGACGTAAACAAGGTATTGATTTCATATTCCAAAGACTGCATGGCATCGTAAATGTCTTTTTTCGTCTTTTCCCAAGCAAACTCTTCCTGTTTTTCAGGAACGACCCATTCACGCGCATCCTTCAAATGCTTTTCGTAATTCTTTTCAGCATAAGGCGCTAAAACTTCATCAATTCGATCAGCTGAACAACCACCATATTGACTAGAGGCGACATTCGCAATGATTTGAGAAATTTGTGCAGTCGCGGTTTGAATCGACTTTGGACTTTCTACCTCTGCATTTCCAATCTTAAAACCATTTTTCAACATCCCTTTGAAATCAATCAAGCAGCAGTTGGTCATCGGCGTATATGGGCTATAGTCCAAATCATGATAATGAATATCCCCTTTTTGATGGGCGTTTGCTACATGCGGCGGCAGCATTTGCAAACCAATTGATTTCCCAACAATCCCCGCTGTCAAATCACGTTGAGTATTGAAAACATCACTGTCCTTGTTGGCATTTTCATTGACAACCGCTTGATCTTTATTCAGCAATTTGCCGATTGTGAAGTTGATATCTGTTGCTTTTGAACGCGCAAAATCGCGTTGCGTGCGATAAGTAATATAACTTTCCGCAATAGCATATTCATTGGCTTGCAACAATTCATGCTCAACGATATTTTGAATTTCATAAATTTTAACACCAGCAGGAAAGCGTTCAATCACCTCTGCTACAATTTTATTGGTAATCCCTTCAAGTTTTGCTTCTAACAACGGCGTCATCGTCGTGACTTCTTGACTAGCTTTGACAAGCGCTTTATAAATCTTATCTGCGTCAAAAGCTACACGACGACCGTCACGTTTTTCAACATAAATATCAGCAAAACCTTGTATTGTTTCTTCTTTTAATGCTATCATGAGCTCCTCCATTCGTATAAAATATATTATATCACCTCAACAAAAAAAATCAATATCTTGTGGAAAAAAACTTTAAATTTTATTTTAAACACAAGATATTGATTAAATCATTTTAATTTATAAAGCTTGAAATGATGAAGTTCCAGGTCAGTTTTCTCATAATTTTTCTGAATTTGTTTTTGCACATCTTGAAGAACAGGCACTTGATTATTCACTAAAATATAGGTTGGTGCATTTTCTTTCAGACTCCTAGCTAGCGCCATTTTATTTTCATCGGTTCCTTGGTACAAGCTAGGTGTTAAAATTGGTACTGCAGATAAGTGTCTACTCGCCTGATAAAGCGCTGCTGTTTTATCCCAAGCATAGATTTTATCAGTCTTCTTCGCTTTATCTTTGATATAATTTGCCGCAGAAACACGTTCACTTGCTTCACCTGAAGATAAAATATAGTGATTAACAAGCGGAGAACCAATTAAGTAAGTAACTGCTAAAAGCGGCAAGAAAGCATTTTTTGCAACATACGTTCCTAAAATAGATGTAGATTTTTGTACACGGCTATGACGTCCACCTCTTTTAAGTTTACTTTTTCCTAACCACATACTGAGCAAAATCAGGAAGAATGGCAAAACAGGCAACAGCTGATAAGCGCCTTGATCTGGCAAAAAGAAAACAAATAAAACTAAAATCAAGGACGCGAAAAAACTAAATAGCTGCAGGAAACGTTCCAAAGAATTTGCTGGCAATGAAAAACTTCTCACCCAAGAAAACACTAAACCAATTCCAATGATTAACCCACCATAAAGTAAACCATTATACAACAAGTGCTGCCCTGCAAAGCGAAAGCTTTCCAACGGATAAAGAATCTGACTAATCGCAAGACCAAAGCTACCATTTAAAACCGTATAATAGCCCAAAGGATAAAATAGAAACGAAAAGCCTACAAGTGCTGCTAAAAATTGATAAAGGCCATGTACTTTTTTCTTTACACTAATATTATAAGCTGACAAAACAAGGAAAGCCACTAAATAAAACACGAGACTTGTCATCGGATCTGTCATAAACATCAATGTACCGAGCGCACCAAAACCAATAAAAACTCTGTCACTAGCTTCTCCTGCAACATAGCGCATCAGAAAGTACAGTGCACCAAATACAAAAGGAAAAGCAAAAATACTAGAATATAAACCGCCCCAGCCCAAAGCTAAGGTTAAGCCATAAAATAAAGAAAGAATCTTTACAGAGGTATTCCTTACAGTTGTTAATTGGTAAACAATTTTAAAAAGAAAAATTCCTGCAACAAATAGGGCAAAGCACTGCACTACTGCAAATAAAATATTGCCCATGAAAAGACTACCCACCCAATTAGTTAGATAATAAAGCAAACCACTCGTTCCATAAATATTTCCATAAATAACCTGCCCCTGCGCCATTGCCCATCCAGCATATAAATTTTGAGATTGCAGATTAGTAGCAAAGTTGGTCAAAAACGGATTGGCAACACTTAAAACACTCAATAATAAGCTCCACAAAAATAAAACGACAAACGGCGTCGGTGTAGGTTCTACAAAAATTTTTTTCTGTTCACTTTCTTCGTGAATACTCTCTACCATTGGCTCTTGTTCAAGCATTGTGTCGTGCATAAAGATTCTCCTTGATATCAGTCTTATTTAGTATACCAAAATCTCCTCTATCTGTCAGCTTGATTCTGACACAATCTTCATCTTTTGCAAAAGCAAGGCATAATATTCCAAATCTCGAAAACGGTGATGACTGCTGTTTGTATACTTTTGTAAAAATTCTTGTTCTTCTTGTGTTAGATGTATCATTATTTCGCCTTCTTTTTACTAAATTATTCGTAAAAAAGAAAAAATTCCTCTCATACAAGAGAAATTTTATAGCATAGGTGCAAACAATTCAACAATCTCTTTGATTAAACGTTGATACCAGGTATTTTTAATAGTATCCTCATGAATTTCTTGAGAATTCTCAAAAAGGTTTTCAAAATCTTGTTTTAAGTCAAACATAGAAGGCGTTTTATACATCAAAATAGCATTTTCATAGTGGTGAACCAGACTTCGATAATCAAAGTTGATTGTTCCAACCACACCAAAATCATCATCTGCCACCACATGCTTACTGTGAATAAAACCTGGGGTATATTCATAAATCCGAACCCCAGCTGCCATCAAGTCTGGATAAGCACCTCGTGTAATGAGCTGAATCAGCTTTTTATCTGGAATATAAGGGGTCACAATCCGCACATCTACCCCACGCATAGCTGCATTTTTAATGTCTTCTGTCAAGTCATAATCAATAATTAAGTACGGTGTAGCAATATACACATAATCTGTTGCTTGACTGATAATATTTTGATAAACATTTTTCCCCACTTGAGCTTTGTACATAGGCTTAGGTCCGCTTCCATACGGAATATAAAGTCCTGGTGCATCTATTGCTTTGTTGTCCAAATGATATTGATCAAAATCGCTAATGGTTCCACGGTTGATATACCAGTTCATAAGAAAAAGACGTGTCAAGGCCTTTACTGCACGACCATTTAAACGAATCCCACCGTCTTTCCAGTGACCAAAACGCTCAATGTGATTAATGTACTCATCTGCTAAATTGACCCCTCCAGTATAGCCAATCTGCCCATCAATAACAAGAATTTTACGATGATCTCGATTATTATAAGCTACTGTCATTCGCGGAATCACTTTGTTAAATTTATGGGCATCAATCCCTATAGCTTGTAATCGACTGGTGTAGTCGCCAGGAAGAGTCGCCATACAGCCAATATCATCATAGAGCATCTTCACTTCGACACCTTGAGTTACTTTCTCACGCAGAATATCCAAAATACTATTCCACATGAGACCTTCTTCCACAATATAATATTCCAAAAAGATAAATTTTTCTGCCTTACGCAAATCTTCCAGCATTTTTTGAAACATTTCTTCGCCTAAAGGGAAAAATTGTGATTCCGTACCGTCATATACATCCGCATTATGATCCATGCTAAGAAGTGATTTGATAATCCCATAAGCTGACTTATCTGTATTTTT
Organism: Streptococcus sp. NSJ-72; assembly: GCF_014334035.1. Lineage (NCBI taxonomy): Bacteria > Bacillati > Bacillota > Bacilli > Lactobacillales > Streptococcaceae > Streptococcus > Streptococcus sp. NSJ-72. The sequence continues at coordinate 1,879,616 of NZ_CP060489.1, forward strand.
CAACTCTAAACGCAACTCATAACTATTGTCCTCACGAAATTTCATTTGATCCATATTTTTCAACTGTTTCAATTCACTTCTAGACAAACGACGCTCACCAAACATCAGATAAAGCAACGGTCCAAAGACTGGAATAAAAGCCACTAAAAGCCAGGTTACTTTGCTTTCTGGCGTCATTGAACGATTGACAATCGCCAAAATCGTTGCCACACTGAACAAAATCACAAAGGCAATCCATAAAGTAGGCGTCCATCGACCGAGCCAAAAGAAAAACCAAAAAACAAGCACCAGTTCTAACACCATAGTAATGATGCTAAAACCATATTTTGACATCAATAGCTGAAATTTCCTAAAACTCATATTCTCTCCCTATCAGTATTTAGTACTAGTATAACGGGGATTACCTAATAAATCAAGCCAAAGTCAAGTCTTGCTTGATTTTCAAATCATTTTTAAAACTTTCAATAAAAAAGGGAACCTAATTAGACTCTCCATTTCTCATTAGGTTTCCACCTCTAGACTTATTTTTTTCTTGATGAAGTAAACTGCACCCACTAACAATATCATATCCATAAAGATTGCTAAGTAATGAACAGCTGTTCCTGTTTTAGGCAAACCTTTCTTCGGCGGTGTTGCTGGTAGGGTATAGCTATTTTCAAAAGCTTTAACATCCTGATCATATCGACCTTTAGTTTCTAGTATACGCGAACTATTGTCTGTAACAGTCACTGTTACTTTGATCACTTTTTTATCATAGATTACACCTTGAAGTTTCGTATCTTTTTCAGTAATCATATAATGATATGTTCCCACTTTCGTGTACTCAATAGTATCGAAAATCACATCACCATTAACAGCATTTTTCTTGACTTGGTGGACATTATCCTCTGTGCCTTTGAGTTCAAACTCAAATTCACCTGCCTTTAAATCACGTCCAATTAATAATTTCTTAACTTTCAATTGACCTCAACCAATCCTCATTTATTGAGAACTTCCAAATCATAAGTCTTCTCATTATTAAACTTATCCGGAGTAATCTTAAACTTTCGTTTAAATGGCTAATATCCAGCCGGAGCTTTTATTTCTTTAATTTTATAAGTATCTTTTAATAGATTCAGACTTGTTACTTCCCCTGCACTATCTGTGATAAATTCCCCAACTGTAGTACCGTTGCGATCTCGTATAACCCTAAAGATAGCTCCCGTTAAAGGCATGCCAGAAACTTCATCCTTTTTATGCAGCGTGATTGAGTAAACATAACCTTCTGCATTTCCGCTTGCTTCTCTGTAAGTAGTCTTCACTATGGAATTTATGATTTTTATTTTACTTGACCAAAGTGAAGCAATATTTTCAACAATTTCTCCATTCTGTAAATTATAGTTTGCTTTAGCTTTATAGTTAATACGATAACCTTCTCCTGCTTTGATATGACCTAAATCAACCGAAAATTGTGAGTCAGATATGAAATTGATTGTAAATTGTTCCGTGACATTTATTTTATTCTTCAATACCCAACGATTATTTACAATCACCCACTTACCTTTTTCAATTTTGAAACTGTTCTTAATATAAGAAATTTTAGGAGTACTCAGAATGTCTGTTACTTTGGCATCAGAAATCTCTTTACCAGACTGATTAATAGAAATGTGATAACTGATAATCTTATCTGTTTTATAGCTACCTGATTTTGTAAGATCTATCTTTTTAACTTGTCTTCCCCCTTCAAAATCCACCTTTCCTACTGGTACTGTATTTCGATTTACCGTAAGTTGAAAAAATTCTCTCTCGCTGTTCGTTTTTATCACCTATTACACTTCAAAAAGTTAGTCAAATTCTCTTCCCTCATCTTCTTATTTCTAAATTTTTTCTGAAATACTAAACTTTTTTCATTCTCACATAACTCCAGTATAGAGAATCACTAGCGAGCGCAGATAAAATCCACGAAGCGAACAATTTATAAACCATTTGGAGCGGTGGGTAAAACAAACACAATTTAAAGCAGTGGTTATAAAAACTGATGAAATATCTGAACTCAACCTCCTACATTTGCAAGCTACTATTTAGTTTTTCTATTAAGAGTCATTGCTCCAATATCAAATAAGTTATTGCTTCGTTAAAACAACCGTATCATTTTCGCCGTTTTCTTGCTCAATATCCTCAATTGTCAACTGATTGCCATTAATCATATAACGCTCAATGTCGTCACCAATCGTCATTCGCTGATTTGTTGGATCAATGCTCACTTGTTTTACTTCTTTCTTACCATTTGGCTCTTCTTCTGTCCACGTGCCACTGTTTCCCTTGATAACCAAAGTGATCTCATCTTCTTCGTCCATACCTTTATAAGTACCGTCTAATTTTTCTACCGAATTTTCTGCAATAGTTGACGAAGTGCTGCTCTCACTTGAGACTGTAGTTGATTGACTGCTTGAGATAGATTGAGATGATGATGAAGTTTGATTAGACTTGGCACACGATGTCAAAATGATAAGCCCTATTAGAAAAAATGTGGCATAGCCAAGTTTCTTTAATTGTACCATTTGATTCCCTCCTTTTTTGATTACATTTCTATTCTACTATTTCTCGTTTCAAGCAGTCAATTCTTTCTCCAAAAGAAAAGCACGAACTTCTGCAATGAAATAAAGAGAACCTGTCACAAAAAGAAGCTGACTATCAGTAGATTTTTTAATGAATTGTTCAATAAACTCCCGATAAGAGGAAACATAGGTTTCAGTTGTCAGATTCCGCTTGTCTATTGCACCGTCATCCTCAAATGTCGTTATCGTCAACCGCACATCTGGCAATTCTTGTTTTAGATAAGACAGCATTCCCTGATAATTTTTACGTTTCAAAGCACCGAATAAAAGAAAAATTTCTTTTTGTTCTTGCTGGCGAATAAACTCCACCAAACGTGACAAAGCGGGTAAATTGTGAGCCCCGTCCAAATAAATTCCTCTCTCAAAACATTCCAGTCTCCCTGCCCAATGGGTCTCTTGCAAAGCCTTGCGTATCCATTTTACTTGTGGTTGCCAATTTTGCTGTTTCATGAATAAAAGAAAACTTTGCAAAGCAACAGCTGCATTTTCTTCCTGATAAGTACCTTTGAGATCCAGCTGTAAACCAACTATCATTTTATCTTGATTAGAAAATTGTCCTTTTGAAAATGAAAAATCCCTACCGTATTCATACAAAACAACTCCCAACTCATCTGCGCGCAATTCGCAGACCCTCCTGGCTTCTTCAGCCAGCGGCCCGATAACAGCTCGTTCCTTTTTCTTGAAAATCCCCGCTTTCTGCTCAGCAATTGCTACTATGGAGTCTCCTAATGTTTCTTGATGATCCAATCCTACAGACGTTACAACCGCAACATCTCCTATCACTACATTTGTTGCATCTAAAAGTCCACCAATTCCCACCTCAATTAAAGCCACATCTACCTGCTCTTCTTCGAAATACAATAAAGCTATGAGTGTTAAAATTTCAAAATAAGATAATGGATCTTGTGTCTGCAAAAGTTGCCTTTCCATTGCTTGAATACGGCGCCCAATTCTAACAAAATCCTTGTCAGAGATTGGTTTATGATTGACACAAATCCGATCATAAATGCTCACCATATGAGGTGACGTAAAGGTTCCCACCTTCTTTTTATGCTCTGCAAATAATTGACTCATAAAAGCAATGCTTGAGCCTTTTCCGTTCGTTCCTGTCACATGAATAATGGGATAATTTTCTTCCGGATGATCCAAAAGACTTATAGCCTGCCTCATTCGCTCTAAACCAGAGCGAAAATTTAAACCAATGCGGCTCTCTAGCCACGTTTCAATTTCATTCATATTCTTCTCCCAGCAAAAAGGGAGTGAAACAGAACCAGACTTTGGTTCATGTCACACCCCACAATTCACTTGAATGGCTGGAACTCTTGCTCCACATGGGAATTAACCAACCACTCATTCGTATACCATAAAAATAACTATTCACACAGCCTTTCAATCTCTTCATTGTTTGTAATACGAAAAGCTAGTGTACGCAATTTTTATTCTTCCATAAAGCTATTGAAAACTTCTTCAATCATATCCCATTCAGCATCTGAATCTTCTGGAATTGGTTGGAGGTCACCCTCGGTTCCGTCTTCATTTTCAGTAAACGAGTAGGCTTGAATTTCTACCTCGCCATTTTCATCTTCTTCTGCGCTAGCTGGAATCAATAGAACGTAGTTTTTCCCAAATTCTTCTTTTCCATCAATGGTCAAGAGAATTTCAAACAAAGTTTCGTTTCCCTGCTCATCCACTAAAGTAATTAGTTCACGTTCTTCGTGTTCATGGTCATGGTTATGATCGTGTGCCATGTTTTCTCCTTTATTTATTAAAAATTTCGATCTAAATAATTTTGTAATATAAGCTGCGCTGCGAGCTTATCAATCACTTTTTTTCGCTTCTTTCTGCTCACATCCGCTTGCTCAATCAACATTCTCTCCGCAGCTACTGTTGTTAGGCGCTCATCTTGGTATTCAACTGGCAAATGAAATAGCTGCTCAATCTTAGTCCCATAAGCCTGACTTGCTTCTACACGTGGTCCGCTTGTATTGTTCATATTCTTAGGAAGACCCACAACAAACTTGTCCACCTTATATTCTTGGACAAGTTCAGTCAAACGCTCAAAACCAAATTCTTCTTGTTCTTCATTGATGGGAATAATTTCAAGCCCTTGAGCTGTAAAACCAAGTGGGTCACTAATTGCAACACCAACTGTTTTTGAACCAACATCTAACCCCATAATTCTCATTAGAGATCAATGCCTTGTCCTTTCAAATAATAACGAACTAATTCTTCTACAATCTCATCACGTTCATATTTACGAATTTGATTTCGTGCATTATTATAGCGAGGTACATACGCAGGATCACCACTAAGCACGTATCCTACGATTTGGTTGATTGGGTTATAGCCCTTTTCATTCAGCGACACATAGACATCTTTCAATGTTTCACTAATCTCTTTTTTGTTTGAATCATCAAGATTAAAACGTACTGTCTCATCTGTAAATCCCACAATTACACCTTCTTTCACTAGAATACCCATATTATAGCACATTTCAAGACTTTTCACAAATGAAAGGGGTTGAAAAAAGCTGAATAAATTTCAGCTTTTTTTGTTTCATATACACCTATAAAATCATGGATTTGCAACTTCTTTAGCACCAGCTGCTTTGACAGATTCAATATATTGTTTAGGTGTTAAATTTTTGATAGTTGAAAACATAGAGCCATATGTATCCAGTTTTGATGCTTCATCAAGGTTGATTTTGCTCATATCAATATTGATTGCAACTTTAATAATATAGTCTTTTGTAATGTCTGTTTTAACATCAACACCGCCCAAAGACTTAAATTTATCCAATCCTGCAGCCTTTTCAAAAGCAGAAATCAAGTGCGGCTTAGTGCTTTCTAAATCTTGACCCGCTAATGCACTCTTCATATTTTCAGGAAGTATTTGTTCAAGATTTATCACAAACTTCTTAAAGGTTTTTCCTTCATAAGAAATAGTTTGCGTAAGTGTTTGTTCAATCCCTTGGACAGTCTGTTTTTGTTGAAAAGACTTGGTCACAACAGAATCCTTTTTCACAACACTCGAACCAGTCTTACTATCCCCTGACTGATTCTGACCGGATTTTTGACCACAAGCTGTGAGCAGCAACAAACTTGCTCCTAACAAAACAACCGATTTTCTCATAAAAATATCCTCCTTGTATTTTAGAGCTTTATAAGAATAGTATACCATCTTTTGTAAGCGTTGTCAAAAAGAGCCGTCTAAAAAATCAATTCATGTTTAACAAGTTATTGATTGACTTCCGTTGCACCACTGGCAATCTGATCTTCAACATATTCTTTTGGTTTCATTTTTAAAAATTCTTTTAATTTCATATTCTTTAAATACTCAGTATTTGCGGCTTTATTAACATCCAAAACTTGAAAATCAAACGTATGAGTTCGCTTCAATTCTTGCTCATTTATAATTTCCAAAGAGGTTGAAAAGCCTTGCAAATTTTTTGCTTGTGTAAATTTTTCATCTTCAGCCAAAGATTTTTCCAATAATTTTTGCGCCTCAGCAACTCCAACCTCAGCAACCACCTTTTTTAATTCTTCTTTCATCGGCAAAATTTGTTCAATCGTTAAACCTAAAAATTGGTTCCCTTTGTAAGTAATTGTTTGCGTTTGCTGAACTCCCTCAGCTGTTTTTGGAAACGATAATTTTTTCGTCACAACCGTTTCTTTTTCAGCATTTGCAATAACTGGCAACGTACTATCAATAGATTGTTTGCTTGCTTTTGATTTTGTTTCTTTCTTTTGACCACAGCCTACTAAGACTGTAAGAATAATGGTTAATAAAATTAGGCTTCTTTTCATAGATTAACTCCTCCTCATTCTTTATTTTATCATATTTTTAATATCAATAAACATTGAAATAAAAAAGAGTGGAAATCCCACTCTTTACAAGGCCGCGCGTAAACGCGCTTCTGTATTTTCAACATTACGAACCGAGCGAGGTAGGAATGCACGAATATCATCTTCTTTGTATCCTACTTGAAGACGTTTATCATCTACTAAAATAGGACTTTTCAAAATACGTGGCGTTTCCATAATCAAATCAATCACTTCACTCACACTCAATTCTTCGATATCTACGCCTAAACCTTTTGCATAACGATTTTTTGAAGACACAATACTTGCAACCCCATTTTCAGTTTTTGTTAGAATATCTAACAATTCTTCTTTTGTAATCCCTTCTTTACCAAGATTTTGTTCTTTATAAGTTAACTGGTGAGCATTGAGCCATGTTTTTGCTTTTTTACAACTAGTGCAACTTGAGACAGTATAAATTGTAATCATGTAAGTACTCCTTTCGCCACACGGTACTATTATCATACTATATTATACCATAAAATCCCTCCGTCTTACGACCTATTTTAAAAAAATTATTCCTCAATCTCAATCGCATCGTCCAAGTCTAGAGTCACTTCCTCTACTTTGTTTGCTGATTTAATTGCTTCTGCATTTTTTTCATCTTCAGTATCATTCTCAATCAAACCATAGTGAACTCGAACCTTGTGATCAATTTCATCAAAAATTTCTGGATGATCTGCTAAGTATTTCTTAGCATTTTCAGACCCTTGCCCAATCTTTTCATCATTGTAAGAATACCACGCGCCCGCTTTTTTGATAATATCTAGGTCTGTTGCAATCTTGATGAGCTCACCTGTTTTGGAAATTCCTTCACCATACATGATTTCCACAAAGGCTTCTTTAAATGGCGGAGCCACCTTGTTTTTCACAACCTTAATTTTGGTTTCCTTACCGACATTAGTGTCCTTTTCATCACCAGTTCCCTTGATTTGAGTATTGCCACGGACATCCAGACGGACAGAAGCATAAAATTTAAGAGCTCGACCGCCCGGTGTTGTTTCTGGATTTCCAAACATAATACCAACTTTTTCACGTAGTTGGTTGATGAAGATCGCAATTGTCTTCGTTTTATTAATAGAAGCAGATAGTTTACGCATAGCTTGACTCATCATACGCGCTTGCAAACCAACATGGCTATCTCCGATATCACCATCAATTTCAGCACGCGGTACAAGAGCTGCCACAGAGTCTATGACCACCAAATCTACTGCACCAGAATCAATCAGTTTCCCAGCAATTTCTAGTCCTTGCTCGCCAGAATCTGGTTGAGAAAGGAGTAATTCGTCAATATTAACCCCAAGAGCTTGCGCATACGCCGGATCCAGAGCGTGCTCAGCATCAATAAAGGCCGCAATTCCGCCTTCTTTCTGAGCCTGAGCAACAGCATGGAGGGCCACTGTCGTCTTACCAGATGATTCTGGTCCATAGATTTCAATAATCCGACCTTTTGGATACCCTCCTGCACCAAGTGCAATATCTAACGCCAAGCTACCTGAGCTCATAACTTGAACTTTTTGTTCAGCGCGCTCACCCAAACGCATAATCGCCCCTTTACCAAAATCTTTTTCGATATTTTTAAGTGCATTATCTAACGCTTTTTGACGTTCCTCACCAAATTTCTTTGAAATTTCTTCTAATTTTTTTTGTTTTTTCGCCATTTATTTCTCCTGTATAGTGATAAATTAATTTTCTCGACTATCTAATTATTATAGCATATTTTCGTTTTTTAATAAAGTTTTTCGTAACTGATTGAAAGCATGCAGAACAGCTATTTTTCGTACATCAGTCCGACTACGACCGGCAATATTAACCTTAAAAGATTGTACATTCTCTGTGGTTGCTAAGCCAATATAAACTGTCCCTGCCGGATATCCTTCTAAGCTGTCTGGACCTGCCACACCCGTCAAACTCACTGCATAGTCACTGGCAGTCAATTTTCTGGCCTGCTCAGCCATTTTCTTTGCTGTAAAAGCAGAAACAACTCCATGTTTTTCCAAGTCTGCCAAAGGAATGTCCAGCATGCGGCTCTTTTCCTCCATACTGTAAGTGACAAAGCCACCACTAAAGACATTAGAGGCTCCAGAAAAGTTTGCCAAAGTTGCTTGAAAAAGGCCTGCAGTCAAACTTTCGGCTGCTGTAACAGTCTTGCCTGCTCTCCTCAACAATTCAAAAGTTGTCTGCGCTAGAGAATTATCATCTCCATAAGCATAGAAAAGGTCCACTAAACGTTGTTTCTCAAAAGTCTGTACAGCTAAAATTTTCTTTTCCAAATAAGCAAACTTAGTATCTGCTTCTTTTTGACTGCTAGCCTTTGTGGACAATCGCAATGTCACCTCTCCCGTCTTAGCATAAGGAGCAATGGTCGGATCGATCTGAGCATCAATTAAATCTCCTAAAAGAGTTACTAATTGACTTTCACCAATGCCAAAGAAGCGCAAAACTCTTGAATACAATTTTTGATCCGTTGCTAAAATCGGAATCAGCTCATTGTTCACCATAGGTTTTAATTCACTAGGTGGACCAGGCAGAACAACATAAGTTACACCACTTACTTCAATCACGCCCCCCACCGCAAGTCCGGTTTCGTTTTGTAGAGAAGTCGAATCTTCCACTATCTGAGCTTGCCGCTCATTATTTGGTGTTCGAACATAGTCCAGTCGACTCGCGAAGAAACGATCTAATTTTTCCATAGCTACTTGGTCAAAGACCAACCTGCGATTTAAAAATTTTGCCAACACCTGCTTGGTCAAGTCGTCTTCTGTTGGATCCAAGCCACCACAAAGAATGACAAGATCGCTCCGTTTCTTTGCAATTTCCAAAATAGATAAAAGACGATTTTCATTGTCACCGACAGCAGTCTGAAAATAGACATCAATCCCTAGACTCGCTAACTTTTCCGATAAAAATTGAGCATTCGTATTGACAATTTGCCCGGTCAGAATTTCAGTACCTACAGCAATAATTTCTGCTTTCATAGAACCTCCTATCTTACTATTCGCAATTTGGTCTTATTTTATCATAAAAAAGATTAAAATTTGTTAATAAAACAATTTTCAAGTTGCTCAGCATATCATCTATAGTATCTTGACAAACAAAAAGAGACATAGCCTCTTTTTGTTTGTCAATCAATCTAATATGACTGTTCTAATGAGCCACTAATCTGTGTGATATCAACGACCTGATCAACTCGTTCAAAAACATTTGGATCATGCGTCGCAAAAATAACCACAGTGTCTGATGCAACTAAACTAAGCAACAAATCAATAATTGATTTTCCTGTTTGCTGGTCAAGAGCACCTGTCGGCTCATCTGCCAAAATGACTTTCGCTTTTTTTAATAATAATCGCGCAATTGAAACCCGTTGAGCTTGACCACCGGAAAGCTCATAAATTTTGGACTTCATGACAGACTCATTTAGTCCAACCTGTTTTAAAGCTATCAGAATTTCTGATTTACCCGCCAATAGTTTCAAGTTGTCGAAAACTGTTTCTTCTTCCACCAAAGCATAATTTTGAAAGACATAGCCCAGATAATGTTTAAAATAATCTTTTTCCTTCATTTTCCAAATATCTTGCTTATTGAGCAAAATTCTGCCTTGATCTGGTTTTTCTAAACGAGCAATTGCATTTAACAATGTTGTCTTTCCAGAACCCGAAAGCCCAACTAAAGCATAGGATTGATTCCTTTCAAAATGTAGATTGACATGGCTGTAGACGGTTTTTCGTCCATATTTTTTCGCTAAATTTTCTATCTCAATCATAGTATTTCAAAATCTCCTTTTATAATCTGAACACGATTTTTTCTGACGTTCATTAAAGCAAAGTAAGACATAGCAGTTATCTCAAACGCATAAAGAACTCCTACTAAACCAACTACTAGGAAACTACCTTTCATCACTAAAATTGTCAATGCACTGATGAATAAAATGCCTGCTATCAATGGCAGTAAAGACTGAAAAATTTCTAGATAGCTACTTGCTCCTAACAAACTTTGTAAAGAAATCTTTTTCGCTTTTTGTTTCATGCGAGTGGTAATATATTCATAAATAATAAAGAACTGCGCCAAGACTAACATCAGTAGAGCAGTAATCGTCCCTGTCAGTTGGCTAACAATGTTTTCACGAGCTAATAATAGTTGCTCTGAAATATTTGTCATACTAGAAAAATGAGTCAAACCAGCTTGGCTAATCTTTTCTTTTATCCATTTCTGTTTAAAAGCTCCTTTTGTTGCAAGAACTGTATAATAGTTATCAAAAGCTGCATCTGCTGGTAGATTGTGAAAATTGATTTGCACTAAAATCTTGTTCACTACTTCTTGTTTAGCCAATAATTCATCTGGACCGTCTTTATGGTTAAAAAGAAAAGTCTTCTGTCCATCAGGAATTTCTACGATTTGAAAATCCTCAGCTTTTAAAGCTGAATATCGGAAGTGCTCATAGTTAATTATCTTACGAACATTGTCTATGTGAGCCATCTGACTTTTTGGAATATAGATAACACCTAAGCTTTCTTTCGGTGCTTGCCCATACTTATTTTGAGGATACAATTTTTTATTTTTATTCATCAATCCTGTATTGACATAGAACAATGTTTCTGCAATTTTACTATCGACACCATTTCTTACCAGCTCCTGCTTAAATTCTTCCGGAGCGTGCTTAGTTCGATCTGGGCTAAGGCTAGATTGCTCTGAATAAAGCCAGCCATCTGTCCCAAAAGATTGAATCAATTGTCTATGCTTCGCAGCATTTTCTTTTATAAATGTTGAATCAATTTGATGATTTTCATCAGTATGAGTAGCGGTATTTTCAAACCAAGTGATCGCAGCATAATCTTGAGCTATTTTCCAATTTCCCAAAACGGCTATTTCTTGGGCAGATTTGGAAATGGTTTTAACACTTTCCGATGCAGTCACGCCAAAGATAAAGCAAGATAGCAACATTCCAAAAAGCCAGATATAAAGCACTAACGGATTTGATTTTTTATTCTTCAAGACAGTTACAGCTCCCATAAGGCGAACATTTAAAGCAAAAAGTAGATTGACAAGTAAGCTAATAACCATCAAAATAAAGAGATTGAGAAATAGTAATAAGCTAAACGTCTTAACATAAACATTTACCATACTACCTTGCCATAAAACAAAAAGTAGCCACACAAGGATTCCTGTGCTAATCAAAATAGTAGAATCCAACCAAAGTGAACGCCGAAATTCTCTATCAAAAAGCCCCAGACTGCGCTGAATCATAGCTTTTTTAACATAAAGCATTTTGACTGCAAAAAGAAGCACAGCAAAAACAAAAAATAAAGTCCAAACTGCCAGAGAGCGTAAATTCATAAATAGAAAGTTGATTGGCACTAAGTACCACGGAAGGTCTGCTCCTGTGTAAGTCAAGCCAAATCGCTGCAATTCTGTTTTTAATTCTGTCGGTAGCGCCTTACTAGAATAATACATACCAGTCGCGGTACTTGCTGCCAAGACTCCTCGATCCGTGATATAAGATTGATTTTTGCGCTGTATCTTTCCAAAAACAAATGTAGCTTGCTGACCACTTTTATCTAAAAAAGGACGATAAATAGTTAATTGCTTTTTATCTGCAATTTCCTGTATTTTATCAAAAATTTGGTTTTTATCAACCTCACTAGAGCCCGTCAATGAAAAAGCTGCCTGCGCAGGATAAGGAATGTCGTTCCCAAATTCTTTAACAGCACCTAAAGATAAAAATGATATTAGTAAGACAAATAAAGAAAGAACGGTTAGCCGCCACTTCATACAAGACTCCTTTACAACAAAAAACAAGGAGGGAAAAACTGAAATTCTACTATGCAGGCATTTCCCTCCACGATAAGTTTATTAAATCGTATGACTATTAGAATTCATACCAAGAATAAAATGACTTTGCTTGAATCCATGACCAATGTTTTGTAGCTCCTGAATTTGCCCAGCCATAATTTGATTTGGCATAGTCTTTTACATTTCCCCATATATCGGTCACAGATGAGCCGCTTCCAAGACGGATTGGTGCTTCTAAATAATAATGCGAGTAGGCCCATCCATTTGATGTTACACCATAATTCCAAGTATCCTTATAAGTAGGATGAGGATGCTGGGTATCTGCCGAGACCCCACCTCCAGCCAAAGGACTAAGAGTAAGGGCAAGAGCACCAATAAGTGCTAATTTCGTAAATTTATTTGAACTATTTGATATGGTTTCCTCCTTTATATATATGATATATCAAATATTGTCTTAACTAGTATAGACTTCCATTTGATGAAAATATCATAACGTGTTATTTCCTAATTTGAATGAAATGTAAACATAATTCACACCTTACTTATTAAAATAGCCAGATACTTGGATACAGTAACAAAAGTATCATCAATTGTAAACAAGCTGTTCTCATATTCTCCCTCCGTTTCTTTATAAATTTTCACTTCTATGTTATAATATTTGAAATCACTTTTTTGAAAACGCTAACTTTTTTCGCACTATATTATTCTGAGAGGTTTGTAGGTTTGTTATGAAGTATGATTTCGGAGCTGTTTATAAAGAAATTCGCAAATCAAAAGGTTTATCGCAAGCAGATGTATGCGGAGAGGTTCTATCCCGAACAACTCTGGCTAAATTTGAAAGCGGGAAGGCTACTCCCAAATACGAAAATATGGAATTTTTACTACGTCAAATCAATATGAGTTTTGAAGAGTTTGAGTATATCTGTCACGTCTATAACCCTAGCCCCAGAAGTATCATATTTAACAAAGCTTTAAATATAAGCTCTATTAGTGGCACACAAGATTTAGAAGAGCTACAAGAACTCTGTGAAAGATATCTTCGTAAGGAATACGATTTACCAATTAAGCATATTCATGATTTGTTAAAACTTTTCATTTCTATTAGAAAAAACGGAGTTAAAACATTAACAGATGAAACAATCTCTATCACCAAGCAGTTTTGGAATTATTTAGAAAAAGAAGATACTTGGTATAAAAATGATTTTAGGATTCTAGTATCTATTTTACATCATTTTTCGATGGATACCCTACATTTGATTACTGATAAAATTTTGGAAAATTCAGAGAAATATAAAGACTATAAAAATTTTCAAAACGATCGCTTAACTCTTCTCTCAAATTTAGCAGGAATCTATTTGCACCATAATGAATTTCACCAATGTGAAAAAATTGTCACACTAGCTTTAGAGACTGCACAAAAGTTAAAGAGGTATGATGCTTTAGCTTTATGTAATATTCGATTAGGAATTTGTCAAAATAATAATAAATTAATCAAAAAAGGATTGGTCTTATTAGAAATCACAGATGAACTGGATTTATTACAAGATATGAAACACGAAATCAACCATTTCCACAGGTCTTAGCTTGTGGTTTTTTATCAACTAGGTTCAAATTCTTCCCATATTTTAATTTATACAAAGAAAAACCAGACAGTTCTTGCTGCCTGAGTTTCCTTGGTTTACTTGTGTTAGATAGAATCAAATGTGATAAAATAAAAGAATAAAACTTTAAGGGGCTTCCATTATGTGGGCAATTTTTGCATTTTTTTCTGCTTTGTTTGCAGCACTGACATCTATCTTAGCTAAAATTGGGATTGCTGGGGTTAATTCTAATCTAGCAACAGCTATTCGGACAGTAGTCGTCGTTTTGATGGCTTGGGGTATAGTTTTTTTAACTAAAGGACAAATTGGTTTAGCTAACATCAGTAAGAAAAACTGGATTTTTCTGATTTTATCAGGCCTAGCAACAGGCGCTTCTTGGCTTTGTTACTACCGAGCATTGCAAGAAGGAGAAGCCTCCAAGGTCGCTCCTATTGATAAGCTTAGTGTTGTTCTCACGCTCATCCTTGCTTTTATCTTTCTCCACGAAGATTTTACTATGAAATCCTTAATTGGCACCATCTTGATTACCATTGGAACCTTAATCATGGTTTTGTAGCGTTCGGCATATTAAAGACAGTTTTTTCTCTAAACTGTCTTTTACGTTATTCAACTGTCATCTTTTGATTCCATTTTATTGTATGTTTAGTGAGAATATAGTACAAATTTAGCAATATTGGTAAATGCTTTTATGCCTTATTTTTTAGGATTCCATTCACAACTTGTTTCATGATCATTGACCAATCCTGCTGCCTGCATGAAAGAATAGACACAAACAGGACCGACAAACTTGAAGCCTCGTTGCTTCATATCTTTAGCTATTTTTTCGGACAGGGAAGTTTTAGACGGAGCAAGTCTGTAATCCTTGACAGAATTGTCAATCGGTGTAAATCCAACAAAAGACCAGAGATAATGATCAAAACTACCGTATTGTTCTTGAACAGCCAAAAAAGCTTGGGCATTGGCTCTGGTCGCATAGAGCTTCATCTTATTACGGATAATATCCGGATTGTCCAAAAGACCATCCAAGTCTGCATCTGTCATCTGAGCAATTTTCTGCGCGTCATAGAAATGAAAGGCCTCCCGAAAAGCCTGACGTTTATTCAAAATGGTCTCCCACGAAAGTCCCGCCTGATAGGTCTCCATGCAAAGCAGTTCAAATAACTTCCAATCATCATGAAGGGGTCGACCCCACTCTTCATCGTGGTAGGCTACATACAAGGGGTTGTTCATTTTTACCCAACCACAACGTTTAGTCATATCCTCACTCCTATTTCACCAACATCTTGAGAGCTGACTTGATGTAGTTTTCAGCTGTATCTGTCGTGCCTTCAAAGAATTTCTTGATTTTCTTGAGTTCAGCAGCCCTGTAGCCCAGAGCCAGCATGGCTTCCATGGCTTCTTCCAACTCCTGATTATCTGCAGTCTGGACGGAAACCTTGCTTTCCGCTGGCGCACCTGTTGCTACCACTTTACCTTCCAAGTCCAACACCATCTGCTGGGCTGTCTTTTTGCCTATCTTGGGAAACTTGGTCAGATAGGTGATGTTTTTCTGCTCAATGGCTTGCACCAATCCAGCATTATCATCGGCTGCGATTATCGCAAGAGCAGAAACGGGGCCAATACCAGAAACCGAAATCAAATTGAGAAAAAGCTGTTTTTCATCTTCTGTGCCAAAACCGTAGAGGAGCTGGGCATCCTCTCTAACCACCTGATGAACAAAAACTTGAATCTCCTGATTGACCTGACCTGAATAGGCATAGGGATTTGCCACATGCAGGATATAGCCAATTTGCCCCACCTCCACTACAATATATTTGGCTGTGATTTTACTTAAAATTCCTTTAAAATATTCGTACATGACTTCTCCTTTTCAACCCTTTTAGTATATCATATTCTGAGCGCAGAAACTGCAAATAAAAGCGCAACCTCCGGTTGACAAAAAGGAAAGCTGGCTATATGTTCAAGTTCTCTCAATCATGGTACAATACAAGTAGAGAAATATGAAAGGAGATTTAGCAAATGCAAATCAATAAACGAATTTTTGAACTGCGAAAGGAAAGAGGCTGGTCTCAGGATCAACTGGCGGAAAAGGTCAATGTCTCCCGGCAGAGCATCTCCAAGTGGGAATCTGCTCAGGCCCTGCCGGAAATCGAGAAGGTCATCGAACTGAGCAAAATCTTTCAGGTGACGACGGATTATCTGCTACTGGATCAGGCAGATGAGAAAGAAGCCAGATCCAAGTGGACTACTTCGGAAAGCGAGGGCTATCAACAGGAGGTCAGAAGCTTTGGTCTGGTCAACGTCCTCTATATCCTCTTTCTGGCCATCACCCTCTTCTTTTTCGCAGGAGGACTCTATCTTCCCTGGAATCCATCCCTCATCTTTTTCCTCTTCTTTCTATCTGCCGGCGCAGCCTTAGCCTGCAAGAGGTATCTGACCATCAAGAAAACTTACTTGGATCAGATAACTAACTTTAGAGTAGAAAGTGCTGAACATCAAGAACCCCGTTCCTATAGCCAAACATCTTAAATCACTGCTGAAACTCACTTACAGATAAAATCTTAAAAACAGAAGCTGAGACAAAAGTGCTCAGCTTCTTTTGTTTATATAGTCAGAATTATAAGACGCAGTGGTTTGAAGAAGCTCTAGTGACTTTAGTCAATGTAGAGTTTCCCATGCACAATTGATTAGGCACTTTAGTGCCAATCAATCACTGCTGAGTGGACTCTAATACGTTGATAACTCAACTTTTCCAGTCCTTTTGACCCAAGTTTCACTTGACTTTATTTCCAGCCTCGAAGGGTTCCCCAAACCTTTCATCGTCCCACTCTCTGTTTTAGAGTTTCTATAAATAGTTTCAATACTTGCCCAATTCTCGCAAGCTGGTGTGGTTTTCCTGAATGCGACGGAACATTTTTTCCATATCAGATTTGGTAAAGTTTACCAAAACTGGACGACCGTGAGGGCAATTGTAGGGATTGTCACATTGCGATAACTGGAAGATCAAATCACGTGCCGAATCATTATCTAAGCTATGATTGGCCTTAATAGAGCGTTTGCAACTCATCATAATCGCTAGTTCAGCTCGGTATTTCTTGATAGAAACTTCCTTGGTAAGGAGCAGCATATCACACATTTCATAGATACCCGACTCGATTTCCTCTTCCTTCATCCAGATAGGGTATTCCCTCAGAATAAACTGATTGCTGCCGTATTCGTCCAAGAAAACTCCGACTTCTTCCAGCAGATTCATCCGCTGCTTGAGCCGCAACATATCGTCCGCTGGAAATTCAAAGATATAGGGAACCAAAAGTTGCTGCTGACTGTCATCCACATCACCGATTTTTTCCCGATAATACTCATATTTGACTCGCTCCTGCGCTGCATGCTGGTCGATAATATAGAGACCACCATTTCCTTGTGCAAAGAGGTACGTGCCGTGCATTTGCCCGAAATATTCCAGTTCTGGAAAAGTTGAAGTTTCTTCTCCATCTAACTTATCTAAAGCTCTTTCTAAGCTTGATTGATCCAGTTCTGGATGATCTAGTTGATCGTAAGAAGGAGTTTGCCTTGCTGCAAATTTGACAGAAACTGCTCTGGAAGCAAGCATATCTGTATCAGTATGCTGCTGATCAAATGTAGCATTTTCCTCAAAAGAAAGATTGCTTTCTGATACTTGAGGTCTAACAAAAAAGTCATTTCTCTCTTTGTCATAATAGAGTCGGTTTTCTTTGAGCGGAAGGCTCGTCTGCTCCGACTTATTTGCTCTGTTAATGGTTGATTTTGCTAAATTCTCCAAAGCATCCGGAATCAAATCCTGTTCTTTTAAACTCGCAGCAATAGCTTGCGAAATCAAGACCATCAGTTCTCGCTCCTTGGAAATCCGCACTTCTTGCTTGGTCGGATGAACATTAACATCCGCAAGGTAAGGATCAATCTGGATAGCAATCACAGCAATCGGGAATCGCCCAACCATGAGCTTACTACCGTAACCATCAAGAATAGCTCGATTGAGCAGGAAATTCTTGATGTAACGACCATTGATGAGAATGGTGATGTAGTTACGATTGGCACGTGTCAACTCTGGTAGGCTAATATAGCCTGATACTTCAAAATCCAGATTAGAAGCTGAAATTTCAATCATTTTTTTTGCTGTTGTTAATCCATAGATACCAGCAATTGCTTGACGCAAATTTCTTGTTCCTGCTGTCCGAGTCAACTCTTTACCATCATTGAGCAAGATAAAAGCGACTTCTGGATGAGCTAAGCTCAAACGGTTAATCATATCTACAATGTGAGATAGTTCTGCTTGCTGACTTTTCATATATTTCAAGCGAGCAGGCGTGTTGAAAAAAAGGTCTTCCACTTTGATTTTGGTACCCTTAGGGCAACTACTTGGTTCCACAGTTTCAATTTCTCCCCCCTGAGCAATTAAACGCGTCCCATGTGTTCCACCATTTGTCGCAGTTTCAATTGTCAAGCGTGAAACAGAAGCAATAGACGGAAGCGCTTCACCACGAAAGCCTAAAGTCCGAATCCGAAAAAGATCGGCTTGCTTCTTAATTTTACTCGTTGCGTGCCGCCGCAAAGCCAAGGAAACCTCCTCATGCTCAATTCCTTCACCATTATCGATGACTTGAATACTCTTGAGCCCTGCTTCTTCAATCTCAACTATAATTTGAGTGGCACCAGCATCAATGGAATTCTCTATCAACTCCTTGACCACGCTGCTAGGTCGCTCGATGACCTCACCAGCCGCAATCTGATTAGCAAGATTTTCTGGTAATTCTATAATTTTTGACATAGTTTTTGGTTTTACCCTTTCTAAACGTTGATTTAATAAGGTTCTGATGATGTTTACAACTATCAAAAACACAATTTGTTCACCTTTTTGTGGACTAAAGGGAGCTAATAGCTTTCTCAAAGTAAGCTACTGCTTCTTTTTCTTTGTCTCTTGATAGGTGGCTGTAGATGTCTAAGGTCATTGTAATATTAGCATGACCTAATCGATATTGTAATTCTTTGTATGAGATACCAGCATTCAGCAATAAACTAGCGTGAGTATGGCGGAAAGCGTGAAAGGTAAAGCGAGGGATACCTGCTTCTTTGCAACGGGTATCTAAAGCACTTTGCCTGATTGCCAAATCAAAATATTCTCTTGTAGGGGTGGCAAAGACAACAGACGGAGCACGCGCCCCAGTCTCGAAAAATAGCTGGCGTTGCCTATTCTTGTATAAGCGCAGCATATTGACCGTTTTCTTGTCTATGCTAATAGTTCGATTGGCTGACTTGGTCTTGGCTGTACTAACTGCCTTTAAGCCTTTGTTATACGTTTTATTTACGGTGATTGTACTCTTATCAAGGTCTATGTCAGTCCATTCTAAGGCGCAGGCTTCACCGATCCGTAATCCTGTAGACAAGAGCAAATGATAGAGGACATACTCATAATACAAACCATAACGCTTGTACTGCTTCTTTTCTAGATTATCAAGAAAAGCCTTCAAATCATCTGGAGCAATAAACTTTACCTTGTTATCAGCCTTCTTTTGTCTTCTAGGAAGTATAATATCTCTAGCTGGGTTATTAGTGACAAGCTGCAGCAATATTCCTTGCTGAAAAATCCTCCTGATGATTGACCGTATTGTCACAAAGTTTTCAAAATATCTTGATAACTGATTGATAAAAACTTGTATATCACTAGCCGTTATCTTGTCAAGTTGTCTGTTCCCAAAAACTGGGTAAATATGGGTTCTTAGATTGCTCAATGTCGCCTCATAGGTTTGAGGCTTAACGGTCAGCTTATAGCTTTCTAGCCATATATCAGCCAGCTCTTGAAAATTCTTGACCGTAACTGCCTTTTGAATGGTTGAACCATTCAGTTTAAAATCTATCTGGGCTTGTTGAGCTTTTGATTTAACCTCTTTTCTTGTTCGTCCTGTTACGCTGGTTTTTACTTTCTTACCTGTTACCTGGTCAACACCGAGATAAACACTAGCACGGTATACAGTTGTACCGTTTTTCTTTTTGACTTCTGTTATTCTCATGATATCCCTTTCTATCAGCAGGCAAGCCGTAAGGGTTTTAGATTCGGTTTATATCATGCAAGGAGCTACGAAAACACCCCTATTTTCGTTTGTTTTATGTAAGACGGTAAATTATACCAGAAAAGAAAACAAGCGCTTAAAATGCGTTTTATGAGGTTATTTGCCAATCAGCCCTTTAAGCTCTTTCTCAAAGTCTGAATTTATCTTTTGGGTTTTATCAGCAATTGCACCGTGTTTTGTGGTTATTTCCATTTTGGAAACAACCACTTTTTCTTCTAATTCTCCCTCTTCAAAGATATTTTTTAAGTGCTTACTAATGGCGGGAACACCAACATCAAACAGCCTAGCCATTTCTTTCTGACTAGCCCAGATAGTTTCCCCGCGTATAATAACGCTAGCTGTTTCTTGGTTGTTATCTGCTGAATAGATTAAAAATTGTAATTCGTTCATGGCTTCCTTTCTGTTGGTGTTTTAAAAATTAGATTTTAAGATGTTTGATTTGCTGAACTCCGAGCGAACCCCGAGAAATCACGCGCAGCATGATCGTTGAACATCGTGGTGCGTGGGTTAGTCTTCCTTTGCATTAATAAAAGAAATTTTAGAACTAAAGACATCGTCCCCAACTCTAGGTGAGTTTTTTATATATGTTTCAAAAGACAGTTTCATAATTGTATTCTCTTTATGAATATCAACAACTACAGGTATCCTGGTTTTAAACCCAAAAACAACAATCTCTACAAATACCATTGAATTTAAGAATAAATCAAGTTCGTTTATTTTTGTGTAATATTTTAACCAATTTGATATAACGCTTTGAATTAAATTTATAATCGCTTCATTATTGAGCCTTGAGAGAAATTTATTTATATCAGAAGTATCTTCAGCTTTATTTTGTTGATTAGCTCTAAAAAAAGCTAGGTTTACTATTAGCAATTTCTTTTCCTGTTCTATCGGAGACACTATAAGAGAGAACGGTTTTGTTTTGTTTTGGTGATCTACCACTTGGCAATTATATAAAAAAGCTTCACTAGGTTTTATATTTACAGAACCGTCATCATTTTGACTATTATGAATCGTTGAATTTTCTACTGTTTCTAAGTTATCAAAGTTTAATACTTCCTGAAAATAAAATAATATCTCTCTGTCAGTAATAGTAAAAAAATCTGAAATAGGAATATTGAAGAAATCCAGAAGAGTTTCGAGTGTATCGAACTGAATTCCTTTACTATCGTTATTTAAGAGAGAGGTTAGAGTTGGGCGGGATAAGCCTGTTTCCATTGATAATTTGTTAATACTCAGTTTATTTTTTTCGAGTAATTCTTTTAAGTTTGTTTTTATCATAGGTATTCTCCTTACTAACCTATTTTACATCACGATGTTTTTTTTTTCAACGATTTGTAAATATTACTTGACAGTTATTTTGTTTTTTTGTAAACTGTAAACAACAGCTTACAAAAAAACATCAAAGTTGTAAATATAGAATTACAACAAGGAGGGTAAAACTTTGAAAAATAATCTTAGAATTATTTTAGCAAAGCAACGCAAGAAAGTTTCAGACGTTCACGAAGCTACGGGTGTTTCTAAAACCACTTTGACAGCTTTGTACTATGAACGTACCAAAAACCCTGAAACAGAAACCTTGCTAAAAGTTGCGAAATATCTGGGCGTCACTATAGACGAACTACTTACACCAGAAGAATAGAAAGGAGGTAGGCCGTGGCAAAACAACCATTTACCCAAGAAACACTCTATAAGCTCTATGAAGATAACGGAGTTATCACTTTGGATCTTATCGCTGAAGCTTTGCCGACGTGGACGCTTGCAGACATCAAGCAGCGGCTTTCAGGTTGGCGATATCGAAAAGCTATTGACTATAAGTTAGAAGATGATGAGCTGATAGATTTTGAATTTTTGAGAAATAAAAAAGCCCAACAAGTAGAAATTACAGAAGGGCATAGACTCAAATTAGACTTACTTTTTCGGCAAGTTCTCGCAACTTCTGAAATTATCGAAAAAAGCACTGCCAAAGCGAGCGACCGCAACAAAGCAATGGAACTGCAACAAAAAGCAATGCGGGCAATCCCTGACGCTGTTTTTAAAGAGCTATCAGAAGTTTACGAGTAAGAAAGGCAGGCGCAACATGGAATTAGTCTACATGGACGGCAAAAAAGAGCCGTATACACTTTCAAGCATTATTGCAGAATGTGCAGAGGTAAAACATAGGCATTTGAAAATCTTACTGAATAAGCACCGAGCAGACTTTGAGAAGTTCGGAAAGGTGACATTTAAAATTTCACCTTCAGAGGCTGGGCAAAATGTACGTGACTATATTCTGAATGAGCAGCAGGCTACGTTGCTAATCACTTACTTACGTAACACCGAGCCAGTTAAAGAATTCAAAACAAACCTAGTCAAAGCATTCTTTGAAATGCGGGACGAGGTGGCGGCGTTTCGCTATCAGAGGGCTTTAGAAAAGCCTAAACGAAAAACCTTACACGACAGTATAGAGACATGGCTAGTTGCTCCTAAGCACGCTCACAGTACAATGAACAATCTTTTACTGAAAGGTGCTAGCGGTATGAATAAGCGCCAACTTATGGCAGTGCGTGGTGGCTATAATGGCATTGATAGCCTAACCAGTACCGAGCTAGCCAGATATCAAGACTTAGAAGATATGGCTATTGCTATGATTAAGCTAGGCATGACTTATCAGGAAATAAAATCCATGGTCTTTAGACCACAACAAGGAGGATAAAAAAATGTATCTATCAAACGAACAAGAAAAAGCTCATCTATACGCTATGATCGACCTTGCAGACAATGCTATTTTACAAGGTGATAAAAAACAAGCACTAACTAGCCTTTATTTTATCAAAACAGGGCTTGAAAATATTTTAAAAGATAACGATAACTCAAAAGCTGAATAAGCAGCAAGCGCTAGAATCGATTTTAAGCTGATTTTCGCCAATAAGATATAGCCAAAATCAACTTGAAATGTCTCAAGGGTATAATTATATCCCTAACCGTTTCAACCGCTCAAAACGCTTATTAGAGTGCTTAAAAACAGAATAAAACAAAAAGGCTTAACCAACCGACCAAGTAGGAAGCCTTTCACACAAATACTAAAACAATACAGCAGGCAAGCCGTAAGGGTTTTAGTAAAGATTTATAGCTAGATTATACCATATCTAGGACATTTTGACCATACGGAGGGCGCTAACCCTTAAAAAGGGCATAAATACAAGAAAATCCAAAAGGGGTAAAACACCATGACGAAAACAACAACTGTATTATTGAGCACTGAAAAACTAATCGACTTAGGCAGCGAACTAACTGACATCATGAACAGCTTAGAAATGAATAACTTAACTCTAGAAGCCTTAGAGATAACGCAAAAAGTGGATACAGCGACCTTTAACTGGATAGCTAAGAAATATATTGAGACTGCTTATGCACAAAACGAAAAACTTTGCCAAAGACTAGACAAAATTGCCTTTCTGCTATTAAACAATGACAAACCCAAGGAACTGGAGGCATTAAACAAATGAGCGAACTACTAGGCGCAATTTTAACGCTACTACTTTTCTTTCTTGCTGGTATTTGTACTCAACTGTTTAATGCTTGGGCGATTGCTTACAAGCGGAGGGGCTACATCACTAAAAAACAGCTAAGAAAAATTGAAAAATGGCTAGAGGCTATGGAGGCAGAACATGGCAGATAAAAAAGAGTTTGACCTTGCAAATGAAAGAGCTAAGAACTTTGGTATTTGGCTAGAAGAAGCCTATCAGACTATGTTAGATTTTTCTCTAGAAAATAAATTTGATTGCTACAATGCCGAGGAACAAAAGCAATTAGAACAAGTTTTAGAGACTTTGATGGATTTTTGTGATATGTGGGAGAAAGGCCAGATTATCCTAGTCAGCGAAGAAAGAGAGATGAGCAAATGACACAAACTACATTACCAGAAAACTATAAGCGTGTGCTGAAACTTATCAAAGTAGGCGCTGAAAACCCAACTACAGGATCGGAGATAGGGCTTATTTTGAAGCTAGATGAACGAACGGTACAAAGTATTATCAGTCGCTTAATCACGAGCTACGGCATTCCTATTATCGGTATCAGACACGGCTTTAATCGAGGTTATTTTATACCTGCGAATAAGTCAGAACTGCTAGACGGTGCAAAGGCTTTTTACAACCAAGTACAGAAAGAACAAAAGCGTCTAAGTGTACTGTTAAATGCCGACCTTGTAAGTTATAAGGAGTTGTTAGATTATGGCGTTACTAAGCAATGAAACAGAAACAAGCCTAAAAATGGAACTGCTGGAAACAGTCGACAAATACCTTAAGACACGGGATAAGGCGCTACCTCATATCACAGGACTTATGACAGCCCAGCAGGTTATGACTGAGTTAGACATAAAATATAAGACCCTGCAGCGCTGGGAAAAGGCAGGGCTAAGACGATATCAGCCACCACTAGAGGACACTCGAAAAGTGTTTTACAGGGTGAGTGATATATTGCTATTTTTAGGAGTAAACAATGAAAGGTGGTAAAAATGAATACTAGAAAAATGAACACACGCATTACAATCTTTGAGAAAATCGGAGGGCAAAACGAAGACGGAGAAGTCATTGACGGCGTCCGTAAAGATGTTTATAGCTGCTGGGCAGAAGTGCAACGAACTTCTGTAAAGGACTTTAAAGCAGGCAGCAGAACATCTACGGACAATCAAAATTCCTTGGAATCAGTTCAGGATATAAAAGTATTCCTTATCCGTTATCTTCCTAATGTTCCATTTGATAACTCTATGTACCTTGAATTTAATGGATTTGAATATCGCATTGTAGAAATAGAAATTGATTATGCCAGTAAAGAAATCATCATGATTAAGGCCGTTAGGATTTCATGATAGGGAAGAAAGACAGAAAGGAATTGATAGAATGGCTAAAACTAAAATCTATTTTTGGCTGAAAGTTGATAAAAAGTTTTTTGATAATATTTTTATAAAACGACTTAAAAACATGCCTGGTGGCTATACTATGACGGTTATTTATATCCGTTTAATGCTGGAAAGTTTGGAAAGTGATTGTATATTGTACTACGAGAGATACTTTAACGAGTTAACCGAAGAACTAGCCTTAAAATTAGATGTTTCCGAAGACGATATACAAATGACTATGGCTTATTTTACAAAATGCGGTCTAATCCAAATAGACGGGGATAAAAACGCTGAATTGCTTCAAGCTAAAGCTATGATACAGCAAGAAACTGATCAAGCTGCTTACATGCGAGAATATCGCAAAAATAAACGTTTAAAAATGGGCAAATCTTACAACGTAAGAAATAAACCTAACAACGTTGAAAAGTGTAAGACAGAGATAGAGTTAGAGAAAGAGATAGAGATAGAGTTAGAAGAAGAAGCAGAGATAGAGAAAAAAGATTCTTCTGCTCCTGCTTCTTCTGCTGCCGAAATCTCTAACTACTACCAATCACGTATAGGGATTATAGACGGACAACAGTATCAGATATTGACCGACTATCTCACTCTTGACGGTATGGAGCTAGAGGTTATCAAGACTGCCATAGACAAGGCTGCAGATAACAGCAAGCGATCTTTTAGCTATATCAATTCAATACTGAAGAACTGGCGACAGAACGGTATTAAAACCATGACACAAGTTGAAGATGAACAGAGACAGTTTCATCAAAAGAAACAAGGTCAGTCTGATGACGATATTCAAGACCCGTTTATCTACTGACGGAGAGGAGAATCAATGGAATTACTGAATACAGAGCAGCTAAACGAAAAAATAAAGGTGACTGACGAGCTTTGCCCAACTCATCAGATTAACCTGGTACAATTCAAAAAGCCAGATGGTTATACATCACCCTACTGCATGGAATGTACTAGGGAGAACATTAAACAGACAGAGCTAGAGGGCATAGAAAAAGCCCTAGGGCATGATCTGGACTCTTCAACCTATGATGTGCTAGCGCGTGAAAGTACGGTGTCAAATGAGCTGAAAAATGCCACTTTTAGCACGTTCAAAGCAACCACCAAAGAGGAACACGAAGCCAAAGAATTTGCTATCAAGCAAGCTAACCAGTATCTAAACGGTATGACGGGGAACACGCTAATTATGGGCAAGCCAGGCACTGGTAAAAGCCATTTATGCTATTCCATGGCCAAAGCTATCAACGAGGGCTATAAGGCTAAGAATGAGCCTAAGAGCGTCCTCTTTGTCAGTATTGCTGAAATCGTCACGCGCATTCAGTCAGGCTGGCAGTATAGGCAGAGTGATTTTACAGAGTATGACGCCTTGAAGCTACTGACCGAGGTTGACTATCTCTTTATTGACGATCTAGGCTCAGAAAGCGTTATGAATAGCCGAAAAGATGAGGCTAATAACTGGGTACAGACCTTTCTTTTCAAAATCTTTGACAAGCGAGAAACAACTATCGTCAACACAAATCATACTGGTAAAGAGCTAGCACAAATCTACAATCCTAAGCTAATCAGTCGGATTGGGAAGCAGTCAGAGGGGAATGTGTTCACTATGACAGACATAACAGATAAACGAATGAAGCGGAATTTTTAACTAGAGAAAGTGAGGAAGCTATGACAGAGCCAAGTATACTTTGAACAGGCAGATCACGTACTGGAAGAACTCAATCGTAAACATAGTGACTTCATGGCCGATACAACACCGATAGAACTTGTAGATATGCCTAAACTGATTGAACTAGGCTAGAAGCTCTAGACAGAAGACACCAGCATAAACGCCTATGAGTTATACAAACATCCTGAAGCGCGTGTAAAATTATTCGCCCAAATCGCAGAAGCCTACTTCTTGCTGATTGCAGATAGTGCGCCGATACCAGTACAGTCAACACAAGCGTAGCGGATTCATTTTTGCGAGTACCTAGAAAGGAAATTTTAAAACATCATCAAGAAATTAATTGCAGGTACAGACAAGCAAGCTTTAGAGTCTTTACTTGAAGCCTTGCAGCTGCCAAAGGAAAAACAAAAACAGTTTATCCATGATGTGGTAGTAAGTGGTTTACTCAATGAATAATACAACAAAGAGGCTAACGCCTCTTTTAGTTTTGACTTTATAGCTCTAAAGGTGTGAATATAGGCGCGTGATTAAACAAAGAGAAATCACGCAATCAGCTACAGAGCTTTGAACTATTACCGCTTCTATGGTTGATTATCAGCATTTGGATTTAACGCTTTATTGTAGTATCATGAAAGAGCAAAAAAGCCGAGCACACACCCGACCCTTAGTTATTAAAATTACAAATCTATTATAACATAAAAGAGAGTAAGAGGCAACAACATGACACCAGAGCAAGTAAAAGTAAAGCTAGAAAGTATTAAGTGGCTGAATACAGAAATGGAGAGTTTACAGTTAGAACTGCAGTATCTGGATCAAGGTTTATTCAAAAAATCAACTCTGACACAAACCAAAGTCCAGACTAGCAGAACAAACAATACAGAGAATGAACTCGTCTATGTTTTGAAGTTGAAAGAAGATATACAAGAACGACTTGCTAGTCTTATCGAGGAACGTGTAGAAACCTGTAGGATAATTGATAAGCTAAGTGATCCGCTTGAACGATCCGTATTAAGAATGTTCTATGTTAATCGCTTAGATATATGGGATATAGAGGATAAGGTAGGAAAAACAAAAACCACACTATACAGAATAAGGAAAAAAGGAATTGAAAGTATCGCTAAAATTATGAGTGAAGAAAATTTGTGAAGATAAAGAATACTTAACTACTGATTGACCAATTAGCTATTGGCACCTAGAATATCATACAAAGTTTTTACGTTCGGAAAATACCCCGCCAAATTTTGAACGGGGCTATATTTGTTCGTGATTAAAGGACGCTGCCCTTTTCTGTGCAAAAAATTCCCTTTTTGAAGTTTTAAAGCTTAAACACCCCCCGCCCCACCTTTTGCGCAAGGAGAGCCGCGGTAAGGTGTCTTCTTACGTCGCACGCCAATTTTTCAGATTTTTAAAGGATGTCATGGAGAACGGATTAGGAGGCGAAGTTGCTTGGTTAAAAATCCTTACTATCGGCAGAACAAAGGGCGTTTACCCAGCGACCCGCCGAATTATTTGGGAGCAGTTGCGAGGGAGACTTGGTGCAAAATCGTTCCGTTTTTAGAACCTTATTATCAATCTATAGCCAAATGTTAAACTACAGTATTTTAGATATGATATGCTATCAGTTAAAAAACTTTTTCTTTCCACTTGTTTTTTATGCGCATAATGTGTATAATAGAAAATGTAAGGAGGTAACGTGCACTATGCCACTTACAGGAAAAGAAATGGCAAAGCTAGCCGAGAAAAACGGTTGGGTAGAAATCCGACAGAACGGCAGCCATCACCATTTCAAACACGAAGATTTTGATTATATAGTGACTATTCCAATCCATGGAAACAAGGATTTAGGAAGAGGGCTAGAAAGCAAAATCCTGAAAGATTTGGGGCTGAAATAATCCCCCTTATCTTTCATTTTTTGGAGGTAACAGACTATGTTAAAATCATATCCAGCAATTTTTCATAAAGAGGAAGACGGTTCTTATTGGGTAGAATTTCCAGAGTTTGGAGGAGGCACACAAGGGGCAAATGTTGAAGAAGCCTTAAAAAATGCCCGTGAAATGCTTGAGAGTGTTTTAGCTGCTTACATAGACGAAGGATTAGATATGCCAAAGCCTAGCGACATCATGTCTTTAACCGTTAAAGACGGCTTTGTTAGCATGATACAAGCAGACCCTACCCCTTTTATTCGCAACAATAAAGCCATTAGAAAGAACGTGACTGTCCCTGAATGGTTAGTAAGATTAGCGGATCGTGAAAAAGTAAATTATTCTGAGGTGCTAACTCAAGCCCTAGAAACAAAGTTACAAGCCTAGACACAGTCAGCATGCGCAGCAACAGAAATGCGCGTAATGACATGGTATAATAATCTTATCAGCAAGGCTACAAGCAACTTAAAAGCGTAGCTATTCACTACGCCAGTT
The DNA here is from genome assembly GCF_014334035.1 of Streptococcus sp. NSJ-72. Lineage (NCBI taxonomy): Bacteria > Bacillati > Bacillota > Bacilli > Lactobacillales > Streptococcaceae > Streptococcus > Streptococcus sp. NSJ-72. Next base: position 1,908,548 of record NZ_CP060489.1, read on the forward strand.
CTTGCCTGCTGAACTCATATTGTAAATGACCTGTAAAGGTCTTTTTTTGTTCACCTTTTTGTGGACTTTTAAGGATTTTCTAACAATTTCTAATATTACATAATATTGATAAAACCCAGTAATAACAACGGTTAAGAGCTGTCAATGAGTTGTAAAACTATCTATTTCCTAGTTCTATAATTTTTGACATAGTTTTCTCCGTAATTATTCTAGCTACTATTATAACATAAAGCCGTTTTTCAATCAGAACTCTAGTACGAAAAGAATTGTAATTACTCCTTCGCAAAACAACCAAATAGACAGGCAAAGCAACCACTTAGGCAAAAGCTCTTGTTTTCCTAGCTAAAATAATGTTTAATAGACTTAGGAAAAACGAATCCTCCTTGCAACGAAAGTCAGCAGCAGGCAAGATACAATCTAGAAAGAAGGGATGTTTATGAAAGTTCAATTGCATATTGATGAAAAATTTTCAGAAGAAAAGGTTGTCATTGAAGCACCAGCTTTATCGGATGCTATTCAACAGTTGCTGGTTTTCACTCAACATCTCGGTGGCACTAAAACCATTCGAGCCAAAAAAGAGGAGGAGATTTACCTATTAGATACTGCTAAAATTCAGAGAATTTACACTGAAAACCGCCAAGTTTGGGTTGAAACAGCGACAGACACTTATCTCTTAGGGCTTCCACTTTATCAAGTTTTGGAATTGCTTCCCACTGATTTTCTACAGATTTCCCAATCTGAAATCATTAACATCAAACATATCGATCATCTGAAATTGACTGGTAGTGGTCTGATTCAGATTGCAATGAAAAACGGTCAGATAACTTATTCATCTCGCCGTTATCTCAAAGTCATAAAGGAGAAATTACAGCTATGAAAAAAACATTATTCAGAGATGCTCTAGGAGGTACTGTAATCGGGCTACTCCTATCCACCATCTATTCTTACTTTTTTGCTCCTGTCTATCATCCACTTAATCCTTATTCAGCAGTTGGTCTTTGGATGGAACAGCACCATATTCATGAAGCTTTAGTTGTGCTCTATTGCGCAGTGATCTGGAGCTTTATTGGCTTGCTCTTTAGCCTAGGAAAAGAGCTTTTCAAAAAAGATTGGAGCATCCTCAAAGCAACTATCTGCCATTATGGACTTATGATTTTAGGATTTATTCCTCTAGCTCTTCTAGCCGGCTGGTTTCCAAGCAAACCCATTTTTATCTTACAGTTGATTTTGGAATTTACTATTGTTTATCTCATCCTGTGGGCAATCTTGTTTTATCTAACCAAAAAGAAAATTAAACAAATCAACAATGGATTGAAGAAACAGAATCAATAGTAAAGAAATAACCACCAAGTGAATTCTTGGTGGTTATTTTAGCTTATTCTGCTATATATCAATACAAAACCCTACCTACTTTAATAGTAACTGAACAAAAAAACAGGAATTTATTTTAGGCATTTGCATAGTTGTATCTATCAGAGATGTTTTTTCATCTCAGCTACAGCTAGCATCACTTCCATTGGGGTCATATTATAAATATCCAACTGACGTAGTTTTTCTAAAATAGGTGATTCAGTTGTTTCTGTGAATAAAGATATCTGCTCAGATACTTGATTTTCCTTGCTATCATTAGCTCCTTTATTAGAAGGATTGAGAGATGGTTTCTCATTTGCTTGTTCTTCTAGTCTTGCTAGTATCTGGTCGGCTCTCATCAGCAAATCATTTGGTAAACCTGCAATTTTTGCCACATGAATCCCATAAGATTTATCCGCAGGACCAGCTTCAATCTTATGAAGGAAGGTCACTTGCCCATCTTTTTCTAAAGTTGCTACATGAACATTTTCTAACTGTGTCAAGCTAGTTGACAAGTCTGTCAACTCATGATAGTGTGTGGCAAAAAGGGTCTTTGCCCCTGTTCGATTGTGGATATATTCAATAATCGCCTGAGCAAGAGCCATCCCATCATATGTCGCTGTCCCTCTTCCCAACTCATCAAAAAGAATAAGAGAGTGTTCTGTTGCTTGAGAAATAGCATGATTTGCTTCCATCATTTCTACCATAAAGGTTGATTGTCCAGATACCAAGTCATCTGCCGCACCAATTCGAGTGAAGATGGCATCAAAAATTGGTAATTGAGCACTCTCAGCTGAAACATAGGAACCCATTTGAGCCATAATAACAATAATCGCTAATTGACGCATATAGGTTGACTTCCCACTCATATTTGGACCTGTAATTAGCTGAACGTTGACATTTTCATCCATTGAAATGCTGTTAGGAATATAGGTTTGTGCACCCATAACCTTTTCTACAACTGCATGCCGTCCCTTATCAATTTCAATGGAAGGACGTTCAATAAATTCTGGGCGTACAAAGCGTTGCTTTTCAGCAACTGCTGCAAAACTTTGTAATACATCAATTGTTGCCAGAGTTTGTGCCAAGGATTGCAGACGCTTGATATATTTGCCAGCTTCTTCACGAATACGCATAAAAATCTCATATTCTAAATTAGCAGATTTTTCACGCGCTTCCAACATTTCGCCTTCAATACGAGCCAATTCCTCTGTACCAAATCGTTCTGAATTTTTCAACGTTGCTTTTCGGAAAAAGTGGCTAGGTACGTGCTCCAACTGTGAATTAGTAACATGGAAATAATAACCATCTTTTTTATTGTAATCAATTTTTAGATTATTAATCCCACTAGCCGCCCTTTCTTTCGCTTCGATATCAGCAATCCAGCTCGTACCATCTCGCATAACCACTCGATACTTATCTAAGGTTTCATCAAAACCAGTTTGAATGATATTCCCTTCGGTAATAACATTTGGAGCATCGGGAGAAATTGCCGACTGAATCAAGTTTGCCAATTCTGGAATGTCATCCAAGTTTTCAATCAACTGTCCCAAAACAGGATGATCAATTCCTTGTAAAATTCCCTTAATCTGAGGGACATTGCTCAATGTTGCCGCCAACTGCAATAAATCTTTCGGATTGGTCTTTCCAAACGAAACACGACTAGCTAAACGCTCAATGTCATACACACCTTTGAGACTATCTGCTAAATCACTGCGCTCAAAAAAATAATCTAGAAATACCTGCACGACATCCTGCCGCTTAAGGATTCGCTCTTTGTCAATCAAGGGCTGCTGAATCCATCTTCTTAAAAGTCGCGTTCCCATAGCTGTCTTGGTCTCATCCATCAGCCAACACAGACTACCGTGCTTCTTTCCTGTACGTGCATTCTCTGTTAAATCCAGACTTGCCATAGTTGCATAATCCATCTGTAAGAAATCCTTGATTTCATAATGATGAACTCGCTTTAAGTGACTAAGCTCACGCAGCTGCGTCTGATGAACATATTCTAACAGTTTCCCAGCTACTTGATGTTCTAAGCGAGACAATTCATCCCCTAATAGCTGAACATCTTCAAAAGCAGTTCCCACCTGTGATAATAACAAATTCATTTGATTTGCCAACACTTGGTGCTCTGATTCAGGTAATTCATATCCTAAGACCACTTCACGCGCTCGCAGGTTCCGAATTTCTCCACAGACTATGTTAAAGTCACTGAGACTTGTGACCTGAAATTCACCTGTAACCAAGTCCATGTAAGCCAGCCCATATAAATTTTCTAGTTTATCTAAAGCTACCAAGAAATTATTTTGACTATCTGGTTTTGAAGAATCAACGACTGTCCCCGGTGTGATGACTTGTACCACCTCACGTTTGACTACACCAACTGCTTTTTTAGGATCTTCCACCTGCTCTGCAATCGCTACTTTATAGCCCGATTCAATTAAAACATCAATATACTGTTGCACCGAATGGTAGGGAACTCCTGCCATCGGGATTGGATTTTCCGAATTTTTATTACGGCTAGTCAGAGCAATTTCTAAAATCTGTGCTGCATTGATCGCATCTTCATAGAATAATTCATAAAAATCTCCCATACGAAATAGCAAAAAAGCATCCGGATAATCTTTTTTTATATCTAAATACTGTTGCATTCCCGGAGATAGTTTTTCTTTTGTCATTCTCAGCCTTTCCGTTTATTAAATAACAATGAGAGTCGGACAGAAATTAAATATTTCGGAGACACTTAATTTCGTCATCCCACTCACACTACATCTTGTCATTAGAACTATATAAATAAAGGAAGCTGAGCGCTTCTATCTCAGCTTCATCATCTTCTCCTCTTAATCCATTTTCTCAAGGAGCTGCTCTTCCATTTGTTTCGCAGCTGCTGTATCACGACAGATCACTAAGAGCGTGTTGGCTCCTGCTACCGTTCCTAAAATCAACTCTCCTTTATTAGCATCCACGAAGTTAGCTAAAATAGAAGCGTCTCCTAAGCGTGTATGAAGAACCAAGGAAAATTCAGCCCGAGAAACTCCCTGCAAATGATAAGATAAGAATTCAACCAGATCAATCTTGTTTGTTTCATCCGCTAAAACATAATAAACTTCATGGTTTTTCTTGGCTTTCGTCAAGCCAATTTCTCGTAAATCTCGAGAGAGGGTTGTTTGTGTGACAATAACTCCTTGTACTTTCAAACGATCCTGAATATCTTTCTGTGTACTTAGTTTCTCTTCCTTAATTATTTTCTTGATCAGTTTATGACGCTCAGTTTTTTTCATTTTATCCTCAACAATGTATATTTATACTCTAAATTATATCAAAAAAATTGAAGATTCGTCAAAAAATATGTTAAAATACTAGTAAAAGACCAAAGGAGAAACCATGAATAATAAACAATTGATTGCAAGCGAATTGGCTAAGGTCATTGACAGCTTAGACCAAGATGCTATTTTTAATTTACTAGAACAACCAAAAAGCTCAGAGTTAGGCGATATTGCCTTTCCTGCTTTCTCTTTAGCAAAAGTAGAACGTAAAGCTCCTCAAATCATTGCTACAGATATTGCAGAAAAGATTGATACGACAAACTTTGAAAAAGTGGTAGCAACAGGTCCTTATGTAAACTTCTTTCTTGATAAATCAAGAATTTCAGCTCAAGTTATTAAAGAAATTGTAAAAGAAGGAAATAACTACGGGCAACAAGATGAGGGGCATGGGGAAAACATCACAATTGACCTCTCCAGTCCTAACATTGCAAAACCCTTTTCAGTTGGTCATTTGCGCTCCACCGTTATCGGAGATGCTCTCTCTAATATTTTCCGTAAACTAGGCTACAACACCATTAAAATCAACCACTTGGGTGACTGGGGTAAACAATTTGGGCTTCTGATGGTTGCTTATAAAAAATGGGGCAGCAAAGAAGCTGTTGAAGCCAGTCCAATTGACGAGTTATTAAAACTCTATGTCCGAATCAATGCGGAAATTGAAACCGATCCTGAACTTGATGACGAAGGACGTCTTTGGTTCAAAAAATTAGAAGACGGTGACCCTGAAGCTACGGAATTATGGCAATGGTTCCGTGATGAAAGTCTGAAAGAATTTAACCGCATCTATAAATTGCTTGGTGTTGAATTTGACAGCCTAGCCGGCGAAGCCTTCTATAATGACAAGATGGACGAAGGAATTAAGCTCCTTGAAGAAAAAGGATTGCTAGAAGAATCTAAAGGAGCAAGCATCGTCAATCTTGATGATGTCAACCTTCCGCCAGCTATGATTAAAAAATCTGATGGTGCGACTCTCTACATTACTCGTGATATTGCTACAGCTATGTACCGCGCCCGTATTTATAACTTCGTCAAAAATGTTTATGCTGTGGGTCAAGAACAAGCGAACCACTTTAGACAATTGAAAGCTGTTTTAAAGAAAATGGGATTCGGCTGGAGCGACGATATGATTCATGTAGACTTTGGTTTGGTGACAAAGAACCGTCAAAAATTGTCTACACGTAAAGGTAATATCATTCTGCTTGAACCAACCCTTCAAGAAGCTATCAGTCGTGCGAAGAACCAAATTGAAGCTAAAAATCCTGATCTTGAAAACAAAGATACTGTTGCTCGTGCTGTCGGTGTGGGAGCTGTCAAATTCTACGATTTAAAAACAGACCGCCGCAACGGTTACGACTTTGATTTGGAAGCAATGGTGTCCTTTGAAGGAGAAACAGGTCCATATATCCAATACGCTTATGCGCGTATCCAATCCATCCTTCGCAAAGCTGATTTTAAGCCAAGTGTTGAAGCAACATATAGCCTTAAAGATGCTGAAAGCTGGGAAATCATTAAACTGCTGCAAGATTTCGCCCGTGTTGTTAAACGTGCAGCTGACAATTATGATCCATCACTCATTGCAAAATATGCTATCAGCCTTGCACAAGCATTCAACAAGTTCTACGCTCATACGCGTATTTTGGACGAAAGTCCTGAACGTGACAGCCGCTTAGCTCTCAGCTATGCAACAGCTGTTGTTCTAAAAGAAGCTCTTCATCTTCTCGGTGTTGACGCTCCAGAAAAAATGTAATTATTTTAATGGTATCATAAAAACCTATCGATATATCGATAGGTTTTTGTCTTATAGCCCGTATAATTCTTCGATTTTTAGACCAATTCGTTTAATATCTTCATTCAAGCCACGAAGCTCAAATGTATCTAAGACTGGAAAGCCAAATCGTTCTGAATATTGTTTAGCTGTTAAACAATATTGGTGGTTAAAATTACGATTACCACTGCCAACAATGCCAAAACAACGCTTATAATTTTCTTCAAAAGCAATAAAATCACCTAAATCATTGGTAAGAATTTCAACATCGCCATTGTCCAGACCATTTCCACCTTCTAAGTAAGTTGGCAAAAAAGCTATAAAAGGCTGAGACATGGCATAAAATGGTCGTCCTGCTTTCACCATATCTTTTATATCCACTTGCTCAATCTCAACGCTTTCATGTCTTTCTTGCAAAAATGCAGATAAGCGTTTGATAAAACTCGCTGTATTTCCACTCAAACTAATATAAACTAAGGAAATTTTCATAGTTTCTCTCTTTCTAAAATTAAAACATATCTATCATTCTCTTAAAATTTTAAGCTGATAGATATGTTTTGTCAACTATTGCAATTCTTTTTTTGCTAAGTCTTGTTGCTGCCGTTTCATCTTGAAAAAGACAATAACAAGGAAAAGAATATTAAAAGCAAAATAGATAATAGTCAGAATTCTTGTCGATGAAATTGCTGTAGCACGCATCGTTTGATCTTGATAAAGATAGTTTAACGGCATCCCACCTACGTAATTGTAAATTGTTCCAATAATTCCTAATAATACATAGGCAATATAGGCAAAATTAGCGTATAAAATGTTTTTCTTAACAATGAAAACAACAGCAGCTATCAACAACAGAATAGAAAGGATAGTTAATAATTTATGGGGACCATTATGAAGAAAGACAAGACTCTTTTCAGTCACTTTCACTATTTGTTTTACAACTGTTTCAGATAAACCTTTGTAGGAACTTGTATTCGTTATTTTTTCACTGCCCAAAAAAGTTCCTATGAATGTAAACGATGATAAAATGGCTGATAACGTCAGCAATACATATAAATAAATTGGTCGTTTTTTCACAATAAGCCTCCTGCTTAAAAGAGTTTTCAGTTTTATTTATTATAACGTAAGCAGTAAAAAAAGGCAACAAAAATAAACAAAGTTACAGAAAATGTCATTCTGCTTATACTATCAAAAATCATGGAGTCTGGGACAATATCAAACTACTCTTGTTGATATACGAGCAGGCTAGTAAGTGATCACTCAAAGCGTTGCTTTGTGGTTTCGTCTTATTCCCTTATTTGCCTTACACTTATCAGAATAAGAAGAAATGAAAGCCACATAAATAAAAAATCTGGGAAAATCCCAGATTTTAAACTAAGCGTTCAAATGCCAAATTTCATTGTTATATTGGGCAATGGTACGGTCTGCTGAGAAGAAGCCTGCTTTCGCAATGTTAATCAGAACTTTTTCAAGCCAAACATCACGGTCTTCATAATCCTTAAACATACGTTCTTTCGTTTTGATATAATCTTCTAAGTCAAGAAGCGTCATGAACCAATCTTTATGAATCAATTCATTATAGAGACGTTCTAAGCGTTCTTTCTTACCAACTGCGAGAACTGTATCACTAACAATGAAATCAACCAACGGTTTGATTGCTTCACGAGCATAGAAATCTGATGATTTGTACGCTTCTTTCGCATACAGATCAATAACTGTTTCAGAATCTTCACCAAAGATGTAGATATTATCTTGGCCTACCAATTCAGCAATCTCTACATTAGCGCCATCCATAGTACCAAGTGTCAATGCACCATTCAACATGAATTTCATGTTACCAGTACCTGAAGCTTCTTTAGAAGCAAGAGAGATCTGCTCAGAAATATCACCAGCTGCAATTAAGAAGCTAGCTGCAGTAACATTGTAATTTTCAACCATGACGACTTGCAAATATGGAGAAACTTCTGGGTCGTTAGCTATCACCTCTGACAAGCAAAGAATCAAATGGATAATATCTTGAGCAATTGTGTATGCTGGAGCAGCTTTACCACCAAAGAAGACTGTAATTGGACGTGCAGGAATATTCCCAGCCTTGATATCCAAATATTTGTGAATGACATAAAGAGCGTTCATTTGTTGGCGTTTGTATTCGTGAAGACGTTTGATTTGGATATCAAAAATAGAGTTTGGATTGATTTCAACACCTTGGTGTTCCTTCAAATGACGAGCCAATTTCCGTTTGTTGTGAGCTTTGATTTTTTCAAGTTCAGCTTTTACATCAGCCTTGTCAGAAAAATCAAGTAAATCTTCTAATTTTGAAGCATCATGATGCCAATCACGCCCAATCAAGCTATCGATATAATTTGATAAACGTGGGTTTGCATGCATGAGCCAACGACGGAACGTAATACCATTTGTCTTATTGTTGAATTTTTCTGGATAAACATCGTAGAAAGCTTTAAGCTCTGAGTTCTTCAAAATTTCTGTATGAAGTGCTGCAACACCATTTACACTATATCCATAGTGAATATCCATGTGCGCCATGTGTACTCGATTGTTTTCATCAATAATTTGAACAGCCGGATCTGCATATTCTGCTTTTACACGTTTATCCAATTCTTTGATAATTGGAACCAAGTGTGGAACAACTTCTTCCAAGAATTCAAGCGGCCATTTTTCCAATGCTTCTGCAAGAATAGTATGGTTTGTATAAGCAGTCATATTACGAACGATTGAGATTGCTTCATCAAGCTCAATCCCACGTGCAGTCAAGAGACGAATCAACTCAGGAATGACCATTGATGGGTGAGTATCATTAATTTGCACAACTGCGTAGTCAGCCAAGTCATGAAGATTGCTCCCTTTTTCAATCGCTTCATCAAGAATCAATTGCGCACCATTTGATACCATGAAGTATTGTTGGAAGATACGAAGCAATTCACCTTGCTTATTACTATCATCTGGATAAAGGAATAGAGTCAAATTACGAGCAATATCTGTCTTATCAAAGTCAATCCCATCTTCAATGATACTTGCATCTACTGAGTCAAGGTCGAACAGACGAAGACGGTTTTTAGTAGCTGTTTTATAACCAGGCACATCAATGTCATAAAGAGTTGATGTTAAAGTGAAATCAGCAAATGGTACTTGATAGCTACGGCTTGATTTTACTAACCAATTTTGCTCTGTCAACCAGAAGTTTGGAACTGTTGTTTGCTCATTATTTTTCAAGACTTGTTGGAACAAGCCAAAGTGATAATTTAGTCCAACACCATCTCCATTCAAACCAAGAGTCGCAATTGAATCAAGGAAACAAGCAGCCAGACGTCCCAAACCGCCATTTCCAAGTGAAGGTTCTAATTCTACTTCTTCAACTTCAATTAGATCTTTACCAGCGTCTGCTAACTCTTTTTTAACATTGTCATAAAGGCCAAGGTTAATTAGGTTATTTGACAAAAGTTTCCCAATCAAAAACTCGGCAGAAATATAGTAAAGCTTCTTTTTACCAGTATTAACTGACTTTTGTGCACTAGCTAATTTTGTATAGTTTAAAAGGGCAATATACAATTCTTCATTGCTACATTCAGCAATTCCTTTTTGATAATTTTTCTTAATATATTCTTGTAAGTTTGACATTGTTTCTCCTAGACTAGAAAACAAACACTAGAGTTCATTTTCATGATTTAATAATTTTTTATTTACACGACGATATGTTTTCGTCAAGCTATATAACTCTGCTTCAACCACAGGATTCAATTCATCTGCTGTCATACGCCAGGACCAATTTCCACCAATAGTTGATGGATAGTTCATGCGAGCTGAACCGTCTAATTCAAGTAAATCTTGCATGGTTGCAATTGCCATAAAGCTGACAGAAGCAAAGATAGTCCGTAACATAGCATGAGGTACTGTTTCATATTCCTTACGATTGGTGTATTGAGCCATATATTCACGTGTAGCATCATCAATTTCATCGCGATACCAACCAAGAACAGTATTATTATCGTGCGTACCTGTATACATGACAGAATTGTTAGGTGCTAAGTGTGGACTATCAATGCTTTCGCTGTCTGGATTAAAAGCAAATTGAGTCACTTTCATACCAGGGAAGCCTGTCTTTTCACGTAAAGCAATCACTTCATCGGTCATAAAGCCCAAGTCTTCAGCAATAATATTCAGATCACCTAACTCTTCTTTCACTGCTTTAAACAAAGCATAGTCAGGTCCCTTAACCCATTTACCAGGAGCTGCTGTATCGGAACTAGCAGGGATTTCCCAGTAAGATTCAAATCCACGGAAATGATCAATACGCACTACATCATAAATCTTGAAGCTTTCACGTAGGCGTTTAATCCACCAACTATAACCATCTTTATCCATTGCTTTCCAGTCATAAATTGGGTTCCCCCAGAGTTGGCCAGTCGCAGAGAATTCATCTGGTGGGCATCCCGCTACGCATGTAGGCTGCCCTAGCTCATCTGTTTTAAAGAAGTGTGGTTGTGCCCAAACATCACAGCTATCAGCTGCTACATAGATTGGCATATCGCCGACAATTTCAATGTAATGTTCATTGGCATACGCTTTTAATTCTAACCATTGTTTAAAGAAAAGATACTGCGTTACACGATGATAAGTCAATCTGTCAGCTAATTTTTCACGATAATGAGCTAAACTAGCTGCTTCACGACGCCGAAGAGCCGCATCTGGCCATTCAGTCCAAGCTTTCAAGTCAAAATATTCTTTAATCGCCATGTATTCAACAAATACTTCAAGCCATGATGAATTGTCAGCCACAAATTTTTCATAGGCTGCCAAATCTCCACATTCTAAGAAACGTTTCACAGCTTTTTCCAAAACAGGTCTGCGATTGTTAAACACTTTCGCATAATCTACTTTTCTTGAATCCTGACCAAAGTCTAACCCTTCAAGATCACTTTGCACAAGCAATCCTTCTTCAATCAATCGATCAAAATCAATAAAATGTGTATTTCCCGCAAATGCAGAGAAAGATTGATATGGAGAATCTCCATAACTAGTTGTTCCTAGTGGCAATATTTGCCAGTAACGTTGCTTAGTTCTCACCAGAAAATCGACAAAATCGTAAGCACTTTTCCCAAATGAACCAATTCCATATTTTCCTGGCAGAGAAGAAATATGCATGAGAACACCACTTTGACGCTCTTTCATCTTTTTCACCTCAATAAATTTTTCTGTTAAATTTTGCATTCATTTAACGAAAACGTTTGCGTTGATTTGATTATAACTTAATTCCAAAATGGACGCAACCATTTTTCTGCTTTTTTTATTATTTTTTAAAATATTTTGGACAATCCTCTCCTTTTCTTCTATATTTTGTCAACATTTTTGAGTGAGAAATAAAAAATTTTTAAGATTTTTAAAAAAAATGTTGCAACCGTTTTCTATTTATGGTATACTAATCTCAGTTTAAGAAAACGTTTGCGTAAACTAATTAAATTATTATCTTATTATTTTATTCTTTAGGAGGAATAAATCATGAAACATAAAGTGTTGAAAAGTGTTGCAGTTCTTGGAACTGTAGGATTAGCTAGTTTGTTACTAGTAGCTTGCGGTAGCAAAAATAATAAATCAGCTTCTTCTGGTGATGGTAAAAACCTCACTATTTACGTAGAAAAACAATACGAAAAATATGTAAAGAAAGCAGCTGAAGCTTTTGAAAAAGAAAGTGGAACAAAAGTTACTATTAAAACTGGCGACCAACTTAAAGGTCTTGAAAATCTTTCACTTGACAATCAATCTGGCAAGGCTCCAGACGTTATGATGTCTCCATATGACCGCGTAGGTAGTCTCGGTTCAGACGGCCAACTTTCAGAAGTGAAACTTGACAAAGGTTCAATGACTGATGACACAACAAAAGCACTCGTAACTACAAAAGGTAAGACTTATGGCGCACCTGCTGTTATCGAAACATTAGTAATGTACTACAATAAAGACCTTGTTTCTAAAGCACCTACTACTTTTGCTGAATTAGAAGAACTTGCAAAAGACAGCAAATATGCTTTTGCTAACGAAAATGGCAAAACAACTGGGTTCCTTGCTGACTGGACAAACTTCTACTACACTTATGGTCTGTTAGCTGGTAATGGTGGATATGTCTTTGGTAAGAACGGTACCGATCCTAAAGACATTGGACTTGCAAATGACGGTTCTATCAAAGGTGTTGAATACGCTAAAACTTGGTATGCAAAATGGCCAAAAGGAATGCAAGATACTAAAGGTGCCGCAAACTTAATTCAAACTCAATTCCAATCAGGTAAAACAGCTGCTATCATTGAAGGCCCTTGGAAAGCTGCATCATTCAAAGAAGCTAAAGTGAACTATGGTGTTGCCACTATTCCTACACTTCCAAATGGTAAAAACTATCAAACCTTTGGTGGTGGTAAAGCTTGGGTCATCCCTGCAGGATCTAAAAATGCCAAAACAGCTCAAAAGTTTGTTAACTTCTTGACTTCGACTGAACAACAAAAAGCTTTCTATGATGCTACAAACGAAGTACCTGCAAACACAGAGGCTCGTAAATACGCTGAAGGAAAGAATGATGAATTGACTTCAGCTGTTATTAAACAATTCCAATCTGCTCAACCTATGCCAAATATCTCTGAAATGAGTACTGTATGGGATCCAGCAGCAAGTATGCTCTTTGATGCTGTAAGTGGTAAAAAAGATACTAAAACCGCTGTAAATGATGCCGTTAAATTGATTAAAGATACTATCAATCAAAAATTTGGTAAAAAATAAAACAGATTGAGGTAGGATAGAACTCGATTGGCAGCACCAGTCGAGTTCTATATTTTAGACAAAGGAGGCTCTGATGACTACACAACAACAGCCACGTAAAGCATTGCTGCTCTCCCTCATCCCAGGACTTGGGCAAATTTATAATAAACAAAAAGCAAAAGGGGCTATCTTTTTAGGAGTTACCATTTTATTTTTGATTTACTTTTTCGCCATTGCTGCTCCTGAGTTAGGAAACTTAATTACTCTCGGTGAGGTGCCTGGACGCGATAACTCTCTTTTCATGCTGATTCGTGGTGCATTCCACTTTATTCTTGTCATTGTTTATTTCATCTTTTATGCTCTCAATCTAAAAGATGCTTATACTATTGCGAAACGTTGGAATAATGATTATCCAGTTCCTACGACTTTCAAAGATATGTTAAAAGGAATTTACGCTAATGGTTTTCCTTACCTATTGATTATTCCTTCATATATTGCAATGACTTTTGCTATCATTTTCCCTGTATTGGTTACTCTTTTAATCGCCTTTACAAACTATGATTTCCAACATTTGCCTCCAACCAAGCTCTTGGATTGGGTTGGCGTGACAAACTTCACTAATATTTGGCGACTTAGCACTTTCCGTTCTGCTTTTGGAGCCGTTCTTGGTTGGACTATTATCTGGGCACTAGCTGCCTCAACTGTCCAAATCGTTATTGGTATTTTTACCGCTATTATTGCAAACCAACCATTTATTAAAGGAAAACGCATTTTCGGCGTTATCTTCCTACTGCCTTGGGCTGTCCCAGCATTCATCACTATCTTAACTTTCAGTAACATGTTCAACGATAGTATCGGTGCAATCAATACCCAAGTCATTCCGCTTCTTGGTAAAGTATTGCCATTCTTAAATGGATATCTGATTCCTTGGAAAACAGATCCGACCTGGACTAAAATTGCTCTAATTATGATGCAAGGTTGGCTTGGTTTCCCTTACATTTATGTATTGACACTTGGTATCTTGCAATCCATTCCAAACGATCTTTACGAAGCAGCTTACATTGATGGTGCAAATGCATGGCAAAAATTCCGCAATATCACTTTCCCAATGATTTTAGCAGTTGCTGCTCCTACACTCATCAGTCAGTATACTTTCAACTTCAACAACTTCTCTATCATGTACCTCTTTAATGATGGCGGTCCTGGTACAGTTGGTGGTGGTGCAGGTTCGACTGACATCCTCATTTCATGGATTTATCGTTTAACGACAGGTGCAGCTCCTCAATACTCAATGGCTGCTGCGGTAACACTTATCATTTCTCTTATTGTGATTTCAATCTCCATGATTGCGTTCAAGAAACTACATGCATTTGATATGGAGGATGTGTAAGATGAATAATTCTATTAAATTTAAACGCCGTTTAAACCACTTTTTAACTTATTTCTATCTAGTGGCTTTATCTATTATCATTATCTATCCTCTCTTGATTACGATTATGTCTGCTTTCAAGACAGGGAATGTCCTTGCGTTTAAGCTAGATACAGATATTAATTTTAGCCTAGAAAACTTTAGCAAGCTTTTTACTGAAACTCTTTATGGGACTTGGTACTTTAACACTTTAATCATTGCTATCTTGACAATGATTATCCAAACAAGTATAGTTGTACTAGCTGGTTACGCTTATAGTCGTTATAATTTCCTAGCTAGAAAACAAAGTCTGGTCTTCTTCTTAATCATTCAAATGGTGCCAACAATGGCTGCCCTGACCGCCTTCTTCGTTATGGCTTTGATGTTAAATGCGCTCAACCACAGTTGGTTCCTCATCTTCCTTTATGTCGGCGGTGGTATCCCAATGAACGCTTGGCTCATGAAAGGATATTTTGATACTGTGCCTATCTCGCTTGATGAGTCCGCTAAATTGGACGGTGCTGGTCACTTCAGACGCTTCTGGCAAATTGTACTGCCACTCGTTCGTCCAATGATTGCTGTACAAGCTCTCTGGGCTTTCATGGGACCATTCGGAGACTACATCTTATCTAGTTTCTTACTTCGTGAAAAAGAATTCTATACAGTTGCTGTTGGTTTACAAACCTTTGTTAGTGATGTGAAGAATTTGAAGATTGCTTACTTCTCAGCAGGCGCTATCCTGATTGCTTTGCCAATCTGTATCTTATTCTTCTTCCTACAAAAGAACTTTGTATCTGGTTTAACAAGTGGTGGCGACAAGGGATAATCTTGTCCCACCCTCTTTTATTTATAGTTGTATGATAGCTAATAAACTTTGCTTTATTAGCCATTACCTGATTATAAATTTTTAGAAAGAGTGTCTTATGCTACCTTATCCATTTAATTATTTTTCTAGTATTTACGGTTTTAAAAAGCCTTTTACCAACCGAAAATTACTGACCTGGTTTCAATTGATTTTTACAAGTATCTTTTTAATTTCCTTATCCATGATACCAGTTGCTGTGCAAAACGCGTCTCTCAAGACTTATCCACTCACTACTTTTGTAGATGGTGTTTTTGACCCTGTTACAAAGGAAGTAATGGACGATATCACAGAGAATGCTAAAATAGAAAATCATCAATTCAGCTATGCTGGTCAGCAATCAACTCACAATAGCAAAGCAGGAACTGTCCTTCTAGGGAAAGAACAGTCTACCTTAGGAGAAAAACTAACACTTGCTTTCGGATCCAAACAACTGATTATCAGCAAAAAAGGAAAAAAACTGGCAGACATTCAATATCAGCATATCAATCAAGCTGCTCTAAAAAATGAAAAGTCGCTCAGTGCCTCCATTTCACAAGATTGGTTTCAACAAAATCGTGTGACAGTCAGTCTATTTCTCGTTCTCCTTTCTGGCGGTCTTTTGACACTGAATTTCTTCATCATCATCTTAGGAGCTACCTTTTTCCTTTATTTAACGAAAAAATCACGTCTTTTTTCTTTTAAAACCGTCAAAGAATGCTATCATTTTGCTTTGAATTGTTTAGGTTTGCCAACTTTGATTGCTGTTGCAGCAGGGTTATTGTTCGGTCAAGCCATGACCACTATGATTACCATTCAAAACATTCTTTTTGTGCTTTATCTCGTCATTATTTTCTATCGGACACATTTCCGTGATGAAAAAATGAAAAAGTAGGAGGTTTTTTATGCGAGTTACTATTAAAGAAGTTGCTAAATTGGCAGGAGTTTCGCCTTCTACCGTTACCCGTGTTGTCCAAAATAAATCCAGCATCAGCGATGAGACCAAAAAAAGAGTCCGTAAAGCTATGAAGGAATTGAATTATCATCCTAATCTCAATGCACGTAGTCTTGTTAGCAGTTACACACAAGTCATTGGTGTTGTTTTACCTGATGATTCCGATGCTTTTTATCAAAATCCATTTTTCCCTTCAGTATTTCGTGGGATTGCTCAGGTAGCTTCTGAATTTCACTACGCTATTCAAATTGCGACCGGGAAAAATGAAAAAGAGCGCATGGAAGCTATTTCCCAAATGGTTCTAGGGAAACGTGTGGACGGGCTCATTTTTCTCTATTCTCAGGAAAATGATCCATTAGTGAAAATGGTTAGTGAGGAACAATTTCCTTTCTTAATTTTAGGAAAATCTCTTTCTCCGTTTATTCCTTTGGTGGATAATGACAATATCCAAGCTGGATATGATGCAACAGAATATTTTATCAAAAAAGGCTGCCGCAATATTGCTTTTATCGGTGGTAGTAAAAGACTATTTGTAACGCAAGATCGTTATAAAGGGTATCAAAAAGCGCTGGAAGATTACCACTTAGAGCTTGATCCTCAAAACACAGCATTTGCAAATGAATTTTTGGAAGAAAAAGGATATCAATTCACAAAACATCTTCTAAATCATGATTCAAAAATTGATGCGATTATCACAACAGATAGCATGCTAGCAGAAGGGGTCTGCAACTATTTAAATCAAAATCAATTATCTATTCCTACTCTAGCTTTTGACTCTATTAAACCCAAACTTGACTTGGCAGCTTATGTTGATATTAATACGCTAGAACTGGGGCGGATTTCTTTTAAAACTATCCTGCAAATTATCAATGATACCAAAGAAAATCGACAAATTTGTTATCGCCAAGTAATTCCACATCGCATTATCGAACAATAAAGAAAGGAAGTTTATGGCTTTCCGATCATTCCAAGCCTACTTAGATGACCAAAGTCTCATCACTATCGAGTTAGAAAAACAATTTTATACTGAACAATTACAATTTACAATCGAAACGGTCGATAGCACACAAATTTTACAGATAAGATCTCTGGAAGAACAAGACGACTTTGTGCAATACAGTCTTGCTCCTCTAAAACCGCTAGATTTAACTGAACATTATTGGATTTACGACCAAGATCGTAATAAAACGTTCTTACAATTTCGCCATATTGTGAGAAAGCCAATTTTTGACCAGACTTTTGCTTACAACGAAAACGATTTAGGAGCTCATTATACCCCGGAAGCAACAACTTTTAAGCTCTGGGCACCAATTTCTGAACAAGTATTACTTCATTTACAAAATACTGTTTACCCAATGACTCTCGGAGAAAAGGGAGTGTGGCAAACAGAAGTATTCGGAAATTTTGATGGAGCTGCTTATTACTATCTACACAAAGTAAATGGTTACTGGGTAGAAGTTCACGACCCTTATGCTCTATCGTCCGAAAGTAATTCTGGAGCTAGTTACATAATTAACTTAGAGAAAATTTCTCATCCTATCCATCGAGCACAGACACAAATGTCAATGACAGAGGCCATTATTTACGAGATGAGTGTGCGAGATTTTTCCATGCAAAAAGAAGCTAAGTTTACTTATCCTGGTAAATTCAAATCTCTGACAGAGTCTCCGCAGTTGCAAAAACACACTTTAGGGATGGAGTACATCAAACAATTAGGTGTAACTCACATTCAGCTCATGCCTTTGTATGATTTTGGCAGCGTTGATGAAAATCATCCAGAGCTCGTATACAACTGGGGATACGACCCTATGCAATACAACCTTCCCGACGGCAGTTTTACAACTAATCCACATGATCCATATGCAAGAATCGTTGAATTGCAAGAAGCCATCACTACTTACCACAAAGCTGATATTAGCGTTATCATGGACGTTGTTTATAATCATGTCTACGATCCTAAAGCCTATGCTTTTGAAAAAATCGTTCCAGGTTATTTTTTCCGCTACGATCACAACGGTAATTTAACAAATGGTACATTTTGTGGAAATGATGTAGCAAGTGAACGAGCAATGGTTCGTAGCTATATTAAGCATTCCCTCAAACAATGGTTAACGATTTACGGATTCGATGGATTCCGCTTTGACCTCATGGGGATTTTAGATATAGAAACCATGAAACAGATTGCAGAGGAGTTGCAATCTCTCTATCCGAACGTCTATCTTTACGGAGAAGGCTGGCGTATGAATACGGGTCTAGATAACAATAGACTGGCTCACCAGTTCAATGCTGACAAATTACCAA
Source organism: Streptococcus sp. NSJ-72 (assembly GCF_014334035.1). Classification (NCBI taxonomy): domain Bacteria; kingdom Bacillati; phylum Bacillota; class Bacilli; order Lactobacillales; family Streptococcaceae; genus Streptococcus; species Streptococcus sp. NSJ-72. The sequence continues at coordinate 1,927,250 of NZ_CP060489.1, forward strand.
GTTATGGTTTTTTCAATGATCATTTTCGCAATACAATAAAAGCAACCATCGCAAAAGGCGAACAAATACAAAAAACAAATTCCATAAATTCTATAGAGAATGTTTTAACTGCCAATATTGGTTTTATAGGTACTGAACACTTTATCGCACCGCAACAAGCAATCAACTATGTAGAATGCCATGACGATGCAACTGCTTTTGACTATTTTGCGATACAAAATCCCAAGATTGATTTAAAAGAGCGACTTGACAATGCTCGACTTGCTCTGCATCTCTCTTTGTTGACACAAGGAGTACCATTCATTCATAGTGGTCAAGAATTTTTCCGTAGCAAAAATCTCATTGAGAATACTTATAATACTCCAGATACTATTAACCGTCTAGATTGGCTACGCTCAATTGAATATGAGAAAGATGTGGCATTTATCTGTCAGCTCATTCAATTCAGAAAAAAACATCCACTCTTACGTTTGAAAACACGTACAGAAATCAAAAATTGTTGCTCTGCTCAATGGCTGAATGAATCTATAGTCAAATACAAAATCAAAGAAAAAGAAAATCAAATCACTATCCTCATTAACTTTGGGAACAATTCATTTATCTATCCAAATCAGGATAAACAAGCTGTGTTTATCAACTATCCTAAAATCAGCCTTGATACTCCTCTCGACGCTAACAAAGATTACTATACTGTCCCTGGAAAACAAGTTCTCGCACTTAAATAATTATGGAAAGAAGACTTGCTTTATCAGTCCTGCCCACTTTTCAAAGCTGTGCTTTTTGAACCCAGCTATTGTATCTTTGATTTATTTCATTCTATACTTTAACACAAAAACTTTTTAGCTCACTTCCTATTGATTTTGATCTTAAAAAGGGAAGACAGTCTTAAAGGTGTCTAACAAAAAACCATCAGATTAGCTAATTCAGCTAATCTGATGGTTTTATTCTTCCACGAAACGTCCAAGAATGTGAACATTATCCGCTACCGATACAAAAGCATGCGGGTCTACTTTTCGCATGATATGCTTGAATTCATTAAATTCAGCACGCGTAATAACTGTAATCAAAACTGCTTTTTTCTCATGATTGTAGGTACCTTCTGCACCATTGATAATCGTTGCACCACGATGCAACTTATTGTGGATTTTTTCAATAACGGCTTCAGGATAACTGGTAATAATCATAGCTTGCATCCTCTTTTGCTTGGTAAAGACGGCATCTGTCACCCGACTCGAAACAAAAATCGTAATCATCGAATAAAGCGCATATTTCCACCCAAAGGTCACACCCGCAATAATCATAATCATCCCATTGACAATAAAAGAAATATTTCCGACATTTCTGCCCGTTTTCTTCCGAACTGTCAAACTGACAATGTCTGTCCCACCACTAGAAATATTGGAACGCAAAGCAAAACCAATCCCCATTCCCATAATGACCCCACCAAACAATGCATTGATAATTGGGTCATTTGTTAAACTCACTTCAGGAACAAACTGGATAAACAGTGAGCTCATGGAAACCGTAATAAAAGTAAACACCGTAAACTTGTGCCCAATTTGATACCAAGCCAAGATCATTAGTGGGATATTGATGAGATAAAAAGTTACAGAAACAGGAATGGCAAATCCCAAAAAACGTGTACTTAAAGCGGCTAAAATCTGTGCCAATCCCGTCGCCCCACTTGAGTACACATGCCCTGGTTGAAAGAAGAGATTAACTGCAACAGCAGATAAAAAACCATAGATTAGTGAAGCAGATATTTTTTCATCATACTTCTTACGGGAGATACTTTTAAGCACTTGTATCAATTTAAAATTATAAGCCAAACGGCGCAAATAATAACGAAATCGTTTATAAATCTTAGTTTTCTTCATGAGTTTCTACTTGTAAACTTAATTCCTCAAGCTGCTTAGTGTCAACTAGACTTGGCGCCTGTGTCATAGGATCACCTGCTTTATTATTTTTAGGGAAAGCAATCACTTCACGGATATTTTCCTCACCAGCTAGCAACATGACAAAGCGATCTAGTCCGATAGCTAACCCACCATGTGGTGGAAAGCCGTAATCCATAGCTTCTAGCAAGAAACCAAACTGATTAGTAGCTGCTTCTTTAGAAAAACCAAGGGCTTTAAACATTCGTTCTTGCAAATCTTTATGGTTAATACGAAGACTTCCACCACCCAATTCATAACCATTCAAGACAATATCATAAGCAATAGCACGAACTTTACTCAAATCACCTTCTAACTCATGAGCTGTATCTGCTTGTGGAAGGGTGAATGGGTGATGTGCACTCATATAACGTCCTTCCTCTTCTGACCATTCAAACATTGGCCAATCCACTACCCAAAGATAATTAAATTTCGACTCATCAATCAAGCCTAGTTCTTTTGCCAAACGGACACGAAGTGCACCCAAAGTTGCATTAGCAACTTCTACAGTATCAGCTACAAAGAGAACCAAATCATTTTCTTCAAGTCGTAAAGCATCCGTCAACTCATTTGTCAAGTCTTTCAAAAATTTAGCAATTGGACCATTTAATTCATCTGAGGCCACTTTGACCCAAGCAAGTCCTTTTGCACCATATTGTTTTGCCTGCTCTGTCAGCTTATCAATATCTTTACGAGAATATTTATCAGCAGCATTTTTCACAACAATAGCTTTAACTACTGGTGCTTCTGAAAAAACTTTAAAGTCAATCTCCTTGACAATATCTGTCAAGTCTTGCAAAAGCATTTCAAAACGAGTATCTGGTTTATCACTTCCATATAAAGTCATCGCATCATCATATGTCATTCGTGGGAATGGTAGCGTAACATCAACTCCCTTCGTTTCTTTCATCACTCGAGCAATCAAGCCTTCTGTAATATCTTGGATTTCTTGGTCAGAAAGAAATGAAGTTTCCAAGTCAACCTGTGTAAACTCTGGTTGACGGTCTCCACGCAAGTCCTCATCACGGAAGCACTTCACAATTTGATAATAACGATCAAAACCAGCATTCATCAACAATTGTTTTGTAATCTGAGGACTTTGTGGCAATGCATAGAAATGTCCTTGGTTCACTCGACTTGGCACCAAATAATCACGCGCACCTTCTGGAGTTGATTTCGTAAGAAACGGAGTTTCTATATCAATAAACTCAAGCTCATCTAAGTAATTACGAATTGAATGTGTTACTTTAGCTCGTAATTTCAAATTTGCCAACATTTCAGGACGTCGAAGATCTAAATACCGATAACGAAGGCGCGTATCATCATTCGCTTCAATACCATCTTTAATTTCAAATGGAGTTGTTTTGGCTGTATTGAGAATTGTCAAAGTCTCCACATGCAGTTCAACAGTTCCTGTTGCAAGTTTATCATTTGCCTGCGTACGTGCTTCTACTTTTCCAGTCACTTCAATAACATATTCGCTTCGCAACCTTTCGGCAGTTCCCATGACTTCTTTAGTTACATTCTCAGGATTGATAACCAGCTGCATAATGCCTTCGCGGTCACGTAAATCAATGAAAATCAAGCCTCCCAAGTCACGACGACGGGATACCCAACCTTTTAAAGTGATTTCTTGACCGACATGTTCACTACGAACACGTCCAGCATACATTGAACGTCTCATTTTTATTCTCCAAACTTTTAATTCTTTTACTATTTTACCACAAAAGAGATGAAAAAGAAGTCCGCTTTTCAAAAACTTCTTATCTTAACCTAATCTCTCATAAAAAGGAGACTAAGTTTCATTTCTTAATCTCTCTTTCATATAATTCAGGATGCAAAACCTTAACAACATAACTTAAGGCTAAGCGCAACAGTCCTGCCGCTAAGCCAAAAATCGGTGCTAAAAATCGAAAGAAAAAGTCTCCTCTCACAAAATAAGCAATACCACCTATTACTAAAAAAACTATTATAAATTGAAGTATAGATGGAATGACAATTTTTTTCATCAGTTATTCAACCTCTGTTCACCTTACACAAATAATAGCAAAAAGCCAGTACCTAGCTTTTGCACTTCTCAACTAAAATCCTACTTGCTTAAAAATTACTTGAAAATCTTCTTGGATCTGATTTAAATCGACAATTAATTCTTCACGCGTTTGATTGTTTTTGATAGTGACTTGTTTGCTTTCAATTTCACTTTCGCCAAGAGTTATTAACACTTTAGCACCAAAGGTGTCTGCTGACTTGAATTGCGCTTTCAACTTACGATTTAAATAATCACGCTCAGCTGTAAACCCTTGCTTGCGAAGTGCTTGCACAATTTCCAATGCTTTATTATTAGCACCTTCTCCCAAAACTGCAATATAAACATCTAAGCTATCTTCTAGCGGCAATTCCACACCTTGCTTTTCAAGAACGAGGAGGAGGCGTTCCACACCCATTCCAAAGCCAAATCCAGCTGTCTCTGGCCCACCAAAATAAGCAACAAGGCTATCATATCGACCACCTGCACAAATTGTCAGTTCATTACCGGCTACATCTGCAGTAAATTCAAAAATCGTGTGATTGTAATAATCCAATCCGCGGACCATATTGGTATTGATAACATAAGGAATTCCCAGTGCTTCCAACATCGAACGCACAGCTTGAAAATGAGTTTGGCTTTCCTCATCTAGATAATCCAGGATAGAGGGTGCATTTTCAACAGCGAGTTTATCTTCTTTTTCCTTACTGTCTAGCACACGGAGAGGATTTTCTTCCAGACGACGCTGACTATCTTTAGAAAGACTGTCTTTCAACGGCGTCAAATAATCAATCAATGCTTGACGATAAGCGGCGCGACTCTCCGCATTCCCCAAACTATTCAACTGCAACGTTACACCTTGAATACCAATTTCATTGAAAAATTGAGCTGCCATGGCAATCGTCTCTACATCAGTCGCAGGATTATTGGAGCCAAAACACTCTACACCAATCTGATGAAATTCCCGCAAACGACCAGCTTGTGGACGCTCATATCGAAACATTGAACCCATATAGTAAAGTTTTACCGGTTTTTGGATTTCTGGTGCAAATAGCTTATTTTCCACATAAGAACGTACGACAGGTGCTGTCCCTTCAGGACGCAAGGTAATATGGCGATCGCCTTTATCGTAAAAATCATACATTTCTTTCGTCACAATATCGGTCGTATCTCCAACAGAGCGACTGATCACTTCATAGTGCTCAAACAGTGGTGTGCGAATCTCAGCATAGTTGTATTTTTTAAAAGTATTACGAGCAAATTCTTCCACATACTGCCATTTCCCAGAATCCTTTGGAAGAATATCTTGTGTGCCCTTTGGTTTTTGTAATTTCATAGTCTTTCCTCGAATTTATATAATATAATTATTGTACCACAAGTCCGTTATTTTGCGGGACATTTGAAAATATTTCCCATAGAAAACTTCCCTTTACTAAAAAAACTGGCTAGTTTGTCCAAAAATTTGTCAAGTAACTTTACTTTACAAAAAAAATTTGATATACTACTAAAGTTGATGAAAATCATCATTGAATAGATTTTAAAAACTAAAAGGAGAATTTAAAATGGCAGTACCTGCACGTCGCACTTCAAAAGCGAAAAAAAACAAACGTCGCACTCACTACAAAATTACAGCTCCATCTGTAACTTTTGATGAAACTACTGGAGATTACTCACGTTCTCACCGCGTATCACTTAAAGGATACTACAAAGGACGTAAAATCGCTAAAGCTGCTGCAGCTGAATAATAGAAGGGAGCTATCATGCGCGTAAATATCACACTTGAACACAAAGCATCTGGTGAACGCTTGTACCTTACTTCTAAAAACAAACGTAACACTCCAGACCGTCTTCAATTGAAAAAATACTCACCAAAACTTCGCAAGCACGTTGTGTTTACCGAGGTTAAATAGTGGGTCATTACATTTCAATAGAAACGAAAAAAACTTGATTTAACGCGATTCTTGAATTTTAAAAATTCAATGTATTGCAATAAAAATCAACCGAATGACTACATTTTTGACTACATTTTTTGTGAAATAAATTAGATGTTCGGATATATAGAAAACGCTCTAGTCATATTGTCTAGAGCGTTTTTATATTTTATAATCTATTCAATCTATGGTTTCCAATCATCAATGTTCAACGAATCACCATATAAATCATAAGCAATTGATATTAATGTGATTTTTGAAGCAATATTCTCTATCTTCATAATTCATTTTATCTTATTATTAAATCTTCTATTTTTATCAAGATTGATATTTCAATTTCAACATAGTTCATATTGATTTTTAAATCTCTTTTTGTTTATTATCAAAAACTTTTTTTGAATCAATGATTTTTTGGTAAAAACCATATTCAATCTCTGTAAAGTGACAGAATACTTCGGCACACTCAATTAGAATAGGATTTAGTTCTTCTCTAGGAGCCAAGCCAACTGAAAGTCTAATTCGAAAATCTCCATCAGATTGATCTGTCCAAAAAGCCTGATGAAATGCTATTTCTGATAAATGAACATAGCCAGATGATTTATTGTATATCTCTTCAATCTCAGGAAAATACTCTGACATCCTTTTCTTAAGATTGAAATCAGTCATCTTCCTGTTTTGATTATCTCTCATTTTTCTAATAGCTGTACCACTTAAAGTCTCTTTAATAAATAATCTTCTGTCTTCTGATATAAAAGCTGCGAAAACTCTCATAAGGTTATCAAGTTGTGTTCGTACTAAAATTCCTGCACAAGTCAGATTTCTCGTTCTTAATAAGTCTATTATTCCATCAATAAATTGAACTCGTCTGTTAAGTGCAGAAATAAAAAACATATCATCTTTAGTAAAATTTTCATCAATAATATCTGTAGCTATTGACTTTGATTCTTCACGATATTCTCTTAATTTATTAAAATATGTCTCTATTTCATTGAAATATTCATCATTTGTCATTACATTTCCTCCTGATCTATCTTTCTAATATTGACTCAATCATTGGTTCAATCCCATTTTCAATTAAGTTATCTATCTTACGCTGAGCAGAAAAGCGCTCAACTTCATAAGCTACATAGTGTAAAATCTGAGCAGCAACTTCATTAACATTGAAGGAAAATTGTCCCTTTAAAATTCTATAAGAAAGAGAGGCGAAAGGATCTGCATCTTCAAATCGTTTCAAATATTGCTCGTAGTTAGAATGAATCGTCTGAATGATATAAATCGCGTGCGTATCATCTAACTTCATAAAGACCATTAAGCTTTCAATAAAAACATCACTTTTTTTGATGCATGCTCGACATAACTCTCTTGCTGTCATTTCGTAAATATAGTTTTCTATGTCATCATCAAAAATACCGTGATCAATTTTTTCCCATATAGTTTTCTTAAAAGTTTCGCCACTTCTAATGCTCAGCCAAGCATTTAATGCATTCAGCATTTCAGTAGCGTCTTGATACCTATAATCAGGTTCTAAATTCGTAGCTTTTTCACTAACAGAACGAAGAGAATGTGAAAAAATATTAGGATTTTTAGTCATAACAAAATTAATAATACGCCCCAGTGAATACACATCACTTCGTTTATCTGCATCTTTTAAGAGCGATAGTTGCTCTGGTGCGCAATAAAAGAGTTGACCGAAAGAAGTTGTATCCATTGTTTGATGAGAAGTCAGAGTATTTAGGTTTTTTCCTAATCCAAAATCAGCAATCTTAATTATCCCATTCACGAAGAAAACAGTGGTTGGACTTAAGTCTCTATGCAGAACATCTCTTTGGTGGACAAGAGACATAGTATAAAGTATTTGACGCAATATATTGAGCTTAGAATCCTCTGTCAGCTCACTTGCTTCAATATAATTTCCCAATGTATCATCGGCTTTTTCCATTGTGTATGAACAATTACTACTATCGAAATCAAATACTCGAATAATACTCTCAATATCCGAACAAGACTTAGTTATTTCATACTCTCTTTTTAACCTACTTCTCAACGATTGTCGTCTCACAGATTCCTCATTTAGTTTTTTTACCACTAATCCTGTAGATTTTTGGAAATAAATATCAGCAAAGCCACCCTTTCCAATCTCAACTAAATCTAAATCAATTTCTACTAAATAAAATTCATTTCCTTTTCTTGAGAGTTTTAAAGAATAAACGGAACAAATTTTATCTAATTCATTTATTATTTTCTGCTGATGCTCTATAGCATCCACTTCACTTATCTGACGCTCTGTTAAAAGATATTGTTTGCTGAGTATAAGGTTGAAAAATGAATTGATAATGCCTCTAGATGAAAAGTCCAACAGCTTGTCATTCACATATATCCATCTTGTAGGAAAACCCTGACCATAACTATCTTGAGTATGGAAATGGGTATTGAAAAAAGAAACTAGCTGAGGCCCTGATTTATAAGTAAACAGCTCTGTCTCATCTCCACAGAATATCTTTGCTAGTCTTTTGTAAAAATCTGGATTGATCAATAACTCGTCCTCCTTATAGATGGTAATTCTTTAATTTAATAAATGTAGGCAGTAACATACAATCTACTTTCTCAATTAAACAGAGGGTGTCGTCAAGAATAGAAAAAATATAAAATCTATCTTGAAATATAGTTACAAAATAGGTATCAAATCCCTTCGCTTTTAAACTTCTGTATTCAAATAGTGAGTGGAAATCATAATTTAACGCGCTTACAATAATATCATCCGAATTATCTGTCTCGAGTATATCAATCAGCTCAAACGAATATGGAAAAAATAATAAAAGGTTTTTCTGTTTTTCAAGCATTTTCAACACTTTTATGATATCTCTTTCAATACCATACTTTCTAATATTTAAAAAGTTTTCCCCTAATCGAGTGAGCTCTGATATATCTCTTGTTCGGAATGCAACATGAATCTGAGTAGCTTTTACTTCACCGAATTTCTTTTTACTTTCATGAATACCAATTATACCATCGCCATAATTGCTAATGCCCGGAGAAAACAAATGACTAGCTTGTAATCTAGTGCTTGATGATAATAATTTAAAGTCTATTTCATAATTTTTCGATATTGCATCACATTGACCATTATTTTCATTTAACGGTTTAGAGAAAGGAGATTGCCCTTTATCTTTAAAATGAGATGACTTATTAAGTAGCTCTAGTAAATAGTTCTCATAATTACAATCGGGCTCTCCATCAACAAAATTTTTAATAATAGTAGCTGGTGGTAATAATTTGAATTTTATACGTGGGTCAATATTAGGGTTTAAATTTTCTTCCATAAAAATTCCTCCAGTTTATTATAACATTAACATCTTAAAATTTTTACACTTAATACACTTACAACAAATAATTTCTTTGTTCACTAGCTTATGCTACCACCTACCCTTTAGTAACAACTATGGATACCTTATGTATTAGAGTATTTTGTACTATTATGGTATAATAAAATACAAACATCTTTACCTTTCATTTATATAATTAAAAAGGAATAATTATGCCTGAAACAAATAAATATCAGTACTGTATAAGCAACAATGAAATACTTGAACTTCACGTACTAGAAGAGGAATTCTATAGAAACAAACAAGCAACAAGAGACAGATACAGAGGTCAACTACTATGTCCTGGGTGTAAACAAGTACGATTATCTATAAAAGAGAATAGTAATGGAATTTACCTTGCTGCTTACCCCAACTCTGTTCATACAGAAAATTGTGAGTACTTACTTAAACCTGCTGCTAGAAGAGAATTAAGAGTATTCTATGATCAAATCGCTCCTGACAGAGCTGAACAAATGTTAGAACGTATTTTAGATGATAGAATAATTGTGGTAAATCTACCTCAAAATCAAAATCCTAATGATGATGTTGATGTTGATGAAGGTGATGATGAAAATTACGAATTGACAAATGAAAATGGTATTAGAAAATACTTGCCTCGAAGATCATTACAGTTAAGAAAAATGGAAGAATCTGACCATCTTGTAATGTATTATGGAGAATGCAGATTGTTTCTAGTGCAAGATAAGTGGAACAACTTCTACCTAAGAATTTTTCGAAATGATGAAACTAGGTATTATCTATGTAGTTTAAAAATTCCAAAAGTTGTTTTCAATCATTTATCGGATGAATTAAACTTTATTCCTTGCGAGCAAGATTTCGATGTAAATAATTCTAAGGAAAAATCTGTTCCTGCTAGAATAGCTTTTATCTCTGAAATCGAAAAAAAATTATCGTATTTTAATGGGAAAATAATTCATTCTAAGCTATTAAAAGTAATCCAACTATAAATTAAACTCCTTCATAAAATCCTGTAGCAACTATTCTTATAGTTGCTATTTTACTGATTATAAATAGCAATAATATGAATTATCTAAGTATGGTATAATAGTAACAAAAACAGTATTGTAAGCTTTTGGTTGGCTACTATTTAAATAATAGTTTATCTTTCAAAACGGAGAAATAAAATGACTTTTGATAACCTAGTACATCAGATTAATGAACTTGCTGAAACGCAACGTGATAGAGGAACATACTTTGAGTATTTAGCACGTGCCTATTTTCAAAATGAACCAACATACCAGAATGAGTTTAAGAATGTATGGATGCTAGCAGATGTTCCAGAGGAATTTGGAGTACCTAAAGTTGATCTTGGAGTAGATTTAGTTGCTGAAAAATTTACTGGTGAATTAGTAGCGATTCAGGCAAAATTCTATAAACATACTATCCAAAAATCTAATATTGATTCTTTTTTAGGGGAGCTTGGAAAAGACTATTACGAATCAGGTATTATCGTTGCTTCTACTGATAGATGGGGCAAAAATGCTGAGAAAGCTCTAGCAGACCGAAGCGATGTTATTCGTATTGGGCTTTCAGATCTTAGAAATTCTCAAATTGATTGGACAAAATTCTCTTTTGAATCACCAGAAGTAGTAACTGTAAAAGCTAAAAAGGGATTAAGATACTATCAAAAGAATGCTATTGACTCTGCATTGAATCATTTTAGAAAAAATGATCGTGGACAGCTAATCATGGCTCCAGGAACAGGTAAGACTTTTACAAGTTTAAAAATTGCTGAAGCAATGGCGAGAGAGGCTTCTAAGGAACAATACACTATTCTTTATCTGGTACCTAGTATTCAACTACTTACGCAAACCTTGAGAGGGTGGAATAATGATACGGAAATGACAATGTCTTCTATGGCAGTTACTAGTGATAGAAATGCTAGTCGTGGCAGTGTCAAGCAAGACGAGTCCAATATAACAATTAAAGCTAGTGATATTGGTTATCCAGCAACAACCTCATCAAAAAAAGTTGTTGAGAATTATCTAGAATTAATGACAAGACCCAAAAAAGAACTATTAGTGGTTTTTGGAACTTATCAGTCAATTGATGTTCTTGGTGAAGCACAAAAGGATGGTTTCCCAGAGTTTGATTTAATTATCGCTGATGAAGCTCACCGTACTACAGGTGCAAAAGCTCTTGGTGCTGAAGCATCAGCGTTTACGAAGGTACATAGTGATCTAAATGTAAAGGGGACAAAACGCCTTTACCAAACAGCAACACCGAAATTATATGGTACTGATGCTAAGAAAAAAGCAGAAGAAAATTCAATCATTATTTCTAGTATGGATGATGAAAGCCTATATGGTCGTGTGTTCTATCGTTTAGGTTTTGGAGATGCTATTAGTCATGACATTCTTACTGATTATAAACTGATGGTTTTAGCAGTTGATGAAACAGTTGTTCAGAAAGATATGCAGAAGTCCCTGTCGGATTCTGAAAACGGGTTAAACATTGATGATGTCGGACGTATTATTGGTGTTTGGAATGGGATGATTAAGCGTGAGAGTTTTGCGGATAAGGTTTCTGGTGAACCGATGAAACGGGCAATTGCCTTTTCACGTACTATCAAAGATAGTCAACGCCTGTCAGCGCAATTTGAAAACGTAGTTAATGATTACCTCAATAGCGAAGATGGTTATTATGTTAATGTTCGTCATGTTGATGGTAGCATGAATGCCCTTGAGAAAAATGAGGCATTAGATTGGTTAGCAAGCGATGATATACCCGAAGATTCAGCACGTATTTTATCAAATGTTCGCTTCCTAACAGAAGGGATTGATGTTCCTAACCTTGATGCTATTATCTTCCTGTCTCCTCGAAAATCACAGGTAGATATTGTTCAGGCTGTCGGACGAATCATTCGTAAATTTGAAGGAAAAGAATATGGCTACATTATTCTACCAATTGTAGTTCCAGCAGGTGAGACACCAGAAACAATTCTCGATAACAATAAAACATACGATGTTATTTGGCAGGTGTTAAACGCACTGCGTTCAGTAGATGAACGTTTTGAAGCTACAGTTAATAAATTGGAATTAAATAAACAAAAACCCAAAAATATCCAAGTTATTGGGGTTGGTGGTGCACCAGACGATCCTAATTTCAATGATAGTTATGTGAAAGAGCCAATAGTTGCTTACCAAACAGAACTTGAACTTGAATGGGAAGCTGTCGAAGGTGCAATTTATGGAAAGATTGTTCAAAAAGTTGGTGATAGACGTTATCTTGAGGATTGGTCAAAAGATGTTGCTGATATTGCAAGACGTCATATTCAAGGGATTGAATTCATCTTAGAACAAAATCCTGATAGTAAATCTGCTTTTGACAAATTCCTTCATAGCTTACAACACAATATCAATGAATCGATTGACCAAAGTCAAGCGATTGAGATGTTGGCGCAACACTTAATCACTTTGCCAATTTTTGATGCACTTTTTGGTGAGTACAGCTTTGTTAAGAATAATCCAGTAAGTTCTGCGATGGAACAAATTGTAGAAGAATTATCACAATTTGGTTTTGAAAAAGAGCAGAAAGAGTTGCAACCATTTTATGATTCGGTTCGTCTACGTGCAGAGGGGATTGACAATGCTCAGGCTAAGCAGAAAATTATTATTACTCTATATGATAAATTCTTTTCTACTGGTTTCAAATCAACCACAGAAAGATTAGGTATTGTCTTCACTCCCGTAGAAGTTGTAGATTTTATTGTCAAATCAGTCGATGTAGTACTGAGAAAACACTTCGGCAAGACCTTAGCAAGTGAAAATGTTCATATTTTAGATCCATTTACTGGAACTGGAACATTTATAACGAGAACATTACATTACTTGAAATCACTGATGGATAGTGGTGAAATTACCTTTGACGATATTCTAAGAAAATATACACAAGAACTGCATGCTAATGAAATTGTTCTTTTAAGCTATTACATTGCTGCTATTAATATTGAAGCTGTATTTGATGAAATTAATGGTGATGAACCGTATACACCATTTGAAGGAATTGTATTAACAGATACCTTTGAATCAACAGAAACAGAAGATACGCTTGATGATTCCTTCTTTGGTACAAATGACAGACGTCTAAAACGCCAGCAAGAAAAACCAATTACTGCCATCATTGGTAATCCACCATATTCAATCGGGCAAGGGAGTCAGAATGATAATAATCAAAACATTTCTTATCCTAATTTAGATAAACGTTTGGCAGACACCTATGTATCAAAATCAAATGCGGGATTGACTCGTGGATTGTATGATTCTTATGTAAAAGCCTTCCGTTGGGCATCAGATCGTCTTACAAATCAAGGAGTCATTGGTTTTGTAACAAATGGAGGATATCTGAATTCAAATTCAACGGACGGTCTTAGAGCTGGTTTATATGAAGACTTTAATCATCTCTATATTTTTAATATGAGAGGGAATGCCCTTGGACTCGGTGAAATTCGTAAGAAAGAAGGAGGAAATGTGTTCGGTGCTGGAACTCGAACATCCGTGGCAGTTTCAATATTAGTTAAAGATGATTCAGATAGTCATGAACTTCACTATCATGATATTGGTGATTATTTATCACAAAAGGAAAAACTAGCAATTATTTCTGAATTTGCTGATATTTCACGACTAGATTGGCAAGAGATTATTCCTGATGAAAACAACGATTGGCTTAATCAAAGAGATCCGAATTATCAGAAATATGCTAGTTTAGCAGGAGAGTCTACTTCTGTGTTCAATAATAATTCAATGGGGATATTGACTAGTAGGGATGCTTGGGTCTATGGCTATTCAAAAGAGAAAGTAGCTCAAAATACAGAAAGACTTGTTCAAAATTATAATAATGAGTTGAAACGTTTGAAAAATTTTCCAGTTAATGAACGAAAGGATTTGCTGAATAGAAAATCTGATCACATCAACTGGTCACGTAAACTTGAAAGATTTGCTGTAAATGATATTGAACTAGAATTCCATCAAAGTCATTTAAAAATCAGCCTTTATAGACCGTTTACTAAGAAATGGGTCTATCATGATAAGGCACTTAATGAAGAAGCCCGTCTCTACTACAATAAATTCGGTCAGAATAATCTTGTCATCAATACAACAGGTCGAGGAGTTTCAAGAGATTTTTCTGTTCTAGTTAGTAAGTTTATGCCTAATCAGCATACGATGGATACAGGTCAAGGGTTCATGCGTTATGATAATGAAGTTGATGAAGCATCATTGTTTCAAAGTAACGATAATATGAATCAAGAGTTTGCTGATAAGTTAGGATTAAGTCTTGATGAAACATTTGCTTATGTATATGGATTGCTAAATTCTAGGGAATATCAGGAGAGGTATGCCAACGATTTGAAGAAAGACTTAGCTCGAATTCCAATTGTTAAGAATAAAGAAAAGTATGTTGAAGTTGGTCAGAAATTGATGGACTTACATCTTAACTACGAAGAAGTTCCTGTTTATGATGGAGTTGAAATTACGATAGCAGAGAAGCCAAGTTACAAAGTAACCAAGATGAGATTCGCTAAAAAGCGTGATGAAAAAGGAAAATCAGTAAATGATCTATCTACAATCATATTTAACAGCGACATCAACATTAGTAATATTCCTGAAAAAGCGTATGAATATGTTGTAAATGGACGCTCTGCTATTGAATGGATAATAGATCAGTATCAAGTTAAAACTGATAAAAAATCTGGAATTACAGATGATCCAAATGAATATAGTGAAGACGAGAAATATATCTTCAATTTGTTATTGAGAATCATCAATGTATCTATTCAAACGGTTGATTTAATTAATAGTTTACCTAAATTTGAAGTAGAAGAGTATTAAACTATGCTTGACAAGTTTATTCTAGGATGTATTATGATAGTTTTAAAAACTTAATGTAATGCAATTAAAATTAATTGGATGTTGTGATATTTTAAAGACAGTAGAGTTACATCTACTGTCTCAGATCGAAGACAAACATTCCAAATGGTGTTTGTCTTTTTCTGTTTGTCAGGCTAATATATCATCTTTTGATAGAATAACGGTCATTTGAACAAAATAAAAAGGCTTGTCCACCCTCATTTTTACTAGTTTTTTAAGATTCAAACACGCCAAAGTAAGCCCAACCTTATCTTCCATCTTGGACTTGCCTTTCTCTCTTGTATAACGGAGGTTGTGGTACTCTTTGGCTGTACCAAAGAGCCGCTCGATTGTTTCTTTGCGCTTCTTATAAAGTTCCTTCATCCCTCTTCGGTGTCGAATCTCTTCACAAAATTCAAGGGCCTCTTTCCATACATGTCTTGTGATGACTTTCTGCTGATTCTGGCTTTGGGTACAAACGGATAAGAGGGGACAGGAAACACATACTTTTGGATGACTCTTATACTCACGATAACCTTCTCGAGTCGTCGTGCGATAGCTTAACACTTGGTTCTCTGGGCAGAGGTAACAGTCATAGAAAGCATCATAAATAAAATCACTGGGTTTTAAGTTTCCCTTTACCCCCTTTGGACGAGTATAAGGGAAAACAGGAATGATGTTTCGCTCTTAATAAATAATGAGCAATAGCTGGGGTCTTATAGCCTGAATCCGCAATAATGTAGCGTGGGGAGAAGGGTTCTAACTTTGAAAAAAGGGCAGGGAAAGCCTGACTATCATGAACATTTCCTGCTTCAACCGTATAAGCCAAGGCCCAACCATGCTTATCACACGCTACTTGGGCAGAATAGGCAAATACTTCCTTGTGTTCCCCCTTGTGGAACCAACCACTCTCAGGATCTGTCCTTGAGATTTTCTTTTCCTTAGCCTCGCTTTCTTGTGCGGGCTTTAAGGACTTTTTTTCGTGTTTCCTCCTATCTAAATCAATCTCAATTTCCAATTGCTCACTCATAAATTTAGCTTGTTGGTCAACCATTTCCTTATGATACTTGTGACTGTTAGCTGCCGCTTTGATGTGGGTACCATCCACAAATATTTCCGAAGGATCAATTAAGCCAGCACATAAAGCTTGATTGAGCACTCGCGAAAATATCTCTGAAATTAATTCTTTATCTTGAAAACGACGACTGTAATTCTTTCCATATGTGGTAAAATGAGGCACCTTGTCATCCAAGCTTAGTCCAAGAAACCAACGATAAGCTACGTTTACTTCAATATCTTTAATGGTTTGGCGCATGGAGCGAATGCCATAAAAACATTGAATCAAAGGGATTTTGACTAACATGACAGGATCGAGACTAGGACGACCATTATCTGGACTATAGGTGTCTTCTACCAAGTCATAGATAAAATCAAAATCAACCTTTGAATCCACTTGGCGAAGAAAGTGATCCTCTGGGACCAATTCGTCTATCGTATAGAAGCCATATTGGCAGCGATGATAATCAGGTTTTTCTTTGTGAAACATAGGGAGTACCTCACAACTGTTCTTACCTCTATTATACGACTTTACAAAAAGAAAAGTCCTTAGAAACTTCTGTTCTTAGGACTTTGTCTTCAATCTGAGACAGTAGAGTTACATCTACTGTCTTTTTATTTTTATAAATTTTTGTTTAGATTTTCAGAACATAAAAATAGGTAGAGTAGGAGTTTTAAGTCCCCAACGCCAATCCGTAGCGTGAAATAATATTATGTACTCTACATTTAAAATAATATCAAAACAATGAAATGAATCAATTATAACTTTTTGTTGTATTAATAGTCATGATATCAGATTCTTTTAGCTGATATTCTAGGTAACTTATTAATTTGGAATCAATAATAGGATTATTTTCTTTGATTTTTTGATAGATAAACTTAATTTTGCTATCAAGACTCATTCTACGAGCCATTTTACCTAGGTGTTCACAAATTCGCTTTGTTATATTCTCAATAATTGCATAGGAGCAAGAGATTGACTCTATAGTGTAGCATCAATGTTTATTTTTTTATACTAATAAATCCTGTAATTACTATGATATTGGTAACCTAAAACATATGTTTAGTTTCTGTCTAGAGAGTTAAATAGGCAATTTTATTGTTTTCTATAAACATATTGGACATAATTATTCATGAAATTTTCTTATTTCTCGAGCTAAATAGCTATCTGGATGTCTTTTTATAAAATATCTTTCTCTTGCAAATCCATTGTTTCCATATTGTAAGCTTTTATAAATCAAAGGTCTCAGGAGCTCTTTATCTCCTGTTTGTATATATTCTAAGATCTCATTGCCATATTGGTATTTTTTGACATAACCTAAATAATTACCTTGCCAATGAGAATTTTCCTCTCTAAAACTTTGGAAACTACTCATTAAATGAAGTAATTTTTCTGTCAGTCCTAATATATATGTCGCGTATATGGCATCTATATCTTCATAATCTAAATATTCATCAGTATACTTACCCAGAACGTCATCAATGTTATCCTTATTTAGAGCATTTAGCAAATTATCATCCCATACCTTATTGCCATATTTTTTTCTAATTTCAACTGATTCCATATCACCTTGGTACAAACGCATCTCCTGTTGAATTGAAATTATTGACTCTAAACTTTGATAAGTACTATTTTCATGAACATACTTTTCTTTATAGCCATAATAACTACTATCATTAATAAATTTATCTATTTTTTTCTTTAAAATCTCAGTGTAAAATTCGTTCAGATAAACATCAACAAATGCTATTTTATTTATGTTTTTTGATTCGTTTTTTACACGTTCTTCATAAAATTTCCAAAATAAGGTATCAACATTAAGAGCTTTTTCTGTAGCTCGAAAAATCCCTGTCATAAATAATTCATAATGCTCTTCAAAAATTATACTATATACTTTTTGAACATCAACAACATCTAATCTTATTTTTTCAAATTCAATATTAAGTGGCATATATCCTAAAACTATTCTCCATAGATTTTCATCATAAGATTCAAAAAGAATATCTAAAATAATAATAGATGATAGGAAGGATGTGAGTTTCAAATGTTCGGAATAATCACCAAAGCAAATTTCATCATAAGATTTAAACATTATATTACGCGCTATATATTTCTTTTTTTCATTACTAACTAAACCTAATTTTGTGCCATATTCATCCAACTTACAATTGTTCAAAACATCTTCTATTGCATTAGGAGTATAAAGATATGGATTCTTTGAGGTTACCATCCCTCTTCTAATAAGGCTAATTAACGGAGAATTGCTTGAAGAAATCTCTCTATTCGTAAGTTTTTTATATTTCTTATTTATTTTCTTTTCTTGACCTGTATACCAGTAATACTCTGTTGAAGCCCTTGACTTACGTTCCTCATTTATAATTTTAATTTTAGAATCTAGCCTCAATGAAGCACAATCGATAAAATACTTCTTTGTCCTTTTAAAAATCATACTCTTCCTTTTTAAAACGTGGTGTTTTTTAGTTGTTATTTTATAAAAATCACCTTAATTATACCACGTTTTTCACTTTATAATGTAATTATCCCTATTTCAATGGAAAATTATGAAGTCCAAAGGTGCACCAAAGGACGGATTGAAACTCAGAACATAGCTACATCTTCAGGTAATCGCTATGTCAAATGTTTCACCGTTTCTTTGGTGTGTTTTTTTCATACTTAACTCGGTAAACGACTGTGTTTCTATTCCGTCCAAGGACGGAAAGGAAGTAAAATGACATATAAAAGTGTAATAGAGGAATTATATTGCAAACTGTTAGGTATAGAGCTCAAGAGAATACTTAATGAGCGAGAAATGTTACAAAATCAAATTGGATATGAAACAGCTGAAGGGGAAGTTGAGTTATTATCCGAAACAACAGTTGGGCAAATTCTAAAGGGAAAAAGAAATATTAGTTTTAATGCTTCGTTAGCTTTTCAGACCAGTTTAGATTATAAAAATCCTAGGGAATTATTTTTCCCGAGTATTGAATTCGAACTACTACTTATTGAAAACATAATATCTACAATTTTGGTAGATCCTACTTTTGAAAATACTTTTCTAAAAAAGTTAATTGCAAAAAAATTTTCTAATGTCTCAAAGAAAGAAGTATCGCAAATCATTGAAAAAAATAAAGAAATTTTTCTAGACTCCTTATCAAGCTTTATTTCAGATTTTCCAGAGGAAGAAACTTCGCATCAAATAGCTTAGAAATTAACTTATTGGTTATCCGAATTAGCCTGCCTCATACCACAAATTTAAAAGTAGACTGTCAGAAAAACTGACAGTCTACTTCATGAAATTACGTTAAACTAAAATTGTTCTTAGCTAAGACAAATAATCAAATACGAGGTAAATCTAATGAAAACACGCAATCGCAAAGGTGGCTACTCAGTCAATACTGCTAATGAATATATTGACAACAAGCAGGGCATTCTCTACTTAAGCACCGAACTAGAAGCACAAATTAAATTTGAAGACAGTCAACCAACAGGGGAAATTATCGCTTATAAAGCTTGGTTCTCACAAAAAGGACTTCCGCCCTTCACCGTCAAATTCGAAGCTGAAGTGGAGCTACCATCTTATATGGCATTGGTACAGTTTGATAATCTTCAAGCCTGCGAAGTTGGCTTTAACGTCTACTTCAAAGCTGACAATGTCAAGGAGGTCAAATAATGACGAATAGAGAACTGGGGCAATACCTGCTCCAAAGCCTCAATATGGGACTTGGAAGCATTATGCAAGGAGAAACTAGCTATACTAACAGCTTTGACTGCAAAATTATGGAAGAAGGATTCCTCTTTCTTCCTCGCTTACCAGCGAGTTATATCATTGATGATGAACTCTATCAGAAAATTTTCCTGATTGCGAATGCTGCTCTTTATCCTCGCTTCACTCTTCTCAAACAAAATTCAGCCTATTTTATGGCACTAGATACAGATGATATTCATGTCCAGCGTGGGCTCTTCTTCCCTTGGAAAGCAGGCGTTTCTGAACGTCTAGTGATCCCTGATTTGGAAGAATTTACGGCAAAACAAAAGGGAAATCTGATTCCCATAATGAAAAATCTTACTCTTGACTACAACAAAGTAACTTCTATGGCTATCGCAGGAAACAGTGGATCTGGTAAATCTTATGCTCTAACCTATTTTCTCAGTATGCTCAAAAATATTTCTGACTTGATTATTGTAGACCCTAAATTTGACACACCTAGCCGTTGGGCTCGTGAAAATGGAATTGCCGTTCTACACCCTCAGAAAAATCGCTCTAAATCAGACTTTGTTTCAGAAATCAATGAGAACCTAAGCGCCTGCTTGAATCTTATTCAACAGAGACAGGAAATTCTCTATGATAAGCCAGACCATCCATTTGAGCATTTGACTATCGTCATTGATGAAGTACTAGCATTATCCGAGGGAGTCAATAAAACTATCAAGGACTCTTTCTTCTCGCTTCTATCTCAAATTGCTTTGCTTGGGCGAGCTACAAAAGTCCATCTTTTTCTAGTCAGTCAGCGTTTCGACCATACATCTATCCCAATTTCTGTTCGGGAACAGTTAAATGTCTTAATTCAAATTGGTAATATCAACAAGAAGACAACACAATTTCTATTCCCTGACCTAGACCCTGAAGGCATTGTTATCCCTATAGGAAAAGGAACTGGACTTATTCAGATTATTGATAATGAACATCCTTATCAAGTTTTACCTCTCCTTTGCCCTACTTACTATACAAAGAAAGGCATTCTGTGACCTATGAAAAAAACTTTCTTTCAAACGACCTACAACCTAAATGCGAACTTAATAGTCCTTGCCTTGCTTAGTTTTTTCTTTAAGATTGGAATCAACTTACTTATTCAAATGATAGAAACCACTAAACTCTCTGGAATGCAGGGACTTTTTACAACAATACTAGATAAGCTGACTGCTCTTGAACATTACATTCAACTATTGTCATTCTATCTTATTCTCGTTCCTGCTCTTTTGGTTATCATTGAGTTAGTTCAAAGATTTTTAAAAGATTCATTATGGAATTATTTCAAGTCTATTTACCAGACTTTTAGAATGAGACAATTTCTGAAGCAAGATGAACAATATGAAGCAATGAATACAATTGAGAATCAGACCATTACTCGCATCAACCCCATTTTAAAAAGTTTCAATCATTCTGTCTTAGGGTGTACGGTAGATGTAAGAAAAGAAACCGTCACTATCTTACTTGCCATTCCAAGAACTCAACAGGCTCAGAAGTTACTGAAAGAAATGGAAGATGATATCAAGGAAGAAATTTCAAACAGAAATCCACACTATTATTTTTCTTCACCCCATCGAAAAGGTAATAAACTTTGGTTTACAGGAACTAAGAGATAAAGGAAAATATGGGGCTTGGCTCACATAGTGAAAGCCAAAAGCCCCGTATTTTCAAAATCATCTATCCACGTGTAATGGGGTTACTACGACCCCCATTACATCAATAATCAATAATCACTATTTTGGGAGTAAGACTACCAAAATCACCCTAAAATATTCCTAATAGATAAGAACTAGAAATGAGGTACCTGCCTATGGCAAAAGAAAAACGTTCTAATAAATGGGCTTTTCTACTCTATCAAGAAAGTGCCCCTGAAAATTATTTGGAAATTCTTGAAGAAATGCACATCCCATTTGTGCTTAGTCCTTGGCATGATAAAGATGTTAACAGGCAAACGGGTGAGTTTAAGAAGTCGCATAAACATGGCACTTTATTCTTCGATTCACTTAAAAGCTACTCTCAAGTCTCAGAATTTCTAACAGAAAAACTAAATACCCCTGCTCATGTAGAAATCGTTATGTCACCTAAGGGTATGTATGACTATTTTATTCACGCAGAGAACCCTGAAAAGACTCCTTACGATATTGAGGATATCGAATCAGGTTGCGGTTTTGAACTAGATAAGTTTCTTATTAGCAATAACAACGATGAATTTCTTTCAACTGTAATTGATACTATTGAGGAGCACAATTTCACGAAGTTTAACAACCTTGTCATATATGCTCGTGATGAAAGTCCAATGCTCCTAAGTATTATCGTTGATAAGACCTACTTCTTTGCAAAATATCTTGATTCACGTCGTCACTCAGGCTATAGAAAGGAGAACGGAGATAATGACTAATACCGAATACGCCAAATTGAGCCAGATTGAACAACTACTGAATGTCTTATTGACTATCATGCAACATCAGCAAGAAAAACAGAAAAGCTCTAGTATAGTCACTCAAAAAGAATTATTGTCAATCCTTCAAATTTCTCCTAACACCTTAAAATTGTGGGAGAAAACTGGTCTTAAAAGGCTTGAACCTCCTATTGAAGGAACACGTACAGTCTATTACAAAATGGAAGATGTTATAAAATACTTAACTCCTTAACCCCAAATATGCTAAAATAAGACTATCACAATAAATACATGTGAGGTTGTTATTTTAGCCTTTTGTATATCCGAAACAAGAAGGCTACTATGCAGAAAGAAACTATCATTCACAACAATCGAAAAGTCATTAAAACTACAAAGAATAATGGAACTATTAGTTATACGCAACGTGGTGTGTATATTGGTGTAGACGTTAAAACTGGAAAAAAAGTTACATCATCTATAACTGCTAAAACTCTAAAAAGTCTTGATAGGAAAATCATTCAAGCTCGGATTGATTTTGAAGCAAAGGGGGCAACTTTGAAAGAGACCTTATTGATTAATAACTTCGAGGAGTTAGCTGAAGCCTGGTTTGTCAGTTTTGTAACTTGGGTGACTTCTCAGAATACAATCAACCGAGTTCGAAGCTATCTTGATACCTATATCATCCCTAAGTTTGGAGAATATAGGCCTGAAGAAATAAAATCTGCAGATATTCAGATTTGGGTTAACACCCGATTCAACAATCTAAAAAGTCTGTTGAATCGGGTGTTAAAAAATCCAAAAAGGGACACGCAAAAGATTTCGGTGCAGTTATCTATAAACTCAGTGATATTTTCGATTATGGGATTACGAATTTCGAACTTTCTCATAATCCAGCTCGGACAGTAAAAATCCCTCCAAAACCGAAGGTGGTAAAGGAGAGAATCATGGTATTGCACGGAGAGGACTTAGCTACTTGGCTGAACTATCTTGATACTCTTCCTGATACTCGAGCTAATCGACGATTTAAAGTTATCTGCGACACGCTGCTAGCTTCCGCACTTCGAATCAACGAGCTTCTGGCTTTGACAATTAATGATTTAGATTTTGATGCTAATGAAATTATTGTCAATAAAACACTAATGTGGAAAGCTAGAAATAAGAAACTTGGGATTAAGGGCGAGATTGTTTGCAAGAGCAGTGCCAAAACTGATGCTGGTAACAGAAGAGTTGCAGTTCCAAGGCAAGTTTTGGATGACTTAAAAGCTTTTCATGCTGAGATGAGTGATTACTTTGTGAGTAATGATTTACCAACTGTGAATCTAATTTTCCCGACAATTTACGGGAACTATATGTGTGACAGAAATGAACGTGCAACGCTTAAAAAGCGTTTGACTGAGTTGGGACTACCAAACTATGGTTTCCACCTTTTCCGTCATACACATGCTTCTTTGATGCTGAATGCTGGTGCCAACTGGAAAGAACTCCAGATAAGAATGGGACATAAGTCTATTAAAACGACAATGGACACTTATGCTGAATTGGCACCGAAAAAGAAGGCAGAAGCAGTTGAAATCTATCTCAAAGAAATTGCAAAATTGACGGCATAGCAAAATGACTACATTTATGACTACATTTTCTATAGAATAATCTAAAAACGTTGATATGAAGGCGTTTAGAGGATGCTAAAATAACATTCACAACCTTTACAGAAGTTAAATAAGAGTTAAATACAAATCAATACCAAATAAAAACGCTGATTTCAAGCGTTTTTTCTTTTTGTCAATTGCGATATATTGCACTGTATTTCAATTTAATCTCTACCTTTTTTAACACCTAGTTTGACTATGTTTTTAATCAATAGTATATAATATAAAAAAGAGAATCAATCGTGGAAAAGAAAGCTATTATATCTAAAGATAAGATTTATCGTTATAAACTATCTCGTACGTGGGGCTCCACAAAACCTACAATTCTATTTATTGGATTAAACCCATCAATCGCTGATGAAAATATTGATGATCCTACAATCACTAGATGCATAAATTTCGCAAAAGATTGGGGATATGGAACTTTACTTATGGCTAATTTATTTGCTTTTAGAAGTACTTATCCGAAAGATATATATTTAATTGATGATCCTATTGGGAAAGATAATGATCATTATCTTTTAGAATGTGTAACACAGTCTGATTTAATAGTTGCTTGTTGGGGAAACAATGGTACTTACATGAACAGGGAAAAAGTCATTACGGAACTAGTACCAAATCTATATTGTCTTCAGAAAAACAAAAATGGAACTCCACATCATCCCCTCAGGCCGCCTAGAAATATTCATCCAGTACCATTCAACTTCTAATATCGTTTTTCAAAAAATAGATATTTTCTCGAAAGAACTTGATTCTTCATTATAATAGACATTCATTTTTGTCTGTTTCAATAGACTTTTGCATTATTTCCCTAATGCTAAGTTGATAAACTAAGGAAGTGCTACTATTATGAAGAAACTACTACCCCATTTCTATTGATGGTATCAGCTATCCTTCTTGTCGCTTTGTTCAACCAAGGGAAATCAATTATTATATGGTGAGTATTACTGGTATTGACCATGAATATTATAAAAAAGTAAAGAATCATACGACAATAAATAATAATGACTATACTTTTGGAGGGCGGTACAATAATGCTAGTGTGATTTTTATATTGTTTAAATAGTCTGCAGACTATTACTCCTAAAATACTATAAATTATTTATCTAATTCATATATAGAAGAGGATAGGGATTCCCTTATTCATCACGTACTATTCCTTTATACACTTCAAATCCCATATGTTCGTAGAAACCTTTGGCAAGAGATTTCTGTTCGTTAACAGCTACATCACGAATCAAATATCTGCTTATTCACATTTTAGCAGTTTCCTATCTCTATGACAAGCTGAGCTACTTTTTCAACATCTAGGAAACAAATACCCCAACTGTCTTCTTTTGAAAATTTGTTGATAACAGATTTAACACTTTTCAACAACTCCTTAACAGCGGAATGCTCCATTTTTTTCTCCTCATTCCTCATTCTCTCCACCAATACAGCATTCTTCATGCTCATCTAAACTTTCATCTGCTTGAATGGTGACTTTTTTAATTCCATATATTTTAAGATGTTGGCGAATAAGCTGTTGAGTTTCTGCTTGTTGTTCGGGATGTTTCATGCAAATATGAATCATCGCAAATTTTTCTAGTCCATCGGTTGTCCAAACATTTAACTGAGTTATTGCTTGGATATTCTCAATTGTTTGAATTTCTGCATAAAGATCGTTCAAATTCACATCACTCGGTACGTGATCAAGAAAGATTTGAACATTTTCCCAAAACTTTGGTAGTGCTTTACTTAAGATAAAGGTCGAAATGATGAGCGAAAGCAACGGATCAAGAAAATACCAGTTTGTAAAACGAAGAATAAAGGATACGAAAATAACAGCCAACCAACCTAAAATATCTTCTAGGAAATGCAGACTAAGAATAGATTCATTGTGTGTACGTCCATGACTAACCACCCTGCTAGCTGCAAAGTTGATCACAATTGCAAAAATGCCTAAGACAAGCATACCGTCGTAGTTCACCCGTTCAGGTGCAAATAATTTAGGAACATTTTCAACCAGAATAAGAATAGAACCCACTATTAAAATGGTAGAGGTCAACATGGCTCCCAGTAAACTATACCGTTTATAGCCTAATGTATAGTTTCTATCACCTCGTCTATTGGAAATTCTTTCAAAAAATGCTGATAAGCCAATTGCTAAAGCATCACCCGTATCATGCACCGCATCTGCTAGCACAGCACTAGAATTAAAAAGAACACCAAAGGTAAATTCAATAATTGCAAAAGAAAAATTTAACAGAAATGCAATCCAGACATTTTTACTTGATTTCATGATCTTCTCCTTCTAATTGCACATTGAGATTTCATTTTATTTGTTGTATAATGTATTCAAAACAAAACACTTTGTTCACTTATATTATCTACTATTTTAATGGAGGAAACAAGAAACAAATCTAATGCTTCGTTTGATAGCGTACATTTAGGGAGATTTGTTCGGAAACGATGGATAGACGAGTTAAAAAATCACGCGCAGCCATTTATCAGGCTTTCATCACTCTTTTAAATCAAAAAAGTTATGAAGGCCTCACAGTCCAAGAAATCATCGACCTTGCAGATGTAGGTCGATCGACTTTCTATGCTCATTTTGAGACAAAAGAAGCACTACTTGAAGAAATGTGTCAAGATTTGTTCCAACATACATTTGTCGAACGATACCAAGCAAGTGAGCTTTTTGATGCAACAGCTCATATTTTTTACCATTTCAGGAAAAATCAAGATAAAATAGCCACTTTATTATTATCTAAAAATATCTATTTTATTAATCGTTTAAAATTAGAGCTAGAACACTATCTCTTTCCTCTCATTCGCGAAAAGCTATTGACACAAAAATCTAATTTACCAGAACCATTTTTAAAAAACTATGTCACAACAACTTTTATCGAAACAGTTACTTGGTGGCTAGGACAACGAAATAAAATTGAAGAAGCCACTATTACATCCTACTATCTGGAGCTCATGCACTAATATAGAGCTATAATTTCAGCTATTTCTATGGTATAATCTTCTAAGAACCCCTTAGGAGTATTTATGAAAAAACAACATTCTATCTTTTTATTACCAGGAATTATCATGGTGGGTGTCGCTTTGCGGACGCCTTTTACAACGCTTCCAACTGTTTTAACGAACATTGCTAGTGGGCTTCATGTTTCGGTGAGCTCACTTGGTCTTTTGACCAGTCTGCCCTTGATCATGTTCGCTCTCTGTTCTTCATTTTCAGCGCGTTTAGCGAGTAAAATTGGGCTAGAAAAACTGTTTGCTCTTGTCCTCGCTCTTCTTACAATCGGCTCTTTAATTCGGATTTTTAATCTACCACTCCTTTATATGGGAACCATTCTTATTGGAGCTTCCATTGCAGTGCTTAACGTATTACTTCCAAGCGTCATCCAAGCCAACCAACCGCATCGGATCGGGCTATTGACAACGATGTATATCACTTCTATGGGATTATCAACAGCTATCGCTTCCTCTATTGCTGTGCCCATAACAGAAGCCAGTTCATGGAAAGGGTTGGTACTTTGTCTGACAGCCATCTGTCTTTTAGCATTTTTAGTTTGGTTGCCAAATACTTCCTACAATCACTACTTAGTCAGCAAAGACAAATCAAGTCAAGGCAACACTATTTGGAAAAATAAAAAAGTCTGGGCTATTATTATTTTTGGTGGTCTGCAATCACTGCTTTTTTATACTTGTCTAACCTGGCTACCAACTATGGCAACGCAAGCTGGCATTTCAAATGCTTCTGCTGGATTTTTAGCTTCTGTTTTTAATCTGATTAGTTTGCCGTTTTCAATGACCATTCCCAGCTTGACAACTCGACTCTCTCCTCGTTATCGCCTCATCATGCTTGGTCTAATATCATCATCCGCTCTTATCGGCATTAGCATGTTACTGATACAGACAAATAATTTTATGTATTGGCTCATTATCAACATTCTAATTGGTACAGCCGTAAGTGCACTCTTCCCTTATCTTATGGTTACTTTTTCAATGAAAACTAGCAGTCCTGAGCAAACCGCACAGTTATCTGGATTAGCACAAACAGGCGGGTATGTCCTTGCTTCTTTTGGTCCAGCTCTCTTTGGTTACAGTGCAGATTTTTTCCGCTCTTGGATACCAGCTATCGTCATTTTGCTTGTTCTTACAATCATCATGATTATTGCGCTCTTTTATGTAGAAAAATCTGATAAAATTTTATAAAAAAAACGAGAATGAAATTCGAAACTAGATTTCTATGAAATCACACGTTCGGCTTCATTCTCTTTTTTCTTTAACAAAGTTTGAGACATTCTTCTAAATCAATATCTCGCTCTAAATGCTCTGGTGTCCAAGGGATGAAAATATCTGGTATCACTCCTTTATCATTCATTCCTTGTCCTTTATCAACGGCAAGGCTCCGTGAAGTCGGAAATACAAATTCATAATCCCCAAAATCCACTGTGCAGCAATTAGAATAATCTAAAATTCCTAGAGTTGGTCTACCTATCACGGTAACTTTGTCAAATGCTTTCATCATCGAAACGAAATTATCCCCTGATGAACCACAGTAGACATCCGACAAAATAAACAATTTTTCTGGTTTTGCTTGTCCAGTCACATCTGGTAAAATCGCTTCATCTGATTGATCATAAAGTACATACCCCTTGTCTTTATTGACAGCCAATTCAGTTATAAACTGCTCCAGCATATTTCGAGTTTCAGGCGAAATATCTTCTTGCCTTAGCATTGCTTGAAAATCTTGTAAACGCAGTCCTACATTACGCTTAGTATATAAAATTTCCATACCATCATCAGAAAAAGTCACGTCCTTAAAACTTTTGCCATCAGAAAGTGCATATTGCAATAAAGGAAAATACAACGAATCCGATCCACCATGATTAACACGCACATCAACAATAACATTCTTTGCTGTGTTAATAGCCGAGCTACTTTCTTGGTATAAGTTTGCAATGGCTTCTTCATCAAAGAAATTTTCCATTTTCAAATATAGAGTTTCTTCTGATAATTGTTTATATTCAAAAGCAGGAGTGTGTGTAGTCAATTTTGTTTCCTGTACTGAAATTGTCTGCTCTTGCCCATTTCGCAGCAAGGTCACCGTATCAGATTTAGCCACAAAGTAGGCCCACTCCATATATTGGCGCTCTTCTGTCTCACTGACAAAATAATCACGATGCACTTGATAAAATGCTGGAATTGTTTGATTATCTATCAAAATTATCTGGTCTGCAACGCGTAAGTCCGTATCAGGATTTGCATTCAGTACATATAGTCGATTCTCAAATTTTCTCAGCCGAAACCCTAGTGCCTGCCGATGTTTGGGATGAAAACTAACGTGACTAATGATTCCAAAACTTGCCAGATAACACCGCATTTGATAAAGAAAATCCTCATCCTTCATCTCGTTTGTGATTTGCCTGCGATACATGTCTGGATCTGCTCCTTTTAGATCCTTTTTGGTTGACGAATCCTGTTTCATCATCGCCACAACCTGTTCAAAAATTTCAATTTTCGTCATCAAGTGTTCTCCTCCATGTTTCTTCATCTGGTAATAACCCTATTTTTGCAATTTTTGACACATGACGATTGCCAGCTACATAAAAGCAAAGTGGCTCTTCTCGCCAATGATCTGTACAGGTGACGCCGATTCGTGGACGTGAACTAATTTGCAAAGGAAGTGCATCGGCTGCCAGTTGCAAACGTGATTCTTGTACATTCTGACCATCAAAAGCTTTACTAATCCCTACAAATTTAGTTAATTTCCCCGGACCATTAGCAAGTAATGTACCATCTGGTAATTCCAAGGCCCGAATCAAGACGGCTTCTGCTATATTTTCAGCCCTCGTCACTAAATTCAGCATCTGATGACCGTAAATCTGATAGACATACCAATGCCCTGCTGATAAATACATAGATTCATTTTTCGGACTGCGTTTACCATGCGCACTATGGCAAGCACTATCTTTTGCACCCAGATAAGCTTCCGTTTCAACAATTCTTCCTACGGGTTTTCCATCCAAACAAAGTTGCATGCCAAGCAAGGCTTTTGCTGTGGCAATTGTATCTACTCGCATCAGCTCTTGAAATTCTTTTGAAATCATGGTCTTATTATAACATGAATTTCACACAAAAAAGCAATCGTATTTGTCCAACTTTTGAAGGCAGTACAATTCGATTGCTTTTTTCTTTAGGAGATTAATATGAGAAAAGTTTTTTAGGATTATCTATAGTATAAGAAAGTTAACTTAAATTTGCCTTAAGGCTTTACAGTTGAACCACACTATGAAAAACTTATAAAGCATTAAAAAAACTTGAAAACACTTATCCTCTATGTTAAAATGAAATCATAGGAGGAAGAGTATGTATCAAGAACAACGATTAAATAAAATATTAGAATTACTTGCAGAGAAAAGACAGCTTTCTGCAAAGGAAATGGTTGACTATTTTCACGTTTCTAAAGATACCATTCGCAGGGATTTTTCTATTTTAAATGAGCGTAAGCTCGTACAACGGACTCATGGCGGAATCCTTCCTTTAGAAAACAAACAACAAATCCTCTCCTTCAATGATCGTAGCAAAAAATTTACCAAGGAAAAAAGAAAAATTGCTCAAAAAGCGTACGAATTGATTGAGGAAGAACAACTGCTTTATTTTGACGTCTCAACAATTATCTTGCAATTAGCTCAATTGATGAATCAAAAAAACACTATTTATTCGCATTCTTTAGACAATGCTATCATGCTTAGTGGCCAGAAACAGATTGATTTTCATCTACTTGGAGGCAAATTCTATCCCAAAAACCGCTTCTATTATTCCTTAAACGAAGCTGAATTATTAGAACATCTTCAATTCGATATTGCTTTCTTTGGAGCAGCAAGTTTGAAAAATGGACAAGTTAGCTATGAGGATGCTGAAGATGCCTATATTAAAAAACTAGTCATGCAACATAGCCAAACGAAAGTATTGCTAGCCGAGCAGGAGAAATGGCAAAAAAATTCCAATTATATTTTAAGCGATATTAGTTCATTCGACTATTGGATTACAGACCAAAAGCCAACTACAGAAATCAAGACACTCCTACCTGACACTTTAAAAATCATCTACTAAATTTACGGAGGATACAATTATGAATAACCAAAGTATTCGTTTGATTGTCAGTGATATTGATGGAACCATCTTAAATGACCAACATCAGGTTGACAAAAATCTGAAAGAGCAAATTCCGCTTTTAAAGAAGAAAAACATTCCCTTTGTCTTGGCATCTGCTCGCTCTCCACTTGGTATGAAGCCAATCGCGCACGAACTAGGGCTTGGTGATAATCCCTTAGCTTGCTACAATGGTGCTCTCGTTATTAAAGGTAATCCGCAACATTATGAAACTATCATTGAACACCCTTTGGATAAAAAAGAAATTCGGACTTTCATTGAATTAATTAAGCAAGAATTTCCAACAGTTTCTATCAATCTCTACTCTGGAAAGAACTGGCTAGCCGACCGTTTTGATAAGTGGATCCAGATTGAAGCTGACATCACTGGAGAAGTCCCCACAATTCAAAATCTACTCATTCTTGTCTTAGATGTACTTGTCCCAATCCACAAACTTCTCTTGATTGATGAACCTGCAATAATTCAGCGTCTCTACAATTATCTCCAAACTCTTGATTTTCCCAATACAGCTTTCTATCTTTCAAAAGACAATTACTTAGAGGTCACTGCTAAGAATGTCTCCAAAGAAAATGCCCTCCAAGAAATCGCTCAACACTATCAAATTCCGCTTCCTCAAGTCATGGCAATCGGAGATAATTTTAATGACCTTCCGATGATAAAGTTAGCTGGTTTTGGAGTCGCCATGGGAAACGCCCCTGAACCTGTGAAAGTTCAAGCCACCGCTATTACTCAAACCAATAATCAGCACGGTGTTGCCAAGGCCATTGAAGATTATATCTTGATTGGATGTAAATAAAATTGTCAAAGTGCTGGAACATAAACGTTCTGACATAATGAAACTACTGAGAAATCCTCTCTTTTTACAAGTCGTATCATCCCTTTCTCCCATTCTAAAAAGCTGAGATTTCTCTCAGCTTTTTATGATTATTTAAAATCCTTGGCATCGCCGTCATAATTTGCCCATTCTTTGCTAAAGAATCGATTATTTATCTGATAGTTAGGAACTGGTTTTGGATTTGAAATAAAAGGATTCACAGCCTTATCAAACGCTAGCCAACCAAGCCATCCCATATGAATCGTATCCTGCATAAAGTAAGGTTTTCCGCCATCGTTTGAAAAGTCAGCAATATTCTTGAATCCTTGACTTTCCAGTTGATAACGAATTTTTTTCACAGCCTGTTGGTATTTTTCCTGACTCAATCCTGTGTAAGCCGTCCATTTCGCATTAACGGGCGGAATCACAAAAATTGGATTGGTTTTTGACTTTGCGAACTGATTCAAGACAAGCTGCAAATCATTATACTCAAGAGATTTGGTATAAGAAAACCTTTTTTGCGTTCCTTTAAGTTTCTTTATGCGCTTTCGCAAGCGATGTTTATAAAACTTATTGTCAATTCCTAAGTCATTGTTTGTTGTATTCCTCTGAGCATCTCTTGTCGCAAATTTCTCTAGATCTGAGTAAGAAAATTTATCTGGCAATCGATTGACCTGAGGTTGTACTAATTTTTCATAATTCTCATTATGTTCGGAAAAAAGGGAGCTAAAAAGAGCGTCTTCGCGGTTATTCAAGCGGCTTATAAGGCGAATGTACTGTTTATCGAAATTTGACAGTTTCTGATTATCAGCGACTTTTTTTACATTATCTTTCATAGCTACTGTCGGATACAGTTGCAAGAGACGCTTCGCCGCATATTGAGCAGCAATGTCTCCTTCTTGTTGGTGCAAGAAACTAGTTAATTGATCACTATTAAAATATTGTTGAAAAGCTGCAGGGCTGTAACCTTTTTTTGTAAACCATTGAGGAGAAATCACATAAACAGCTGTTTTATTTTCTATTTGGGGGAGCATTTGTTGCATCCCAAAATATTGTGTGAGAGATGCCGCTCCACGTTGTCCCAAAAAATATGGACGATAATTCCGCTTGTATTTTTCAGACAAAACAGCAGGGTGCATACTATCAAATCGCAACCATTCACTTGACCCAAAGTAAGGAACAAAACGATGCTTTTTATCTGTTAAAGCACGTACTTTTTGTGTTCTTCCTTTGAAACTTCCTGCTGTCAGGGTAACGGCTGAGCGCTTTTCAGATTGATAATCATGTCGCTGCTTGGTTGGATAGAAAAATAGTAAGGTTACAACCATCAAAAAGGCACAGATAACCGGACCTAAAATGAGCCATAAACGTTTAAGCATTACGAAGCTCCGTTACACCTTCAATAATTTTATTAGCTGTATTCCAATCGTCGCGACCAAATTCTGATACTGGAACATGAATATCAAAGCGATTTTCTAACTCAACAATCAATTCAACTGTTCCCATACTATCCAGAACGCCTGCATCAAACAAATCTTCATCCATCATGTCTGATACATCTTCCATAAACAATTCATCAATAATTTCCAATACTTCTGCTTTTATATCCATTAGAGAACTCCTTTTTATTTTTTAAACCATAAATCATTCAAAAATCCTGAAAAGATTAAGAATGAAAACATTACAACATTAAAGGTGATAAACATTCCCGCTACTTGCGTCCATTTGTTATCTGACAAGGGAGGTAAATTCTTCTTTTTCCGCTCTTTATTGATGATCTTCTTCTTTCGTACCCAAGCATCATTGATAACAAGTCCTAGACCGTGAAAGAGTCCATAAGCAATATAATACCAAGTGACTCCGTGCCAAAAGCCCATGACTAGCATATTGATTATATAAGCTACACTTGAAGTGGTATTTCGATTTTTAAAAACTTTGTTTCGGATAAGTACTGTAACCAGACGCATAAAGACAAAGTCACGGAACCAAAATGATAAACTCATATGCCAACGATTCCAAAATTCTTTCAAATCATGCGAAATAAAAGGCTTATTAAAGTTAATCGGACTTTTAATTCCCATTAGATTGGAAATAGCAAGGGCAAACATTGAATAGCCTGCAAAGTCAAAGAACAAATCCAGTCCAAAGATATACATTACTCCTAGCGTTGGTAGATTAAACCAACCACCCATTTGTAATGCGTACTGCTTCAAAGGCGGTAATATCATAGAGCCGAAGATATGTGCTAAAATAAACTTATATAAGAAACCTAGCATGATATAATGCACTGATTTCTCAAGCATATCCAACAATTCATCACGCTCAGGGATCTTTTCAT
This sequence comes from Streptococcus sp. NSJ-72, assembly GCF_014334035.1. Classification (NCBI taxonomy): domain Bacteria; kingdom Bacillati; phylum Bacillota; class Bacilli; order Lactobacillales; family Streptococcaceae; genus Streptococcus; species Streptococcus sp. NSJ-72. The sequence goes on from NZ_CP060489.1 coordinate 1,961,541, forward strand.
AGTCTTGATTAAAACGTTTGAAGCGATCAATCGGTCCACTTGAAAAAGTTGGCATAAAGAGCATGAAACGTAAAAATTCCCATAAACTAAAGTCTTTGAGCACACCATCTCGAAGCTCAATCATCATTCCTACTGAACGGAAAGTTAAGTAGGAAATTCCTAAAAAGCCCAATAGTGATTGATGACCATAAATAGCTGGCGTTACCTTTACAAAGAAAAGCGGCAGAACAGAGAGTGCAACATGTAAATAGAATATCCACTTACTATCTCTTGTTTTTCGATAAATTTTATAAGTCCAAACCCAAAGCATTTGCCAAAGAACATAAAACAGTAGAGCATAGATTTGCGTTAATTTAGGTCCAATTAACATAAAAATGATGAAAGCTAAACTAACTAAGGCCTCATAAATGGGAAATCTCTTTTTGAAGAACAAACCAACAAAGATAGGCAAAACAGCTAAAATGATATACACAAAATATTGTGGATCCCCGTACGGTTCCAAATGAGGAATCTGTCTTATGAAATCCATCATCGATTGTTAACCTCACTAATCAAACCTTTAATATCAATCTTCCCATTCGGTGTTAGTGGTAAAGATTCACGATAAAGGAATTTTGAAGGCATCATATAAGACATCATAATATCTTGTAAGTCGTCCTTGATAGCTTTTGTGATGTCGATCTCACGCTCAAATTGTTCTTTCACTCCGTCTTTCAAGATAACATAGGCTAAAAGATTTTGTACTTTATGATCTTTGTTATATCGCGGTACAGCCACAGCCGAGTCGACATATTTGGATTTGTTCAGATTTTGTGAGACATCTTCCAGCTCAATGCGGAAACCATTAAACTTAATTTGGAAGTCCATGCGACCACCGTAAAGAAGTAAACTTTCGTCAGTCATGGTGCCGACATCTCCTGTATGATAGGCCGGTAACCCTTCAAATTCAAAGAATGCTTCAGCTGTTTTTTCTGGATTGTTCATATAGCCTTTTGACACAGCGGGTCCAGAAACGATAATTTCGCCTTGCTCACCATTTGGTAACTTGTTTCCATCTTCGTCAATAACAAAGGTTGGTGAATCTAGTTTGGTATAACCAATCGGCAAGCGTTTCATGTTTGCTAGCATATCATCTGTTATGGCAACGGCAGATAAAGCCACCGTTGCTTCTGTCGGACCGTAAGCATTGATAATACGCGCATTTGGGAAACGGTCACGCAATTTTTGTGCTGTTTTAACCGTCAATTCTTCCCCGTCAAAGTAGAAATGCGTAATGCTTGGCATTTTTTCAGCGTTGAAATCTTCCGATAACATCGCCATATCTGCAAAAGACGGTGTTGATGTCCAAATGGCAATCGGCAAATTCAAGATAGTTTCAAATAACTGCTTGAAATCTTGCGTAATGGCAGACGGAACCGCAAAAAGTGTGCCTCCAAGTGCTAAGGTTGGCGCCCAATACATAACCGATAAATCAAAAGAATACGGTGGCTGTGCCAGCATTTGTGGCTGCTCTGGAGTCGCAAATTCCTTATCTGTAATCATCCAGTTAGTGAAGCTGAGCAAATTATCGTGCGAGATTTGCACACCCTTTGGCTTTCCAGTCGTTCCTGAAGTGAAGATGATATAGTAATTATCATCCCCTTTAACAGAATGTGTAAGCTGGTAAGGCTTTTTTTCTGCAAAAGCTGCTTGAACTGTTGCTAAATCAAGAATTGGTATCGATTTATCTTTCAGTGGAAATTCATTGATTGCAATGATGAGACTAGGTTGTGCCACTTCCACAATTGCTGTCACACGTTCAAGGGCGGAATGACTATCAATCGGGATATAGGCATGACCTGACTTCGTTAAGGCTACAAAAGTCGCCAACATGTCGTATTCTTGCCCACCAAAAACTACTACTGGTGATTTCTCAGGAAGCGCAAGGCTATCAATCTTTGCAGCAAGGGAATCTGAGTCCACTTTCAAATCATGATAAGTATGAACTTCTCCGAGGACATTGTAAACTGGAAAATCTGGTTGAGACTGAGCAAAATACTCAATCGTTTCAATCATATCATTAATTACTGAATTGGTCACAATCTGCTCCTAAAATTCATTGTAGATAAAACCACCTTGACCTTGGCCAAGATAATTAAAGAAATAAAGCAAGGCTAAAAATATCACAAAATAAAGTAGCGTCTGCCCAAAAAATTTAAAAATTATTTTATGTTTTTTCATTATATTCATCACTTTTGTCTTACTTCTAAGATAGACTTAGTATATTTTACCATTTTCTAGCGCAATTTTTCAATACAAAACATTCTTTAATTAATGAATTAAGCTAGAATTAAGGTTTATTTACAACAAACCTAGAGAAATCACAGATGTGCTGTCTCAAAAAACTAGAAAAGAAAATGGTTTTAGACTTACATTTTAAAAATATATAAAAATTTTATATATTTTCTTGACTTTGAAAGTGAAAAGCACTATACTATGTATAGAAAAATTATATATAAAAATATTATACATAGGAGGTGACTCATGTATTTTCCAACATCTTCTACCCTGATTGAATTTCTCATTCTAGCGATTTTGGAAAGTGAAGATTCCTATGGCTATGAGATTAGCCAAACGATTAAATTGATTGCCAATATCAAGGAATCAACCTTATATCCTATTTTAAAAAAGTTAGAAAAGAATCGTTACTTAACAACTTATTCTCAAGAATATCAAGGTCGAAAACGAAAATATTACTCTCTTACTCCAAATGGACGGGAGCAATTAAGTACCCTTAAGGAGGAGTGGAAAGTGTATACAGCGACAGTCAACGGTATTATAGAAGGGAGCGTTCGTCATGACAAGAACTGATTATTTAGCCGCATTAGAGAAATACTTAAAAACATTACCTGAGGCAGACTATAAAGAAGCGATGGATTATTTTACGGAATACTTTGAAGACGCTGGATCTGAAAATGAAGCACTAGTCATTAAAGAGTTAGGAGATCCTAGAGACGCAGCAGAAGAGATTATTCGCTCGCTTTCAGTACATTCGACAGAAGAGATAAATTCTGATAATCCAGCAAAACAACCATCTCCGAATATTCATCCTTCACAATATGCTAGCGACACTTATATCTTTGAAGATTACTCAACCGTCTCTGAATTGCATATTGATGTGAGTACTAAAGATATTCAAATTGAGCCTTCACCTGATGCTTTCTTTCATATCAAATACTACAACGGAAAGAGCAGCAACCAGTTAAGCTCGATTGTTCGTGACAAGAAATGGTACATTACAGAAAAAGGAGCAGCAAACTCTAGTGGTTTGAACTGGATTATTCATGTCATGAAAAATGGTCTGGATCGTTATCCAGTTTGCATTCAAATCCCAAGAGGAAACCCTCTTCAAGTCTTCTCTTTGCAATCTTCTTCAGGTGATGTTGCTATCTCTCGTCTTCAAACACAAAAGGGAGATATCGAACTTGCAAGTGGCGATCTGACTATGCGGCATTGCCATTTGCAACAAACCAATGTTACCCTTATCAGTGGCGATATTCATCTAGCGCATGTCAAATTGACGGATTGTAAGCTGTCTCTTGTGTCAGGGGATTTCGATACGCATTCTTTAGAAATTGCTGGTAAGACTTTCATTCAAACAACTAGCGGAGATATTTCACTTCATCTGCTGCACCATGATTTCAGCTATGATCTCGAAACGGTGCACGGAGACATTTCTATTTCTGACCAGCTCCAGCCGAGCCACCAAATCATTGGCAACACAATCCACCACCAAGCAACGGCTTCTACAGATTCTCTTACTATCCAAGCTGTCAGCGGAGACATCAATCTTTATTAGAGGTTTCGCATGAAACAGATTCATTGGTTATTCTTTGATATTGGCTCAACTTTGGTAAACGAAGAAAAAGCCTACCAAGATCGGATTGAGCAGGCTATTGCGGATACTCACATTTCTTATGCAGAATTTTATCAAACTATGATCCACTATTTTATGGAAAATAAAAAAGGCGATGTAGAAGCTCTGAAATATTATGGCTTGAAATGTCCGTCTTGGAAGTCTGATTTAGAAACGCTATATCCTGGCTGCAAACATGTGCTAAAAACTCTTCACTCACACTACAAGATTGGTATCCTTGCTAATCAATTACCGAATCTACTGGCAAGATTGAGAAACTTTGGTATTGATTCTTACATAGATCTCATTATTTCTTCTGCCGATGTTGGCCTGGCAAAACCTAATCTAGCCATTTTTAAGCTGGCTCTCCAACAAGCAAACTGCTTGGCTGAACACGCTGTGATGATTGGCGACCGTTTAGACAATGATATTCTTCCAGCTAAACAACTTGGTATGCGAACTATTTGGATCCGGCAGGGTTTTAGTCGCTTGACTCACATAACTAACCCAGCAGAAACTCCAGATTGGACTGTTGATAATTTGGCAGAAATAGGAGATATTTTGAAGAATTAGTAACATAAAAAGCTAGAGCAAGAAACTCTAGTTTTTTAATGTCATTAATTTTATTATAGCATATATTTTCCTTCAAAAATAGACTTGTTTTTTGCTATTGTGCTATATTGAAGGCCAAGGAAGGGGAATTGTTTAAGCAGTTCGTTAGTGTTATTCTTAAATTGTATGATTGGTTTTATTGTGAAAGTCAAACGAAAGAGGTTGGGTTCCCCTAGCCTCTTTTGTCTATCATCACCGTCCACCAGGACCTCCGCCCATGCCGTTTCCATTTTGTGTGGTCAGGCTAGCTGTTGCGGTCGTGGATTGTCCATTGACTGTAATGGTGTAGCTTTCGCCGTCTTTAATAGTAGCTGAGCTGGCAAGAACGGATTGGAAATTTTTAGCAGCGGTATAGCTGAGGATTTCTTTGCCTGACGAATCGGTAATCGTCACCTTGTCTCCAGCACTACCTGATACATTCGCAAGGATGGAAGCTTGTTTGGAATTTGATCCAAAGCCCATTGCCATGCCATTGCTGCCGACCATTACAACGGTTCCACCGGTAATGGTGCCATTACCGTCATAGTCAAGAGCGCCATTGCCACCATTTGTCGGTCCGTCCACATAGACTTCACCACCTGAAATGGTCAAATCTCCGTTAGAATCCAAGCCGTCACCTTGGGCATTAACCTTGACCTTGCCACCTGTGATGGTCAGACTGACACCAGCGGTTGCTTGTCCCGGAGCGCTCTCGCTGCTACTACCGTCTGCGGCATTGATACCATCGTCATTTGCTGTCAGGTCTAAATCTCCACCGTTAATGGTTACGGTCTTGCCTTCTAGCGCTTCTTCACTCTTTTCCACCTTAATCGTACCGCCGTCAATAAGAGCAGTATTAGAAGCGTGAATACCGTCATCTCCAGCGTTAATGGTAATCTTTCCAGACTGGATATAGAAATTGCCTAGCGATGTGTCTTCATCATTGTCCGCGTGAATGGCGTCTTCCGTTGCGGTCAAATTCATTGTCGCATCTTTGATATTGATTGCGTCATTCGCTGAAAGGGCGTTTTTATAGCCTTTGATTGTGTAGGTTCCGCCTGTAATGCGCAAATCATCATTGGACTCAATAGCATTGCCATAATTGCCTTCGACCGTCAGACTACCAGAACCGTTGAAAGTGAGGTCGTCCTTGCTGTAAATCGCAGCGTCATAGTCTGTATTCTTGTGATGGGCAGAATCCGAAATAGTGTTCTTGCTATCTTTTGCAAGAGTGATAAAAGTCTTATCTGCATTTTCTACGACAATTGCAGCATCTGTTCCAGTCATCGTGACCCCGTTCAGCACGAGCTGAACCTTATCTTTTTTCTTAACTTTCACAATGATTTGAACGTTTTCACTTGAACCAGACAAGATATATGTCCCAGCTTTAGTAATTGTCACCGTAGATCCCGACACTTCTGCACCAGAACCAGAAGCCTTAGCAGATGAACCGCTCAGACTAATCTTAGTTGCTTTTGATTCATCATAAGAAGCATCTTGGTCACGCTTAGTAAAATAATTGGACAGTTTAACGGTCGTTACCTTACTGGTGCTAGAGGAATTGGTACTGGTTGAACTACCGTTTTTCGCACCACATGCTCCCAAAGCAACTGTCAATAGGACAAGCAGAATCAAACGTTTGAACTGTTTTCGTTTTGAGGTTGATTTTCTCATGGCTGTCCTCCTTTTATAGTTCATTTTCTTTTGTGACATAGCAGCTAATGGCAATCTCTAAATTCCCATTTCGCGTCCGCAGAGCGTCTACCAATTCTTTCTCTGTCATCGTACCATTTAATTGGACAATATACTTAATCTTGAACAAACTTCCCATATCAGACGTTTTGACATTTGCCAGTTCAACATAGTTGGTCGCCTTTTGAAAGATGTCATCAAAGACCATCTCATAATCCAAACTTTCTGGAATGACAACAGTCACTTGACGCATAGAATGCTTCATCTGCCCAAAATTCACCGTTTCCAGCAACAACATAACCACCGACATAATGATTGTAAAGACGCTAGCAAAAATAAGATAGCCCATGCCGACAGCAATCCCAATCGTCATCGCAAGGAAAATCGCCAGCAATTCCTTAGCACCACCCGGTGCTGAACGAAAGCGAATCAAGCTGAAAGCTCCCATTACCGCAACCCCTGCTCCCAGACTACCATTTACTAAAAAAATGACAATAGCAATCAAAGTCGGTAGCATAACCAAAGTCATCATAAAGGACTTGTTGTAAATGGTTTTGTACTGATAAACCTTGGCTAATATCAGTCCCAGCACAAGGGCAACACCAATCGTACCAAACATACTGGCTGGATTAATTGTTGTTCCTGTAAAAACGTTATTAAATAACTGATCGAACATGTCTGATTACTCCTTTATAGTCTGTTGTTTTCTTATAGGCGACTCCATATTTTGAGAAAGATTTTGGAAAAACGTGGTAGCAGTCCAAAATTTCTGCCAGCCAGAGTGGATACGCCCCAGGTACCTTAATTTCCATGATAACATGGTTGTCAGGTAGCAGGTTCTTGCCATCTTTTCCTGCTAACAAACTTAATTTTTTCGTTCGATAAGCGACATCATAATCGATGGTAATCCGCACATTTGAATCTTCCAAACCTTTTAAAGAGTAGCGGTTATAGTAAATATACATCATGGGCTGCACACCTCCATACCGCTTGCAGAGCCATTCGATTTCTTTCTTAATTTGCGAATCCTCAAGCTGGCATTCCCCCGCGAGGTATCGCTCTGCTGTCAACAACTCAGTCGCAATCCGACGTTTATACACAACCTTACGCACTTTTTTCTTGATTTCCAAAAAAACTTGGCTATCAGCCTGAGGGCTAGCGTGATAAGTCCGCACGCGCAATTTTTCCTTGAAATAAGGCTTCTCCAAAGACTCCCGAATCATCTGATAGGTCGGCGTGTCATAGTAGAGGTTGCCAATCGTTGAATAGGCATGCTCGTCTTCTGCCATATACGCTTCAAACTCCTTTAGCAAATCTGCCAACGTTTCCTTTGAGATGACATACTTGGTTTCTATCCGTTGAAATTTATCTTTAAATGTTTTTTTAGCCATGAGATTGCTCTCCTTTGTCGTTCTTTATCTACGTAGTTTACGGGCAAATCCTTAAAAGAAAGCTAAAGAAAACTTAAAGAAAACAAAACACCCCCATTTTCTGGAGGTGTTTAATAGATGTCTGTAGAATGAAATAGAAAATAGAAGTTGTCACATCTTATTCTTCACTCTTCTCTGCTTTTTCTCTTTTGATAAGAAAAGTACAAATAACGAGAATATCTGCTATCAGCAAAATCCAGTACCACACGGTATCACCGCTTATTGGACCAGAAGAGAAAGTACGTAAAAAATAAAACATCATATACAAGGAAATATCATTATAAAATTCCCAGTTAAAATGATAGCTGCCTACTGGATAAGATCGCTTATGAGAGCACTCTGGCACAAAGATCTGTAAGAGCAAAAATATTCCCAGTACAGTAAAATAAATCACATTGAATACGTCCCATTTCGCATAAGGATCGACCGAGGAAAAGAATATCATCATGCTCAACAGATAAAATCGCCACCGAAACCAAAATTCGTTATTAAAATGAAATCTTATCATCCCATCACACTTTCTAATCCTCTGCTCTTCCTCTTCTTCGTCTTTATCCTACCGCTCTGACAGAAAAACTTCAAGTAAGATGAAGGAGAAATGTTAGTTGATTTCTGCTACTTTTCCTGCTTCTGCTTTAGGCTCTTTGCCCTTGCGACGGGCAAGGATATCCGCATAGTGTTTGCGGCTGTTATTGAGTACGGAAAGGAAGGTCGCATAAAAGCTATCGTCTTTGACTTGGTGCAAAATCACCACATAGTCCGCCAACTGTTGGTAAGGCGTCGCCACTTCTTTGCGCAATCGCTTGACATCATAGCTCACTTTTTGCAATTTCTCTTGGGAACGAGAGGCAAAGAGTTGTTCAAAAGCTGAGTGGCTTTCGGTCAGATTTTCAACGAATTTCCCAAGCGCTAAAGTCCCCACTTGCTCCTTATATGGGGCTGTCTTTAGCTTGTCCAGCAAGCTGACAACGAGGGCAGTTTCTTCCTCGTAATGCTTCTGATGAGCATCTTTGTATTGGTCAAACAAGCGTTTCAAGCTGGCATAAGCTGCCTTTTCCTCTTCCCGCTTGGCTGCCCGATAAGGTTTCAGCGCATCGCGAAGAGCTTGCAAATCAGCGTCGCGCAATTCGTCAGCCGCACTAATCGAAGCTGACTTTTCACTCGCCCGAATCTGACCGAGAGAGGCTTGATAAGCAGGCAAAGCTGCCTTTATCTTCTTGACGAGAGCGGTAATGACATCCTCATTTTTAAAGTCGAGCGCTTCTTTCTCCACATCATCTAAAAAACGAGTGATAAACTGCGTGAATTCCGCATGACGGAGACTGCTCACCTGAACATTAACTAACTTTCCTTTTGGCATAAAATCCTTTCCTTATTAAAAAAATATTTTTTCTTATCTGACCCTCAGATAAGATGAATGACTTTTCTTTATCCTGTCCGAGGCTCGGACGAAGCAAACTTGTTTCAAGGCAAACCGTCTGACCCTCGGATGAAGCAAACCTGTTTTAAGGCAAGCCGTCCAACCCTCGGATGAAGCAAACCTGTTTTAAGGCAAGCTGTCCGACCCTCGGACAAAGCAAACCTGTTTTAAAGCAAGCTATCTGACCCTCAAACGAATGAAAAATCATCTCATTTAGTATAACATGAATGGGAAATTTTCTGAAAAAGAGGAGTGTTTTTTGAAAAAGTTCAATATTTCATTATTATATTAAACCATTCTGGTAAAGTCGTCTGCTCTTCATTCAAGACTTCAAAACCATTGTCTTTTTTTAAATAAATCAGCGTAGGTACACCAGTCACATTATATTTTTCCATAGCTTTCTTTATTTGAGAATTCTTATGAGAATCTTCTGTATTTAAGTAATAAATTTTAAAAGGCGTATGATACAAGTCTGATGTTTCTTTCAAGACCGGAAGAAATTCTCTACAAAACGGGCACGTCTCACGACCAAAATAGAGCAAATTTCCCTTTGTTAATTTATTGTTTAAAACATTTTCTGCATTCGTCTCTTGAAAGCTCTTTACAATTTCTTTGTATAATTTTGTCAATTTTAAATCGTGTTCTACCTCATTTTCACTTGTTGAAACCTGAGAAACACTTGAAACTGTAGAGCTTTCAGAAGCTTGTGATAAAGAGGTGCATGCAGAGAGGAAAAAGAGAGTTGTGCAAATAATAATGAAGTATAGACTCATGCGAATACATTTCATAAAAATTCTCCTTAATCTTTTGGGATTTTTTTTATTATTGTCGTTAAAAGCAGAATTATATATGCTCCCAAAAATAGAATATCACCTATCACATCATCATGTGAGAAATATAAAAAGTACAGTATCAATACAATTGTATAAAAATAGAAATGATATTTCTTATAAAAGTATTTGTCAAAAGAATATTTTTTCTCCATTATTTTCACTCCTTTTTTAACACAGAAATAATAAGTCTATTTCGCTATGCTTTTAAGCATTGATATACTACTGGTCCATACGCCATAAGCAGAGAATACCATGTGGTTGAAAAGCTAAATACACCAAGCCCTAAAGCCCATAAACAATCTCTTTGCGCTGGTGTAAGAGTAGCCGAAGCACTCCCATCTTTCAAACAATATCTTTTGTAAGTATAGCTATTCTTGTTCATATCTCCACATACACCTCGATCCCGGAAAGGAACTACTTCTTCATATTTCATACTATTCGCATAAATAACAGAAGTTGAGGACGGTATAACTGTTGCACCGATCATAAAAGCTGCTGCAATCGTAAGGAAAATTTTATATAATTTTTTCATAGTATATACCTTTTTCTTTATAAAGACAAATACTTTTAAAAAAACAATACTAATTACATCAATACTTATAGTACATTGGTTTCACCTCTATTCTTCAGTTTAAATGCATTTAATTCTAATATTGTCCCAATCCAATTGGTACCCACGGTATTAAAGATACAGCAACAATAGCAATAAATATCAGATTCAAAAATAGTTTTTTCTTCATCGCTTTCTCTCCTTCTGCTCATATGGTACAATATTATGGACAGACATTCACAAAACGTCTACTATTTTCACAAAAAAATAAAGGAAGAACATTATGCGTTGGGATATTGGTACCGTTTATAAAAATATCAGAAAATCAAAAGGCATTACTCAGCAAGAAGTCTGTGGAGAATGGATCTCTCGTTCAAATTTATCAAAATTTGAAAGCAATCATTCCGTTCCCAGCTATGAAACTATGGAATTTCTGCTCCACCAGATTGACATGAGCTTTGGGGAATTTGAATATATTTGTGATTATTATCATTCAAATCCCAGAATGAAGATCATCTTACAATTTAAAAATTATTTGTCTGTCGTTGAAACAGAACAATTATTGGATTTAACCAAACAGTGTGAGGACTACTTGAAAGCTCATCATGATATTCCCGTTAGCAATATTTTGCGTATGGCAAATATACTAATTGAAATTAGAAAAAATAAAATCAGTAGTCAAGCACAAGTTTTAGCCCAACAGTTATGGACAGATTTAGAAAAACGAGATACTTTTTATGAAAGTGACTTAAATTTACTAAGTGTTATTCTTTACTTCTTCCCACTAGAAACCATTCAAAATATAACGGAAAAAATCTTAGCCAGTCTCAACAAGTATAAGCATTACAAAGAAATTCACAGTACACAATTCTCCATTTTAGCCAACCTTTCGACCATCTACCTTTACAACAACCGCCTTGACGATTGCCAGCGTATCACCGAGATGATCTTACCGCTCGCCAAGCAAACAAAACGATACGACAAACTCGGGTTTGCTCAGGTTCGCCTGGGTATTTGCCAAGGAGACGACGCTCTTATCCAGAAGGGGCTCCAGTTGCTTGAGCTGACAGAAGAAACGACCTTGCTCGAAAACTTGAAAGAAGAAGTCAAACAGCATCGTACTTCCTATTTCTCTCATATTTCACATGGAATTTCAACCACTTCAATAGAAACGGAGAAGTAAATGACTTACAACGGATTTGTATTTTTTGATATTGATGGTACTTTAGTAAATAGTCAGGGACAAGTTCCGATAGAAAATAAAAGAGCCATTGCTCAACTACGAGCCAATGGCTTTCTTCCCATTGTCTGTACCGGACGTGGCCGCGGAGAAATGGGAACGGTTCTGGAAGACGCTGGGATTCATTCTGCCATTTTGCTAAACGGAATGGAAATTCTCCATGAGAAGCAATTCCTGTTTGAAGGACGGATTGCACAAACCAGCATTCTCAAACTCCTGCAATTGGCAAAAGAAAATAAGCACGGCCTCGGTTTTTATTCACAAGGAGAAATGCGTGTGACAGCACTCAGTTCAACTGTTCAGCAGAATTTCCGTTATTTCCATCAAGACCTGCCCCAAGTTGGACCGACCATTTACCAAAACCAGCCTTGTCAGATGTTGCTCATTTTTAGTGAGGAGCCTGAAAAAGACACCCAGTATCAGACAGAAATCCCTGAACTCCACTTTTTCCGTAACAGCCCCTACTCGATAGACATCACGCCGCACGGCTGTAACAAAGGCTCTGGGATTCAGCACCTGCTGACCTTGCTGGCAGACGAAGCACCGACTTACGCATTCGGAGACGGACTCAATGACCTATCAATGTTTGAAAGAGTGGATTATTCAATTGCAATGGGCAATAGCCAAGCAACCGTCAAAGAAGCAGCCACTTTCATCACGCGCTCTAATGATGAAAATGGCATTCCACACGCCCTTGCTCACTTTGGTTTAATTTAAAAAAGAAGCTCCTGTATTCAAGATACAAGAGCTTTTAGATTAGACTAATTCTTTTTTATTCGGACTGTAGACCAAGAAACCAAGACCGACAAAGAGCAGCAGAACAACTGTCATGAAGGCAACTTGTCCACCGACTTTCCCTGTTATCGAAATTGTTTGACGCAAAGCCGAAACAGAGTAACTCATTGGCAACCAAGGATTGATATTTTGGAAAATCTTGTCCGTCAACGGAAGTGGGTAAGTCCCTGCACTAGAGGCTAGTTGCAACAATAACAAAATCAAAGAAGTGAAAGCACCAAGCTTAGTGTTCCACGTTACCAGAGCCGTCACCACCGCCATGAAGCACATGCTCGTTAAAAGAATGATTCCAAGCGTCGCCCATTCATAATTGGCAGTCAAGCCAATCATGTGCACTGCACCATACACCAATAAACCTGCCAAGAGAGAAATAACGCCATTGACCTGAATACGTGCTTTCAGCCATTCCATACGTGTCTCAGGTTTCTTACCAGAAGGCAACGTGTTAAAAATGATATTGGTTGAAATCGCTGCTACAAAAAGTGCCACAGAAATCATGTATGGAGCCATACCGATACCATTTTTACCAACATGGTCTTTATCTATTTTCTTCGTTGTCAATGGATTTGCGAGAGCTTTAGCATTGGCTTTATTGGTTGTCACCATAGATAATTGATTTTTGGTATCTGTCAAACCTGCTGTCAAGGTGTCCACACCCGACACCAGCCTTCCCAAATTAGACGTCATCATTGAACTACCATCCGCCAGCTTCGTAGAACCATCTGCTATTTTACCAGCACCATCAGACAACTTATCTACTCCTGACACTAGTGCCGCAGAATTGCTAACTAATTGATTGGCTCCGTCTGCCAATTTTGCCAAGCCCGCCTCAATTTGACCATTATTACCAGCTAATTGATTGGCTCCAGAAGCAACCTTTGCCATTCCAGATGTCAATTGACTGTTTTTACTAGCTAAAACCTTAGAACCTGAACTAATTTTCGCCATGCTAGATGTTAGTTGCTCGTTATGACTAGATAAGGTGTTAGCTCCTGCCGTAATTTGAGCCACTCCATTTGTATAGTCTGTCACACCTTTCACCAATCGACCAGCACCCGTTGCTAAACTCCTTTGCAATTGGTCAACTCCTGCTGCCACTTGACTAGCACCTGTAGTTGATTGTTGTAATGCCGCAAGAATGCTTTCTTGAGATTGTTGTGCACTCGTTTGGAGACTTGAAAGAGCACCTTTGGCTTGTTCGATGACAGCGATGCTTTGTTGGTTAGAAGATTGATCTGGCAAATTTTCCACTTGCGCCTTGAGCGCTTGAATCGTTGTCAACATCTTTGTCACGGCTGTAGAAGTTTGGCTTGGAGCTTGTGAAATAGCGGTATTGATTTCTGCTTGTTCACTAGCACTTAATTTTTGATAAGCAGCTGTAGCAGCTACGTTATTTGTAATCGTAGCCTTATCTGTCGCAACACTATTGACAAGCATATTTGCAGTTGTTTCCATATCATTCAAAGCAGTTGTCATGCTCGCTTTAGCAGCTGACAAGTCTGAACCTGTTGACAGAGCAGTTTGAACAGCAGTTAAACCTGTTTGCAAAGCTTGTAGTTTTTGAACTTGCTCAGCTGTTATACCAGATTGTTTAACAGTCGCCATCAAAGTGTTCAGACCCGTAGCTAGTTGATGCGCACCGCTTGATAATTTTTGAATTTCCTCATTAGAAGCGGTTAATTGATTGACTCCTGCCAATAAATTTTTTGATTGGTCATTTAATTGATTGGCACCACCTGCAAGATTTGCCACACTATTAGTATAGTCGCTTAAGCCATCTGAAAATTGTTCTGAACCGTCCGCCAACTGACCAACAGCATTTGTATAGTCTGTCAACCCTTTTGATAATGTTGTTGAGCCAGAAGCTAATTGACCGACACCTGATGTATAAGCTGAAAGGCGTGTTGACAAGGTACCAATCCCGTCTGACAACTGACGCACACCAAGAGTATACGTTCCCAAACCTGTCGTTAATGTATTAGCACCATCCGCAAACGTCATACTAGAACTAGATAAAGTCTGTAAATTATCTGTCAAGGTTTGACTACCATCTTTCAATTGTTGACCACCAGAAGCGAGTTGACCACTACCAGAAGCAGCTGTTGTCATACCTTTTCTCAATTTATTCATACTCTTAAAAAGAGAAGTCATATACGTATTGGTCACATTGTTTGCGACAGTTTGTTGAAGTCGCGTCATAGCCGAATCACTCATCTTACTAGCAATAAAGCTATGTCCACTAGACGTTTGATAATCAATCTGCATTTTTTGTGGTTTATTATCCAGAATACTAGCTGCCTTTTGGGATAAATCACTCGGAAGCGTGATAATCATATAATAATCACCCTTCTCCAAACCTTTCTTTGCCTTTACTTCAGATACAAAATGAAAATCTAAAGCATCATTCTTTTTAAGGCTTTTCACCATATCATCCCCAACAGACAACGTGTTACTGTTAAATCTTGCATGTTGATCCTTATTCACCACTGCTACTGGTAATTCCGATACTTTTCCATAAGGATTCCACATTGAGCTCAAAAAAATAACATTATAAAGAGCCGGAATCAAGGAAACACCAATCATGACAATAATGAAGAGTGGTTTTTTAAAAATTGCTTTCCATTCGTTGAACATTTTTTCTCCTCTATCTTAGACACTCTGTATAAAAATTTTAATTTTTGAAATATTTTTATACAGAGTGTCTAAATATTTGATATAATAGATTATACAGTTTCTGAAATTTTTCACAAGAGAAAAAATTCATTTTTATACATGTTGTATAAAATTGTTCAAAAGAGGAAAGGCATATGGTAGAAAGTAACAAACGTCAAAAAACGAAAATGATTATTGAAAATGCAATGGTCGATCTGCTTAAACACGAATCATTCGATCAGATTAGCACTGTCAAGTTGACAAAAACGGCCGGTATCAGTCGCAGCAGTTTTTATACACACTACAAAGATAAATATGATATGATTGAGCATTATCAACAGAAACTTTTCCATAAGTTAGAATACATTTTTGAGAAGTATGCTCAAGACAAGCGTAGCGCGATTATAGAAGTTTTTGATTTTCTCACACCCGAATCCCTCCTTTCTGCTTTATTGACAGAAAACGGAACAAAAGAAATCCAAACATTTTTACGTCATAAATTTCAAATTATGCTGGCTGAAGACCTACAAGAGCGCTTCAGTAGCAAACTACTCAGCCAAGTGGAGAAAGAATATAGCTATGTTTACCTGACAAACGCCTTTTTTGGGGTTTGTCAAATGTGGATTGCTAGAGGGAAAAAAGAGAGCCCTGAACAAATGGCAGATTTTCTTTTAAAAATGTTGGATTAGAAGATAATTCTATTTTGCTACTATCAAGATTATTCAAATATTAACGAATAAAGCCATTTAGTGTTAAAATGAGAAAAACTTCAAGACAAAAATGCTCATCACTTTTAAAACTAGAAAAGAGAAAACAACTGTACTGACCCCCTTTTTCTGTCTAACTTTTGGGGTGCAGTTCAAATTCGTTTTCTCTTTTTTGATATTTTCAATGAGTCATAAAAAAGAAGCTGGGAGTCTTCCCAACTTCGGATAAGTCTTAGATTAAAGTTGTTTGTTGTAGTATTCAACGACAAGCGCTTCATTGATTTCTGGGTTGATTTCGTCGCGCTCTGGCAAACGAGTTAATGAACCTTCCAATTTGTCAGCATCAAACGATACGAATGCCGGACGTCCAAGAGTTGCTTCAACCGCTTCAAGAATTGCAGGTACTTTCAATGATTTTTCACGAACTGAAATCACTTGACCTGGGGTTACGCGGTATGATGGGATATCAACGCGTTTTCCATCAACAAGGATATGACCGTGGTTTACGAATTGACGAGCTTGACGACGAGTAGTTGCAAGTCCAAGACGATAAATAACATTATCCAAGCGACGTTCCAAAAGAAGCATGAAGTTGAAACCAAGGATTCCACCTTTGATTTTAGTAGCTTGTACGAACAAGTTACGGAATTGTTTTTCACCTACACCGTAAGTGAAACGAAGTTTTTGTTTTTCAGCCAATTGCAAACCGTATTCTGACAATTTGCTACGGTTGTTTGGCCCATGTTGACCAGGTACATAGTTACGGCGAGCCAATTCTTTACCTGTACCAGTAAGAGAAAGACCCAAACGACGAGCTTGTTTCCAAGATGGTCCTGTATAACGTGACATAAAAATGTCCTCCTATAAAGTATTTTTGAGGAAATAGTCACTTAGAAAGCCCTGATTCGTGCAGAACATTTTCGCCTAAACAGCCAAGGCTACTTTTATAGCTATGTTCTGTTGACGAGCTTCATGCTCTCCTGCTGCTATTTCACACAAAAGCCATTATATCAAAAAAAATCCTATCTGTAAAGACGGATTTTGTCAGATTATTTCTTTCTATGGAAAGAACCTTTCTTTTTCAATAATTCCTCTATCGCAATTATATTTTGCCGTTCAGATGTTGCTAAAATAGTTTCAAACCCCAGACTTTTAGCAGTATCTAGATTAACCTGTAGATCATCTATAAACACACATTGACTAGCTTGCAATGTATACTGGGTCAGTAATTTTTGATAGATACTTTTATCTGGTTTTGCACATCCTACTTCATAAGAAAGGATTTTCCCCGTCAATACTTTTGTCATTGGTAATAAACCGGCATTTTCAACTATATAAAAGATCTCACTGGTAGTAGATAAAATATAAATACTATACCCCATCTGAACCCATTCAAAAATTTTCTCTTGTAGCTGATAACAGCTATCTATTACCTCATACCAACGAGTAAAAACAGCTTCAACAGTAGGAGCATACGAACCGTCTAGCAATTTTTGAGCTTTCCGAATGGCTTGTTTCAAGCTTAATTCTCCAATATCCGTCTGAGCCCAAATTCCCGAGCCAAAAACAGCCGTTTTGACACGCTTACGATCTTCTTCATCCTCTACGAAAGCAGCTAAAATCTTAGCAGGGTTCCATTCAATTAAAACATTGCCAAAATCAAAAATTAGATTTTTAATCATTTCTTACTCCAGCCGCATTACATTAAAATAAATTTATCTTAATCTAAATACCGAATCAAGTTTTTCTCTGTTAAAATATCCGAATAAGTATAGGATTCGACGTAAGTATTTTCAATTTCACCTGGATTACTACTATTGTTGGTATATTCAACGATAAACAAAGAAGGATAGACTTCGATTAAACGACCTTGCTTATTTTTTTGACGTTTACGACCGTTTTCAAGAGTCATTTCTACCATTTTTCCTTCATGGGCCTTGATTTCTTCTTTAATTTTTCTCATTTTTGCAACATCTGTAAATGCATCACTCATTATCTATTCCTCTCTCTTAGAAATACTTGAAAACTTATTGTATTCTTTTTGAAAAATCAATTCCACCGTACCACGTGCACCGCTACGGTTCTTTTCGATAATCACTTCGACTTTGTTGTTTGGAATCCCTTCAGTTTCTTCACCGCCCCGTTCATAATAGTCATCACGGTAAAGAAAAGCTACAATATCCGCATCCTGCTCAATTGAACCAGACTCACGAATATCTGACAAAACTGGTCTCTTATCCTGACGTTGCTCCACACTACGCGAAAGCTGGCTCAACGCAATGACTGGAACTTTCAACTCTTTTGCTAAAATCTTTAATTGACGAGAAATTTCAGAAACTTCCTGTTGACGATTTTCTCGACCAGTCCCTGTAATTAATTGCAAGTAATCAATTAAAATCAAGCCAAGATTTCCTGTTTCTTGCGCTAATTTTCGAGCACGTGAACGAATCTCTGTAATCCGAATTCCTGGTGTATCGTCAATGTAAATGCTAGCTTCTGCTAAATTTCCTTGTGCAATCGCATACTTGCTCCATTCTTCATCTGTCAATTGTCCCGTTCGGATTGAATGCGATTCAATCAAACCCTCAGCCGCCAACATCCGGTCTACTAAGCTCTCGGCACCCATTTCTAGAGAAAAAATAGCAACTGTTTTATCTAACTTGGTTCCAATATTTTGTGCAATATTGAGGGCAAAAGCAGTCTTACCAACCGCAGGACGAGCTGCCACAATGATGAGCTCTTCTTCATGGAGACCAGTCGTCATATGATCTAAATCTTGATAACCTGTCGCAATCCCTGTAATATCAGAAGTTTGTTGGGAGCGTGTTTCCAAACTACCGAAATTAAGATTCAAAATCTCTTTGATATTTTTAAAACCACTTCGACTAGCATTTTCACTAACATCAATTAACGCTTTTTCCGCTCCAGCAATGATTTCATCTGCAGGACTAGCACCATCATAAGCTAGGTTGATAGAGTCTGTCAAACGTGAAATTAACCGCCGCAGAACAGCCTTCTCTGCTACAATTTTAGCATAATATTCAGCATTGGCAGAAGTCGGCACTGAATTTACAACTTCAACCAAGTAAGACAAACCACCAATGTTTTGCAAATCACCCTGACTGTCTAAAATATTACGAACAGTCGTTGCATCAATGGCATCACCTCGATCTGCCAAATCAATCATCGCTTTAAAAATTAAGCGATTGGCATATTTAAAGAAGTCGTTTGGCTCGATATATTCACGAACAAAAACTAGCTTACTCTCATCAATAAAAATCGCACCTAAAACAGATTGTTCTGCCAAAATGTCTTGCGGCTGTACTCGCAATTCATCAATATCTGCCATAAGACCTCCTCTCTCAAAAAATAATCTTCTTTATTAGCCTTCTTTTACACGTAAATTGATAACGCTAGTCACATCTTGATAAATTTTCACTGGCACATCAATCAAGCCAACAGAACGAATAGGATTCTTGACTTGAATCAATCGTTTATCAATCTTAATTCCAAATTGCTTTTGTAATTCTTCAGCAATTTTTTTATTGGTAATAGAACCAAAAGTACGTCCATCTGGTCCTACTTTTTCAGTAAATTCAACAATTGTACTTTCTGCTTCCAGCTTTTCCTTAATGGCTTGTGCTTCAGCTAACATTTCTGCATGCGCTTTTTCTTCTGATTTTTGTTTACCACGAAGTTCACCAATAGCTGCAGCAGTTGCTTCCTTTGCAAGATTTTTTTTAATCAAAAAGTTCTGTGCATAACCAGTTGGCACCTCTTTAATCTCGCCTTTTTTCCCTTTTCCTTTAACATCTGCTAAAAAAATTACTTTCATTTCTTTAACTCCTTATCTTTTAGTACTTCATGAACAATAATTTCATTCAACCGTTGGATGATTTGTGCGATTGTCTGGTCAGAAATTTGCGCTGCTGCCAAATTAAAATGACCGCCTCCACCAAGCTCTTCCATAATCCGCTGTACATTGATTTTACTACGACTACGAGCAGATATCGATATACTATTTTGTTTATTTTTGCTGACAACAAAACTCGCTTCAATTCCCGACATAGCTAGCATAGCATCTGCAGCTTTACTAATAACAACTGTATCATAGCATTTTTCTTCTGCTCCAGTGGCTACAAGTACATTTGGCAAGATTTTCTTACCATTTAAAATTAGCTCATTCACCTCACGGTACTCATCAAAGTCTGTGGCAGAAATATCCTGAATGGCTACACTGTCACTTCCACGCGTGCGCAAATAACTTGCTACATCAAATGTTCGACTAGTGACACGCGAAGAAAATTTCTTCGTATCCAGCATAATTCCAGCCATCAATACACTAGCTTGCATTTTACTCAAACGTCGATGCTTAGAATTTTGGAATTGAATCAATTCTGTCACTAATTCACAAGCACTGCTTGCTCCACTTTCAATGTAGCTAATAATGGCATTTTCTGGAAAATCCTGGTCTCTTCTATGGTGGTCAATGACGATAATTTGATGAAATAAATCATAAAATTCCTTTGATAAGGTCAGAGCTGTTTTTGAATGATCCACCATGATTAGTAAAGAGCGATTCGTTACCATTGTCATCGCATCAGCGACCGAAAGAAGATTGGTCTCTCCTTCATCTTGCAATCTATGAACTGCTCGCTCAATATCAGCAGCCATTTGATGAGGATCATAGACAGCATAGATCTGATCAATAATATTGCTAGCAAATACTTGCATTCCAACAGCAGAGCCCAGTGCATCCATATCCAAATTTCTATGCCCAACCACAAAAACTTGGTCCACACTTTTAATCTTATCTGAAATAGCAGTCATCATAGCGCGCGTGCGAGTACGCGTCCGTTTCACAGATGCAGCTGATCCACCACCAAAATAAACTGGATTCTTTGACTCATCATTTTCTTTTACAACAGCCTGATCACCACCACGAACTTCAGCAAGGTTCAAGTTTAACAGAGCTACTTTACCAATCTGTTCATGATTGCTATCTCCATACGAAAATCCCATACTTAAAGTAAGAGGAATTTCCCGCTTTTTCGCCTCTTCCCTAAACTGATCAATCACTGTGAACTTATCTTGCATTAACTGATCCAAAACTGTGTAATCTGTAAAAATATAAAAACGATCCATCCCCACACGACGAGAAAACATGGCGTATTTTTCGGCAAATTCAGCAACAAACTTTGCGATGAAACTATTAATATGACTAATATCTGAATCTGACACAACATCCTCCAGATCATCATAATTATCAACTGAAACAATACCGATAACTGGTCTTGTCGTCACGAGTTCTGTAGTTGCTTCATATTCGCTAGACGCATCAAAAAAGTAAAACACACTCGAAGCCTGATCCAGATACACTGAATATTTGGTATCACCAATCGTTGCATACGATCCTGTATTTTCAAATGGTATTTTAGTGATTTTTTGCAGTAAATCCATATCAAACTCACCATCTTCATTGGTGAGAACCAACTCTGCATAGGGATTAAACCATTCAACATTTTCAGATGCTTGGTCTACTTTCACAACACCAACTGGCATCCTTTCAAGTAATGACGCCAAACTGTTTTCTGCTTGATTGTTTACATACTGGATTTGTTCTACTTCATTAAGTTCATAACTTTTTTGTTGGAAAATCAATAGAAAAATCAAAATAGCCAGCACCAAAAAAAGCACAACTAACATCAAAATGCCGCTACCAAGAACTCTTAATAAAATAGCTAAAATTCCAAAGGAAATAACGCCCATGATTACAAAATGGATTGGAGTAAAACGAAATTTTTCCATCATAAACCTCTTAACCGCCATTTTACCATAAAAGCTCTAAAAAAGCGAGCTTTCCCTGTATAAAGCAAGCCAAATATCTTGTTAGACATCAATCTTTCTATTACCACTTGGTCTACTTTACAAGGAAAAACAAGTTCTGTCACTGTTTTCTCAACTTTACTAACTCAATAGTTTACAAACTTGTCAAACATTTTTCACGAAAAAGATACTTGTTCATACTATTGAACAAGTATCTTCATCATTATTTTTTTGTTTTTTCCTGGTTTTTCGAAATACTTCGTGATTTACCTTCCAAATAAACCATCAAAATAGAAATATCTGCAGGATTGACACCAGAAATCCGACTAGCCTGACCAATAGTTTCTGGATTTATTTTCTTAAACTTCTGACGAGCTTCTGTAGCAATAGAATCAATATCATCCCAATCTATAGTTGCTGGAATGCGTTTTTCTTCCATGCGCTTCATTTTTTCAACCTGATCCAATGCTTTAGAAATATAGCCTTCATATTTAACTTCAGTCTCAATCAATTCAATAATTTTTTCATCTAAATCTTCCGCTGCTGAGCCGATAAAATTGACAACATCTTGATATGAAACTTCTGGACGACGTAAAAATTCTTTCGCTGTAACTGCATCTGTCAATGGTTTAAAGCCTAATTTTTCAACCATTTCATTCGTTTCTTTAATTGGCTTTAATTTAATAGAATTCAAACGCTTCATTTCAGTTTCATATTGATGTTTCTTAATTTCAAAACGCAGCCAGCGCTCATCATCAACCAATCCTACTTTACGTCCAATTTCAGTCAATCGCATATCCGCATTGTCATGACGTAAAATGAGACGATATTCGGCTCGACTAGTCAAAAGACGATACGGCTCTACCGTTCCCTTAGTGACCAAGTCATCAATCATGACTCCAATATAACCATCACTGCGTTTCAAAATCAGTTCCGGTTTTCCTTGAACTTTTAGAGCTGCATTGATTCCTGCAACAATGCCTTGTCCCGCTGCTTCTTCATAACCAGACGTCCCATTCGTTTGCCCAGCTGTAAACAAACCTGAGATTTTCTTAGTTTCTAGAGTAGCACGAAGCTGATGTGGCATAATCATATCATATTCAATCGCATAGCCAGTTCGCATCAATTCAGCATTTTCAAGTCCCTTAATAGAATGCACTAAGTCTTTTTGAACATCTTCTGGCAAACTCGTTGAAAGCCCCTGAATATAAACCTCTTCTGTATCTCGTCCTTCTGGTTCCAAAAAAAGTTGGTGGCGTTCTTTATCTGCAAAACGAACAATTTTGTCCTCAATTGACGGGCAGTAACGTGGACCAACACCCTTCACCATTCCTGAAAACATTGGTGCACGATAAAGATTATTTTGAATAATTTCATGACTCCCTGCATTAGTATAAGTCAACCAACAAGGAATCTGATCCTTAATATAATCTTCATCTCTAGAAGTGTAAGAGAAATAGTTTGCCTTCTTATCTCCTGGCTGAATTTCTGTTTTATCATAATCAATTGACGCCGCCTTTACACGTGGTGGCGTTCCTGTTTTAAAACGTCCAATTTCAAACCCTAAGTCACGTAAATTATCTGCTAAGTTAATTGCAGCTAAACTATGATTAGGACCAGAAGAATACTTCAAATCCCCAATAATAATTTCTCCACGCAGGGCTGTACCGGTCGTTACAACAACTGCCTTTGCAGCAAACTCTTGATGCGTAGCTGTTTTCACACCAATGACTTTCCCATTCTCAACTAGAATCTCATCTATAACGGTTTGACGCAAAGTCAGATTTTCTTGGTGTTGAACCGTCTTACGCATTTCTCTGGAATAGAGTTCTTTATCTGCTTGAGCACGAAGAGCACGAACAGCAGGCCCTTTCCCAGTATTAAGCATCTTCATCTGAATATAAGTTTTATCTATATTCTTAGCCATCTCTCCGCCTAGAGCATCCACTTCCCGTACAACAATTCCCTTAGCAGAACCTCCAATAGAAGGATTACAAGGCATAAAGGCTAACATTTCAATATTGATTGTCGCAAGTAAAACTTTACAGCCCATCCGGCTGGCTGCTAGTGAAGCCTCAACACCTGCATGCCCTGCTCCAATTACGACAATATCATAACTTTCAGTAAAATTGTATGTCATCTTTTCTTTCCTTATTTTTTCACCAAAAAAGTCAAACCTCTAGAAGTGCAGGACAAAAAGCCTGCAACATCCATGAGCTTTGACCATCATAGTTATTGCTACATCTATTTTAGCAGATTGCTAAAATATGTCAATCTAAATATACTGTTGAAGCTTACCATTTTTATAGGCATTATCAATCAAACCACCACCCAAACATTCTTCTCCATCATAAAAAACAACAGCTTGTCCAGGTGTAATAGCACGTTGAGGTTCTGCAAAGTTGACAGTTGCCTTGTCACCCTTTACAGTAACTGTCACCTTAGAATCTGGCTGACGATAGCGAAACTTAGCAGTACATTCCATAGTAAATTCTTCTGGCATTTCTTTTGTGAAATGAACCTGACTAGCGTCAAGGCTGGTTGACATTAAGTTGTCATGATAAAAGCCTTGACCAACATAAAGAATATTTTGACTGAGATCTTTTCCAACAACGAACCAAGGTTCATTATCACCACCATGCTGACCACCAATTCCAAGACCACCTCGCTGGCCAATAGTATAATACATCAACCCAGCATGCTGACCCATATCTCGGCCATCCAGAGTCATCATGTGGCCGGGATGGGCTGGTAAGTATTGACTCAGAAACTCTTTAAAATTCTTTTCGCCGATGAAGCAAATACCAGTTGAGTCTTTTTTCTTAGCTGTAGCCAAACCAGCTTTTTCAGCTATTGCTCGAACTTCAGACTTTTCTAAATGTCCCAACGGAAACATTGTCTTTTGTAGTTGCTCTTGTGATAACTGACTAAGGAAATAAGTCTGATCTTTGCCATTATCCACTCCTCGCAGCATATGAACAGTCCCATCTTCATCGCGCTTCACACGCGCATAGTGACCAGTTGCAACATAATCTGCTCCCAGTGTCAAAGCATAGTCAAGGAAGGCTTTAAACTTGATTTCCTTGTTACACATGACATCTGGGTTTGGAGTCCTACCAGCTTGGTATTCTGCCAAGAAATATTCAAAAACGCGATCCCAGTACTCCTTTTCAAAGTTGACAGAGTAGTAAGGAATGCCAATTTGATCTGCAACAGCTGCTACATCCTTGTAGTCTTCTGTAGCTGTGCAAACACCAAATTCATTTGTATCATCCCAGTTTTTCATGAAAATGCCAATCACATCATAACCTTGCTCTTTCAAGAGCAAAGCAGTTACTGATGAATCAACACCTCCGCTCATACCAACAACGACACGAATTTTAGAGTTATCACTCATTGTATTCTCCCATCTTTTCGTTATTTCACGATTGAAGGTCGTGCTGTGCTTTCAACGATTGAAGGTCGCTTAGAGCAAGCTTTATTATAACATGAAATAAGTTTAAGAACAAATTTCAACAGCCAAATAGTTCTACCTTTACACCACTGTAAACTAAAAATGTGATAGATAACAACTATTGAGACAGTGATTGAACAATGGATACTCCATCAAAAGAGTTTCTTGGAATCTAGTGAATGACTTTGCAACTTCTATCGTAAAAAACAGGCTGGAACATTTTGTCCCAACCTCAATTATTTCTCGTATTCATCAATACCAACCATTTGCTAGCCAGAAAGCCTTAGCAGCTGACCAAGAACCATAACGACCTGCTACATAAGCGTCTGCTACTTTTTCTTGATTTTCTGCTGATAAGTCACCATTTAAGTAAGATAAACTCAATTGGTAACGACCATAATATTGTCCATTTTGTGCTGTGTAACTACCACTTGATTCTTTTTGTGCAATCCATTCTTTTGCTGCTGCATCTTCAGCACTCAGACCAGATGTAGTAGTTGTAGAATTGCTTGATGCCGTAGTAGTTGTAGTGGTATCATCTAACTCTAATACTTGCCCAACACTAATCAGATGAATATTGCTAATCTTATTTTTCTGAGCAATGTGATCAACTGTTGTATTATGTGATGCAGCGATAGCTGAAAGAGTATCTCCAGATTTTACTGTATAGCTATCTGCATTTGCAAATGTAGGAAGAAAGAACAGCGCTGTTGCTGTTAAACTCATTAAACCTACTTTTGTTTTTTTATTTGTGCTATTTAAATTCAACATCATTTAAATTCTCCTTTTCTATGATAGAACTATCATATACCTTAATTATTACTCTTGGTTTTTCCTTTCATTAAAAATATTACAAACAAATTGAAGAAAGACTAAAATCCACCCTATATTTCTTTGCTTTAAGGTTACTATAAGAAAAGTTACATTGAAGCAAGTCTAGAGGTTGGGTCACATCCATTTTATCAATTAAAAAGGCAGAAAAATATACTGAACTTTGATATAATGAAGACAATGAACTTATAAGGAGTTACGATGAACTCACTAAAATTTCAATCTGTTTTTGATATTATTGGACCTGTGATGATTGGTCCGTCTAGCAGTCATACAGCAGGTGCTGTTCGTATTGGAAAAATTGTTTCATCAATTTTTGATGACGAGCCAACAGAAGTTGAATTTCAACTATTTAATTCTTTTGCAAAAACTTATCGGGGACATGGTACAGACCTAGCTCTGGTGGCTGGGATTCTTGGGATGGACACAGATGATCCTGAAATTCCAAACAGCCTTGAGATTGCTCATAAAAGAGGCATTAAAATTGTCTGGACGATTCAAAAAGATAGCAATGCTCCACATCCAAATACAACTAAAATAACCGTTAAAAATGATCGGAAAACGATTAGCGTTACTGGTATTTCTATTGGTGGTGGAAATATCCAAGTGACTGAATTAAATGGTTTCTCTGTTTCGCTCAGTATGAACACTCCGACCATCATTATCGTTCATCAAGATATACCTGGAATGATTGCTCATGTTACTGAAGCACTTTCTCGTTACAACATCAATATTGCACAAATGAATGTCACAAGAGAAAAAGCTGGTGAAAAAGCAATTATGATTATCGAAGTTGACAATCGCAGTTGCGAGGAAGCAATAGAAGAAATTCGCAAAATTCCTCATCTCCACAATGTCAATTTCTTCAAATAGGAGAACTTATGTTTTATTCAATCAAAGAATTAGTAGAACAAGCTGATTTAGACTTTCAAGGCAGCGTTGCCGAACTTATGATTGCTACTGAATACGAACTGACAGGGCGTGAACGAGATGAAGTTTTACGGTTGATGACCAGAAATCTAGAAGTTATGAAAGCCTCTGTCATTATGGGATTAGATGAAAGTAAATCTCGGAGTGGTTTAACAGGTGGTGATGCAACCAAACTTCACAAATATATTCAATCAGGAAAAGCACTTTCAGATTACACTGTCTTAACGGCAGCAAAAAATGCTATTGCTGTCAATGAATATAATGCTAAAATGGGGCTAGTTTGTGCAACACCAACAGCTGGAAGTGCTGGTTGTTTACCTGCCGTTCTTACATCAGCTATTGAAAAATTAGAACTTACTGAAAAACAACAACTAGACTTTCTATTAACTGCTGGAGCTTTTGGTCTAGTTATCGCTAATAATGCATCCATTTCAGGAGCCGAAGGAGGCTGTCAAGCTGAAGTCGGGTCAGCAGCAGCCATGAGTGCAGCAGCACTTGTTCTAGCAGCTGGGGGCACACCATTTCAAGCCAGTCAAGCAATTTGTTTTATCATTAAAAATATGCTTGGATTAATCTGTGATCCCGTTGCAGGTTTGGTAGAGGTTCCCTGTGTCAAGCGAAACGCTATGGGAGCTAGTTATGCTTTCATTGCAGCCGACATGGCTTTAGCAGGAATTGAATCTAAAATTCCCGTTGATGAAGTGATTGATGCTATGTATCAAGTCGGGGTTAGCATGCCAACTGCTTTTCGCGAAACTGCTGAAGGTGGCTTAGCAACTACACCTACTGGTCGTAAACTGTCTAAAGAAATTTTTGGAGATTGACCTCTTTTTATACAAAAAAGCTGGGATAACAACCTCCAGCTTCAAAGTACACTGTATAAGACACCAACGCTGCAATAACTGTTGCTCAAAGTAGCGCTTTGAAGCTGATAAGATTTGCAAGACAAATCTTAACACTGTTCACTTTTCAAGCTGAGAAGAGTACTTTTAACAAAACCTTCTTTTTCTTCATTCGCAACCTCAACAGTCTTCCAGACTGTCTCCCTTATAAAAATACAGACTATGCAAAATTTTAAGTATATTTTTTTCGATTTAGATGGAACACTTGTTGATAGTTCAGCAGGAATCAAAAATGCTTTCCACTATGCATTCACCTCGTTAAATATCAAAACCCCTGATAGCAAAGAGTTAGATACCTTCATTGGACCACCTTTAGAAGTAAGCTTTGCTTCTGTTGTTCCAGAAGCTGATATCAATCATGCTATTGCTTTATTTAGAGAATATTATAAAAATAAAGGTGTGTTTGAAACTCAGCTTTACCATGGTGTAAAGGAACTTTTATTAGAATTAGAAAATTCAGATTATCATATCTATATCACTACTAGTAAAAATGAAGTGATGGCTAATAAAATGGCACAATACCTAAAAATTGATAAGCATTTCAATGGCATCTTTGGCTCACTTCCGAATTCTTACCATAAAGCCGATGTTTTAACACGCGCTTTAAACTATTCTCATGCCAACCTTAACCAATCTGTTATCATCGGAGATACCAAATTTGATATGATAGGTGGAAAATCCGTTGGAATGAACACTCTAGGAGTTTTGTGGGGATTTGGATATCGAGATGAATTAATTAACAATGGAGCAGATTTTATCTCAAATTCACCACAAAATCTTTTAACAGCATTGATAAATAATACTTTACATAAGTTGTAAACTATATTTACGATATACAAAAAAGATGAATAAATCTTTACTTGATTTATTCATCTTTTAATTAATCCGTTCTTGTTATTCCACTTAGTAATTCCAAGCTGATAACCCTTGTGCACTATATGCACGATAAGCAGCCTGAATTTGATCATCTACTGTAGCTGTTGAACCCCAACCTGGCATTGTTTGAAAAAGACCACTAGCTCCTGATGGGTTATAAGCATTCACTTGTCCGTTTGACTCACGAGCAATAATCTGTTCCCAAGTTGACGCTGGAACACCTGTTAATTCTGCCATACGAGCAGCTGCATAAGCACCTGTCGCTCCTGCTGTATTACCATTAGAAAGAACAACATTTGAAGAATGATTTGCTGTAGCTGGTTGCGAATAAGTAGTTGAAGCAGCAGGTGCATTATACGTCACATCTTCATAAGTTACAGCTTCTTCTGTTGCAGCCTCTGTCGAACCTGCTGAAAGATTCTCTTCATCAAGCTCTAAAATTTGTCCAACTTTAATCAAGTCCGGATTTTTAATTTTATTGAGCTCAACTAACTTTTCAACTGATGTATTTTTTTCTTTAGCAATTTCTGATAAAGTATCGCCTGATTTAACAGTATAAGATTCAGCACTTGCAATAGTTCCTGTTGCAAAAAAAGCAACTGCAGTAAGAAGTCCTGATAACGTTAATTTCATTGATTTCATGTATATATCAATTTCTCCTTTTTTCGTATAATACTATATTACACATAAAATATTACTCTAATCTTATAATTGTATTACAAAGATTACAGAAATATTGATTTTATACGCAAAAAACGCTTTAAAAGGCGTTTTTTTGCTAACAATAATATAAGTTTTTTAACTTTTTAAGAAAAATAACATCAAACCTAAGACAAACATAGCAAAAATAGAAAGTGTGTCTTCTTTTTTCCACCTCAACTGACGGTAACGGCTTCTTCCTACACCACCTTGATAACCTCTCGCTTCCATAGCAGTTGCCAAAGCATCTGCACGTTTAAAGCTAGAAGCAAATAACGGAATCAAAATAGGAATAATTGATTTTACCTTTTGAACAACACTTCCTTCACCAAAATCAACCCCACGCGCCCTTTGAGCATTCATAATCCGTGTTGTGTCATCCATCAAAGTAGGGACGAAGCGTAAACTCATTGACAACATCAACCCTATTTCATGAACGGGTACCTTTAATACTGCTAAAGGCCGCAATAATGATTCAACTGCGTCTGCCAAACTAAGTGGCATGGTTGTTAAAGTTAGGAGAGTAGAAAAAATAATAATTAAAAGAAAGCGACTAAAAATGATGCCTGACTGAGCTAAACCTACCTCTGTGATTCTTATAAAGCCAAATTGAAATAACAACGAGCCACCAGATGTAAAAAATAGTTGGAATAAAGTAGTAAAAGCAATCAAAAAGACCATAGATCTTAATCCTTTAAGGAAAAAAACTAAAGGAATCTTTGAAAGCCCAACTAGTAATATTGCAAAGATGAACAATAGGCCATTAGTTACAATATTATTTGCTAAAAAGATAATTAAAATAAAGAAAAACATTGACAAAAGTTTGCTGCGAGGATCTAGTCGATGAATGATTGAATTTCCAGAAACATATCGCCCCAAAATCATACTATCCATGGAATACCTCCTTAAATTCTTCTATAGTGATAGGTAAATATGGAAAAGTTAGCCCTCTATTTTCTAATTCTTGTGCAAATTTTGTAATTTTGGGAACTCCTAGTTGAATACTTTCCATAAATGCTACATCTTGGAAAACTTGCCGAGGCTCTCCGCTTTTGACTAGTCTTCCTTTTTCCATCACATAGACAGTATCCGCAAAATTAGCAACATCATCCATCAAATGTGTTACCAAAACAATGGTCATTCCTGCTTCATGTAATCGCTTAAATAAGCTCATCAATTCTTTTCGTCCAGCGGGATCTAAACCGGCTGTTGGCTCATCCAAGACAAGAATTTCTGGCTCCATCGCTAAAATACCAGCTATGGCTACTCGACGCATTTGTCCTCCAGATAATTCAAATGGGCTACGTTCAAATAATTCTTCTGAAATTCCGACAAGAGTTAATTTTTCACGTGCTAAACGTTCAGCATCATCTTTTGATACTCCAAAATTTTGTGGACCAAAAGCAACATCTTTTAAAACTGTCTCATCAAAAATCTGACTTTCAGCAAATTGAAAAACCAATCCTACTTTTCTACGTACTTGTTTAATATCCTTGTTTATAGATGTCGAAGTAATTTTGACATCATTAATCACAACACTTCCTTCAGTTGGCACTAAAAGTCCATTCAGTAATTGTAAAATAGTTGATTTTCCACTACCTGTATGACCAACCAAAGCAATATATGATCCATTTTTTATTTCTAAATTGACTTCAAAAAGTGCAGGACTCTCAAAGGGAGTGCCTGCTTGATAAGTATAACTAACATTTTCTAAAGTAATTCCCATAAATAATCCTGCAATTCTTTTTCTGTTAAATAGCGCTTTGGCAATTGAAAGCCTGAATTCATCAAAGTTGCTTTTACTTGATTTGTAAAAGGTTCATCTAAACCTAAATCCTCTAAATCCGCTCGTGAGAAAAGCTCACTTGGTGTACTAGTCGATTCTACCTGTCCTTCTTTCATCACCAAAACTCGATCACTAAGAGCTACTTCATCCAAATCATGTGTGATAGAAATAACAGTCATACCATGTTGATCTTTAATCTTTTTAACTGTCTGAATTAACTCTAAACGCCCTTCTGGATCCAACATACTAGTTGCTTCATCTAAAATAACGATATCAGGACGCAAAGCAACCACACCAGCAATAGCCACACGCTGCTTTTGCCCACCAGAAAGTCTTGCTGGTTCACGTTCTTTAAAGTCTTGCATTCCAACAATATCTAACGCTTCTTGAACTCTGTCAAACATCGTTTGGTAATCCATCCCTTGGTTTTCCAAACCAAAAGCGACATCATCCTCAACGGTTGCTCCCACAAATTGATTGTCTGGATTTTGAAAAACCATCCCAATATGCCGGCGCTTTTCCCATACATTTTCAAGAGTTAATTCATCTCCATCAATGATAATCTCGCCACTTTCTGCTTCTAACAGACCGTCTATTAAACGAATTGTCGTAGATTTGCCACTGCCATTATGACCTACAATAGACAACCACTCTCCTTGTTTCACGTGAAACGTCACATCTTTAAGAATATAGTCCTCTACATGATTATCATATTTATACTTTAAATGCTGAACGTCAATGATATTTTTCATATTATCTAAATGTATCTTTAAAGAGATAGGCACTTCCTTTGAAATAGTCATAACCCGAATAAATCGTAAAAATCAATGCAATATATAGCAAAATTTGTCCTAGCAATGTCCAGTGCAATAACAAAAAAATAATGGAAAACATCTGCGTAAATGTTTTTATTTTTCCTGGCATAGCAGCAGCTAAGACTGTCCCCCCAGTTTCAACCAATAATAACCGCAAACCTGTCACAGCTAACTCTCTGCAGATGATAATTGCAACAACCCAAGCAGGTGTCATATTCATTTCAATTAACATAATAAAAGCTGACATTACTAATAACTTATCTGCCATAGGATCAGCAAATTTCCCAAAGTTTGTTACAACTTTCCATTTACGAGCTAAATAGCCATCTAAATAATCTGTAATACTAGCTACTGCAAAAATAATCGCTGCAAAAACATGCATTCCAACAGAGTAACTTAAGGATAGAACTAAAATAAAAATTGGAATTAAAGCAATCCGTAACAAAGTTAAAGCATTGGGAATATTTTCTTTTTTCATTTTCATTTCCTTAATTATTTATTATAAGTGTAATTGTACCTGTCAAACTTGTCAAGCCTGATGTATCAATCTGCTGATTATCTATTGTAATTGTCACACCTTGAACCACACCAAGAGTAATTGTTGATGTAGTTCCTGGTGAAATAGTGGTTGACACACTTTGATTTTCAGGGCTTAATGTTGCACCACCTTCTAAGTCTGTACCTGTAACACTTACCCAGCTAGTTGTATCATTAACAGATAGTTTTAAATTGACAGGTTTGACTGCTCCTGTCAATATCGCTGTCAAGTTGCTGCCGTTTCCCGATACAGTCAAATTTGTTTTGGAACTGTTAGAAGATTCACTAGAAGTAGATCCATCATTTGAGCTAGATGAAGTAGTTGTTTGTTTATTTACAACACTATAACTTGATGAAGGATTTGTGGTTAACGAATTATGACGAACATATGTCCAAACATAATAACTAACAAAGACTAAAATAGCTAATGCTAGAATGGTTAAGTAGAATAATGGCAAAAAAGAAGTTCGCTGCCTTTTCGTTCTTCGGCTTCTAAAATTCTCTTCCTCATCAATGTCCACTTCATCATAAGTAATCATGCTTCCTTCTTCATAAGCTTCAAGAATAATTCGCTCATCTAAATCAACAGCCCAAGCATATTTTCTTAGAAAAGAACGAGCATAGAAAGGACTAGGGAGACGATCAAAATCATCAGCTTCCATAGCTTCTAGTAACTCCAACTGAATATCTGTTTTCTTTTGTAAATCTTCTAAGCTCATCCCTTGATTGATACGAGCCAATCTCAGGACTTCACCAATTGTTTTTTTTCTCATACGCCTCAGCCTTCTTTCTATTAAACACTATTTTACCAAATTTCACTAAAACATGAAATCATTTTGGAAAAATAGTAAAATCAATCATGTCACAAGAATCAATAAAATAATGTCCTATCTCAATCACATCAACTAAACTAATTGTCTGCAATATTTTGGGTAAATCAAATAAATTCTCACCTTCTGAAAAGGTTTTATATTGAGTTGCAATATACTCTAGCGAATTGAGCCCATGCAAAAAATCACCAAACATTTCACTTTTTATAGTATCAAGATGTTCTTCTGTCACATCAGGATCTTTTTCAAAATCCCGAATTGCCGAACGAAATTGGTGAGATAGAGTAACTGGTTCACTAGTATCCATTGTCAACATCACAAAGTGAAAATCTTTTTCTACCTCAACTTCTAACGATAGAGAGTTGTCTATTTTTCCAACTTCGTAAAGCGCTTGAAATCTTTTAGATGTCCAGCCAAACATCATTGCAAATAGCAGTTTTAAACCAATTTTATAACGAAATAAATCAACTTCCGCTAACGATTGATTTCCACGTAACCCGATTGCTAGCTTAGAACTTGCCACTTCCATTCGTACACTTCCAGTAGCAATAATAGGATTTAACGTAAGAGAAGAGCGTTGAATGAGTCCTTGTTTAGCAAAAGAATCCAGATGTTCTTGTTGCTCTTGAATAACAGTAATAGTCTTTTCTAAGTCAAAATTGCCAATCAACAATAGGCTCATATTGGATGGATGATAAAAGGTTTCAAAATTTTCATTCAAATCCTCAACTGTTATTTCCGCAACTGATTCAATGCTTCCTGCAATATCTTCTGCTAATGAAGTGTCTGGATAAAGATTTGCTAAAGTATGAAAAAACAAACAATAATCTGGATTATCTTGATACATGCTAATTTCTTGTTGAATAATTCCCTGTTCACGTTGAACTGACTCCTCGGTAAAAGAAGCATTTTCTAGTAAACTTTGCAACAATCTCACATTTTCTAAAATATTGTCCGTCGCTGAAAAAAGATAGCTGGTCTTAGTAAAACTTGTAAAGGCATTGCTCTCAGCTCCTAACTTAACAAACTGTTGTAAAATATCCTGGCCATTTTCATCTTCAAATAATTTATGTTCTAAAAAATGAGCAACTCCTGCAGGATATTGAACAACTTGATTAGAACCGCGCGGAATAAAACAAGTATCAATTGACCCAAAATTTGCTGTCATAATCCCATAAGTTTCATTGAAGTCTTGTTTGGGTAAAAGAAACACTCTTAAACCATTTTGCAAAGTAGTTTGATAGACTACTTCCCCAACTGCCGGATAATCCTTTCTCTCCATTTTTAAAATTTGCATTATTTTCCTTCCATGAAATAAACTGCTTGTAGTTTGAGTTGTTTTGCAATGACGATAATATCTTCTCTAGTGACTGTTTCTAAAGCATTTAACCAAACATCAATTGACATAAATCTTTTCTGCAAAACAGACGCCATATAAGCTCGTTCTATCAATGTATTTTGCCTATCTAAAGAAAGGAGCATCGTATTTCGAAGCATTTTTTTAGTCTGATTTAAGTCTTCATCTGTAAAACGTCCCTTTTTCAAATCTGCAATTTGTCGATAAATTAAACTGACTGTTTTAGTCCTATTTTTCCTGTCAATTCCAGCGTAAATACGCATCATACCTGAAAAAATATCAATACTACTTGAAATCGTGTAAGCTAAACTTTCTTTCTCACGAATATTAACAAATAATTTTGAATGAGCAAAACCACCTAAAAGTCCATTCAATACAACAAGAGGGATATGATTCCTATCTCCATATTGAACTGAAAAATGATATCCTAATTCAATAATGGATTGATGAGCATCATTTTGTTTCAATCCCTCTTTTAAAACATTCGAAAATTCTTGATGATAATGTAAGTGTAACTCAGGTTGACGAGGGTGTAAACCAAACATCTTTAAATGTTCATAGACTTCAATCTCATTAAAATCACCTATAAAAAATATGTCAATCTTATCATTTTGAAGCATGTCTTGAAAAACTGCAAAGCTACTTTTTGGAGTTTCTTTTTCAACCAAATCTAATGTGGCAAAATGAGGAATTTGCATGTCTTGCTTTGTATAAAATAATTTATTCAGTTCTTGATGAGCGTGATAAAAGTGATCCTCAATTTCAGCTTTTAAATCGTTAAGTACATTCTTCTTTTCAACTTCAAAAACAGTTCGATTAAAAGCCCTTCCATCTACTAAAGGTTTTAACAAGCTATCTTTTAAAAAATTAAGTATCTCTCCTGTTAATGTATTTTTACGACTTAAAAATGCATCACTAACAAAGGAAATATCTAAATCTACATAATGAATGAGTCCTCTTCGTGATAGTCTTGTTGAAAAGTTCGCACCATAAAGATTTGCTAATCGCTCACGAAAGATCTGTGACGTGGGATAAATTTCGTTAGCTGTTTCGAGCATATTTGCAGCCAGTACGCGTCCCGCTATCGTATCCATAGACATTGGAGCTGAAAATCTTATTTTTATTCGATTGGTTTTAAATTTTTTGGATGTTATAAAATGGAGATCTACTCCAGAAACCAACTCCATATCGTCCCTCATCTTCTTTTTTTATTGACCTCTATTATATCACGAAACAGTGCTTAATTTCTCATTCAAGTATTATTCTTTCATCTTAAAACGTTTTCTTCATGATACGTTTGAATAATTTTAATATCATCTTTTCACCCAATTATGATATAATGACAAAGATTGAGGTGAATTATGAAATACAAATTATTTGATGAATATATTACTTTACAAGCATTATTAAAAGAAGTTGGAATCATTCAAAGTGGTGGTGCTATTAAAAGTTTTCTTCAAGAAAATCAAGTTTATTTTAATGGAGATCTCGAAACTCGTCGCGGAAAGAAAATTCGTATTGGCGATATCATCACTCTTCCAAATCAAAAATTAGAAATACTATTGACTGCACCAAATGAGGAGGAAAGAATTGAGCACGAAAAAGAGCTTTTAGAAAAAAGACGAGTCGGTGCTCTTGTAAAAGAAATGAACAAAAGTATCAAAAAAAGTAAACCAGCAACAGTAAATCAAAAAGCCAATAAATCTAATAAAAAAGCTCCTATCCGCTTCCCAGGTATTTAAATATGTGGTTAAAAAACTTACAAATTCAACATTTTCGCAATTACGAGCTAACTGAAATAGACTTTCATCCTGGACTCAACATTTTTCTAGGTCAAAATGCTCAAGGAAAAACAAATATTTTAGAAGCTATCTATTTTCTTGCATTGACACGGAGTCATCGAACTCGTTCAGATAAAGATTTAATTTATTTTTCTAAAGACACCTTAAAAGTATCTGGACAACTTGTCAAGCAAACTGGAAAGATTTCTTTAGAGATTGACTTGACACCAAAAGGAAGAATTACAAAGGTTAATCATCTAAAACAAAGCAAATTATCAGATTACATTGGAAATATGAATATTGTTTTGTTTGCTCCAGAAGATTTACAATTGATTAAAGGAGCTCCAGCCCTTAGACGCAAATTTGTTGATATAGAGTTGGGGCAAATTAAACCAATTTATTTATCTGATTTATCACATTATCATCATGTTCTAAAACAGAGAAATACTTATTTAAAGACAGCAAAAACAATAGATGAGACTTTTTTAACTGTCTTGGATGATCAGTTAGTAGAGTTTGGTTGCCGCATTATGCAGCATCGAATAGAATTTCTCAAAAAATTAGAATACTTTGGTCAGCAAAAACATTTGGAACTCTCAAATAATTTAGAAAATTTAACTATTAAATACTGCTCTTCTATTCGACTTTCAGATTTCAATAAACTAGAAGAAGCTTTTCGAATTGCATTAAAACAAAGTCGTAGCAGAGATTTATTTAAAAAAACTACTGGAGTTGGTCCCCATCGAGATGATATTGCTTTTTATATCAATGATATGAATGCTAATTTTGGTAGTCAAGGACAACATCGAAGCGTAGTCTTATCTCTCAAATTGGCAGAAATTGAGCTTATGGAAACTGTTACTAAAGAAAAACCAATTCTTCTACTTGACGATGTCATGAGTGAACTTGACAATAACCGTCAACTTAATCTACTTGAATCTATTTCCCAAAATATCCAAACATTTATCACCACAACAACTCTAGAACATTTACAAAACATGCCTTCTGATATTAAAATTTTCTCAATTCACGAAGGAAATTTAACAAAAAAAAACATGTAAAGTGTATGTTATTAAAATTTACAACGATGTCAACTTAGTTAATTATAAAAGCTCTACATCATATAGTGCAGAGCTTTTATAATTTTATTGAACAGAATAGTTTGGAGCTTCATTCGTTATTTGAACATCATGAGGGTGACTTTCTTTCAAACCAGCTCCGCTCATTTCGATAAATTGTGCTTTATCATGTAGTTCTTGAAGATTAGCTGCTCCACAGTAGCCCATACCAGAACGAACCCCCCCAATCATTTGGAAAACGATATCTGCTGCTGCGCCTTTATAAGCTACACGACCTTCAATTCCTTCTGGAACTAACTTATTTGCCTCATTGACAGAACCTTGGAAATAACGATCACTTGAGCCTTTCTTCATAGCAGCAATGGAACCCATTCCACGATAAGTTTTGAACTTACGACCTTGGAAAATTTCCGTTTCACCTGGTGCTTCGTCTGTGCCAGCAAACATTGAACCAAGCATGACTGCATTACCTCCCGCAGCCAGAGCTTTTACAATATCTCCAGAATATTTGATGCCACCGTCTGCGATAATTGTTTTCCCGTATTCACGGGCAACTTGTGCAGCATCATAAATCGCAGTCACTTGAGGTACACCAACTCCAGCAATGACACGAGTGGTACAAATTGAACCTGGACCAATTCCAACTTTCACAACATCAACTCCAGCATCGTATAACGCACGCGCACCTTCTGCAGTGGCAATATTTCCTGCAATCAACGTTCGTTCTGGAAAATGTGCACGAATCTCAGCAATTTTCCGAAGTACTCCCGCTGAATGTCCGTGTGCTGTATCAATGACAATGGCATCTGCCCCTGCTTCAAATAAAGCTTCTGCACGCTCAAATGTATCAGAAGTAACTCCTACTGCACCAGCAACCAAAAGACGACCATACTCATCTTTGGCTGCATTTGGAAATTCAATTACTTTTTCAATATCTTTAATTGTAATCAAACCGGACAAACGACCATAGTCATCAACCAACGGCAATTTTTCAATGCGATGTTCATGAAGTATCCGTTCTGCCGTTTCAAGATCTGTTCCAACAGGAGCTGTCACAAGATTTTTACTCGTCATATGCGCAGAGATAGGTTGATTATAATCCATAATAAATCTCATATCACGATTTGTAATAATCCCAACTAGCTTCCTATTTTCAAGAGTTTCAACAACAGGAACTCCACTGATACGATAACGCTCCATCAATTCTTCTGCATCTGATACCGTATGAGTCGGAGTCAAGAAGAATGGATCAATGATAACTCCATTTTCCGAACGTTTAACTTTCCGAACTTCATCTGCTTGTTGCTCAATAGACATATTTTTGTGAATAACACCAAGACCTCCAGCACGAGCAATAGCAATGGCCATTTTACTTTCTGTAACAGTATCCATTGCTGCAGTGATAATTGGAATATTGAGTGTCAAATTTTGAGCCAATTTTGTTTGTAAATTAGCATCATTTGGCAAAACATGACTCTCAGCAGGAATGAGTAATACATCATCAAAAGTAAAACCTTTTTTCAAAAATTTAACGTCCCAGTTAGACATCCACAAATTCCTCTTTTCTTTATTTATTGAGCATAGCTCGTATTTATTGTTAATATGATACCATTCTATCTGTATTTGTCAATCTCTATTTTAGTAAAAAGTAAAAACCATCACGTTAGGTGATAGTTTTGCTCATTTTTATTGAAAATAGTTAATTCCCATAGCAGACTTTACCTCAAAAAGTGTTTGACTAGCTACTTGCCGTGCTCTATCACTACCTTTTTGTAACATAGTATAGACTTCTCCCATATCTTTTGAAAATTCAACACGACGTTCACGAATTGGACCTAATTCACGCTCTAAAATTTCTAATAAATAGCGTTTTGTTTTCACGTCTCCCAGTCCACCTTGTTGATAGTGTTCTTTCATTATTGTAATTTCTCGCATATCTTCTGGACGACCAAATACATCTAAATAATGAAAAACCATATTACCGTCAATTTTACCAGGATCTTCAATCTTGATATGGTCAGGATCCGTATACATGCTCATCACTTTCTTTTGTAGAGTATCCATATCATCAGATAAATAGATACCATTATTTAAAGATTTAGACATTTTTGCATTCCCGTCAAGCCCTGGTAAACGCCCTGCAGCTTCATTTTGAGGATAAATGCCTTCAGGCTCTACCAAGACATCACAACTATAAGTATGATTAAAAGAACGCACAATTTCACGAGTCTGTTCAATCATTGGTTTTTGATCATTACCTACTGGAACATAATTTGCTTTAAAAGCAGTGATATCTGCTGCTTGTGCAATTGGATAAACTAAAAAACCAGTCGGGATACTTTCACCAAATCCTTTTTGAGCAATCTCTGACTTGACAGTTGGGTTACGTTCTAAACGAGCTAGTGATACCAGATTCATATAATACATTGACAGTTCTGACAACTCTGGGATTTGACTTTGAATAAAAATAGTTGTCTTTTCAGGATCTAAGCCAGCAGCTAAATAGTCTAATGCCACATTCCCGATTGACTCCACAATTGTCTTAGGATCCTTAGCGTGATCCGTCAAAGCTTGTTGATCAGCTAAAAATACAAATAATTCATATTTCCCTTCATCCTGCAATAAAACACGATTTCGCAAACTTCCTACATAATGACCAATATGTAACTTCCCTGTTGGACGATCTCCTGTTAAAATAATAGGTTTTGACATCACATTCTCCTTGAATTTTCTTGATAATATTATACCATTTTCAAGAAAAAAGTGTAGAAACTATTTCTACACTTCTAAAAATTATTCGACAATGGAATTGCCAGCTTTCACACGCCAATTATAATCAGATAATATAATATCTTTCAAAGAATAACAGGCTTGCCAATTTAAAAATTCTCTTACTTTAGCAGTATCTGCTAACACACTTGCTGGATCACCGACACGACGTGCGACAATTTCATGAGGAATTTTTTTCTGTAAAATTTGCTCTACAGTATTGTATATCTCCTTGACAGTGTAACCATGTTCAGTTCCTAGATTGAATATCTGTGACGTTGACGAATCTGTAAACAAATAGTCAAGTCCCTTTACATGTGCCTGAGCTAAATCTAAAACATGAATATAATCACGGATGCATGAACCATCTCTCGTTTCATAATCATCGCCAAAAATTTTTAAAGCATCATTTTGTCCCAGAGCCGTTTTATTAATATTAGGGATGATATGTGTCGGATTTTTAACTCTCAAACCATTTGAAGCATCCATAGCAGCACCAGCAACATTAAAATAACGAAAAATAACATATTTCCAATTATAACGATTGGCCATCCAATAAATCATACGTTCTCCCATCAGTTTTGTCTCTGCATAAGGATTTACTGGATTTAATAGCGTATCCTCATTTGCTGGTTTATCCATACAATTATTTCCATAAACTGAAGCCGTTGATGAAAAAATCATCTTATTGATGCCTACTTCTGATAATACTTTTAAAACATGGTTCATGCCTGCTACGTTAGCCGCAAAATATTTACTAGGATTTTCAATACTTTCACTAACAACTATTTCCCCTGCACAGTGCAATACAGCATCAATTTTATGAGATTGTAAATAATCTTTTAATGCCAGCTCATCATAAACATCCAGTTCTTTAAAGTGCGCTCTTACATCCACCGCATCCCTGACACCTGATGCTAGATTATCCAAAACATGCACATCATAATCAGCATCTAAAAGTGCCTTTACAGTATGAGAGCCAATATATCCAGCTCCACCTGTTACTAAAATTGATTTCATTTTTTCTTCTCCTTGTTTTTTACATCAATACAAGAGTATCTTTTAGTAAGTATTGGTGTGTTTCAACCAAACTTTCAATCCTATCTCCGATAAGAATACCATCAAATCCAATGGTTAAAATCTGTTCAATATCTTTACAGTTTACACCACCACCAAAAATCAACTGATATGTAAACCCAAGCTTTACACTTGAATTATCTAAATAATCTTTTAAATCTTGGAAACTTTCTTCAACTTTTGTAAATGAATAATCCTTTTTTCCTTTTAATGTTGCACTTAATATTTCATAAGCTATGATAATATGTTTATCCTGAAGATTCAAACCATCTAAATATGTTGCGCATTCAAAAATAGGATTTTCATGATTTCCTACACAAATAATAGGGACAATATCTTTCTGTAAAGCATTGTCAAGCTTTGATCGAATAATTCTTGTTGTTTCATTTAAACACTTTTGCCTTTCTAAATGGCCTACAAAAGCATAGTTTATATTGTAATGTTTTAAATGTTTAGGTGATAAATCACCTACATTTCTTCCTTTAATTGACAAATTTTGAACTGCGATGTCAAAATGATACTCATCATAATTTGGTATAATAGGAGCTATAATCAATTGATGCTGCTTGTTTATTGGTTGATTGAACTTCTCTAACAATTCTAATTGTTGCTTGATTGACATCTGATTTTTAAAATTAAAAACAACTAACACTTTACTATTCCTTTACATCATATTTACAATTCTTTTAAAAAATAATCTTCCACTGTTTGTTTGTAAGATTCAAATTGAGGATTTTTTACAACATTATGGAAAGATAGTGTTTTTCTTTTCTTTAAACCACAAAATTCCATGGTCTTATGAAATGAAATCAAAATATCATCAACATCTTTTCCATCAAAAAATGTAGTCGGATTATTAAACGCTTCTTCTGGTGCATTCCAAGTTGTGGATAAGATGTACTCCTTGTTTTTCATTAAACCACCTTGACCATAAGTATCTGCAAACGAATAAAATTGACCATATTCAAAAACTTCATCCATATACAGCTTTAACTTTCCAGGCACATTAAACCAATAAATAGGAAATTGAAAAATAATCAAATCTGCCCACAAAAATTTATTTCTTTCGTTTATTACGTTGTAGTCCTCAACTGACGATAACTGAATATCATGTTTGTGTCGTAAATTTTCCAACATAACATTATACAAACTAAAATTTAATTCTCCTTTACAGAAATCATGCTTTTGATAACCATTTATTAATAAAATTTTCATTTTTTCCTCCTAAAAATTTATAAATTTATTATAAATCTATTTATTTTTTCTTACTTCTCTATATTCTAAAATGTAATATTTTATCCCTGAATCATTTGAAAAAAGTCAAATTTTCTAGTAAAATGAAACTAATTACAGAGTTAGGAGAAAAATATTGCTTACAGTATCGGATGTCTCACTACGATTTAGTGATCGAAAATTATTTGATGATGTAAATATCAAATTTACAAAAGGAAATACTTATGGTTTAATCGGTGCTAATGGTGCAGGAAAATCAACTTTTTTAAAAATCTTAGCTGGCGATATCGAACCAACTACTGGAAATATCTCACTCGGACCAGATGAACGTCTCTCAGTCCTTCGACAAAATCATTTTGACTATGAAGAAAATCGAGTTATTGACGTAGTTATCATGGGGAATGAGCATCTTTATAATATTATGAAAGAAAAAGATACCATTTATATGAAACCTGATTTTTCTGATGAAGATGGTGTCCGAGCAGCTGAATTAGAAGGTGAATTTGCTGAATTAGGTGGCTGGGAAGCCGAAACCGAAGCTTCTCAATTGCTACAAAATCTTCATATTCCTGAAACCCTCCACTACCAAAATATGAACGAATTATCAAATGGAGATAAAGTAAAAGTTCTTCTTGCTAAAGCTCTATTTGGTAAACCAGACGTTCTGTTACTAGATGAACCAACAAACGGTCTTGATATCCAATCCATCTCTTGGCTAGAAGATTTTTTGATTGATTTTGAAAACACCGTTATTGTTGTATCTCACGATCGTCACTTCCTTAATAAAGTATGTACCCATATGGCTGATTTAGACTTCGGTAAAATCAAACTTTATGTTGGTAATTATGACTTCTGGAAAGAATCTAGTGAATTAGCTGCTAAACTCTTAGCAGACCGCAATGCTAAAGCTGAGGAAAAAATCAAGCAACTGCAAGAATTCGTTGCTCGCTTCTCTGCTAATGCTTCAAAATCTAAGCAAGCAACTTCTCGTAAAAAAATGCTTGACAAAATTGAATTGGAAGAAATTGTCCCATCAAGCCGTAAATATCCATTTATTAACTTCAAAGCAGAACGTGAAATCGGAAACGACCTCTTGACAGTCGAAAATCTTTCTGTCAAGATTGACGGCGATATTATTCTTAATAATATCAGCTTCATTCTGCGTCCTGGAGATAAGACAGCCTTGATTGGACAAAACGACCTTCAAACAACTGCTTTGATTCGAGCTATTATAGGAGATATTGACTATAAAGGAACTGTAAAGTGGGGCGTTACAACTAGTCAATCTTATCTACCAAAAGACACCAGCAAAGACTTTGCTAGTGGGGAATCTATTCTTGACTGGCTCCGTCAATTTGCAAGTAAAGAAGATGATGACAATACTTTCCTTCGAGGGTTCTTAGGGCGTATGCTTTTCTCTGGTGATGAAGTTAACAAACCTGTCAATGTTTTGTCAGGTGGGGAAAAGGTTCGTGTCATGCTGTCAAAACTCATGCTTCTCAAATCAAACGTTTTGATATTAGATGATCCAACCAACCACTTAGACTTAGAATCTATTTCTAGCCTAAATGACGGTCTGAAAAACTTTAAAGAATCTATTATTTTTGCTAGTCATGATCATGAATTTATCCAGACACTTGCTAATCACATTATTGTTCTTTCTAAAAATGGTGTCATTGATCGTATTGACGAAACTTATGATGAATTTTTAGAAAATCAAGAAGTACAAGAAAAAGTCAAGAACCTTTGGAAAGATTAAACCTTTTCGACAGTAGGAGCTGATAAAAGATTCAGTTCCTTAATTTTTAGCATTTTATTATTTATAATAACCTATGAAAAAAATCAAAAAACTTCTTAAACCTTATTATCTATTTGCGTTTTTTATCCCATTTTTTATCCTGTTTTTAACTTATTTTATAAATGGAATTTATTGGAAAAGTGACACTTCTCCACTTTTGGGAGATGGTTTTCATCAGTATGTCATTTTCGATGTTACTTTAAGAAATATTTTGCATGGTACAGACAGTATTTTTTACACGTTTACAAGTGGACTTGGATTAAATTTTTATGCTTTATCTAGCTATTATCTTGGAAGTTTTTTATCACCTTTAGTTTACTTTTTCAATTTAAAAAATATGCCAGATGCAGTATATTTATTTACTCTGATAAAGTTTGGTTCGATGGGATTGACTTGTTTCATAAGCATTAAAAATATATTCAAAAAAATTTGTCCTTATTATATTTTAATACTGTCAACATCCTATTCTTTAATGAGTTTTGCAGTTAGTCAACTTGAAATAAAAACTTGGTTAGATGTTTTCATCATTATTCCGCTTATTTTACTTGGTTTACATTATTTGATACTCCAAAAAGGTTATGTTCTTTACTTTACATCTCTGTCAATTCTTTTC
Organism: Streptococcus sp. NSJ-72; assembly: GCF_014334035.1. Classification (NCBI taxonomy): domain Bacteria; kingdom Bacillati; phylum Bacillota; class Bacilli; order Lactobacillales; family Streptococcaceae; genus Streptococcus; species Streptococcus sp. NSJ-72. The sequence continues at coordinate 2,006,539 of NZ_CP060489.1, forward strand.
ATTCAAAATTATTATTTTGGATACATGATGGTTCTCTTTCTTATTCTATGGTATATTGTTCAAATTTCATGGGATTTTAAAACTAGGATTAAATCTTTCCTGGACTTTACAATTGTATCAATTTTAGCTGGGATAACGAGTCTTATCATGATTTTACCAACTTTTCTAGACTTAAAAACTCATGGTGAAAAATTAACAAAAGTGACAACCTTACTGACTGAAAAAAGTTGGTATTTAGATATTTTTGCCAAAAACTTCATTGGAGCTTTTGACACAACTAAATATGGCTCTATTCCTATGATTTATGTTGGTCTCATTCCATTATTGTTAGCAGTTCTATTTTTTACATTACGATCTATTAAGTTTCACGTGAAACTTGCTTATTTTCTTTTAATTACAATTTTAGTAGCTAGCTTTTCTTTACAACCGTTAGATTTATTTTGGCAAGGTATGCATGCGCCAAATATGTTTCTACATCGTTATTCTTGGACATTTTCCATTGTCATTATCTTCTTAGCTGCAGAAAGTTTAGAACGTCTAAAGGAATTTAAACTAACAAATATTCTAGTTAGTTTTTCTATCTTAGGATTTGGGTTTATTTCTACTTTTATTTTTAAGAAACATTACAAATTTTTAGGTTCCGTTAATTTTATCTTAACATTAGAGTTTTTAGTCGCCTATCTTTTAATTTTTTGGGCTTATACAAAAAAATATATCCCTTCTAAAATATTTACAGTTTCTACTTTATTATTTGTTTGTTTTGAACTTAGTTTAAATAGCTTTTATCAAATGGAAGGAATTGCAAAGGAATGGATCTTTGCAAGTAGGAATGCTTATGAACAAGATTTAACATCTATTGATTCACTCGTTAAATATAGTAAAAAGAAAAACTTAAATTTCTTTAGAACCGAAAAATTGTCTATTCAAACTGGAAATGACAGCATGAAGTACAATTATAATGGTATCTCTCAATTTTCTTCTGTTCGTAATACTGCAGCTAGTTCTATTCTTGATAAACTCGGTTTCAAATCATCTGGAACGAATTTAAATTTACGTTATCAAAATAATAGTATTATTATGGATAGCTTATTAGGAGTAAAATATAATATTTCAACAAATAATCCTCAGAAATATGGTTTTTCGTCTATTAAGACTAAAGATAATTTAACACTCTATGAAAATAGAAATGCTAATTCACTAGCATTTCTAACAAATTCAATTTACAAAGATGTAAAGTTTAATCATTTAACGTTAGATAATCAAACTCGTTTTCTCAATCAACTTTCTGGATTAAATTTAAAATACTATCACCGATTAACTCCTACAAGTAATCATAATGTTAAACAGGTTGGAAATAGAATAGTTGCAGAAGTAGATAAAAATGGTCATGATTCTTTTGCCAGTGTCTCTTATACTTTAGAAGTTCCAGCAAATAGTCAAGTTTATTTAACTTTACCAAACTTAACTTTCTCAAATGACAACAAAAAATCAGTTGATATAACTGTAAACAACAATCAAAAAATGCATTATGGTACTAATAATGTCTTTCCTTTTTTTAATCTTGGATACTTTAATCAAAAGCAAACCATAACTGTAAAAGTAACTTTTCCAGATAATTCAAAAGTTTCGTTTGATAGTCCTGAATTTTATACTCTTGATACAAATCGTTTTCAACAAGCAATAAACAAGATTCAACAACAAAAAGTATCAGTAACAACAAAATATAATACAATAACAGCATATTATCAAGCTCAACGAAATAGTTCTTTATTCTTCACCATTCCTTATGATAAAGGTTGGTCTGCAACGCAAAATGGGAAAACAATCAAAATTTCAAGAGCACAGAATGGCTTTATGAAGGTTAATGTAAAAAAAGGAGAGGGAAAAATTAAATTGACATTTATCCCGAATGGCCTAAAAGAAGGTAGTATAGCATTTTTATCTGGAATTTCATTCTTTATTATTTATAATAAGATACGAAAGAAAAAATTGTTATAATTAAAAACCCAAACTGAACAAAAAGACAGTTTGGGTTTTATTATATATTACTAATATAAAAAAGCATCCTTTATGAATGCTTCGTAGCTCCGGCAGTAGGACTCGAACCTACGACATCATGATTAACAGTCATGCGCTACTACCAACTGAGCTATGCCGGATAATATAGTCCGTACGGGATTCGAACCCGTGTTACCGCCGTGAAAAGGCGGTGTCTTAACCCCTTGACCAACGGACCATATATGCTCTTTCACAGAACATATACTATTATACCAGTTTGGAAAACTTTGTCAATAGTTTTTATTTAAAAATTTAGTTTTTATTCATCCTTTTGACTCCTCTAAAATAGATTTCAACTTTCCAATTTTCATTCGAGTAATCGGACAACGGTGATCTTCATAAAAAATAATTTCTCTCGTTTTTTTGTCATAACCTTTAATATTCCCAATATTAACTAGATAAGATTTATGAGGTGAAAAGAAGCGCTGTGTTTTCTCGTCTTTTTCCTGAATATCTGCAATCGTACCATAAAATTCTTTAAAAAAGTTTTTACCAACAATTCTTAATTTATGAGAAGAACCTGTCGTTTCAATATATAAAATATCATTAAAAGGCATTCTAACTTCGCCACCACGGAAACTATATTCAAAATAATCAACCATATCTTTATTTTCAATCAACGTTGCTTTTGTATATTCAATACTGTCTTTTATATGTTTTTTAAAAGCAGCATCATTCAAATTTTTATCAACAAAATCCAATGCAGATACTTTATATTTAAACGTCATAGTAGCAAATTCTGATTTTGTTGTAACAAAAACAATAATGGCATAAGGATTGTGATGCCGTATAAATTTGGCTATTTCTAACCCTTTTGTTTCTTCACCTTTAATATCAATATCTAAAAAATATAATTGATTTACTTCATCGTTTTCAATATATTCTTTAAATTCTCTTACTTTTCCAGTTATTTTAACTTTTATCGGAATCCCCATTTCCTTAGCTATTTCTGCCAATGTTGTTTCCATTCTAACTTGATGTGTAATTTCATCTTCTAATATTAGTACTTTCATTATAGACCTTCTTTCCTTACTCTCATTGCTTGTATAAAATATTCATCTTCGATTTTAGTATCCAGAATAATTCCTTCATAGTTATTAATAATTTCTTTAATATTACTTAAACCTAAACCGCGTCCCACACCCTTTGTTGAAAAATCAGTTTGGTAAATTTCTTCCAAATCTAGAGGTCTTTTCTTACGTGAATTTTGAATAACTAAGATCGTTTCTGTATCCAGATCTACTAAAGAAACATTCATCGTTTTTTGATAACTTTCTGCCGCTCCCTCTATTGCATTATTTAAAAGGACACTTGTCATTCTAACTAAATCTAACAATTTAATTGGCAAAGGTTTAACAAAATCTTTTACTTCAAATGTTAATTCTATATTGTAATCTCGTGCCTTAAATAATGTTTGCGTCATAACACTTCTAAGTGCTGAATCTCCAACATTATTTAAATCAAAATACGTATATTTATCAGAACGAAGCTGTAAATTAGCATTTACGAGAACCTCCTGATAGATTCGCTCCACTTCTTTTATATCACCTGTATGAATAGCTGATTGAAAACTTGCCAACATCCCACCATAATCATGACGAAAACCTCGAATTTCATTATACAGATTAACAATTTCATCTGTATATTTTTGTAATTGCAGTTGTTCCTGTTCTTTTTGCTTAATTTGTTCTTCTTTTTCATATTTTTCGCGAATAGATTGTAAGTAGAATAAAATTGACATAAACATTAAAAAGCAAATTGTAGCAATCATACTAGAAAAACTATTTAAATTTTTCATGTTACTAAGCCAATGCGATACATTTAATAAAAGATGAATAAATAATAGATAAAAATTTAATTGTACAATCTTATCTTTGAAATCAACCTTTTTAAAATATTTAAAATTAAACTTAAAATAATCAATAGTTTTTAAAATAAAAATTAAAGAAATAATATTGATAAAAATATAGAACAATCCCCAGTATCTATCAACAAACTCATCACCTGTGACAGAAGAAATAATGACTGAAAAGAAGGTTTCAGAACCTGATACAGCTAAAGATAAAAATAGTGCTAAAAATAAAGACGAATGTTTTTTAACTTTTTTTACTTTAACAAAGTATAAATAAAAAAATAATGGTTGAATAAAAAACATTATATATCTAACCGAATAATGTATTATTGTAGTAAAATCAGTCAAAAATACAATTCCTAAACATAATAAAGTAAAGTGAATATTCACTTTATTCACTCTACTTATTTTCTTATAACAATATACAACAGAAACAGCTTCTATAATTGAGAATATAATCCAGTGTATAAATTCTATTTTCACTATACTTACTCCTAAATATTTATTTACCAAAAAGTTTAGAAAAATCAAATCCCATTCTTATTCGACTATCTCCACCAACAATTTTATTTAACTGTTCATCAGTAAGTTCTTTAAATGATTCAACTTCCACTTTAGTTATTTCCTTTTTGCTAAAAAATTTTTTCATAAATTCTCCTTAATGTTTGTTTTTTGTAAGAAATCTTACAAAGTAATTATACAAAATTTTTAAAACCAAATTGAAAAAATCTCCAAAAAACACATTTTTACATCTCAAAAGACTTTTTACACAGATATAGAAAAAGGCACGCTTCTCTCGTGCCTTTAAACTTATATGATCCCAGCAGGATTCGAACCTGCGACCGTTCGCTTAGAAGGCGAATGCTCTATCCAGCTGAGCTATGAGACCAATGCTTTATCATTTTAACAAAAAAAGTCCACAACGTCAAGATTACTTATGATAAGGACTTCCTTGTTGAATCATAAATGCTCGATAAATTTGTTCTACTAAAACTAATCGCATCAATTGATGAGGAAGAGTCAATTTTCCAAAACTCATCAATAAATTAGCTCTTTTTTTAACAGTATTAGCTAAGCCAAGGCTTCCTCCAATCACAAAAGTAATATTTGAAATTCCACGAATGGTTATATCACTCAATATCTTACTAAATTCTTCTGACGGAAATTGTTGACCTTCAATAGCTAAAGCAATCACAAATTCCTTATCAGTTATTTTCGATAAAATACGATTCCCTTCTTTCTCCAGAATTTTTTGATTTTCTAAGTAACTTGCTTTATCAGGTGTTTTTTCATCTGAAAGTTCAATCAACTCAAATTTAGTAAAATGTTTTAAGCGTTTTGCATACTCTGCAATCCCATCTTTAAGATATTTTTCTTTTAATTTTCCAACAGTTACAAGTTTTATTTTCATATTTCTATTCTATCATATCCACAGTTATTTCACATCTTATTCACAAGATAAAACTTTAAATTTTCTTTCAAAAACCTTATAAATTACTAAGAAAGTCACAGATTTTGAAAGTTATCCACAATTTGTGGATAAGGTTAAACATTTAAGTTATAATTAAGATAAATTATTTATACTTTCAGTAATTGAAATAACTAGGAGGAAGATATGAAAAATTCTTCAAATTTTACAAAAAAATTATTATGGCTTTTCATGGTCTTAGCTATAGGTTTTATTGGTGGTTTATTTGGAAACTTAACCTCATCAAAATTATCAACAAATAGTTCTACAACAACTAAGGTTAACAAAGTTACTACTGCTTATAAAAATACAAATTCTACAACACAAGCTGTAAGCAAAGTAAAGGATGCAGTTGTATCTGTTATTACCTATGCTAATAATAATTCTCAAAATAGTGTTTTTGGAAATGATGATTCAAATACTAATAACGATAATTCTCAACAAGTGGCTAGTGAAGGATCTGGGGTTATTTATAAAAAAGACGGAAAATACGCCTACTTAGTGACCAATACCCATGTTATTAATGGTGCTAAAAAAGTTGATATTCGTTTGGCTGATGGGAATAAAGTTCCTGGAGAAATTATAGGTTCAGATACTTATTCTGATATCTCTGTTGTTCGTATTAGTGCTGATAAAGTAAAAACAGTTGCTGAGTTTGGAGATTCTAGTAAATTAACTGTTGGTGAAACAGCTATTGCGATTGGAAGTCCACTCGGATCAAATTATGCTAATACTGTGACACAAGGAATTATTTCTAGCTTAAATCGTAATGTGTCTTTAAAATCTGAAAGCGGTCAAACTATTTCAACACAAGCTATCCAAACTGATACAGCTATCAATCCAGGGAATTCTGGTGGTCCACTTGTAAATATCCAAGGACAAGTAATTGGTATTACTTCAAGTAAAATTGCTAGCAACGGTGGAACTTCTGTTGAGGGATTAGGTTTTGCCATTCCATCTAATGATGTTATTAATATTATCAATCAATTAGAAGCAAACGGAACTGTTACACGACCAGCTCTAGGAATCCAAATGATCGACATCACTAATCTGTCTAATTCAGATTTATCACGCTTAAAACTCCCATCCAAAGTAACTAGTGGGGTTGTTGTACGTTCAGCTCAAGCTGGGATGCCTGCAGCAGGAAAGCTTCAAAAATATGATGTTATTACAAAAGTAGATGGCAAAGACATTTCCTCAGTAAGTGATTTACAATCTGCTTTATACAAACATTCAATTGGTGATGATATAAAAATTACATTTTATCGTAATGGAAAAGAAACAACAACTACTATTAAGCTGACAAAATCTACAAAAGATTTAGATTCAAATAATTGACACTTTATTAACACATCTTTACAGAATTGTAAAGGTGTGTTATTCTATATAAACATGGAAAAATATCAATATATTACACTCAATGACATCCAAACAAATCCTTATCAACCAAGAAAAGAATTTTCAGAAGAAAAAATTGCTGAACTTGCTAATTCTATAAAAGAACATGGGATTATTCAGCCCATCATTGTACGAAAATCTCCAATAATTGGTTATGAATTATTAGCTGGTGAAAGGCGTTTTAGAGCTGCTAAATTAGCAGGCTTAACTAATATACCAGCTATTATAAAAGAAGTAACAGATGATGAAATGATGAAGCAAGCCATTATTGAAAATTTACAACGAGAAGACTTAAATCCTATAGAAGAAGCACAATCTTATCAATATTTAATTGACAAAGGGTTGACACACAAAGAAATCGCTCAAACAATGGGAAAATCACGTCCTTATATTACAAATTCTGTCCGTTTATTAAACTTACCTCTTAATATTATGGAAGCGATAAAAGAAGGAAGAATTTCTCAAGGACATGCTCGTTTACTTATCAACTTATCAGAAAAAGAGCAAAATCAGTGGTTCACTAAAATCCTATCTCAAGAACTTTCAGTTCGACAGCTAGAAAAACAATTGCATCCACATCAAAAAAAGACTTCAGCAAAAAACAAGTACCAACTTTTTCTCAAAGAAGAAGAAAACAGATTAAAAAAGATATTCGGTACAGAAATCTCACTCCAATTTTCTAAGCAATCGCAATCTGGAAAAATCTGTATTCACTTTTCAAGTCAAGAAGAATATCAAAGAATTATTGATAGCTTTAAATAAGGCTGTTATTTTTATTCTTTCAAGTCACAGAGTTATCCACTCTTATTTTATAAAAAAACCTTAATAAATCACAGAAAAACCGCTTTACTCACAATCTGTGGAAAACTTCAAAGAACAATGTGAATTCATTTCCACAGATTGTGGAAAACTTTTGCGTTTTATGTTAAAATAACTTCTATGGGTAATTAAATACAACGAAGAATTTATTAGCAAGAAAGGAGGGGTTTT